>CAWBRJ010000047.1:0-319947 GCA_963790935.1 uncultured Acidobacteriaceae bacterium | reverse complement strand
AAATAGAAAAGCCCGCCAAAGTTTCCCCTGGCGGGCTTTTAGTTAATGCCGGCAATCACCTACGCTCCCACACACTTACGCGTGCAGTACCATCGGCCCAGCGAGGCTTAACTTCCGTGTTCGGGATGGGAACGGGTGTGACCCTCGCGGTATAGTCACCGGCAAATCTAGGTGTGCTGCAGGATCTGTTTACTTCCTGCGTGTGCTCCGACAACCTTAACCGAGCTGTAAAAACACACCTTTGAGCTTTTGGGGCGCTTGGCGGAGGGTCTCCCCCGCAGTCGCGACGAGTTCAGGCTAGTTTTCCTGAGATGCTCGCGCGGCAAACTGGCGCCATGCAACCTGATTTTTCACAACGAAACCGATTGGGCTAGATCTCTTCACTCTGTGAGTGAAGTATTTCAGGAACTTCATTCAGTGCCCTCAGGGGCTAAAGCCCTTGAGGTGGTCGCCTGTTTACGGCCCGACTAAAGTCGTGCCCTGATACAAAGCGATTTGATTGAATGGGTTTTCCTGGATCAATTTCAAGGCTTGTTGAATGTCTCTCTGATACTGCGCAGAGTTAATTCTATGGACAAGCCGAACGGGCGATTAGTACTGGTAAGCTACACGCATTACTGCGCTTCCACCTCCAGCCTATCAACCAGGTGGTCTTCCTGGACCCTTCTTGACCCTTTTGGGTTGGGAGATCTCATCTTGGGGCGTGCTTCCCGCTTATATGCATTCAGCGGTTATCACAACCGAACTTCGCTACCCAGCCGTGCCCTTGGCAGGACAACTGGAACACAAGAGGTTCGTCCATCCCGGTCCTCTCGTACTAAGGACAGCCCCCCGCAAATCTCCTACGCCCACAGCAGATAGGGACCGAACTGTCTCGCGACGTTCTGAACCCAGCTCACGTACCGCTTTAATAGGCGAACAGCCTAACCCTTGGAACCTTCTACAGCTCCAGGATGCGATGAGCCGACATCGAGGTGCCAAACCGGAGCGTCGATATGAACTCTTGGCTCCGATCAGCCTGTTATCCCCGGCGTACCTTTTATCCGTTGAGCGATGGCCCTTCCATACAGAACCACCGGATCACTAAGGCCTGCTTTCGCATCTGCTCGACTTGTAGGTCTTACAGTTAACCACACTTATGCCTTTGCACTCGACGGCTGATTTCCAAACAGCCTGAGTGTAGCTTCGCGCGCCTCCGTTACAATTTAGGAGGCGACCGCCCCAGTCAAACTACCCGTCTTACTATGTCCCTCTCCCGGATCACGGGAGGAGGTTAGAATCACAGCACTCGCAGGGTGGTATCTCACCGTTGGCTCCACCAAGTCCGAGAACCTGGCATCAAAGCCTCCCACCTATCCTGCGCAGCAAGAGCCATAATTCATAGTAAAAGTGTAGTAAAGGTGCACGGGGTCTTTCCGTCTAGCTGCGGGTAACCGGCATCTTCACCGGTACTACAAGTTCGCCGAGCAACTCGTTAAGACAGTCGTACGATCGTTACGCCATTCGTGCAGGTCGGAACTTACCCGACAAGGAATTTCGCTACCTTAGGACCGTTATAGTTACGGCCGCCGTTCACCGGGGCTTCAATTCAAAGCTTCGCCTTGCGGCTAACCTCTCCTTTTAACCTTCCGGCACCGGGCAGGCGTCAGCCCCTATACGTCGTTTTCGACTTAGCAGAGACCTGTGTTTTTGTTAAACAGTCGCCGTACGCGTTTCACTGCGGCCCCCTCGAGCTTGCACTCTACCGGGGCGCTCCTTCTCCCGAAGTTACGGAGCTAATTTGCCGAGTTCCTTAACAAGCTTTCACTCGAGCGCCTTTGGATATTCTCCTCGTCTACCTGTGTCGGTTTGTGGTACGGTTCCCAATTTCTCTCCTTAGAGGATTTTCTTGGCAGCGTGGAATCGGCAGCTTTCAGGCATACGCCCTAATGTTTTGCGCCTCACTGTTAAGCTCACCTGGATTTGCCTGGGTGAACCAGCTTACGCGCATCAAGCCCCATAGCCATAGGAGGCCCTGCTTATCCTTCTGCGTCTCCCCATCGTCAAACGAGATATTGGGAGGTCCGGAATATTAACCGGATGTCCATCAGCTACGCCTTTCGGCCTCACCTTAGGGACCGCCTAACCCTGAGCGGATTAACCTTCCTCAGGAAACCTTAGACTTTCGGCGCGGACGGTTCTCACGTCCGTTATCGCTACTTATGCCGGCAGGGTCTCTTCTCAACGCTCCATCTGTCTTCTCAGTCTGACTTCGCTGCGGTTGAGAATGCTCTCCTACCACGCACACCATAGGTGTGCATCCGCTGCTTCGGTGTACAGTTTTAGCCCCGTTATATTGTCGGCACCGGACCGCTTGACCAGTGAGCTATTACGCTTTCTTTAAAGGATGGCTGCTTCTAAGCCAACCTCCTGGCTGTCTGAGCGTTCCGACTTCCTTTCCCACTTAACTGTAACTTGGGGACCTTAGCAGGCGGTCTGGGCTGTTTCCCTCTCGACGATGAAGCTTAGCCCCCATCGTCTGACTCCCGGACTGGTTGTCATTGGCATTCGAAGTTTGATTGGATTCAGTAAGCCGGAAAGCCCCCTAGTCCATCCAGTTCTCTACCACCAATGCAAATCATCCGAGGCTAGCCCTAAAGCTATTTCGGAGAGAACGAGCTATCACGGAATTTGATTAGCCTTTCACCCCTACCCTCAGCTCATCCGAGCTTTTTTCAACAAACACCGGTTCGGTCCTCCAGTGGGTGTTACCCCACCTTCAACCTGGCCAAGGGTAGATCATCCCGCTTCGCGTCTATTCCTGCCAACTGAATCGCCCTATTCAGACTCGCTTTCGCTACGGCTCGCTTTCGCTTAACCTTGCTGACAAGAATAACTAGCCGGCTCATTATGCAATAGGCACGCGGTCAGACATTCCCTTGCGGGCATAGTCCTCCCACTGCTTGTAGGCACACGGTTTCAGGTACTTTTCACTCCCCTCGCAGGGGTTCTTTTCGCCTTTCCCTCACGGTACTGGTTCACTATCGGTCAGAAACGAGTATTTAGCCTTACGGGATGGTCCCCGTAGATTCAAGCAGGGTTTCACGTGCCCCGCCTTACTCAGGTATCCGCTTCGAGTCTGGATGATTTTCGTCTACGCGCCTGTCACGCTCTATGGATCCACTTTCCAGAGGATTCGACTAACCACCAGATTGGTAACTCTACTGTTGCGGACCCTACAACCCCCATCACACCGAAATGCAACGGGTTTGGGCTATTCCGATTTCGCTCGCCACTACTCTCGGAATCGAGGTTTCTTTCTTTTCCTTCAGGTACTGAGATGGTTCACTTCCCTGAGTTCGCTCATGCCTGCCTATGTATTCAGCAGGATGTACTACGGTTTTGCCGTAGTGGGTTTCCCCATTCGGAAATCTCCGGATCAACGCCTGTGTGCGGCTTCCCGAAGCTTATCGCAGCTTGCCACGTCCTTCATCGCCTGTTTCTGCCAAGGCATCCACCGTGCGCCCTTAGTAGCTTGACCATAGAATTAACTCTCGCGCAGCAGTCAGATTAACTTGCAACCTGCGATACCGGGCTAAGAGCTAAATCGAATTAGTCTCTGATTCGCCTGCGTTTGGGTTACTTCCCTTTCGGGCAAGTAAGTCCATTCGCTAATTATCCTAAAGACACTCAACTAAACACGCCTTCCCTTGCCCATGAACTTGCGCTACTGCTCTTCATGGCGTCTTTTGGGGAAAGGCCTGCTCAGCCTTGTAATTTTTCTTACCCAATCGATTTCGTTGTCAAACATCCAGTTGCACCGGAGGTTAATCCGGTGCCCACCCTGGGGTGGGTTCGAACAGCTTGCGACCTTGCGTCAGCGCTGCTCAAAGGTCAGAGCCCGTAAAGGATGCTCATCTTTGAACAGTTCGAGTTTCGTTGAGTAGCCGAGACGCCTGAACTGCAGATCCCTTCGCACTCAGCGCTTCGCGGATCACAGGTCGCAGTGCCGTGACAAATTTTGCATTTGTCCAGGACGATTCGTACAGAACCCGGATTTGCCAGATCGTGACGGAAGAGATTTGGTGGAGCTGACCGGGATCGAACCGGTGACCCCCTGCTTGCAAAGCAGGTGCTCTCCCAGCTGAGCTACAGCCCCTTAACTCTATAGTGGTGGGCCTGGGTAGATTCGAACTACCGACCTCACCCTTATCAGGGGTGCGCTCTAACCAACTGAGCTACAGGCCCGCTGGTTTCGCCAGTGTCTCATAACTCGAAAAGTTTCGAGGACCAGGTGAACATGCTGAGCAGCTACGCCGCTCTTGACCATCGTGGAAATTTAAACAAGAAAGAGAAGGCTTGACCGGTTCCTGAACTTTCAAGTTCAGGAGTACATGGAACCTCTCATACGCGCCTACTGCTCCGGCAGCAGCCTAGGTCCGCCATCGCGGAAGCGGATGAGTGCCATGACGTTCTCTCTTAGAAAGGAGGTGATCCAGCCGCAGGTTCTCCTACGGCTACCTTGTTACGACTTCACCCCAATCATGAATCACACCTTGGGCGGCTGCCCCCTTGCGGTTGGCTCACCGACTTCTAGTACAACCCACTTTCGTGATGTGACGGGCGGTGTGTACAAGGCCCGGGAACGTATTCACCGCGGCGTTCTGATCCGCGATTACTAGCGATTCCAGCTTCATGTAGTCGAGTTGCAGACTACAATCCGAACTGAGGCCGGCTTTTTCCGATTAGCTCCCCCTCACGGGTTTGCGACGGTTTGTACCGGCCATTGTAGCACGTGTGTAGCCCTGGACATAAAGGCCATGAGGACTTGACGTCATCCCCGCCTTCCTCCCCGTTATCCGAGGCGGTCTCACCTGAGTGCCCAACTTAATGATGGCAACTGGTAATAAGGGTTGCGCTCGTTGCGGGACTTAACCCAACATCTCACGACACGAGCTGACGACAGCCATGCAGCACCTATAGAGCGGCCCCTTGCGGGGAAGGAATATTTCTACTCCGGTCCACTCCATTTCGAGCCCAGGTAAGGTTCTTCGCGTTGCGTCGAATTAAACCACATGCTCCACCGCTTGTGCGGGCCCCCGTCAATTCCTTTGAGTTTCAGCCTTGCGACCGTACTCCCCAGGCGGATCGCTTAACGCGTTAGCTTCGGCACGGCGGGATTGGGTACCCGTCACACCAAGCGATCATCGTTTAGGGCTAGGACTACCAGGGTATCTAATCCTGTTTGCTCCCCTAGCTTTCGTGCCTCAGCGTCAGTTGTGGTCCAGTGAGCCGCTTTCGCCACAGGTGTTCCTCCCGATATCTACGCATTTCACCGCTACACCGGGAATTCCACTCACCTCTCCCACACTCAAGCCCGGCAGTTTCTCATGCAGACTTCGAGTTGAGCCCGAAGATTTCACACAAGACTTACCAAACCGCCTACGCACCCTTTACGCCCAATAATTCCGAACAACGCTCGCCCCCCTCGTATTACCGCGGCTGCTGGCACGAAGTTAGCCGGGGCTTCTTCTCTCGGTACCGTCATAATCGTCCCGATCGAAAGGAGTTTACGTCCCAAGGGACTTCATCCTCCACGCGGCGTTGCTGCGTCAGGGTTTCCCCCATTGCGCAAAATTCCCCACTGCTGCCTCCCGTAGGAGTCTGGACCGTGTTTCAGTTCCAGTGTGTCCGTGCGCCCTCTCAGGCCGGATACCGATCACAGTCTTGGTGGGCCATTACCCCGCCAACTAACTAATCGGCCGCGACCCCCTCCTTAAGCGAATTGCTCCTTTGACCCGAAGGTATTATGCGGTATTAGCCCAGGTTTCCCTAGGTTATCCCCCACTCAAGGGTAGGTTAGTCACGTGTTACTCACCCGTGCGCCACTTTACTCATGGATTGCTCCACTTTCTCGTTCGACTTGCATGTGTTAGGCACGCCGCCAGCGTTGATTCTGAGCCAGGATCAAACTCTCGTTTGAAACCTAGCGATTGACTCGATCCCAGGACGGAGGTCCGGGATGAGCAATCGAGTCTTGGCGGACTCGAAATTCCGCTCAAGACATTACATTGTGAGAATAGTCAAACCTAAAACTTCATCGTATTCTCACGACTGGCATGTTCTACCTGATTGTCAAAGATCCGTAGCCGGTGACCGCCTGAGCGGGCCGCTTGGATCAAGGAATCCGCAGCTTAGCTGCGTGTCCTCGAACTTGCTGCGCTGTTTTAAGCGCATTTACCGAAAGTATAGATATTTCGGGAGCTTGTCAACGGATTATTTTTCCGTCTTGCTCGGCGCTACAAACAGCACAAAATTTGAAAGATCGGCGCAAACCGCACATGGCGTTTTGGTGGGCATTTTGCCCAGGAGGGGATTTTTCCCTCGCCTTGCAATGGATTGCTCGTCTGGAAGGTCTTACCTTCGCTACCGATTTTCCCGAACGCTCAAGTGCCCGGCGGTTGAGGCCGGACTTTAAAGCTTGTGCCTGTTCAGGTAGTCGATATGGGCTGAATTCGCCCGTCGAACAACTTCTGCTTCGCTCATCTACTGCTGGGTGGGTTTGTTTATGCCCTACCGCGAAGCTTTACCGTGACCACTGCTTACTGCAACTTTTTAAGACTACTACATTTCCGTGAATCGTGCAAGATGCCGCTTGGACTGTCTTGGTTGGTTCAACGACCTCTGTGAGAGTAGCAAGTCGATGGGTGGAGTGCAAGGGGGTGGGGTGTTGAAAAGGGGGTTTGGTGGTGGAAAAGGGAGAGTTTTAGGGGGAGAGCGGTGGTATCCCACCCTTCGCAAAAAGCGCGAAGGATGGGGCACCCGTCATTTCCTTGCGGGCCAGGAGCGGTAAACATCTCCACGACAGAGCATCCACACAGAGATCTCTCCACTACGCTCCCCCGATTTCCTGTCGAGACTAGTGGCGTTGATCATCTTCATGCGGTTTCCTTTACGGGAAACCGCACCCGTGGTGCTGGCAGGTGCCGCGAAGTAGGAAATTATTGGGGCGCTTCCGAGGCTGGTGGCTATTCGGATTTGGCGATTACGCCTAGATCGGTCAGGCCGTTGATGAAGAATTGGACGGCCAGGGCCACCAGTAACAGGCCCATGATGCGGACCAGGATGCGGATGCCGGATTCGCCCATCCAGCCCCGGACCCGGTTCGCTCCGCTCAGGATCATGTAGCTCAGGGCGGCAGTGAGCGTGATCGCGCCCAGAACTACTCCCAGCTCCCAGGGCTTCAGGGCTTGGCCTACCAGGATCATGACGCTTGAAATTGCTCCGGGCCCGGCCAGCATTGGGATGCCTAACGGGACGATGCCGGCGTCCTCTTTCGAGGCGGCTTCGGCGGTCTCGTCGCTCGACTCCTGAGTGGGGGAGCGGCGGGCTTCGATCATGTCGATGCCGATGAGGAGAAGGATGACTCCGCCGGCAATTTCAAAGGCGGGCAGGGTGATGCCGAACATGCGGAAGATGAGTTTTCCGGCAAGCGCGAAGGTCACGAGAACGATGAGGCAGGTGATGGCTCCCTTGCGCGCCATGCGCTTCTGACGCTTCTGATCCGATCCTGCAGTGATGGCCAGGAAGGCGGGAATCGCGGCGAAGGGATCGACGAGAAAGAAGATCGAGGAAACAGCCAGCACGGAGAAGCGCACGTAGTTCGAATGCAACGTGTTGATCGCGATGCTCGCCGGGCCATGCATGCAATCCAGTTATAATCGATGCTTCAGTTAAGGAGTTTTTTCGATGCCTATCCAGCCCACCGCCAAGATCTGGCACAACGGAAATCTAGTTCCGTGGGACAAGGCCCAGATCCATGTGATGAGTCATGTCGTGCACTATGGCTCATCGGTTTTTGAAGGGATTCGCTGCTACGCACAGCCCCAGGGAGCAGCCATCTTCCGGCTGCCCGAACATATGCAGCGACTGCTGGATTCCGCAAAGATTTATCGCATGCCGCTTCCCTACTCGCTCGAACAGCTGTCGAGCGCGGTAGTAGGCCTGGTCGAGAGCAATGGGATCGCCCCCTGCTACATCCGCCCGATTGCGCTGCGCGGTTATGGCGAGATGGGCGTGAGCCCCAAGGGCACCCCTATTGAGGTTTTTATTGCCAACTACTCCTGGGGTAAATATGTCCCGGGGGATGATGGCGCGGATGTGTGCATTTCTTCTTGGAACCGGATGGCTCCCAATACGCTTCCTGCACTGGCTAAGGCTGGAGGGAATTATCTGAACTCGCAGCTGATCCGCATGGAGGCCGATAGCAACGGCTTCTCGGAAGGGATTGCGCTCGATGTGTTTGGGAATCTTTCCGAAGGCTCAGGGGAGAATCTGTTTGTGGTGCGGAATGGGGTGATGTATACCACGCCGCTGGCGAATTCCGTGCTTTCAGGAATTACGCGCGATTCGGTGCTGACGATTGCACGGCATCTGGGTATCCCGGTGGTCGAACAGGCTATGCCTCGTGAGCTGCTGTATATCGCGGATGAGGCCTTCTTCACCGGCACGGCGGCGGAGGTCCACTCCATTCGCTCGGTCGACCGGATCCAGATTGCCGATGGGTTGGTTGGTCCGGTGACCAAGCAGATTTCCGAGGAGTTCCTGGGGATCGCTCACGGGTTGCGGCCGGATCGCTTTGGATGGCTCACCCACGTGAACGTGAATAGCAGTCAACCTGTACCTGCTTAGCCTTATTTGGCTGCGGCTTTTTCTGCTTCCTGATGGACACCTACGAACGGTGAGGTGGTGTCCATTGGGGGGCGAGAGACCTGCGGACGAATGCCGTCCTGGGATCCCCAGCCGGGTAGCAACGGGCTGCCGGTGATAAGGCGAGCGCCGCGGTTGAAGGTCAGATAAGTCCACGCCCAGGAAAGAAAGACGGACACCCGGTTGCGAAAGCCCACCAGGAAGAACAGGTGGACGGATACCCAGGAGAGCCAAGCCAGGGTTCCTGACCAGTGAGCCTTGAAGGGCCAGCGCACGTTAGCTACGGCAGCATGCCGGCCAATGGTGGCCATGTCTCCTTTATCGAAATAATGGAAGTCAGTGCGCGGTTTGCCGGCCATGTCCTGGCCGATCATTTTGGCTGCGTGGCGGCCCATCTGCATCGCCGGTTGGGCTACTCCCGGGACCTGACGGCCGTTTTCTTCCACGTGGGCCAGATCGCCGCACACGAAGATGTTGGAATGACCGGGCGGGTTCAGGTGCGAGTCGACGATGGCGCAGCCACGCTTGTCGGTGGGGGTGCCCAGCATTTTGGCCAGGGGTGAGGCTTGCACCCCGGCGGCCCATAACGTTACTACGGCGTTGATCCGTTTGCCTCCGACGATGACGTAGCCAGGCTGCACGTCCGTCACGGCCTGCCCGGCATGTACTTCGACACCCAGGCCAGCCAGCTGCTCGGCCGCCTTTTTCGACAGATCTTCCGGGTAAGCGGCCAGGATGCGGGGTGACCCCTCGATGATGATGACGCGTGCCCGGGCGGGATCGATGTGACGGAAATCGTTGCGCATGTAGAGCTTTGAGATGTCGCTGATGGCGCCCGCTAATTCGACCCCGGTGGGCCCTCCTCCAATGATGACGAAGTTAAGTTCTGGATGGGCTCCGGTTTCTACCATCTCGCGTTCCGCCAATTCAAAGGCAAGCAGGACGCGGCGGCGGATTTCGGTCGCATCCTCCACTGTTTTTAGGCCCGGGGCCCATTGTGCCCATTGATCCTTGCCGAAGTAAGAGTGGGTCGCACCCGTAGCCAGGATGAGGTAGTCGTATTCGATCTCTGCGCCGCTACGCAAATCCACCCGGTTCTGGTCGCAATTGATTTCTTCGACCTCGTCCATCAGGACTTCGATATTTCTGTCCTTGGAAAAGATGTGGCGAATGGGCTGGGCAATGTCTGCCGGGGAAAGAACCGCGAGCGCAACCTGGTAGAGAAGGGGCTGGAAGGTGTGATGATTGCGGCGATCGATCAGCGTCACGTCCACCGCCATGTCCGCCAACGCCATGCCCGCGCTCAAGCCCGCGAAACCGCCGCCGACGACCACCACCCGGGGGCGCACAGATTTCACTGCAGGGATCTCTGCCATTCGGTCATCCTCCCTCTTTAAGATACAGAGGGAAGGCAAAAGGATCCGCTAGATCTCGGGGTAGAAGTCGAAGAAGGCTTCGATGCTCTGGCGCAACTGGTTCTCGATCTGTTCCCTGCTGCCCTCGAGCACGTGCATCGTCACGTGTGCCTGCTTGCCGTTTTTGAGCGTCACCACAGCGTCGCCCACCTCAATTGCCTCCTCGGAGGGAAGCAGTCTCATGCCGTAGATCAATGTCAGGTTTGCCATGCCGCCATCTTACTTCGGCAGGCTCGCTCGCATCGTTCGCGAGCCGCGTAGAATCTAAGACTCAACCTCTATGTCTGACAACGTACGCGATACCGTTATCCTCGGCACCGGCTGCGCCGGTCTTACCGCTGCCATTTATGCCGCCCGCGCCAACCTTAAACCGCTGGTGCTGGAGGGTCATGAGCCGGGTGGACAGCTTTCGATCACTACCCTGGTGGAGAATTTTCCCGGTTGGCCGGAGGGCATCCAGGGCCCCGAGCTGATCGAGAGAATGAAGTTGCAGGCGACTCGTTTTGGAGCGGAGATTCAGATGGGTCACCTGGCTTCGGTTGACCTGTCGAAGCGGCCTTTCAGCTTGAACCTGGGAAAAGAAACAGTGCATACGCGGACGCTGATTATTGCCAGCGGCGCTTCTGCGCGCTGGTTGGGGCTGCCCAGCGAACAGGCCCTGATTGGGCACGGGGTTAGCTCGTGCGCTACGTGCGACGGGTTCTTTTTTTCCGGCAAGGAGATCGCGGTGGTGGGCGGCGGCGACTCGGCGATGGAGGAGGCGCTGTTCCTCACTCGCTTTGCTACCAAGGTTACGCTGATTCATCGGCGAGAGCAGTTCCGCTCTTCGCACATTATGTTGGAACGGGCGATGGCTCACGACAAGATCAAGTTTCTTACCAACACCGCGGTGCTGGAAGTGATGGGGGTGGAGCAGAAGGAAGTAAGCGGTTTGCGTTTGCGGAACACGCTGAATAATGACGAGTCGACTCTGCCGGTCAGCGCGATGTTTCTGGGGATTGGTCATGATCCGAATGCCAAGATGTTTCGCGGTCAGATCGACCTGGATGATGACGGATACATTCGCACCACAGACCAGGTGTTTACCAAGGTGGCTGGGGTGTTTGCCTGCGGAGACGTGCAGGACCGGCGTTATCGGCAGGCGATTACGGCTGCCGGCTCGGGATGCGCAGCCGCGCTCGAGGTAGAGAAATACCTTGAAGAGCACGGTCATTGAGCAGGATTCAGTGACGGAGATTCTGGCTGAAAACTTCGAGCGCATCGAAGCGCAGATGGCTGCGGCGTGCCGGGAGGCGGGGCGTCCACGGGGTGAAGTGGCGCTGATGGCGGTGTCGAAGATGCATCCGGCTGCGGCGATTGTTGCCGCGGAGGGTCTTGGGATCCGGCTCTTTGGGGAAAACAAGGTGCAGGAATTTCAGCAGAAGCGGACGCTGCTGGGGGAGAGCTCGGCGGAGTTCCACCTGATTGGGCATTTGCAATCGAATAAGGCGGCGCGGGCGGCGGAGCTGTTTGCCTCTGTGGATACGCTTGACTCGGTTTCGCTGGCGGAGCGGCTTAATCAGGCCGCGACGAAGCTGGGACGGCGGCTGGCGGTGATGATCGAGATTAAGTTGAGTCCGGAAGAATCGAAGGCAGGTTTGGAGCCGGATTCTGCGGAACTTAGGTTGTTGCTGGATCGGCTGCCGGATCTGGCTGCGCTGGAGCTTCGTGGGCTGATGACGGTGCCTCCGTATCTGGAGGATCTTTCTGCGGTGCGGCCTTATTTCGCGCAGTTGCGGGGCCTGCGGGATCGGTTGGCAGCGGCGCATCCGCGGCTTTCCTTTGCCGAGCTTTCGATGGGTATGTCCCATGATTTCCCGGTTGCGATCGCCGAAGGGGCTACCCAGGTGCGGATCGGCACGGCGCTGTTTGGACCTCGGATTTATCCCAAGTGATTGCGGTGAGTGACCATCCTCTGGGCGCGACGTTTCCGGTGCGGGTTCATCCTCGGGCTGGGCGTACGGCGATTACCGGCACGATCGGCGACACGCTGAAGCTTTCGCTTTCGGCGCCGCCGGTCGAGGGCCGGGCGAATGTTGCGCTCACGGAATTCTTTGCTGAGGTGTTTTCTGTGCCACGAGCTGCGGTGCAGGTGGTGGCGGGAGAGCGGTCGCGTAACAAAGTGATCCGCATTGCCGGCCGCTCCGCTGCGGAATTGCAGCAGAGGTTACGGGAACACTTTACGGTCTGATCCTCGACAAAATCGTCTCCTGAAAATCGTTCCTAATGAACAATGGGTAGAGTCTGGAACGAAAAGCTATGGTGGGCTTCGCCCGTCGTTTTCGGCCCACGTACGCTGGTGCGAGGGGCACCCTGTGAAGTTGTGGAGACCGCGAGAGGCTTGAGGGGAACCCGTGGTATCCCGCTTTTGTGGCGGGGATAGAGGCGTGAGTGCCCCTTGCCTTACACTCAGAAAACATGCCCAACCATGCTTTGTATGCCGGAGTGCTCGGCGTTATCGTTCTTTCGCTGCTTACGGTTTCGCTTTCACGGCTGAATAAGACCAAAACCAAGGCGGATTACCTGGTCGCAGGGCGCTCCCTGCCGGCGTTTGTTCTGGTTTTTACTTTGCTGTCGTCGTGGATCGGTTCGGGATCACTGCTGGGCGGGGCGGAGAATGCGTACAACCACGGGTTTGCTGCGCTGTGGCAGGCAGGCGGCGGATGGGCCGGATTGCTGCTGATTTATTTCATCGCGCCCAGGGCACGGAAGTTTGCCCAGTTCACTATCCCCGACCTGCTTGAGGCGCGCTATAACCAGACGGCTCGGGTCCTGGGCGTCATCGCCATTCTGTTTGCATATACCGCGATCACCAGCTATCAACTGATCGGCGGCGGAGATATTCTGCACCTGATCTTCCCTACGATCATCACCGCGGACCTGGGCAAGTACATGATTGCGGTCTTTGTGATCGCGTTCACAGCGATCGCCGGAATGGCGTCCGTGGCCTACATGGACGTGGTGATCGGATTGCTGGCGACAGTGACCCTGGTGCTTTCACTACCTTTCGTGCTGCACGCAGCCGGCGGATGGGGCGCGGTTACCCAGGCTCTGCCTGTCACACACTTCCAGATATTGGGTGATTTCAGCCTGGTACAGGCATTGGAACTGTTTCTGCCGACCATGCTGCTGATGCTGGGCAACCAGTCGATGTATCAAAAGTTCTTTTCGGCGAAGTCAGAGAAGGACGCGCGCAATGCTGTCGTAGGATGGATTATTGGCACCATCATTCTCGAAACTGTCATTGTGGCACTTGCGGTTTTTGGGTCGGTGCTGTTTCCGACCGGCGAGGTTCATCAACGCCCGCGAGAGATCATCGCTTATACCGCATTGCATGGATTGCCGGCCTGGTTGGGGGCGCTGCTGATGGGCGCAGTGTTCGCCAAGATTATCTCCACGGCAAACAATTATCTTTTTTCGCCGTCGACGAACCTGGTCAACGATGTTTTCACTCGCTACATTGCACCTGGAGCTTCGAACAAGCGGGTGCTTATTGTTTCCCGGCTCGTTGTCGTTTTGCTGGGCATCTGGGCGCTTTATCAGGCTTTGAATACGCACTCGGTCCTGGCTAAGACTCTCTATGCTTACACCATTTATTCGGCCGCGCTTACTCCGGTGATCCTGGCGGCGTTCTATAGCCGGCGGGCGAATGCGATGGGGGCGGTGAGCGCGATCGCTGCCGGCACGCTGGTTACGTTTTTCTGGGATACAGCAAAGGGGCACTTGCCGGCTTTGCTCGCACAGCGGGATGCGATCTTTCCGGCTTTGATTGCTGCTCTGCTTTGTCTCGTTGTCGTCAGCGCGTTGACCCCGCCGCCTAAGGCAGAGCAGGTTGCTCTGTTTTTTCCTTGAACGCCTCGTAGGTCAGGGCTATTCCTTCGGCCAGGGTGGTGGTCGAATGCCAGCCGAGCCTTTGGATGCGGGTTACATCGAGCAGTTTTTGCGGGGTTCCATCCGGACGGGTGGTGTCGAATCGCAGCTCGCCCTGGAAGCCCAGGGCTTCGCAGACTTGCACGGCTAGCTCGCGTATGGTGACGTCCGTCCCGGTGCCGATGTTGATGAGGGGCACGCCCTCAAGCAGTGACGAATAGCGGGTTTCGTCGAGGTTCATGAGGAAGACACAGGCTTCGGCCAGGTCTTCGCTGAAGAGGAGCTCGCGACGCGGTGTGCCTGTTCCCCACACTTCGATTTGCTTTCGGCCCGCGGCCTTGGCTTCCGCCACCTTGCGGATCAACGCGGCCAGCACGTGTGAGTTCTGGGGATCGAAGTTGTCGCCCGGACCGTAGAGATTGGCGGGCATGGCGGCGAGATATTTGGTGTTGTATTGGCGGTTGTAGGACGAGCACATCTCGATACCTGCGATCTTGGCTACCGCATAGGGGCTGTTGGTGGGCTCCAAGGGGCCGGTGAGCAGATACTCCTCCTTGATCGGTTGCGGGCAAAGCTTGGGGTAGATGCAGGAGGAGCCGAGAAACAAGAGCCGGTCGACTCCAGCGCGATAACAGGCGTCGATTACGTTGGTTTCAATGATCAGGTTTTCGCGGATGAAGTCTGCCGGGTAGGTGTTGTTGGCGAGAATTCCGCCGACTTTGGCTGCCGCGAGAAACACGTATTCCGGACGCTCCAGCTCGAAGAAGCTGCGCACGGCAATCGCGTTGGTCAGGTCCAGCTCGGCGCGCGATCGCAACAGCAGCCGCTCAAAGCCCTGCCGGCGTAAATTGCGGCAGATGGCCGAGCCCACCAGACCACGGTGCCCGGCAACGTAGATGAGGCTGTCTTTCTTCATGACGTTTGCCTCCCGTCAGGATTCGTGGAAGTTATAGGCGGCGTAGCCGTGCTGGGTTACCAGGGCGTCCCGTTCGGCGGCTTTCAAGTCCTCGGTGGCCATTTCCTCTACCAGGGAGCGGAAATCAATCCGCGGAGACCAGCCTAACTCTTTTCGGGCTTTGCTGGAATCGCCCAACAGTGTTGCCACTTCCGCCGGCCGGAAGTAACGGGGATCGACGGCGACAATGGCGTTGCCGTGCTGGTCGTAGGCCTGCTCCGCAATTCCCTCCCCTGTCCAGTCGAGATGGATGTCAAGACACGCCGCAGCCATGGTGACGAATTCGCGGACGCTGTATTGCACTCCGGTGGCGATCACATAATCCGTGGGGCGCGCCTGCTGCAACATGAGCCACTGCATCTCGACGTAATCGCGGGCATGCCCCCAGTCGCGCTTGGAATCAAGGTTGCCGAGGTAGAGTTTTTGCTGCAGGCCGAGCTTGATGCGGGCCATGGCGCGGGTCACTTTGCGGGTAACAAAGGTCTCGCCTCGCATGGGCGACTCGTGATTGAACATGATGCCGTTGCAGGCATACAGGCCGTAGGATTCGCGGTAGTTGATGGTGATCCAGTGGGCGTAGAGTTTGGCGCATCCATAGGGCGAACGAGGGTAAAAGGGAGTCTTCTCCGATTGCGGTATCTGCTGCACCAGGCCGTACATCTCGGAGGTAGAGGCCTGGTAGAAGCGCGCCTTCTGGGTGAGGGACAGAATGCGAATAGCTTCGAGCAGCCGGAGAGTGCCTAAGGCATCGGAATTGGCGGTGTATTCGGGTTCTTCAAACGATACCTGGACGTGACTCTGGGCGGCGAGGTTGTAGACTTCGTCGGGCTGGACCTTCTCGACCACGTGGATGAGGCTGGACGAATCGGTCATGTCGCCGTAGTGCAGCACTAAGCGGCGCCTTTCCTGGTGAGGATCTTCGTAGAGGTGGTCGATACGGTTGGTATTCAGCAAAGAAGTGCGGCGCTTGATGCCGTGCACTTCATACCCCTTTTTTAGAAGGAACTCAGCGAGGTAGGCGCCGTCCTGACCGGTTATGCCGGTGATCAAAGCTCGTTTCAAGAAGGAGTGCTCCTGGGATTCATTTTATGCCATGGGCCGGCTGATATCTTGACTGTGATCATGGCTCAAAAATCCCATCCGCGGTTGCTGCATGTAGTGGATTCGTTTTCGCCGGCGGCGGGAGGGACAACCGAGGGCATTCGCAAGCTTGCCGAGAGCGCCGCAGGCGCCGTGGAGCTGGTTTGCCTGGATGATCCTCAAGAGGCCTATGTTAAGGGGCAGAGCTTTCCGGTACACGCACTGGGGCCGGCTGAAGGGAGCTATCGTTTTTCGCCCCGGCTGCAGCCGTGGCTCAAAGAAAATCTTGATCGATTCGATGGATTGGTCGTCCATGGGCTATGGCAGTGGCATAGCTATGGGAGTTACCGCGTGGTTCATGGGCGAATGCCTTATGTGGTGTTTCCTCACGGCATGCTTGATCCGTATTTCAAACGGGCTTTTCCGCTGAAGCACGTGAAGAAGCAGGTGTATTGGCTGGCGCGGGAGTACCGCGTGCTACGAGATGCCAGAGCGGTTTGCTTTACTACCGCGATGGAACGCGATGCCGCAGCCAAAACATTTTGGCCGCAACGTTGGCATGCGGTGGTGGCTTCTCTGGGAACATCAGCGCCGGTAGGGGATCGTGGGCTGCAACGGGAGGTGTTTCTCAGCCGGTATCCGGCTTTGCGGTCGCGCAGATTTTTTCTTTTTCTTTCGCGAATTCACACCAAGAAAGGTTGCGATTTGCTGCTGGCAGCCCTGGGACGGCTGGCAGCGACGCATCCGGAGTTAGACCTGGTGATGGCGGGTCCCGATGAGGAGGGACTGCAGCCGAAGCTGGAGGCCCAGGCAAAGCGGCTCGGTATTGATCGCCGCGTGCATTGGACAGGGATGCTAAGCGGGGACTTGAAATGGGGCGCGTTCTATGCGGCCGACGGGTTTGTGCTTCCTTCGCATCAGGAGAACTTCGGGGTGGCGGTGGTGGAAGCGTTGGCTTGCGAGGTGCCTGTGCTTATCTCCGATAAGGTGAATATCTGGCCGGAGATTGTTCAGGATCAGGCTGGAATTGTGAATGAGGATACTGCCGAAGGGACGTACCAGTCGATGACGGCGCTGCTGGGGATGCATCCGGATGAGCGGCAGCGCATGGTTGCCAACGGGCTGGCCTGCTTTCGTGCGCGGTACGAGATGAGGAGTACAGCGCGTGCGTTGGAGGAGCTTTTTTAGTGGTGGCGGGGCCAAAACTGCGTCCAAGCTTTGAGTGGGTGGCCCAGGTCTCGCTTCTAGATGGGCCCCGTCCACCCGGCGTGGGTTACCGGGTGAGGGCCTGGGGGGACGTTTTCCGGGGTTGGTTCAGGGGTTGCTCGTAGACGGCGGCGTGCTCCAGGGTTGATCCCGCAAGATCTTTTACGGAAAGAATGGCTTGCTTGCTGCGTGGCCATTCGATCTGCAGAGTGGGGTCGTTCCACAGGATCGTGCGCTCATGCTGTGGAGCGTAAAAATCAGTGGCCTTATAGAGAACTTCCGCACCCTGGGAAAGGACCATGAAGCCATGGGCAAAGCCCGGGGGAATCCATAGCATACGGCGATTGCTGGCGCTCAGCGTTTCTCCTACCCACTTGCAAAAGGTGGGGGAGTTACGGCGAAGATCGACGGCGACGTCGAAAATTTCTCCGCTCAAACAGCGAATCAACTTTCCCTGGGGTTGCTTCACCTGATAGTGAAGGCCGCGGACCACGTCTTTGTGGGAAAACGACTGGTTGTCCTGAACGAAGGGGCTGAAAATGCCGAGGTCCGCCAAAACCCGTTCATTGTAGCTTTCAAAAAAGGAGCCTCGGGTGTCTTCGAAAACCCGCGGTTCCAGGAGCAGCACATCGGCAATCACGGTTGCTACTGACTTCATCGATTAACCTCGTTGGTTTGTGTTGCCACAGGCATTCCGGCAAGAACCTGATCGAGTTGCTGCTGCCATGACGGCAGCTGAAACCCAAAGGTACGGGCAAATTTCTGGTTGGCGAGCACTGAGTTCGCAGGCCGCCTGGCAGGAGTTGGATAGTCCGACCCAGGGATAGGTTGCATTCGAGGGCTGGCCGAGCCCATGGCAGCGCTGAGAATCGCGCAGGCAAAGCCATACCAGGACGTCGAGCCGGCGGCAGTCATGTGATAGATTCCAGGCGCGTCCGGGGCAAAATCGACCAGGCGTGCAGTGGCTTCGGCTATGGCAGCGGCTGACGTGGGAGCACCGACCTGGTCGTCTACGACGCGCAACTCCGGGCGTTCCGCACCGAGGCGGAGCATGGTCCGAAGAAAATTCTTGCCATGAGCCCCGTAAACCCAGCTGGTGCGAAGAATCAGGTAGTTGCACCCAGTCTCAGCAATGGCCGCTTCCCCGGCGGCCTTCGATTCTCCGTATACGCTCAAAGGATGGATGGGGTCGCTTTCCACATAGGGGCCGGATTTGGTTCCGTCAAAGACATAGTCGGTCGAGTAGTGGATGAGAAGAGCGTCCAGCCGGGCCGCCTCCTCTGCCAGCACTCGGGGAGCGGCGGCGTTGATGGCGAAGCAAAGGGGACGTTCTTTTTCGGCCTGGTCGACAGCGGTGTAGGCACCGGCGTTGATGATGACTGTGGGCTTTACGTGCCGCACCGCATCACGAATGCTTCCTTCGCTGCTGAGATCGCATTCGTCCCGGCCAGTTAAGACCACGTCTCCGCGCGACTCATACCGGCGGGAGAGCTCGGTCCCTACCTGTCCATTCTTGCCGGTAATCAGAATTCGCATGCTATCTAGACTAGTGTAGAGGAACTTTGTGGGTCATCCTGGACAATCCTTTCTACAACACAGCGTTTTCATCCCCGAATTTGGTGTCAAGACCATATCCGGGTGCTCCCGTCAAGATCGGCGGCCCTCTTTAGTAACTTATGCCCAGTAGCTAATTGGGCTAAAATTCGAGGACAGTGAGCCAAGTGAGCGAATCTGCTGATCTATCGGAACTCTCCGGACCCGGACCGAATCTGGCGCAGGTCGATCCGCCGCATCCATTTAAAGCTGCGATAAAAACCGTCGTCATCGCCGCCATCGTGATGGTCATCGCCATCGGGCTCTATGTCTACCTGGGACAAAGGCCGCCGGTGGCCGCGGGAGAAGTGTTGACGATGAACCTTTACCCGGTGCATACCCTGGTTAATAGCGGGGGCGGCAGCGAAGGGATGCAAGGCTCGGGCGAGTACTACGATCAGTTGTTGATCCTGGCTAAGGTGAGGATTCGGAATCAGACGGACATTCCTCTTTTCCTGGAGGATGTTTCGTCGACGATCAAGCTGCCAGACGGGTCAGAGCAGGTGAATACGACCGCCGGGGATAAGGATATGGACCGGGTGTTTCAGGCCTATCCTTCGTTGAGTTACCTGCGCGCGGATGCGATCCATCGGGATATCACGTTAGCTCCCGGACAAGCTGTTCAGGGATTATGTATTTTTAATTTCCCTATCAGCAAGGAACAATGGGACACGCTGCAGTCGGCCAAGGTGGTCGTTACGCTCCTGCACCATAAGAATCTGGAATTGCTGCTTCCCCGGCAGTAGGTTGGCCTTACTTCTCGACCCGCAAAAGAGTCTTCAAGGGAACACCCAGGTCTCAAAAGCGAGACCTGGGCCACCCACTTCAAGATCGGTTGCTGTAGGAGAAACATCTTGCCCTTCTAGGGCTGGGCGGAGGCTGGGCCGTTCTTTGGGGTGGCCAGGTAGCCTATTACCTGGTTCTTGTTGATGGTGTTGATCACCAACTCGTAGAGGAGCTTGTCTTTGCCGGTGTAGAACTGGACCGGCTCATCAAGATTCTTGTCTTTCTTCTCGATTTTCTTGTCGTCGGATTCCACCAGCAGGGTGTACTTCGAATGCTTGGTGTCAGCCTTCTTGAGCGAGAGGCTGATGCCGGAAATAGGGGTCGGCTTGGCTCCCTTGGTCAGGTTCAAGTCGTAATAGTTACGATCACCCTTGTGCTTGAGGATCTCCAGTTCCTTGCCATTGGTCGCTACCAGACCGCTGGTCACACCCAAATCGCCAGTTACCCTTTTCAATTGGCTTTCGGCGCTGGCTAGCTCTGTCTTGGTCGCAGCTACGTCTGTCTTTACCCCCCCGACGTCGGTCTTAACCGAGCTGACGTCGGTCGAGACGGCACCGATCTGCTTCTGGGTGTCGGCCTGGGCGGCTTGTTGCTCCTTCTCCAGCCGGGCGGTTTCCGCCTGCTGGCGCTTGAGGAATTCGCTGGCACGGGCTTCCAACTGCCGCTGGGTTAGGCCTACGCTCTGACCCAGGGTTTCCGAGGTCACGCGCAGCTTGGCGTTGGTTTCATTGAGGCTTTCGGCCAGTTTGTCGTTTTGCTGCTGGGCGTTTACCAGCGCAGCCTGGGATTTTTCCAGGCGGTTTTCCAGCGTGTAGCTCCAAATCAACCCGGCGGCGGACGCCAGTACAGCAAAACCAACCAGGGCTATGAATACCCCAGAGTGGGATCTTTCGACCATATCCAAGCTTTCGTCGCTCATGCGATCTGCCTCTCTTCTACTGGGAACGCTTTGTATTTCCCCATCCTACAATGGACGGGTGGAGACTGCGGAAGTCATCGCTGCCGGGGGGTTATCATCGGCCAACTCCCCAATCGTGGGGGGTTACGGCCCACTTTCGTAATGGGACTCTCTGAACCATAAAAGCAGTTGATGGTGTAGCCGCGTCCGCACATGGGGTCGCTTCCGTCTAAGTGACAAGATTCAGAGCGCTGCGCTATAAACAGACAGACTGGCCGTTGGAACACCAGCCTATCCCCCTCGGGGCATCTCAAGAGAAGAGGAGCAATCAGAATGTCTACGGCGGTGGTGGGCAAGGGACTTGCGGGAGTCGTTGCGGCTAACTCGGGGATTTGCTGGATCGATGGCGATGCTGGGGTACTGGCCTACCGAGGGATCGATATTCATGAGTTGGCGGAGAAATCGACGTTCGAGGAGAGCACGTATCTTCTGTGGTTTGGCCGGCTTCCCAGCCGGGCGGAGCTGGATGAGTTCAGCAAACGGCTGAGCGACGCTCGCCAAATGGACCCTAAAATTATCGATCTGCTGCGCTCATTTCCGTCCAGCGCGACCCCAATGGAAGTGCTGCGCACGGCTGTTTCGGCTCTGAGCTTTTACGATCCCGACGAGAGCGACAACGAGCACGATGCCAACGTGAGCAAGAGTTTTCGGCTGACGTCGCAGATTGCCATGCTGGTGGCGGCCTACGACCGGCTGCGCAAAGGTAAGACCGTGGTGCGGCCGGACAAATCGCTGAGCCACGCAGCAAACTTTTTGTGGATGCTAAATGGGGAAAAGCCCTCAGCGACGGCGACCAAGACCTTTGACGTCGCGCTGATTCTTCATGCCGATCATGAACTGAATGCTTCGACCTTTGCCGCGCGCGTGATCGCGGCTACCCTCTCGGATATTCATTCTGCAATCACCGGGGCTATCGGCGCGCTTAAAGGTCCGCTGCACGGCGGGGCAAATGAAGCCGTGATGCGGATGCTTTTTGCCATCGACAAAGAGGGCGTCGATCCGGTGGATCATGTGGCCAAGCTGCTGGCGCAGAAGAAGAAGATCTCAGGGTTCGGCCATCGGGTGTACCACACCGAGGATCCACGAGCGACCCACTTGCGCAAAATGTCTGAAGAGCTGGGCGAGTCGTCGGGGAACGCCAAGTGGTTCAAGATGTCGCGGGCGATTGAAAAGCATGTGCTGGCGGAAAAGAAGCTGAACGCGAATGTGGATTTTTATTCGGCTTCGACTTACACCATGCTGGGGATTGACCTGGATCTCTTTACGCCGATTTTTGCGGTGAGCAGGATTTCCGGGTGGGCTGCGCATGTGATCGAACAGCTGGATGATAACCGGTTGATTCGGCCACGGGCGGAGTACATTGGCCCGGATTATCCGGTGAAGTACGTCGCGGTCGAGAAGCGGTAATTCCTGAGCGGCGAAACAGGCTGCAAAAGTTGCAAATCGCTCGAAAAGCAACCCTCAGCGCTAAAGCCAGCGGATGTGTCGTCCCTCTGGGACTCGCTTCATAAACCTTAGCCTACCCGGCACTGCCGTGGCGGGCTACAGGCTGTGTCAAAAAATAATTTTGCCGAGCGTAGTAAAACCCCGCCTTGAATAGCATCTATAGCGTAAACCTCAAATGGAAGCAGCTGCTGCCATATGAGCCGGGCTTTCTCAGCTTCCGGAAATGACGAGCACCTAAGGAGGCAGCGGCCCGCAAAGGTACCAAGATGCTCAAATAATTAATTAAAAAATTTGAGCACCTTCATGAAACAAAGGACTTACTAGCCAACGCAAGCCCGATTGGGGTCCGCGACAAGCTACAGGGGAGGCCTCGGTATCCCACCCTTCGCCAAGAACGCGAAGGATGAGAGCGGATACCGCGGGAAGGACAGATGCTTTTACCCGCGGTAGCCGCATGGGGCACCCGTCAGTTGTCGCAGGGATAGCGCCTAAACCCTCAAATTGGTTATTTGCGGCTGGCGGGCGGGATGATTCCGTTCATGCGCAGGTACTCGATCATTTGCCCGTAGTGGTTTTCGGTGTGACCTATGGAGAAGGCGGTAATGCTGGCTCGGGTGTTGGTCCCGTCCCGTTCCTCTATTACCTCAAATGCGTTTTCCGGTGTCATGCTGAACGTCGCCTGATGGGCAAAGGCAAAGGAATCTTTGACAGCTTTCACGATTTCGTCTTTGCTGGTCAGTTTGTCGAGCGATTTCGGATCGATGGCTGGCTTGGTACCGAACCCACCGAAAAAGTAGTACTGCGCTTCTGCGATGTGGGTGAGCTGCTGACCGAAGGTGCGTACTGTTTTGAATTCGCCATTGGTCGGGGCGAAGTTGTATTTGTCGGCGGGCATGGCTTCTGCCACAGCGACGATCTCTTCTTCCTGGTCGCTGATCAACTTACCGAAGACCTGCGACGGGGATGCCTGCGGGGCGGCAAGATGGACGGGGACGTCTGCAGTCGCGGCGAAGGCGGGTGCGAATAACGTCGTCAGGGCAAGTGTTGCAACAGCAGTGATACAGGACTTGATGTTCATGGTTGACCTTTCCTAAGAGCGTTTTGCAGACAGAAGCCTAGCAGGTTCGGCGGCCGGAGTTGTTAAGGGCGCCGCTTCGCACATTCTGATTCCCGTAGAATAGAGGTATGCAGCGAATTTATATGGACGCGAATGCTACCACGCCTCTGCTCCCTGAGGTGCTGGAGACGATGCGGCCGTTTTTGCTGGAACAGTTCGGGAATGCTTCGTCGATTCACCAGGAAGGCCAACAGGCGCGTTCTGCTGTCGAGCGCGCACGCGGCAGTGTGGCCCAGTTCCTGGGGTGCCGTCCTTCCGAGATCGTGTTTACGAGCGGTGGCACGGAGAGCGACAACCTGGCCGTGTTTGGCTCGGTCCGGACGGGGGACCATGTAGTCACCAGCGCCGTGGAACACCATGCGGTGCTGCATGCGGTTGAACGATTGGGCGAGCGCGGGGTCGACGTAGAGTTCCTGCCGGTGGACGGTCAGGGGGTTTTGGCCGCCGAAGATGTGCGGAAGGCACTGAGGCCAAATACCAGCTTGATCAGCGTGATGATGGCCAATAATGAGACCGGCGTTTTGCAGCCGGTGGAGGAGATCGGCCGGATTGCCGGCGAAGCCGGGATCCGCTTTCATGTGGACGCAGTGCAGGCCGCGGGGAAGATCCCCATCAACGTCGATTCAATTGGGTGCCAGCTGCTGAGTATTTCCGGGCATAAGATGCATGGGCCGCAAGGGACTGGAGCACTGTTTGTTCGCCGGAGCACGCGCCTGGAGCCCCTCTCCGCCGGTGGCGCGCACGAACGGCAGCGACGGGCGGGCACGGAGAATGTCGCGGGCATCGTTGGTTTGGGGGCGGCGGCGGAGTGTGCGATGCGCGGCGGCGGGGCAGAACGTATGCGGGGCTTACGGGATCGGCTGGAAACCGGGCTGCTGGCATGCGCCGGCGGCGTGAACGGCGGAGAGGCGGCGCGGGTGCCGAACACTACCAATCTTTGGTTTCGTTCGCTGGGGTTCGATTCGCTCGACGGAGAAGCGCTGGTGATTGCGCTCGACCTTAAGGGTCTGGCGGTGTCGAGCGGCGCGGCTTGCTCTTCCGGCGCTAATGAACCGTCCCATGTGCTGGAAGCTATGGGCGTGACTGCAGACCGGGCACGCAGCAGTCTGCGCTTTAGCCTGCACCGGGGGACAAGCGAAGAAGAGATTGATCGGGCCATTGAGCTGGTGACTTCGCAGGTGACGCGCATGCGGGAACTTTCGGTGGTGACACGATGACCATTGCAGTGGCTATGTCGGGCGGTGTGGACTCCTCCACCGTTGCCGCCATGCTCAAGCGCGAAGGACACGAGCTGGTGGGGCTCACCATGCAGCTTTGGAATCAGCGCCGGCTGGCAGGCAAGGAAGGAATGCCGGAGCAGGTGCAGGGACGCTGCTGCTCGATTGACGACGTCTACGACGCGCGCCGGGTGGCGGAGATGCTGGCAATTCCCTACTACGTGGTGAATCACCAGGAGCGCTTCGAGCGGGATGTGATTCGGCCTTTCGTCGATGAGTATCTCGCCGGGCGGACGCCGATTCCCTGCAGCTTGTGCAATAACCACCTGAAGTTCGACCAGTTGCTGCTGACTGCGCGGCAGATCGGGGCGGAACAGATCGCTACCGGGCACTATGCGCGCAATGAGTACGACCCGGAACGGGGGCGCTGGATCCTCAAGCGGCCGGCGGATGCCAGTAAGGACCAAACCTACTTTCTTTTTGGGCTAACGCAGGAACAGCTTTCGCGCACGCTCTTCCCCCTGGGCGGGTTGACCAAGCCAGAAGTGCGCGAGCTGGCACGGGGATATGGTTTGGCGCTCGCGAACAAGGCGGACTCACAGGAGATCTGCTTCATCCCCGGTGGTGATTACAAGCACTTCATCGACGCCTACCTGGAAGAGCAGGGCGAAGTTGTGCCGGATACCGCGGGGGAACTGGTTTCAGTGGGTGGAGAGGCGCGGGGGCACCATGCCGGCATACATAATTTTACGATTGGACAGCGCAAGGGGCTGGGCCTCGCCTCCCCTTCCCCGCTTTACGTGATCTCGATTGACAGCGAGCGTAAGCAGGTGACAGTTGGGACGGAGCAGGAGCTGCAGCGTGAGTCGCTGCGGGCGCAGAGGTTGAATTGGATCTCGATCGCGGGGCTGGAAGGCGAGATGAGAGCGCAGGTGAAGATTCGCCATCGCCATGATCCGGCGTGGGCGACGTTGCGGGCAATCGGTGCGGATGAGGTCGAGGTAGGGTTTGACGAGCCGGTCCGGGCCGTCACTCCCGGGCAGGCTGCAGTTTTTTATCTTGAGGATGAGGTCGTTGGCGGGGGTTGGATCGTATAAGCCGATCGTCCGAATTTTAAACGAATAGATCTTCTTCTGGATCAAGATGATTGCTGGGCGTTTTCCTTCGCATCACGTCGACGCCAGCCCGCAAGCCGTTAATGATGCCGTTTACCTGGCGTACGGGCGCCGCGACGCCGTGTTCCAGCGCCTGGACGGCGAGGGTAAGATGGTCGAGCGTGCTCTTAACCATACCGTCCACACGCGAAGCCTGCACGTGAGCCTTGCTGGTTACATCGCCTACCACATTGCTAATCTGCTCCGCTTTGGCACGCAGAGTAGTACTGGTAGCCGTCAGATTTTCTGTGATGGTTTTTAGTTTTGGCGCGACGTCCTGGATCACTTCGCGGGACGACATGATGACAGGCATGGCATGCAGACGGACGTCATCGGCGAGCGCCATGAGCTTTTTCTGCGCTTTGCGGGCACCGATGAACATGGCCACCGTAAAGCCTGCCTGCATGAGAATGCTAATTGCAGCAATAGCAATGAAGACGACTAACAGGTCCTGCGATGACTTGTCCATTTTCTAGTTCAGATCTGTCCGTCGGTTGTCGACGTCGTAGCAGTGTAAGCGTTCTTCCCTGCATCGACAGCCGCTGACACCTTGCCCGCGTGTTTCTGAACTACCTTGCGGCCCCGGTCGACGTAGTCCTCTACCTGGGAACGCCCTTGCGCCACCGCTTGCTTGCCGCGCTCTACATAGTCGCCGAACTGGTCCTTGCCGGCGTCGACGTAGGTGTTGACTTGTGCCGCCGCTTCTCTCGATTTTTGCTTCAGGTATTCGGCACGTTCGCGCGCGCCTTCGGCTAAACTTTCGCGGGTTTCTGTTCCAGCCTGGGGAGCGTACAGCACACCGATCGCTGCACCAATGCCAAGCCCTACCAGAAACCAACCGAAACCACTTCCGCCACCGTTGTCTTCAATTTCGTCTGACATGGATTTCCCCTTATTTTTGCTGAGCTTACTTCAATATACTGCTTTCGCTTGTGGAGACGGGTTAGCACCCGGATTCCAGCCCAAGATACTTTTGCCAAGGAGCCCAGGACTCGGCAACTATTATGGGATGCATTATTCGCGCTTAGCGTGCACCCTGATGCTGGTTTGAACGTCCAAAGTAGAACGAGGCCGGCTAAAAGGTGAAAACTGAAGGTGTCCCCCATGAAGCATGAATTTTTAACTCGAAGCAGCATTTCGCTGATGGCTTTGACCGGTTTGCTGGTTCTGGGTTCGGGCTGCAATAAACAACCCGCGGAACAGCCTGCCGCCCAGCAAGCAACACCGGCTGCGCAACCCGCACCGCCTCCGGTACGGGGCGATCAGCAGATCGGCAGCGATATTCAGGCGAAGATCACGGCCGAATCGGCATTGTCGGGACAGAATATCCAGGTGGCTGTGGCCAACGGTGTGGCCACGCTGACCGGCAAGGTAGAGAACGATGCCTCGCGCGCATTGGCGGCGGCAGATAGCGCGTCGGTCGATGGCGTAAGGACGGTGGTCAATAACCTGGTGGTGGCTCCTCCGCGGGCTGCTAAGGTGACTCCGCCCAAGCCGGAACGCCGGCATAAGGAGATAGCTGAGGCTGCACCGCCTCCGCCGCCTCCGCCTCCGCCACCGCCGCCTGCTCCTGAACAAGAGAAGGTGCAGGTAGTCGCTCCTCCAGCGCCCCCTCCGCCTCCGCCGGTCAAGACGGTGACGCTGCCTGCGGGCACGGTCATTCCGATTCGCATGACCGATACGCTGGATAGCGCGAGCACGCAGTCGAACACGGTTTTCCATGGATCACTGGCCGGGGATTTGATCGCGGATGGGATGGTTGTGGCGCGGTCGGGAGCTTCGGTGGTGGGACGGGTGGTTACGGCGAAGGATGCCACTCACTTTTCCGGCAGCTCGCAATTGTCGATCGAGCTGACACGCATCGATACGGTTGATCATCCGGTGGATGTGGTGACCGATGCGTTTACCAAGAACGGGAATGGCCGAGGAAAGAATACCGCAGAGAAGACCGGAGGGGGTGCCGCAGTGGGCGCTATTCTCGGGGGCCTTTTGGGTGGCGGGAAAGGCGCAGCCATCGGGGCGGTCACCGGAGGTGGCGTTGGCGCCGGCGTCAACGGCGTTACGCGAGGACAGCAGGTGCAGATTCCTACCGAGACGCTGGTCAGCTTTCATTTGCAGTCACCGATTAGTGTGACGACGTCGAAGACGGTTGGCGATTCCAGAGGTGGGGATCAGCTGCAGCAACGACAGTAGTTGCTGCTGGTTAAGAGCGTTTGTCCCAGAACGGAAGGCTGTGGTTGGGGATAGACTTAAGATGAAACAGCAGGTTGCTCGCAGTGGAGCGGCTTGCTGTTTTCTTTTTTGGACCAACAAGGAGAATGGACGATGCAATTCGCAATCGTGGTTATGGCTGCGGGCAAAGGAACGCGGCTCAAGAGCAAGCGTCCAAAGGTTCTGCATGAGGTTGGAGGCAAACCGCTGATACGGCACGTGGTCGACGCAGCGCGGCAGATTGTTCCACCGGAAGATATTTATGTGGTTGTGGGTCACGAGGCCGGCCTGGTAAAGGATTCCGTCTCCGCGCTGGGAGTGCAGTTCGTGGAACAGACCCAGCAAAGGGGCACAGGACATGCCGTCCAGACAGCCCGGCAAGCGGTTGCGGGATATGAGGATGTCATCGTGCTTTCAGGGGATGTACCGCTCATCCGGCCAGAGACGATACGGGCGGTTCGCGATTTCCACCTGGAGCGCAGAGCCGCGATGACAATACTCACCGCCGCCCCCGACGATTTGCGTGGATATGGACGAGTGATCCGCAAGCCGAATGGATCCGATGAGGTCCAGGAGATTGTTGAGCCTAAGGCATTAACTCCTGAAAAAGAGAAAGCGCGAGAGATCAACTCCGGAATTTATGGCTTTGCCAGCAAACCGCTTTTTGCCCATATCGACAATTTGGGCACCGACAACGCTCATGGAGAGCTCTACCTGACGGATATGGCGGAAATTCTGGTGAAAGCCGGGGAACGGGTGCTGGCTCTGGAAGCGAAGGATCCCGATGAGGTGCTGGGCGCGAATACGATCGCGGAGATGATGGCGATCGATGGCAAGCTGCGGCTCACGACTGCGCGCCGGCTAATGGCAGAAGGAGTGACGATTTTTCGCCCGGAGACTTCCGTGATCGATTCCGGGGTGATGGTGGGAGCAGATACCGTGATCGAACCCTTTGTGCAGCTTCTGGGTGAAACCAAGATAGGGTCAGAATGCCGTATTCGCTCCTATTCGGTCCTGGAACACGCTACGGTGGGCAACCAGGTGCTGGTTCGCCAGGGCTGCATTATTAGCCAGTCCCGGGTGGATGATGGTGCGATGCTTGGACCTTATGCGCATCTGCGGCCCGAGACTGAGATCGGCGAGGGCGCGCACGTGGGCAATTTTGTCGAAACCAAGAAGGTTCGTTTGGGCAAAGGGTCTAAAGCAAACCATTTGACCTACCTGGGGGACGCCGAGATCGGCGAAGGGGTGAATGTGGGCGCAGGGGCCATCACCTGCAATTACGATGGCGTTGCCAAGCGTAAGACGGTGATCGGCGACAACGTCTTCGTGGGCAGCAACTCGGTCCTGGTGGCACCGATCAGCCTGGGCGATGGATCCTATATCGCTGCCGGATCGTGCATCACGGAGAATGTGCCGGAGGATGCGCTGGCACTGGGGCGGGCCAGGCAGACGATCAAAGAGGGCTGGGCAGCGCAGCGGAGGAATAGGAAGCAGACACTGTAACTTGGAAGCTCAGGAAGGGCGCAGGGCGGTCAGGCGGCTTCGTTGCGGGCCAGTTCGGCGAGCAATTGGCATAGCCTGATGCGGGCGGAAAAGCAGGAGCGCTGAATTTGCGACTCCGGGATACCGAGCAGCCGGCTGATCATGGCCGGCGAGTAGCCCTCCACATCGCGCAATAGGAATAGCAGGCGCTCGTTGGCCGGCAGGTTGCGCACGGCTGCCTCCAGATCGGGGCGGCGCACATTGCGATGACTCGTGCCCGCACCTGGAACAATCACCGCCGGAGCCTCCTCTTCCTGCAAAGGAAATCGCTGGCTCAACTCGTGCACCAATGCTGAATCGACGGTGAAGCCATCGGGACGCTCTTGTTGCTGGAAAGCACGAACAAAGGTCGTAGCGAGAATTTCTTCCGCTTCGATTTCGTTGCCGGTCATGTAGAAGGCCAAGGAAAAGGCACGGTGACGGTGACTTTCGTACACATCCCTTTGTTGCTGCTCGAGGGACTGTTCAGCAGCCTGAGAGGCGACTAGATTCGAAGGTGCGAAGACCTCGCGCTCAAACTTAAACAATGCTACCCCGATTCATATTGCAGAGCCTGGAAATGAGAACCACTGTAAACCCGGGAGCGTTGGTTGTCTTGGCCATGTGAAAAAAGCGGGGTAGATCTTCCACGGAGTATAACAGTTTGCTCCCCGGGGACGACTTCCGGGCGAAGAATTCACCCCTCGGGAGCCGGTTGAAGATAGACTCACCATTACGGCAGTTTCACACTTTGCGAGATAACGTGCTACCCGCGCGCCCCTCGCCCCATCAGCATTAGATAAGGAAAGGAAGCGTATTCCGGAAAACCGGTTGCGCAGCAAGAATGGCCACAAGCAGTCCAGCCCGGGTCCTAGTAGTCGACGAGCACCTGCAATCGCGCTCGGCAATCGAAGGCATGCTCAAGAAAGGTGAGTACTCTACTGTGCTCTCAAGCGGGAGGGATGAAGCCATCGTGCACCTCGAGCAGGATCCCCCGTATGACCTTGTGCTGTCTGATCTGACAATGGCCGGCCTGGGCGGGCGCGGGTTGATCGAACGGCTGCGTGCGGTGCAGCCCGATACTCCTTTGGTGCTATTGACAGCGAGCCATGAAGAGAACGCAGCCCTGGCGGCAGTGCGGCAGGGAGTATATGACTACGTTCTGAGGCCGATAGAGAAGGAGCATCTGCTGGTCACGGTTCGGCGAGCCCTCGAATACCGTCGGCTGTTGCAGCAGAACGCCATATACCGGCAGGACCTGGAGGAGATGGTCAGCGCCCGAACGGGGATGTTACACCAGGCGATCGCCGACCTGGAGCGATCCTACGACATTACCCTCGAGGCCCTGGGCGACGCACTGGATCTAAAAGATGCCGAGACCGAAGGTCACTCCAAACGGGTGACGGCTTTCACCATCGCGCTGGCGCGTGGCGCAGGAATCCCCCCACACCAGATACCGATTGTGGCCCGAGGCGCATTTCTACACGATATTGGGAAAATGGCAATTCCAGACGCGATCCTGCTGAAACCGAGTAAGTTGCAGGCAGATGAGAAAAAAGTGATGCGCGAGCACTGCGCGCGGGGTTACCAGATGCTGCGCAAGATCCCCTTCCTGCAGGAAGCGGCGGAGATTGTGTATTCCCACCAGGAGCACTACGATGGCAGCGGCTATCCGCGTGGACTGAAGGGTGAGGAGATTCCGCTGGGGGCGAGGATATTCGCGGTGGCTGATACCCTGGACGCGATCACCTCGGACCGGCCATATCGGAAAGCGACCAGTTTTGCGGCGGCGCGGGTGGAGATCAAACGTTGCGCCGGCACCCAGTTTGACCCCCACGTAGTGGACGTTTATCTCAGCTTGCCCGACCAGTTGTGGGAGGATCTACGGGCCGAGATTACGCTACAGTCAAAGAAGTTTTCTCCCCTGCAGCTTGAGCCGAATGGGCCCAAATTACGCAACCCCTTCGGCTAGGAAATAAGAGGTTAGAAAGTAATGAGCGTATTGACCCCGGAAATGGTGCAGGAAAGTTTGCGCTCGCTTCCCCGGTGGAAGCTCGAGGGCAAGGAAATCGTACGCCGTTATGAATTCCCGGATTTCGCTGCTGCCATGGTGTTCGTAAACCAGGTGGCGGAGCAGGCGGAAAAGGCGGGACACCATCCGGATATTGATATTCGCTACAACAAGGTCAGGCTGGCGCTGGTGTCGCACGACAAGGGCGGGTTGACCAAGCGGGATATGGCTATGGCAGAGACGATTGATTCAGTTGTGCCCTGAAACAAAGTCTCAGTCTTGTTCATCGGGTGGGGTATGTTGGCGCATTTGAGCCAGGATTCTGCGGTTCCATATGGCGACGGCAATTCCCCCGAGAGCTGCGGAGGTCGCCAATAGGAGGCTGGTTCGCCAGAAATTCCCAGGCTCAGGCGGATGGGCCTGGTTCTCTACCAGCACCGGACCAGCTTTAAAGTTAACAAATTTGCGTAAAGGCACAGGTTACCGAAACTTAATTTTGAGAACCGCGTCTATGTTTTTGAAGGTATCTTTTGGGGCAAAAGATACAGGAATTGGGATTAAAAAAGTTTAGAAATATGTTTTTTAAGGAAATTTGGCATTTGCAACTAGAAGTTCAGAGTATGCATCTGCTAATATAAGTTCAGTCGTGGTTGAGGTTGTTGCTCTCACGGCGCGGTTTTAAGTACAAGTTGCGTCACTGGCCTCCCGGCACGGACAATTTACCGTTCGTGCCGCCTTTTTTTTCCTCCGCACTCAATTTCCACAACAGCTGCCTAGCAATCCGATTGCCTAACCGTGTGCGCGCTACACTGGTTTCCAAGGAGCGGGGAATGCGGCGAATTTTTGTGTGTTTAGCGGTCGGGATGCTAACGGCGGGAGCTTATGCCCAGTGGGTTACGGACGCAAACGTCCCCGCTTACCATGCAACGGCACCGGTTCAGGGAACGAAGCTGCCTCCGGTGCTTTCTGGCCAACAACTGACCGGGCCGATGTTCCAGTATCCCTGGCAAAAGGCCGTGTATGAAGATGCAGCAAAGATTCCCAAGGTGCTGTATCAACTTCCCTGCTACTGCCGCTGCGACCGCAATATGGGACACACCAGCCTGCATAGCTGTTTCGAAGGCCTGCACGGAGCAGAGTGCTCGACCTGCGCCAAGGAGGGGTACTACGCCTACCAGATGTCGCTTAAAGGTAAGACAGTACAGGAGATCCGGGCCGGGATCATGCGCATGGAGTTCCAAAGCATCGATCTGAATTCGATTGGGATGTAACGGCATATAATGGATAGGAGGGGGCGTCACGGTTTCGACGGGATCGATTAGGCCGAGAGGCATGCCGGGGTGTGAGCACCCGTAATCGCTTGCAAAAACAATAATTGCTAACAACAACCTAGCACTTGCTGCTTAATTAATTAAGTAGCCGTTCTCCGTGGCTTCGCCTGTGGGCTGCGAAAGAACGTCGCACAGCAGGCTGGTTCCTGGGACGCGGTCCGAGCCGCAGGAACGAGATCATCGGACTAGCATTGCGCGCATCTTGTCGGTTCTGAGCGCGTCGTGCGAAATCTCCGGAACTCGACTACGCATGGAGTCTCTCTACTGACATGGATTTCGGACGCGGGTTCGACTCCCGCCGCCTCCACCATATTTGACCTCGGACGGGTTGGATCCAGAGGTCCTGCCCACATCATTAAAGGGCCTAACGCTCCCCGGCCATACCTCCTCGGTGGGGCTTAGCGTTTACGATAGAAAGGCAATTTACCATTCGAGGAAGAACAGTGAGCCAAGCTGCGGCTTATGGCTGACGTCTGCCGCGAATTTCGGGCCAAATTCACACTCGCCGTGGAGACGTAGATGGTTGAAGCACGAGTACCTCCGCGCCTTGAGTTCGCCCTCGAACTGCAGGTAAGTATTGGACCGGTATTCCAACTGGGGTGGGGTTCCTTTGGACTCAGGCGCACGGTCCCCATCACTGGTGGGACTTTTCGGGGGCCCGGGATTTCCGGCCGTGTTCTGCCCGGAGGAGCCGACTGGCAGTTCGTCGACCGTGATGGACTTACGTTGGTAGATGCACACTATGTCATCGAGACGACGGACGCGGTCCGCATCGAGGTGAGCAATCCGGGAATCCGGCATGGCGCACAGGATGTGTTGGATCGTATCGCAGCCGGCGAGCCGGTTGCCCCCAGCCAGTACTACTTCAGAACGGCGCCACGCTTTTACCCTCCCGATGGAAAGTACGACTGGCTGAAGAAGTCGATCTTTCTGGGGGATGCTGAACGACATGCCGAACTCGTCATCCTGAGAGCGTGGAGAGTGGCTTGAGCGATTCCATCACCTTGGAGCGGAAAAGGACTGGAAGAACGAAGTAGTCGTGAACCTGCGTCACGTCAGGTCGCCGCAGCGCCGATCCGCATATGCAGCTAAGACATCGTCAAGCTGCTGTAAATCGATCGGCTTGGAGAGGTACCCGTCCATACCAGCCGCCAGGCAACGTTCACGATCACCTTTCATCGCCAAGGCCGTCATGGCAATGATCGGTTGATGCAGGCCGGTTGATTTTTCCTTCTCACGGATGGCGATGGTTGCTCCGATACCGTCCATGTCAGGCATATGCACGTCCATCAGCACCAAGTCGAACGATGCTTGAGCCAAAGCTTCGAGCGCTTCTTTGCCGTTTTCGGCCAGGACGGCATGATGACCACGTTTCTCAAGCAAGCGAATCGCGATCTTTTGATTGACGCGATTGTCTTCGGCCAATAGGATGCGAAGGCCTCTCAAGAAATCGCCCTTATCCCTCAACGAGTAACGAGAAACCAAGGGCACGGCCAGTCCTTCCTGTTTGCCGTGTAATACGCGGATGTTTTTCTCTGTGATCAACCGCACCGTGAAGTGAAAGCGTGATCCCACGCCAAGTTCGCTCTCCACCCACAAACGTCCGCCCATCATCCGAACCAGGTGCCTGGAAATGGTCAAGCCCAACCCAGTGCCTCCATAATGCCGCGTGGTTGAGGCATCGGCCTGGTTGAAGGATTCGAAGATCATGTCGACTTTGTGTGGAGCAATGCCTACACCGGAATCGGAAACGATAAAGTGCAATTCCGAGGCCTTCTCTTCGACGACATCAGCCACCACCTTCACGCCAACTCCGCCTTCATCGGTGAACTTGATGGCATTCCCTATCAGATTGAGAAGGACCTGTCGAAGACGTCCGGGGTCGCCCCTGACCGCATGCGGTACTTCAGCCCCTATATCGCACACTAGTTCCAGTCCCTTTTCACTCGCCCGAAACCTTGTTGTCTTCAAAGCGCCTTCGATGCAATCGGTCGGCGAAAAGACTATCTCTTCCAGTTCGATCTTGCCCGCTTCGATCTTGGAAAAATCTAGTATGTCGCTGATGACATCGAGCAAAGCATCTGCCGAAAGCTTGACCGTCTGCAAGTATTCGGCCTGCTCGGCCGTCAATTTCGTATCCAGTGCGAGGTTAGTCATCCCGATGATGCCATTCAGGGGAGTACGAATTTCATGACTCATATTCGCCAGGAACTCACTCTTCGCGGCGTTGGCCGTGTCTGCCGCGGCTGCCATTTCGTTGGACCGTTGGTTTGCCGCGACCAGCTGGGCATTCATCTCCTGCAGTTTTTGGGCGGCTTCCGTTTCAGCGTCCAAAGCCCGCAATGTTTGGCTGTGAGTCGATTCCAGCTGTTCTATGGCATCGTTCAGTTCCTTTGTTCTGTGGCTCACCGCTTCTTCCAACAAATCATTCTGCAGGCGCAATCTTCGCTGGAGTTGGTGGAGGTTGAGATGGGTCAGGACACGGGCCTGCACTTCTTCCAACTGGAATGGCTTGGTTATGTAATCCGCACCGCCGGCCTGAAATGCTTTGACCTTATCTTCGGTCGCGCTCAGCGCGCTGAGAAAGATCACGGGCGCAGACGAGAGCTCCGGATTGGACTTCAAACATTCGCACACTTCGTAGCCATTCATTTCCGGCATATTGATGTCGAGCAGAAACAGATCAGGCGGATTCTGGACAGCGGCCGCCAGTGCCAGCCGGCCTCTTGGAAAGGACCGCACTTTATAACCACGCACCTTCAGCATATCTTCCAATAGCTTTAGATTGGCAGGTTGGTCGTCCACCACCATGATGCTGGCATTTTCGCTAGACGTCATTCGCTGGAGCTTCGTGGAATTATTTTTCGTTGTGAGTCTTCCAACAGACAAGTCAAAGTATCGTACTCATAGTTTTCCGCGAGCTGTTTTAGTGCTGCGCCTACTTGTGTGTCTAAAGCGCAGACACCACGTATCAGTTCGTCCAAACGGTCCTTCTCGCCTTTCTGAACCGCGGCGTGCAATTCGTTCATCAATTCGAGAGGCAGTTCGAGAAGATTCAGTGGACTCGCGACGGGAGAAATCGCGGGCAGTTCAGTGCGCAAGGCGGTTGGGTTGGTCAGTGCGGGCATTCCCGGGTCGATTTCTATATCGTCAGACTCTATTGGGATATCGAACCGAAATGTCGAGCCCCGGCCAAGGATGCTAGTCACTGTGATGTCCCCTCCCATCAGGCGTGCGTAACTGCGGGCAATCGCCAACCCCAAACCAGTTCCCTCCTGGGCCTTCAAGCCACGCTTTATCTGACTAAACGGCTGGAATAACTTTCCCTGTTCCTCATCGGTAATGCCCGGACCGGTATCTTCGATCTTGGCTGAGAGCCATAGCTGATTGGCCTTCCTTCGGTACAGAGTGAGGTGCAGCTTGATGAGCCCGCTGGCAGTAAACTTGATTGCGTTGCCCAGAAGATTGATGAGTATCTGGCGAATCTTACCCTCGTCAGCGACTAAGTGGACCACTAATTCCCCGTCAAACAGTACTTTGAATCGTAGCGCTTTGGCCTGGGCAGATAACCTGAACATCGATGTGAGATTGTCTACGAGCCGGGGAAAGTTGAATCTGGCCGTATTGAGCTCGGTGCGGCCGGCGTCGATCTTCGACATATCCAATATGTCACTTATAAGGGCTACCAGATGCTCGCCGCTGTCGCAGATGATTTTGAGATTTGCTTTTGCGGTTGTTGCCAAGTTCGGATCCTGCGACATTAGCTGTGCGTAGCCAAGGATGGCGTTCATCGGGGTACGTATTTCGTGGGACACGGTTGAGAGAAACACGGTCTTGGCGCGGTTGGCAGCCTCAGCCTCCGCCGCCGCGACTTCAAGACGCCGATCGATTTGCTTGCGTTTGGTAGTGTCGCGCACGGCAGAGACAACCAGAGATCCCTCATCGGTTTCCAATGGGCTGAGGCTTATCTCAATGGGAAACTCGGTACCGTCTTTGCGCAACCCGTAAAGCTCTGCGCCTGCTCCCATGGGCCGAATGCGTGGATCAGCGAAAAAGCCTGCCCGGTGGCCCTTGTGCTCGCGACGAAAGCGTTCAGGCATCAGCATTTCCATTGCCTGGCCCAGCAATTCTTCTGGCGCATATCCGAATACGGTTTTCATTTGTGCATTGACCAAAACAATCGTGCCCTGGCAATCGACCACCACCATTGCGTCTGGAGCAGCTTCCAGCAGCTTACGGAACTTGAGCTCCGTCGCGAGCGCCCTGGTACGGTCGGCAACTTGTCCAAGTTGATTTGCGACGAGTGTCATGATTTCCAAAATCGCATCGTCCCGGTCGGAGCAGTCAAAGGAGAAAAACTCCAAGACAGCGATGACCTCATTTCCACTCAGCACAGGAAAGGCGAATGCTGACTTTATCCCAGCTTGCTGAGCCACTGACTGGCGCGCGAAGTGGGGATCGCCGGCCACGTCTCTCACCCAAATCGCCCGAGCACTGGTAAAAACCCTAGAGGGCAGATCCGCCGCTATAGAGAATCCGCCGGCCTCAGAAGCCGAACGGAATGCATCGAATCGTCGCTCTTGGGTTGAGTTCCAGATGTGGAAGGAAGCCAGATGCGGTGGAGCAAAGGCGTGCCCCAGCGGCCAAGCAGTAAACTCACAAACCCGATCCACTGCGAACTGCATTGCCTGGGCAACGGTGGTCGCCTGGTTAGCTGTTGTGGCGATGTCCCTCAGCAACTCCAGCTGCGCATTTTTGTCGTATAAGGATTGCTCACTTTCTTTCAGGTTGGTGATATCGAAGCCCACTCCTTGAATGGCCCACGGCCTGCCATCTCTTCTGCGGAGCATACTTGCTTCGCATTGAAACCACACCACCCTGCCATCACGCGAGATGACGCGGTAGACAGATTTCAAGGGAGTGCCGGAAAGAAACATCTCCGCCGCTTCGAGACTCCATCTTTCTTTGTCGCCTGGATGTATTTGCTGGTACCAGCGGATGGGGTCTTGCAGCCATTCGTCCTGAGAGAATCCAAGCGTTGCTTCGATTTGTGGACTGACGTAGGCATCCCCTATGCCGCCCTCCAGTGAAGCCATAAAGACCACTGCCGGGAGCCGGTCCAAGAGTGAACGATACTTTACTTCCTCACTGAATGGATTGTCGGATTCGGATTGGCCAGGGAGGAAGTTCAGACCTGGCGGATCATGCGGACTGAACACACCAGCCAGGATTTTTAGCGTGGCCTCTGCATTGACCACGTCGAGCGTCGATTGGGCCGGTTGCGACGGTGGATCAAGTTCTTGCCTGGGGTCAAACCTTGTTGAACTTTCAAGCATCGGAAATTGCCAACTAATGGTTGCGCCGGATACTACGTTATGCGCATGTCCATACCCATATCAGGGTTCATCTGTGTCGCCAAGCCGGCTCTTTGTTTAGCGACGCCTGAGTGAACCGGCGAAGTGCGTGAATGGATTTTCCGTATGAGGCCACTGCGCTGGCAGAGAGCAAGGAACCAGGAGGCTGGTTCATGAATGGCATAAATTTGTCGGGAAAACCGGGCATCGTGCAACCGATACAGATTCCGCCAATATTGGGGCAGCCGCCGATACCGGCCATCCAACCACGTTTGCCCACATTACACTGGACAACCGGTCCCCAACAGCCCAATTTGACGATGCATTGAATATCGCCATACCTGGCGGCGAATTCGGCTTGCTCGTAGAAGCCGCCCCGATCACACCCTTCATGGACGGTTTGGCCAAATAGCCAGGTAGGGCGGAGACATTCGTCCAGGGGGATCATGGGAGCCCGCCCGGTGGCCATGTAGAGCAAGTACAGTAACGTCTCCATGAAGTTATCGGGTTGAACCGGACACCCGGGAATACACACGACAGGAATGTCCGATCTCGATCTCCATTTCCAGCCCAGATAATCGGGGAGACCCATGCATCCCGTCGGATTGCCCTGCATGGCATGAATACCGCCGTAGGTTGCGCAAGTTCCAGCAGCAACGACGGCCCACGCCTGGGGTGCCAGGCGATCGATCCAATCGCAGGTGAGGATAGGTTGGCCGGTTTTGTGATCAGTCCCAAATGCCGCCCAGTAGCCCTCAGCTTTATTGTGTTCATTGGGGATGGAACCTTCGATAACCAGAATGAATGGCGATAGGTCGCCTGCGGCGGCACGATGAAACGGCTGCAAGAAATCTTCACCGTTGGTATAGGCCAGACATGGATTGTGGAGATTTACTTTGGGAATCCAGGGTATACCGCCCAGGAGTATATCCTCGAGACTGGGCTGGGTAGCGGCAGTCATCGAAATGGTGTCGCCATCACAGCCAAGGCCTGCCGTAATCCATAGGACATCGATTTCGGGGAACGGCGGAGTGTCGCGCCCGGTCGGCGGGGTAATCATTCAGTCGGTTCCTGTTCTTGACCAGTAGCGGGTTCGATTTGCCTGGAACTGCGACAAATGCCATTGCTAGTAGCAGTTGATCGGAATTTTCGTCACGGGAGATATTCCCAAATGGCCCTCCCGGTACTGGTCCGAAATCGTCCTGGATTCTAAAAGACGCCCAATTCGCCTGAAGGTGCGGCACACAGAGAGATAATCGGTCGAAACGGCGCAAGCTTTAGATCCGAAATTACTGTTGAGGCAGATAAGTAGCAGAAAGCCGGCGCCGAAGGCATGCCTACCTATCTCCCGATGGTCGCTCTCCTAGGCTCAAAACAAAGGGGGACCGGGCATCGCAGATTCCCCCGGGAACACATCGGTGGGCTATTCAAATCGCGAGTAGTCCGCGGCGGACCGCAATTGTGACGGCGTGGGTTCGGTCGTTTTCCTGAAGCTTCTCGACCGCGGGGTGACTTTCCTGTATTTCGATCGAATGCATCGAGTCCCGCACCAGTTGCGACCCAAAACGTTCCGCACCGGTCTTCGGCAATGTACGTGGTCCGAGAGTAGATCCCCATCGAACGGCTGCGGCCCTAACCGGAAAACCCAGGTCTCAAAAGCGAGACCTGGGCCACCCACTCAGGGTGAGGAGGTCACGGAAGCTCCGAGTTTGGGGCATCTCCGTCAAACCCTTCGCACTTTTAGGAAACATACGACGACACGAATCACTGCCAGAAGTATCTAAAGGTTTTAGCGAAAGGTAAAGGAGCAGCCGAATGAGTGAACAGAGACAGCAACAGCGACCGAGCTCATGGACAATTCGGCGCGACGAGAAGAAGCGCCGCCTGGACACTGTGAAGCCCTGGATGAATGGGCCGCTGCTGGCAAGAGAGAGAACGGTCGAGGCGCTTGAATCGGTGATTCAGAGTGGAGACAGTATTGTGATGGAAGGCGACAACCAAAAGCAGGCTGACTTCCTGTCGCGTTCTCTGGTCAAGGTCAATCCGAAGAAGATCCATGACCTGCATCTGATCATTTCAAGCATCAGCCGGCCGGAGCATCTCACCCTGTTTGAGCTGGGCATCGCGAAAAAGGTGGATTTCGCGTTTGCCGGCCCGCAAAGCCTGCGCGTCGCTCAGCTACTTGAAGATGGCGTTCTCGAAATTGGCGCTATCCATACTTATGTCGAGCTCTATGCGCGGCTGCTCGTGGACCTTGTCCCGAACGTGGTTCTGGTCTGCGCGGAAGAGGCAGACCAGGAAGGCAATCTCTTCACCGGCCCAAACACCGAAGACACTCCGGTCATCGTCGAGGCAGCCGCATTTCATGACGCGATCGTGATTGTCCAGGTCAACAGGATCGTCGACCGGCTACCTCGGGTGGACATACCCGCCTCCTGGATCGATATCGTGGTCGAAGCGGATCGACCGTTCGCAGTCGAACCCCTCTTCACCCGCGATCCTCGTCACATCAGCGATCTTCAGATCCTGACCGGAATGATGGTTATTCGCGGCATCTACGAGAGACACCAGGTTCAGTCGTTGAATCACGGTATCGGGTTCGACACGGCTGCGATCGAGCTTCTTCTACCCACCTACGCAGAGTCGCTTGGACTTCGCGGAAAGATCTGCAAACACTTCGCGCTCAATCCTCACCCCACTCTGATACCTGCCATCGAAAGTGGCTGGGTGAAGAGCATCCACTCCTTCGGCAGCGAGGTGGGCATGGACGACTACATCCGCGCGCGTCCCGATATCTTCTTCACCGGGCGGGACGGTAGCCTGCGCTCCAACCGTGTGCTCTGCCAGCTTGCCGGACAGTACGCCGTCGATGCGTTCATCGGGGCGACGCTTCAGATGGATGGCAATGCGAACTCCTCCACGGTCACAACCGGGCGGCTCGCCGGCTTCGGAGGCGCACCTAACATGGGCCACGATCCCCACGGACGTCGGCATTCCACTCCTGCGTGGCTGGATCTGAAGACGAACCCAAGATCCGAATCTGCCTGGCCGCAAGCTCGTGGTGCAAACCCTGGAGACATTCGCCAAGGGCGGCGAGCCTGCGTTCGTGGAAACTCTGGACGCGGTCGAGGTTGGCAAGAAGGCCGGTATGCCGATTACGCCGATCATGATCTACGGCAACGACGTCAGTCACGTCGTGACCGAAGAAGGAATAGCTTACCTCTACAAGACGGACGGAATCGAAGAACGACGGCGCGCATTGGCTGCGGTTGCAGGCGTCAGTCCCATCGGGCTGAAAGCGAAGCCACAAGAGACGGCGGAACTGCGGCGCCGGGGCGTGATCGCGTTCCCAGAAGACGTCGGAGTCCGGCGCCTGCAGGCAACTCGCTCCCTGCTTGCAGCCAGAAGCATGGAAGATCTGGTTGCCTGGTCGGGTGGACTCTATCAACCGCCTGCGCAGTTCAGGAGCTGGTGATGGGCCACCTTATTCTGATCACAAAGAGCCCTGTCTCAAACAGCGGAGGCGCTGACTCATCCCGAGCAACTCGCGAGGCTCGCCTGGCAGGCGTTGGTCGCAGAAGCAGAGCTTACCCCGAAGCCAGGTCTGGTTGACCGGCGAGGATCAGGATCTCACACGGACCTGTCGCTCGATCGGATGCGACGCTCGGCCAGAACCATTGCGCGCTACTTTGCAAAGATGGCTTTTGCTGCGGCAGTCGCACCGATGGATCAGGAGTTGCGGGCAACGGTGGCGGCCATCGGCCGAGAAGCAGAAGCGGCCATGCTGCGTGCGACCGCCGGCAGCAATGCACATAAGGGGGCGATCTGGGTGTTGGGGCTGCTGGTCTGCGCAGCAAGTCAATCCGCGGATCTGCACTCAGAAAACATTGCTCGAGACGCCGGCTATCTCGCTCGGCTGCCAGACCGCGCCCGGCCGCAGATCGTATCCCACGGAGAGCTTGTACGCAATCGCTATGGAGCAACCGGAGCTCGCGGCGAAGCATGTGCGAACTTCCCTCATGTGATTGGAGTTGGACTCCCGGCATTGACGGAGGCTGCGCAGGACCGGCCGTACGGAGCGGGATAGCCGGTTGATCGCGCTCCTCCAGATCATGTCGCACCTTGACGATACCTGTGTCCTCTACCGGGGAGGCACAGAAGCGCAGGAGTTCGTTCACACGGGCTCGGCGCAGGTTCTTGCGGTCGGAGGTCCCGGTACTCCTGAGGGAAATGCAGCATTGCGAGATCTCGATCGTGAGTTCGTCCGCCGGCGAATCTCACCTGGCGGAAGCGCTGACCTCCTCACCGCGACCCTGTTTCTGCATGCGCTGGAGCATGGCCAAAACGAAGTGGAGAAGGACAACAGTATTTTGGAGGAAGCAAATGGAGCGAATTGAGTTCGATTACCCGGCAGCGAAACGCCGCATTCTGAAGAAGGCGCATGTGGGAGTCGTAGGCTCCGGCGACATGGAAGTTCTTCTCGAACCGTCCCCGGGCGAAGGCGCACATGTATTCATTACAACCAGCGTCGATGGCTTCCGCGATACATGGAAGGCTGTGTTTGATCGCTTCTTCACAAAATTCGACGGCTCTGTACGAATCGACATCAACGATGCGGGCGCAACACCAGGAAGCGTATTGCTTCGCCTGGAACAGGCAGTGGAGGTGATTGAGCAATGAGCCAGACGCAGCATCATCCAGGATTTCATCAATCGAAAGAGTTTTATCGAGCTTGACGGGCGCGCGCGCGCCCAGAGCCTCTTTGACGAGGGAACGTGGAAAGAGCTTACCGGGCCGTTCGATCGCATCGAGTCCCCGTGGCTGCCGATGCAAGGTATCACGCCGCAGTCGGATGACGGCTGCATTGTCATCAAGGGAAAGATCGGCGGTTTACCCGTGGTTGCCATTGCGTTCGAAGGTGCATTCCAGGGCGGCAGCGTCGGCGAAGTGTCCGGAGCCAAGATGACCGCGGCGCTCGATCTGGCCACGAAGGATTCTCAGGCGGGAAAGCCAACGGCGGCAATCCTGTTGCTGGAGACGGGCGGAGTGCGCCTGCAGGAAGCTAATCTAGGCCTTGCCGCCGTTGCGGAAGTGATCTCGTCGATCCTTGCGCTCCGGCAGCACGCGCCGGTCATCACCATTGTGGCGGGCACGGTAGGTTGCTTCGGCGGCATGTCGCTGGCCGCCGGTGTATCCAGTTACACGATCATGACGCGTGAGGCTCGTCTCGGCCTCAACGGACCGGAGGTCATCGAACAGGAGTCTGGCATCGACGAGTTCGATGCTTCCGACAGGGCTCTCATCTGGGCCATCCATGGTGGCGCGCAGCGTGTCGGAATGGGACTCGCGGATGCGCTGGTCGAAGATGACTCTAATAAGATTGCGTCGGCCGTTCGCGGCTATGTACTCGCCGGCCTGCCGGCAGTGCACCGCAGCCAGCAGGTGGATCTCTATCGGGATCGCATCGCTGCCCTGGATACGTCGAAACAGATCGATCCAGCAACCTTACGACAGCAGTGGAGCACAGGAGGTGGGCGATGAGCGAGCACATAGGATTGCGCGGCAGGGCCTGGTTCAAGGCTCTCGCGGGGACCGATACGGCGGAGGCTGGGGATCCTAACTCCGTTTTGGCAACGAACGCGCCGTTTGGCAAGCAGACTGCTCTCTTTCTTTGTGTGGTGCCAAATCCGAAGAGCCGCTTCCCGTGCGTCCGCGACGGACAGGTCGGTCTTGAGGAGGCCTATGCACTCGCCACTCACATCCGGAAGGCCATTGCCGAGGACAGCGATAAACCGAAGCATGAAAAACGTCCGATCATTGCGGTCGTGGACGTGAAGAGCCAGGCCTACGGCCGGCGTGAAGAGACTGCCGGAATCTTTTTTGCGGCGGCTGCGTCGGCAGATGCCTACGCCTCTGCGCGTATGGCGGGGCATCCGGTTATCTCCCTGGTTGCCGGACAAGCCTTCTCCGGTGGTTTCCTCACCCATGGATATCAGGCAAACCGGATTCTGGCGTTCGACGACGCGGGCATTGTGATTCACGCGATGCACAAGGAAGCTGCCGCGATCATTACCCGGAGGTCCGTTGCTGAGCTGGAAAAGCTCGGTCATGAGATCATACCGATGTCCTACGACGTTCGGGACTACGCCAAGCTTGGGCTCCTGTTCAAGCTACTGCATGCAGAGGATCCACAGAACCCGACCGCAACCGAAGTTACTGAGGTCAAGCAGGCTCTTGCTGAGGCAATCGACGATGCACGCGCGGGTAAGACCGATCTGAGCAGCCATCTCGACTCGGATGCGGCCAAAAAAACGCGCAAGGCGGGAATCGCCGCGCGGACGGCGCTCGAAGCCCAGTGGCAAACGGCCTGAGGTAGTCTCGATGACCAGGGTTCTGCTTGACGCGCTGGTTCCCATCTTCGTCGGCCTGCTGCTGGGATACATAGCAGGCCGGCGGGGAATGATGGACAACGTCAATGTCCGGAACCTGATCGTGTTAGTGATGACCTTCGCCATCCCGTGCGCTTTGTTTTCGGTGATCAGTCAAACATCCTGGGCTGTCCTCGAAAAGCAGATTTCAACCGCCCTGATGATCACCTGGATATTTGCGGCCTTGTACGCGGGTAGCTATTTCTGGGCACGCCGCAGTCTGAAAATGTCCGTCTCCGATGCGTCGGTTCTGGCGTTGACCGTCGGCTTCCCAAACTCGGCCGCGGTAGCGCTGCCCTTGTTTGCTACCGCGTATGGTCCAGCCTCGACGGTTACCGCTGCGTTGTCGATTGCTGTCGGTTCAATCACCATCTCTCCAGTCACCATCGCACTGCTTGAGGCCGACAAATCGTCGCATGGAAATGGCATCTCATTCGCAACTATGCTGGGCAGTTTTCCCCGTGCCTTGGCACGCCCGGTGGTCTGGGCGCCGGCGTTGGCTCTGGTCTGGGTGTATTTCGGACTTCATTTGCCTTCCTATATCAATCGAACGCTTACGACGATGGGCAGTGCAGCGTCGGGGTCGGCGCTCGTTCTCACGGGTCTGGTGGTCTCGGCGCAGAAGTTCCGCTTCGATAAGAGTGTGTTCTGGACAACCGCGGCCATCCTTCTCATACAACCGCTGTTTGCGCTTGGTATGACCTTGCTCTTTCACATGAACCACGACCAGGTGAGGGACATCACGGTTATCAGCGCAATTCCCGGAGGATTCTTCGGGCTAGTCTTCGGAAAAGCCTTCAACGCGACCCCGGACGCAGCCAGCTCTGGTCTGATCGCTTCCTATGGTGCTGGTGCGATCACGCTGGCAGCATGGATGCTGGTGATGGCCAAATACTTTTGAGGATTGGGACCAGTGGACGGATTCCGCGTGTGCACGATTTGCTCTTGCTTCGATCGCGATCAATCACTGCTTCCGATCCCGGGCAGCCGGCCTGGCTCACCTCCGCATTGGGACAGGATCTCTGGGTTGTCGTACGGCGCGGCACCCCTCCAGAGGGAAGCATTGCCGTCGGGGTACGCGGCAGCCTGCGGCACGAACGGTGGGGAGGTTATGTTCGTCCGGCCGACGTCCTAATACGAAAGGGCCCGGAACAGCTGCGCTCCCGGCTGGGATTGGCGTCTCGAAGTTCCCTTCCCGCGTTTCAGGCTCTCGCTTTCCTCGAAGACCGTCTCAGCGGAATCGATCTTGAGTGGGGCCCTGGCGGTAGTGCCGGTTTCGAGCTGGCTTCGGGAAAGACGGCAGTAAAAGAGCAAAGCGACCTGGACCTGATATTTTTTGCTCCTGAGAGATTTGACCGGACAACGGGTCTGCATCTCTGGAAATTGATCTCGGGTTCGCCAGGCAAAGTGGATGCCCTCGTCGAAACCCCGTACAGTGGCTTTTCTCTGGTGGAATACGCGACAGGACGCTCTGAGAAGTTTCTCCTCCGGACACGGGTGGGACGATTGCTTGGCCACGACCCGTGGACTGCTCCAACTGGGAGGAACGCTTAGAGTGAACACGGTCCTTCTATTTCCAGGACAAGGAGCACAATTACCAGGGATGCTTCATACCCTGGGGAAGCATCCTGCTGTCGAAGAAACTCTCCATGAGATCAGCGAAACATTGGGATGCGACATCCGCACCTTCGATTCCCCAGAAGAGCTGAAATTGACAGTTCCAGTCCAGCTCGCGCTTCTCGCCGCCGGCGTTGCAACTGCGAGAACGCTGCAGCAAAGCGGGCTTGAAGCGAGTGCTGTGGCGGGGCTTTCCGTCGGGGCGTTCTCGGCGGCAGTTGCCGCTGACGCGATCTCTTTAGCCGATGCCGTCACACTGGTACGGTCGCGTGCAGAGCAAATGGAACATCTGTATCCCGCCGGGTACGGACTTGCTGCAATTGTCGGCCTCAACGAAAAGCAGGTATCACGGCTTGTTGAGCTGGCGTACACCAACGAAAATCCTGTATTCGTCGCGAACATCAATGCTCCAAGGCAGATCGTGATCGCCGGATCGATCGACGGCATGGAGAAAGTTCTCGATGATGCACGATCCCATGGGGCCCGAAAGGCGGAATGTCTGGACGTCTCGGTACCATCCCATTGTTCGCTGATGCAGCCCATCGCCGATTCCCTTCGCGCTCAATTGGGTTCCATGGCGGTGAGCGATCCGAAGGTACCTTACCTTGCCAACGTCAATGGCAGGGCGCTTCGCAGTGCTCAAGGTGTAGCCTACGACCTGGCAGATAACATCGCTCACGGTGTTCGCTGGCATGATGCAACGACTGTGGCCCATGAGCTCGGCTGCGACCTTTACCTCGAAATGCCTCCCGGACACACGCTCAGAGATCTGGCGCAAGAGAACATTCCAAACATCTCTGCCTATTCCATAACAAACGACAACTTTGACCACGTGTTGAAGCAGGCTGCGAGCTAGACCTACAATTGGGGTTTAAAACACAAGTTTGCCTTTCAAGCCGTCTGACACGGAAATGTCCGCTGGAATTCTTGTTGCTCCGGCGTAGAGATGCCGCAGTTTCGGCAGTGTCTCCGTAACCTTCAAGCAGGCCGGAGTCACAGCGGTACCGTAAAGATCCAGAGACTCCAGTTGATCAAGACCACCCAAGGCCGCAACGCCGGCATCCGTGATCCTGGTTTCGGTCAGGCGCAAAACACGCGCGCGTTTCATCGCGGCCAACAAAGGAGCCGACCGGTCAGTGATCGCAGTGCGGGAAAGGTCGGCGATCACAATTTGAGCACTGAGGGGTTTCAGAGCAGCCAGGTCATCGTCTCCAAACCTGGGTCCCAGAGCGGAGGCGTCCAATGCCAGATAGGCGGAGCCTCGCGACTCGTACTCCAAAAGGCCGGGGAAGCGTTGTTGCAGTTGGCTCACCTGCTGGGCGAGAGGAGCGCGCGATTGTGTAACCGCGGCTGGATCGATTTCCGGGAAGGTTACCTCAGCAACTGCCGGGACTTCGTTCACAGGCGCGCCCTTGATTCCATCGGCAGGAAGAGTGGACGAAGCGCCGGCGGCGATCCATAGTTCCAGCAGCTTCACTTCATTCGCGGCCAACGGACGCTTCCCCTGGGGAGGCATGGCATCATCGTCGGAAGGCGAGAGCGTAACCCGGCGAAGAAGCTCGCTGCCTTTCGCGTTCCCTGCTTTGATTGCAGGGCCGTGCTTCCCTCCCTTCATGAGTGATTCATAAGTGTCCAGCCGCAGGCGGCCTTTTTGCTTATCCGGACCATGACAGGAGTCGCAGTGTGTGATGAAGATGGGCTCCACATGCGCCCCGTAGAAATAAGCAGGATTCGATCGGGGTAGAGGTGTAGAGCCAGACGAGAGCCCGATCAATTGCCGCAGCCCTGCCGGCATGTATTCGGTCAGGTGATTTTCACCTTGCGATAGCTGGCCGCCGCGATAGCCCGTCCACGACACAAGCCCAACCGTGGCCAGCAAGGCGAACGGATAAGCGAGTCGCGGACCGTGGAAGTAACCTCGCAACATCCAGCAGAGCCAGCAGGCGGCTGCAAGCGATACTCCTCCCCACATGTGCTGGGTAACCAGCCGTCCTGAGTATCCGCCGCTTCGTGCCAGGCACCATCCCAGGGTGGCTGCCGCCAGGCTGCTCAAGATTGCCAGCGGCCACAGGAAATCGACGGAGGAGTGCAGGTGGGGGAAGCGGGGATTTCTTCCAGCCCATTCCAATACCGGCACGAGGAGGACGAGGGCAATGGGAAGGTGCACAGTCAGCAGATGAAAGCGGCCGATAAATTGTGCCAAGGAGGCGCGCTCGACTCCATCCGGAGGAAAGAGAGTGAGCAATGCGGAGAGCAGCAGAATCGGCGCGAGCGCGAGAAGACCAAGGCGCAGCCGCAATGGCGCCTGGCGAAGCGGAACTGTCATGCAGCCATTTGGCCTCGATCACGGAACGCGCCGGCAAACGGAATCAAGCTAAAACCTCCGCTACCACGCGCGCCGGCTTCACACTCGTAAGCTTCTGCTCCAGTCCCTGAAACGAATAGTTGAGCTTGTGATGATCGAAACCCAATGCGTAAAGTATGGTCGCATGCAGGTCGCGCACCTCCACCGGGTCCTTCGCGATCTCGTAGCCCATGGCATCGGTCTCGCCGTAACACATGCCGGGCTTGATGCCGCCTCCGGCCATCCAAATCGTGAAAGCGCCGGATTGTGGTCCCTGCCGATAAATTGCATCACCTGTCCGTTGCGATTTTCGCGCATGGAGGTGCGCCCGAATTCCCCGCCCCACACGACGAGCGTGTCCTCGAGCATGCCGCGTTGCTTCAGGTCAGTGAGCAGAGCCGCGATGGGCTGATCGGTTTCGCGACAGCGGTCGGCGAAGCCGATGTTCAGGGAATCTTTGGCTGAAGTTCCGTGGTCGTCCCACCCCCAGTGATAGAGCTGAATAAAGCGCACACCGCGTTCCGCCAGGCGACGCGCCACGACACAATTGTTGGCGAAACTGGACTCGCTGGGGTTCGCACCGTAAGCGGCCAGCACGGCTGCGGACTCCTTGTGAATGTCCATGGCGTCGGTAGCGTCCATTTGCATGCGGAACGCCATTTCGTATTGCGCGATGCGGGTCACGGTTTCTGGATTGCCGAACTCCGCGTAGGCCTGGCGGTTGATCTCGTCCACCGCATCCAGCATGCGGCGGCGCAACTGCCGGCTCACGTCCGGAGGATTTTCCAGGTAGAGCACAGGTTCGCCGTGGGAACGGCACTGCACCCCCTGATATACGCTGGGCAAAAAGCCTGAGCCCCAAAGTTGCTTGCCGCCATCCGGCTGGTTGCCGCCAGAGACCAGCACAATGAAGCCGGGGAGGTTCTGGTTCTCCGTGCCCAGCCCATAGACCACCCAGGAACCCATCGATGGATAACCCAGGCGAGCATTGCCGGTCTGGACCAATAACTGTGCCGGCGCATGGTTAAATTGGTCGGTACGCATCGACTTGATCAGGCAAAGATCGTCGATGTGCTTTTCCAGGTGTGGCAAGCGGTCCGATATCCATTGACCGCTCTTCCCTGTCTGATGGAATGGGTATTGCGCGCCCAGAAGCTTAGGGACGCCGCTGATAAACGCAAACCGTTTGCCCGCCAAAAACGAAGCAGGACATTGCTGACCGTCGAGCCTGGTCAGATCGGGCTTGTAATCGAAAAGCTCCAATTGGCTGGGCGCGCCCGCCATATGCAGGTAAATAATCCGCTTGGCGCGGCCGGCAAATTGCGGCGGCAAAACGGAGAGAGGATGAGAAGGGTCGCGCGTGAACTCGAGCCGCGGACTGCCATCGACGCCGCGTTCGGCCGCTCCCACCGTAGAGACAAAGGGCGAACCCAAGGTGCCCAGAAACATGGAGCCCACGCCCGCAGTGAAACTACGCAGAAAATGACGGCGGGTTTGCGCTTGCAATAACGCGAAGCGCTCTTCCCGGTGCAAGCTTCCCGCAGATACATCGGAATCTGACATGACGATCACCTCACCAGCGCGGCATCAAGATTAAACAGGACGCTGCCCACTGCCGTAAGCGCGTCCAGTTCTCCCCCGGAAACTCTCTTGCCTAACAATGTTTGTGACAAATTCAGGTTTGCTTTCACCACGGCCGGCCGATTGCGCATGGCAAGCGCATCCTGGTAGAACTTGCGCAACACAGCCAGCTCGGTGGCGGTGGGATCCCGAGATAAGACCAGGCGGGCTTCGTAAGTAAGCCGGGTATCCAGAATGTCGCCGGCGCTCGATGTTCCGGCGGTGTCTTTGATCACCCGGAGCGCCAGCGCGCGGGCGGCTTCCTCATACACGGGATCGTTCAGAGTCACCAGGGCCTGTAACGGAGTGTTGGTCGCTATGCGCCGTGGAAGGCTGGTATCGCGATCGGAAGCATCGAAGATGAGCGAACTCGGGTAGCCGGCGGTGCGCTTGACAAAGGTATAGATGGCCCGGCGATAGCGGTCGGGTCCGGTCGCGTCAATCCACTTGGAGTCGTTATAGACGGAATTCCAAATCCCCGCGGGCTGGGGAGGCATGACCGGTGGTCCTCCCATCGTCATATTCAACAGGCCGCTGGCCAACAAGGCTTGATCGCGCACCATCTCTGCGTTCAGCCGCAGCTGGGGACCATGAGCCAGCAGGCGATTGCGAGGATCTTTCGCCTGAAGAGCCGGAGTTGTGGCGGCGCTCTGGCGGTAAGTTGCACTCGTCACCAGTTCACGCAGCAGCGCTTTGGTGTCCCAGTGGAGGTCGTTCTGATAGTGGAGAGCAAGCCAATCCAGGAGTTCAGGGTGGCTGGGCTCCTCGCCTACGCTGCCAAAGTTTTCCAGGGTCTCGACGATGCCTGTTCCGAAGATCTCTTCCCAATAGCGGTTGACCGCGACGCGCGCGGTGAGCGGTTGACCCGGGGAAAAGAACCACTTTGCCAGGGTGAGCCGGTTGCGCGGCGCTCCCGCCGGAAGCTTGGGGAAAATCCCGGGTACATCCGGCGCGAGGTCGGGACCGATCTTGGTTAGAAAATTACCGCGCTCAAACTCGAGCGTAGACCTTCGCTCATAGGGTTGCTCTTCCACCATCACCGGCAGCGGAACGGTAGGGATTTTTGTCAGTTCCTGATTGAGCTCGTGCAGGCGGGCGAGACTCTGGGCGCGGGCAGGGTCCTGGCTCAAAGAGGTCCAGACGGGATCTCCGCTCGCAGCGAGCCGCACGCGCTGGATGAGAGCAGGCTTGGAGTCAATGAGCTTCTGCTGCTTCAGGTCGACCTGGACCCGGCTCCCCTCACCCACGTGCAGTGGCTCGGCGAGAACGGCGACGATCCAGCGGGTACGAAAGAGCTTGGGAAGAGCGGCAAATGCGCTCGGGTCTGGATCGGTGTCTTTTGCTTTTGCGTCCGGGTCTTTTTTCTCCGGATTGGGGAGCAATGCAGCTTGCAGATTCCTTTCCGAATCCTGAAGGAAATAGCGTACGGCGATTTTGCGTTTTTCGCCTCCCGGCGAAATTACCCAAGCCTGCACTTTATCCACGATGAAGCCGTTCTCCGGTGTGTGCCGCGCCATTTCCGGGTCGAGCGGCGGCACCTCGATACGGATCGCCGTCAGAACAGGGAGGTTGGCGTTCGCGGTGAGCTCGTAAAAAGATTGGGGCGGCGTGTCTGCGTTCGCCAGCGCCTCGCCATCGTGGAGGGTGAACGTTCTCGCGGGCCCGCCGGCAGCCTTGGCATGGGCAAGCCGTTCCCTGGTGTCACTGATGGATTTGCGGAGAGTTTTCAACTCCTCTTGTTTTTTGTCCGGAGCGAGCTTTGGGTCTTTTTGCAGTTTGACCAGGTTGCTCTCCATTTCCGGAAGCATCGGTTCCAGGGCCAGGACCTCGTTGGCCGCGGCGTTTTGGATCAGCAATGGTTTCCATTGCGCCTGGGCTACCATCTGGCGGTCTGAGGCCTCCATCGGTTGCAGCAGGCCGGCCATCTGTTGCTGTAACTGTGCCGCTTCCGCGTAGCGGGCTTTTTCCTTTGGAACCCTCAGCGTCGGGCGAGTCATCCATGAGGTCCGCATCGCGCTGGGTATTGAAGAACGCCATCGACTTGTAATAGTCGGTGTGGCGAATGGGATCGTAAGGATGGGAGTGGCACTGCACGCAATTCATGGTGAGGCCGTTCAACACCGACCAGGTTGTGGCCACGCGGTCCATCACCGCGACCATGCGAAATTCCTCGTCGTCGGTGCCCCCTTCGTCGTTGTTGGGGGTTTGACGGTGGAAGGAAGTGGCGATCCGGTCCTCGAAGGTGGCATGGGGCAGCAAATCGCCGCGCCAGCTGTTTGATCACGAACTGGTCGTAGGGCAAGTTGCGATTGAAGGCATCGATCACCCAGTCACGATAGGGCCAGACGCCGGGACGATCGTAGTCCGCCTCGTAGCCTTTGCTATCCGCATAGCGCGCCAAATCAAGCCACATGGAAGCCCAGCGCTCGCCAAAGTGGGGCGAGGCCAGCAAGCGATCCACCTGTTTTTCGTAGGCGAGCGGCGAGGAATCCGCCAGGTAGGCGGCTTCCTCCTCAGGGGTGGGCGGCAAGCCGGTAAGGTCGAAAGACACTCGCCGCAAAAGGGTGGCCTTATCGGATTCCGGAGCAGGCGCGAGCCCTTCCTTCTCCAACCGTGCCAGAACAAAGCGGTCCATGGGCTGGCGCGCCCAATCAGGATGCTTTACCTGAGGCAGTGGTTGTTGCGCCGGAGGGACAAACGCCCAATAGTCCTCCCACTTGGCTCCCTCCTTAATCCACCGGCGGAGCAGGGAGATCTGCTGCGGCGGCAGCGGCGGTGCGTGATAAGGCATGCGCGCCTCGGGGTCGGTAGAAGTCAGGCGGGCCATAAACTCTGAGGCGTCGGGGTTGCCCGGCACAATGGTGGTCCGTCCCGACTTACCCGTACCCAGCGCCTCCTCGCGGAATATGAAGGAAACGCCGTTTTTCTGGCGCACCCCTCCGTGGCAGGCAACGCAATTCTGGTTCAGGATGGGACGGATGTCCCGGCTGAATTCCACGGTATTGTGTGGGGTCCTATGGAAGACAGAGCTGATTGGCCAAACTGCAAGCGCGGCTACCGCAAGGATAGAGAGGGTAGCGGTTTTCGACCTGGAAAAGCGAAAAGAGGACGCTTGGGCCACGGGCTCACCAACCAGTGTAGCGGGAAAATCGCCATCGACCCAGCCATTTAGTGGGATGGTGGACTGAGTTCCGCACGTTTGTGAGCCTTATCCGTCCAAGCGGCACGGTGCCAGGTTTCAAATCAGACACACCGACGCTCATGTTCGTTGGGATGAGTCCTGCAATGGTTGTTCCCTCAGCGGGGCGTTTCCTTCCAGGTTCCCTGTAGAAATGTGCGAAGAAAGCATACTAAGCATACTAAGTCTGCCCCTGCATTGACTTCTCGTTGGCTGTTTCCTCAGCTGTCGATTCATCATGTGACTCTTCCCAGGCCAGGCGCTCCGATTCCGGTACCGCAGACCAGAGGGTAGATTTCATGTTTGCCTGCTTGCACGATTTCGAATTGGTGTCGAAAATCATTGGTCGGTTGGCATTGTTGTCGAGGGGCGGATAATCCAGACGTAAATGCGTCTGCCGGGCCCAGGGGCCGCGTTCTATCAGCGGCGGAGCGGCGTGTCGATTCGATTGATGAAGGGTGCTTTCTCATTTTTGCCCGCACGTCTCCATGTCCCCGGTTAATGGGGCGTCGGAGGATCTACCAGTGGGGGACTCTAATTAGGAAGGTATTACCGCATACTTGCAGCGTCCATCGCGTTTGCAAATAAAGATGAGGATAAAGGGGTATTTAACTAGTAGTTAACAGTCTCATTTCGATGCGAGGCTCAAGAGGGACCAAAGCTGTCGCCGAATCTTGAGGAACCAGGGGATCGCGCGAGCCCAATTCACGGCAGACAGGAAGTACCGTTAAATGGTCGAGCGTGGCCGGGGGGCCTGCTTTCCCACCCTTCGCAAATAGCGCGAAGGATGGGGCGGATACCGCGGGAAGAAAGATGTTTCACCCGCGGTAGCCGCATGGGGCACCCGATCATTTGTGGCAGGGCAAGAAATACTCGCCTCTATTAGTGACGCAGTACACTAGGGTTTCAGGTGCAGTGGAACGGAAAACCGGGTTAAGCGCGTTGGGTTGCCTCCGGCAGCAGTCCTGTCATTCGTGACGAATTGCCCCGGTGGGGTCAATCTTGCTTGCGTGAAGAGTTGGAAACAGCAAAGCCGTGAGCATTACGAAGGCTAATGAAGCAATGACAGCTGATAACGTTACGGGGTCAGTGGCTGAAACACCGTAAAGTGATGCGGAAAGCGCCCTACCGAAAGCAACCGCACCCGTGACTCCGACGGCGATTCCGCCAGCTCCCCATGCCAGCCCTTCCAGCAACACCATGCGTGCAACGGTCCCTCGCGTCGCTCCAAGTGCGAACCGGATTCCAATCTCCTTGGTTCGTTGTTCAACGGAATAGGCCATCAAACCATAGAGACCAGTGGCAGCGAGCACAAGGGCAATTCCCGCAAAAATTCCGATCAGCTCCATCTGGAAGCGTCTCGGTGTGTCTTGCGCTTCCAGCATGTCATCCACTGCTGCAATCTTGAATTGGGGTAAAGCTGGATCAATCGACTGCAGCTTCTCCCGCACCGTTGCAATTAAGGTTTTCGGATCGTTTTTGGTACGGACTATCACTTGTTGCTCGGTGAAATACTCTTGCCGTTCCGGACAATAGAACACGGGCAGTTTGACGCCGTCGCGGTTGTAAATGATATCTCCGACTATTCCAACTACGGTCGTCCAATTCCTGTCCATACCCGGAAGAACTTCTTTGAACCGTTTCCCGATAGCATTCTCCGACGGCCAGAAGTGACGAGCCATGCTTTCATTGATAATCGCGACGGCCGGTTTACCCCCTGCGTCCTGGGCAGTAAATAGCCTTCCTTCCTCCAGGGGAATACCCAGGAGCCGGAAATAATTCTCGCTAACAATGTTTCGTTCATGATGTGTCGGATCCTGAGCAAGAGGCTCGCCTTCCACGACGATATTTTCATTTGGAACATTTCCCTGAAAGGTGTCGAAGACCGCAGAGCCAGTGGCCGCTCCCTCAACACCCGGTATAGAATCCAGCCTTTGAACTGCCTCGTCAAAGAACGCCTGCCCGCGCGCCGGTTCCTTGTACTTCTCGTATGGAAGCGGCACCGAGACGGTCAAAAGATGAGTCGTATCAAATCCCCGATCAACTGAGTTGAGAAGCTGGAAGCTGCGAATAAGAAGCCCTGCCCCTGTCAGCAGCACAATAGCAACGGCATACTGTGTTGCAACTAACACCCCACGGACGCGCCGGGCCGCTGGCCCCGCCGACATCCCACGCCGATGATCTTGTAAGCCGGAGCACGCCTGACCCCGGGCGATTTTCGAAGCGGGAAGAAGCCCGAAGATTATTCCAGTGAGTAGACAAAGACCGAAGCTAAATCCAAGGACAACGCCGTTGATCCCGATTCCATCTGAGCGCGGAAGATCTGCAGGCACAAGCGCCAACAGTGAATGGAGTCCAGCGTACGCGAGTACGATTCCGCCGATTCCTCCTGCCAGCGACAACAGGAGACTTTCAGTGGCCAACTGCCAGACGAGTCGCGATTGTCCGGCGCCGAGGGCAGCACGAATTGCTATTTCGTTCCTACGTCTCGCGCCTCTAGCTACCAGAAGACTTGCGATATTCGAGCACGCAACCAGCAGCACGCAAAGAGCGGCTCCTCCGAGAATCCAGAGGGCGCGACGGACAGGCCACTCCGCGATTTGGTCGAACAACGGTAAAACCTCTACGTCCAGTCCTGTATCTGTTGCCGGATACTGCTTCGCCAGTTTGGAAGAGACCACCTTCATTTCCGCTCTGGCTTCCTCGATTGACCGTCCCGGCTTGAGTCGTGCCAGGCCGTTGAACGCATCGGCGATCCGGAATTTCTGAAACATCGGCCATCGGGGATCGGCCGTCAAAAGCATCCACAGCTCCGCTTGCTTGTTCGGATATTGAAAATCAGGAGGCATCACACCAATGATGGAAACGCTCCGATTGTCAATCGGAATTGATTTACCCAGAATTGCTCTCGTCCCGCCGAAATGCCTTTTCCACATTCCGTAACTGAGCACTGCTACGTTCTCTCCGCGTTGCGCTTCGGAAGGAGAGAATGTGCGGCCCAGCAGGGGCCGGACGCTCAGGAGATCAAAGAAGTTTCCCGAGACAATCGATCCTTGAATCTCTTCAGAACCAGAATCGGTCCGCAATGTGACCTTTGAGCCTTCTGGACGCAACACCGTTGCCACGTCCTCAAACACTTCAGTTTGCTCGCGCCAGTCGCGAACCGTAAGTGCTGAGGTCCAATCCCATTCGATGTTCTTTTGAGGGAGGGACTTCCACAACACGCATAATTGTTCTGGATTCCCGTAAGGCAAAGGCCGTAGAAGCACTCCTTCAATTATGCTGAAGATTGCCGTATTGGCGCCAATCGCGAGAGAAAGCACGAATATTGCCGCAATCGAAAACCCTGGTGACCGGCGCAGGCACCGTGCTCCGTAGCTCAAATCTTGCCACATCTGCTGGAACCTTATTCCTGCGCGTGAATCCCGGACCGTTTGGTTCATAGGCACCATCCTTCCGAAAACTCTGGCGGATATAACCGGGCCGCGATGCTGGCTCAATTTGAGCACCGGAGATTGCAGCAGTTGATCGCAATTTAGGCGACTTACGCTTATTCGCGAAGACACTGACGGCTCACTCCGTCTGAAGGTTCAGATTCTACAGCCAGTGTCTGCTGGGTTTCAAAGGGCATAAAGAGGGGCTTTCCCCTTCTGACACTCTCGTCCCGCCCGCAATATCCATTGGACGTTACGTGCAGCAGAAGGTTCAAACCCGCCGGTACCAAAATGACGTGCTACGTAGAGCGACATCTCGCTTGCACCTCTTCTGAGAGCGTGAAAGCATGGTTGCGGGTTTTTCGGGTGACTGAATCGTGATGAAAGGCAGTGTTCAGATAGAAGGTTTCCTCACACGATTGCTTCTTCCCTTAACTTTTTACTGGTATGGATTGGCGGATGGATTGGCGACCACCCGGACATGACTCAACGTAAGCGCGTTTCCCCCGGCACTAGTCCTCGCAAGCTCAACCAGAGCTCAACGAACGCTTTGCCCTGACATCGCTCAACATCCTTGATGCGCAAGGAGCTTGATGAAAGAGCGGCGAGTGAGGATGGGGTAAGGGAAAAGAGGAAAGGAAAAAGGGAACCGCGGGGGTTGGTTTCGCGTACAAAGCTCCGAGGTGCTCGCCATGCGCACTCTCTTTGCCGATCTGCAGTATGCAATGCGGCAACTCCACCGCTCTCCTGTCTTCGCGATTACGGCCGTTCTGACGCTCACGATGGCAATAGGCGCGAATGTGGTCGTGTTCGGAGTGATGAACGCGATTGTGCTGCATCCGCTGCCGGTGCCCGATTCCAGGCAGGTGTACTCGCTCACCAGCGGGACCACGGATACTTCCTTCTCGTATCCGGATTACGAAGACATTCGCGACAGTAACAAGGCATTTTCGGATCTTGCGGTCGCGCGGATCGCTCTTTTCGCGCTCGCGTCTCCGGGACGCGATGGGATAGCCCAGCCGGTGTTCGGATATGAGGTCTCCGGCAATTATTTCCGCATGCTTGGCGTGCAGCCCGAGCTGGGAAGTTTTTTCACGCCTGGGGAAGACACTAAGGTGAACGGCGAGCCGTACGCGGTTCTGAGCTACGACCAGTGGCGGACGCAGTTCGGCGGCGACCGCAACATTGTCGGGAAGACGGTGAAGATCAATAAGTATCCGTTTGTGGTGGTCGGGGTTGCGCCGCGGCACTTCAACGGGACGGAGCGGATCATCTGGCCGGCCGTGTGGGTACCGGTGCATGATGCTCCGGAGATTGAGGGATGGAACTGGCTCGGCGAGCGTCGCGACCGCAACGAGTGGATTGTGGGGCGCGTGCGGCCGGGCGTGACTGCGGCTCAGGCGAATGCCGATCTGGCCAACGTTGGCAGCCAGCTTGCGCGGCAATATCCTCGCGACGACAAGGACACGCGGCTGCGGGTTTCGCCCGCGGGTATGTTCGCTGATGCGATTCCTGCGCGCGCCTTTCTTACGGGCATCATGTTGATGGCGATGCTGGTGCTTTTTGCGGCCTGCGCCAATCTTGGCGGATTGTTTACTGCACGCATGGCGGATCGCGCGCGCGAGCTGGGCATTCGCGTCGCGATTGGAGCGAGCCGCGTGAGGCTGTTGCGGCAGCTAGTGACTGAGTCGGTTTTTCTGGCGCTGATCGGAGGGGCTGCAGCGACCGTGCTGGCAGCCGTTTTGCTGCATCTTTTGTCGGCGTGGCGTCCGGGTGCGAGCTTTAATTTTCCAGTGGAATTTCTGGTCGATCCGGATCCGATGGTCTACCTGTTTGCCGTGTTGCTGGCGCTGTTCACGGGAATGCTGTTCGGCATTTTGCCGGCGCGGCAGGTGTGGCGCACCGATCCGAATCAGGTGCTGAAGTCTGGGGCTGCGGGTGATGTTGTTTCGCGCCGCATCAGCCTTCGCGATTTGCTGCTGGTGGTGCAGTTGGCGTTGTGCTGTTTGCTGGTTACCTCATCGCTGGTGGCGCTGCGCGGACTGGCGCGGACGATGGGGATGCCGCTTGGATTCCAGCCGGATCATGTGACGTTTGCCACGACGGACACGAATCTTGCGGAGTACAAGGATTCGGCTCCGGTGCAGCAGCGGCTGCTGGATGCTGTGACGCGGATACCGGGAGTGGAGAGCGTTGCACTGGCGAACACGACGCCGCTGTTTCAGAACCGGAGCACCACTTCGATTTATCCGCCGGGAGCGACGGACTTTAATACGTCGTCGCGGAAGTTTGAGGCATGCCTGTATTCGGTGGGTCCGGGATATTTCCAGACGGCGGGGACGCGCTTGCTGAGCGGCCGCGATTTTACGGCGCATGACGACGGCAATGCTCCGAGTGTCGCAATTGTGAACGAGGCGTTTGCGAAACAGCTTTTCGGGACGGTGAATGCGGTGGGTAAGACGTATCCGACGGCCCCGGGAAAATTTACGCAGGTTATCGGGATTGTTGAAGACGGGAAATACGGGACGCTGACGGAAGACCCGACTCCGGCGGTTTTCCATTCAATCGTGCAGGAGCCGAACAGCAGTACGACGCTACTGATTCGATCTCTGCGCCCCTCTTCAGAGATGATTCCGGCGGTAAGGCGCGCGATTGCCGGGGTCGATCCGGCGCTGCCGATCTTCAGCCTGGTTCCGTGGCGCGATTCTTTGGCGTTCGTGACTTTTCCGGCGCGCGCATCGACGGTTGCGCTGGGCGTGCTGGGTGCGCTGGCGATGATGCTGGCGATCACGGGTATTTTCGGGCTGGCGAGCTATACAGTTTCGCGCCGTATGCGCGAACTGGGCATTCGGGTGGCTCTGGGAGCGCAGAACCGGCACGTTCTGCGTGCAGCGCTGGGACGGTCGGTGCTGCTGCTGGGCATCGGGTCAATTGCGGGACTCGCGCTGGGGTTTGCCGCGAGCCGGGTGCTCGCGGGCATCGTATATGAAGCGACGGCGTCCGATCCGCTGGTGATTCTGGGAGTGGTTGCGACAATGGCTGGAATCGGACTGGTGTCGGCAGCGTGGCCGGCGCGGCGGGCCCTTTCAGCAGAGCCGGCAATGCTGTTGCGAGAAGAGTGAAGAAAAACTGGTTGGACCACAGAGGATACAGAGCACGGAGAAAACGCAGGTCCTTCGTCGACTTATGGGAAGTGATGTAGTGGACGGTTAACCGCCAATGCGGAAATAACGCATCGGTAAACAGCGCGGCGCAGTGTTGCCATAATCGTTCTGTCAGTATCGCCGACAATACTCTCGAAAGGCACCAGGCCGGTATCATATGAATTGAGCCGATTCAATCCAACAGAGGCCCCATGAACTTCCCACGTCCGACTGTTTCAACCCTGCTCGGATGCGCTTTGCTGACGTCGGCTTGGGCAAGCGCGCAACCCGCCCCGAGCGGGAGTTCCAAACAGACCGTGACACCTACCGCCCTGATTTACGAGAACACGCAATTCGGCTTTTGCTTTCGCCTGCCTGCGAGCTGGAGGGGGTCCACGATTCTCACCGGGCAGTGGGACGGGATGGTCACGAGCACAAGCCAAATGATCCACGGTCCGTCCATCACGATTCGCAACTCCAAATGGACAACAGAGAATCCCTACCAGGATATCCCCATCCTCACCTTCAAGCCGGAAGTATGGCGGAGGGTGGATGATGCAAAGATTACGGTGGGCGCGGCGCCATTCGCGCCAAGCGAGCTGGGCCGCAACGACCGATATGTGTTCGCTCTGCCTGCGCGGTTAACCTCCGACTCCGCAACCGGGTACCAGGAGGTCTTGAACCTGACACGCGAGAAGCCTCTTGAGTCGCCGTGCAGGAGCAGCGCCGCCGCCGGCAAAATAGGTTGCGGAGCCGGTAACGCACGCCGTGGCCAGACTCTCGTTTGTGTCCAGGGTCAGGCGGCGAGGCGCCTTCCACCGGTGGTTGCCCGGATCGGGTTCGGTGATAAACACCTGACGCGTTGTGTTCCCCCTCGACACAACAAGCCGCTTCCCATCCGACGTGGCACTCAAACCGCCAATCCACCCTCGATCCTCGGTCACCCGTTGCGGTGGGGCGGCGGCCTTCCCTGTGCGCTCGTCAATCGAAATCGAGTTAACGCCCGTATCTTCACGTTCGCTCGCCGGATTGTTAAGGTAGGCGAAGAGAATGCCATTGACTGATGATACTGCCAGCTTTCTCGCCGGTGATGCTGGCTTCTATCGGCCGAACTTCAGCCGTAAACTCAAAGCCATCTCTCAAGGAGCCGGATCATGCCTCCACAAGTGTGTATGGGAGCTTACGCCTCGCAACCGATGAAAGCGGTGCGCAATTCACCGGAGGGCAGAGGGCCGCCTCTGACATGCGTCTTCGCGCTCTCCTGGGTTGTGGAGAGATGGCTTCCGAACGACGAATCGGGCCTGCCTTTGACTCGACCTCGACCACCACCCGAAACTGCATCCATCGAGAAGTGCTGACCTCCGACGGATCCGAAGAGCCGAGCTGCTGCTATGTCATAAGTTAACGCCATGGTTCTCCTTACTGGAACTCGTCATTTTGAACCAACCGCGGCTAGCCGTTGGCACCGGGTGCGATCCCTAGGATCCTTCTAGAGTGGTACACCAATGAAACCATGCATGAAAAACGTGCCAGTCGGTCTCCGATGACTGCGTCAAGCTAACGCGCACGGCAGTCGGCCCTCGAATTTTGTTGCCTCCAGCCCCCGGTTTGAGCTTTCATGACCGAGAAGAGAAGGTGCTTCCAGCTGCCACGATATCCAAATAGCAAAGAGCATTGCTTAATTGAACAGGATGGAGTCTCTTAGATGGGGGATCAAAGAGCTTTCGACCGAGATGTATCCTCGGTATTGCCTGAAGCGGAATTCTACCTGCTCCAGGGCGAGGCTCTGGCTGGGCAGGCACGCTTCTCGGAAGCAGAGGCGTGTTTTCGCCGGGCCATCGGGACGCAGCCCGATTCGCCGGTGGGACACTACAGCCTTGGCAAACTTTTCAAGAGAGAAGGTAAGCTCGCTGAAGCGGAGGCTTGCTATCGCCGTGCCATCGAACTCCGCTCGGATTGTGCTGAATATCACTACTGTCTGGGTAACGCGCTCTACGAAAAACAGCCGTCTGAGGCTGAGTCTTGTTATCGCAGGGCTATCACGCTTGACCCCACTTTTGTCCCAGCTTACGTTAACCTGGGAAGTCTGCTCGGTAAACAGAACCGCACTTCTCAGGAAGAAGCGTGTTATCGCCGTGCGATCGAGCTTAATCCGCAATTTGCCGAAGCCCATAACAATCTCGGCAAAGTGTTGAGGAAACTCGACAATATGGCCGAGTCGGAAGAGTGCTACCGCAAGGCCATCGAGTTGAAAGGAGATCTGGCGCAGTCCCATTACAACCTTGGTGAGGTTCTCGAGGAGCAATGCCGATGGATCGAGGCGGAGGCTTGTTACCGTCGGGCTGTCGAGCTGAAGGCTAACATAGCGGAGGCGCAATGCCGGCTAGGAACGCTTCTCCGGAAGCGAGGAAGTCTTGCAGAAGCAGAAGCCTGCTACCGTGATGCCATCCGCCTTAAACCCAACTTTCTAGATGCAATCTACAGGCTCGGGACCATTCTCAACGACGATGGGCGATCAAGCGAGGCGGCCGCCTGCTTTGAAAGAGTGATTGCGCTCAAGCCGAAACTGGCTTTTGCCCATAACAACCGAGGGCTGGCGCTCGGAGCCCAAGGCCGTGCCTACGAAGAGGAGCAGTGCTACCGTCGCGCGATCGAGCTCGATTCTGGTCTGGCGCCGGCTCACTGCAACCTCGGGAACTCGCTCAAGAAGCAGGGGAAATTTGCCGAGGCAAGAGCCTCGTATCAGCAGGCAATCGCGGTCGATCCCAGCTTTGTGGAGGCATACTCCAACCTTGGCACTTTGCAACAGGAACAGAGCCAGTTGGCCGCCGCTGAAGCATCGTATCGGCAGGCGCTCGCCATCCTGCCGGAGTACGCGATTGCCTACAGCAATCTTCTCTTCACCTTGTCCCACAACCCGGAAATCAGAGCGCCCGATCTATTTGCCGAACACTGTCGCTTCGGAGCGCACTTCGAAGGACCTCTGCGAATGAGCTGGATAGAGCCCGCAAACTCTCGCGATTCCGACCGATGCCTCAACATTGGCTTCGTCTCCGGTGACCTGCGCATTCATCCGGTGAGCTCATTTATAGAGCCGGTGATCTCCTGTCTGGCAAAGGATCCTATGTTTTGTCTGTACGCGTTTGCCAACCAGGTTATCGAGGACGCAGTCACTCTCCGGATGCGGTCGTACTTTCATCGTTGGCATCCAGTGGCAAGCTTATCGGACGCAGCGCTCTCCGACCTGGTACGAAAGGAGAGGATCGATATTCTCATCGATCTCTCCGGACATACCGCGCGCAACCGGCTTCTGGCATTTGCCCGCAAACCGGCGCCAATCCAGGCCACTTGGATGGGTTACATAGGAACAACCGGATTAACTGCGATGGACTACTTTCTTGCGGATCGATTTCTATCGCCACAAGAGTTCAGTGCGCAGTTTACTGAGAAGTTGGTTCATTTGCCGGTAGTGTCAACTTTCTTGCCGGATGAAGACGCCCCTGCGGTGAACGAATTGCCTGCGCTCAGGGCAGGGCGCGTGACTTTCGGCAGCTTTAATCGTGTCGCCAAGCTTAACCCTCAGGTGATTCATCTTTGGGGGCAACTGCTGCGTGCCTTGCCTCTTACCCGGATGATGCTGGCGAACATGCCCTCGCAAAGCGAGGTTGATATGGTGAGTGACTGGTTTAAGAACGCGGGCATAGCAAGGGACCGTCTTAGCTTCGAAATATGCTGTGATCGGCGAAGCAGTCTTGAGCTTCACCACAGAGTGGATTTCTGTCTTGATACGTTTCCATACACTGGTTTTACGACGACATTGAATGCCATATGGATGGGCGTTCCGACATTGACTCTCGCAGGTTTCAAACCGCCCGGCAGGCAGAGTACCGCTGTTTTGAGTCATCTTGGACTCACCGACTTTATAGCCAAAGATGAGGAGAGTTTTGTCAGCAGAGGAGTGCATTTGGCGACCGATGTGGAGTCGCTGGCCGTTTTGCGATCTACCTTGCGCGAGCGGTTTGCCGCGTCCCCTTTTGGACAAGCGGAAAAAGCGGCGGAAGGTCTGGGAGAAGCATTCCGGACGATGTGGAAGGCATGGTGCCGGGGTCCAGCCTTGGTCGCAGAGTAGACCCTTGCCATCGTTCCAGCCGAAGCTACTGGGAAGGTTGAGCTGCGGATGGACCTTGCGAATTTTGCAGTACCACGCTCACACCGCTCACAGTGTCGGCGTCCTCATCGAGCGTGAAGTTCTGTGTATAGGCGAAGGCGCTTCCGTACTGAGCCGAGCCGGAATTGGAAAACCACTGAGCAAACTCCGGGATGTTGCTGATAGTAACGTCCGGCGTCTTGAGAGTTTTGCCTGCGGCCGCTGTGAAGTGGAACGTAGCGGACGAGATCTCCCGGGTGGAAGAGGAACCCACGACCACAACCTGGAGACCCTCTGCCCCCTGGGGGTTCATGCTAGCGGTCTGAATCTGCGGAACTGTGGGTGCAATGGTACAGAGACTGGGGTACGAGGGCGGCAGGGGTGATGTCGGTGGTGCCGGCGGATAGTTTGATGGTTACCAGCACAGTCCCTGCAACGTCGCCAGCGGAAAAGGTGCGCGGAGTAATGGCCCCGCCAGTTCCAGCAGTTATCGTGAATTGATCCGTCGTTGGGCAGGTGGAAGAGTTGGTCGTGTCATTCGACGGGATATTAAGGAAGCAAATTGATCCGTTGCTGCTCGCGGGATTGGAGGAACTGTCTGTGAAGCCCAGCGTAATGGTCACCGTGACTGCGACCGGGTAAGAATCAAGTGTGAACGCTACGGACGGGGTATCGCCGGGAGCTGCACTGGAGGGGACGTTCACGGTGGCTTTGGGTGTGGGCAGATTCACCGTGAGAGTCGCCTGCGCGGTGACATTACTTTCGTAGTCGAAAGTTTCCGGAGGGTTATAAAGCGCCGTAATCAGCTGTTGACCCGGAAGCGGAGTGCAGTTGGTGGTAAATGCCGCCGAACCCGCGGGCACGGTCACCGAGGATGGGCTGCAGTGGGCTGAAGCCGGAAAGTTGTAAGTGAAAGTTCCACCTGCAACATCAGACGTGGCGTATAACTGGGCGTTGGTTAGCGGCGTAGGATAGGTGACATCTTGTGGCGGGGGAGCCCACGTAACCTGTGGAACCGTTTTCGATACGTTTTCCGTCAGCACAGACGACGTGCTGGGTTGGAAGTTCGTGTCGCCAGGGAAAGATGCTTTCAGCATGTGGGAGCCGGCAGCCAACATGGGCGTTGTGACCGGCAGGGTAGCCTGCGCGGCTTCGTCACTGAGAAGGACGTCGGTCGTTGTTCCCGACTCGAGGAATGCCAGGTCCGCAAGCCCGTCGCCGTTGAAGTCTGCAGTCGTGATGCCAACCGGCTGAACCGAAGCCAAAGGTTGCGTTGCCGCTTGTAGTTTCCCGGTGCCATCATTCAACAGGATGGCGGGGCCACCTCCAGTTGAAAGAGTGACCGCCAAATCAGGAAAGCCGTCGCCATTGAAGTCATTTATAGTGATGGCGGAGGGTAGCCCGATTGTGCTCGCTGTAGCTACCGCCGCACCAAAGGTGCCATCGCCATTGCCATCGTAAATTTGAACCTGACTGTTCAATTTACTACCGATCGCCAGATCGAGCTTGGTGTCTCCATTGAAATCGGCGGCAGCAATCGTGCTCTGGTCGGTACCTACCTGTATTGTTGTAGCACCACCCGTCAAAACAAGCGGACGTAAAATCCCGGGACGTGCGACGGCGCCTCGGGAGTGAGTGAGGCTTGTTTTGTTGGCCGCTATTAAGCCAGGAGCAGGAGCCGTGTACGTGTATAGCGCCACGTAGCTAGGTGTAAGGGCGGGCGGTGTTATGCGCAGCTACCGTAGAAGTGGCCTAGAACCGCCAGCTGTGCGCTAGAGGCGGAATTGAACTTGCCCGTCGTGATGGCATCCGCACAAAAGCCGACGGACCCTGAGTTGGGCGGAGGGGTTGGCAGGGTGGCCTGCATGAAGGCCTCAAATTCGCCCGGAACACCTGAGGTTGCCCTGGTTGAGCGCGATGCCTACTTGGGGAAAGGTCCCATCCTCGCCGAAGATGATCACCCCTATGTCGGAATACCCATCGCCGTCAAAGTCGCCGATCGCGATTTCTTCCGTATCAGCCTGGCTAAAGATACCGGACAAACTCTGGAAGAAAACCAGCGCTGATTCGGACTCGTTCACACCCACTACATTGTAGTAACCTTGATCGAAGGAACCTTGCTGGTGCACCAGGGCGCTTATGCCGGTCGTGCTGAGGAAATTGCCACTAGCCATAGCGTCGATGGTCAGACCTGTTGACAGTTGCCCAGTGAGCGTGCCGGCTCCTCCAAATTGGCCGGCCCCCATGTTTGGATAGGCAGTAACGGATGCGCTGGTATCAGTGACGCCTCCAACCACCAGAGCTGGTTTTCCGGAGTGGAACAGATCTACGGCAACGATGCCCTTGGGGGCAAGCCCGGGATTCGGCTCTGAAGTAAAGGAGGTTGTCGGCGCATTGGGAAAGCTTTGCGTCGCCGTCAGCCGGGTAAGAGGAGCCGTTCCCAGTAAGTTCCCATCGGCGGTAAAAGACACGTTTCCCGTGGCCACTCCACCGGGAAGTGTGGGTTGGTTGATAATGGAAGTCAATGTGAGCGTTGCCGGCAGCACGAGGGATGGAGTGTTTGCGGTAATGGATGTGGTGCTGGGAAAGGTCTGGGCGGAAACCGTGATTCTCATGCCTATGATCAATGCGGCACATCGTAGCGCTCGCAGCACGAGTGTGAGTGGAGGTCTCATTGGATCATCCCTTGAGAGCTATTTGCTTGCACGCCGGCGATGAGGAACACTCGCGGCTTGGCGGCATCTCCGTCGAAAACCGACAAGGGACCAGCGCTGAGTTCCGTCAGACGAAAGACATCATTCCCTGCAATCGGCGCGAGAAGGGCAGGCGAACAACTGCACTGGACGCTGGATGTAGGTGTATTGCCGCTGAGATCGACGCGCACGATGCTCGATCCGCTTTGGTTGGCGATAATCGCCCAGCGTCCATCGGAGGAAGAAGCGATAGCGACCGGCCGCGCCACTCCATCCGCGCTACTGGCGATTTGCGAGATGTTTGTAGCACTGCCGAGCCCCGAAGCAAGCTCTATTGCGTTCTGGCCTGCGTCTGCCACCACTGCGCTCGTGCCTTTCGGCAAGAACGCCATTGCGCCGAACTGAGACAGGGTGGTGATCGGAGCCGTGGCGCCGCTTGCAGCTAACCACCGCAGTGCACTCGTCCCATCACTTTGCGTCGTGGCGATGAGGATCGCACCCGAATCACCAACAGCAGCGTGATCTGCGGTGGCCGGCAAATGAATCGTTTGTAAGGCCGGCGACGTGGGTAGACCGGTGACAAGCGTGATCGCCGTCAGGTCGTGGGCATAAATAATGGCCGCAGTGCCTGAAGGACTCAAGGCGATCTGCTGTTGCGTGGACAGTTTAGGACTGAGCAGGGAAGGCTGGCCATCGGGAAGAGCGGTCAGGAATACTTCCCCTGTCGTACTGGTCAGAAGAGCAAATTGCCTGCGTACGCTGGCAGCGGCCCCATTGAATGATTGGTTCGCGTAAAGCGCAGCTCCAAGGCGGGCGGCGCCTGAAACTCCAAAGATCGGTCGCAATCCGGACGCTGCTCGATCCCAAGCGTATCCGATGACCGGCCCGGAGATAGGGCCCTTCGATAGGAAGGTCGCAGGGCCGCTCCCCGAGGTACTTCCTGACGTGCCGCATCCAGAAGCCGCCAATTGCAGAAGCAGCAAACCGCACGCGATTGCTGTGCGCGTCTTCACCAATTCCGGCAAGCACGGCATAACTGAGACCTCGATCTGCTAGTTAGCGAAAAACATAGATTCTCCACCGCTAGTGGCGAGCAGGAAAAGTCGCTGCCGGCGGAGCTCCAACCGTGCCCGTGCCCGGAACCAGAGTGGCACCAGCACTGCCACTGCTCCGCGTCGCCACCACCGCAGCGACCGCCGCCCCTGCACCAACTGCCGCGACAATCAACACAGCCTTGAGGGGAAACGCGTGGCTGGCTGCCTGTGCGGCAGCACTCACATTAGCACCCATGTAATTCGATTGATTGATAGTAGTATGCGCAGTTAGGCCATGGTATTTGGCATCTACCTGAATTTGGTACTTCCCGATGACTTTGTTAGGCGTAAGCCCAGTGGCTGTTGCGCGACCAGCTGCATCCGTTACCCCATCGAACTCGGTGCTCCCTCCTGCGAACGTGCCGCTAGCTCCCGATTGCGGAAGTGAGAAGATAACCAGTGCCCCTGCGACTGGCCGATGATTCTCATCTTCCACCTGAACGATCGGCTCTCGCGCCGTTTGCTGCTTGATATTGTTAAGAGCACCTTCACCATCGAGTATTGTTATTTGCAGCTGCGGAGCAGGCGGGGTTTCGGCTTGTAACAGGGGCTGACCCAAAAGCGCTAGGGTAAGAACGAGAGCGAGGAACCTGGTCATCAAGCGGCCTCTTTTCCGTATGGTGAGTACGTGGCCGAGATCGTTACAAAAGCCGGAGCCCACTAGTGCTCGTCTACTATGCCTGGAGGTGAGGGCAAATGAACTGTAGGACAACGTTGGTAGTGCGGTCAATCGAAAACTTCAATCTTCCTGGTAAATCTCGCCTAAGCGCCTAGAGTCGAGATTATGCTAACGTCGTGCCTGGGCCAGCACAGAGTCAATCTGGGCGACATATTTCCGTGATCTTTGAGCCTCGTCCGTGTCAGGATTAATAGCGATCACCGCATCGAAATATTGGCGCGCCTCCTGTAACAGCGCCTGCCCACCGATAGCGTTGTACTGCTCGGTGAACACGATGCCAAGGCGATAGTTGGCGAAGAGATCCTGAGGTACAAGCGCAAGCGCCTTGTGGCATTGCACGGATGCCTCGTCATAGCGCTTGCGCATCCAGTCACAGTCACAGATCCCTTCATACGCCTGGGCGCGGAGTTCGCGCCAGATATCCTGCTGGCTGGCACGCTTCATGGTCCCCGCGCCAAAGAGGCTGCCGAGCACGTAGTAATTCAACTTTCCCGCAAGCGCGCTATTGAAGTTGCTCAAAGACAAATAACTGTCGTACTGGCTTGTGGCCAGGTCGCATTGGCCATTTCGTCGCAAAGCTTCGCCCAGCCAAAGATGCGCCTCCGCGTTCGCCGGCGTGAGTTTGACCGCCTGGTTTCCGGCGTCTACCCCCTGGGCGTAGCTTCCCTTGCGCACAAACGCCTGCGACTCGAGGTACCAGGCCATGCCGTTCCCAGGGTCTTGCTTTGCCACTGCGTCCAGTTGACGTATGGCCTCGTCCAACTCTCCGGTGTCAAGCAGGACCGCCGCGTAACTGAGCCGGGCTTCCAGATAGGCGGGATCGATTTCGATCGCCTTCTTCAGGGCATCCTTTGCCTTGTCTTCCTCATACAACGCGTGATAAGTGCGGCCAAGATAAAGCGCTGCCTGGCTGTAAGCAGGATCGATCGCAAGTGCTTGCTGGAAGTCATCCGCCGCTACTTTGTAATTGGCGGCGAAGCCTCGGGTGTAGCGATCAAGTCCACGGTCGAAGATTTCCTGGGCTGCATGATTGCGGCGTTGGGCAATCAGGATGCGGACCGCTACAGCGGTGTCCTGGCCGGGGTAGACCTGTTCTTCCCGAGGGCCGTCCGGTTCGTAGCCCTGGTGTGCCCCCTTCACCGTGTGCGGACCGGGAGTCAGCCCGGGGAAGCGCTGGGGCACCCCCTTCTTGAAAACTCCCAGGCTCTTACCGTCAAGCCACACCTCCACGTCATCCATGTTGGTCTCGATGACGAAGGTTCCGTAGCGCAGTTTCCCGGCGCAATCCGCACCAGCGCAATTCTTCGCACCCCCGGAACCGGGGTTGAAAGCAAGCACCATGTTGGGATCGAAGCTGCCGCGATCCGACGTTGGATTTTGCAGCATATGCGTCGCCAGGCGGACATTGGTGTGCACGTACTCGGCAAGCTCGTCCGCCGTGACCACGCCGTCTCCCGACGTATCTGCCTCGCCCTGGAGGCCCTGGATCACATAGTAGGTGAAGATTCCGTGGCCTCCTCCCCACTGCGCGCTTTCGAAGCTCTGCTCGCGGTCGCGGCTGGCGGTGAGTGAGAACATGGAACTGTTCAGATCTAATAAGCTCTTGTTTACCTGGGCTGTATCGTCTTCGGGGGTAATCGCGCCGCTATGGCAGGCGTCGGTCAACAGGACCTTCCATTTGCCGTGGATACGGTTCCCTATTACCTGGCCCAGTTCATCCATGGGAAACGCTGTTAAGGCGACCTTTGCCGGGTCAACATCGTAGGGCGCCAGGTAGGCCTTTCCCCCGGAAATAAAGCCATGGCCGGCAAAGTAAATAAAGACGCGATCGTTGGGGCCAGTGACGCCCGGCAGCCAAGTCTCGAGCTCTTGTTTCAAGTTGGCGAGGGTGGCATGTTCGTTGATCAGCTCATGAACACCCTCCGCGGGGAATTGGCCCGCCTTCTCACTGATGAGGGTGCTATACATATCCGCCGCGTCGCGATCGGGATATTGCAATTGCGCCTTCGCCGGCAGGTTCTTGTATTTTGATATGCCCACCACCAGCGCGTAGCTGCGAGGGATTTGCGGAGCGGTCTGCGCCGCCGGCTGGTCCGGAACGACGTCAAGATCCCTCTGCTGCTGAGGCCCCGAAGTTTGTCCCTGGCACGCAAGACCGGCCGCTAACAGCCACAAGAGAAGCGATTTGGCGAGAGCGTGCATAGGTCAGCGGTGAGCAATGCGAAACTCGTAGATGATCGGCGTGTCGCCCGGTCCGGCGGGGGTCACGACCGAACTATCGGGCCCTTGAACGATGCTCACGTCGCGCGGGGTGAGGCCGTCCGAACCTGCCAGGGTGCCGGCCGGAACCGCACTCGGTCCTGCATTAACATCCAGGCACTCGCCTCGGGCGCGAAACATAGCGTCATCACAGCGGGGAATCAGCTCAGCAGGAGCACCCGTGGGCGCCGGCTTCCCGTATGGATTGCCCGGCTCGCTTCTGCGTATTACTGGGGAGGAAGTGAAAGTGAAGAAGATTGTTTCGTACCCTGCAGGCGGCTCAATGCGAAACCACGCTCGGGCCGCTGCGGGGATCCGGTAATCTTTGCCGTGCTCAAGCCGGTTGCCCGCTCCCTTAGCCGGAAATAACTCACTGTACTTTCCCGAAGCTGCACGATCGCTCACGTACAAAAAGCCGTCGGCTGAGGAGCTTACTCGAAATCGAATCATGTCGCCGGTCTTGAAAATATGCTGTGGACTGACGATGCGGAATGCGGATCCGGTTTGCTGTTCGACAACGATCCGCATTTGCAGGTCTTTTTGCTGGTCTTGGCCTGGTTGCTGTGCGCAGCAGTTGAGCACGCCTGCGCCGGTGACGAGCACCATCCAGAGCAATCTCATCGATGATCCAGCACCAGGTTGGCAAACACCTGCGAGGCGGCGCTGTTTCCTTTTCCCTGGCTCACAACATAGATAGCGGTCTCGCCCAGCGAGGGGTCCTTGGTTTCCTGCGGCGGGTCTTCCACTTCCATCAAATCGCGGCTCTGCAGTTTCTGCACCAGGTCGTCGCTGATTCTGTTCGTGGCTTCGACTTGATCCGGAGCTGGGCTGGGGGAAGGTGGGACATCCTTCTGCTTCTGCCGCAAAGTGAAAATCACTCCGTCCAGGTCCGAGACAACCTGGCGGCTCAACAATAGGAACAGTCGCTCCTCGCCTGTTTGCTGGTTGAACTGGAATGATTTTCCTGAGGGCACCTGGTAGATGTGTCCAGCTTCTACCCGGTTGGATTCTGGCAAGTCGCCCTGAGCCGGGAACAACGGCCGCCAATTGCCGCTCGAGCCCTGCTGGATGATATAGATGTACCCCGGTTGATTGGCCATCAAGCTGATCTTCACCCTATCGCCGCTACGGAACGTGGTTTCCGGCGACACCTCGGAGAGCTCACCATTTCCGCCGATTTGGAGCAGGGCATAGCGAAGCCCAAGAGGCTGCTGCGAAGGGCTACTGAATTTCACCATATGGGGCTCGGCGCCGTAACCCTTGGAGGCGACAAGATGCGGGGTCGGCGTCATCTTTGGTATCGGCTGCGATGCGTCACTCGCATGCTCCCCTCCCTTACTCTTGCTCGTCGATAATGGGGTCGCCGTCTCCTTGGTTGTTGATTTGTCCTTATTTGCGCCTGCCGGATTTGGGGCGATATCCTGCAGATCGCTGGCTGACCAAAAGGCGTCCCGCGGAGTTAACCCCTCCTGGGACATTGCCGTTCCCCCACAAAATGCAACAGCAACAGCGACGGATAGAAGCACCAGTATCTTCATCAGCTCCCTATCATTTCGAAAGCCCTGACCGCAATCTCTCCCACAACGGAGACTTGGGAACATCGCGAACACAGCGAAAACCGACATACGACGAATGTTTATTCTTAGGAAATCCCCCGCGCGTGTAGGAGAGAAAATGAAGGGGATTGATGTTCCGGGAAAAGCTGCCTCCTTTGATGGAATACCACTCCGCTGACATATCGGTGCCGACCAACGGCTCCAGATTGGCATAGTCCGTCTTTCCCGCTGGAAAAGGCGAACTGGTCCACTCGTACACGTTGCCTGCCATATTGAGCGCGCCCACCGGGCTTTGTCGAGCCTTAAATGAATCCACCGGTTGCAGTTCGTGGGGCACTCCTTGCGTCCAGGCATCCCAGCCCCAGGGGTAGGGGCGGCCGTCGGTCCCGCGGGCTGATTTCTCCCATTCCTCTTCGCTCGGCAGCCGCTTTCCCGCCCACGCAGCGTAGGCTTGCGCATCTGCGAACGTTACATCTGCCACCGGGTAGTCAGGCCGAGAAAGAAACGTGGCGGAACCTGGGGGCGTGTGACCGGTGGCGTCACAAAATCTCTTGTATTCTGCGTTCGACACTTCTGTGTGATCTACATAAAAGCCTTTTAGAGCAATTTTCTTCTGCGGGTTCGGTGACAGTGGCGAATTGTCTCCAAATATGAAGTCTCCGGCCGGGACCAGGACCATGGATCCTGCGGCGTCGGAGATGATTCTCTTGGGCCGGCTGAGGGCCAGGATCGCGGCCAGCCCTACCAGGATAGTGACTGTTACCAGGCCTAGAGCCGTGATCAACATCCAGCGGCGATTTGTGCGGCCAGTCGCAGCAGCGGATGGCTGCGACTCGCTGCTCACCCGGGTTTTGTCCGAGGTAACGACCTGGTCGAATTGTGGCAGCAGTGCGCTGCGTCCGGAAGTTATTCCCAGACGCGAGAGAGCGGCCAGGAGATCTTTTGCGCTTTGAAAGCGATTTGCGCGATCGATCTGCAGCAGCTTCTGAATCAATTCCTCGTAGGCAGCCGGCAGCTCGGCATCATGGGCACGTATGCCCGGGCGGGCCACGGACAAATGGGCCCTCTGAATAGCGGGAAAACTATCCCCGTTAAACGGGCGTTGACCGGTCAACAGTTCAAAGAACACGACCCCCAGTGAATACAGGTCGCTGCGCGCATCACAAACCTCACCCAGGAACTGCTCCGGAGACATATAGAACGGTGTTCCCAGGCCCTCTCCGGGCAATGTCAAGTCCGTCCCTCCGATGGAACTCTGGGATGCTTTGGCAATGCCAAAGTCGACGACGATGGCTCGTCCGGAGGTATCGAGACGTATATTGGCCGGCTTCAGATCACGATGAACCACTCCCTTGTCTTCTGCCCAGCACAGGGCTTCCGCGACCTGGGCGACGATATTGGCCGCGTCCTTGGGCCGCAGGCGCCCTTCTCTGCGCACAAAACTGGCCAGATCTTCGCCCTGGATGTAAGGCATGACGATGTAATGCAGTCCGTCACTGGAACCGATGTCGAAGACGGGGACTATGTTGGGGTGACCGGAGAGGCGAGCTTCGAGCTTGGCCTCTTCTTCAAATCGCGCCACCACGCGATCGTTTTCGGCCAGCCGTTCGGCCAGGACCTTGATGGCGAACAGCGCTCCATGGCTGGCGTGCCGGGCCAGAAAAACGTCGGCCATTCCACCGCTGCCGATACGCCGGATAACCTCGTATTTCTCACCCAGCGCCCGGCCCAGTTCGGCGCACTGATCTTCCGCTCGATTCATAAGACTGACCGTTGACTGCCCGTGCGTGAAAGATAACGGTTTTGGCGTTTCCAGTGTGATAAATTAGCTTCGCCTGAACTGAGGCGCGATGCTAACTAGATATCAGCAAGAGCTATTGAAAGATGTGAGCGCCCCATCAGATGGCTATGGCGAACCCCTCGCGGCCTGGAAGGGATCCCAGCTCTTCTTCAAAAGTGATCGCGCAACCGGCGTCCTTGCACCGCTGCCTGCTGACCTGGCCGCTACCTTTGTGGAGGGTGTGTACATCCTGCTCAAGACCAAGCGGAGCATTCCCGTCTATCGCGGCTACGAGACAAAAGGTCTGGAAGCCCCTTTCGGGAAAGAGCATGCCAGCTTCGTTCAGAATTTGGTGAGTAAGCGTCAACCCGGCAAACCTGACGGAATGTGGTGGACACCGTCAAGGCCCGCTAAGAGCATAGACGACTTGAAGCTTTCCTCGATGCACCGCGCAGAAGATCGCGCCGGCGGGGCGATTAAGTTGGAATGGAACCGGCTGGATTTTTACGTAGAGGGTGAACTACCGGTGGGGTCCGTTATCTATGTCGGACGCGCCGCTCCCCAGCAGGAAAGTGCCGCGTATGGCGGCGGCCAGTACGGCGGCGGGGTTTACCAGTTCCGGCTGACAGGTTCTCCCGAGCGAACGATCCGGACACTCAAGCACTACCAGGCAACCTGAGGCGAAGCTACACATCGAGCAATACGATCAGGTTCATCTCGGGAGCCGGGATCTCCCCTGGCACATAGACTCCCACTTTGCGAGTCTGCAGGATGTGCTCCCAGCAAGGTCCGGCTCGATTGATGGCGAAGTACTGACTCTCCACTTTCGCCGCGATCTCGGCCGGCGGGCGAGTCAAAAGTTCTTGACCATCCAGGCATTATTGTCGCCCGGGGTTGGTATCTCTAAAACACCGTGTCGTCCGTCGGGAGACTGAATGAAGAAGGCAAAATTAGAATCCACTTGCCCTTCAATGACCACCTCCGCCTTCCCTGCCCCATTGAGGGCAAGAATCACGGGGACGCCTGCCGGCGTGATGCTCCGTATGAAGACCCTCGCGCCATCGGCTGACCAGTCGACGTTAAACACCGGCCAGTCGTTCAGGCTAACATCGTGAGCGGCACCGGTGTCCGGTGAGAGAAATCGAATTCGATGCGGGCCGAGGACGAGTACAAGCCGCGATCCATCCGGGGAAAGACTCCAGTTTGATCCGCCACGCGGAATTCTCGTAATCTCGCGACCTGGACCGTTCTCCAGATCGAACGAGACAAGAATGTGATCGTATCCCACGAGCTTGCTGAAAATGCACAATTGCGATGGAGCCCGCGCGCACTGGTAATTGCTGATTCCGTTTTCCCGCAGAACCAACCGGGGAGGCCCACCGGCCAAGGGCTTGGACATCAAGGATGCAGGGAACGAACGATCTCCTCGCTGCGATTCAACAAGATAAAGTACGTGTAAGCCATCCGCGCTCAAACGCGGGAAACGCATGCTGCGCCCTTCAACGAGGACCTCGGCTGTGGTCTCGTCGATATTCTGTTTGAAAAGTTTCCAGGTACCATCTCGATCCGAAGCGAAAAGGACTGCTTTGCTGTCAGCGGTCCACGCCGTGGCCAGACTCTCGTTTGTGTCCAGGGTCAGGCGGCGAGGCGCCTTCCACCGGTGGTTGCCCGGATCGGGTTCGGTGATAAACACCTGACGCGTTGTGTTCCCCCTCGATACAACAAGCCGCTTCCCATCCGACGTGGCACTCAAACCGCCAATCCACCCTCGATCCTCGGTCACCCGTTGCGGTGGGGCGGCGGCCTTCCCTGTGCGCTCGTCAATCGAAATCGAGTTAACGCCCGTATCTTCACGTTCGCTCGCCGGATTGTTAAGGTAGGCGAAGAGAATACGTCCATCCGCAGTCCACCACAGGGCCGGCCGCAGCCGAGAATCATCCTTCAACACAACCTGTAAATCGCCACCATTCGCATCGCGAGTGAGCAGCGAGTTAGCAAACTGCGGGGGATCAGCCTGGGCAGCTGCCAAGTGGGCTTCGACGTACGCAAGACGTGTGCCATTGGGTGACCAAGCAGCGTGTTGGATCCAGCCATCCCCCAGGTTTGGCTGGTCCGGCTTTCTGGCCAAGGCTACTCTTCGGGCGTTTGCTCCATCGCAGTCCATGACCCAGAGTTCGCTTCCGAATTTAGGCCCGGGCACATAGGCGATCCGGGATCCATCCGGGGACACCGATCCCCCTGCCGCATCGTCCATGAGCTTTTCCGGATTGCCGCCCAAGAGGGAAATTTTCCAAAGACTGAGTGTTCTGGACGGGCCTTCTCTCCGTGTCACCAGCAGATGGGTACCGTCGGGGAACCAGTCATCGGGCCACGCAACGAAGTCCTTCGGCAGGCCCCAAACGCGGGTTTCGCCGTTCGCGATTTGCCGCAGATAAAGCCCCAAATTGTCATGAAACGCGAGATACTTGCCATCGCGCGATACAACGGCATTTTCAACGGGAGCTTCTGGCGGATTTGAGGTGATTCGCTCTTCGGTAGCCAGATGTGGAACGAAGGGTCCGTGCACGCGTGTGCTGGCGGCCTGGCGTATCAAGAACCCCACTGCAACGATTCCGACCGCCAAGATGCATAGTCCAGCGAGGGACAAACCAGATAGCCTCTTAGCGGCCAGGGTCGAATTGTGGCTTGAGCTGCTCCTCTTCTCTGGGCCGATCATTGGTATCGATCTCCGGCGGAAGATGAGTTTCTTCCGTATGCGAACTCGTGGACGTCTTGCTCCGCAGCCACCACATCGCACAGAAATCGGTAGCCTACCGTGGGCACAGTTGCGATAAATCGTGGCTCACGGCTGTCATCTCCAAGCAGCCTGCGCAATGTGGCAATGCTGCGGGTGAGCGAGTTGTCAGAAACTGCACAGTCATTCCAGACCGCGCTTAGGATCTCGTCTTTCGTCACCAGTCTCTTGGGATTTCGCAACAGAAACAAAAGCACGCGAAACGCCTTCGGTTCCACCGGCAGGGCTTTTCCACCCTTGACCAGCAGGAACTCATGCTCCCTGACCTCGATCTCTTCAAACTTGAAAACAGAGAACTTATGATCCGTCACGAATCCGTCACTCGCTTTTCAGAGAATCGTCAGACTTGCGTCATTACCCCGCGATGGCACAGGGCGACATTGCATTCAGCCAATACGGCTGAGGTGATTTTCAATGTCGCTCGTCAAACGCTTTGTCGCCGCGATTCTTGCCACCTTAGCCCTTTCCGCGCTTCATGCTGAACCACGCTGCCCGGGGAACGTCGCCACTTTAGCCTTGCGTCGCATTCAAGACGATCTCATCGTTGTCCGAGTCCGGATAAACCGCACCGGGCCCTACGACTTCCTGCTTGACACAGGCTCCCAGATCACGACGATTGACCCTGTTCTTGCCTCAGACCTTCATTTGAGAATCGAAGGGACGACGGGAGTGAGCGGCGTTGCAACCCAATCCCGGAGCGCGTTTGCCTTTCTTGACTTGATTGAGGTTGGAAGTCATTCGGTCCCACAGTCTCTCGCAGTCATTCAGGACATCGCGGACTTAAAGGCGGCAGATCCTCGCATACGCGGGATACTGGGTGAGAACTTTCTTTCGCATTTCGATCTGCTCATCGATAACCGCCGGCAAATCCTGTGCCTTGATGAGTCGAAGACCCTTGCGCAGGCGGTCAAGGGCGAACATATCCCGCTCGAGCAGCCTCACGGTCCGCGAGACGATTTGCCGTTCACGCGGCCGATGATTGTCTCTGTGCGGCTGACCACCGCCGATGTGGCCCCGGTGCTGCTTCGACTGGATTCGGGGAGCAACTCGGCACTGCTGTATGCGGCCCAGCCGCGCCTTCTGAGAGCTAACGTAAGCCGGGCTGCAGTGCTCAAGCGCGTAGTCAACGGAGTGGAGCAGGGATTCGCTGTTCTACCCGCCCAGGACATCCTCGTGGGCGCATGTCCGGTGAGACAGATGTCATTCGTAATACCCATGAATGGAGTTGGCAGCGGTCCCAGTCCCCGCGAGGATGGCCTGCTTCCAACGAACGCTTTTGAACGTGTTTTCATTAGCTACTCGAAAAACTATGCAGCTTTGGACCCCTGGGCTCAATAGATGAAGCGATCGTCCAGGTTGTCCAGAATCGAGGGCTGCGTTGCCGCTTGGAACGTCGACAACGATGTTGGCTACAGCTAGACTTGCGTTGCCCGAATCTGGCGCAGCGCGTAGGCTACATCCTGAAGCAGAATCCGCATCGATCAACCTCCATACACTTCGGCTTCCACTGTGAGAAAGCACGTCACGTTCCACAGGAATTCTCTGTCAGCCGCTTGAAATCAACAGCTTAGAGGCCTCGGCATCGCGGACGTGCGTTCATAACTGAGAAAGACAGTTCAAAAGCGGACGTTCCGAGGAAAGCATCTGCGAAGACCGTGTGATCCCGATGGCCTGCCACCGCACGGCAATCAAGGTCGTCTGAGGTGACGCATGATTGTCGTGCCAGTCCTCGAACTCAAGTTGGTACCGAGTCGGCTTATCGCCAGCGAACGTTACCTCACCACAACGGCTACTAATGGCCTTTCGCAGGTCAATCTGAACTGGATGAGTGATTACCCTGTCCTCGCCAACTGAGACTTAGGCTCCGTTTACTCGTGACCGGTAGCAAGCGGTGCGCCAAGATGCGCATCCGATAGTTGCGCCACGAAGATCATGAGCCGATCACCTTACCGATTCTCCTGATCTCGCCCCGGAGCCATGCATGCGCGGCATCGGTGTTCACCCTGGGATGCCAGATCATCAGGTATTTGAAGCCAGTTATCTCTCCCGGCGCTTTTAGAACTTTGATTTTACGGTTTTCGGCCTCGGCTCTGGCGAATCGCTGGGGTGCGGTCAGAATCAGTTTGGTCCCGGGAATGCACCGGGTAGCTGCTCCAAAATATGGCAGCGTAATCACGGTTCGACGGCGATGGCCGTGCGCTGCAAGACGTTTCTCCGGTATATGTTGTGAACCTTCGACGACGTCGACGCCGATATGCTCGGCGGCGAGGTATTGCTTCAACGTGAGTTGACGATGGTAGGGCGCGTCGGCTGCCACGATGCAGACAAGTTCCTCCTCATAGATGACTTCGGCCAGTAGCGGCGAGGGCACATGGCCTTCATCGCCAATCAAGGCAAGATCCAGCCGACCGTGACTTAGGTCTTCGAAGACATCCCCTCTCCAGCTTGCGAATATGAAGCGAACCTGCCGCGCCACCGGGAGAACCTGGCGGCATAGTACAGGGGCGATGATCGAGGTCGCATTGTCTGTCGCCGCAATCCGGAAGGAACAATGTTCCGTCACCGGGTCGAAGGTCGAACCCGAGATGAGCCGGTCCAATTTCGGCAACATGATCTCAAGCTCCTGGAGCACGCGTTCCCCTTGCGGCGTTGGTTCATATCCCTTTGCGGTCCGCACCAGAAGGTCATCGTGAAACGTATCGCGCATCCGCTGCAGGGCACGGCTCACCGCAGGCTGGCTCAATAGCAACCGCTTGGCGGCACGGGATACGTTACGTTCTTCGGCGAGCACCGAGAACACAACAAGGAGATTCAGGTCGGCCTGACGTAGCTGCGTTACACGCATAATTAATATTAGCACTATGCATTGGACGTATGGCTATGACAGGTTCAATCTCTTTTTAGCGACGGACTTCAAGTTCGAAGAAGCCGCCAAAAAGGAGAAACCACCATGAGAAAGACAGCTATCGTAACCGGCGCATCCCGCGGCATCGGACGCACCATCGCCCTTCGCCTCGCAGCCGACGGATTCGGTGTCGTCGTCAACTATGCCGGCAATGCAGCCAAGGCAGAAGAGGTCGTCAACGAGATCACCAGCGCCGGCGGACGTGCGCTCGCAGTTCAGGCGGACGTTGCCAATCCCGAAGACGTCAAGCAACTCTTCGAAAAGACCCTCAAAACCTTTGGACAGATCGACGTCGTGGTAAACAACGCGGGCATCATGCCGCTTTCGCCCATCGCCAAGGGCGACGTGGAGACCTTCGACAAGGTGATCGCCACAAACCTGCGCGGAACATTTCTGGTCCTCTCGCAGGCCGCGCAGCACGTAGCTGAGGGAGGCCGTATTATTGCCTTCTCCAGTAGCGTCCTGGCGAAGAACTTTCCCGCCTACGGCCCTTACATCGCCTCCAAAGCAGGCGTTGAAGGCCTCGTCCATGTTCTCGCCAACGAGCTTCGCGGACACAAGATTACGGTCAACGCGATTGCACCCGGGCCTGTCGGGACGGAGCTCTTCCTGGACGGCAAGACGGAAGAGCAGATCAAGCAGATCAGCAGCATGGCACCGCTCGAGCGGCTCGGCCAGCCAGATGATATCGCAAACGTTGTCTCCTTTCTTGCCGGACCCGATGGCGGATGGGTCAACGCTCAGATACTTCGCGCAAACGGCGGCTTCGCATAAACGGCGCACATCGCTCGCGGGTATCCCTTCCTCCATAACTGAAGAACAGGAGAATCGATATGAAGAACATCATTGTCATCACAGGAGCTTCGAGCGGGTTTGGCGCCCTCGCAGCACGCGCCCTCGCCATCGCAGGTCACACCGTTTATGCCAGCATGCGTGAGACCACAGGGCGCAATGCCGCACAGGTGGAGGCTGCGAAGCAGTTCGCCACAGAAAACGGCGTTGACCTTCGCACGATTGAGCTGGATGTGGCTTCGCAGGAATCAGCCGACCAGGCCATCAAAACTATCGTCGAGAAAGACGGCCGTCTCGACGTTGTCATCCACAACGCGGGACACATGGTCTTTGGCGCGGCGGAGGCATTCACTCCGGAACAACTTCTGGAGGTCTATGACACGAACGTGCTTAGCACACAGCGGGTCAACCGCGCAGCGCTACCACAGCTACGCAAGCAGAGGAAGGGCCTGGTTCTGTGGGTTGGAAGCACCAGCACGCGCGGAGGCACGCCGCCTTATCTCTCGCCCTACTTTGCGGCGAAGGCCGCTATGGATGCGCTTGCTGTCAGCTATGCGGCAGAGCTGAATCGCTGGGGCGTCGAGACCTCCATCATCGTTCCGGGGGCCTTCACCTCCGGCACCAACCACTTCGCGCATGCTGGTTCGCCGGCAGACAAGGCACGCCAGGCTGAGTACGACAATGGCCCCTACGCGCAGCTCGGCAACGACATCATGAAGGGTTTCGCCGCTACCGCGCCTGCTGACGCTGATGTGGCCGATGTCGCGAAAGCTATCGTCAACGTTGTGGACCTGCCCTTCGGTAAGCGCCCGTTTCGTGTGCATATCGATCCCGCACAAGACGGTGCGGAGATCGTCAACGGAGTTGCAGATCGTGTTCGTACCGAAATGTACCGCAACATCGGTCTGTCAGATCTACTGACTCCCGTTATCTCTTAGTCCCGCTTCGAAACTGGTGGAGAGGGGGCAATGCGACACTCTCCACCGGATTGCCCTTTCAGTAGTTTTCCGACAGCAAAAACGGCAGAGGGCCGGAACTTACCTATAATCCCGTTTCTCGGGAAGCGCCTAAGGTGGGGAGCCACCGTACGCCTTAACAATGGCTTCCGAGTGATTCGCTTCGTTGTAAAGCGGTGAAGTCTTTGCGGAATTCAAGTTTTTGTCGAGGAAGGCAAGGATGTACGATTCAATCAACCGTAAGTTGTCCAGAGCAAGTTCGGTTTCTTTTACGTGGCCATTCGCCATCAAGAGTGGAAAGTCGCTAAAGCTGCCGTGCATCAGACCTTCCGATTTCAACACCACGTCGTAGCTTCCAGCAGGGCACTTTTCAAGCTGCTCCTCCTTCTTCTTTTGGTATTCGGCATTCTGCGCATCGTCGAAACCTCGGTGTTGCCCGGAATGATCTACTTCTAGCAGAAGAACAGGCCGGCCAAAGAATTTGCCTTCTGGATTGGTTGGGAAGGCAGCAATTGGGGGCATCTGCCCTTCAAGGCTTAGACACGCTTTGAATCGCTCACTCAGTTCACATGCCAATGCTGCATTTCCTCCTCCGGACGAATGCCCCATTGCGGCTACATGAGTCAGATCGAGTCTTCCGCTCAAGGGAAAGTTTGATTCATTTTGATTGTTCAGCTGGCTAAGTTTGTTCATCACGAAGATCAAATCCGCCGCACCTGTGTTTATCTGAAGGCCTGCCCCCTTCATCATCTGCTGGAATGCCTCGGCAGGAGACCGGCTCGCCACTGGGTCTCGATAAGCGGTAACGATCCTTCCGTCCGGAAAGACAACCGCCGTCGCCGTATAGGTGTGCTCCACAGCTGCGACGACATATCCGTGGCTCACCAGGTCCTCGATCAATGACGTGTATCCGAAACTGGTACCTCCATTGCCGTGAGAAAAGATCACCACAGGGAACGGTGCCTGTGTCCTAGCTACCGGAGCGTTCCTGATGGCGTGAGAGATGATGGAACCAGAAACGACGAGCGGCCAAAGGGTCTCAAAATCTCCCTTCATGGCAGATTGGACCTCGGGAGTTGCGTTCATTTGCTTGGCACCGGGCAAGTACTCTCCTTTCGTTGCAACGTCTTTTCTCGGCGAGGGATACCAGAGATAGACCATCAGGTCGCGATGCGCCTGAGAGTCGGGCGCATGGCTCTCAGACCGGGAGACGTCTGTCCATTCGTAGGCGATCCGTCCGACTCCAAACGATCCGGACGGCGAAGGCAATTCAGGAGTGATTGACGTCTGCTCAGGTGAGGCTAAGTCAGGATTTTGGGACGGAACGCTCTGTGCGATTGCAACTGCACACAATGCGTTTGCGACTCCGCAAGCAAAAAACAGGGTAGCGCTTCGCAAGGACATAGAGACCTCCCTTGACTGCCGGTGAATCAGCCCGCCCGTGACTCATTCAGGTAGCAAGAGACCATGCATCTCGGACGATTAATCCACTCAGTGCGGAAGTATACAATGTACTAGTTAACTAGTACATTGTTAATTTGAAGGTCCTCAATCCGACCACATTACCCGCTGCAGCCGCCTGTGTGCTGTTCCCGTGAGTCGGATTTTCGGTAAGTTGCCTCACCGTGCGGGTCCGGCGGCCACTGGAAATCCAGTTTTTCAGGAACTTCGCTTCGATCATGGAAATGACTTGTCCGGAGCCGACTTTACGTCCATGTGCCAACTTCCGTGTTGCCGACTTCCTGGTCATTCCAGGAACGATGACTGCCGCCACCATAAATGTGGCTAAGTTGTAGCCTGTAATTTGCCACAGTTCGTTACTGTGGGAAGGATACCGATCATGTCCATGCGCAAACGTTTCCTGTTCGCAATGTTGTTCACGGTCGTTGCCTTGGCGGCAGCCGGAAGGGTCAGCCCTCACAAGGCGGAATTTGATGTGCCGAAGCCGAATACGTGGTCGGGCGCTCCCGTACCTGTCGCTGCTGCATTGCCTTGGTACGACAGCCAGCTGGCAAACATGCCAAGTCGATGGCTCAAGGCATTCCGCACGAAAGGCGAATTGCTGCCGGCGTTATTTCTTCCGATTCAATTCAAGAACCCCCAGGATTTGGGTGTTGGAAAGTTGCTGGTGGCGAGCCGCGGCCTCGGCGACCCGGATTTCGCAGGAACAGTAGTCCTGCTGGTTCGCTACGATGAAAAAGGCGCACTCGGACTGATTCTCAACCGGCGCACCGATGTCCCGCTTTCTCGGGTTCTTGATCTCGAGGCCGCGAAAGACCGCTCCGACCCAGTCTATCTCGGGGGCCCTGTGGGACCTTCGGCCGTGTTTGCATTGTTTAAGTCCTCGGCCAAGATGGAAAAGGCTGAGAACATCTTCGGTGGGGTTTATCTGATTTCCGACAAAACGCTCTTCGAACAAACAATTTCGGCGCGGCCTGACCCTGGCGTTTTTCACGTCTACTTGGGATATGCCGGATGGACGCAAGATCAATTGCGGACCGAAGCGCAATCGGGCGCGTGGTTCGTTTTTCCGGCAGACGCCGCCACAGTATTCAATTCCGATCCGGATTCTTTGTGGTTGCAGATGATTCAGAAGACAGAATTGCAATTGGCGAAGACTGAGCCCTTCGTAGAAACCTCCCGCCAGTAACAGACGTTCGTCGAGTATGCCGGAGGAATGAGTTGAAGGTGTTAGGCGAGTCTTTTCGATTTTGAGGGCCGTCTCAAAGCCAATGAAGCTTGGTCTTGGCTGGCCAAATCGCAAAGAGCGTGAAGCGAAGCTCGTGGCTCTTGAGGATGAAGTCAGGAGAACCTGTGTCCTGATGCCCCTAACTGAAGACGATTCAGATGTGGTGCAGAGCACCAGGCTCTCGATCTCACTGTTGACCCGAATACACAGGTCAGAACGCAGACAGGCTCAATCGATAATTCCTTCGTTGGTCATTTGCTATTTCTATATGGCAGGCGGCGCCATACTGCTATGGCGGAGTCTAGAACTCGTCGAATATGTGGCCTTTGGAACACCGCTTCATGTCAATCCGTTGTTAATGGCGCTCTTCTGGTTTGTTCCTTTGGCAACGACCTACACACTATTTGATGTACGTTCTCACTTCGAGGGTTCTCACACGAGGTATACCATGAACTTCTTGCCCGCATCCTCTGACCTTGTCGATGAAGATGGACAGACTCCGCTGTTGAGTCTGATCCCGATGTGGTCTATCGCTCTGGCTGGATTGATATTGGTAGCCGTTCAGGTTCAAGTCTGGGCCTATCATCCCCATTCTGGAAGGTCGCCCTTACCTTTACCGCTGAGACATATGTTCGGATTGTTCGCGGGACTGCCCCTCGCCCTCCATGCAATCGCCGTGGGATATGTTTCGGTTGATTCTCACTTAAGGCATATGAAAAGGCTGACATGGGCTCTGCTTTCTGCGATCCCTGGAGGCTTAGGCCTGGTTTTCTACTTTCTGGTGCGGCGTCCTCTCCTTCGTCCCTGCCGAGCATGCTCTCTTCTCTGCAAGTCCAGCTCTATTTTTTGCGTCCACTGTTGCTGCCGCCTGCAGCTCGCTTGTGAAAGATGTCACTTGCCTGTAGATCGAAATGATCGTTTTTGTGCGACCTGCGGTCAGTCACAGATGCAAATGACTACGTAGTAGAGCTGTAGGTTTCCTCGAAAGGTAACGCTAGGCCAGCACCTTTGACACCACCCTGCCCGCGACGTCGGTCAGGCGGAAGTCGCGCCCCTGGAACTTGAAGGTCAGCTTGGTATGGTCCACACCCAAGCAGTTCAGGATGGTCGCCTGCAGGTCGTGGATCGGCACCGAATCTTCCACCACGTTGTAACAGTAGTCGTCTGTCTGTCCGATCGAGATGCCTGGCTTGATGCCGCCGCCCGCCATCCACATCGCGAAGCATTTCGGGTGATGGTCGCGCCCGTAATTGGTCTGGCTCAGCTTGCCCTGGCAATAGACAGTACGGCCGAATTCGCCGCCCCAAACCACCAGCGTATCGTCCAGCAGCCCGCGCTGCTTCAAGTCCTGAACCAGTGCCGCAGAGGGTTGATCGGTGCCCTTCGCCTGCAGGGCGATGTCCCTGGGTAGATCGTTGTGCTGGTCCCAGCCGCGGTGGTAAAGCTGAATAAAACGCACGTTGCGCTCGGCCAAGCGACGGGCGAGCAGGCAATTTGCAGCATAAGTACCGGGCTTGCGCGAGTCCGGCCCATACATCTCGAAAACAGAGTCGGGTTCCTTGGAAAGGTCCATGAGATCGGGCACCGAAGCTTGCATGCGGTAGGCCATCTCATATTGCGTAATGCGTGTTTCGATCTCCGGGTCGCCGTAACTGTCGAACCACATCTTGTTAAGCTGGGCGAGCGAGTCAAGCATGTGGCGGCGCGATTCCCTGCTGATGCCCGGTGGGTCATCCAGGTACAGCACCGGCTCGGCGCCCGCGCGAAACCTGACCCCCTGGTACTTGGAAGATAGAAAACCATTGCCCCACAGCCGCGAAAACAAAGGCTGGTCTGGGTTCAGTGCGTTGGCCTGCGAAATCAGCACGACGAACGCAGGCAGGTTCTGATTTTCACTGCCCAAGCCATAGGTGACCCACGCGCCCATGCTGGGACGGCCGGGCTGTTGAAACCCGGTCTGGATAAACGTGATCGCCGGGTCGTGGTTGATGGCGTCTGTGTTCACCGTCTTGATGATGGCGATGTCGTCGACAATTTTGGCGGTGTGCGGCAGCAGTTCGCTGATCCAGGTGCCTGACTTGCCGGCCTGTTGAAACTTGAAGATAGGTGCGGCCACGGGGAAGGACGCCTGGCCCGAGGTCATGCCGGTAATGCGTTGGCCCTTGCGGATCGAGTCCGGCAGCTCCGTGCCCTGCAAATCCTTGAGCTTGGGCTTGTAGTCAAACAACTCAATCTGCGAAGGCGCGCCCGACTGGTGGAGGAAGATCACGCGCTTGGCCTTGGGCGCGAAATTCGGCATTCCCGCGAGGCCGCCGGACGATCTCCGTGCGGATCTACCACCGGGCCATCCGCCATCAGGCTCGGACCGAGCAGCGAGGCGAGCGCCGCCACGCCTATCCCCTTCGCGGTACGGCCGAAAAACTGCCGCCGGGTCATCTCCAGCAAGATCTCGCGTCTCTCTTCATCCATAGGAGTCACTCTTTCGTGATGGTTTCATCCATATTGAGGATGGTGCTGGCAACAGTCGTCCAGGCGGCCAGCTCCGCCGGATCCAGCTTCGGATTGCGCTTCGCCTCGCCCACCCCGATAAGCTTCATCGCCGAGGTCTTGTCGCGCCGGTACTCCGCGAGTTCTTCCCGCGCCAGCGTGAGCAGCACCGCGCGTTCCTGGGGCTGCGGTTTGCGGTCCGTTGCCAGCCGGAAGGCAAAGTCAACCCGCTTCTGGGGATCGCGCCCCGCCTGGGAAATCGTCTTCTCCGCCAGTACGCGGCTGGCCTCAACATAAGTGGGATCGTTGAGCAGCACCAGGGCCTGCAGCGGCGTATTGGTGATGGTGCGCCGCGCCGTACACTTCTCGCGGTCGGGCGCGTCGAAAGTCGTCAGCGAGGGCGGCGGCACCGTCCGCTTCCACACCGTGTACATGCTGCGCCGGTAGAGGTCTTCGCCGGTGGATGGCGTATAGCTCTGCCCGGAGAAACCCCCGCCGAACGCCATTTCTTCCCACAGACCCTTCGGTTGGTAGGGGTAAACGCTAGGGCCGCCGATCCGGGTGTCGAGCAGCCCGGCTATGTCGAGCGCGTTATCACGCACCATTTCCGCGGGCAGACGGAAACGCGGCCCCCTCGCCAGCAGCCGGTTCTCGGGATCGCGCTCGGCCATCTCCTTGGTCTCGCGCGACGACTGCCGGTAGGTCGATGAGGTCACAATCAGCCGCATCATCGCCTTGATGTCCCAGCCGTTGCTGACAAACTCGGTAGCCATCCAGTCGAGCAACTGCGGATGGCTGGGCTGCTCTCCTTGCGAGCCAAAATCCTCCGCCGTCTTCACAATCCCGACGCCAAAGCAGTCCTGCCAGTAGCGGTTCACTGCCACCCGCGCCGTCAGCGGATTCTTCGGATCCACCAGCCACTTCGCCAAGGACAGGCGATTGGCCGGCGCCCCGGGCGGCAGCGGCGGCAGGAAGGCCGGAACGCCTGGAGTCACCTTCTCCCCCGGATTGTCGTACTGGCCGCGTCCCAGGATGAACGTGTCACGCGGCTTCTTCATTTCCGTCATCACCATCACGTTGGTGATCGACGCCTCAAGCTTCTTCTTCTGCTCCCGCAACTCGATCAGTTGCGCGTAAAGCTGCCGATCTTTTTCTGGCGCCGCATATTTCAGGTAGTACTCGCTCAGCGCGGCCTGGTGTTCTTTCTCCAGGCGCGCCGCCTTGGCGTCCGGAGTCTCGGCTTTCTCTTCCTCTCCGATCTCTGCTTCTGGCGGCGCCTTTTCCGGCTGCAGAGTTTCAATCTCCTGGGCGGGTTTTCCCGCCAGCTCCACCAGCACCGAGCGCGCCGGCAGGCGGATGGCCAGTGTTTCAGCCTCCTCGTCATTCACCGGGCGGTTATAGATGCGCAGGTCGTCGAGCTCGCCTTCGAAGGGCTTTCCGTTGGCCTTATTGCCAATCTCGAGTGGGGCAGCGGTTCGAAACGTGCCGCTTAAATTGTCCTTCACCACTTCCGTCATCGCCGGCTTGCCGTTGACGTAAAACTTCACCCCCGACGCTTTGCCCGAGCCGTCGTAGCTCACCACCAGGTGAGAGAACGAGGCCGTCGCGAAGCGCTCCTTGGTGCGCACCTCGATCGCGTCGTCAGGCCACTTGGCGGCCATGCGGACGATGAAGTGGGAAAGGCGGTGTTGCGGGCCTGTCATACGTGGGATCGTCGGTCGCAATCTCATAGCCTTGCCAGTGTTCGGCGCTGTCCCGCTTTTGAAGGAGCTTCACCGCGTTCGCGGTCGACGTTCGGACCCACAGCGCCAGCGCAAAGCGGTCGCCGCGGTCAAAATCGCCGGCGTTGCCGAAACTCACCTGGGTCTCCCCGCTGAACTCCGCAGCCTTGCCCACCTTGCCTTCGTCGTACACCACGCCGCCACGCACCGCATTGCCGTCGTGGTGCTGGCCGGAGGCATCCGCCAAACTGCTCTCCAGCGGGTAGTACGCGATTAAACCCTCTTGCGACGGTTCAGGGATCCCCGCCAGCGCCGTTTTTTGCCACTCGTTCCGCTGCGCCACGATCTCTTTCTCGGGCAGGGCAGCGAGCGTGCTGGTGAGCCGGCCATTCAGCTCATCGAGCTGCTGCTGCTGTGCCTGGGTAGGCAGCGGGAGCACCGGATCCGCATTGCCCAGGAAGCCGTCCAGGCCCCGTTCCGGAACGTTGTTAAAGTAGGCGACGAGCTGGTAAAAATCCTTTTGCCGGATGGGATCGAATTTGTGGTCGTGGCAGCGTGCGCAGCCAACAGTAAGACCCAGCCAAACGGTGCCCGTGGTGCTCGCCCGGTCAATGATGTACTCCGCGTGGTATTCCTGGGGAACGGCGCCGCCTTCGAAATTGATCATGTTATTGCGGTTGAAGCCGCTGGCGATCTTATCGTCCACGGTTGCGTTGGGCAGCAGATCGCCCGCCAGTTGCTCAACCGTGAACTGGTCGTACGGCATGTTGCGGTTGTAGGCCTTGATCACCCAGTCGCGCCACGGCCACATTTCGCGCAGGCTGTCGATGTGATAGCCGTGCGTGTCGGAGTAGCGAGCCAGGTCCAGCCACTCCATGGCCATACGCTCGCCATAGTGCGGCGAAGCCAACAGCTGGTCCACGCGCTTCTCGTAGGCGTCGGGCGACTTGTCCGCAACAAAGGAGTCGACCTCGGCTGGTGTAGGTGGCAGGCCGGTTAAGTCGAAGCTGACCCGGCGCAGCAGTGTGGCTCTGTCTGCGTCTTCGCTCGGCTTCAACCCTTCGGCTTCGAGCCGTGCCAGGACAAAATTGTCGATGGGGTTCCGCACCCACGCCTTGTCTTTCACCTCGGGCACAGGTGGGCGCTTGGGGGCGACGAACGACCATTGCGTTTCCCATTTAGCCCCCTGGTCGATCCACTGCTTGATGAGCTCAATTTGCTTGTCGGTCAGCGTCTTGCCGGAGTAGACCGGCGGCATGCGGAAGGCCACGTCTTTGGAACTGATTTTCTGGTAGATCTTGCTTTGCGCCGAGTTCCCCGGGACGATGATCTTGTAGCCGCCGCGGTCGACGAACAGTCCCTCCGTCTCGTCGAGGCGCATGCGGGCCATGCGCATCTTTTCGTCTGGCCCATGGCACTTGAAGCAGTTGTCCGAGAGGATGGGACGGATCTCGCGGTTGAAGTCCACAGGTTTGGTGGGCGCCTCGGCGGCGGGTGCGGCTTGCGTCGCGCCGAGAATCCAGGCTAGCGATGCAGAGGCGAGCAAAACGAATAGGAGCCGCAGCTTCAAGTTTCCATCCCTCCTTGCGCGTGGCGGGAAACTCTGCTGAATGGTCGAATTATCTCCAAGTGCGACCGTAAAAATCCAGCATCCCGATGGATGGCAACAGCAGACTCTACCGACGGGTACTTTGGCAAGCTAGAATCCTGATCCGGCGGAAACTACACTACACCCTATCCCGATTAGATCCTTTTGCGGGCCTCAAAAGCGCCTGAGGGCATCTGTTTATCAGCGCATAAGAGAACCTAGAGGATGGAGAAAACGTACCTCAGCCGCAAAACAGGCTGCGGAAAAAGTCGCTGTTGCCGGTAGACCGCGGCCCTCAGCGGCTAAAGCCGGACTTGTTTTCAATTAATTACGTACGGCCTAAAGGCCGTACCCTTCAACAACCAGAATTTTTCCGCAGCCTGTAAAGCCGGGTATGGCAGTGTAGTTTGCGGCACGGCTGAAGCCGTGCCCTTCCAGGATCGAATTCTCACGCAGGCCTTAAGCTGGCTGGCGTGGCTACTGAGTTTGAGGAGGGCGTTATGACATTGGGTCAAGACTGGACACGCAGGGATTTTTTGCAAACTGGCAGTATTGTCGTTCCCACCCTCAAACGAATGCTCGCCGGCAACGCCGCAACAACGGTAGGCCAAGACGAAATGGGAGAACCACCGGACCCCGGTAAGTTCGCACCTGTTGAATTGAGTTCCCATTTCAATGCCTCATCCTCTGACTTCGGGCCGCGGGACCGGGCGAAGGCGATGGGCGGCCCTTCACAGCAAGACGGCCTGATCCACACCCCCTCGGGCAAGCAGAACTTTCGGGGAATCCCATTTCTACTTGGCTCCGAAGGTTCGCAAGCCAAGTCCTGGATAGTTCTAAGCCGGACCGCAGAAACGGTGGAGATCGTTGTGGACCAGAAAGCGGGCTCCCTCTGCCTGGCACAATTCTGTGACTGGGACGCGAACGAGACTCCTATTGCGGAGCAAGATGTCTACGAACAAGTTGGCCAGCACCTGGCTGACATCGTCTTCGTCTATGACGACGGCCGAGAGGAAGCGCTGCCCATTCGCCGCCGGTTTGAGGTAAATGCTCCTTCGGTCGACTGGGGCCACTTGAGCTTTGCGGCGCTGGTGCACACAGCTGACGCTGCTCGACAACTGACCGACCCACTGCGTCGCGCTACTGGCTGGGGAAACCTCCAGATGGGCGTAATGGACAACTCGTACTCTTCTCCTTTGGTCTGGATCAGCGCGCTGGCCAATCCTTACCCGGACCGGAGGATCAAGTCTCTGCGATTCAGGGCAGCGAGCGAGGATCCGTTGGTCATTTGCGGCCTTACGCTCTTTCTGGGACGAGGAAATCCTCTTCGTTACGAGCGTCTTGCCACCTATCGAATCACCCTGCCAGAACCCGCAAGCCAAGAAGACGAGCGTTGGAAGGTTGCGGTAGATCTGGGCGTGGTGGCACGCAAGTGGTTTCCGGGCCGCTTCGAACCTGAGTCCTGGTTGCGTTCGCCCGATGCAGGGTTAGGCTCGCGCGCCGAGCACGTGACGGATAACCGCTACTTGTACGCCGAAATCACCGCAAGCTCGGCGGCGACGCTCTGGCTACATGACGCGAAATCAGGGACGTCCTACGCATTTGATCTCGATGGCGCTGAGCCGGGAAAGGAATTGGCTCCGCGCAGCTCTGCAGCCACCACCGCGCGGGTTGAGATTCTGGAGCGCGAAAAGGTCTGGCTGCGCGGCCAGGTGATTGATCGAGCCACCGGCCGTCCCGCGCCTGTGCGTCTGGCGTTCCGTTCCAAGGAAGGGCGCTATATCCCACCCTATGGTCATCGCACTGAGATTAACGACGGATGGTTTCAGGACTACGGCGCCGACGTGAAATTGATGGACAGTTCTTTCGCCTATGTCGACGGGACGTTTCAGGTGGAGTTGCCTGTGGGCGATGTGTACCTGGAAATGACGAAGGGATTCGAATACGCTGCGGTGCGTCAAAAGCTCGAAATTCGACCCGAGCAACGAGAGCTGAAACTTGAAATCGAGCAGATTGCAAACCTGCGCGCAAAAGGATGGGTGAGCGCGGACACCCACGTGCATTTTCTGTCACCCACGACTGCATTGCTGGAAGCCAGTGCTGAGGGGCTGAACCTGGTGAACCTGTTGGCGGCGCAGTGGGGAGATCTATTCACCAACGTCGGCGACATCACCAACGAACCTCTTGTGTCCCGCGATAAGGAAAACATGGTCTGGGTGGGCTCTGAGAACCGCCAGCATATCCTTGGACATATTGGGCTCCTGGGTCCGCACTCGCCCATTTACCCGCTTTCGGCGGCGGGGCCGGATGAGAGCTACCTGGGCGATCCGCTGTGGAACAGCATGGCGCATTGGTCTGACTCCTGCCGCTCCGCGGGTGGACTTTCCGTCTCAGTGCATTTCCCCTACCCGACCGGAGAAATTGCAGCCGACATCGCGCTGGGGAAAATCGACGCGGTTGAGCTCTGGCCCCAAGGTCCAAACGGCGGGAAGCCGGGGCACTTCAACTTCCTGCGATTTCTCGATTGGTACCGGTACCTAAACTGTGGCTACCGGCTCCCAGCGGTGGGCGGTACCGACAAGATGGGAGCTTACATGCCGGTTGGGACCAATCGAGCCTACGCTTATATCGGACAGGAGGAATTCACGTTCGCAAACTGGGCGAAAGCCGTCCGAAGCGGAAACACGTTTGTCACGTCGGGCCCGTTGCTCCTTTTTCAGGCGGAAGGTCACACGCCTGGTCAGGAAATTAGTCTTCATGGCGGAGGGGGCACGATTGAGGTACATGCCAGTGCTCAATGCCACGTACCTATTCATCGACTCGAAATTGTCCTCAATGGCCGCGTGGTTGCTTCGCGAGACTCTTCTTCAGGAACCCGCGAGATGACCTTGAGCGAAAAAATTCGGGTCTCGGGACCTGGTTGGCTTGCGGCGCGCTGTTCCTCACAACTGGGCCCCGTCACGTCGTGGGAGTTTATGGTGCAGGCCCACACCTCGCCGGTGTATCTGGTCGCGCCAGGCCAGGAGCTTTTCTCTCCCGCACACAGCAGCCTACATGCTTGCACTGATTGACGGCTCACAAACGTTCGTGGACAATCTCGCTGTTCGTCCCGACCCGGAGAGGCTTGCGGCCACACTCAAGGTCTTTGAAGATGCACGGACGAAACTGCATAGACGGCTTCACGAGCACAATATCGCGCACTGACTTGATCGACCAATCCAGGATGTGTACGCGATGCTGATGATCACGAATTACCTCAAGGTTAATTCTGCACTGCTTTTACCAGATCTCGCAGCGGTTGGAGCATGGTAAACCGAACCAGTCCTACTTGTTTTTCAGCCTGGTCGATCAACGTGAGCTTTTCCTGTGTCCATCCGGAAGGAGCCGCCTGGTGTTTGTCCAGGTAGGACAGCGCTTGCTGGCCCGTTGTTCCTAATTCCACGAGTTGCTGTGCACGCGGCTCCGCGTCCCGCAGGAGAGGAGATGCAGCCATCAGCGTCTGTGCCGGTGGACCGGCCGCGACCCAGGCTGCGAACATGGCGTCCAGTCTTGCTCGCGTCTCCGGGTCGCGGTTCGCCAGATACTCGCGGATCAGCACCTGTATCTCATGACGCGAAGGAGGATCGGGGGGTAAAGCGTCGACGAAGTCATCCAGAGGTGTTAACTGCGTCGTGTGCTGCAATTCGCCCTGCTGCTCCCAGGTAACCGGTTCCAGAACGCTGGTCAAAATCAGCAGAGACCCGATGGCCGTTGTTCCCGCAAGCCGGCGCAGGCCAGCATCCTCGGTGGAAATATGGCTCAGCCCCAGGGCCTCTAACCGCAACGACTCGACCCGCAATCGGCGGTACATATCATCCAGGCTGTTCACGCTCTGCGGAGACCAGAGCCGCTCCGCAATGGCTGCCGTGCGCGGCCAGAGTCGCGAGTCGATATTACGCGGCGTGTTGTGCTCGCCCCACAGACAGGCCTCTCCGCCCAGGATGCGTGCTCTCTGCTCCGCTGTGAGGTCGCTGTTGGCAGGAAGAGGGTCAACGAGATAATGCTCATCGGTGAAATCCAGGTAATACCCTGCGGACAAAATCCCCTGGTATCCCTGCCTGGCGCTTGCCGCCAGGGATGCGAAGCCTTGCCACGATTGGATCACCACATCCTTGGGCAGGCCGGGGGCGAAAATCTCATCCCAGCCAACCATGTATTTGCCATGTTTCTTGAGAATAGGCAACAGTTGCTGATTAAAATAAGTCTGCAGCGCTGCCGTGTCTTTCAGGTTGTGCGCCTTCATGAATTCCTGAATGCGCGGGTTGTGGCTCCACTGAACCCCGTTATTTTCGTCGCCGCCGATGTGCATGTAGGGATCGGGGAAAATGCCGGCCATTTCGCCGATAAATCGGTCGATAAATGCGTAGGTGCTCGTGCGTGTGGGATCCATGACCGGATCGAAGATCCCGAAGTGGCGCTCGATAGAATAAGGTCCTGGTCCGCTAGCTAGCTCGGGATAGCCCACAAACCAGGATTGTGCATGGCCGGGCATATCAAACTCCGGCACAACGCGGATACCACGGGCGCGCGCATAGCTGACGATCTCCCGCGCCTGTTCTTGTGTGTAAAACTCGCCGTCGGAACCCATGCCGGTCAGCTTGGGAAATACTTTGCTCTCGATACGAAAGCCCTGGTCGTCTGTCAGGTGCCAGTGGAAGACATTTAACTTGACTGCGGCCATGCCGTCTAAGGTGCGCTTGATAACCTCGACCGGTTCGAAGTGGCGGCTGCAGTCGACCATCAGCCCGCGCCAACGGAATCGGGGCGTGTCCTCAATCGATGTTGCCGGCAGAACGAAGCCCGAACCATCTGGTTGCACCAATTGCAGAAATGTTTCCAGTCCCCGCATGGCTCCTACATCTGTGGCCGCGTGCAGGTGTGCGCCATTCGGGGTTATGTCCAATGAATAGGTTTCGTTTTCGTCGAGAGACTGGACCGTCTCCCCTGGGCCATCGACGGTAACTGTCAATGTTGCGGCTGCGCCCCGTTCTGGTGTAGTCGCTATCTGCAGTCCGATTTGGGACTCCAGCCGAAGCAAGGCTCGCCCAATCGCCTCATCCAGCCGCGTGTCGTGGAACCGATCAGTAACTGCGGTGAAAGACGATGTCAGTTCCAGCCGCCCTGTTTCTTCGGATAGATGCGCCGGTTCAGGCAGCAGCGTGTTGGTGAAGGTTGCTGGAGTCTCCGCTCGCGCACTCACCGCAAAGATTCCCAACATCAGAAAAGAAACAGTCCAATTACGCATCGGACTCCCCTCCACCGCATGAAGTTTTACGGTACATGTATAAACTGCCAAGCCCGGTGGTGACTGGATTCTATGGGGCGGCGGTTCAAACGGCCTGTTCGATTCTAAGCCGTAACACCGAAACCTGGTGGTAGAGCTTCGACAGCGGGAGCGGTAGTTCCGGCCAGGACCATTTGCGAGGAGAAACCCAGGTCTCAAAATCGAGACCTGGGCCACCCACTCAATGTCATTGTTCTCTGGGGAACTTTGCCGGAGGAACTTTGACCGCATCTACGGTTAGGAAAGGAGTAGAACAGTGACGCCCTCGAACGGCACCTGAATGTCGACGGTGCCTGCCTGGATGGTCTGTGACTGATTGCCATAGATATTCACTGCCGTCTTGTAGCGGGATGGCACCTGGACTTTTACAGTCTGGTCGGTGATCTGATCGTTGAAGACTATAAGAAGACTGCCGGCATGCGATTCGATCAGCCGAGGGCGGACCTTCTCCGCTGTAACGGCTGGCCGAACTGCCTGACTCACGATTGCGCGCACGAGTTCGATACCAGCCTGTGAGCCCTCTTCGATGCTGGCACCCAGGTTGGTGCCAATGTAGTAGACCTGCCCTTTGCCCAGCTTCCTGGTTGCCGCGACCGGAGTCGATTCGTAGGCCGCGATCACTTTTGCGGAAGAGACTGTGATCGGGGTCAGGAAGGTGTGCGCCTTGATGGTTGCGGCGACAGGTTCGGTGAAGGTGAGATGACCGTCGACGTAGACGCGGTCGGATGGGGGCAGATCTCTTACGTCGCCCTCTGTCATGTACAAACTTTCCTGTTCGCGGTAGCCAAAGGCTTCGGCGAGCCCGAAGGCAGGGACGACCGGGTTGTACACCATGTGCTCGTCGTAAGAAGCGAAGCCTGTTTCCAGCAGGAGTGTGCCTCCGGCCTCGACGAAGTGACGCAAGCGATCGCAGGTTTCCTGCTTGGCGATCAGGTGCCAGGGGGCAATGATGAGCTTGTATTTCTGGGTATCGCGCAGGCTCTGGGGCTCGATGAAGTCGGCCAAAACATCGCTGTTCCACAGAGCCTTGTAATAGCCGGCGAAGGACTTGGTCGACGCGTCTTCTTTGCCGCTCATGGCGAAGGTCAACAGCGCATTGTCAATGTCGACGAGCACGGCTACTTCCGGACTCGGCTGGTAGTCTTTGATGATCTCCCACTGCGCCTGGATGAGCTTGTGATCCGCAGCAGCTTCGAGTACCCGCTCACTTGCCGATCCGTCACGCTCGACGAGGCCGAAGCCGGTCGACTCGGTTCCTGTTGCCTCGGTGAGGTAGCACCAGTAGATGATGCCTTTTCCGCCCATCGCAACCAGCATCCAGTTCCACAGGCGGATGTCTCGGGGGCGCATCTGCCGGCTGCGGCGAATGCCATTGCTTCCGTGACCGCCCTGTAGCTCAGTGATCCAGAATGGCTTTCCTGCGGCGGCTGCGCGGGTCAGTTCGATTTGCGCCGCGCCGAAGTAAATGGGGGATTCCTGCCAGCGAGGGAAATAGGAAAGTCCCCAGGTTTCCATCAACTCGGCCAGACGCCAGGGATTGATGGCCTGGAGCGCGAGCGGAAGAATCGCGGCCTGGCTGAAAACGTGGCTTTCCAGAATGCTTCGCGTGTCAACGGCGCGTAGCGTCTGGACACGGAAACGCATCTCTTCCGTGCTTCGCTCGATCATGAAGCGGCGCCAATCAACCCAATCAATATAGGAACCCGGGCCACGCGGGGGATCAATTACTTCCCAACTGGGATAGCGCCTGACCCACGCTTCACTGAGTTTTTCAAGAGTTCCGTAGCGCTGCTTCAACCAGCTCTGAAAGGAAGCGATCGTCTTTGGGCAGTAACAGTAAAGCTTCTGGTCAATCGAAGCATTGAATTCGCGCCCGCCCGAAGGCTCAAGATGAGGTTCGTTCCACACGTCGTAGGCGTACATCGAGGAGTGCCTGGAAACGGTCTTGCCCAGTTCGCGAAGAAATGTCGCTGCTGCATCGCGAACTGCAGGCCAGTCCATGCATAAGCTCGGCCATCCTCCGCTCATATTGATGGAAGCAGTCTGGAGGCGCTGCGGTTCTCCCAGTGCGTCGACAAACCTGGACTCCGGATGCGCCGCTTCGAGCCAGTAAGGAGCTTCCTCGATGACCGCGCCCATCAGCACTTTCAGCCCGAGCCGGTCGCAGTCGGTGAGCACTTCTTCGATTTCCGTGAAGTCGAATTTGCCTGGCTCGGGATTGAGGTATACCCAGGAACAGTAGATGCGGATGATGTTGAACTTGTATTCATTGGCGATCGCCTGCAACATTTCATGCCGGAGCGCACGCGGAGGATTCGGCGGACGGAAGAACTCCGTCCCGTAGATGAATTCATGAGGCGCGGGCTGAGCGCCGGGCGAAGCCTGGGCCAGTGCGGACGGGGGGCCAGCCAGGATGCGCAGTCCTCCCCAATGAGCGAAGATCAAGCCTGTGGCGGTTCGGATGAATGTTCTTCGTGACAGACCTATCAGCATCGAAATCTTCCTTTGGTTTAGGGATGCAGCGCCGCTCGAATCTTCTGGTCACTGAGTTGGTTGAGGCTATCGGTTTTGTTGGGGTCGAATTGATGACCGAGCTGCGCAAAAAGCGCTTTTGCCTGGTCTCGTTGGCCGAGGGCGGCATAGGCCCGTCCCAACAGGTAAGTAGTATTGCTCGTGTCCCGTTGAGGGTGGGGGTCGAGATCCCGGGCAATCTTCAAATCGACGACGGCATCCTGTGGGCGCTTTGCCGCGAGCAGAGTCTGGCCACGAAGAATCCTGGCGGGGACGGAATTTGGATTCAGTTGGATCGCCTGATCCAGTTCGGACAGGGCGGCCTTTGTATTGGATGGGTCGATGCGAAGGACGCACTCTGCCAGGATGTAGTGGAGATCGGAGTCCGCGATTCCCGATGCGAGAGCATCTCTGAGCAGCTTCGCCGCCTGATCAAACCTGGATTGCCGGTAGTCCACCAATGCCATAAAGAAGCGGGGATCGGGAGAGTGAGGGGCAAGCTCCGCGGCAGCGGAAAAGTCGCGATAGGCTTCTTCGGTTTGATTCCTGTAGAGCTCGATTGAACCCCGCGTCGAGAGCGCATCCGCATTTTGAGGCAGCGCGGCAACGGCCTTATCAGCCACCTGGGCGGCTTTATCCATCTCTGAGGTATCCACAAACAGCGCGATGAGGTTGAAATAGGCGTACGGGTCCGATGGATTCTGGCGGATGTTCTCGGCCATCACGGCGTAGGCATCCTGGTATCGGTCGAGCTTGGAATACGAGACGCCAAGCAGGTCTGCGCATTTGGCGTCAAAGATTCCCTGGTCACGAAGCGCGGTTAGTGTATCGATGGACGCCTGATATTTCTCCAGCGCAAAATCGGCGAGAGCGATGGCATAGGCGTGCGTAAGCCGGTCGGGCACGTCAGCTGGGACGGAGTGGAAAATCCTGAGAGCGTCGGGTGAATCGTGCGCCCTGCCATAGAGCCATCCAATATTGAATCGCTCAAGCGGTGCGAGGCGGGGACAGGATTCAAGAGCCCGAAGCAGGGCCTTGGCCCGGGGAAAGTCTTGCTTCTGAAGAAGTGCTCCCACCCGGGCGAAAGTTTTTGCGGGAATGCACGATGGTTCTTCCTGAGCCTCCGCGCTGAAACTGAACACGACGAGACACAATGCAGCCGCGAGGAGCAGCTTGCCTGGCCGCTCCTGCGGCTTACAACTTATCTTCGACTGAACAGTAGTTAGCAAAAAGCTGCCATCTCCGCTTGTCTCCCCCCAGACAGCGTCACGCCGTCCCCTGCTAGAACAATAGCTTCAACCCGAATTGAATTTCCCGGGCAGGAGCACTGGTTGAAGTGATGCTGCCGAACGCGGAAGATTGAACGTTGTTGTTGGGCGATCCGAGTTGGGTGCGATTGAACAGGTTGAAGAATTCAGCCTTGAATTGCAGGGTGAACCGCTCGATGGTGAAGTCTTTTCGTGTGTTGAAGTCTGTGTTGAAGTAGCCCGGACCCACGAGGTCGTTCCTGCTTTCGTTGCCGAAGGTGTAGGCCGCGGGAACGGTAAACTCCTGCGGGTTGAGCCACTGCTGTCTTGTCTTAGGAGCGGTGCCCGACGCGTCAGGGTTTCGCTCAGCCCTCTGCGGTCCGCCGCCGGTGTTGGCTACGTCGCCGCCGGCCATGGCGCTGAAAGGCAAGCCGGAATCGGCAGTGAGGATTCCGCCGATATTCCAGCCGCCAATGATTGTGTTGAGCACTGGATTGGGATTGGGCAAAAAGGTCTTACCGTGCCCGACCGGGAGCGCATAGGAAGCCGCAAACGAGAGCATGTGCTTCCGGTTGTAATCGGACGGACCGTAATCCCGGCCGAGATTGTAGAAGTCAGTGAGGGTATCCGCCTGCGGATCCGATGCAAGATCCATCGACTTGGCATAGGTGTAAGAAAGCAGGTAATAGAGGCCGCTTGCGAGTTCCTGCTTCAGCTTGACCTGCAGTGCATGATAATTTGCTGTTCCCTGGTTGTAGTCCCAGGGAATGGGGCCTCCGAACTGGGGCCACGGTTGGCGCGCCGAAATCGGCCCAGCCCCAGGGACGGTTGCGGTATTCGCAAGTGGTTGCAGGAACTGGTGCCTGCTTCCCGCGCCCACATAGTGCACGCCGAGGAGCAGGGTTGAGGTCAATTGCTGTTCCAAACCGAGGTTCCATTCCATCGAGTACGGAATCTTCGGGTTGGGACTGCCGCCAAAGCTTGCCAGCGGCTTGTTGGGATTGAGGAAGGTGGACGCCGCGGGGAGAGTGTTGATGAACACGGACGGGTGGCGTCGTCCTGATTGTTGATGGTGGTGTAGATTCCGCTTGGCCAGGAAAGGCGAATGTCGGATTGCTCCTCAATCAAAGTGTTGTTGTGATCGTCGATGATCACGAATGCGCCTTGTATTGCGGTTCGATTGCGAGGTTGGTAGACGAAACCGGCACGAGGCTGCCATCCGTTTGTCTGCGAATAGTAATAGCTGCTGGGTCCGACAGCCTTGGGGAAGAGAGGCAAAACGGGACCTGTGACATGGAAGATTCCGGTAAGCACGTCCAGGCCGGAGTTGATTTTGTTGAAAGTCGGCGGACTAATGTAATCGTAACGGATGCCGAAGGAGAGGACGAGATTCTTCTGGACGCGCCACTGATCCTGGGCATAGAACCCGTACCAGTTGATTTTCTGGTCCTCTGAGGTGTTGCCGACCCAGGGGGTGTAGCTGTCCGGAGTTCCTACCAGCAGGCTGGCGGGACCGTATCCGGTGTTCTGCGAAGCGTCCACCGAGGTTCCGTTCTGGGTAAAGTTCATGGTGTACTGCCAGCCATCGTCAAAGCTATGGATGTGGTAGTACATGCCGCCGACGCCGATGGTGTGATTTCCCACGATCTTGGAGAGGTCCGCGTGGTAGTCGCTGTTCTTCTGAGGTCCGACGGGAGCGGCAAACTGACTGACGCCGGTGTAGCCGTTGGCGACGCCGACGCCAGGGCCGAGGGGCAGGTCGTTCTTGACGGGAGCGGTTTCACCAAAGTTCAACTGGCTGATGAAGTCTGTCCCGGCGGGCTGGTCGAAGATGGTAAACGAGGTCTGGGTGTAGCCGTAGCGCAGATTGAGAATGGTATTGGGGCTGAAGATGTGAGTATATCCACCGGCGTATGCCAGCGAATAGTTGGACTTGTTCCCCACATAGCCCGGGAACCCTTCAGGGCTGGTTACGTTATTGTTGGAGCGGTTGAAGCGGAAGAAGGCGGTGTTGTTCTGATTGAACTCCTGGTCGATGCGAACGCCGACCTGGTCAGCCTGGGTTGAGGTATTTCCGTTGAATGCGTAATTGGGAAGTACACCGGGGGCGACATTCAAATTCGGCTGAGGATAGTACTTGGTGAGAATTGCCAGCGACGCCGGATTGATCTGGGCCTGCGGAATGGTGTTGTTGGGATACGGATTGCGAATGATCTTTGCTGGATTCGTTGGATCGACGATCGTGGAATACGGGATCGTAGATCTCATTGGCATATTCGGGACGTCCCAGGTCATCGGTTCCGATCGGGGTGGTTCCCAACACGGCTGAGAAATCTCCGTTGCGCATGTCGTTGGTAAGCGTAGCCGCAAGATAACACTGCGTCTGCTCGGAGCGAAACCCCTCCCAGTATCCGGAAAAGAAGGTGTGGTTTTTGATCACCGGTCCGCCGACAAAGAGCCCGTATTGATTCTGCTTATAGGGGGTCTCGGAGGTTGCCGGATAGGTCGTAGCGTCGAGCACGTTGTTGCGGATGAACTCGTACACGGTTCCATGGAAGCCATTGGTCCCAGAGCGGGTGACGAGATTGATGTTCGCCCCAGAACTGATGGCGAATTGCGCGTCCGTGATATGCGATTGGACGTTGAACTCCTGAATTGCGTCCGGGGGCGGGCTGATGGCAAAGGTATTGGTGAAGAGTGCGTTGTTCAACACTCCGTCCATGGTGTAGTTATTTTGCTGCGGGCGCTGCCCGTCGACCGAGGGGCTCACCGAGCCGGCTCCAAGCTGGACGGTGAACGCTCCTTGCTGGCCACCCTGAATCAGTGGGACGGCGCCGGGAGTGAGGAGTGTGAGCTGGTTGAATTGGCGTCCATTCAGCGGCAGGTCTACGATCGCCGCGTTGCCGACGACCTCAGCCTGTGTCGCCGAAGTGGTGTTGATTTGCGATACGTCCGCATTGACCGAGATGGTCTGCGTAGATGCCGAGACCGACATCTTGAAGTTCAGTGCTTCGCTTTGGTTGACCTCAAGATGAACGTTCGCCAGTTTCTCGGTCGCGAAGCCCTGCTTGCTGACCGAGACATCATAGACGCCCGGTTGCAACTCGGGGACAGAGTAGTAGCCGCTATTGTCGGTTACCGCTTGGCGGCGCAACGCGGTAGCTTGATTCGTCAGTTCCACCTGTGCGTCCGGTATCACTGCACCGGATGAGTCGGTGACGGTGCCCGTGATGAGCCCAGAGGTCGTTTGAGCAAGAGCGCCACCTGCAAGTGCCAATACGATGATTCCGACCTGGAGCGCGAAAACACAGAGTCTCTTCGCCATACCACCGACCTCCTAAATGAATCGAGATTGAAATTTAGAGAAGCCACACACTTTCATGTTTGCTTCCGTTGAGTGCCTGGCCGTGCACCTGCAAACTGTTGTCTCTACTTTTTTAAGCTGGCGCACGAGCTGAAATTGAAGCACTTAAACGTGGAGCACACTAGATAAATATATTTACCCCTGTCAAGATATTTTTTCCATTCCTTTATTTTCATTGACTTATCGGATGGCGATCTTTGGGTTTAACCACAGGGTCGCCATTACAAGTGCTTAAACTCGACCGCGAATTGGAGGGAACCGCAGGGCACACTGCAGATCCCTCCAATTCGTTGCGGGATGACAAGGGGAGTGGTGTGGCTCAGGTTGGGGGTTGGTTAGTGGATGGAGAGACCTGCGGTCTATTTTCCGACGAGGCTTTCCTGGTCCTCTAAAGACCTAATTTGGGTAGTGCGGTAGCGAATATCGAATGCGACTCTGGGCAGCCGGGAGTCTTCCTGCTGGGCGGCTTCCGAGCAGGTTGCCCTTCAGTCGAGATGAAATACTTCTTCCATTTCGGCCCACCACTCCCCCTCTTTTCTGGTGGGGAGCGGATCCTGCATGGGCCCCATAATCGCCCACCATTCCTGGGTTTTCGGGTCCGCGGCCATCTTTGCCCAATCTTCCTTCATGTCTGTTCCGTGATACTCGAAATATCCAAACAAGAAATTGTCTTTGAAGAAGATGGAGTAGTTACGAATGTTGCACTCCGAGATCTTGCTCAACACTTCGGGCCACACAGCAGCATGGTATCGCTTGTAGTCCTCCACGCACCCGGGCTTGAGACGGATGACGGTGCCCAATCGTTGCATAGCTCACTCCTCAAGAAATGGAGAAATGCTACACTCTTGTAACTCAACGGGCAAGAATTTCAAGTGCTTCAATTGTTTATTGACAGCGAAAGAGTAGGGCGCTTAGGATAGCGCTGCATCCGTTTAAGCGCTTACATTCATGCCGACCCCTTCCTCGCTCGCGACCAACGGCCTCGTCAAGAAGACGCTAGCAGAAAAACTGCTGGCAGAGATCATGAACGGCAGTCTATCCGCAGGCACCCGCATTATTGAAGGCAAGTGGGCACAACACTTTGGCGTGGCGCAAGGAACGATCCGCGAGGCCATCAACCTTCTTGAGCGTGACGGATTCGTGACCAAGGAAGGGGGCCGAAGCGCTCGTGTTATCCATCTAACCGAGCAAGATGTTGTCCAGCTTTATCAAATGCGCAGCGCGGTCGAGGGGCTTGCAGCAAATCTTGCAGCGCAGGCGCAGCCAGACTTTTCACATCTACAATCCATCGTGGAGGGAATGCGGCGGGCTGCCAAGGCAAAGAGTGCGGCGAACATGGTCGACTGGGACCTGAAGTTTCATCTGGAGCTCTGCCTGCTCTCGGGAAACAAGCACCTTTTCGACTACGCCCAACGTATGCTGATGCCGTTCTTCGCCTTCGTGCGCTTGCGCATGATTTCCGGAGGAAGGGGCACATCGGTATGGGACAAAGACCTCGATTCGCATCAGAGGATCGTCGATCTTCTGCGCGATGGCGACGGAGAAATAGCCGAGCAATACGTGAAAAAGGCAATGGTCCGATTTGCCAAAACCGCATACGAGAACTGGGTCGCGCATGGGAAACGATCTTGAAGGCAAGGTAATTCTGCTGACTGGCGGGGCCAGCGGGATAGGCCGCGAATGTGCGCTTGCCTATGCGCGCGAAGGGGCTACGATCGCGATCCTGGATCGCCATTTCGAAGAAGCTCAAGGGACAGCGAAAGAAGCAGGCAATCGGAGTAACGCGTATCACGCCGATGTTTCGAACGGAGCAGAGACCCAGGCTGCGATTACAGCTGTATTGAAGGAGTTCGGACGACTGGACGCGGTACACAACAATGCAGGAATCGTAGGCCCATCGTGTCCTCTGCACGAGACAACCGAAGAGCAGTGGGACGAACTGCAGCGCACAAACCTGAAGTCAGTTTACTGGACAACGAAGTTTGCCTTTTCCGCCCTGGTGGAAAGCAAGGGTGCGATTCTGAATACTGCAAGCATGGTCGGACTCCTGGGACAACAGGATCACGCAGCCTACGTTGCCAGCAAGGGCGGAATGATCTCGCTCACCAAGGCGATGGCGGCCGACTACGCAAAGTATCAAGTCAGAGTCAACGCGGTATGCCCTGCGGGAGCATGGACGCCCATGCTGGAGCAGTGGGCTCTCGATCAGCCCAATCCCGCCGGCATACGACAGTATCTCGATAGCATTCACCTTCTCGGCTATTGCCCTCGGGGTGACGTCATCGCAGATGCGGCGGTGTTTTTGCTTTCTGCGAAAGCCCGATTTATCACCGGATGCATCTTGCCGGTGAGCGGCGGCGCCGAGCTTGGTTACAGACGCTAACTGGAATGGGACATGGCCGAATACAAAATTCACTCTATCTCTACATATGATGCCCGGTTTGCGTTGCCTCTGGGTGCGGGTACAGACTCGATTCACGAAACCTCAGAATATTGCCTGGCGACGACCCTGTTGTCGACGAACAACGGTGCCCGAGGATCAGGATTCGTCCTGACGCTGGGCGACGGCAACACGCTCGTTTGCAAAGCAATCGAGATGTTGGCGAAGCCGCTTGAGGGGATGACGATCGAAGCCGTGATGGCAGATTTCGGGAATATTTCCCGGAAGATCGCGGATCATGCCGCGCTGCGCTGGTTGGGCCGCACAAGGGCGTTGTGCAATTGGCCCTGGCTTCTATTACTAACGCGTGCTTCGACCTATGGGCCAAGAGCCGGGGGGTGCCGCTGTGGAAGCTGTTGCTGGATCTTACCCCGGAGGAGTTGGTCCAGGTTCTTGATCTGAGCTATCTCGAAGAGATACTCAGTCGAGAGAAGGCCGTCTCGATGTTGCGCGAGCAGCTTACCAGCCGTTGCCAACGGGAAGGCATCCTGAAGAGCGGCTATCCCGGCTACGACACATCTGTTGGCTGGATGGACTACGATGACGAAAAGGTCACGGAGTTAACAAAGAAGGCTTTGGATCAGGGATTCTCCGCCTTCAAGCTGAAGGTCGGCTCGCGCGAAGAAAGCCGGGATCTGCGGCGCGCAGCCATGTTACGAAAATTGATCGGAGAAGACAGCACGCTGATGTTCGATGCCAACCAGCGTTGGGACCTTCCTGACGCTCTTCGTATCTGTGGAGAACTGGCGAAGTTCCGCCCTCACTGGATCGAAGAACCGACCCACCCGGACGACATCCAGGCTCACTTGAAGCTATCCCGTGCGGTGAGCCCGGTTAAGATCGCCGCCGGCGAGCACATCGCCAATCGTGTCTTGTTCAAGAACTTCCTGGAAGTCGAAGCGTTGTCGTTTATCCAGGTCGATTGCACCAGAGTTGCGGGAGTCAGCGAATTCCTTACGGTCAGTTTTCTGGCCAAGATCTTCGATATACCCGTGGTGCCGCACGTGGGTGACATGGGGCAACTGCATCAGCACCTGGTTCTCTTCAACCATATCGGGTTGGGGCTGAAAGCAGAGTTCCTTGAGCACATTCCTCATCTTCGGAAGCACTTCGTCCATCCCGCGCAGGTCGAGGACGGTGTGTACCGCACACCTCAGGAGCCTGGGGCTTCCGCGGATCTGAAAGTGCTCTCTCAATCGTAGTGACTCCTTATGGGTAACGTATGCATTGACGCGCATCAGCACTTGTGGCGCTATCTCCCGCCCGGACCGGGTTGGATGGGCGATGGAATGGAGGGGCTGCGGCGAGACTTCCTGATAGATGACCTACGCACGGTCACCGCCGAGGCGGGCGTTACGGGCACGATCGTAGTCGAGGCGGAGAGAACCATCGAAGAGACCGAATGGCTCAGCCGAGTCGCGGCGTCCGGCGACCTGATCTGCGGAGTTGTGGGTTGGGCGCCTCTCACCACCACCGCTGTTATCTCCGAGCTCGAACGCATCGCCTCTCTGCCCAAAATGAAAGCGATACGTCATCCGATTCATGATGAACCGGACGATCAATTCGTGTTGCGCGACGACTTCAATCGTGGAATAGCCGCACTGAAGCGATTCGATCTGAGATACGACATCCTGATTTTTGAGAAACATCTTCCGCAGACGATACAGTTTGTGGACCGGCATCCGGATCAGGTCTTCATTCTTGATCATGTCGCCAAGCCGCGCATTCGCGATGGTGTGCTTTTCCCCTGGAGGGAAAATATACGAGAGCTGGCGCGGAGAGCGAATGTGTACTGCAAGGTCTCCGGAATGGTGACAGAAGCGGACTGGCATAGCTGGTCCGAGGAAGACCTCTCCCCATATATCGAGACAGTGCTGGAAGCGTTCACTCCGAAGCGAATCATGTTCGGGTCGGATTGGCCGGTCGTGAACCTCGCGTCCTCGTACCGGCGATGGATAGACACAGTGCGGGGCGCGATCGCGCAACTGTCGAGCGCGGAAAGAGAGCGGATCCTTGCGGGGACGGCGATCGAGGCCTACGGTTTAGCAGTGACCTAACGCAAGCCACGACCCTTTTGTAAGTAGAAGAATACGTACACCAGGGCTAAAGCCCTCAACTCCTAGGCAGAGCGTTCCCGCGGGTTTGAAAACCCGCTCCCCGGACTAAAGTCCGGGGCTGGCACCTATCCGCTCCCCGGGACTGAAGAGGCGTCAAACCATTTCATTGGCACACTTTGACAAGACACGACTCACTTTTGTGTTGTTTTTTTTAGAGCCAGGAATTTCTCCAAATGTGCCTCTGCCAAATCAGGTTTATTCAGCTTCCGGTATAGCCTTGTCAGGAGAAAATGAATCTGGGCATCGCTGGCGTTGGCCTCTGGCAGAGTCAGGGCCAGTTCTCCTTCAGGCGCGGCATTCTCGAAATCTCCCTCCTGTTCTAATCCCTTTGCCAATACATAGTGCGCATCGCGGGACTTGGGATCGATCTCGATAGCTCGTCGCTCTTTTTCAATACCGTCCTGGGCCCGGCCCTGGGAAACCAGCAATCTTCCATATGCGACGGCAATCTCCGCAGTTTGCGGCGATATCTGCGGAGAAAGGTTCTCTGCCTGCTGGTAGAGCTCCAACGCTTTGCTCTGATTTCCCAGAGCTTCGTGGGTCATCGCGAGATAGAACACCGGCAGCGGGCTATTGGGAGAGAGTTTTTGGGCTGCCTGAAGCGGTGAGATCGCCGGCTTAAAATCATTTTGCTCGTAGAAAAGCACCCCGAGATAGAACTGCGCCTCTTCGGATGTTGGATCGACCGTGATGGCCGTAATGAGACAGCTTTTGGCAACGTCCGGACGATGCGCAAAGGTAGCTAACCGAGCCTTGAGGACAAGAGCCGGAACCATGGAGGGGTTCTCGTGCAGGGCAGCATTGACTTGACTGGCAGCCTCGGAAAATTTCCGTTGAGCAAAATCCTCTTTTGCGCGCTCGTAGTGCTCCGTTGGGCCGATTGCGAGCTGGATTGCGAGAAGCCAGATCATAGGGGATTTGATTTGGACGATCGGACTTTTTGGGGGCTGCTACTTTGTACGATTGTCAGGACTTGATCGGCCATCACATGATGAAGCACTTGCTTCACGCCCGTGGGCCATGCGAGTTCAATTTGGTCCACAACGGTCGCATTCTGCAATCCGAAGTATACCCGCTTGTCACTGGACGAATTGTAGCCGACGGCGGTCGTGGCCTCATTGTACTGAACGCCATTCGCGGTCGTTATCTTCACCCGGGTTCCTAATCCATCGCGATTATCGGCCACGCCAACGAGCTTCAGAATGATCCAATGATTGTGATTCTGAGACCGATTCATGAGTAACTGGGGCTCTCCGTTCAGCACTGCGACGACAATGTCGATCTTCCCATCGTTGTTTAAATCACCGAATCCGGCGCCGCGGTGCGCAGCCGGAACGGAAAAACTTGCTCCCGCCTCCCCACTCACATCCTTAAACCTCATGTTGCCGAGATTACGGTAAAGAAAATTGGGAAGTGGGTAAGGCTTATGATTCACCTCCATTGAATTGTCGAGAATTGCGGAGCCGGCAGCAAAAATATCTTTGTTCCCGTCGTTATCGAAATCGAAAATTCCTGTTCCCCACGCCGTGAAGCGGGTTGTCATTGCAGCGATACCAGTCGTCTCTGTGACGTCTTCAAATTGACCCTTTCCCGGATTGCGGTACAAGGGAAAGCTGTCACCGTACATCGCAGTGAGAAAGATATCAGGCATGCCATCATTATCGATATCGCGGAAGTCAGTCCCCATACCAGCAACAGCCTTGCCGTTTTCGTTGTAGGCTACACCGGCCCGGAGTGCGACATCTGTAAATGTCCCATCGCCATTGTTGTGCAACAGAAAGTTTGGAATGGAGTCGTTGGAAACAAAGATGTCGGTGAACCCATCGCCATCATAGTCAGCAAACGCGACCCCCATACCTTTGCCTAAATATTGGGAGATACGCGACTGCTGCGAAACGTCGGTGAATGTGCCGTCTCCATTGTTCCTATACAAGATATTCGGTGTTCCGCGATATTCATCGGGAGAGCAATAGTCAACGATGTTGCCCGTCTTGCAGCTGTGGGCTGTGGAAAGCGAATAGTCCAAATAATTCACGACAAACAGGTCGAGCAATCCGTCGTTGTCATAGTCAATCCATCCTGCTGCGACAGACCACGGCTTGCTCCTCTTCAGAACACCGCTGACGCCCGCTTTCTCCGTTCTATCAGTGAAGGTGCCGTCTCCATTGTTATGAAAGAGTTGATTACAGTTAAATCCGGTCACATATAGATCCACAAATCCGTCATTGTCGTAATCACCTGCCGCCACTCCCATTGAGTAGCCAACACCAGCTAAACCAGCCTTTTCCGTTACATCAGTGAAGGTTCCGTCCCCATTATTGCGAAACAGTTTGTTGTGGAAGCTGGAGTTGCTCTTTTTGAGAGACGGGATTTCTGCTCCATTGGTAAAGAAGATGTCGAGGAGCCCATCATTGTTGTAGTCGAAAACTGCGACACCGCCAGTCATTGTCTCAATGGAGTAGCGCTGGGGACTAACACTATTCTTCAAAACAAAATCTATTTTGGACGCCTTGATTGTGTTCTCGAAGACAATTGCCGAATCAGCAGATTGACCAGCGGCGGATACGCTTTGCCCGTCGCCGTAAAGTTGACTGGGGGGTGGAGCGCCATCACCGCAATATTGCTCTGGCGATCTTTCGGAGCCGATCCCGGCACCGGCGGAGGAAGAGTGTAATACCGACAATGCCCGGGAATGCACCGTTCCGCTGCTAAGAGCAGCCAGGCCTCTTACAAACTCACGTCGCGTAATTGCCAACTTTATCTTGCCCCACCAAATACTACCCTCTCGCCGCGAAGTCGTCGCATCTGGCCGTCCGCCAATGGCACTTTCTTACCCATGAAACAGGGCAGATGAATTCATCCGCCCTGTCCGATTGAGTTCCCCGTGAAAGTGTCGCTTAAAACTGGAATCTCGCGACAAATTCACCACTTCTCGGAGCGAAGTTTCCGCCTGCGCCGGAGATGCCGTTTCCGAAGAAGCCGAAACCATTGGAAATGCTTCCGTCGCTCCCATACTGAACAGTCTGGAAAGGATTTGATGTGTTGCTCAGGTTGGGATATGCCCAGCGGTTAAAGACATTGAAGAAATCACAGCGAAGCGAGAATGTCATGCCCTCCTTGATTGGGACGACCTTGCCGAAGCCCAGCTGCTCGTTGGGATATCTCGGGCCACGATAATCGCCGTAGTACGGCTTGGAATTGGCGTAGGTCCCTGGTGCTGGGTTTGCCCATGCAGCAGGGTTGAGAAAGAACGTCGTGCGGGGATTGACGTTGTGGTTGTTGAGGCCGTGCAAGAAGAGCGGCTGGCCCGGAACGCGATTCGCCCAGACTCCAGTCGCAAAAGTCACCGAAGCCAGAGTGCTCGTCGAATTCGGTGTTTGTATCGGAAAACCGCTCTGGTAATGGAAAATGCCGTCGGTCGTCCAGCCTGAAAGCAGGAGGCGCCTCCACCCGCTCTGCGCGAAGCTGAATCGCGGCACCTCGTAATTGAAGTAGAAGTTGAGCATCTGCGGTTCGTCGATCGACTCATAGGATTTCTGCGCTCTTGGGCGGCAGGCTAGGATCCTGTATCACCGCCCCTGTAGTAAAAGTCGGTTGATTCGTCGCATTCACTGTTCCCAGATTCTTCGACCACGAGTAACCGAGGCCGCCCGACAACCCGTTGCTGAGCCGCTTGGTCACCTTGATTTGCAGCGCGTCGTACCACCAATTGCCATCGTGCTCGTAGTAGTCGCCAATGTTACCGAATTGCGGGAATGGCCGTAATGCCTGGGCCAGGGTGGCTCCGGACGGGAAAGTGGAGTACGGAGCGGTGAAGCCTCTTGCCGCCACGGCGGGAGAAGAGATCGGCTGAGTCAGCAGGTTGAAGTCGTTGGCGTTGGTAACGTCTAAACCGTATTTCTTTGAGAGGATCGATGGAGTGAGCTCGTTTGTAGTATTGGTCAGCCCATCGGAATTGAGCCAAACACCACGGTTGTCGATGAAGGATATATTGACGGTTAGATTGTTTTCGATCGCGCGCTCAATGCCAAAGGTTGTTTGCTGGAAACGTGGCGGACGACCATTGTTGGGAACAATGAAATTTGGGGGCGAGTTGAGTTGACCGATATTCGGATAGGCGCCAGGGTCGAAATGGGTGGCAGTGATAGCGGCCGGGGAGTAGGGTATGCCATTGGAAAGCTGGCCAGCGGCAATGCCATACGAAGGACTGGTCAAAAACACCTGGTTGAAGCCAAATCCCTGGTTGCTATAGATTTCTTCATTCATGAATAGCTGTGGGCCAGAATACAATCCATACCCCGCATGGAGCACGGTCTTCGGATCCAGTTGATAACTCAATCCCAGACGGGGCTGAATCATCCAGGGATAAAACTTCTCGAAGGTGCAGTTGCAACGCCCCGGCCCATTCCCTTCGTATTCGGTTCCACCCAACAGACCTCCAGCTGACGGATTCACGACCGTGGGACTAAATTGCGTTTCCCGCAGATACTGTTCGCGCTGCATCTGTTCGAGATCCCAACGCAGTCCGTAGTTCACCGTGAGTTTATTTGTTGCCTTCCAGGTGTCCAGTGCGTAAAACGAGCCCTCTATGCGATGAAACCATTGAATGTTGTCGTTCCCGATACTTGCCCCATCGATTAGGCCAAGAGCAAAGCTGGCGAAACCATCGCCGAGGCTGGCTCCATAAAGGTTTTGGCCTTCCGCGGACGGCTCAGACGTCTCATTGGCGCTGAAATTGTAGGATCCGGCCGACAGGTCGTTGTGAGTGCCAAACAGTTGATGACGGAAATCGCCGCCGAATTCGAAAGTATGGCGGCCGTGAACCCAGATCGCGGATTCAGTGTTGTAGTAATTGTCGTCAATAAACGGGGCGTTGTTGACTCCCAAATTTTGCAGGTTCGAGTGATTTACGGATGGGGTATTGCCGGGCCAGGAGAAGATGGGGAAGGTATTCGCGGCTCCGCCCGGCATATTTGCCGCCGTGTTCAAGCCAAGAGTGGACGCCTTGAAGTTCTGCACCGCCGAATCCTGCGCAGCGGCATGGCGGGTAAAGTCGAATCCGGCGTGAAGCACAAGATTCGGCCTGGCCGTATAGTCCGCATTGAGATACAACTGTGGAGCGGGAGTCGTGTTCCAGCGAGTCGAGGCGGCCACACCGTTAATTCCGTCCGCCGCATTGTCCTTGTTGCCATACTCGAGGATGCCATAACCCGACAAGTGCCATTTCTCACCAATCGTGTGATCCATCTTGAGGCTCGTCAGGTACTGGTACTTATTGTTGGGCTGCAAATTGGGGTAGTTGTTGGTCAGCTCGTTGGCGGTAGATCCGGATGGAGCAGGCATGTAAGCAAGAACCTTCTGGGCGACCGGATCCCAGGTGCTGGGATCGCCGATGAAGTTATTCGGGAACGGATCCCGGACCGTTTTGGTTGAGCCATCGGTGCAGGTTGCTACTCTGGTCGTCGCCGGGTTGTACACTGCGCCATTGATCATCGGCCGGCCCAGGCAATCCAGGACCGGGGTTCCACTGGGATCCACAATGGGACCCAGCAAGTTAGAGCTTAGATCGCCATTGCGATAGGCTGCTGTGGGAACTGTAATGGTCCCTTGATTGAGGGTTTGCGTGTTGTGGTACTCCTCGTACGCGAAGAAGAAGAAGGTTTTGTTGTGGCCGTTGTAGACGTGAGGAATCCACACCGGTCCACCGAAGGAACCGCCAAAATCAAGCTGCCGCTGCACGGGGTTATACTTCTGGCCGCTTGAGGTGTAGTTGAAGGGCTGCCCGGCGTCCAGATCCTCATTCTCAATGTAGCCGAAGGCCGTTCCGTGCAGCCGGTTGGTGCCGGATTTCGAGGTGTAGTTGAAGATTCCGCCACCGGACTCGCCGAATTTAGCGGAATAGTTATTAATCATCACCGATTCTGAGCCGAGCGATTCGACCGAGGGCTGTTGCTCATCGGAGATGGCGCCCTTGACCGCCGAGGTGTCGTCCAGCCCGTCCATCCAGACACGGTATGTCGTCGCCGGCGAGCCGCTTATGTGGATATCATTCCACCCGCCCGCGATGGTGCCCGGCACCAAGGCGGCAAAACCCATTGGGTCACGTATAGCTCCGATACCTTCAATGTTGATGGGAAGCTCATTCAGGTCCCTCGTCGTGACCTCAACATTATTCTGTGGGCTGTCGGTTTGGAGCAGGGGAGCATTCGCCGTTACCGTAACCGACGTCGTGGTTTGCCCGACCGCCAGTTTCAGGTCGATCGTTGCCGTCTGCCCCACCGAAACGGTGACCCCATTGCGGATCAGCTGATTAAAGCCGGTTGCAACTACCGTAATGCTGTACTCGCCCGCGGCCAACTGCGGGATGGTATAGGCTCCAGCGCCGGTCGTAACCGTAGAGTTCTGCGTGCCCATCGCGGTATTGGTGACGGTTACCCTGGCCCCCGCTACTATGGAGCCTGATGGATCGGTGACAACTCCCGATATACTGCCGCGATCGAGTTGTGCAAGGCACAACTGGCTCCCGCAGCATAGCACCGTGAACATCACGCTCAAATTGATGAACTTGAGCCAGGCTTTTTTAACGGAACCTAATCTTGCTGATGTCATTTCTTGCCTCACTGAAATGCAAAATGGGTAGTAAATGTGTGTCTTTCTGTGCCAGCAATTCCCGACATTCCCGGTCGCCGAGAACCCTATAGGCCATTTCATGAGGTTGCAACGTTACGGAGGCGCTCTAACGCTGCCACATGTTGCTGATAATAGGTAGGTTGCAATGGACGTTCTGTCTAACGGTAGATACGTAACGTTAGTCGGCGGAAACTGGGAGTGTGGATTTAGCAAAACGGCCCCGTAACTATTACGGAGTCGCTCTCGCGCAACTCTTATCCTTAGGAGAAGGGTGCGGGAAAATGCTGTGATTGATTGGGATGGGATGGTTCATCCGGATCGCTTCCCAGGAAGGATTTGAGAGAACCGCAAGGCGCACTGCAGATCCCTCCACTACGCTTCGCTTCGGTCGGGATGACAAGGGTAGGGCGGTTACGTTCCGGAAGGGTGGCGACTTGGATGGACGGAGTTGGGAGCAGCTACTCCGCAGCAACTGCAGATCCACCTCGCTTCCTTGCCGCTACCGCGCACTGGTGTCGTCTGTCATTGAGGGTGGCGCATCTCCCGGAATGCTCCCCCAGTTGCGATTCGGTTTGTCGCCCATCTCCAGGACCAGCGTTCCTCCACCGGCTATCTCGGCGTGTGAGAACCACGGCTTGTCGAGCGCTTTGCCATTGAGCCGGGCCGATTGAATGTACTTGTCCTGGGCTGAAACGTGATTCGCAATGATAGTGAAGTCTTTTCTGTTGCCCATCCGGATGACCGACTTGGCAAAGATCGGGCTGCCAATCTCGTATACCGGACTTCCCGGACATACCGGATAGAAACCCATTGCGCTGAGGACATACCATGACGAAGTAGCTCCGCCATCATCGTCGCCAGGAATGCCCAAGGGCCCATCGCCGTACCAGATATCCATCAACTGACGGACACGCTGCTGCGTCTTCCACGGCTGGCCGGAGAAGTCATAGAGATAAGGGATGTGAAAACTCGGCTCGTTCCCCTGCGCGTAAAGGCCCACCAGGCCGGTCGCGTCCGGGAACTGATCGAGGAAGTGCCATTTCGATGTGCCGTATTGTTCGACAAAGAGGCGATCCAGCTTTCCGTTGAAAGCATCCCGACCGCCCATCAAGCGAATAAGACCCGCTGGATCATGCTGAACGCTGAAGCTGTAGATCCAGCTGTCGACCTCAGTGAAATAATCGCGGGCGCCCTGCCCTCCGCCCAGTTTGGGATCGAAATCCGCAACCCATTGTCCATCTGCGCTTCTGGGCGCCATAAAGCCAATCTGTGGATTGAAGACGTTTTCATAGTTGTGAGCGAGCTTGGTAAAGTAAGTCGCGTCTGCCTGTTTGCCCAGCGCCATCGCCAGTTGGGCAACACACCAGTCGTCGTAACTGTTCTCAATCGTGACTGAGACAGCCTGCCGGCGTTCGGGCGTCACGTCGGACACGGTTTCGCTCTCTCCCTTGGCAAGCGCCGGGAAGAACCCTTTATCAAAGTAGATGTGGTCGAGACTGGTAAGGGGGCCTCGGCGCCACGGCAACATCGTCGCTTCCGTTGCGCTTTTCCGCATGGCCGCATAAGCCTGCTCCACGTCAAAGTTACGATAGCCTTTGCTGTAAGCATCGAGGATGAACGATGCGGCATGGTGGCCAATCATGACCGCCTGCTCTCCGGCTGCGGAGGGAAACGAAGGCAGCCAGCCGCTCTGCTCATACATGCGGACATAGGATTCGATCATGTCCTGCTGCTGCGCCGGGTCCAGCAACATTTGCAACGGGTGCAAGGAGCGATAAGTATCCCAGAGTCCGTCATCGATGTAGAAGTCGTGTCCCTGTGCCTCGTGAACGGTATGGTCATACCCACTGAAATACTTGCCATCCTCGGTGATATCGGTCATACGTCCCAATGACCGGTAGAGGGCAGTGTAGAAGATGGTGCGCTGCTGCTCCGTGCCGCCAGTAACACTTACCCGGCTAAGCGTGTCGTTCCAGACCGATCTGGCTTTTAAGCGGACCTGTTCGAACGTCCACTTGGGGATCTCGCGCTCCAGATTGCGATGGGCCTGCTCTACGCTGATGTAGGAGATTCCCAGGCGCACCTCGATCTGTTCTCCGGCGTGTGTCGCAGTATCAGTAACAAAGCCGATGCTGGTGCCAGACTGCGTTGACTTCTGCGTAAGTTCGTCGCCGATCCAGGTTCGATAGACGGAAAACGGCTTGGAGAATTCCGCGTAAAAATATTCTCTCGTTTCTCCAGGATTGCCCGAAACCTCTCCTACGGGACCGGTGATTCTCTCGCTCCCTTGTACAGCCGTATCTCCAACGACCGTCAGTTCGGCATCTTTCTGCATGCTCAATGCCAGATGTGCGTGGGCGCCGGCAGGAAAAGTAAAGCGGTAATATGCCGCCTGCTGGCTTGGGGCCACTTCGGCTTTAATTCCCCAGCTTTGCAGGTCAGCCTCGTAGTAGTACGGAGTGGCAATCTCAAAGTCGTGGTCAAAATCGGAGGCGTAGTCTTCCGCGCTGCAGCTGAGTGGGCCGACCGACGCCATCAACATCGCCGGACCAACCGGGAATCCATAAATTTTGTCAGCCAGATAACGATCGATTATGCCCGGAGTAGTAATGGGCGCCAGCCGCGCCATTCCATGAGGATACTGAACATAAGGAACGGTAGCGGTAAGCAGCTGACCGATTCCGCCGATGTTTGGAGAGACATAATCTACGGGATCTTTCTGCGGGGCTCCTGAATTACCCGAGGCGGTGTGATTCAAGGAGACTGCCAGGACTACCATCGCGGTGCATCTCATCATCCATTTCATCGGCGTCATCCTTTTGAGCTATGGGTTCAGGTGAAAACTCGTGGTCAATGGGGCCAGCGAGGAACCACCGACCCAGAGGGTGTATCTTCCCGGCTCCACGACCCATTGCCTTTCCGCATTCCAGACGGCAAGTTGGTCCTGTGGAATACGGAACAAGACGGTTCTTGTCTCTTGCGGCTTAAGGTGGATCCGTGAGAATCCTTTGAGAGAGCGGCTGGGAGTTTCGACGCTGCTTACATCTTCTCGTACGTAGAGCTGGGCGACCTCATCGCCTTCGCGGTCGCCTGAATTGGTGATATCGACAGTGACTTTTACATCATCGCTGCTGCCGGTAGCCGGTGGCTGCGCGGAAAATGGTCGTAGCCGAAGGTGGTGTAACTGAGACCGAACCCGAAGGGAAAGAGCGGCTTGCCATCGTCATCGACATACTTGTAGGTGCGCGAGGGGTCACTGTTGTAGAACATTGGCAATTGCCCCACGCTGCGGGGAAAGGTGATGGTGAGGCGTCCGCCCGGATTGTTGTCGCCGAAGAGTGTTTCAGCAATTGCCTGGCCGCCGAACTCGCCCGGATACCATGCTTCCAGAATCGCGGGAACGTGCTGCTTCGCCCAGCCGATAGTCAGCGGTCTGCCGTTTTCCAGCACCAGCACGACCGGCTTGCCTGTCGCTACGACCGCTTCCATTAGGCTGCTCCTGATTACCCGGCAGATCGAGACTGGAGCGGTCAAAGCCCTCGCCGGAGATCCCCTGCCACTCACCAAGACCCAGGATGACCACCTCCGCATCCTTCACCTTGGCGACCGCCGCCGGAATTTCCTTGCCTGCATCGAAGAAAGTGACGGTTGCCTGCGGGACGAGCGCACGAATTCCCTCGAGGAGGCTGATGTGCTCGCCGTTGGTCTCTCTTTCGTAATCGCCATAGCGTGCGATGTTGGCATTGGGGCCGATGACAGCGATGCTCCGGACGGATTTCGAGAGAGGAAGCAGATGGCCATCATTCTTAAGCAGCGTCATCGACTCGCGTGCTGATTCCAGCGAGACCGCCAGGTGCTGCGGCGAGCGATGCACTCGCGGGTTAAGAGCAGGATCGACGAACGGACGATCGAACAGACCGAGAGCAAACTTCACTCGCAGCACCGAGCCCACCGCCCGGTCGAGATCGGCCTGGGACAAAGAGCCGTCGTGCACACAATCGATGAGAGCGTTCTGAAAGACGGGGTGATCAAAATCATAGAACTGCATGTCGACGCCGGACTTAATGGCCATGCACGAGGCGTCTTTTGGAGTGGCGGCAACGCCATGCACTTTGTAGAGACGCTCGATAGCGCCTAGATCAGAGAGCACAAACCCCTGAAATCCCCACTCTTCGCGAAGGATCGTCTTGAGCAGGAAAGGATCCGCGGTAATCGGAATGCCGTCGATTTCGTGATAGGCAGCCATGGTCGCCATAGCATGTCCCTCACGGAAAGCCGGCTCAAACGACTTGAGCATGACGGTGCGCAGCTCGCGCTCTCCCAGGTGAACAGGAGAAGTGTTGGTGCCGCCCTCCGGGGAGCCATGTCCGGCAAAATGCTTGGGCTCAGCGACCACGGTGTCGCCGGAATTCAAGCTTTCACCCTGCGCCCCGCGCACGTAGGCGAGCCCCAGCTGCCCGGTCAGGTAAGGATCTTCTCCGAAATCTTCTTCGATACGTCCCCAGCGAGGGTCTCGAGCGAGATCGAGGACGGGAGCAAGAATCATGCCAACACCCGTCGCGCGGGCCTCAGCCGCAATGGCGGCAGCAGTTTGCTGGGCGATCTGCGGATTCCAGGTGGCCGAGAGGTTGACCGGAGCAGGAAAGACGGTTCCTGTGTCAAAACCGTGCAGGCCCTCCTCTATAAATAGGGCAGGGATACCCAGACGGTTGTGGGCAATGACCCACTTCTGGATCGTGTTAGCCTGCTCCGGGGTCGGATTGAGATCGTGTATTCCTCCCGACTCCCAGGGTCCCCCACAAGGATTCCGCTCTATCCGGAAGGAACACGGCGCCGGAGGCAGCATGAGTATCGTCGGTATGTTTGTCCACCAAGGCCGTCGCCCCGGAGTACAAGTCGAGTTGCCGCACTTTCTCCTCGAGCGTCATGCGGTGCAACAGGTCATCGACCCGCCTCTCGACGGGTACCTCAGACTGCTTGTACGGGGTAGCGGCATCGGCGACCTGGTGCGCACTAGCTGTAGTAGCCCAGGTCAGACAGACAGAGCAGGCTGTTAGCAGGATGGCCAGATCAACCATGAACGGGCGGGAAACGCTTTCCCTGGGTTCCGGATCAAAATCATCCAGGCTCAGCTGACGAGCTTCGGGCCGTAAACTGCATGCCTTGTCGAGCTGTTTGCTCTGAGCATAGCGGTCTCCCAATATTTGTCCCTCGGCTTCGAGTAAGCTCGCCTGGCGGACCCACACTATCGCAACATCGATCGCAATCGCAACGTTATGCCGGACTCCTAACGCGACTCTATGAAGCTGATAATAAAAAGCCTGGCGTTCGGTAATCGCCGTCTAACGGTAGCTACGTGGGAGAACTGCCGAAACCCACTCCAAGGGACATGACCCTCATCCGAATGCTACAATGACGCCCGTCAGGTCCGACGATGCACATAACCGTTCCAACCGATCCCCGGACATCCGAGATAGGAAGGATTCTAGAGACCGAGCAGGATATCGAACTTTTTCAGCAGCATTTGAAAGAAGTGATTGAAGGTGCTGCCTTTAAGGCCAGTCACCGGAGTGGACAATTTCTAAAATACATCGTCGATCAGGCGATTGCGGGTCACTTCGAGTCGCTGAAAGAACGGGTCATCGGCATAGAGCTTTTTGGCCGTTCCCCAAGCTACGATACGGGTGAAGATGCGATCGTTCGGGTCACGGCGAGTGACGTGCGCAAGCGCCTTCTGCAACATTATGGTGGCAAGGATGGTGCGGCCTCTGAGTTTCGAATCAGCCTGCCATTAGGAGCTTACGTTCCTGAGATCGCTCGCCGGACACGCTCCTCCGCGAACGGCAATTCGCACCTCAATGGAACTGTGGCGGAACCGGATCAAGTGGCAGATATGCCACACCTGGACTTGTTGCAAGGGGTGGTTCACGCTCCGCTTCATGACGTAGCCGTCGAGTCTTCCAGACCGGGGGTTGGGGCGAGAATTCCGCGGCTGTCCTTCATCGCCGCGCTCTGCACCCTTGCTGTGATAGCGGCTTGCGTCATTGCCTGGAATCTCTATTCCGTGGTGAAAGTGGTCCCACGGTCGTCCCTTTTGTGGTCGGCGTTTTTCCGTTCACCACAATCCACGCAAATCATTACCAGCGATCCCAATATCGCCGAGATCGATGGCTTGACTGGCAGTCAGGTCTCGGTTTCCGACTACGCAAATCACAATTACATACCTGACCCAAGCAAGCTGACTGCAGAGGTTATCAATCTTTGTAAAAACATCCTGCGTGGGGACAAGGCGGCAGCGGTTGACGTGCCCATCGCCGTCTATATCGGACAGATGGCCCTCGCCAGTTCCAGGGAGGTCAGCGTACACGCTGCGCGCAGCATACAGATTCAAGATTTGGCAAGCGAGAACAATTTCGTCTTCCTGGGCAGCCCGCGCAGCAATCCATGGTCAGCGCTGTTCGGCGACCAGCTTGACTTTCGGTTTGTGTTCGACCCCAAGACCAAAACGGAATTCATCCGTAATGAACACCCGCGTTCCCAAGAAGCGCCCGCGTATGTACCAACCGCGCCAGGCTGGCAAACTGGTCGAACCTTCGCGACCGTTGCGTTGGTTGGAAATCCGGATCAAATCGGCCAGGTTCTGCTGGTTGCGGGAGCAACGGGCGAAGGCACCGCCGCCGCCGGGAGATTTATCACCGACGCAGCACGCATGAATGCAACACTGAAGGAGTGCGGTGTTAAAAACTCCGGCGAAGTGCAGCATTGGCAACTGCTTCTACAGTTGAATGCGATGGCGGGAGCACCAAGCAATGTGGACGTATTGGCTTGCCACCTCCTGGACGGCTCCCAGCATCGCTGACATAAAACGGCTCATCCATTCCTTCTCCGCGTTTAGTCTGCAGCCATCGAATCCAAAGCCACACTCGGCGTCAAGGCCCGCCCTCCTTGACCGACCCAGGTCGTCGTCCAACTCTTCGAAACAGCACGGAGCATGATGAGAACGGCGATGGCCAGCACCGCGTACAGAATGAAACCAGCTCGATAAGACCTGGTGTATTGCTTGGAGAGCCCAAGCAGGTTGGGCAGGATCGATCCACCGAGCGCGCCGATCTCCCCGATCATGCCGCCCGCAACGGCGGTTGTCAGCGGCCAGCGTATTGGTACCAGTTGGAAGGTAGCACCGTTGCCTGCGCCCAGCGCGGCGAAACAAAGCATAAAAAGCAGCGTGGTTGCGAATAGCGGCGGCGCGGTCATCAAGCCGAAGAGTCCGGCGATGGTGATGAGAAATACGACCGAGAGCGTAGTAATGCCTCCGACACGATCACTAAACCAGCCGCCCAGCACGCGCGTCGCGGATCCGGTCAACGTCGCCAGCACGGTGAGTTCGCCGGCCATGATCTTAGTTACGTGGAATTGCGCGTAGTAGAACGATGGCAAGAAAGTAGCGAGGCCGATGAAGCCGCCAAAGGTGATGACGTAGATCAAGTTGAAATACCAGCCGTCCTTTTCAAAAAGGCAACTGAGATGTTGCCGGAGTGACTGATGCTCAATGTCCGGCGGCTCCTTGGCGAAAAATATCATGACGCATAGCGGGAACAGCATCATGACCGCGGCGAAGCCATACACATGCTGCCAGCCAAAGTGCGTCGCCAGCCGCGGAGCAAAGAGCGCTGCTACGGCCGTGCCGCTGTTGCCCGCGCCGGCAATACCCATGGCCAGCCCCTTGTATTGTCTGGGGAACCATCCGGAACCGAGCGAGAGCGCCACACCGAAGCTGGCTCCCGCAATGCCCAGCAAAACGCCCATGGCCAGCACGTTGTTGAAAGTGTGAACGAAGAAAAAACCATACAGCAGAGCGATCACGATGGCCGACATCTCAACGATGGCGGCATTTTTTCTGCCGATGTACTGCGAGAGTACGCCCAGCGGAAAGCGCATGAATGCGCCGGCCAGTGTGGGGACCGAGACCATCAGGCCGATCTGCGCCGGGCTCAGATGAAAGGCATCGGAAATGAAAGGGCCCATGGCGCCGTTCAGCACCCAGACCGCGAAGCTGAAATCGAAGTAGAGAAATGCTGCCAACAGCGTGGGTGGATGCCCCGACTTCAGGAATGCCTTGAGATTCGCCACGGGTATCGCTCCAGTTGAAGTGATTTGTGTATTCATAGCTTTATGCGAAGGTCATCGACACGCAGTCTCAGGAGGGTACGGCCGACGACTTTTCTACCCGGACCGCACACTGCTTGAAATTGGGCTCGCGTGATATTGGATCGAATGCGCCCAAAGTGACAAGGTTCGAGTTTGTCTCAGCAAAATGGAATGGCATGAAAACCTGGCCTGGCGCCACGATTCCAGTGATGCGCAATTCCAGGTTGCGCACGCTGTTGCGGCGCGAAATGACGGTGACCCTGTCGTGCGGCTTCAGTCGCAGGCGCTCAGCATCGTCCGGGTTCATCTCCAGCCAGGCGGTGGGCACCATGCTTTCCAGCATTTGCACTTGCGCAGTCTTAGTGCGGGTGTGCCAGTGCTCCACCGTGCGACCGGTGTTGAGGATGAGGTCGTAGTCTTTATCCGGCTGTTCAATGAACGGCAGACAAGGTACAGAGTGAAGGAAGCGCTTTTCCCGTTGCTGTAGGAAAGATAGCGTCGGTGTACAGACGCTCGCCACCCCATTGCATGCCGCCGTTGTCCTCAATTTGCTGCCAGGTAAATGGACTGTAGTCGCACATGCGTCCGGCGGATACACGCTGCCACTCCCGGAAGGCGTCATGAGTGGATTGCCAACCCGGATAGAGCTCATCCTTGACGCCCAGTTTTTCGGCGAGAGCAAGAAAGATGTCAAAGTCGGTGCGGGCCTCACCGGGAGGTGCGACGAGCACGTTTGCCTTGCTGATGCGGCGCTCGGAGTTAGTGTAGGTGCCTTCCTTTTCCCCCCAGATAGCCGCGGGTAGAACCAGGTGCGCGAAGTCGCTGGTGGGCGTGGGATGAAAGCCATCCTGCACCACCATAAAGTCCACGCTGCGCAGCGCCTGCTCCAGCAACCGATAGTTGGGGAAGGAGACCGCCGGATTGGTGGCGATGAACCAAAGGGCTTTGATTTTGCCCGAGACCGCACCTTCGATAATGTCGGGATACGCCAACCCGCGCGCGGTGGGAATGCGATCCACGTCGATGTTCCACAGCGCTGCCAGATCGGCTCGATCGGTCGCCGATTCAAATTTGCGGTAGCCCGGCAGACTGGAAGTGAAGCCGGCCTCGCGCGTCCCCATCGCGTTGCACTGGCCGGTAATGGAAAACGGTGAGGCGCCTGAGCGGCCAAGATTGCCGGTAATGAGCGCAAGGTTATTGATGGCAGCCACGGTAACCGCGCCCTGCGTAGAGTGGTTGACACCCATGGTCCAACCGATGAAGGCTGCCTTCGCTTTGCCATATAGGCGCGCGGTGTGGACGATATCGTATTGCGAAAGTCCGGTAATTTCGGCGACGCGCTCGGGGGTAAAGCCGGCGACGAAGGCTGAAAATTCTTCGAAGCCTGTGGTGTGGGCTTCGATATAAGCGCGATCGATAAGCCCCTCGTGAATGAGGACATGGGCGATGCCGTTGAGCAAGGCAATGTCGCTCCGCGGTTTGACCGGCAAATGCAGATCGGCCATCATCGCGGTCTTGGTTATACGAGGATCAACCACAATCACCGTAGTGGCTGGCTGGGTTGGCGTGCCACGCATACGATTGCGCTCCAGCCGCTGGCATAGGATGGGATGGTTGTCCGCAATATTGGCGCCGATCAGCAGAATGACATCGGCAGTCTCCATATCCGCATAGGAGCCAGGCGGTCCGTCGGAGCCAAAGGAAAGCTTGTAACCCGATACCGCCGATGCCATGCACAGCGTGGTATTGCCGTCGAAGTTGCGGCTCCGGAAACCGAGTTGTACCAACTTACCCAAGGTATAGAACTCTTCCGTCACCAGCTGGCCGGTACCGATGACGCCCAGCGCGTCTCGACCGTAGCGGGCTTGCACCTGGACGAACTTCTCGACCATGGTGTCAAGCGCTTCATCCCAGGAGACGGGCTCGAGTACACCGTGCTTACGTAACAGCGGCTGTTTTGCGCGGCCCGGTGCATCCAAAATGTGATGTTCGCTGAGACCCTTGGGGCAAAGCTTGCCCCGGTTCACCGGGTGGCCGGGATTGCCTCGAACCGCGACTGCCTTGTCATCCTTGATGCCGACCAACATGCCGCAGCCGACCGAACAGTAGCCGCAGGTGGTTTTAACCCAGCGCTCGGCAACGCGGGCGCTCGCGATGTGGCCGACTACCGGGTCGCGCTGAAACGTGTACTTCGCTTGCCGGGTGTCGATGCCCAGTGCGCGCCGAAAACGAGTCCACATCAGTGTGTCCGCCCACGGGTGAAGGTGAGTGCCATGTTCAGGGGAACCACGGAGACAAAAAAGAGATACCGCGCCAGCAGCACAGCGACCAAGGCCGCGCACAGGCAAGCGCAGAGTTTGCCGTTGCCCAGGCCAGGGGAACGGCCGCTGCACAGAGGAAGCTGCCTATGAGCGCGGCTCTATATCCCGGCAGATTGAGCAATGCGGCGGCTGCGCGATGCTCGAAGATGGCTGATTGATTGAGACGGATAAGGCGTGCAGCGTGATTCGCGATCCACAGCAAGGAGGCCAAGGCGACCGGCCAGGACGGAAAGACTGCGGGCAGCGATGAGGCGGGAAGAATCCACGCCAAGATTGTGCTCAGCACGGCAGGCAAGGTAGTGCCGATAAGCGCCGCGCTTAGCAGGAAGTCGATGGGCGTGTGCACCATGTTCCAGGACGGTCTCGCCGGAACCAGGTAGATGAAGGAGCTGGCGACAACGCCGGCGATACCCAAAGCCGCGGCGATGATCCCAAGCGTAGAGAGGGCCAGAGTCGTGGCCGGAAGGTGTTGCAGCCACACAATGCGGGTGAGGTGCATACGGCTCAGCCAGATTGAGGGCACGGCGTTGAGGCAGCTTGCAACGGTGAAGCCGGTGAGTGCCGCGAAGAATAAGCCAAAGAGCAATACCTCGCGACTGAGCCAGGAGCGCCGCCACATCTTGAGCGCCCGCCACGCGTAAGCTGGACGGCCGAGATGAAACACAGAGATATTCAGGGCTACCGCGGTGATGGCAAGCAATGCAGCCAACAGCAGAGGTTGCGCGGCATGGAAGAACAGAGCGACGATCAGCGAGCCGGTAACCGCCTGCATCAACGTCGTCATGAAGACGAGAGAGAAGTGAGCGTGTTCCGGAGCAATGCGTCCGGCGTCGACGCGCTCCAGCTTGGTGGCGGTATCGGGCGGCAGCGTGATGCGGGTGGTCGAAATGGTGTGCCCCGCGGCGGGCATGCCGGGCGACTCGGCCAGCGCGTAGTCTGAGCGCCAGGCCAGCATGTCAACGATCTCAATCTCGATTGCCCCTTCGGGACAGGCGTTGACGCATGCTGGTTCGAGACCATCGGTAAGGCGGCCGTGGCACATATCGCATTTCCCCACCACACCGCGCTCTTCATTGAATTGAGGAACGGAGTAGGGGCAGTTCCACACGCAGTACTGACAGCCGATGCAGGCATCGGCGGAATGCAGCACGATGCCGGTCACTGGATCCTTGGTGTAGGCATCGACGGGGCAACCCTTGAGGCAGTCGGCATCGAGGCAATGGTTGCAGCCCATGGAAAGATAGTGGCGGCTGGTATCGGGATAGGCGCCGCCCTCAATCTCGCCAATGCGCCGCCAGCGAATCTCTGTGGGGTTTCCGTTCTGCTCGTTGCAGGCAATCTCGCAGGAGCGGCAGCCGATGCACTTGGTCATGTTGAAGTGGAAGCGGTATTGCTCTCCTGGCTCGAGCGGCCTGCCGGGAATGAGCATAGGGGCGAGCGGAGGCAGGGCGGCCGGCGCAGATGCCAGTGGCTTGAGGAATTCGTCAAGTGTCAGGCGAACGAGCGTGTCGCTGCTTCCGTCTTGTGCGCGTTCGTGCAGTGGCAATGCCATGTGCGGAGCTTCCTTTACAGCACGGGCCCGAGTGAATCAATAAACGTCGCGATGGTAGCGGTGCTGGTCTTTCAGGTTCTGGACGTAATCGACGGCCGCTTCCCTGTTCAAACCGCCCTGCTGCTCCACAATGGTGTGCAGCATCGCGTCCACATCCTTGGCCATGCGGGTGGCGTCACCGCATACATAGACGCAGGCCCCATCCTGCAGCCACGACCAGAACAGTGGCGCCTGCTCGAACATCTTGTCCTGCACGTAGATCTTGTGGTCCTGATCGCGGGAGAAGGCCAGGTCCAGTCGCGTGAGGAAATTGTCCTTTTGCATGGACTCCAGTTCCTCGCGATACAGAAAGTCAGTGGCAGCGGAGCGTTCGCCGAAGAAGAGCCAGTTCTTACCGCTCGCCCCGAGCGTCCGCCGCTCGTGCAAAAAGCCGCGGAAGGGTGCGATGCCAGTCCCCGGCCCAATCATGATGATTGGGCGGTCAGAATCTTTGGGAAGCCGGAATTTGCTATTCGGCTGGATATAAATGGGCAAGCGGCATTCGGGTTGCGACCGGTCGGCAAACATGGTGGAGCACACGCCGCCACGTTCGCGATTGTGCGAGCGATAGCGGACCACGGCAACCGTGGTATGAATTTCCCCCGCATGCGCCGCTGGGCTGGATGAGATGGAGTAGAGACGGGGCGATAGCTTGGGTAACATGGCTACCAGGTCCGCCGGATCGCGCAACACCTCAGGGAATTCATAGAGCAGGTCGATCAGGCCACGATCCCAGGTATAGGCGTCGAGATGCGACTGCTGTTCCGGCTTGAGCAAGTCCAGCAGTGGAAGGCACTGCCCGATGGTCGCGTAGGCCTGGACCATCTTGCGCGTGAGCCGGGTGATCTGCAGATGATCGAGCAAGCGCCGTTTGCAGTGGCACAGTGCCTGCTTTGGGCAGTTGCACTAACACTTCCCCACTGAATTTGAGCTTGTGCAAAATCTCATCCACCAGGATGGGCTCGTTTTGCGGGATGACGGCACAGGCATCGCCTGCTTCATAGGTGACAGCCGACCCCTCGACAGAGAAGGCCATATGCAGTGTGAGCTTGCTCGATACCTCATGCGTGAGGGGCCGTTTTTCGACGATTGGGGCCAGGAAAGGATTGTCGCGCGTATGGGCCGCCGTTTTCTTTTTCGCCTGCTCGGGTTCGCTTGCGGCTGAGCTGTCTGCGGATCGAGTTGCATCGGTCGCGGCCGCACGCTTCGCGGGACGGGCGGCGACCATCTCCTCGATGCTCTTGAAGAGCAAGCTCTTCCATCGGCCGAACGGCTCATCCGGATCGACATCGCAATCGACTCGTTCACACATGCGGAATGCGCCGAGCGACGCGAGCTTTTCGTCGAGGTCACGGCCAAATTTGCAGAAGTGTTCGTAGTTAGAGTCGCCCAGGGCCAGCACGGAAAACGAAAGATTTTCGAAGCGCGGAAAGTGCTCCATGCAGAGCTGGTTATAGAAGGGTTGCACGGCATCGGGCGGATCGCCTTCGCCATAGGTGCTGGCAATCAGCAGCGCATATCGTTCCGCGGCCAGGGATGCGGGCGTATAGCCCTCCAGCGGCAGAAAAGTGGCTACGTGGCCCTTGGAAGTAAGTTCCTTGGTGAGCTTGCGCGCCAGCCCTTCCGCGGTGCCTGACTGGGAGGCATACAGTACAGCAATCTTGAGCGCCGGCGGCGGCTCTGCGGCTGGAGTTGCTTCGGTATGCGAGTAGATACCGGCGAGAAATCCATTGAGCCACGCCCGCTGCTCCGCAGTAAACGGCGCATTATCCGGAATAAATGGAACATGAGAGACAGGGCCAGGCATGCTAGCTACGCTCCTCTGGTTGGCAAAATGCTTTGAGCTCTTCGATTGCGTGGCGGCGGGTAAATGCAAGAAAGGATTCTCCGGCCATCGCGCGCTGGGTGTAGGCGCTGAACAGGTTGTGGATGCGAGGCGGCAAGTCGCTGAATTTAACTGCGGGAAAGAGTTCGCGGGCCAGGCCCTGGTCCTGATCCGAACCGCCACCGAGCATCACCTGGTACCCCTCTTCACCGCCCACCTTCACCCCCATCAAGCCAACGTCTCCAACGTAGTGCTGGGCGCAGGAATGGGCGCAGCCGGTTACGTGCAGATTCACCGGCTCAAGAATCTTGAATGCACTGTCCAGCATGTTGGCCAGCGTTACCGCATGAGTCTTGGTGTCGCTGGCAGAAAAGCGGCAGCCCTGGTTCCCGGTGCAGGCAACGGTTCCGCTCAGCACCGTGCCGGCATCGAAGCTCAAGCCGGCGGCGAGAATATCTGCCTTGGCCGCCTCAAGATGTTCGCCGGCGATATGGGGAATCACCAGATTTTGCCACACGGTAAGGCGTATTTCTCCGTTGCCGTATCGGTCCGCCACTTCAGCGAGAGCCAGCATCTGCTCCACCGGCAGGCGGCCAACCGGCACCGAAACGCCGATGTAGTACATGCCAGGCTGGGTTTGAGCGTGAACGCCGATGTGGCCGGCACGGTCGATTCTGTGGCGCGGCTCGCAGTCCGAAGCCAGGAAACGAATCAGCGGAAAGGCCAACCGCTTTTCCGTTTCGGCGAGAAACTTGTCCATGCCCCAACGGTCGACCAGGTATTTGAGCCGAGCCTTCTTCCGATCCGTACGATCCCCATGCTCGCTAAAAACGCGCACCATGGCAGCGGCCACGGCCACCGTCTGGTCAGGCCTAAGGAGCAGGCCACAATCGGTAGCAAACTGCTTATGACCGGTGATACCGCAGAGCAGAACGCGAAAGTAGATACCCGGCGGCACGCTTTTGCCATCCGTAACCCGCACGGCGACGAAACCAATGTCGTTGGTATCGGCCAGCACGCTGATCGCTCCCCCATTATCGAAGGCGATATTGAACTTGCGCGGCAGCCCATACAGGTCGCGGGAGTTGAAGATGTAATGACCCAAGCCCGCGGCCAGCGGCGCTACGTCATAAAGTTCCGCAGGGTCGATACCGGTGATGGGCGAGGCGGTGATATTGCGGATGTTGTCGGCGCCAGAGCCCCGCGAAGACAGGCCGAGAGCCTGGATTGCATTCAGAACGCGGACAATGTTTTTCGGCTGCAGGGAGCGGATTTGCACATTGCTGCGAGTGGTAAGGTCGGCTCGGCCGGGGCCGTACTCGGCTGCCAGTTTGGCCAACCCGCGCATCTGGTGCGAACTGAGGATCGCTCCAGGGATGCGCAGCCGCACCATAAAGGAGTCTTGCGCCGGGGCGACATAGAACAGGCCGTGAAATTTAAAGCGGAAAAGATCGTCCTGCGCCGGAGCCTTGTCTTCGTTGGCATGCGCAAGCAGCTTGTCCCAGATATCGAGCGGGTTCTCTTCGAATTTCCATCGCTCTTCGCGAGAAAGGTCAGAGACCGGAGTATTGAAGTACAACTCCTCCGCAGCCATGTTCGGACTTCCGGAGGCAGGGTCGTTCGTGATCTGGCCGGAGGGCGTATGCCCGGCAAAAGGAACCAGGCCACGCTGGGACAGGCCGTCAAAGAAACCCTTAAGGTATTCCTTCTGTTCCGCGGTGAAGGAGGACGCGCCGGATTGAAAGCCAACTGAGATTCCATGCTGCACCCTGAAGAACGCTTGGGCGCGGAAGCCTGACGGACCCGCATTGAGATGCAGGCAGCGCAGACGGCCGGGCCGAATCAGACATCGCTAAGCGCGATGCATTCAAGGCTCTTCGTGGAGCGCGGAACTCTGGGATCGATTGGTAGCGTCCACAGCGGGGTGAACACTCTTGCGAGACGCCCTACAGCACGGTAGGAGCTCGCAATATTTTGATAGTACCGGCAAGAGTGTATGGCTGCAACAAGATTTTGAAGTTGACAATATGCGCCGTTTTACGGGTGTCTTTGCAGTTCATGTGCAAAAGCCGCTAGACTCGTAAAAGATCGGCCAATCCAATGCAATAGAAATACAGCGTTTGTACACCGGCCACGGTGGCACCCGGAGTGTCTCTCCTGGCCAGTGACTGAAGGAGGTGCATGGCGCACGCGAGCTTCGACGGAATGCGAGTATTGTCGCTTGAATCCCGTCGCGCAGTCGAAGTGGCAAAGCTAATCCGCACTTACGGCGGAGAGCCCTTTGTCGTGCCCGCCATGCGTGAGGTTCCACTTGAGTCCAACCGCGCGGCTCTTGCTTTTGCCGACGACCTTCTAGCCAGGAAAATCGATCTGGTTATCTTCCTCACCGGGGTCGGTGTGCGTGCTTTGCTTGACATCGTGCAGACCAAACACGATCGCGAGCAATTTCTTTCCGCCCTGCGGGCGGTGAAAGTAGCCGCCCGCGGCCCCAAGCCGATGGCCGCCCTGCGCGATCTTCGGGTACCTGTCGCGACCACCGCGGCCGAGCCATCCACCTGGCGCGAAATGATGACCTCGCTGAACGTGGAGTTCGGCGACTCTCTTCAAACCATGAGAGTGGCGGTCCAGGAGTATGGCGCATCCAACCCCGAGTTGCTGGCAGAGCTGACGGAACGCTGCGCTGAAGTCACCAAGGTTCCGGTCTATCAATGGGCACTCCCGGAGGATCTTGGCCCGTTACGAGAAGCTGTGGACCGCGTGGCTAACGGTAGCGTAGACGTGGTGCTCTTCATGACCGCAGTCCAGGTGATTCATCTCTTTCAAGTGGCGGAAGAGATGGGTCTCCGCGATGAGCTGAGCGCTGGGTTGCGCGCCGTTGTCGTTGTTTCCATCGGTCCGACTACTTCTGAGGAACTGGCACATTACGGAATAACGCCGGACTTCGAGCCCTCGCGGCCAAAGATGGGCTTTATCGTCAATGAGGCTGCCCAGTATGCAGGCAAGATCCTGGAGCAGAAGAAAAAGGGGTTTGCCTCCCTCACTGTACCGACTGATCCAGACACGACCACCCTGGTTGAGAAAAAAGAAAACAAGCGCGCTGCGCGCGTGCACCGGGTTGCGCCATCCACTCCGACCATGGCAGGTTTTCGCGACGGCCTGACGTCCATTGATTTTCTGCACCAGGTCAGCAGCCGAATTGCCGCAGCCGACCCGCTTCACGTGGTGCTGGGCAGCATTGTGGAGTTTGTAACCACCGTCATTCCCTGCGATTCCTGCTTCATCTATGTTCTCGAGCAGGGGAAACTGGTGCTCCGGGCCTCAAAGAATCCTCATGCCGACCTGGTGGACCACCTCGGGGTTCAACTTGGGCAGGGCATCACCGGATGGGTTGCGGAACACCGCGAGCCTGTTGCCATCGCGTCGAACGCCTCAAACGATCCTCGCTTCATGATCTTCCGCAGTCTTCCGGAAGATCACTTCGAAGCCATTCTTAGCACGCCAATCCTGTGTGCGAGTAAGGTCGTCGGAGTGATTAACCTGCAGCATCGGCTCACTTATCAACATACGGAGCATGAGGTGCGGCTGCTCTCCACGCTTGGCTTTCTGGTCGGGGCGGAGATCGAGCGAGCACGGCTCGAGACAGAAAACGTGCAATTGGCCAACCGGCTTGAATCGCGCAAGGCAGTGGAGCGAGCCAAGGGAATATTGCAGCGGGATCTGGGTATCAGCGAGGATGAAGCCTACCGTACGATGCAGAAGGAGAGCCGTCAGCGAAGAATATCCATGCAAGACATCGCCGAGGCGATTCTGTTAGGGGATGATTTGAAGAAGGGACGAGGAACCACCAAGTGAGGCAGTAGGTTGCGGGGAGGACGTGCCGTGGACCAACTCCCTATGAAGGGCAGCAGCCAGATCCTGAGGATGAAACCCGAAGGGGCCCGGCTTGCTCTTATAGAGAATCCGATCATCCGTTGCGATGAGATACATGCGGTCCGGCCATCCGGTGTAGGCGACCTCAACCTGGTTGTCGAAGCTGTCGACAACAGCGGGAAACTTGATGCCTAATTTACGTACGCATTTACCGGCTACCGAGACGCGTTCTGCCTCATCGCGCGGGCTGCGGAACAGCACCCCATCCCGAACATTGCTCTGCATCTCCCATACGTCCGTGGGATGAGCCTCCAGGATGTAGACGGCGTAGAAATCAACCTTGCCTTTGTACTCCTCGGCCAATTTGTTCAGGGCGGGAACCTCTCGCCGAAAAGGCGGTCAGGTGTAGCTGCCGAAGACGAGAACGACGGGCTTATCCACCCAAAGAGACGCCAGTTTTACGGGCACCCTGGTATCGAGTGTCTCGACGGTGAAGTCGGGCGCTTTACCGCCTACATCGAGAGAGCCCTTGCGCGCGCCGGACCACATGGTCTCAAAGGGAAAGAGAAAGTAGGCTGGCATGGGCATTCTTGCCATGACATGTCCGAAGACTTCGGGTGGCTGGCGCATGGCCCAGTCGATATAGCCGACGAAGCCGAGCCAAAGACAGAAGAGCACCGCGAAGATGCCAGCTAACCAGCGTTTTGTATTCTTCTTGATCGTCACTGGTACGGGCTCACTTGGTCTGCGAAACATCTGTTTCTTGGTTGTGAACGGGAAATGGCTTTTCCCATCCGGGTTGCGTATAGCCTAACTTAACCACCCGATCCGCCATCTGGCGATAGATGCTTTGGTCATCGGGCGCCCAAGTGGCCAGCCCATCGACATAACGGTTGTACATGCAGAAGGCTGCAGCGATCAGTACGGTGTCGTGAATCTCAAGATCTGTGGATCCAGCATTTCGGGCACACTCTATGTCTTCGGTGGTGACATATTTGCCTCCCTGCTGCACTTTGCCGGCAATGGCAAGCAGCGCTTTCAATTTTTCCGAGACGGGCGCTTCCTGATAGTTTCGTTTGATTTGATCCACGAGAGCGCAATCGTTGTCGAGGTATTGAGCTGCGGCATAGCCGTGAATCGTCTGGCAATAATAACAATCGTTTTGTGAAGAAACGTAGGTTGCAATCGCCTCGCGCTCGCCAGGCGAAAGTGTATGGGGTGAACGCAGAAGTATTTCGGCGAGCTCACGCATGGGCTTGGCCGTCTCGGGGCGAAACGCCATGGGGCCGCGAATGCCCGGTACTCCGTCTTGAAGCTGAATGTGGGCCATCGCGATCTCCTATGGGTTTGAAGGTAAAGTGCAGGCGGCCGGATTCGCGCACGGAGATTTGTCCAGCATTTGAGCGGTAGCTGGAATTTCCGCCGTGTGCGAGAACGGCTGCTTTATCTGCGGAGTCTACCAAGGGCGACCGCAAAGGAACGTCCACCTAAAGGATGACTTTCGCTTCGGCCAATCGATCTAGATACAGGCTCAGAAAGAAATACGACCCCACCAAGACCTCTTCCGGCAACTATTACCGATCTGCACGGTGGAGTCCGAAAGACTTAAGGTCCTCGAGAGAAGCTTGCGCTTCTTGAATTGTTGCAAATTGAGCTCGCACGAAAGTCTCGCAAACTTGTGTGAACTCTTCTTCAGTGATGGCAGTGCTGCGAAGTTGGCCAATCCAGTGCTTGCATTTCGACCACGGTTTCATCCCCTCATATACGTCCCGAGCACCAGTGGTCCCCACCAACACCACGCGCACCATTGGATCGCGCAGTGGCCCGGACATCCAAATGAAGAGAACGCGAAATGGCCGTTCAGGAGAGCCGGTCTTTTTCTGCCAGAGAGTTTTTCGTTGCATATGCGGAGCCCATGAGCCACTCGGGTTAAAACAGCGCGCCTGCGATCTGTTCGGCGATGGTTCTGGCTTTTTCCTGGAGCAGCTGCCTCGTCGCAGAAGGATCTTGAGCAATCGTGGAGCTCACTGTGACGATGAACAGCCGGTCGCGGACCCGCCCTATCACTTGCTCACCGCGCGAGTAACCAACATCGGCAGAACACGAAATCGCCTCATTTCCGATGGCTTTCAAGGCGACAGGGGCCGACGTGCATAGAGATTTATGAGACACCACCGCATTGTTGACGTCTTTGAGAGGCTGGACCATGATTCGGAGAGTGGAATAGTCTTTCGCTGTCTTCAGGTTAGTGAACACACAGATGTTCTGATCATCCGGGGCACTCTCCAGGTCCAGGCTCACTGGCCCGTTCAGAACACCCGATGCCGTGGCGTCATTCAGCCAGGCGCAGTGGGCCTGCGCTTTACAGCTCGCAGAGAGCAGTAGCAGCTCGAAGAACATTATCCATTTCAACTTCGCGCATTACTGTGCCCCCGCGATGGGATCCTTCATATCGTGCACTTCGTCTGTATGCATGTGCCAGGGAACGCTCTCAGTTGATATCTCCGGATGCTTGCGTAGAAAGTCGAGCGAGTACGTGGGCGCCCCCGGATCGAACTTCTTGGTCACAAACAAGGCTTGTTGCTCGGCCGCCTTATCGTGCATGCCGGCCCTGCGATAGAGAATCGACAAATTGTAGTGCGCTGCGAGGTCGTCCGGATCGATCCTCTGGAGCTCATTGAACTGTTGCATGGCCTCGTCATCCTTGTGTTGCTGATAGTAGGAAATGCCTAGCTCGCGCCGCGCATCCCGCGAGTCGGGGTATTGCCTGACCACCTCGAGAAGGTCTGCTATCTCGGCATCCGAGTGGCCAGCCCGTCTCTCCAGCAGGGCGTCATAGTAGAGTGCGCGAGCGCTGTTGGGGCTGAGCGCCAGAGCCTTTTCGATGCTGGCGCGGGCAGACCCGTACTTCTCCCATTGGATCTCGGTCAGGGCGATGTTCGTGTAGCCGTCGGCATAGTCCGGGCGGAGTTTCACCACCTCGTTAAACGCCTGGATCGCATCCGGGTATTGCAACTGGTCGAGGTACCCGATGCCGAGATTGTTCCAGCGCATCCAGTCCGGGTTGTCCCCCGGATCCGGCTTTACCGGATCATTGTTCCCGATGTTCAGAATGCGGGTGCGCGAGGCAATCTCCACTACCGGATAGGCCGGATGATCGGGGCCGAAGACGTTATTCAAATAGCTTTGACGAAAATGACGATAGTTCACCCGGGCGGTGACTTTGATTGGACCCTTGATGTCCGCAGGGATGCGGAACTGGTAGCGGACCAGCACCGATCGGCCCGCCTGGACGGAGTTATCATAGGCAACCGAATGGATCGTCCACACTTTGTGGTTGTCGACAAACTCGACCCTCGATATTCACCGGGCGATTGGTGAAGCTGTGCGCGCGCGCGTCCAGCAAGCCGTCCGGCTTGAGAAAGCCACTATGATAGATATCTTTGCCGGCGCTATCCTGTACGGTGAACTCGACCCAGGCCTCATATAGATCTCTGACTTCGGGAATTAACGAGTGGCCGATGTTCTTGTTCTGGATGACCACCAGTGCCTCGACCATGTCGTTCGGCTCCAGGCTGAAGGGCACCGACCCGAGCGGCGCAATCATCTTCTCATCGCTGGCCTTCTTCAGCGCGAAAATGTCTACATTCAGGTAGTTGCCCGCCTTGAGAAACGTCGATCGTCTTTTCCAATTGCTCATCGAAGCCGTAATAGAACGGTACAGCCGTGTTTCCCGCAAGCCAGCGATGCGAAGCAAACGTGCCGTTCTTCGCCCCAGGATCCGGCAGGTCATTGGGCGCCCGCTTCATGTGGCATCCCTGGCAGGTTGTGAAGTCGCCGGTGTAGAAAGTCAACGGATTTCGCTGCGAGAACTTGGATTGCTGCCACTCGTCGTAGGCCGTAAACGCGCGGATGAATTTGTAGTCGTTCAGCGGATCCGGCAGATTGGCCTTATGGCAGGCGGCACAGAATTCCGGAGTCCGATAGAAACTCTTGCATCACCGCTTGCGAGTGGCGCTCCGGATGCTTGATATATCTCGTCGTATGGGACCTCGCCCGGAATGCGATTTCCCTTTTCGTCCACCATCACGGACGGAATCCCCATCACGAAACCGCCGTTGCCCTTGGTCGACTTCAGTTTCTGGATCGAGTGGCAGGTGGCGCAGGTGAGCCCATCCTGATCGATCCTCCGGTCAACCTTTGAGTCCTCCGTCAGGCCGCCCGCCAGCACCGCTATGGGGTTGTGGCAGCTATCGCAATGGCGCGAGAACTCAATGCCTTTGGTCCTGATGAGGATATTCACGCTCGCCCGGTAGAAGGGAGTGCGAAAGGCATTCGAGTGCAGCGCCTGACGCCATTGGTGGTAGGCCTCCTGGTGACAATGTGCGCAGTACTGGCGTTCGGGAAAGGCGCCGGGCTGAACGAAGTCATCTCCTTCGACCTGCATCGTCCCAGGAAGAAAAAGCTGATCCTTGCCGAAGCGATAGTTGTAGGTCGCGCGTACCTTGTCGGCGTACTCCTTGCGCGTCGGCTCCTGGCTGAAGACGGCCTCGAGGCGGTGCCCATAACAAGGCACAGAGGACTCGCGGCAACCACCAGTACGCAGCAAGAATCGCATCGCCCAGGAATCGAGTCTTCATGGATCGATGTCTGCAAACGTCCATTCAGCCGTAGCCGGGCTGATGCCATCGCATCGTAGACGCTCGGCACCACGCCTTTGCCCTCTTCAATCACAAAGAAACGATCGACGCCAGGCAGGTGACATGCTCCACAAAGCCGCTGGGCCAGTGAACCTCGACCCCATCCACGGTGGCCGTTTGTCCCAGGCCGAAATGAAGGCGCTGGTCGTTCGACGATTCGTAGCTGCCGCCGCTCATTACGTCGCCGCGCTGCCGGATTCCCCCGGCAGTCAGGTACACAGTGGCGCCGACTGCATCGCGAGGGCTCTTCGGTCCGCCGATCAGCTTGACGCCTACCCAGTGGTTGCTATCGGCATTCACATTGCGCAGCAGCACCGGGGTATGGTCGATGCAGTTGATCACGACGTCGATCTTGCCGTCGTTGAACAGATCGCCAAATGCCGCCCCTCGGCCGGGAATGACATCGGCGAGCCCAGTGCCTTCGACCGCCGGAACGACCTCGAAACTTCTTACCGTTGTCCAGGTTGTGAAACAGCAAGGGACGCTCCGCGAAAGTCATTCCCCAGTCATGATGCTTGTCCACCTGCGGATATACGTGGCCGCTGACCGACATGATGTCCTTCCATCCATCATTGTCGTAGTCGATGAACTCTGTGCCCCAACTCAGGAAGGGATAGGTGATCTCGGCGATTCCCATTTGCCGGTGAAATCTCAGAGAAGTTGCCGCCGCCCTCGTTGCGGAAAAGCGTTTTGTAGTCGTCAGAGAATGTCGTGGTGTAGAGATCGAGCCAGGCCGTTGTTCAGATAATCGCCGACGGCCAGCCCCATCGAGGCCGTTTCACGCGCTTCCTGGTTCAGCGCAAAACCAGAGAAGAAGCTCGCATCCTGGAAGGTTCCGTCTCCCTTATTGATGTAGAGGTAGTTGGGCGTTGAGTCGTCGGCAACGATCAGGTCAACCTTACCGTCGTTGTTGACGTCGACAAAGGTGGAGGAAAAACCATAGTAGTGGCGCTTATCGCTCACGCCGGCCTTCTCGCTCACATCGGTGAAGGTTCCGTCGCCGTTGTTGTGAAAGAGATGATCCGGCTCGCCCTGCAAGCCCGCGCGGACCGCACATCACGGTGGCGCCGCGGTACTGGCAGAAGGAATGAGCCGCGTCCCCAGTCGCCGGCGACGGCGGAGGATTCTTAAAGTCCTAATGGATATAGCCAGGGACAAATAAATCGAGCCGGCCGTCGCCGTCATAGTCGCCGAAGCTTGCTCCGGTGGACCAGTTGCCGAGGGTTACTCCGGCTTGCTCCGCAACATCGGTAAATGTCCCGTCATGGTTGTTGTGATAGAGACGGTTCTTTCCGAAATTGCCCACATAGAGATCGGGCCAGCCATCGTTGTCGTAGTCTCCTACGGCCACGCCGTAGCCCCAGCGATCATTGGTCACGCCGGCTTTGGCGGCAACATCGGTGAAAGTTCCGTCATGATTGTTGTGAAAGAGCGCAGCGTGCGGTGGCTCGGCTTTGCCGTCCAGCGCCTCATACGTCGAACCGTTCACCAGGTAAATGTCGAGCCAACCATCGTGGTCGTAGTCCAGCAGGGCCACGCCAGAGCCAGTCGTTTCGAGGATGTAGTTCTTCTGCGGAGTTCCCATCTTGTGCTGCCAGACGGTCAGGCCGGCTTTCTCGGAGACGTCCTGAAAAATGATCGGTCCGGTCTTAACAAATCCGCCCGCCGTGATGGGGCGGTTCTCCGCATCCAGAACCGGCGCGAAGACACCCCCTGTCGCCGCGCCGCCTTGTGGAACACCTGACCCACCGGCGCCCTGCGGTGAGGTTTGGCTTTCTTGCTGGCTCACCTGACCCAACCCGGTAAACGAAACTACAGCCAGGATGCCAACGAACGTTAGCACCCATGGTGCCTTCCAACGAATGCTACGGACCATTTTTCACCGTTCGGACGATTGCCATCGAGTATCGCGATATCTAATGCGCGCGTCTTCGCCCAACGGTGGGGTTTCACGCTCATCCTTCCGGTGGATTGAATTGGTTGCGGTTCTGAATCCGGGAGTAATCCGAACACCCCAACCCCGTCAGTGGTTCCGACATAGACCTTGCCATGAGCGACCATCGGTGTGATGAACTTGTTGCCGGTGCCGAAATGATCTCTGCCAGAGGGAGCCTGGTTGCTGTTATAGAGTTCATGCACTAAATCGCTTGCGTCGTACGCATGAAGCACAGCGGTGTCCCCGTTTTCGGAGGCCCAGACAATCCCGTTCCGCGACCCGTCCGCTGAGATGCTCGGGATAGCGCCAGGATAGACAAACTTCGTTGCCGTGTGCGAAACAGGCGTCTCGACAAGTCGTGCGTTGGCAAAGCGAAATTCCAGAATGGGATCATCAACCGATGAACAATAAAGCCGGCCGTCGAAATACGCCGGCGCACCGCGGTAAAAAGTCCCCTTCAATGGCTTGTCAAGTTCCTGATAGATGTTTTGGTTCCCCAGCGGGTTGAACCTCCCCATGGCGTCACGGTTTGCAAGATAAATGTTTCGGTCTTTCCCTATTCCAATCACCAGGCGCCAGGTCTTTCCAGATTCATCTGTCATGTCGGGTAAGACGAGAGGACCACCTGACCCAAGGTCCATGTCGATGGCATTTTCTCTCTGGACGTCAAACATGGTGAAATAATCCGCCACAAAAAGACGCGCATCTGAGGGGGAGACCTTGACGAAGCTGTTCCCGAAGTCGCCTTGGGAGGGAAATCCCTTTGCGTCAAGCACAGTGTCAAAGGTTCCATTCGCGGACTCGATATAAATGGAACCCTGAGGGTCCGCCGCAGGTCCGGCGCCGCTTTGCCAGATGGCGCCTTTTTCTCCATTGGGCGTTATGTTAAGCACGGCGGTCTGCTTCAGAGTTTGTGCGTTGTAAGCGATGATCCATCCGGTGTAGGGGTCAATATCGCAGTGAGAAGTCCACGTGGTATAGATCACGCCGTTCAATAGTAAGAGCGCTGCTCGCTCTGCGTACTGTTTGGGATCAAATATCTCCGTGCCCGCCTGACTGCCGGCGCCGTTTCCCGGAAACCTCGCCTGGATATCCACGGGGCCGCCGAACTCTTCTTCGCCGGTCCGGAGATCAAGCGCATGGAGCCTGTGAATGAAACGGCCTTGCGGATCCGTACTCATCGACACTACGTAAATCGTCCCGTGCCGGCCACGATGGAGATCGATGACTGGGGTGGCCGTGATGCCGATCTCCGGTTGAATTTGCCCGCAATGAACACTCGACGGAGCTTCTAAGAGTTTGCGCAAGCGAACGTGCCAAAACTGCTCCCCAGTATCCGCGTCAAACGCGTAGAGGCTATCGTGCTCGGTGGCAACGAAAAGCACATTCCGAGATCCTTTGTGGGGAATTTTTATTCTCGCGACATAAAGGGGTTCCGCGTCAACCTTACCGTCGACACGAATGGCAAACAGCTTACCAAATGTTCTGGCATTAACGTTTTGCAGAGTCAGGGTTGTCTCCCCAAGGTTTTGTCCGGTCCGCGCATTGTCGTTATGCCAGGTCAGAACATCTTGTGCCACCAGGGGCGATGCTCCCGAGAAAACCCACAGGCAAAAGAGAGCTGTTACCAAGATCATCGATCGCGAAGCGTTTGGATCGCATTTGAACTTCGCATTCATAGGACACCCGGTTAACAGCGCGCATCATCGCCGCAAAACGGAGTCTTCCATAGGGGAACTGAAGGAATCGAAGAGTTTGCCGCGAAAGGCGTGAAATATGCAGGATAGGCCGTGCCGGTTGCAGGGATGACGACCGGGTGGACTGGTCGATTCGAGGCAATCGCTTCCCCGCCCCGAGTCGTCGATGACAGGATCACGATATAGTAGACTTCCGGCTTCGAATGCGAACACCGCGGAATAGATTGTGACCACTCGTCGAGATGACCATCGCCTCAGCGCGCTCGCGGCAGCGAAGCCTTCTGTGCTGTTCTACGGCGTGCAGATTGCAGGAGTGCGTGAGCAAGCCGAACGGGATCTGGCAAAGCTTCTGCATGCTCTTCGGCAGATAGGCTTTACCGAGGTAGAGTTGCATGCGACTGTCTATCACCACCCCGCCGCGAGGCTCCGCCGCATGATCGAGGATGCCGGCCTTCGTGCTCCGGCCGGGCATTTCTCCTTGGCCGATATCGAAACCAAGCTCGACTACGCACGCGAGCTGGGTCTAGAGTACATGGTCACCATGCTGCGGCCCCGCCCTCAAAGTCTAGACGAGTACAGGCTCATCGCCGATCAGCTGAATCAGGCAGGCCGCAAAGCCGCCAGTTACGGCATGACGTTCGCGCTTCTCTTTCACAATCATGAACTCCTACCCCAGGACGGAAGCTCCGGATTTGCCGAACTCATGGAGCACACTGACCCGGCATTGGTCTCGCTCGAGGTCGATGCTTATTGGATCGTGCAGGCAGGCGTCGACCCGGCAGACTTTCTTCGGCGGCACCAGGATCGCGTGAAGCTGCTTCATCTTAAAGATCGTTTGCCGGGCTTTCCGACCAGCTACACCACCGATGCGGACTCCGATCACTCAACTGAGCTGGGTAAAGGAGCGATCGCGTGGCCTGCGCTTTTGCGGCAAGCCCGCGAGCAAGGTATCCAGTTTGCGTTTTTGGATTACGACAAATCATCTGGTCCGATCCTCGATAGCCTGAGGGAGAGCCTCACTTATCTCAGAACGTTGCAGGAGGAGAAATCGGCATGATGACCGGAGACCGGGAATTTCCGGCGAATCGATGGGCCCTGGCTCTATTGGGCTGCATGTGGTTGGGCCTTCTTTTCCGCGCATCGGCCCAGGATCACGCCAGCAAAGCCGACGCCGCAGAGGCCCACACTGCCTGGCGCAACTACGGAGGCTCCCCGGACGGCGCGCAGTATTCAGCATTGCGCCAGATCAATCGTTCGAATGTCAAAGAGTTGCAAGTAGCATGGACCTACCGGACGGGAGATGACAGGAAATACGCGTTCAACCCCCTCGTAGTGGACCGAACGATGTATGTTCTTGCCAGGAACAACTCTATCGTGGCGCTGGATGCAGCCACAGGCAAGGAAATCTGGACCCACCCGACAGATCCGAACACGACCCTCATCACCAATCGAGGAATTGACTATTGGGAGAGCACCGATCGATCCGATCGGCGCCTGCTTTTTTCGCTTGGCAACGAACTGCAGGAACTGGATGCCCGCACCGGGAAATCCATTTCGCAGTTCGGCACCAATGGCATAGTAGACCTGCGTGCCGGTCTTGGACGTGATCCGAAAAGTCTGACGCTGGTACAGTCCTACAATCCCGGGCGCATCTTTGAAGACTTGCTCATTCTGGGCTCCGCCACAAACGAGGAATACAACTCTGGTCCGGGTGACATTCGCGCTTACGATGTCCGCACCGGCCGGCTGGCGTGGACGTTCCACACCGTTCCCCACCCGGGCGAGCCTGGTTATGAGACCTGGCCAAAAGATGCCTGGAAGTCGATCGGAGGCGCCAACGACTGGAGTGGCATGGCTTTGGATGTGAAGCGCGGCATCGTCTATGTTCCGACGGCGAGTCCTAAATACAATTTCTACGGCGCCAATCGACCAGGAGCGAACTTGTATGGCGATTGTCTGCTCGCGCTGAATGCCCGCACTGGCAAATTGATCTGGTATTACCAGATGGTTCACCATGACATATGGGACTACGACAACGATTCGACTCCCATGCTGACCACCGTTCAACACAATGGCAAGAAGGTCGATGTGGTGGCGCAGGCCGGCAAGGTTGGCTTTCTGTGGGTCTTCAACCGCGAGACAGGCGAGCCGCTGTGGCCGATTGAGGAACGCCCCGTCCTCAAGTCTGACATGCCGGGGGAGGAGACGTGGCCAACGCAGCCCTTTCCCACACAGCCGCCTCCCTTTGCGCGACAGTCATTTACCGTAAAGGACCTCAGTCCATTTCTCGAGCCTGCAGAGCGCGAACAATTGACAAGCGAGATGCTGAGTGCTCACAACGAGGGTCTGTTTACCCCGCCCGGCTTGGGCAACACGGTTGAGATGCCTGGAAACAACGGCGGCGCTAACTGGGGTGGAACCGCTGTCAATCCCAGCACTGGCGACTTATACGTTGTTTCCAAAGATCTCCCGGCCATGCTCAAGCTGGAGTTAGCGAGCAAGGTCTCTCAGACCGGCTCGCCGGAAGAGCAAGGCCGATCCATCTTTGCAGCAAACTGCAGCTTATGCCACGGCACCCATGGAGAAGGAAAACCACCGGGAATTCCCTCCCTGGTTGGTGTTGCGTCGAAGTTGTCTGATGACGAGATTCAGAGTGTGGTGCAACATGGGCGGGGTCCGATGCCATCTTTTTCCCAGTTATCTGCCCAGGAGATTACATCGCTGTTAGCGTATCTCAAGCATCCGGAACTTGCCCCGGCATCCGCTGCAGAGGTGAATGCCGGTGCGCCAGGTCCGGTGGATCCCATAAGTGCGCACTACAGGAGCAGTTTTGGCTTTATGTTCGCGGAAAGCGGGTTACCAGTCATTACACCGCCCTGGACGTCTTTGACGGCTTATGACCTGAACACAGGAACCATTCGTTGGAAGATCCCTCTGGGCGACGTTCCCGAACTGGCCGCCAAAGGATTCGCCAACACTGGCTCACAGTTCCCCAAGGTGAGCCCAGTCGTCACCGCCGGAGGCTTGATCTTTACGGGCACACGCGATCGCAAGGTGCGTGCGATTGATTCCGACACCGGCAAAGTTCTCTGGGAGGCAGAAGTGGATGCCGCGCTGGAGGGTATGCCTGCGATCTATGAGGTGCAGGGGCGGGAGTATGTTGTCTTCTGCGCGGCTGCACAAGCCACCACCTACACGCACAGCGTTCCTGGGCACCCGGCGTCTCAAGCTCCCATCCCAGGCGCTTATGTTGCGTTCGCACTTCCCGAGGGGAAGATCACACACCACTGAAACCCAGCTTCTTGAAAATTGTGGGCCTCTAGACCTGTATGGGCAAGTCGCCGAGGTCTACTCGGCCGGATCAAACACCACGAAACCACCCGAGTGGCTGATATAGATTCTCTGGAAGATTGCCGCCGGCAACAAGCCGGCAGCATCGAAGGCAGTCGCACGGCGGGATTGGACCACATCCAGGCCGGGGACCATTGTTGCGCCAATTTTTATGGTGATGTTGGAATGGACGGTGATATCGTTCGTGCCGCTGCTGGTTGCGATGAATCCGCTCCAGGGCGGGGATGAGGAGGAATCATTACCGACGGGGAATAACTCCGGCACCCTGGCGCCGGTATCCAACTGCAATTGAACCTTGGCCCCGCTCAGTTCCATAAATTCGGTGGCAATCAGCAAGCGATTGGTCGTTGGCGAGCCGTGATGCTGACCTGTCGTCTCGAATCGACATCGCTCCCCTGCAGGAGCAGGGGCGTTGAAACGCAGCGTGTGCCGCTTGTAGTCAATGAGAATGTCGAATTTGGAGAGAAAGTCTTCGCCCAGGACGCCACGAATTCCCGGCGCCAGCATCTTCTGCCGCGCCAACTCATCCACGATGGCTCTCAAACCGGACTGCGACGCCTCACCTAGGCGCACATCCGTCAACCGCACCATCTGGTCCTGGCGAACGCGCAAAACTCCCGTGAGCGAAACCTCGCCAATGACTGGAGCCTGCAACTGCCGCGCAAGGCCGGGATCGATCACCGTACGGGTCGTTCCCGTGTCCAGCAGAAAATTGAAAGGGCCCACGCCATTGACCATCGCCTGCACAATGATCAGGTATCCCGACCGCAGATGAAACTGAAGTATTTCGTTTGGTTGCACCACTTGCGCTGCCAACACTCCCGGCAGAGCAAAAAGAGCCATGAGAGCAATACATTGGTTAGGGAGACGACATCGAAAGAAGCGGCAACATCGATCGAGCAACAAGCAGGCCGTCAGCATACTGGCTTCCCCGTCGGCTGCACGCCCAGGTTTCCTGAGCGCTCACAGTCGCCAGCATTCTCGCTCTGTCATGCGACATTGTCCACCGGAAAGTAATCCACCCGTCCAAGCCAGGAAACCGGGCCGGATCGCTGGCGCCCGTCCCGCATCGTTACATGCCGGACGGGCGCGAATCAGGATGGTTAGTTCACAAGTTCGATCTTGACGATATCGATCGTTCCGGTGAAGGGATACGGGGCCTTGTAGAGTCCACTGACCGCCGAGCCCGTATCCTTGCCCACGTCCAGGGTCTCCAGAATCGAGCTGCGGAAGCCTCCGAACTGATCAAAGTGAGCGCTTCCCTCGGGCTTGCCGTTCACGGTGAGCGTTGCCGTTCCGCTGCTTACGCCGGAGCGGAGAAATCCGACGCCCTGTTTTGAATCGACAGGCCGGTCCAACTTGTATTCGAAGGCAATTTCAACCTTACCGGTAGGAAGGGAGTCTGAGGATTCGATGCGCTGGTGAAAGCGCCCGAAGGTATTGACCTCGTATACGACGTGGCCATTCCTCACAAACAAAGCGTATCCTCCGTAGGTTCCCCCGTCGGCCAGGATCACGCCATCTGCCCCGGAGCCGGGAATGATCACATTTGCCGTAAGGCGATGGGATCGTGCTCCCAACTCCGGAGCCGCAGAGGAAGGTATCCTTTCCACGCCCTGGCGATAGACAAATTCACTCGGCCTCTTGGCCGGCCCCGGTTGGCCGATCGCAAACGGGAGCAGCGGATTGACATTGTTGCGCACTGCCTCAGCCTCGAAGGTATCCACCAATTCCTTAAGCTTCTCTGGATACTTGTCTGCAAGGTTGTGCGCCTGACTGTAATCGTGGGTCAAATCGTAAAGCTCCCACTTGTTCTGGTGCGGATCGCGCAGCCACTTCTCCGGGTGGCTGAATATCTCCCACGGCGCGATATTTGGCGAGCCGGCCCACCAGCCGTCTTTGTAGATGCCGCGATTGCCTAACATCTCAAAGTATTGCAGCGTGTGCGTGCTGGGAGCGTCCGGGTGATCCCAGGTGTAGACGATGCTCTTGCCCTCCAGAGGAACCTGCTTGACGCCGTTGACGGTGTCGGGAAACGTTACGCACGCGGCCTCATAAATGGTTGGCGCAATATCCGTCACATGATGGAACTGGCTGCGCAACCCGCCCGCATCCTTGATGCGCGCCGGCCAGGAGACGATCAACGGATCGCGCGTTCCACCAAGATACGCGGAGTTCTGTTTGGTTCCCTTGAAAGGCGTCGCCATGGCCCATGCCCAGGCCGCCGCAACGTGATTGTCGTAAAGAGGACCGCCTAGGTCGTCGGCGTGCGCCTCCAGCAGCTTGAGGTCGTGCTTGGCGCCAAGAAACTCGGCAATGTTGGCGTCGGTGCCCTCTACTCCGCCCTCTGCGCTGGGTCCGTTATCGCCAACGATGTACAAGACCAGGGTGTTGTCAGTTTTTCCTTCTTCGTGAATCGCTTCCAGAACCCGTCCCACCTCTGCGTCGGTATAGGAAAGAAACGCTGCGTAGACCTCGGCTTCGCGCGAGAAAAGCTTCTTCTCATCGGCGGGCAGCGAGTCCCACGCGGGCAAGCCTTCCGGCCGTGGAGTCAGCTCCGCATCGGCGGGAATGACACCCAACTGCTTTTGTCGCGCAAAGGTCTCCTCACGCAACTTGTCCCATCCCTGATCGAACTGCCCTTTGTATTTTTCGATCCACTCCTGGGGAACGTGATGCGGAGCATGAATGGCGCCGGTGGCGAAGTAGAGAAAGAATGGCTTGCTCGGCTCGACCGCGTCGTGCTGATGCAGCCAGTGAATGGCATCGTTGGCAAGGTCGATGTTCAGGTTGTAACCCTGCTCGGGAGTGGCCGGGGGATCGACCGGGTTAGTGCCGCGGTAGAGCTGCGGATTCCACTGGCTGTCTTCTCCGCCCATGAATCCATAGAAGTAATCGAACCCCAGGGCGGTGGGCCAGTGATTGAAGGGCCCTGCAGGGGTGATCTCGGAGAAGGGAGTGTTATGCCATTTGCCGAAAGCCGCTGTGCTATAGCCATTCTGTTGAAGCACCTCGGGGATCGCAACCGCGCTCCTGGGCCAGATGCCGTTATAGCCGGGATAGCCGACGGCCTGTTCTTCCACAACGCCGAAACCGATCTGGTGATCGTTGCGGCCAGAAAGCAGCGCGGCGCGAGTGGGCGAGCAGAGACTGTTCACATGAAACTCGTTGTAACGCAGGCCCGACTTAGCCAGCTTGTCCAACGCGGGCGTGCTTGCCGGGCCGCCATAGGTGCTGGACATTCCAAAGCCCACGTCGTCGAGCAGAATCAGCACAATGTTTGGCGCTGCCGCCGGAGCCTTCACGACCTCAGGCCATGCCGGGGTGGAACCCTGGCGGCTCGGAGCGACAACGCCTTTGAAAGCGGGATCTGGTTTGATCAATTCGTTCTGCTGGGCCCACGCCGGGGACCAGGCACTCATCGCGAGCGCTCCGCTTAACAGCAGCCCCAACCGTTGCATATTGTTCATTGGTCTTTCTCCGTTCCGTCATTGAAAAGTTGTGAAGATGGAAGATGTGCTTGCTGCCGCGCAGAGATAGTTTCGTGGTCCCGGCTAGCCGGGACCCTCCTGGCGACCTTTATGAGGCCACAGTAATTGCGAACCGCTCTAGAAGATGAGCTTTGCCGCAAACTGAATCTGGCGCTCAGTCCGTTGAAAGGTTAAATCAGATGCAGCCGATGAGACGGTTCCATTGGCGGCTGTATTAGCGGTTGAGGCCGGAAGATTGAACTGCGGCGTGTTGGCGAGGTTGAAGGCCTCCGCGCGCAGTTGAAGAACCTTCGATTCGGTCAGGTGAGTATCCTTGAAGATTGAAAAGTCCACAGTCTTTGTGCCCGGACCCTCAAGACTATTGCGGCCTGAGTTTCCCCACGTCCCCGCGGCGGGAACCGCGAAGGCCGCAGTGTTGAACCACTTCCCGAGTGTGCGCTGCCCTTTTGGCAGAGATCCGTTGCCGAAGCCGGGAAGCAGTTGTGCGCGGGGCGTCAGTCCATCGCCCAATGCGGTGCCCGAAGCCACGGAAAACGGCAAGCCGTCGGAGAACTGCCCAATGGCGTTCACCTGCCATCCACGCTCAAGCGGTCCCAGCACCCCACTGCCCTTGAAGGGCAACTGGTAATTCGAGCTGGCGACAAAGCGATTCGGGATGTTGTAGTCCGCATTTCCGTAGTCGTAACGCAGGTTATAGGGATCCGTAACGGTGGGCCCTTCACTCGAACCTTGGTCCAGAGCGTGACTGTAGGTGTAGGAGGCGAGGAAGCTCAGTCCATGCGCTCGACGCTCAGCCGTAACTTGCAACGCGTTGTAGCTGGAGACCTGCCGGGTCTCAAGGTCGCTGATCTGAGCGAAGACATAGGTTTTGGTTCCAGGTAGATTTCCGTAGGGACGATTCGCGGTAACAGTAGTCGCTCCATTCAATCCCAACGGGTTCGTATTGATGTCCCGAAGATTGTCCAGGTGGGCGCCCTTGGTTCCGACATAGGCAAACTTGAGGACGGTCGAAAAGGGAATCTGCTGTTCGATAGCCGCATGCCACTGCTCGGTGTATGGAGTTTTAGCATTTGGATCCACGGCATAGGCGGGTGTATTGGGTTGCAACGCACTGCCCGACGTGACTTTGGTGTGGACATATCCATTCGCCGCATAGTTGAAAGGAGTACCGTTCGCGGCGGCCCCATAAGTGGACGAATTATTGAACGCCCAATAATCATCCACGGGAACATTGGCCGACAAGGTGGACGAAACGCCGACGTTGGGTGCCGCGTAGTAGAGGCCAAAGCCGGCGTGAAAGACCGTGTTGTCCGTGATCTTGTAGGCTACGCCCACGCGTGGCGCAAAGTTCGCGTTGTTGCCGCTCAAACCGCTGCTCGGAATGCCGTGGGTTCCCACCTGCTCCAAAGCCGTCGTCGAGATGGAGGGAACGAAAGCCCACTCCTTGTTGTGAGCTTCCGTCCAGGGCCAGCCAAGGAAGTTCTCATAGTGCACGCCCAGGTTCAACGTCAGCCTGTTGTTGACCTTGTAATTGTCCTGCGCATAGAAGGATAGATCGCTCTCTCGCAAGCCGACCTCGGACGGAAAGGAGTAGGTGCCGCTCGTCGGGGCTCCGAAGAGCAGATCGCTCCAGGCCAGCCCGGTGTAACGCGTGGCGTAAGCCTCAGAGCCGTGTTCCGCGCCGGTTTGGAACATATTGTATTCGAGGCGGATCAGATCGAAGCCGAGGTCCAGCGAGTGCTTGCCGCGAACCAGGGTGAGATCGTCGTCCCACTGATAGTTGTTGGTTCCGATATTGGTCGGACTGTTGCCCGCGTCGCCGATCGACGTGTAGCCGGTGAAGGTCATCACCGGCAGTCCGTCGGTCAGGGGATTGTCAGGATTGATTACACCGGGGATGTTGAGGTTGGAAGGGGAGGCAAGTTGCAGGCCCGCGTCCCAGTTCCTGGCGTAGACAAAGAAGCGAGTCCAGCCGAAGCGCGCCGTGTTGATGGCGGTCGGAGAGAAGATATGCGTTTCGCTGAGCACAGCCTGATGCGCAGGGTCCGACGCAGGCCCGCAGATGACGTCGCCCACCAGAGGCGTCGGCAGGATGCCGGGCTGGGAGAAAATGTCATGGCCCTGACTATAGCGAAGAAAGGCGCTGTCTTTCTCGGTAAACTTGCGATCAACCTTCACATCGAAGTCGTCTTCGTTGATGATCAACAACGGGCCGTAGAAGAAATTGTTAGCGACTGCATTCGCGCTCCCATAATTCGGCTGCGCATATTTCTGATAGAAATTCAGAATGTTGATGCCGGTCTGGTCCAAACCTGGAGTGTTTGCTGGAATGATGGGATTGGTTTTGGTATATGTGATGGTCTTGTTAACTGGGTTCTTGATAACAAGGCTGGGGTTCTGATTAAAATAATTCGTGAAGTCGTAGCCCGCTGAAGTGATATTGACAGCCGGTACGCTCTCCACATTCGTCTGGCCCTGAGCGAAGCGCTTTCCGGCATAGTCGGCAAAGAAGAAGGTCTTGGGATTGGCCTGCTTGTAAAAGACCGGTCCGCCGAAGGTCGCGCCAAACTCGTTTTGCCGCAGAGGGGCTTTCTCTCCTGCCGGTCCTGGTTTTGTAATATTGAAATAGTTTCTGGCGTCCAGAGCGGTATTGCGCAGAAACTCGAATACGTCGCCGTGATACTTGTCGGTGCCGGACTTGATGACCACGTTGATGGTACCGCCGTTGCCGCGGCCATAGCGCGCGTCGGCGTCCTGAGTCTCTTCCGAGAACTCCTGAATGGCGTCGATGGGCGGGAAGACTGCCGCCATGCTGTTATGGTTCTCCTGGTCGCCAATGCCATCCAGAAGCGTGCGGTTTTCCTGAGGGCGAGAGCCGTTGATGGCGAAGTACGAGGGGCCGCGCTGCGCGGTATAGGCAATGCTTGATCCTTGGGTTGTCGTCGATACAACGCCCGCGCCGAGGCTAAATAACTCCGAGAAGTTACGGCCGTTCAGGGGCAGGTCCTTGACGGCCTCTTCGGAGCGCAGGTTGGAGACGCTTGAACTCTCCGTTTCCAGTACTGCGTCCGTATCCTGGACTTCGACTGTCTCCGCGGTCGCGCCCACCGTCAGAGCGACATCGGCGGATACGCGTTGACCAACTTCCAGCCGAACGTGCTCGACGGTAGCTCGAAATCCGGGGGCCTCAATCTCGACGCTGTAGTCGCCTGGATGCAGCGGCGGCGAAACGAAGATTCCCTGCGCATCGGTCGCTGTCTTGGTTGTGAGTCCAGTGCTATCGTTGCGCACGCTTACTTGCGCCTTCTCAATGATTGCGCCAGTGTTATCGTGCACTGCGCCTGTAATAACGCCGGTTTCGACAATCTGCGCCGGCAGTGCCGAGGTCATCAACACGGCGAACAGTGCAGCCAGCAGAGATAAGCGGCTTCGCTGTATAAGCTCTTGAAATGAGTTGCGTAACACTGACATACTTCCTCCAAAAGTGACGCGGATGCAAGCTGGGCCGTGAATTCTATTGCAGTTCAACGGTGACTTTCTCGATCGTTCCCGAGAACCGGTTCGGACTTGTGTAATCGGTGCTCACGGCAGAGCCAAGATCGCTGCCAACGTCGAAGGTCTCGGAACCGATGGGCCCCACGACATTCGCGAACTCTTCTTGCTGCTGCTTTCCGTTCACCGTGAGCAAAACTTTGCCTGGCCGCGGTCGGCCGGGCGCGAACACTGCATTCGCCGAACTATCCTGTGGCGCTGCATCGGGAGTCACCTGCAACTCGATGTGCGAGGGTCCAGCGGGAAGGAGGTCGGAAGAGACGATTCTTCCCGCGCGCTTCCCATAGGCGGTTACTTCGTAGAAGACATGGCGATCCTTTACGAAGAGCGTGAACCCTCCGTATCTTCCACCTTGCGCAACAATGACTCCGTTGCCCCCTTGTGCGGGCAAAGAAACATCCGCAGCAATAAGATGAGACCGGCCTGTAACCGGCGGAGCCGCATTACCGTTCAGCCTTTCGACGCCCTCGCGATAGGTGAAGGTGGTCCGCCCATTGACGGGATTAGGCTGACGGGCGAGCAACTGACGATCGAGGGTAGGGAGAATCGGGAATGCATGATTCTTCTCCGCCTCTTGCTTGAACAGGGCTTGCAGTTCCTTTAACTTTTCCGGGTTGCTGGCTGCAAGATCGTGTGCCTGGCTGAAGTCTTCGTTCAGGTTGTAGAGTTCCCAGGGGTGCTGATCGATATCGGGATGTTCGCCCGGCGACCACGCTCCACGCGGTTCCCACGTTGACCAATAACGATTGCCCGCCCACCAGCCATCCTTATAGATAGCCCGATTTCCGCTGGTCGAGAAGTACTGCACATGATGATGACTGGGCTCGTTGGGATGATCGAAGGTGTAGAGGAAGCTTGATCCTGCCAGCGGAATCTGCTTCTCGCCGGCAAACGTGTCCGGAGGCTTCACGCCAACCGCTTCATAGATTGTCGGCGCCACGTCGATCACATGCTGGAATTGCGTGCGCAATTCTCCGCTTGCCTTGATGCGGGCCGGCCATGAAACAACCAGCGGATCTGTTGTTCCTCCCAGATGCGAAGCATCCTGCTTGGTTCCCTGGAACGGAGAAGACAACGCCCATGCCCAGGCGGCCGCATAGTGATTCGTGAAAAGCTCACTGCCGAGATCGTCACTGGCTCCCAAGCGGTCGCTTAGCCCCGCAGCTGCCCCGGCGCTGTTAAGAAGATCATGTCCTTGGAGGCCGCCCTCTGCGCTGCCGCCGTTGTCTCCGAAAATCTCCAGCACCAGCGTGTTGTCGCTCTTGCCCTCTTGCTTGATCGCGGCCAGCAGCCTTCCGACTTCGTAGTCAGCCTGTTCCGCATAGCCGGCGTAGACCTCGGCCTGATGCGCGACCAGCTTCTTTTCATCGGCCGAGAGCGAATCCCAAGCCGGCAAACCAGCGGGACGCGGTGTGAGTTCCGCGTTCGCTGGAATCACGCCAAGCTTCTTCTGGCGTGCAAAGCTTTCTTCCCGCAACTTGTCCCAACCTTCATCGAACTTGCCCTTGTACTTCTCGATCCACTCGTGAGGAACCTGGTGCGGCTCATGGACTGCACCGGTGGCAAAGTAGAGAAAGAACGGCTTGTCGGGAGAGACGGCATCGTGCGCGTGAATCCAATGGATCGCGTCGTTGGTGATGTCGGTTGTAAAGTCGTAGCCTTGCTGCGGCGTGGCCCCGGGCTCGACTGGTGCGGTGTCGCGATAGATGCGCGGGTAGTACTGATTGTCGGCTGCCTTGATGAAGCCATAGAAGTAGTCGAAACCGCGGCCAGTAGGCCATTTATCGAACGGGCCGACCGGGTTTACATCCCACAACGGCGTGTTATGCCACTTACCGAAGGCTGCCGTGCTGTATCCGTTGGAGCCCAGCACCTCGGGAATGGAAGCTGCTTCCTTCCCCCAGTGATCGTCATAGCCTGGGTAACCGGTGGACGCTTCGGCAACGGTTCCATAACCGATCTCATGGTTGTTTCGCCCGGACAGAAGCGCGCCGCGGGTGGGAGAGCAAAGCGAGTTCACATGAAAGTTGTTGTAGCGGAGTCCGCTTTGCGCCAACTGCTCAAAGGTTGGCGTGGAAATGATTCCACCAAAGGTCGAGGTAGCACCAAAGCCGACATCGTCGATGAGAATCAATACAACGTTGGGTGCGCCCGCTGGAGGCTGTACACGTTTAGGCCATTGCTGCGCCGGTGCGGTTGACGCGCTATGCGTCTGGTCAGCCTCGGGGCGTGCATTACTCCCCGGCGCCTGCGCAAAGAGAGATGCGAACGCAAAGAACATGGCTGTCACCACCATTGATACCAATCGTCTGTTCATTGTGCCCCTGTGAATGGATAAGTGACTGCGCACGCGATGGACGCGATCCATCGCTCGGATAGCCCTGGACATGGCAAAGACACGTAAGGTTTCTGCGCGTGCGCTATCGCGCAAAGCGTGCGTCGTCAACCCGCAAGACGCATGCGAAACTGCGCAGCTACGCCATCAAAAAACATCGGCGACGCAAACAAAGCCTAAGAGCCGATCCCTTAGACCAGGAACATAGATTTTTGGAGGGATTTATTTAGAGGCGACAACACCCACGCCGCTGAGAGCGGCGGGATAATGCATACATCGAGGCTTCTGATGTTGAATGCGAAAACATTCTCGAAAGTTATCGCACTTTACGTGCGATGTCAACGTCTTTCTGGCGTGGGCAACAAGAGACCTGATGCCATGACTCTAACTCGCCGGACCTATAACTGCCGAATGTGAGACGTAGGATACTTGACTTTGCCGCATGATTAAGGCTGAATACCAATATGCAGGTGACCTTACACATCGCGGCAAGCTTTTCGCCTGCGGCCGAACCGGTTCCCCATCGCTCGTGTTGTTGACCCTTGCACACATCATCCCATTCCAGCCTCCATTGCGAATCCGTGTCTGGCGCAGCATTGGGCCACTCCGTGGGCTAACAAATCAAGGTCTAAAGCGTGAAGAGATTTTTCCGGGATGATCGATATCGTGCGCTTGTCACCGCCGCCATTCTGGCAGGGATAGCCGCAGTTTGGGGCGTGGAGGCTCAATTCCACAAACCGGTACACGCCTCCGTCTCGGATATTTCTACTCAGAACCTATTCCTGCCGACTATTCAAAATAAAGCACCGGCTCCAGCGAATCCCCCGGCGGGCATGAATTGGATTCCAGGCGGCGAGTTTTCGATGGGCGCCAAAGATCCAACTGTTCTTCCGGAAGGTGGACACGAGGCCATGGAGGATGCCCGTCCCATTCACCGGGTCTACGTGAATAGCTTTTGGATGGATAAGACCGACGTCACGAACGCGGAATTTGAAAAGTTTGTGAAGGCAACTGGCTATGTAACTGTAGCCGAGCGTAAGCCGTTGGCTAAGGATTTCCCCGGCGTTCCGGTAGAGAAACTGGTTGCGGGCTCGTTGGTGTTCACCCCACCCCCAAATCCGGTATCGCTCGATGATTATTCGGGGTGGTGGAGCTATGTTGCTGGAGCAAACTGGCGTCATCCGCTTGGCCCTAAGAGCAATATTCTCGGGAGGGCAAACTATCCTGTGGTGCAGATCGCCTATGAAGATGCGGTTACTTACGCTAAGTGGGCCGGCAAGCGTTTGCCGACGGAAGCAGAGTGGGAGTTTGCGGCGCGAGGCGGACTTACCGGGAAACCCTACGCCTGGGGCGACAGCATGCGTCCAGACGGTAAATGGATGGCCAACACGCACCAGGGCCATTTTCCTGACCACGACAGCGCCGCGGATGGACACGCGGGGATCGCGCCGGTCGCTCAATTTCCGCCAAATGGATACGGTTTGTATGACATTACGGGGAACGTTTGGCAGTGGACGAAGGATCTTTATCGTGCCGACTACTATGCCGAGCTAAGAGCCACCGGCGAGGTGACACGCAATCCCCAAGGCCCGGATACATCGCTGGACCCATCGGAGCCGGGCGTGCAAAAGCGAGTGCAGCGGGGTGGCTCGTTTCTTTGCACGTCGCAATACTGCTCACGTTATATCGTGGGCACGCGGGGTAAGGGAGAGGTGAGTAGCGCGACCAACCACATAGGATTTCGCTGTGTAAAGGATGGGCCAGGCGCAAACCTTGCCGGGGTCCGCGAGTGCCCAAACAACCGCCGCGCATTGCTTCTACAGAAAAATTGAGGTGAAAACCACACACCACTGAGGCGAAACGGGACCGTCCCGGCGTTTAAGGACGAAGACGTGTGAATCATCTTCGCGGTCACATCTATCGTGGACCCGCTATAGTGTCTCTAGCATGCGCAGATCCAAGCCGGCTTCAGCACTCGTGAGCAAAGACCACTCATTCGATCGGGTGGCGGAAAAGAATGGCCGGCGGCCAGCTAGTCCAGGCGCTTCTACATCGCGAAGCGCGATCATCGAAGCGTTGCTTGAAAATGGATCGATGTCCCGCACCGACCTGGCTGACTCTATCGGACTCAGCCGCTCTGCTCTCACATTGCTCAGCCGGGGCCTGATTGACCATGGTTTGATTCAGGAAACCCCCAGCTCCTACGACGAGCAACAGAAGGGACGCCCTTCTATTCTGCTGTCGCTCAATGCTGAGCATGGGTACTTCATAGGCGTCGGCCTCACCGAGGACCCCGCGATGATGGTTTTGACTGACTGTCATGGCAATTCCCTGGCTCAACATCGGATGCGGGACGCGGCACAACCCCGGGCAGTGGCGGCAGCGATCGAGCACGGCATTGCTGCACTTATCCGGGCCCGAAAAATCTCCCGGGATAAGGTGCTGGGCATCGGCGTTGCCCTCTCCGGCTATGTAAACCATCCCCAAGGGGTATGCCTGCAGTCGAACGCGCTCGGCTGGCGAGATGTTCCGATCGCGGAGATTATCCAGCGAGTCACAAAAATCCCAACGTATCTCGACAATGACGCGCATGCAGTAGCCACCGGCCAGAAGCTTTTCGGCAATGCCCGGGAGTCGAGGAATTTCAGCATCATCATGCTGGGTAAGAAGATCGGCGACGGCCACTACATCAACGGCCGGCTCCACCGCGGGCACACTGGAGCGGCTGGAGAGATCGGCCACTGTACCGTCGTCCCCGGGGGCAAACCGTGCGACTGCGGCAAACGCGGGTGCCTGGATATGTTCGCCACCAGTTCGGCCTTACTGCAAAGAGCGGCCGAATTGGGCCTCAAGGCAAAGAATCTGGCTCAACTCGAATCGATCGCAGCCAAAGGGGAGATGCAGGCAATCGAATTGCTTCGGGAGGCGGGCGCAGTGCTCGGCGTTGTGGTGGCCAACGCTATCCAGGTGATTAACCCGGAGTTGGTTCTCATTGCTGACGTGGTCGGTTTCGGAAATGGGCTATTTACTACCAGCACTCGTCAGGCGATTGAGAACAACATCCTGCCGCACCTGATTGCCACGACTCGTATCGAGTTTTGCTCGGTAGAAAAGGATTTCCTCGCCCGCAGCGCCGCCAGTATCGCCGCACACCAGTTCCTGATCGATAAGGCAAGCTATTAGGCCGGGGCTTCTCATCGAGTTCTTACGCAGACTCTCCGGCGGCAGAATTCGATCTAAACCAGGGATTCGGTTTGCCGCTGGGCCGTCATCTGGCGGGCTGCAATCGCCGCCCCGATCACGCCGGCGTCGACGCCAAAATGCGCCGGAAGGATCGTGACGTCAGAAAATCCTTTGGCGTACTCGCGCGCGTAATTCTGCACATGGTTGTAGAAGTATGCGCCGACGGAGGCGACCCCGCCACCAATCACGAAAACCTCCGGATCCAGCAACTTCTGCACATCCGCGATTGCCATCCCCAGGTACCGCATGGCGGTATGCACGATCTGCTCGGCTGTCTTATCACCGTCCTGAGCCATACGGAAGACCTCCGCGGAGGAAGTCGGTCTGCGGAAAGCGAAGGTGGCATCGCGTTCTATTGCGGTCCCGCTGGCTACCGCTTCCAGCGCTCCGGCAGTACCACCGGGTGGGATTGGACCTCCGGGCACCCTGATGACGTGACCGATCTCGCCCGCAATCCCATGAAAACCACGCCATAGCTGCCCATCGACAATGATGCACCCGCCGATGCCGGTGGAGATGGTAATGAACATGCTCGAGGAAGCATACCTGGCAGACCCCAGGATTCCCTCCGCCAGACCCGCCGCATTCGCATCGTTCTCGAGGCCGACCGGCCGGTCAAGGCGCTCGCTCAGGTACTCGACGACCGGGACATTGGTAAAACCGTGAATGTTCGGAGCAAACAGCACCTTGGAGCGCGCCCGGTCGTGGGTTCCAGGAACCCCTACGCCTACCTCACTCACTTCGGGATACGACTTCTCCAGAATTTTGATGGTGTTGATGATGGAATCGAGAACACTACGCCAGCCCTCTTTGGGGGTGGGAATCGTAGTCTTACTGAGAAACTCTTCGTCTTTCAATACACCGCATGCGATCTTCGTCGCACCGATATCCACGCCGATCGTGGCCCTCATACGTCTCCTTCGAACCAGTGCTTTCCGGGGAGGCCGCAGCACGGCGCTGCAACGAACCAGGGCAAAAAAAGCGGGAGAGCGCTGCCGATTATACAGCCACGCTTCCCAATGCGATGTTATTCAGATGACCGGCCTCAGGAGGAGTACAAAATGATGGTTCATTTCAGGTGCCGGATTAGATAAATTGAGCGGAGCTCCGATCCGGGCCATATATTCACGAATGAATCCGTATAATTCAGTAGCTAAATTATAGTCTCCTTTGCGTTTGAAGTCATGCGAAGATTGGGGGCGGAGCTCCTTGTGCAGCCGGGAAATTGGCGCGCGCGACCGCTACCCGGCCCTTTTCGACCCCGGTCATCATCCTCGCCGCATAATGCATGCGACGGTCCTATTGCATCCGGCCAGCATCGCTTGCCGGGGGGAGTACAAGCAGGTTGTACCCTCTTGAGTGCTGCACAATAACGATGGAAAACAAGCAAATCGGAGAGGAAATGCGGTTCGCTTTTGGTGGCATCCATATCGAATGCAGCACCTACAGCCGGATCCGAAGCCGCACCGAGGACTTTACCGTACTCACTGGCGAGGAATTATCCAGCGCACCTGACTTTGCCTTTCTAGGCGCTTATCCTCATCGCTTCTTTCCCACGCTTTACGCGCGGGCGGTTCCCGGCGGCCCAGTGGAACGGGCAGACCTATGAGGCGTTTAAGGGCGAGTTTCTTCAGTCATTGAAAGAACTGCTTCCGCTGGACGGACTCTATCTGCCGATGCACGGCGCGCTGTATGTCGACGGGTTCGAAGACGCAGAGGGCGACTGGATCTCCGCTGCGCGCCAGGTTGTCGGCGCGCAATGCCTGATAAGCGCGAGCTACGACCTGCACGGGAATCTGAGTCGCCGCGTCATCGACAATATAGACATGCTCTCCGCGTATCGCACGGCGCCGCATATAGACGTTGAAGAGACGATGCAGCGGGCCTGTGAGATGCTGCTGTACTGCACGGCAAAGCAGATCCGTCCCACCCTGGTGTGGGCGCCGGTTCCCGTGCTGCTGCCAGGAGAGAGAACCAGCACTGAGGACCAACCCGCGAAGGAGCTCTACGCACGATTGGAACCGATGAACGCAAGACCCGGAGTACTCGACGTATCGCTACTAGTCGGCTACGTATGGGCCGATGAGCCTCGAGCCACCGCAAGTGTAGTGCTGACCGGAACGGACCGGTCGACACTCGAGCAGCAAGCCGTGCAACTTGCCCAGCAATATTGGGATGCCCGTGAAGATTTCCGGTTTGGCGTTCCCGTGGGCAGCATTGCCGAACTACTGGACCAGACAGAAATGATCGCGACCCAGCCCGTTATCCTGGCTGACTCAGGCGATAATCCCACCGGCGGAGGAGTTGGAGATAGAGCCGAAGTTCTGGAGGCGCTCTTAAGCCGGAACTTCACGAATGCTCTGGTCGCCGGCATAGCAGATCTTCCTGCCACCGAGCTTTGCTACCAGCAATCCCCAGGCAGCAGGCTCAAGTTGCGCATTGGAGCGTCGCTCGATCCCCAGGGGAGCCGCCCGGTTGAGGTCGAGGCGGAGGTTCTTTTCCTGCTGCCTACCGGCCAACTGCGAGAGCGCCAGGCCGTGGTCCGGATTAAGGGAGTCACAGTCGTTCTCACAGCCACTCGCCGCCCCTTCCACAACATCCGCGACTTCACTTGCCTGCAGTTGCACATCCCCAGCTTCAAACTCCTGGTGGTGAAATCAGGCTATCTCTCGCCGGAACTGGCCCCGCTTGCCAATCCCAATCTCATGGCGTTGTCCGACGGTTCGATTCTTCAGGACCTGGACAAGCTTCCCAAGAACCAGTTCCGGCCGCAGACGTTTCCTTTTGACCGTTCGTTTTCGCTGGCAGCCTTCCACCATTGTCTCGGCCAGGTCGCCGCAGGAGACGCTATGACGCGCCCCTTGCTGGAGGTTTCCATTGAAGGAGTCGATGGTTTGCTGGTGGCCCAGGACAACGGCGCCGATCGGGTCGAGCTGTGCGCGAGCGTACTCGAGGGCGGCATTACTCCCAGCATCGGAACCGTGCGCGAGGCTCTGCGCCGGGCGCGGATTCCGGTGTTCGTCATCGTGCGCCCGCGAGGCGGTGATTTTCTCTACTCCGAGGCGGAGTTCGAAAGCATGCGCCAGGACGTGATGGCGCTCAAGGATCTCGGTGTCCCCGGTATTGTTACGGGATGTCTCACGGCCGGCGGCGAGGTGGACGAACAGCGAACGGCAGAGCTGCTGCGCCTGGCAAGGCCGATGAGCTTCACCTTTCATCGCGCGTTCGATATGGTGCGCGACCCGGTCGGGGCGCTGGAGGTTTTGATCAACCTGGGGGTCGATCGCGTGCTGACCAGTGGACAACGGAGCACTGCCATCGAGGGCCTCGGCAACCTCAAGCACCTGGGCCAGGTGGCAAACGGGCGCATTATCGTTATGCCTTGCGGTGGGCTTCGGGCTGCCAGTTTCGGCCAGGTGTGCCGGGAAACCGGACTATGGGAATTGCACTTTGCCGCCCATAAGACGGAGTCCAGCGCAATGACCTACCGCAATCCGCAAGTAGCGATGGGGCTGACCAAGCAAGATCACGAATATATAAAAACCGTAACCGACCCAACGACGGTCCGGAGCATGGTGGAAGCGGCGCGGAGAGAATTTGTCATCTAAGACGGGAATACCTTCAGAAGTACGGCGGGTCGGCATCCTGGGCGCCGGCGCGATGGGCGTGCAGCACCTTGAGGCGTGGCACAAACTGGGCGTGCCGATCGGGGGTTTGTATGCGCGCAATGTGGAGCGCGGCCGAGCAGTAGCCGAGCCCTATGGCTGTCCGGTCTACGATTCTGTCGACGCATTGGTGAGCGAGGTGGAGATTGCGGACATTTGCCTGCCAACCACCCTTCATCAGAGTACGGTTCGGCAGGCGGCGGAGGCAGGATGCCAGATCGTTTGCGAGAAACCTTTGGCGCTTGACTACGAAGAGGGAGAAGCTATCTTGCGCGATTGTGATCGAGCGAAGGTACGCATCTTCCTCGCGATGGTGGTACGGTTCTTCCCCGTCTACAGGGCTGCGTGGGAGAGAGTACGCAGCGGCGCCATGGGGCAGCTTAAACAGATCGCGCTCAAACGGGTTGTCTCCCCTCCGCCGCCAAACGGCTCCTGGTTTCTCGACGATCGTCTCTCAGGAGGAGTGCTGTGCGATCTTTTGATTCATGACATCGACTACGCCATGTGGCTCGCCGGAGACGTGACGAAAGTAGACGCCAGGCGCGAAGGCCAAGGGCAATCACAGTATGGCTACATCAACCTCGAACATGCGGGAGGAGCCTCGAGCAGGATTGAAGGTGGGTGGGTCGAATCAGGCGGGCTGCAGACCACGATCGACATAAGCGGCTCGCGTGAAAGGTTGCAAATCGCTCCGGATCTGCCCCCTGCCCTTTGTTGATCTTCCAACGGAAGATCCTTATGTTGCGCAGCTCCGGCATTTTCAGGATTCGCTGGCCAACGACACGCCCTTTCTGGTTACACGGGAGGAGGTGCTTCGCGTGATGCGTGTCGTTTCCGCAGCGCGCGAATCCGCGGAGTCTGGGCGCTCCATTGTTTTAGCACCGGAGTAGCCGCAACCTTGCCCAATCTGCTGCGTGCCGCTCTCGTTACCGCCATGGTGGCGTGTGGCGTGCTGGGATGTGGGCCTACCCGGCCGCCGGAAAGCCGTGTCACCATCATGCAGCTGGAGGCGCCGTTAACCATGGATCCGGCTGACCACACTGCCAGTTTTACGATGGACGTTCTGGATCCAATGTATGAAAGTCTCACGCGATTCGATCAGAACCTCGAAGTTTCGCCCAGCCTGGCTACCAAGTGGAGCGTAGACTCGTCGGGAACCAAATGGACACTGGAATTGCGCAAGGGCGTGGTTTTCCATGACGGCACTCCATTCGATGCGCAAGCGGTCGTGGACTCCTTCAACCGGCTGCTCGATCCTGATCGCGGCTTAGCAGGAGCCAGCAGAGTTCGCACCATCGTCAAGCGGGTCACAGCCGCCGGGCCGGGCACGGTGGTTTTCACGCTCAGGAGTTCCTATGCCGTCCTTTCCCAGAGTGCTGGCGGTCACTCCGATTGTGAGCCCGCTGGCCGACAAAGGCGGGCAACTTTCTCGCAGGGCTACCGGAACCGGGCCTTACAAGTTCGTGGAGTGGAAGACCGGCGAATACGTCCTGGAAGAGCGAAACGAGCAATACTGGGGACCTCGTCCAGCGGTAAAGCAGTTGAAATGGATCTGGACCAGCGAGCCGGTGCTGATGAATATGTCGGTCCTGGCGGGTGAGGCGGATATTGTGAATCCCCTGCCACCCATGTTTGCCGAGGCGCTTTCGCGTAATCCCAAGGTCAAGCTCCTCAACGGAAGTGAGGTGCGGGTCTTTTGGGTAGCGCTCAACACTGCAGAAAAAACCTCTGGACGATATCCGGGTACGCCAGGCCTTGAACTACGCGACCGACCGCAAGGCCCTGGTCCGAACACAATTACGAGGCTTTGGAACACCGGCCAATTCGCCCCTGGCACCGGCCGATTTTGCCTACGATCCGCAGACAAAAGGCTATCCCTACGACCTGGAGCGAGCGAAGACCCTGCTGGCAGAAGCGGGCTATGGCAATGGTTTCGCGCTCAAGATTGCCGTTCAGGAGCCGGACGTTCGACCTGGTGGAAGCATTGCAAGGGATGTGGGCCAACATCCATGTAAATCTCGAAATCGAGGGGATGGAACACGGGGTCTTTTCGCAAGCGATCTTCGGCTCACCGAAGCAGAAGGCGGAGCAAGGGATCGATTGCGTGTTTGCTTCGTGGGCCGCGGATAATACTGATCCCGATTACCAGTTGGCCCCGCTCTATCGAAGCAACCAATGGTCTCCGTCCGGCGCGAATCTCGGTTTCTACGCCAACCCGCACCTCGACGTGTTGCTGGAGAGCGCGGCCGCAGAACTCAACGAAGAGAAACGCATAGCGCTTTACCGCGAGGCACAGCAAATTATCTCTGACGACGCCCCGCATGTCCTGCTCTACTATGCACGGGATATCGCTGCCCAACATGCGGGGACCATCCCTATGGCCGTGCGGCTGTTACCCGGTGGGCGAGTCGAACTCGAGGGATCGTCTCGATGAGAAATTACTGGCTCCGGAAAATTTTGGCAGTGCCGCTGATCCTGCTCGTGGCGTCGTTTCTCATCTTTTGGGCGGTCCGGCTGCTGCCCGGAGACCCGGCGAGACTTATGGCCGGCATGCAGGCCGACCAGAAGGTAGTCGATACCGTGCGCAGCCGGCTTGGCCTCGACAAGCCCTTTGCCGTTCAATACGAGATCTTCCTCCGGAATATCCTGCACGGCGATTTGGGAACGTCTATCCGTTCTCACAAACCGGTGGCCGAGGAGATCGCCGAACGTTTCCCCTACACTCTGTCGCTCACGACGGTAAGCTTCGCGCTCGCGGTTGCCTTGGGAACGACGGCAGGTATTTTCGCGGCTATATACAGCGGCCGCGCACTGGATCATCTGGTCATGGTGACGGCGATTTCAGGGGCGTCGATTGCCAACTTCTGGCTGGCGTTGCTGGCCATGAATCTCTTTGCCGTTCGGTTGGCCTGGGTGCCGCTGCTGGGAGCGAACAGCTGGAAAAGCTATATCCTGCCCTCGGTTACTTTGGCCATGCTGCCGAGCGCGGTGATCGCAAGAATGTGCCGGGCGAGCATGCTCGATATCATTCACAAGGACTACATCCGAACCGCACGGGCCAAGGGTCTGAGCACTGCCAAGGTTTACATCAATCATGCTCTCCGAAATGCGCTCATCCCAATCGTAACCATTGTAGGGATGAATTTTGCTTCTCTGTTGGGAGGCGCGGTTATCACGGAAACGGTATTCAATTGGCCAGGCCTTGGCCGCTTGATGGTCGATGCGGTTCGGTATCGCGATTACGCCACGATTCAGGGCATTACGCTGCTCACGGTCGCGATCGTGATTGCCGTCAATTTTGCCGTGGATGTGTTCATTGGCCTGATCGATCCAAGGATTCGCTTTGACTGAATCCGTTCTGCATTCGGCAAGCACCGCTTCCCTGCTTCGCCACCGCAACCTGGTGCTCGGCGCATCGATCGTGTTGGTTGTACTTCTGACCGGACTGCTGGCCCCGCTGCTTGCGCCCTATGATCCCTACGCGCAAAATCTCTCCATCGCTTTTCAATCGCCGGGCTTTCCCCATATTTTTGGCACGGACGAATATGGCCGCGATATGTTCTCTCGCGTTCTCTACGGAGCGCGTCTTGCGCAGCTCGAAATCACGGTGAGTGTCGGCATGGCCCTGGTCATTGGGGTGCCGCTGGGTATGATTTCCGGCTACCTGGGGGGTGCTACCGATCAAGTGATTTTATGGCTGATCGACCTTCTCTATGCGTTTCCTGGAATCGTACTGGCAATCCTCATCGTTGCGATTCTTGGACCTGGGCTTTTCGATAGCCTGGTGGCCATCTCCATCTTTTCGATTCCGGTCTATACCAGACTTGCGCGGAATTTGACCCTCTCCCTCAAACAAATAGAGTACGTTGAGGCCGCTCGAGCTCTGGGAGCGGGAACGTGGCGCATTCTCTTCCATCACATCTTGAGAAATGCTGCGGCCCCTATTTTGGTACAAGCTACGCTCACCGCCGGCGATGTGGTTTTGACGGCGTCCGGGCTCAGCTTTTTGGGGCTCGGCGCTCAGCCTCCACTGGCGGAGTGGGGAGCCATGATGGCAGACGGCCGCAACTTCCTCGGTGTCGCTACGTACCTTACGTTTTTTCCTGGCGCCGCGATCACGCTCACCGCATTAGGTTTGAACCTGCTGGGGGATGGCTTGCGCGACCGGCTGGATCCGCGCTTTCATCCGCGCTGAGTTCGGGTTCAGGAGTTTCGGGGGGCACTGCAAAAAAGTGCCAAAAGTGCGATAAAAGCGATAAAAGCCCCTCCTGAGCTTCTTCCGGTGCTTGGTTCTCGGGAAAAATAGCCGAGAATCGGACTCTCGACGTCTGAGGCGTAGGACTTAAAATACAAGGGTGGATGGTTTGATTGCGCGTAGCTGAAGCAACCGTCATCGCGGCCTGGATCTTCCTTGCCGGGTTGCCGTGTTCTGGCCAACAATCCACGAAACAGCGGCCAAATATCATTCTGATCTCGGTGGATACGCTACGAGCCGATCGGCTGAGCGCTGAAGCTACTCCCAATATCGATAAGATCACCCACGGAGGCACGTCGTTCACGCAGGAAACCTCCATGGTTCCCCTGACCTTGCCTTCCCATGTCTCGATGCTGACTTCGACCTACCCGTTTGTGAGCGGGGTCGAAGACAATGGGGAGCGGCTTGGCCCCGGGGCAGTTACCCTGGCGGGGACGCTACGGTCCAACGGCTACCAGACAGCCGCGTTTCTTGGCAGTTTCGTGCTGGACCGGCGCTTTGGCCTGGACCAGGGATTCGAGACCTATGACAGCCCCACCGGGACACTGAATAGCGGCAGCGACCCGGGAGATATCAAACGAAAAGGGCAAGCAGTCGCCGATGCCGGCGAAGCGTGGCTTAGCACTCATTCGAATCGGCCTTTTTTCCTTTTCCTTCACTTCTACGACTTGCACACTCCGTATGACCTGTCTGCAGCGGAAGAAGCGAAATTTGGCAAGGGCTATCACGGAGAGTTGAGTTATATCGACCACGTGATTGGTGGATCTCTGGGACTACCTCGCTGCTCATGACCTAGTGAATCAATCGCTCATCGTCTTCACATCGGATCACGGGGAGGGACTGGGGGACCACGGCGAGAGCACGCATGGTTTTTTCATCTATCAAAGCACGCTGCATGTGCCGCTGATCATTCACTGGCCGGGGCATTGGCCCGCAGGTGCGACCCCAATGCCGGAGCGAGTCGACACGCCGGCCAGCCTGCTCGATCTCTCTCCGACCATTCTCGACGCGGTACGGATTCCGCTGCCGCAAGCGATGGAAGGCAAAAGCATGCTCGCCGCGGGCGGTCCCGCCGGGGATGTATTCAGCGAGAGTCTTTATCCCCAGAGACACTTTGGGGCGAGTGCTCTGGCCAGCTTGCGGCAGGGGCACTACAAATACATTGAGGCGCCCAGGCCGGAATTTTACGATCTTGCCAAAGACCCAGGGGAGTCCACGAACCTTTACGCGGACAGAGGCTCGCTCGCATCGGCGTATCGCGAGAAGCTGAAGCAACTTCGGCAGCTTTATGAACCGCGTTCCCGAGGGACTGCCAACGCGCTAAGCCCTGAAGTGATCGAACGCCTTCATGCACTGGGGTATCTTGTTGGAAATCGCTCTCCCCGTAGCTCCGCGCCGAGCGGCGTCGATCCGAAAGACAGAATTGCCGATTACGAAGAGTACGGCAGGGCTATTTACCTGGCTTCGCTCGGCCACCTGGAGGAAGCAGACGCGATCTTGAAAGCGATTTTGGCGCGAGACCGTGACTTATCTGATGTTCGCCTGGCCTTGGGGCTGAACGAGCAACGGATGGGCCGTGACGCGGAGGCGCTCGACGATTTTCGCGCCGTGCTCGCGGCTGATCCGGCAAGCGCCATTGCCCACCTCGACGCCGGCCTGAGCTATTTCAACCTACGCCAATACGAGAAAGCCGGCCAGGAGTTGAATGCCGCCCTGGCAATCTCGCCGGGTTATACCAAGGCGGAGGTGGTGCTCGCCAGGACCTTGGGGCAGGAGCATAAGTATGATGAGGCAGGGGCGGAGTTCAACCAGGTGCTCAAGGAAACGCCCGACAGTTATGACGCCCACGACGGGCTGGGCACGCTCGCAGCCATGCGGGGAGATTGGAGCGAAAGCGAAAAGCAATTGCAGGCCGCGCTCTCGATCGAACCTGCAGCGGCAGAGACTCACAATACGCTGGGAAATGTTTATTTGCGTAAAGGCGAGACGGCCCTGGCTCGCGGCCAGTTTGAGGAAGCGGTCCGTCTCAAGCCGGACTATGCCGCGGCACACTACGGTCTGGGTTTGACCCTGGTAGCGCTCAAGGATCCTGATGGCGCCAGAAGTGAGTTTGAAAAGGCATTGAACGCCGATCCAAACTATCTGCCCGCGCGCAACGCACTAGCACGATTCAGCAAGTCACCATAATAACGTAACAGTGATAATTACTTAAATGCCCAGACATCCATTTGTAACCGCGCCGATCCTGCTCCTGCTGCTGTGCGCTCGCCCGGTGCCGGCACAGCAATCAATTCAGGACATTGGCGCGCAGGCCGAGGAAATGGAGCGTGAGGGGCACTGGAATGAGGCTGCCAACGGCTACAGGAAGATTCTCGAGCTTGACCCAAAGTCAATACCGGCACTGAACCGGCTCGGCGCACTCTACGTCAGAGAAGGCCAATTCGCCGAAGGCATAAAATACTACCGGGAAGCGCTTCGCTGGGATCCGCAAAATTTCGGCACCAATCTCAATCTCGGTATCGCCTTTCTCAAGGAGCAGGATTACCTCCACGCGAGCTCACCACTGCAGCAGGCCGTGACGGCACAACCCACGAACCTGCAAGCGCGCCAATTGCTGGCCCTTTCCTTCGTCGGCCAGGAAAACTATGAGCGGGCTATTCCGGAATTAGAACAGATCGATAGGCTGAGCCATGGAGATGCTGGAAACCTTTATCTCCTGAGCCGCGCCTATCTTCAAACAAAGCAGTTCAATAAGGCCCTTGTGGCCTTTGATGAACTCGCGCAGGCCGACCCGAATTCGCCTTGGGTGCATCTTCTGAAAGGCCAGGCGTATGACGGTTTAGCCGACTTTGACAAGGCTATCGAAGAGTTCAAAGTCGCCGTGCAACAGCAACCCAACGATGCAACCGGCTGGTTTTCGCTGGGTTTCCTCTACTGGAAGACCCGCCGCTTAGCTGAGGCGGAGGTAGAGCTCGCAAAGGCAGTTCACCTGGATCCCGACTTTCTGGAAGCAAAATTTTATCTCGCCGATGCCTATCTGGCCGATCAGAAGCCGCAGGAGTCGATACCACTTCTGCAATCAATTCTTGTTCGCGATCCGAACTACGCCCGCGCCAGACTCGATTTAGGGAAGGCATTCTTCCAGTTAAACCGCTATCCAGAGGCAGCGACTGAATTGCAAGCAGCGCTACGCCTGGAGCCAGACCGCGCTGAAGCTCACTATCAACTTGCCCGCGTATACCAAAAACTCAATGAACCAACCAAGTATCAGCAGGAACTGGAAGTGGTGAAGAAACTTAAGGCCGGCAAACTGCGCGAGGAGGAAAGCGTGCTGGCGGTTACCGGCGCCAGGGGCGACGCAACCCAGCAATTGGGTCTCTCCCCGGCAAAAGATAGTTCCGCGTCTCCGGATGTAGCGCATTGACCCCGATGAAAGCCTTCGCGTTGTGGGTCGTCACTGTGGCCGTCACTGCAACACTTTCTCCAGCCCAGACAGTCGCTGGATCTTTGCCTCTACCGGATGTTTACCTGGTGACGATCGATACGCTGCGTGCCGACCACATCCACTGCTATGGGGACGACAAAATCCAGACTCCGGCTCTGGATTCTCTGGCGCAGGATGGTATTCGCTTTGCACAGGCTTTCACGCCAAGTCCAATCACGAATACTTCCCACACCAGCATCCTGACTGGCCTGCTCCCCAGTGTGCACGGTGTCACCGACTTCGCGATCCCGCTCAAGAAGACTTTCCCGACCTGGGCTGAATTACTGAAGAATGATGGCTACCAGACAGCCGCCTTTATTGGAGCTGTCATTCTCGATGCACGTACGCTGGCACCCGGACTCGACAGAGGGTTTGACTACTATGACAATTTTCCGGAACACGCACCGGGCGGCGAGCATTGGGGATACGTCGAGCGCCGCGGCATGGATGTAGTGCATCGCGCCGAAACATGGATGGGCTCAACGGCCAAGAAACCGCGCTTCGTCTGGGTCCACCTATACGATCCTCATGACCCGTATGAACCGCCGCCGCCTTTTTCGCAAATCTACAAAGACCGTCTGTACGATGGGGAGATCGCTTATGCAGACGCCGCGCTGGGAGACTTGCTTAACTACTTGAAGCATGAGAACCGATACCGGAACGCGCTGATCATCGTGGTGGGTGATCATGGCGAAGGACTCGGAGAACACGGCGAGCAAACTCACGGTATCTTCCTCTACGATTCGACAACTCATGTGCCCCTGATCATCAAGCTTCCCGTGAGCGGCAAACCGGCCGGCGCGCAGAGGGAGAAAGTGGTTGAGGCACAAGTACAGACAACCGACATTCTGCCCACAGTTCTCGAGTTGCTCAGCATTTCTCCCGCATCCACAACTGGCAACCGCTCTCTTACTCCGTACTTTACGGAGACGAGACAGAGCGAGAGGGTGGTCTTTGGCGAGACGGATTATCCACTGCGTTTCGGATGGGCGCCGCTGCGCGCGGTCCGTAGCGGCGGGTTCAAATTTATCGAAGCACCGCGGCCGGAATTCTACGACCTTGGAACAGACCCGGCTGAACTCAAGAATGAATATGAGCCCTGGAATCCAACCGTTCAACAGCTCCGCACCAAGCTTGCCTCGTCTGCGATGCGACCGCCACGCGTCTCGTCCTCCACGGGCGCATTGGGAAAGGATACGCTCGCCCAACTTCGTGCCCTGGGCTATCTGGGACCCGGTGATGAGCATAGCTCCACCAACGTTCCTGAATTATCGTCACTGCCGGATCCCAAAGACAAAATCGAGGAGCAGAACCTGCTGCATTCCGCGATGATGCTGGTGGATGAAGGCCGATCACCGGATGCCCGGCTATTGTTCGAGAAGGTTCTGCTTCTGAATCCCGATTCCCACGCTGCTTTGCGGCAACTGGGAGAGTTGGAGTTCCATGCCGGCGATTACCGAAACGCAGCCGACCATCTTGCGCACGCACGAGAGAAGCAACCCGATGACCCGCTGGCTGCATTCTACGAGGGACAGTCACTCGACAAGCTAGGTGACTCGCAAGGGGCTCGCAAGGCGCTCGAAGACGCAGTCAAACAATCTCCCGGACAACTTGACGCTCGCCTGCTGCTCGCGCGAATCGACTTGAAATCCGGTGATCGGGCGGCAGCGGAAGATCAACTCGAAGCGGTTCTGGTTTTGAATCCGGCTAACCAGGCGGCATTGCTCTCGCTAGCCACAGAGTATCTTCAAGACCGGCGGTTTGCTGATGTCGTGGAGTTGCTGGAACCTCGCGCTCAAGATGCGTCTGTCAGCGTGGATGCACTTCAGCTGCTTGTTCAGGGTTATGTGGGCCTGGGCCGTACCTCCGATGCTGAACGAGTGCAAAGCCGGGTGCAGGCGCTCAAGCACCGCCCCTGAAACGGCTGCGAGCTATTTCTGGGCCACTGTGTTCGCGGATCCTTCGAATATCTGGGTGAGAACATGTCCGTGCATCTGCTTTGGCTGCTCAATGCCATACAAAGAGAGGATCGTAGGAGCCAAGTCGTAGACGCTAGCTTCGAGTCCCATCAGCCGCAAATCGTGCTTGATACCTGGTCCCATGGCAAAGAACGTTCCCGGGACTTCATCTCCATCCGCAAAGTCATGCTTGGCGATAACCGGCGTGGTCTTCTCGTGGTCCATGTGCATGTGAGGGTCGGTCTGCTCGAACTCGCGCAATGGCTTGATGCCATGATCCGACACGACGAAGAGATAGGTATTGTCGTCTATGTGCTGCAGCACGGCGCCCAGCACTTTGTCGAAAGCAACGTACTGGTTGGGAAACGCATCTTCACGGACTGCGTTGATCTTCGGGTTATAGCCTGCGTTGTAAGGGGCGATCGGATAGAGCCAGTGGCCGGTGCGGTCTTCACAGGACTGGCCCAGCCAGGTGAACTGGGTGGGATGATTCTGCAAAAGATAATCGAACAATTTTGTCTGCTGGCTGCGGATCAAATCTACTTTCTTCAGCCACGCGTCAATGACTTCAGATTCGTGCCCCGCAAGCTCCTCAGCCGAGGGCATGCGCTCGCAATCGACGTAATAGTCACCTACGTTCTTGATCAACTCGGGCTTCAGCGATGCGGGATATACGGCATCCCCGCCTTCCACCTCGGACAGCTTGGGAGCACACAAGACGCCGTCCTCACAGTTTTTTCCGCGGGTGAGCATACCGCTCACCATATAGCCATTCACCGGCATCACGGGAAAAGTCGCGGGCACATTCGCCATGCCTACGGTGATGTGGTTTTTGGAAAGAATTGACCAAATCGGCTCTTCTTTCAGCATGTTGGTGTTGGCGGTGACGCCGCCCACGACGAAGCCAGTGACACCATGCTCTTCCGGGGTCGTGCTGGTGAAAAGCGTGCTGTAAACTCGCGGGCAGTTCGGCGCGGAAACGGTGCGCAACTTTCCGTATGCGCCTCGCTTGATGACGCTGGTGAGGTTAGGCATCTTGCCCTGGAGGATCAGAGGGCGAAGAACATCCATCTCCATACCATTCACGCCAATCACCACCACTCGTGGCGTCGGCTTTGCGCTGCCAGGAGTCTGCGCTAACAGGAACGGCGTAGTGATGAGCAACGATGCGGCGAGTGTTCTCGACGACTTTAACCATCATAGGAAGAACTCCGAAATGCGGGATCGGTCTAAGCGGACGGTTGCTCCTTTCATCCTACCTGAGAGCCTACCGCCGGTTTCAACTTCAGTTTCATTCTCAGACGGCGAAGCGCCCGTGTTTGCCGGGCGCTTCGCCGTTCATGTTTGTTCCGATGATCAGAAAAGGATCTTCAGAGCGACCTGGATCTGACGCCCATCGTTAGCGCTGGTAATCTTCCCCAGCGTTGGCGGCGAGGATATGTTATTGCCAGGAGGCGCAAAGTAGGGAGTATTCCAGGCATCGAAGAATTCACCCCGGAATTCCAGGTCGGCCTTATCCCACATATTGAAGTGACGGAATACAGCCAAATCTGTATTCGACTGACCAGGCGCATCCAGGATGTTGCGCCGTGAATTGCCGAAGGTCGGAACGGCGGCCGACCCGGCAACGGAGAAGCAGTTTTGATTGAACCAATTGGTGACACTCTTCTGGCCGACGCCGCTGCAACTGCGGTTAGGGCGAGGAGAGCTGGAGTTGGTGTTGGAGAAATCCGGACCAAGGACAACGAAGGGGTAGCCGGTCTGATAGGAGGGGATTGCTGATACTTCCCATCCACCCACAATTGCATTCAGGACGCCTTTGTCGTTGAGAAATTGTCTTCCGTTGCCAAAGGGCAGATCGTAGATCGCGTTAACCACGATCCTGTGGCGCGCATCGGTATAGGACCGCGACCACTCGAACGCCAGGTTGTTGTCGTCCTGCGGGAGGTTGCTACCGTTGGCGCCGGCGCCAAAGCCTTCGTCGCCCTCCGAGTTGTCGAGGGATTTGGCGAAGGTGTAGGAGGTGAGCAGATTGAGCCCATGGCTCAGCCGCTTGGTCAGCTTGAACTGGAAGGAGTTATAGCTCGAGGACCCGTCTGAAGTTGTGAACAGCGAGGTCCCGAGGTCGACATACGGACGGCGCGACTGCAGAGGGGTTGTGCCCGGCTCGGCCTGGTTGCCGGAGAGATGCAGGTTACCGATCTTGGTCCCCTTGGTTCCGATATAGGCAATATCCATTGCCCAGTCTGGGGAAAGTTGGCTTTGAATGCCGAAACTCCACTGCTGGAAATAAGGCGCCAGGTAGTGGGGCTCGACATACAGAGAAATGAATTGGTTGTTCAGCTTGGGAATGCCCGAGGCGCCAAATACGTTCTCGCTGGTCGCAGCCGGCACCTGTCCTGGGGAAGTAACATACAGCTGTGACGGAGAAAACACCGGGTTGTCGTCGACGAAATGCTGGTTATTGAAGTTAGGCAAGTCGTAGAACAAACCGTAGCCGGTGCGCACCACCAGTTTGTCCGATCCGGTAGGACGAAAAACTATTCCGAGGCGTGGAGCGAAATCGTGGTGCACGGGAAAGATCAGGGTCTGCCGCGTGCGGCCGGTGAATCCCAGCTGCGCCCGTTGGATGGAGGTAGCAATTAAACAGCGCCCGTCCGTAGTGGTTAGATACGAGTAGGCCGAATCGGTGCAAAACGAGTCGTTCTGCGCATCGGGCGCCGCTGTCACCAGGGTAGCGTTGCCCGGCCCGCTGAACTTGGGCCCAGTCGGCACCAGGGTCACGTAATTGTTGTGCTTGTCGATCGCCGGCCGGCGGTACTCCCAACGCATGCCGGCGTTGAAGGCGAAGTTTTCGCTCATCTTGACGTTATCTTGGAAGAACAAGCTGATGAAGTTGCCGCCAACCTGGTTAGTGTTCTCAAAGTGCAGGCTGCGGTTGGCACCGTGTGGAGCGCCGAGCAGGAAGTCAGCGAAGTCGGAGGCGCTGGAGACGCCACCATTCAGCTCGCCGGCCACCGCGGCATACTGGCCGTTGTAATCTAACTCGCCATGCGGGGAGTATGGCGCCTCCTCACCCAGCACCTGCCAGGGTTGAATATCCGCCCCTGCAATGATCGTCTGTTTGCCACGCGTAATCGTGACAGTGTCTTGATATTTCTCAATCATGTCCGGGCTGATGACCGGGCGGTAGTTGGAGTCGCCAACGGCCAGAGAAGTTGACGAACTCGAAAGGTGGGAAGCCTTCAAGGGACGGCGACAGGGCGGTCAGGCCCTGGATTCCGAAGTTTTCCATGAACCCGGCGGGCCGGGGGCACGATGCGCAATTATTGATATCGGTGTCGCGCTGGAAGCCAAAGAGTGCCTCATTGAGAAGGCGCGGGCCGAAGGTGTGGGTCCAGCCAATGGCCACATTCTGCCCGCGGAAATAGAGCGTGTCGCCAAAGCCGGGCAACGTGCTGTACCCGGTGGTTGGGGTCACGATATTAGCCTGGCCGAGGATGTACCGCCCAAACACCTGGTCTTTCTCGCTGATGGCGTAGTCAACACGCGCGTCGTATTGGTCGTCGTAGCGGGTCTCCGGCTCTGAGTTGATGTAGTTATTGCCCGAGGTCCCCGTCAGGTTGGGCAAAGGCCAGGCATTCAGCGAAAGTACATGGGCGGCCACCGGATCGATGGCGGTGATCTGGTTGCCCGGAATAGGGGTGCCGACAAGTATGGACTGGCCTGCGTTGGCGCCGCTGGTACAGGTGGTTGTGGTCTCACTCGATGGATAGAAGAGCTGGCCGCTGTCGTAGTTATAGGCGGCTGGACCGCCCGCTCCGCACAAGTTGGCGGTAGTTCCTGTCAGCAGGCCGCTGAGGTCTCCCGCTCGTTGGGCTGCAGTGGGCACCAGGGAGGTTGCGGATGACCCTTGCACCAGGCGCAAGCCTTCATAATTGCCAAAGAAGAAGAGCTTTTTCGACCTCCAGATCGGGCCGCCAAGCGCTGCGCCGTACTGGTTCCGGCGAAGCTCTGGCTTCACCGGGTTGAAGTAGTTCGAGGCGTCCAACACGTCGTTACGGAGAAACTCATAGATCGATCCGTGGAACGAATTTGTACCGGATTTTGTGATCAGGTTGATGGTTGAGCCGGCCGTTTTGCCGAAGGCCGCGTCGTAGATATTGGTCTGGATCTTGAATTCCTGCACCGCGTCCGGCGACGGCTGAACGGCGAACCCGCCAAAGGTCAGGTTCCTCGAGTCAACCCCGTCGATCAGGGTGTTGTTGCTCGACGAGCGAGCCCCGTTGGCGGCGTAGGTGGATTCGCTAAAGGGTGATCCGAAGCTGGAATTTGCGAAGCCGCCGCTGACGCCACCCGCGCCGGCGTCGGGTACGGTTCCAGGAACCAGAATTGCGAGCGCTCCGAAACGGCGCACATTCAGCGGAAGATCGACCACTTCGCGCTGATCGATCACCGTGCCAACGCTGGCGCTGCTGGTATCGACAAGCGGCGCCGCAGTCGTCACTTCGACTGTGGAATCGACCGAGCCTACCTGCAGTTTGACGTCCTCGCGCGCCTTTTGATTCACCGCCAAAATGATCCCTTTGAGCTCCTCGGTCTTGAAGCCGGGCGCCTCTACGGTGACGGTATATCCGGCCGGGGCCAGGCTGGGAAAGCTGTAGTTCCCAGAACTATCGCTTGTGGTATTCGTAACTACGCCCGTAGCAACGTCGGTTACCTTGACTTTTGCCGAAGGAATTGCGGCTCCGCCTGCATCGGTCACCGTGCCATAGAGATTCGCGGAGCTTTGCGCACTGCATGGAAGCGTCGCCAGACAACATATGAGCAGGGCCAGTCCGATCAATGACAGACGAGGATTCGATGGTACTTGCGCCTTGAGCTTGTTCACAGGCCAACCCCTTTTGTAGTTCGTTATGTGCTGGTTCAGGTAACGCGGAAAACTGGGACCGCGGGCAAACCTCTGCCGATACACGCATTACTGCGATCGAACAATTGCCGGGAACCTCTAAAAGATAAGGGCCCAATATACGAACAATGTTGTCGCCGGGACCGGGTGCAGTTGACTGATCTTAATGAGGGATGAAATCTGAGTCAATTACAAAAACAACTTTTTTTTAGAGCGTGAATTAAATACCTTTTGGGCGTCCGGTTAGATCCTCCGGGCTGGCCATGCGAGGGAGAAACCCGGGGTCCGGAATTCGTATCGCGGCTATTGCTTGACGCTGGCTCGGCGGCGCGCTCGACACGGCGGCGATCAACGTCTGGGCAAGGATAGGTTTCCAGGTGCCCACAGTTAAGCTTTTCTGAACGGCGACCCGCTCTGGTTTCGAATGGCGGTCAAGCCCTGCAATCACGGATGCGCGTGGGGCACCAACCCCAAAATAGCCGGCTCGCCCCATCGGTCGCGACGTCATTTATTACAGCAATTGGAATATCTATTACAGCAATTGGAATACCCAGGCGTGGCCAATATCGCCCATTTCGCGCGTACAACACTGAAAAACAAAGTATTTGCCTGCAGCGTTGCCAGGGTGCGACTATCTGAGACACCTATGGATCGTCGAAGATTTTTGCAGACCGCCGCCGCTTTGACCGTTATGTCTTCGGCGCGCGCCAATGCCGGAACTCGCCTACCGATCGCGATGGCGGTCGAGTACAACATGCTCCCCGAGAAGATATCGATCATGGAGCGGTTTCAGCTTGCCAAGGATTGCGGGTTTGAACGGATAGAGTGCCCCACCACGCGCGACCAGGGGGATGCCGAGACGATGAAGGCCGCTTCCGAGAAAACCGGGCTGCCGATCCATTCGGTCATGAACATGGACCATTGGGCTTATCCGTTTTCTTCGGCCGATCCGGCAGTGGTGGAAAAGAGCCTGGAGGGAGCGCGCGTGTCCCTCAAAAACGCGCATTTGTGGGGAGCTTCGACGGTACTCCTCGTACCTGCCGTGGTGAATGCCCAAACCACCTATAAGGAAGCTTATGAGCGGTCTCAAGTGGCCATTCGCAAGCTGATTCCTCTGGCGGACGAGTTGAATGTGACCCTCGCGCTCGAGGAAGTGTGGAATAAGTTTCTGCTAAGCCCGCTCGAGTTTGCCCGTTATATCGACGAGTATGATTCGCCGCGAGTGCGCGCCTACTTTGATGTGGGGAATGTAGTGCTGTACGGCTATCCGCAGGATTGGATTCGGACGCTGGGCAAGCGAATCGCCAAGTTGCATATCAAGGACTTTTCCTTCCGGCGGGTTGCGGGCACAGACAACTCAGTGGCGGCCTGGGTGCCGCTAGGTGAGGGCGACATTGACTGGACAGCCGTGTACGAGGCGCTGCACGACGTCGGCTATCAAGGTACGGCGACCCTGGAGTTGGATCCAGGAGATGCCGTCTACCTGAAAGAGATGCGCCGGCGGTTTGGACTCATACTCTCGGGGGAGATGCCCAAGAAAGCTATAGTTAACTCATGAAATTCACCAGTACTTGGGTTCTGCTGCTGGCCGGCTTCGCATCCTTGTCCGCTTTCGGGCAAGCACCGGCTTCGCCGTTACCCGATGGGCCGAACCGCGAAACCGCGCAACGCATCTGCTCGGGGTGCCATTCGGTGCAGATGTTTTTGGGCCGGGGGATGTCACGGGAACAATGGGGCGGGGTTGTCTCCAATATGATCGGCCGGGGAGCGAAGATGTCGGACCAGGAGTTCGACCAGGTCGTCGACTATCTAGCAACGGCTTTGCCGCCCGGCAAGCAGGGCGGCGCAGGCGCCACGGCTGCAAAGACCGCTCCAGTGCATAAGAAAAGCTTGATTGACGAGGTCGGCGCCAATGACAAGCAGGTCGTCGACGAAGATGCGGCGGCACGCGGTAAGACCGTGTATATCGCGCAATGCATCACCTGTCATGGAACACGGGCGCGCGGAGGCGAGCGCGGCGCCGACCTGGTGCGATCGTTAGTAGTTCTTCATGACCGCTACGGAAGCACCCTCGGGCCTTATCTTGCGCAGGGCCATCCGGCGGGAAAGCCAGTCGCGTTGAGCCAGGATCAGATTGTGGATTTGTCCCATTTCCTGCACCAGCAGGTGGGCGATACGTTGAGAACCGGACCTTACAACAACCCGCTGAACATCCTGGTGGGAGATCCCAAAGAGGGCAAAGCTTTCTTCAACGGAGCAGGAAAGTGCAGCCAGTGCCACTCCACGACGGGCGACCTGGCGCACATCGCCAGTAAATATGATCCCCCCAGTTTGCAGTTGAAGGTGGTGTTTCCGCAGGAGCGTGCTGTCCCCCGCAAAGGGGCTACGAGCGCACGCCAACCGCTTACGGTGACGGTGACGACTTCGTCCGGCGAAAGTGTGACCGGGATCCCGATCGAGCTTGACGATTTCAATGTTTCGCTGCGCGACGCATCCGGCCAATATCACAGCTTCGCTCGCGGACCCGGCGTCAAAGTGGAGAAGCATGATCCGTATGCGGCGCACGTGGCGCTTCTGGACGAATACACAGACAAAGAGATGCACGATGTAGTGGCCTACCTGGAGACCTTGCAGTGAATTTACTTAAGGCGATTACTCTGGCTCTGCTTGCACTGGCGCCCTTGCCCGGTTGGAGCCTGGGTCATGATGGGGGTTCGGATGGCGGGCTGGACCCTTCCGTGTTGTCGCGTCCGCCGGTGGATTCATGGCCGACCTATAACGGCGATTACTCCGGCCGGCGCTTCAGTACTCTCACCAAGATCAACGATCAGAATGTGAAATCGCTGAGCCTGGCGTGGATGCATCAGTTGCCCAGAACCGGAGCTGCTCCAGGCGGCCGCCTGGCGGGCACTCCGATTTTGCTGAATGGGGTGATGTATATCACTTCGCCCGATAAGGTGTGGGCCCTGGACGCACGCACAGGCCGCGAGTTGTGGGCTTACACCTGGACCTCGAAAGGCGGCATTCACCTGGGGAACCGGGGAGTTGGCATCTATGGAAAGGCGCTGTATTTCGAGACGCCGGATTGCAACCTGGTCTCTCTGAATCTGGCCGATGGCACGAAGCGCTGGAGCCAGCCGATCTGCGATCTGGATCAGATGTATTACGCCTCAGTCGCGCCGCTGGTGGTCAAGAATCACATTATGATCGGGGTCAGCGGGGACGACCTGGATCGGCCAGGCTATGTAGAGGCGCGCGATCCGGAGACCGGTGCACTGCAGTGGCATTGGTCGGTGGTGCCGAAGCCGGGCGAACCCGGTTCGGAAACGTGGCCGAATGCCGAGGCGATGGCGCATGGAGGCGGCATGACGTGGATATCGCCCACGTATGATCCGGACTTGAACTTGCTCTATGTGGGCACGGGGAATCCGCAACCCGTGATGGCAGCCAAACAGCGAGAGGGCGCCAATCTATTCACGACATCGATTGTGGCGTTGAATGCGGACAGCGGCAAACTAGCGTGGTATTTTCAGCCTTCTGTGCACGACACGCACGACTGGGATGCGGTGGAAACGCCGGTGCTGTTTGACGCGGAGATGGATGGCAAGCCGCGTAAACTGCTAGCCCAGGCGAGCCGCAATGGCTGGTTTTTTGTGCTGGACCGCGAAACCGGAAAAAACTATGTCAGTGCGCCCTTTGTCAAGACAAATTGGACCAAAGGCGTGGACGCGAAGGGACAACCGATTCCCGATCCGGCCAAGGAGCCGCAGATTGCCGGGACTCTGGTTTCTCCCAACGCGGAAGGCGGGGTGAATTGGCCTCCGCCAACGTACAGCCCGGCCACCGGCTTGTTTTATGTCAACGCTACTCGCTCGTTTGCCATTTATTACATTTTTGACGATAGCGAGAAGCCTGAGGGCTGGGGCGGTAATGAACTGGGAAACTGGGACGAATCGATGCTGCAGGCGCTGGACTATCGCACCGGAAAAATCAAGTGGAGCCATAAGTGGGAGACTTCGGGAATTGACAGCGGGCTGCTGAGCACCGCGGGTAACCTGGTGTTTGCGGGCGATCCAAACAACAACCTGGTGGCGCTGAATGCCACCACCGGCGAGCCGTTGTGGCATGCGAACCTCGGCACTCCTGTATCGAACGGCGCGATTACTTACGAGTTGGATGGGCACCAGTATTTAGTAGTGGGCGCGGGCGACAAATTGTACGCGTTTGTTATGAACTGACTCAGTCAGTGAGCGGGCGCGATCGTATACCTATCCGGCTGCTTGTCGAAGGTCTGTTTGCAGCCGATGCAACAGAAGTAGAACGATTTGCCGTCGAATTCTGACTTATGTTTCGCAGCGCCTACGTCCACGGTCATTCCACAGATCGGATCTTTCACTTCCTGGGTCTGCACTTCCTGGGTCTGCCTCGCTTCCTGATTTTGCACGACTCTTCCCCGGTTCAACTGGACAATCTCGGCCAGGATGCTTACCGCGATCTCCTCTGGCGAACCAGTGGGAATGCTCGTCCCCGCAGGCGCCCGCACCTGATCCAACCTTTCGGCGTTTATTCCTCGTTCGCCCAGATGTTGAAGAACTTTTGCTGCCTTTGCTTTGCTTGAAACGAACGCCACATACGAAGCGCCGGTCTCGAGCGCTTGTTCAAGCGCCTCTTCGTCGCACTCTCCCTGCGTGGACACGACAATGAAAGTTCGCGGCCCGATCTTGATCCTGCCCAAATCCAGATCCGCCTGCACCCAATCCGCGTCCGGATAGCTCTCCCGGTCCACCTGCGGCGCCGCAACGGAAACCTTATAGCTAATGGCCTTTCCGAGCTTGGCCAAAGTCTGGCCGACCGGAGAACGACCCAATATCAAGATGTGCGGCTTGGGTAGGACTGGCTCGATATAGATGTCCAGCGTGCCGCCGCTGTGACACGTCATGTTGTAGTCCACGATGCCCTCCTCGGAGGATGATGTTGGGCTGATGCGGATCAATCGTGGTTGACCATCCTGCAGCGCCTTGATCGCCTCCTTAATCACCACTGGCTGTGCACAACCGCCGCCGATCCAACCCCAAACCGTGCCGTCAGCAAAGATAATTGCCTTGTCGCCAGGCTTGCCCGAAATCGGCGAGAGATAGCGCACCACCACGGCCACTGCAAAGGACTCGCCGTTCGCCAGTAGTTCACTCACCTTGCTCAGGAATTGATCGAACACACGACATCCCTTTCCTACAGATATCTTTCCAAGGCCAGCAGGCTCTCTAGATTGTGCGCTGGAGCAAAGACGTCCACATGAGGAAGAGCGGCCGCGATACCTCGCGTAACCGGTCGATAGTCTTTGAGTCCCAGCAGCGGATTCAACCATAGAATTCTTTGCGCACGACGCCTGGCAGCTCGCAATTGCGCCGCCAGTACCTCGGGCTCGCCGGTATCCCAACCGTCACTCAGAATGATGAAGGTGGTATCGCGCGATAGCAGCTTCTTTCCGTAGAGCTGGTTAAATTGGCGGAGCGACTCGCCAATTTTTGTGCCACCCGACCAGCCTATTGCCCGCTGCGAAAGTCTTCGCAGTGCCTCCGCGAGTTGCCGGGTGCGAAGCAGGTCCGTGATCTCGACGAGATTGGTGCTGAACAGAAACGTGTCCACACGCTGAAAGTGCGCCTGGAGAGCATAGGCAAACCGCACCAGGAACAGGCTGTAGAAATTCATCGAGCCGCTGATGTCGAGAAAAACTACCAGCTTGTTCTTCCTTGGCTTTCTGCCTTTATAAGCCAGGGCGATTGGTTCGCCGCCATAGGCGATGCTTCGCCGGATGCTTCTGCGAAGATCTATGCGTTCGGCGAGGTTGCTCATCGCGAGCCGTCGCGAGAGGCGCCGGCTCATGCGCCGTAAAAGGCGCAGAGAGAGCTCTTCCAGAGCCGCCAGGTCATCTGGAGGCACCTCGGAGAAATCCACCTTCTTCAGCCGCTGCTGCGCACTCGCTCCATAAACCGCTCTCCCTTCACCGTCTCGCGCCGCGCCCTCGTTGCCGAGTTGATCGAGGAACACCGTTGAGCCCGCCTCCTGCCCCTGCGTAGCCCCTTGGAAGGTCCCTTGCGCTCACCTGAAGCAGTTCGCGGCCTGGATCGCGATTCGCCCCAGAACTCTGCGAAGAGCTGGGGGAATAATTCCCATTCCTCCCTGGAGGAACACAGCGTTGCCTGTAATACAAGGGCGAAGGTTTCCTGGTTTTCGACGTCGATGGTTTTGGCTGCTTCCAGCGCGGTGAGCGTTCCAAGCAGGTTGCCGGATAGCCCGTGCGATCGCAGGAAGCGGCAGAATTCTACGATGGAGGCAGCCAGACGCTCGGATTGTTCCTGCCGCATTGAGCCCTCCCCTTGCCGCCCTAGAACGCCTGGGGCAGAAGCTTATCGATCCCCGCAGCCTTGAGCTTGGCAACATCTTCCATGGACTTCGCCACGCAGCCCATCGTTGCCTCAATCACTTCCGCGTCAAGCCGGTGGCTTCCCAGAGAGACCACGGCCTGAGCACAATCCAAAGTCTCCGCCACCCCGGGGGGCTTGGCTAGATCAAGTTGGCGCGTAGCCTGAACGTACCGCACTACTTGCCTACCCAGTTCCTCTTCGATGCCGGGCAGCCTGGCGCGCACAATTCTCATTTCTTTCTCGAAGCTGGGATAGTCAATCCAGTGGTAGAGACAGCGGCGCTTCAAGGCGTCGCTCAGTTCGCGGGTGCGGTTCGAGGTGAGAACCACATAAGGGATGTGCCTGGCCTGGATGGTGCCCAGCTCAGGAACGCTAATCTGAAAGTCGGAGAGCAGTTCGAGCAGAAAGGCCTCGAACGCTTCGTCGGCGCGATCGATCTCGTCAATCAGCAACACGGGCGAAGCGTCTTGCGCAAGGATGGATTTGAGCAGCGGCCGCTCGAGCAGAAACTCGCGGCTAAAGATGTGTCTTTCTTTTTCTTCAATCGTCTGCGCTGTTCCTTCCTGGATCCTGATGGCCAGTAACTGCTTCTGATAATTCCATTCGTAGACGGAGGAACTGACGTCCAGTCCTTCATAACACTGCAGCCGGATGAGTTGGGTGCCCAACATCGCGGCCAGAATCTTGGCCACTTCGGTCTTCCCCAGACCTGCGTGACCCTCGATCAAAAGAGGCTTGCGTAACTTTGTGATGAGGTAAACCGCGGTGGCCAGGGATCGGTCAGCGATGTAACCCAGCCGCTCGAAGCTTCGCATAAGAGCATCGGGGTCTCTGGCGGACTCTTGCTCTGGCTGGGCTGGTAAGGCTGGCATGATGGACCGGTCCCGCTGCCTGACTTCAGGATTCGCGGTGAAAGGCTCCTTTTGCCGCCGCCCACGCCACGGAAGCGGCGCTGATGGGCGTGACCTCAACCGCAGCTGCATCGGCGGGTTGTTGCAGTTGGGCCTGAAAGTTCTTGATGAATTGCGCAAACATGATGTTCGAGACTTCGCTGATCACGCGCGATCCCATCTGCGCCAGGATGCCCACGACGTTGACCTCGGAAACGCTTGTTACCTCCGTGCCGCCATCGTCGAGCCCACGCAGCTTGCCCGTCATCTTCATCGACGCGCTGCCCCGGCCTCTTACGTCCTGCCCTTTGCCGAGGATTTCGAGCTCGTGGTTCTCCGCGTCGTTACGAACGATCTCCAGCTCCCCCTTGTAATCCGTTGCGCTGGGACCCACCTTCACGCTGATCGTACCTTTGTATGTCTTCTCGTCCACCTGCTCGGTAATCTTTGCGCCGGGCACACAGGCGGCAACTCTCCTTGGATCACTGAGCAGGCTCCAGACTTTCTCGATCGGTTCTTTCACCTGAAAGCTCTTTTCAATTTTTATCGCCATAGCTAATCGACCACGCCTTTCTCCTTGAGGATGTTCCACACCTTCCAGGGCGCGATCGGCATATCGATGTGCTTCACGCCCAGGTGGGCAAGCGCGTCGACGACGGCGTTGACGAAGGCTGCCGGAGAGCCTACGTTGGGCGACTCGCCTACGCCCTTGGCGCCGAACGGATGGTGGGGCGAAGGGGTGCACGTCTTGCCTGTCTCCCACACCGGGGTCTCGACCGCCGTCGGCATCAGGTAGTCCATAAAACTTCCTCCCTGCACGTTGCCGTTCTCGTCGTAGTTGATCTGCTGCATGAAGGCGATGGCCAGGCCCTCGGTCAAGCCGCCATGGATTTGGCCTTCGACAATCATGGGATTGATGATGTTGCCGCAGTCGTCCACCGCCACAAAGCGGCGAACCTTGATCTCGCCTGTGCCTTTGTCGATATCCACCACGCAGATGTAAGTGCCGAAAGGAAAGGTGAGATTGGGCGGGTCGTAATAATCGACCGCTTCGAGGCCGGCTTCCATGCCGGCCGGCATGTTGGTGTAGGCGGCAAACGCGATGTCCTGGATGGTCTTCGATTTGCTGGGCGCGCCTTTGACGAAAAACTTGCCCGGCTCCCAATCCAGATCTTCTTCACTGCATTCCAGTAGATGCGCGGCGATCTTTTTGCCTTTGTCGCGGATCTTGCGCGCCGCCATGGCTGTGGCCGCTCCAGAGACGGGTGTGCTGCGGCTGGCGTAGGTTCCCAAACCATAGGGCGCAGTGTCAGTGTCGCCTTCTTCCACGGTCACATCGGCGGCCGGAATACCTAACTCCTGGGCGACAATCTGGGCATAGGTCGTCTCATGCCCCTGCCCCTGGCTCTTGGTTCCCATGCGGCACATGGCCTTGCCGGTGGGATGAACGCGAATCTCGGCAGCTGTCAAACATCTTGATACCAGCTATGTCGAAGGTATGGGCTGGCCCGGCGCCCACCACTTCGACGAAGCTGGAAATTCCGATGCCCATCAACTCGCCTTTATTGCGCTTCTCAAGCTGTTCCTTCCGCAGCGCCTCGTAGCCCACCAGGTCCAGCGCTACTTTCATGGCAGCATCGTAGTCTCCGCTGTCATAGGACCAGCCGAGGGGAGACTTATAGGGAAACTTCTCCGGGGGAATGAAGTTTTTCCGCCGCAATTCGACTGGATCCATCTTCAATTCCTGCGCCAGAACATCGACCGCTCTCTCGATAAGATAAGCAGCCTCGGTCACCCGGAACGAACAGCGATAGGCGATGCCGCCGGGCGCCTTGTTGGTATAAACCCCATCGACTTCGCAAAAAGCAGTGGGATAGTCATAAGCGCCGGTGCAAATGCTGAATAAGCCGGCGGGAAACTTAGTGGGCTGGGCCGCCGCGTTGAATGCTCCATGGTCTGCCAGAGTCTTGACCCGCATGGCCTGGATTTTTCCATCCTTGCTCGCAGCAAGCTCCGCCGTCATGTGGTAGTCGCGGGCAAAGCCGGTGGACTGCAGATTCTCGGAACGCGATTCGATCCATTTCACCGGCCGTCCGAGGGTCAGCGATGCCACGACAGCGCAGACGTATCCGGGATAAATGGGAACCTTGTTACCAAAGCCGCCGCCGATATCCGGAGAAATCACGCGGATGTTATTTTCCGGAATGCCGCCAACCAGCGCGAAGAGCGTACGATGCGCGTGGGGAGCTTGCGAGGTGAGATAAATGGTGAGCCGTCCGGTCGCGGTGTTGTGGTCCGCTACGCAGCCGCAAGTTTCGAGCGGCGCCGGATGGCAGCGCTGGAACACAGCATGCACCTTCGCCTTGACCTCCGCGCCGCTAAAAACCTTGTCAGTGGCCGCCCTGTCGCCCACCTCCCAGTGAAAGATGTGGTTGGTTTTGTCTTCGCGGTCCTCGCGCAGGATGGGTGATGCGGGATCGAGCGCCTTGTGGGGATCAACCAACACCGGCAGCTCTTCATACTCGACTTCCACTAACTCGGCTGCATCGGCGGCGGTATATTGATCCTCGGCAACCACGAAGGCCACTTCCTGCGACTGAAACAATACCTTACCGGTCGCCAACACCATTTGCTTGTCGAAGAAGAGGGTCGGCATCCAGGCAAGGCCCGCTTTGGCCAGATCCTCCCCGGTAATTACAGCCAGGACACCGGGCAGCTGTTTGGCCTTCTCCGCGTTGATGCTCTTAAGGCGGGCATGGGCGTACGGACTGCGCACCATATGTCCGTAGACCATGTCGGGCAGGTTTACATCGTCTACATAGTTGCCCTTGCCCTGGATGAAGCGTAGATCTTCCTTGCGCTTGATGGAGTGGCCCATGCCACCGATTTCAGGCGATGTTTGGTAGACCATCTTTGCCTCCCTGCTCCATCTTGCCGGCGGCATACTGTACAGCTTTCACGATGTTCTGATAACCGGTACAACGGCACAGGTTCCCGGAGATTCCCCAGCGAATCTCTTCCTCGCTGGGATTCTTATTCTTGGCCAGCAGGGCGTAAGACGACATCAGCATGCCTGGGGTGCAGAAGCCGCACTGCAGACCATGCTCCTGCTTGAATCCCTCCTGCAGCGGATGCAGCTTGCCGTTCTGCATCAGTCCCTCGACGGTGAGCAATTCGCAGCCATCAGCCTGCACGGCAAACATGGTGCAGGACTTGACGGTCTTTCCATCCAGCAAGACGGTACAGGCCCCGCAATGGGTGGTGTCGCAACCGACGTGCGTGCCCGTGAGTCCAGGAAAGCCGCGGATGAAGTGGACCAGCAACAATCTGGGCTCGACCTGGGCCTCGCGCTCGCGACCGTTCACTTTGACTTGAATCAGTTGCTTCTTCACCATGTCAGGATCCTTTGCGGCCTCCGCATCTCTATTTACTGGAACGTTCATACGCCCGAGCCAGCGCGCGCCGGGTCAATTCCTTCACTAAGCCACGTTTGTATTCCACGGGCCCACGCAGATCCGCGGCGGGTTGCGCTTCGCCGGCCGCCAGATCTGCGGCCTGGGTGATGTTGGCTTCATCCAGTTTTTTTCCGCGCAGAAATTCCTCCGCCTTGACGGCTTTCACCGGCGTTGCGCCGACGTTGGTCAGTCCGATCCCAGCCTGCTGGCAGATTCCTCCGCTATCAACGGTCACCTGCGCAGCCACTCCGGCGGTGGCAAAATCGCCAACCTTCCGCTCCAGCTTCAAATACGCGCCTCCACTGCGTGGGCGCGGCATGGGAATGCGAATCTCGCGGACGATTTCGCCCTGCTGCAGTTCGGTGGTGAACAGGGTGACAAAAAAGCTGTCGATGGGCAGCACCCTCTCCCCCTGCGGCCCGACCGCCACCACCTGTGCTCCCAGCGCCAGCATGGTAGCCGGATGATCGTTCGCCGGATCGCCATGCGCCAGATTGCCCGCCAGGGTTGCCATATTTCGCACTTGCGGATCGGCAATCACGCGGGCGGTGTCGAGAATAATGGGATATTTCGAATGAATCAGTGGAGAGCTCTCCAGATCGGCTTCTCGCGTGAGTCCGCCGATCTTCAGATAGCCGCCCTCTTCCTTGATGTAGGACAGTCCCGGGATTCGGTTGATGTCGATCAGGTAACCCGGCCGGGCCAGCCTGAACTTCATCATGGGAATGAGGCTTTGCCCGCCGCTCAAAATCTTGGCGTCGTCTCCATACTGCTGCAGAAAGGCGATCGCCTCAGGAATCGTCTGCGGTCTTAGATATTCAAAGGCCGGCGGGATCATGGTCGTCTACCCTCCCATCCAGGTTTCCCCTTCAGGTTTCTGGATGCTGACGAAAACGCATGCACGTGAAACTCGCGCACATAAGAGTGCTCGCAAGCCCCGAATCGTTATAGCCCTTGCAAGGCAGACTGGTCAACGCGGAAGGATCTCGATCGGGCCATGCGCGCGCACTTGCGTAATGCGCGCGAGCCCGGCCGTTTTACGCTGGTTTGCAACGCTTCTCATCTCCGTCACGCGAAAGATGCCGGTCTTGCCTAGGGGGCGTTTGAGGCCCAAAATGAAAGCAAGTTTTCAAAGGGACGCCGCGTTCCGCGCGGAAAGGAAACCAAGCTCCTCATGGGACCCGCTCATGGCCTGGATCGCAAATCGTCACCTATTTCAGAAATAGACGTTCTATGGATAACCGCAGGCCTGGGTTGCGACGGAGACACCATCGCGATGACGGCAGCCACGCAGCCAAGTATCGAAGACATTATTCTGGGAGCCCTGCCCTGGATTCCTAAAGTGAATTTTCATAATCCCTTTCTCAGCTTCGATGTCGGCGACGACTTCATGAAGCACTTCCACCTGGCGGCGGAAGGAAAATCGAACCCCTTCATTCTGGTGATGGAGGGCTCGATTCCAGATGAAACCAATAAAGAGGAAGGCTATTGGGCATCTTTCGGCACCGACCCGTCCACGGGTCAGCCCATTACGACCTGTGAATGGATCGACCGGCTGGCGCCGAAAGCATGGGCCGTCATTGCGGCGGGAACCTGCGCGACCTACGGCGGAATTCATGCCATGGAAGGCAACCCGACTGGATGCATGGGACTGCCGGATTATCTCGGTTGGCAGTGGCGTTCCCAAGGGGATATCCCCATCGTTTGCGTTCCCGGATGCCCCGTTCAGCCGGACAATTTCATGGAGACGCTGCTTTACCTGCTTACCCTGGCTGCCGGGCGCGCCCCCATGATCCCGCTCGACGACGCCTTGCGCCCTACCTGGCTCTTCGGAAGTACCGTCCATGAGGGGTGTGATCGCGGCGGCTACTACGAGCAGGCGCAGTTTGCAGAAGAATATGGATCGCCGCTTTGTATCGTGAAGCTGGGATGTTGGGGCCCGGTAGTGCAGTGCAATGTAGGCAAGCGTGGTTGGATGGCAGGCATGGGTGGATGCCCCAATGTTGGAGGTATCTGCATCGGATGTACGATGCCGGGATTTCCTGATAAGTTTATGCCATTCATGAATCAGCCTCCGGGCTCATTGTTATCTTCCGCGGCAGTTCAAACATATGGCCGGGCCATTCATGCGTTGCGCCGATTTACGCAGGCATCGCTCAATAAGGAGCCCAGCTGGCGACAAAAACGCCGTCTGGAGTGAATCATGTCTTCGTTTGCGCGAAGCGTTCAAAAACCCGCGAGCAGTCCTGACGCAGACCTGCCGGACATTGCCGAAGCGGAAGCTGTCCTTCTCGATCTGGCCAGAGTATTTGCCGACCCGGGCTCAAACCCTGCTCCTGCGATGGAGCATTTTGTTGAAAATGGCCAGGATGCGCGAGGGCCAAACCTCGAGGCCAAATACCGTGCTTTGTTGGAGCAGATACCCGCGGTTGTGTTCATGGCTTCTCTCGACCGGGGTGTCAGCGAGGCGTACGTGAGCCCCCAGATTGAAGCAGCCCTGGGATATTCGCGAGAAGAATGGCTGGAGGATCCTGTTCGCTGGTATGAACGCATTCATCCCGATGACAAACAACGCTGGAGCCTGGAAGCAGCGGAAATGTTCCTCTCGGGAAAGCCGCTGCGATCCGCATATCGAGTGATTGCGCGGGATGGCCGGGTTATCTGGTTTCATTGCGACGCCAGAATGATGCGTTGGGAGGATGGCCGGCCCTGGTGTATTCATGGCGTGGCCTTCGACATCTCCGATATCAAACGCATCGAAGAGGAACTGCAGAAAGAACGTAACTTCGTTTCCGCGATTTTAGACACGGTCGGAGCGCTGGTTGTGGTTCTCGATAGCGAAGGACGTATCTTACGCTTCAACCCAGCTTGTGAACTGACCACTGGATATGCGATGGAGGAGGTTCAGGGCAAATGCATTTGGGACCTGTTTCTCCCTCCTGAGGAGATCAATCGGTTCCGGACCACGTTTGAAGTGCTGCGTACCGACCTTCTTCCGCAGGACTATCAGACCTGCTGGGTTACGCGGCATGGAGATAAGCGGCTGATTGCCTGGTCAAGTACCCTGCTTCCGGGCAGTGGGGAGACGACGCAGTACATTATTGCTACCGGGATCGACATCACAGAACGAAAGCACCTGGAAAAGGCAATCCTCGACATTAGTGCGCGAGAACAACGGCGCATAGGGCAGGACCTGCATGATGGTCTCGGCCAGCATCTGACCGGGATCGCCTTCATGGCCAAAGTGCATGAAGCGAAGTTGGCTGAGCAGAAGAGGTCAGAAACTGAGGATGCAGCCAAGATCGTCAAGCTGGTAAACGAAGCGATTCACAAGACTCGCGAGTTAGCCCGGGGACTGCTTCCAGTAGTTTCCGATTCCCACGGTTTGATGTCTGCCCTGCAGCTGTGGGCGGCTGAAGTCGAAGACCTGTTTGGTGTGTTGTGCCGCTTTCAGTGCGACACACCGGTGCTGATTCACGATGATACGATGGCCACACATCTCTATCACATTGCCCAAGAAGCGGTAAATAATGCGATCAAGCATGGCAAGCCGCGGACGAGTCCTGATTCAGTTGACGGCTGAACAGGGCCGGGGCACATTGCTGATAAAGGATGACGGGATCGGGATTGAGGACAATCCTGTGAGTGCCCAGGGTATGGGGCTGCACATCATGAATTATCGGGCAGGCATGATCGGCGGGACGCTTGAGGTACGGCGAGATGCAACACGGGGAACGGTCGTAGCCTGTAATTTTCCGGTGAGAGATAATGGTTAGCGTTCTGATGGATCAAGCCACCAAGTCGCAGAGCGGCATCACGAAGAAAACTATTTTTATCGTGGATGATCATCCCCTCTTGCGCCAGGGACTGGCTTTACTGATTAACCGGGAACCCGATCTTATGGTTTGCGGCGAGGCTGAAGAAGCACATACCGCGATGCGAGAAATCGCGGCGAAAAATCCGGACATCCTGATTGCGGACATCTCGCTGAATGGTCCTGATGGACTTGACTTGTTGAAGAATCTCCGTATGTTGTATCCGAACCTTCCGGTCTTGATTCTCTCTATGCATGATGAGTCGGTTTATGCGGAGCGCTCGCTGCGCGCGCGGGCTAATGGCTACATCATGAAGGCAGAGGCGTCGGAAAAAGTCCTGGTCGCGGTGCGGCGGATTCTCGGGGGGGATATCTATCTCAGCGATCGCATGGCAAACAAACTGCTTCACCAATACGTCAGCGGGGGTTCGGCGGATGTGAATTCGCGCCTCTCCACGCTTTCTGATCGTGAGCTTGAAGTGTTCCGCCTGATCGGCGAAGGGCGGAGTACACGCGAGATTGCCGAGAAACTGCACCTCAGCGTGAAGACTGTTGAAACTTACCAGGCTCATCTCAAGGAAAAGTTGTCTCTCCATAGCGGACGCGAGCTGGTTCAACACGCCATTCAATCGAGTATCAGCGACAAACCCTCCTCATAGTGGATGCGGAAACCGAAAAACATTTCCAAGAAGGGACCGCTGAACCGCAGATCTCTCCACTGCGCTGCGCTCCGGTCGAGATGACAAAGGGGAGGGCGGTGCTTCCACAGGAGAGTAGTTGCTGAACAGAAGGTGCTTTTCATCACCTTTGGTGGGCCCAAGCCCACGACTCCTCCGGTCGAGATGACAAAGGGGAGGGTGGTGCTTCACTGGCAGAGTTGCTGCTAAATGGAAGCCGTGTTTATCACCTTGGCTGGACCCAAAGCGGCGACGAAAATCAGCTTCTGTTCAGCAACTGCTCTGCCATGGAAGCACCGCCCTTCCCTTTGTCATCTCGACCGGAGCGCAGCGCAGTGGAGAGATCTGCGGTTCAGCGGTCCTTTCCTGGAAATGTTTTTGACAGAACCCCATCGGGGAATCTCTTATACCACCTCAAGTATTTGCTACGAAGAAGAAATAGGGCCACTCCTGCTTGTGAGCCGCGTCTGCTTCTGTTTTTATGGCTGGCGGCACGAGAGGAGAGTCCAAGCATATGGCCGAACAAGCGCCTTACGGACGAGTTACCCAGAAAAAGCCCGCCGTGGCGGAAATACACATACTCTGGATTACAGCCGGCCTCGGCTGTGATGGGGATTCTGTATCCATAACGGCAGCCACGCAGCCTAGCGTAGAAGATGTTCTGCTAGGCGCCATTCCTGGCTTACCGAAAGTGCATCTCCATAATCCTGTTCTCGCTTACGAGAACGGAGACGATTTTCTCAAGTACTGGTACATGGCCGAACAAGGGAAACTTGAACCGTTCGTGCTGGTTGTTGAGGGCTCCATTCCCAACGAGAAGATCAAGAAAGAGGGCTATTGGGCAGGACTTGGGACCAACCCGAACACCGGCCAACCCATTACCACCAACGAGTGGATCGATCGTCTGACGCCGAAGGCACTCGCAGTCGTCGCCTGCGGTACGTGCGCAACGTATGGCGGCATTCATGCCATGGAGGGCAACCCCACAGGATGCATGGGACTGGCCGATTATCTGGGCTGGGACTGGAAATCCAAGGCGGGACTGCCCATCGTGAATGTTCCTGGTTGCCCGGTACAGCCGGACAACTTCATGGAAACGCTTCTCTACCTGCTGTATCAAGTCGCCGGCCACGCTCCGATGATCCCGCTGGATAACCAGCTGCGACCCACATGGCTGTTCGGAAAGACGGTGCACGATGGTTGCGACCGGGCTGGGTCCTACGAACAGGGTGACTTCGCCACTTCGTACGGCTCTTCCAAGTGCATCGTGAAGCTGGGCTGTTGGGGCCCGGTGGTGAACTGCAACGTGCCCAAACGGGGGTGGATGGCAGGACTCGGCGGCTGCCCTAACGTGGGCGGCATCTGCATCGGTTGTACGATGCCGGGCTTTCCGGATAAATTCATGCCCTTCATGGACGAGCCTCCGGGCGCAAAGATATCGACGGCGGCGATCGGCATTTACGGCCAGGCGATTCGCGCTCTGCGATCGATGACCAACGAGACTGTGAATCAAGAGCCTATGTGGCGGCACCGGCGTGCTGAGCTTACAACCGGCTATCACCCAAGTTCCTACTAACCCGAACTGACGAAGGAGCCACAAGATGGGCAGTGCTACCGCTGAACTTAAGAAAGAAGATACGAAGCCAGGGCAGTTAGTAGAGATGAATTGGGATCCGATTACGCGGATCGTCGGCAGCCTCGGCATCTTTACCAAGATCGATTTCGGCAAACGGAAAGTTGCGGAATGCCACAGTACCTCGTCGATCTTCCGCGGCTATAGCATTTTCATGAAGGGAAAAGACCCGCGGGACGCGCACTTCATCACCAGCCGCATCTGCGGAATCTGCGGCGACAACCACGCCACCTGCGCCACCTACGCGCAGAACATGGCGTTTGGGGTAAAGCCGCCCCCAATAGCGGAATGGATCGTAAACCTGGGTGAAGCGGCCGAGTACATGTTCGATCACAACATCTTCCAGGACAACCTGGTGGGGGTGGACTTCTGCGAACAAATGGTGAAGGACACCAACCCCGGCGTCTGGGAAAAGGCGACAAAGACGGCCGCGCCGCACGCGGAACTGCACGGTTACAAAACCATCGCCCAAATTATGACGGCTCTCAATCCCTTCTCGGGAGCATTCTATCTGGAAGCGCTGCAGATGAGCCGCATGACGCGGGAAATGTTCTGCCTGATGGAAGGCCGCCACGTCCATCCGTCAACGCTATATCCAGGCGGGGTGGGTACTGTGCCGACGATTCAACTCTTCACCGACTACATCGTACGGCTGATGAAGTATGTGGAGTTTATGAAGAAGGTTGTGCCGCTGCATGACGACCTCTTCGATTTCTTCTATGAAGCCCTCCCCGGCTACGAAGAGGTCGGCAGGCGGCGGATCCTTCTCGGTTGCTGGGGCTCGTTTAACAATCCTGACGTCTGCGACTACACCTACCAGAAAATGACCGATTGGGGCCGCGGCATGTATGTAACTCCCGGCGTGGTGGTGGACGGGCAGCTCGTCACCACCGACCTGGTGGATATCAACTTGAATATCCGTATTCTGCTGGGCAGCTCGTACTATGACGATTGGCAGAACTCACAATCTTTTGTGAAGCAGGACCCGCTGGGCAATCCTGTGGATCAACGGCATCCCTGGAACCAAAGCACGTTCCCAAGACCGCAGAAACGCGACTTCAAGGGCAACTACACCTGGGTCATGTCTCCGCGTTGGTACGACAAACGCACCGGAGACTACCTGGCGCTCGATACCGGCGGCGGCCCCATTGCTCGCTTCTGGGCGACCGCACTGGCCGGCATCGTGGACATCGGCTACATCAAGGCTACCGGCCACAGCGTAAAGATCTACCTTCCCAAGACGATGTCAAAGCCTGAAGTGGAGTTCGAGTGGAAGATTCCCAAATGGAGCAATGCGATTGAACGCGATCGTGCTCGCACCTACTTCCAGGCCTATGCTGCAGCAGCCGCTCTTTACTTCGCCGAACAGGCGCTGGCCGAGTTGCATGCCGGCAGAACCAAAACCTGGAACGATTTCAAGGTTCCCGAAGAGGCCATCGGATGCGGGTTCCACGAAGCTGTTCGCGGAGTGTTGTCACATCACGTGGTCATTAAGAATCACAAGATCGCTAACTATCACCCGTATCCCCCAACGCCATGGAACGCCAATCCGCGGGACAGCTTCGGCACCCCTGGTCCGTATGAAGACGCGGTGCAGAATACGCCCATCTTCGAGGAAAACGGTCCGGATAAATTCAAAGGCATTGATATTATGCGGGCGGTCAGAAGCTTCGATCCGTGCCTGCCCTGTGGGGTGCACATGTATCTGGGGAATGGCAAGGTACTTGAAACGCATCATTCTCCCATGTTTGGAATACCGCAGCACTAAGGAGTGGCGTGACTAGCGAAAAAGAATTTCAGGAAAAGATGCGCCTGCTCGGCACCCTGGTCGGTGAACTCGACCAGATGCCGGGTAGTGGTTCAAAGGTTGCGGCCCGGGAGCTGGTCCAGCTTCTCATGCAGGTCCACGAGGCAGGACTGGAAAGAATGATGGAGCTTGTTTCCGAATCAGGGGCGGAAACGGGAGCGCCCGGCAAGGCCATCATCCATGCGTTTGGCCAAGATCCAATTGTCCGCAACCTTCTTCTTCTCTATGGGCTGCATCCCGACGACCTGCAGACCCGCGTTTCACTGGCACTCGACGGCCTAAAGGGGCGGCTGCGCAAGCTCGATGCTAGGGTGGAACTGATCAGCATCCGTGACGGTGCCGTTCAACTCCGGCTTCACACTAGTGGTCATGCCTGCGGTTCCACCATGAAGGATCTGCGGGCCGTGGTGCAAGGAGGCGTGTATGACCTGGCGCCGGACTTGACTTCGCTGACAATTCTTGGAACGGAAGAAGAGTCTTCATCCGGCTTTGTTCCTTTGGATAGCTTGCTGAAACACTCCTTCGCGGAAGTGGAAGGTGGAGATTGACGCCGGCCGCCGGAACACCTCCATCCTTCGATCAGGCGTTCGCTACGCTTCGCCAGTTTGCCCGGGCGCCGCGACCAGTCGAGCGTTGCGAATTGTGCAGCAGCGCCCTGGCCCATGAACATCCGCACCTGGTTGAAATCTCACTGCGACAGATCGTTTGTGCCTGTGAGGCCTGCGCCACCCTGTTTGACGGGATGGCGAACGGCAAGTACCGGCGGGTGTCAAGGCGGGCTCAACTTCTGGCTAATTTCCAGATGACCGATGCGCAGTGGGAAAACCTCTTAATCCCTATCAATATGGCGTTCTTTTTCGTGTCGAGCGTGGAAGGAAAAGTTGTTGCGCTTTACCCCAGCCCTGCGGGAGCTGTGGAGTCCCTTCTTTCACTCGATGCCTGGAATGAGATCGTGCAGGAGAATGCGATCCTTAGCCAGTTGCAACCCGATATCGAGGCACTGCTTGTCAACCGGGTGGGTCACGCACGCGAGTGGTCGCGGGCGGAGTACTATATCGCCCCTATCGATGAGTGTTATCGGCTCGTCGGTCTCATTCGCGGCAACTGGAAAGGACTCTCCGGAGGCTCGGAGGTCTGGACGGAGATTGGACGTTTCTTCACCGAGTTGCGGTCGTTGGCAGACATAGTCGATGAAGATCCAAGGAACTAAAAGATCGCAACGAAAGGAGATGTGCCATGGCTCTGGAACTGTTAGAAACTACCGCGAACGGAGACGCTCGTGACAAGGAGACTCTTTACATGCTTGGGGGGTTGTCGTTGATCGTGTTTGGGGCAGGACTGATTCTTTCCAATCCTATGGTGCGCCGCTACATGTCGCAAATGGGAGTCGGGAGTCTCGCCGGCGCTGCCATGCCGGATATCGAGCGATATTTGAAACTGCGGGCGATGTCGGGGCCGAAGCGATAACTGGATGGCGGAGGATGCCACGGACCGCTACGTAGTCGATGGGCGTGCAAGCCGGTTCACGGTGCGCGCCTTCGCGACGGGATTGCTGGCCAAGATGGGACACAATCCCACCATTGGCATTCGCGACTTCAGTGGCGAGATGACGTTCAATCCTGAAAAACTTGAAGCCGGATCTTTTCGCCTCGTCGTTAAATCGGCATCCCTGAGCGTGCAGGATGACATTAGCGGCAAAGACCTCCGCGAAATGGAACGGCTGATGAATCAGGAAGTTTTGGAGACGGCAAAGTTTCCGGAAATCCTCTATGAGGCTCCCAGCATCACCGTGACCAAGGTGGCAGATACGCTTTGTTCGGCCACGCTGAACGGAAACCTGACCCTGCATGGTGTCACGCGCAGCCAGCCAATCGCCACGCGGGTCGCGTTATTAGGGAGCATGCTCCGAGCATCGGGTGATTTCTCGTTGAACCAGACGGACTACAACATCAAACTGGTTTCTGTTGCCGGGGGCGCACTCAAGTTGAAGAACGAGCTCAGCTTTTCGTTCGAGATCGTGGCCCGGAGACAGGAGTGAAAACACTCGGACCCCCATCGCCTCCACCATCCCTGAACATCCATACTCGCGTGGCAGATCCGCTGCGTTTTCCAGCCTTAAAACGCCAGCCTGAGCCCCAATTGTATTTCACGCTTCGCATCGGCCGCCGTAAAGCCCAGCGGTTGGCTGGGAGAGAGGGCGGCAGTCCCGTGAACATTGAACGATGGAGCAAAGGTCGCTCCGACAATGTTGTTCACGCTGGCGTAGTTGGTGCGATTGGCGATGTTGAATCCTTCCGCGGTGAAGTTCAGGCTGTACTCGTTGCGGAATTTGAATGCCCGGCTCAGACGCATGTCGAGATCCGCATAGTTGGGCCCCAGGCCGGAGTTGCGCGGCGCCGACGGCGGGCGATCGTTCGTGAAGTGACCGTCGCCATTGATGTCAGACCCGGCGAGCAGATTGAAAGGGTGCCCGCTGTTGTAGCTGACGATCGGTGCAAGCTCAAAGCCTGAAAGCCAGCGCGAACTGTTGAACGGGCTTTGCAGCATGGCCGCAAAGACGACTTTGTGGCGTTGATCGAAGTCCGACACGGCCCGTTCCGCGTGGAGGTTTACCTGGTCGAAGGCCGAGTAATCGCTATTGAAGTCTGTCGATTGGTCGATGGCTTTGCTGTAGGTGTAGTTGCCGAGCAGAGTGAAGTTTTGGCCGAAGCGCTTTTTCACCTCCAGAATGCCGCCGTTGTAAATCGCTTCGGCGATCGATTGATACTGGTTGTTCTGAAGGATGGTGTGGGTTGGGTCAGCGAAGCAGAGGGCAGGATCGGCGACGCATTGTGCCGAACCCCAATCCTGGAAAGGCAAACCGTTGGTAGGAAGACCATTCGCGCCTGTGCCGGTCACGATCGGCGCTCCGGCCAGCAGGTTGGTGTCGACCGCCCAGGGCAGGTGGGTGGTATGCACGTAGATGTAGTTCGCAGAGATGGATGTCGTTGCTCCGATCTCCCGCTCGATTCCAAAGGAGGCTTGCTGCGCCTGCGGCGGCCGGTAATGCGGCGACCCGGAAAAGAGCACGGTTCCCGGGGGCAGGGGGCCAGAGTTGGAGACGTTGAGGCCGAATTGCGCCAGATCCCCGGGCCCAATACAGGCAGCCTGCCCCGCCGGCGGCGTGCCGCAGGATATTTTTCCTTCCGCAGCCAGGGTTTGGTAAATCACCGCCGAGTTCAGCGCAGGCGCTCCAGGGACCCCCAGGATCGATACCAGGGTGTTGGCAATTTGCCGGTTCCCATTCAGGTTGCCCAGGGTTTTCACGACCGCGGGAATCTGCGCATAGACCTGCCCGTAGAAGATTCCATAAGCGCCACGGACGACTGTCTTGTTGTCGTTGAACGGATCCCAGGCAAAGGAAACGCGCGGAGCAAAATCCAGCTTATAGGTATTCAAAACGCTGGGCTGTGAATCCACCTCGTAGCGCAAGCCGCCATTGAGTGTCAGGCCGGGGCGAAAGTGGAACGAATCCTGGAAATAGACAGAAGTGAATGGCCGATTGAGGATATACTGCGGCTCGCCGAAACCCTGTTCATAGAAGGAGGGCAGCCCCAGGCTCCACGATTGCAGCGTGCTGATCGGAGCAGACGCAGTGGAGGCAGAAAGCCCGCACGCGACGGGAACCTGCAGGCATGGACTCACCAGGCCGCCAGGAAGCTGCAGGAATTCAAAGCGTCCGCCGAAGAACGTCGCGGATGCACTGTTATCGCCGCGAAGCAGTTCGTCGAAACCCATTTGGAAGGTGTGCCGGCCGCGAGTGAAATTGTAGTTATCTGCAAACTCGTACCGGCGGATCTTGTTGTAGCTGGGGAGAAAGATGTTGCGCCCAAAGAAGCCATAACCCTGCACATCGAGACCCGGACCACCAGGATCGTTTGAGTTCACGTTGAATTGGTACATGTTCCACTGCACCCGGGCCTCGTTGATGGCGCCCCCGTTGAACTGATGGAACCAGGAGCCTTGTAGGGTGCTATCCCAGTTCAGGATCGAGGTTCCTCGGGAGAAGCCGACCAGCGCCTGCAGGGTCGGGTCGGATTCAGTGAGGTGTGCCGCGCTGTAGCGAAGGAAGCCGGAGTCCTTCTGGCTGAATCGATGGTCAAGACGTGTGGACCCTTCGAATTCCCGGATGGGAAAGGGGAACAGTCCACCATTCTGCTCGAACTGGTTGACGACGAAAGCCCTGGAGGCTAACTGGGCCGGGGAGACGAAGGGGTTCCCGTTGGCAGTCGGATCAACCGTGAGTATGCTCTGCAGCCCGAATGCGCAGGTGGCCGCCGGCAGCAACGTGATGGCGGGAGCTTCGCCCAGGCAAGGCACCGGGGTTTGCCCTTCCGCCGCCAGGCCGGCAAGAATCGGCGATTGCGCGGCAGTGGGAGCGAAGATGCCGCTATTCGTCAGCAGAGGAACCGAGTCCTGCGCATCGGAACGCAGGCCCTCGAAGGCGAAGAAAAGGAACGTGCGATCTTTTTTGACGGGGAACCCGATGGTCCCCCCGAACTGCTGCCGGCTGAGAGAATTCTTGACGGGCTGGCCTTGTGCGTCGAGCGAGAAATCCTCACCGGGGACTAAAGCTGAAGTGAAGGCAAACGGGTTTCGCGCGTCCATGGCGTCGTTGCGGAAGAAAGCAAACAGACCCCCATGCAAGGTGTTTGTGCCGGACTTGGTGACGATGTTGATGGAAGCGCCGCTGGCCCCACCCAATTGCGTCGAATAGTTGCTACGGTTGATCTGGAATTCCTGCACCGCGTCCTGGCTGACATTCAGACGCACGCCGCCAGACTCGTCGTTCGCCTCGCCACCGTCTACGGTCACGCTGTTGCCGCGCCCGTTGCTGCCATAAAGGGACAGGCCACTTTGTGGAGTCTGTTGCACGCGGTAGTCGGCGTTGCTGGCAATGATGTTGGAGTTGCTCACGCCCGGCATCAGCAGGGAGAAGGAGAGATAGTCGCGGCGATCGATGGGCAGATTGGTAATCTCCCGCTCGCCAACGCTATTCGCCTGGCTGCCCCGGGTGGTCTCAATCACCGGCGGCGTTTCGTTCACGACCACCTCCGCAGTCACAGTGGATACGCTCAGGTGGAAGTCAGCAAGGACGGTCTCGCCGAGGGGGATAACCACCCCATTGCTAACCTCGGTCGCGAACCCGTTCGTCCGCACGGTCACGCTGTAGGTGGAAGGCGGCAAGGCGGAAAATTGGTATTGACCGCCGGAATCGGTCACTGCCGTACGCTGCAGGCCGGTTTGCGGGTCTGCCACGGTTACGTTTGCGTTGGGAATGACCCCGCCGGTGGGATCCGTGACTGTGCCGCGAAGTACGCCGGAGCTCCCTACCCCCTGCGCGTAGGTGAAAGGTACCCACAGCAGAGAGACCGCCAACAAAAAGATGAGCCGGCTAACTGATGCTAACCTACCGATGGATTGAATTGTCACGAATAAACCTCCCAGAATGCGTGCTGACTGTCCCGCGGATAAATGACTATTTTTCAACTATTTATCGATCACTTCTCAGCCCGGCCCCATAGCTTTACGGCGATAATCGGACCGTAATTTTTTAACCGACGGTAAGATAAGCGCAAAAGACAACGTCTGTCACCTTGATTTTTTTAACGGGATAAAAAATAGGATGAGCCTGAAAGAGAAGACCATTTTCGTCACCGGGGCAAGCCGCGGAATCGGGCTTGCTATCGCCCTGCGCGCCGCTCGCGAGGGCGCCAACGTGGTGGTGGCTGCCAAAACTGCAGCCCCGCATCCGAAGTTGCCGGGCACCGTGTATACCGCCGCATCGGCCATCGAGGCAGCGGGCGGAAAGGCCCTTCCCCTGCTCGTCGATATCCGTTTCGAGGATCAAGTAGAGGATGCGGTGCAGAAAGCTGTGGAACGCTTCGGCGGGATCGACATCCTGGTGAACAACGCCAGCGCCATTAGCCTGACGGGTACGGCAGAAACTCCTCTGAAGCGATTCGACTTGATGATGGACGTAAATCTGCGCGGCACTTACGTTTGTTCGCAAGCCTGTTTGCCCTACCTCGCGAAGGCGCAGAATCCCCACATTCTGACCATGTCGCCGCCGCTTGATATGCGCGCCAAGTGGTTCGCTCCGCACGTGGCCTACACTATTGCGAAATATGGTATGAGCATGTGTGTGCTGGGAATGGCGGAGGAATTTCGCCCGCTGGGAATTGGGGTCAATGCCCTCTGGCCTCGTACCATCATTGCGACTGCTGCGTTGCAAGTGATTCCGGGCGCGGGAGCAGAACTCGGACGTACGCCGGAGATTGTCGCAGATGCGGCCGCGTACATCCTGGGGCGGGATAGTCGCACGACGACCGGCAATTTCTTTATCGATGAAGAAGTGCTGGCTGAGGCGGGCATCACCGATTTTTCAGGCTACGCCGTTAGCCCTGGAACGCCGCTGAAGACTGACCTCTTTCTCGATTAACAGGAGCTTCTCAAGATGAGCTTTGAGGTTACGGACAAGGCAAAAGCGATACGAGAACGACTGCTTGCCTTCATGGATGCCCATGTGTATCCAAACGAGAATCGATTTTATGAGGAGGTCGCACGCGAGCGATGGAAGCCTGCGCTGGTGATCGAAGAGTTAAAGAAGAAAGCTCGCGGCGAGGGTTTGTGGAACCTGTTCCTGCTGCCGGAGGACAGCGAACGGGGGAACGGGCCTGGGCTTACGCATGAGGAGTACGCGCCGCTTTGCGAGATCATGGGACGCAGTTTCATCGGCCCCGAAGTTTTCAATTGTTCGGCTCCCGACACGGGGAACATGGAGGTCCTGACGCGCTATGGGACCGCGGAGCAGAAGAAGCAATGGCTCGATCCGCTGCTGGAAGGCAAGATCCGATCGTGCTTCGCCATGACTGAGCCCGAGGTCGCATCCTCGGATGCGACCAATATCGAAGCTCGTATTCGACGCGATGGAGACACCTACGTTATCAACGGGCGAAAATGGTGGTCTTCCGGGGCCGGCGACCCGCGGTGCAAGGTCGCGATCCTGATGGGCAAGAGCGACCCTTCGGCGCCAAAGCACAAGCAGCAATCGATGATCCTGGTTCCGATGGACACACAGGGGGTCAAGATCGTCCGCATGCTGAGTGTATTCGGCTACGATCATGCTCCACACGGCCACGGTGAGATCCTGTTTGAAAACGTGCGCGTCCCGATAGCAAACATGTTGCTGGGAGAAGGGCGGGGATTTGAGATTGCGCAGGGTCGTCTGGGTCCGGGCCGAATTCATCACTGCATGCGATGTATCGGCGTCGCGGAACGGGCACTGGAAGCGATGTGCCGGCGGGTGAAGGCCCGCGTAGCTTTCGGAAAACCCTTGGCCGAGCAAGGAACCATTCGCGCGGATATCGCGACCTCACGTATCGAGATCGAACAGGCGCGGCTGCTCACCATGAAGGCTGCCCACATGATGGACACGGTGGGGAATAAAGCGGCGCGGGTTGAGATTGCCATGATCAAAGTAACGGCGCCGAGTGTGGCGCTGCGGGTGTTGGATCGGGCGATTCAGGCCCATGGTGGTCTTGGGGTTTCTCAAGACAGCTTTTTAGCCAGTGCCTGGGCATCGGTGCGGGCGCTTCGCCTGGCGGATGGGCCGGATGAGGTACACCTGGAATCGATTGCCAAATGGGAACTGCAGAAATAAGCGGCTAGTTCGAAGCTCTCCAGAGCAGTGGCCACACAGACACTCCTCCCTCAACAAATGACGCGTGCCCCTCGTTGATGAGCAGTTTCTGCGTCTCAGGAACTACTCTCGTCTGGACCAGCGCGCTATCATCCCTTTTGTCATCCCGACCGGAGCGCAGCGCAGTGGAGGGACCTGCGGTTCGGCGGCAGCTTTCCTGGGAATGTTTTTCGACAGACGGAGGTGATGAAAAACCGCTTTAAGTTCAGCAACTACTCTCCCGGGCAAACGCTCCCCCTCTCTCCTTTGTCATCTCGACCGGAGCGTACCTGGATTTCCTACTTCGCCGCACTCGCCATGACCACGGGTGCGGTTTCCCTTAAAGGAAACCGCATGGAGTTAATCAACGCCGCGGATCTCGATAGGAAATCCGGCGGAGCGCAGGGGAGAGATCTCTGCGTGGATGCTCTTTCTTGGAAGATGTTTTTCGACAGGTGTTCGCGCGGGTTTGAAACGGCGCAAAACTTCAGGACTACGGCCTTTAAAGGCGGCCGGTCTGGGCGCAATCCCAGGCGCTCTTGAGCAAAGCATGAACTGTCCCCGGCATGGAGGCGAAGCGCTCGTCTTTTGTGATGCCCTGGTGATAGCGGAAATAAATCTGCTGCACAATCACGGCTAGTTTGAAACGCGCAAAGGTTAGATAGTAGCTCATCTGTGACACGTCAGTTCCCGTCTTTCGCGCGTAGTGTTCCACTACTTCTGAGCGTCGAAAGCTTCCAGGAATGGCAGTGGGTCCCCAGGTTTTCTGCTGCAGTTCTTCGGGATCGGTTGCATCCACCCAGTAGGCAAGAGTGGTGCCGAGGTCCGCAAGAGAGTCGCCGATGGTACACATCTCCCAATCCAGCACGCCTATAATCCTGGTGATCTGGCCGGCATCAAGAATCACGTTGTCGTATTTGTAGTCGTTGTGGATCAACGAGACTGCCGAGGTCGATGGCAAATGCTGGTGCATCCAGGCGGAGAGTTTGTCCACTTCGGCGTAGTCGTGCGTCTTTGACCCGTGGTAGCGATCGATCCAGCCACTTACCTGGCGCTCCAGATAGCCTTGCGGCTTTCCCAGATCGGCGAGCCCCGCGGCTGCGTAATCCACGTGGTGCAGCGTTACCAGGTTGTCGATCAGCGATTCACTGAGCTGACGTGCTGTTTCCGGGGAAAGTTCCAACCCGGCGGGCAACTGACTGCGCAGAATGATGCCGTGGATTGGCTCCATTAAGTAGAACGGCGCACCGAGTACGGAGTTGTCGTCGCAATAAAGAAGTACTTCAGGAGCGGGCGAGTACACAGAGTGGAGCTTGGATAATACGCGAACCTCGCGGCCCATATCGTGGGCGGATTTTACTGTGCTTCCGAAAGGAGGACGACGCAGCACTAATTCCCTGCCGCCAAGACGGAGGGCATAGGTCAGATTAGAGTGGCCGCTCGGATATTGGCGTACCTCAAGAGAGCCCCTCTGCCGTCGGCAAAATGGCGATGCAAAAAAGCTTCGAGCCGGCGGTATCCAGCTCTTCGCCGGGCCGGATGGTGGTGGGCTGATCTAACAAATATGTCTGGCAAACTCTCATAGAACTACCTGTAGGTGAGGTGAGCGGGTTCGGTGATATGCCCATGAACGTTGAAGCTGCTGAGTGTGAATCGCTTTGCGGAGTAAAGAAATTCGCTCCAGGAAGAGTTCCGCACCATCCAGCTGGCTTCTAAAGTTCGTTGCGGAGAGAGGTCGAGAGCGCGCTGCAAGGCCACTGCGGTTGGGCCGCCAGAAGTGAAAATCGCGGCCGTGCCGCCGGCGGAAAGAAACTGATTGAGACCGGCGTTCACGCGGGAACAAAACTCCTGCCAGGTCTCAACGCCCTCCAGGTGCAAGCCGCCATGCGCCCACTTCGCAATCTACTATCTCAAATAACCGTTGGAACGTGGCGCGCCGTTCCTTCGGCTGGACAGAATGCAGAAAGGCGGCGTGCAGGTCTCGGACCCGCGCGTCGAGTTCAAGCAAGATGGGCAGACCGAACTTCATCACCGCTTCTGCCGGATACTCGTCGAATTCGGGAACGGTTTGTACCTCGGGAAGGTCGAGACCCGCCGCTGCATAAGCGGCATGCACAAACTTGACCGTATCTCTGTGGCGAACTCGCGGGCCGGCACAGACACGGTCAAAGCGAAGGTTGCGAGAGGACCAGTACTGGCCAAGTAACCGTGACTGAGCCTCTCCAATGGGCGATAACAGATCATAGTTTTCCGCCAGGAAGGATGCCTGGGCGTGGCGAACGATGAATAGAGTTGCCATCTACGCGTAAAAGCGTCTTCCCTGCTCTGCGAGTTGCTTGAGCAGCGGTGCGGGCCGCCAGACTTCGCCGTGTTCCTGGTAAAACTCGGAGACCCGGTCATAGACTGCTTTCAGGCCCAAGCTGTCGGCATACGACATGGGACCGCCGCGGGCGGGGGGAAACCCGTAACCGTTGACGAAGATGGTGTCAATGTCCGAGACGCTTGCCGCGTAACCTTCTTCCAGGATGCGCGCGCCTTCGTTTACCAACGACCAGAGACAGCGATCCAGAATCTCCTGGTTGGAGATGGTTCGTGGAATCATTCCCTCTTCGGCAGCCCATTTACGAATGAGCACCGCGACCTCGGGATCGGGCACGGCTCGTTTTTCCTGGTCATATCGGTACCAGCCTGCGCCGGTTTTGCGGCCGTACCGGCCAAGAGCGCACAGCCTGTCTTCCACAAAGGGCTGGCGAATGCCGGCATCTTGCGGATGTTCCTGACGGATGCGCCAGGCGACGTCGAGGCCAACCATGTCCATCGTGGCGAGCGGTCCAAGGCCCATTCCAAAGCCGGTGAGAGCCCCGTCGACGGCTTCGACCGTAGCGCCTTCCTCGACCAGAAACTGAACCTCCCGATGGTAAGGAATGAACATGCGATTACCCACGAAGCCGGTGCAGTTGCCAACCACCACTCCCACTTTGCCGAGCTGGTGGGCAAGCTGCATGCAAGCGGCAATCACCTCGGGAGAGGTCTGCTTGCCGCGCACTATCTCAAGCAGCCGGGTAACGTTGGGTGGAGTGAAAAAATGTGTGCCGACCACGAACTGGGGCCGTGAAACTGCAGAGGCTATCTCGTCGATGCTCAGGGTGGATGTGTTGCTGGCGAGGATCGCTCCTGGCCTACAGACTTCATCCAGCTGGCGGAAGACTTCTTTCTTGAGGCTGCATGCCCTCGAAGACTGCCTCGATGACTAAATCCACTCCATCGAAGCCGTCATACTCAAGGGTAGGAGCAATCAGCGCCAGACGTTCCTCGACAAATTGCTGGGTGAATCGTCCGCGCTTCACCGAGTTTGCGTAATTGAATCGCATGTTGGCCAGGCCGCGATCAAGCGCTGCCTGATCGGCTTCTTTGAGCAGCACCGGGATGCCGGCGTTCGCAAGAGCCATGGCAATGCCGCCGCCCATGGTTCCAGCGCCTACAACTGCTGCCGAATGAATTGGTATCGCCATAACTTAGTTCGGCGCCGTGGCAGGCGAAGGCGCGCGGTCGTATTGTTTACGCAGGTTCTTCTTGAGTACTTTCCCGGTACCTGTCTTGGGCAGGCCATCCACAACTTCCACGGTGTGTGGGCACTTGTAGTGCGCGAGCTGCGAACGGCAGAACTCGATGAGCTGCGATTCTGTCACTGTAGCGCCGTCCCTTAGTACAACCAGCGCTTTAGGAACTTCGCCCCATTTCTGGTCAGCGACGGGGATCACTGCGGCTTCGAGGATGGCAGGATGAGCGAGGATGACTCGCTCCACTTCCAACGACGAAATGTTTTCTCCGCCGCTCAGGATCATGTCTTTCTTGCGATCGACAATCAGGACGTAGCCGTCCTGGTTGATGGTGGCCATGTCCCCGGTGTGAAACCATCCGCCGCGAAACACCTCGGCGGTGGAGTCGGGCTGACCCCAGTAGCCCTTCATCACGCCGTCTGCACGAACGACAAGCTCGCCGGAAGCTACCCCATTTTGCGGCAGATCCTGATCGTGGTCGTCCACGATTCTCAGTTCGACCCCAGGCATGGCATAGCCTGTCATGGCCTGGCCGAAGTAGCGCTGTTCGCCTTCCCAGTGGAGCTCGGGCTTCATTTGTGACAGCGACAACGCCGGAGAAGTCTCGGTAAGGCCGTACCCTGAGAAACATTCGCAGCCGAGCTTCTCTTCCACCTCGCGGACCAGGGTGGGTGAAGAGGCTGCGCCGCCGATTACGATGCGGCGCAAACTGCTCAGATCGTAATTCTTTCGCTCCGGATGATTCACGAGCACGGTAGCCATAATCGGAACCGCGCTGAAATGATTGGCTCGCTCCACCTCAATCAGGCGGAATATCTCCTTGGGGTCAAAGGTGTGAACCATCACGTGCTTGCCGCCCAACATGGTGAGGAAATGGGCCACACCCCAGCCATTGGCGTGGAAGAGAGGAATGGTGTGAAGTTCTGTCGACCCATTTTCCACCTGGAAGGCCATGCACACTTGCAGCGCGTGAAGATAAATGTTGCGGTGCGTCAGCATCACACCCTTGGGGCGAGCGCTGGTGCCGCTGGTGTAAAAGATTTCCGCCACTTCATCTTCGTCGACCAGGCTGATGTCTGCGCGATGGGGCTTGGCCTTGCGGAGCATGGTGTCGAAGTTATCCCGGGCCATCCACCCGGCTTCCGGGGTTCCGTCAAGCTGGACGAACATTTTTACCGTCGACAGAGACTCTCGAAAAGAGTCGACCAACGGGATAAACGGCTGTTCGATAAAGAGGACCGTTGCCCCGGCATCGTTCAAGACGTAAATCAGCTCCGCAGGGGCGAGCCGAATGTTCAGCGGCAACAGAATCGCGCCTGCCTCCAAAACTCCGTAGTAGGCTTCCATCAGGCGGTGCGTATTGACGCCGAGGTAAGCGACGCGATCCCCCGATTTGATGCCGGCCTCAAGCAAAGCGCCGGCGAGGTGGCCGACTCGCTTTCCGAATTGTTCGTAACTGAATCTGTGCTGCCCGCAGACGATGGCTGTTCTGCCAGGATACTGCCGCTCCGCATGGCGCAGACAACGCAAAGGTGTAAGTGGAATGTTCATTGGCGTGTGACCGCCGGCTTCAGGCGGATTGTCCTCCATCGACTACAAGAGTGTGTCCGGTGACGAAATCGGATGCGTCGGAAGCAAGAAAGATAGCTGCTCCTTTGAGGTCCTGGGAACTACCGAAGCGGCCTAATGGGATCGAGGCCAGGAGCTTTGCCTGATACCGTTCGATAACCTTTTGCGACATGTCGCTGGGGAACCAGCCTGGCGCAATCGCGTTCACTCGAATGCCATGGATTCCCCACTTCCACGCCAGATCCCTGGTAAACGCAATGACGCCGCCTTTGCTGGACGTGTAACCAATGGCAGAGAGCTCGGGCGGCGAGCCACGCAAGCCGGCAATCGAGGCAATGTTGATGATTTTGCCGCGCCGTTGGGCGATCATCACCTTACCAGCGGCCTGGGAGAAAAGGAAGGTTCCGGTCAGATTGGTTTCCAGGACTTTATTCCATTGCGCCAGGGTCATGTCCTCGGTGGGCGCTCCCCAGGACGTGCCGGCGTTGTTGATGAGAATGTCGATGCGGCCGAAGTGTTTCATGGTGGCATTCACCACCTCGGTGATACTGGCCGGATCTTTCACGTCGCAAGCCAATGCCAGCACCTCAACGCCTAGCTGTTGCAACTCTTCCGCGGTCTTCTGACAGCGTTCCTGCTTGCGGGCGCAGAGTACCAGGTGAGCACCCATTTCTGCCAGGCCTTCCGCCATCTGGCGACCCAGACCAACGGATCCGCCAGTCACGATGGCGACACGGCCGGCGAGATCAAAAAGTTGACTGCTGTTCATTTTAGGAAGCGGCTCACCCTTTCGATCACAGCCTCTGTTTGTTGCCGGTGAGGAAGATGCCCGGTATCGGCAAAGGTTGTGTGCTGGGCGTGGGGCAGCACGGCGAGGATAGCATCCAGGTGCCGTATGGTTCCGAATTCATCGTTAGCGCCTTGAAGGACGAGGACCGGACAGGAGATACGGGCGAGGAAATCTCCAAAGGGAGATTCTCCGTCACTGAATTCTCCGACACCGGAGACCCAGGAGGAGAAAACGGTATCCGGATCCTGGTGGTACTGGGCAAGCCGCTGTTGCAGGTGGCTGCCGTCGTAGGCGGAAGCCATGCTCCGGATGTGCTGACGCGAGCTTTCCTGGGCGATGACAAAGGGGCTTTCGAGGATGAGCATCTTCACTCGCTGTGAAATGGCAGCGTAGAGCATGCCTAATCCGGCGCCTTCGCTATGCCCGTAGAGCAGGGGAAAATCCACGCGGAAATGCTGGAGCAGAGCGGGAATGACTTCGTTTACCTCGCGCAGGTAGGAGTCGCGGGTGCGAGGAGCGATTGGTCCCTCCGAATTTCCCTGTCCCGCGCGTGAGTACAACAAGACGTTGGTTCCCGTAGCCAATGCGAGCTTTTCAGGGAAATCCTTCCAGTAGGCCACCGAGCCCAAGGCCTCATGCAGCAGAAGAATCGTATCTATAGCGGTAGGATGCTGGTGCAGCGCAACTTCAACCGTTTGCCCAAGGAGGGACACAAGCATGCGCTGCGATTGAAGTTCTGTGTTCATGGATATTTACCGTGAGGTAAGATAACGAATGGGACGTGCCCTTGTCACCTGTGGAATGCGATCGCTCAAAAGAGGTTACCAAAAGCGTGCGGCCGGTCACTTCGGTGGAAGGTCCCAGGCGCAACGGCACGCGGTTCCCAGCAACGACGCTTGTAGAATGAAGCGCCGGCGGGGAAAAATCCTCGTTCGTTGGCACGGGAAAGGTGTCGCTTGATGCAAAACCTGGAGACCAGGGCCGTAAAGGAACGCACTCGCGAGCCTTGGAAAGCCTTTCAGGCACGGCAGAGGAGTATGGTCGTCAAGCGGGAAGCCGTGCTGCGGACGGCGGCGCACCTGTTTCTTGAGCATGGATATCAAAAGTCGTCGATGAGCATGCTGGCGGCCCAGCTTAAGATCACCAAGCCCGCACTCTATTACTATTTCCGCAATAAAGAGGAAATTCTCGTCGAATGCTATCGCAACGGGATTGCTTATATCGAGAACCTCCTCAAACAAACGAATACCAACGAGGGAACGGGCCTGCACAAGCTGTTCATGTATGTCGAGACCTATGCGGAGGCGCTGGTCTCGTATGATTTTGGGCGTTGCGTCCCGATGCTGGACGAGTCAGAGCTTTCGCCCGCGACCCGGCGTGAGGTTCGAACGATGAAGCGGCGCCTGGACTCGACTCTTCGCGGCTACGTTGAGGAGGGGATTGCCGACGGATCTATCCGGCCGTGCAATCCTAAGCTGGTCTCGTTTGCTATCGCCGGAGCGATCAACTGGATAGGTACTTGGTATCATCCCGACGGCGATTTGAGCCCGCGCGAAATTGCCGCGGAATATGCCCAGATTCTCACCGGCGGCCTGGGAACGGCTCAAAAGCAATAACAACTTCACCTGAGAACCCGGGAAAGTAAACCGCAGGTTACTTTCGCTGTTTGACTTTCTTACCCAGCGTTCAGTATTCTTTTGGGCAGTCACACGTGTGTGATTTTCTCGTGTGGTAATAAAGGAATAGAGCATGCCGCTGCTTTCCGATTCTGTGGCTCAGGACACACCGGCTCCCGAACAGGGTAAACGTCCCGATCGTAAGTTCAACATCCGGCGAGCGGCCGTGCTCGGCGCAGGCACCATGGGCGCGCGCATTGCCGCTCATATTGCGAACGCAGGACTGCCGGTTCTACTGTTGGATATGGTGCCGGAAAAAGGCGATCGCAATAGCCTGGCGGCGCAGGCACTCAATAACCTCAAAAGCGCAAAACCGGCGGCGTTTGCCGTTCCCTCCATTGCCGATCGCATCAGCATTGGCAATTTCGAGGATGACCTGGACAAGCTGCGCGATTGCGATTGGGTGATCGAGGCCGTTGCCGAAAATCTCGAGATCAAGCGCAACCTGCTCAGCAAGGTCGCTACACACGTTCGTCCCGAAGCCATCCTTACCACGAACACCAGCGGTCTCCCGGTGGCTCAGATCGGCGCGCAACTGCCCGAGCCGCTGCGGCGGCGCTGGTTTGGAACCCACTTCTTCAATCCGCCGCGCTATATGCGCCTGCTCGAGGTCATCGCGACGCCGGATACGGATCCGGCCGCCATGGCTGCAATCGCAGAGTTTGGCGATCGTCAGCTTGGTAAGACAGTCGTGCCCGCCAACGATGTGGCGAACTTCATTGCCAATCGGGTGGGAACGTTCCTGATGCTGAACACCTTCAAGATCATGCAGGAACAGGGGCTGAGCATTGAAGAAATCGATGTGCTCACGGGACCGGCTGTTGGATGGCCAAAAACCGGGACCTTCCGCCTCGCGGACCTGGTGGGCATCGATGTCTTAGCCAGCGTGGCGCGAAACTTCTCCAAGGCCGCAGCCGATGAAAGGTCAGACGTGAAACTGCCCGACTTCATCGAGCAGGTCATCGCGCGCAAGTGGCTGGGGGATAAGACGAAGCAGGGCTTCTACAAGAAAGAACGCGGTGCGGATGGAAAGGAAATTCGCTCTGTTCTGAACCTGGAAACGCTCGAGTACCAGCCGGCGTCTAAGCCCTCCTTCCCTACCATTGAGCTGGCGAAAGGCAATGATTCGGTGGGGGGCAGACTGAAAGCGCTGCTGGCCGCTGACCCGGCAAAGGATCGCGCGGCGAAGTTTTATTGGCAGGCGCTCCCAGATCTTTGGGCCTACTCGGCGAATCGCATCGGCGAGGTCACCGAGACGATCGTAGATATCGATCGGGCAATCACCTCAGGATTCAATTGGGAGCTGGGGCCGTTTGCCTTGTGGGACGCCGCCGGCGTTCCAAATACGGTGGAGAAGATGCGCGCCGCGGGAACGCCGATCCCAGCGGCGGTCGAAAAGCTTTTGGCCTCGGGCGGTGACACCTGGTACCGTGCGGGCGGCACCGAGTACTTCGACGTGAAAACGGGTGCATACCGGCCCGTTCACCAGAATCCTGAACTAAGGTCGGTGGCCAGCTACAAGCGCTCCCAGGGAATTTTTGCCGGGAACTCCGGTATCTCGCTCGTGGATGTGGGCGGCGGGATCGGCTGCTTCGAATTTCATTCGAAGATGAATTCGCTGGGTGACGACATCGTTTCGTTTCTGTTGAAGAAGCTGCAACCGGGAAGCGATGCGGTGCGCAACTTCGACGGTTTTATCATCACCAACGATGCGCAGAATTTCACCGTGGGCGCCAACCTGATGCAGCTGCTGCTGGCTATCCAGGACGAAGAGTGGGATGAGATCGAGCTGAGCGTACGGCAGTTCCAGGGCATGACCCAGGCGATCAAGTTTTGCGAGCGTCCGGTAGTGGCCGCTCCGTTTGGCCTGTGCCTGGGCGGGGGAACCGAGGTCTGCATGCACGCCGCACTGCGCCAGCCGCATCTGGAGCTGTATACGGGACTGGTCGAGACCGGGGTTGGCCTGATCCCTGGCGGTGGCGGTTGCAAGGAAATGCTGTTGCGAGCGTTGGCTGCTGCGGATGCGGTACGCAGCGACGTCCGAGGCGAGTCCGTTGAGGTCGTGGAAACCGTTAAGAACGTCTTCGAGACCATCGCTATGGCCAAGGTTTCGACATCCGCCATGGATGCGCGGTCGCTGCGCATTATCGAAGACATCGATTCGATCTCAATGAATCGCAGCCGGCTGGTGAGCGACGCGAAGGCGCAGGCACTCCGGCTGGCGAGATCCGGCTACACTGCGCCGGTGATGAGAACGAACATTCCCGCGCCGGGAGAGACGATTCAGGCAACGTTGAAGCTAGGCGTCTACCTGATGCGCGAAGCCGCCTACATCAGCGACCACGATGCGAAGATCGCGACCCACGTGGCACGCATACTCACCGGCGGCGATATTACGCCTGGAACTCTGCTCACCGAACAGACTTTGCTCGATCTGGAGCGCGAGGCATTTCTCTCCCTTTGCGGAGAGCCGAAGACGGTTGAACGCATCGGCTTCACACTTAAGACGGGCAAGCCACTCAGAAATTAATCAGTTCCGCGGATGGCAGATTATGAAGGAAGCAGTGGTAGTAAGCGTAGTGCGCACAGCGGTGGGGAAAGCGCCCAAGGGCACTCTCCGTTACACCCGGCCGGATGATCTTGGCGCAGTTGCAGTGAAGGGCGCCGTCGATCGGGTGCCGGCGCTCGACCCTAAAGAAATTGAAGACGTGATCATCGGCTGCGCCATGCCCGAAGGCGAGCAGGGGATGAATATGGCGCGGATGATCTCGCTGCGCGCAGGCCTTCCCATTGAGGCCGCGGCGATGACGGTGAACCGATACTGCGCTTCAGGATTACAGACGATCGCCCTGGCGGCGGAACGAATTCGCGGCGGCGGCGCGGACGTCATCGTCGCCGGTGGTGCGGAGTCCATGTCGTATCTCCCGATGGGAGGCAACAAGATCGCTGTCAATCCGTGGCTGGTGGATAATCATCCAGCCGCGTATATGTCGATGGGGCTTACCGCCGAGCGGGTGGCCAAACATTACAACATCGGGCGCGAAGAGTCGGACCAATTTGCCCTTGGCAGCCATCAGAAGGCGCTGGCGGCGATTGAAGCAGGCCGCTTTAACGATGAGATTGTCGCCGTCCCGGTCGTCACCACCGTGATGAGCACGGCCGGAAAGCCGGAGAAGCAGGAGAAGCCTTTCACTATAGACGAGGGACCGCGGGCCGACACATCTATCGAAGCGTTGGCCAAATTGCGTGCAGTCTTTCATGCCGCTGGTGTAGTCACCGCGGGCAACAGCTCTCAAACTTCGGATGGCGCGGCGGCTGCGGTCATTATGTCTGACACCCGGGCTAAAGAAATCGGAGCCAAGCCGCTAGCGCGTTTTGTTTCCTTCGCGTATGCCGGCTGTCTGCCGGAAGAGATGGGGATCGGCCCGATCTATGCGATTCCCAAAGCGTTGAAGATGGCCGGCCTCACGCTCGACCAGATTGATTTGATCGAGCTGAATGAGGCTTTCGCCGCGCAGTCTCTGGCAGTGATCAAGACGCTCGGCATCGATCCGGCGAAGGTAAACGTCAACGGGGGTGCGATCGCGCTGGGGCATCCACTGGGCTGCACCGGCACTAAATTAACAGCCAGCTTGCTCAGCGAGATGAAACGGCGCGGCGCCAGGTATGGCCTGGTGACCATGTGCGTGGGCGGCGGCCAGGGAGCTGCGGGAATTTTCGAGAATTTGCAGAATTAGTAACACGGGAGGATGCAATGGTCGTAGAAGCTCAAGCGAAAACGGCAAAACGCGTGACCGGAGGCAGCTTCCTGATCGAAGATTTGACCCCGGAAGATATTTTCACGCTAGAAGACCTTTCTCCAGAACAGAAGCAGATCGCTGACGTGGCCACCAAGTTCGCGGAAGAGAAAATATCCCCCCAGGTGCATGAGATCGAAGCGAAAAACTGGGATGTGAGCCGTAAGCTGATGGGCGACCTGGGTGCCCTGGGGCTGCTCGGAATCGATGTACCCGAGCAGTATGGCGGTCTTGATATGGACAAGATCACCTCCACCCTGGCGTCACAAAACCTCAGCGCGTCGGGGAGTTTCTCGGTCACGTTCAGTGCCCATGTGACCATCGGGACTTTACCCCTCGTGTGGTATGGAACACCCGAGCAGAAGGAGAAATATCTTCCCAAGCTGGCGAGCGGGGAATGGATCGCGGCATACGCCTTGTCAGAATCCTCCGCCGGCTCGGATGCAATGAACATTCGCACTCGAGCCACCCTTACTCCCGACGGCAAGCATTATGTGCTCAACGGCGAAAAGATGTGGATTTCAAATGCAGGCATGGCCAGCCTGTTTACCATCTTTGCCAAAATTGACGGCGAGAAGTTTTCCGCTTTCGTGGTGGAGGCGGGTACCCCGGGGCTGACCGTGGGCGCGGAGGAACATAAGCTGGGCATTCGCGGATCTTCTACCTGCGCGCTGGTACTCGCCGATTGCAAGGTGCCGGTGGAGAATCTGCTGGGGCAGGCGGGCAAGGGTCATCATATCGCCTTCAATATCCTCAATGTGGGCCGGTACAAGCTGGCCTCGAGCGCGGTGGGAGGAGCAAAGGTTTCGCTTCGTGACGGCATACGCTATGCCCGGGAGCGGGTTGCCTTTGGCAAGCCGATCACTTCCTTCGGTTTGGTGCAGGAGAAGATCGCCGAAGGTGCGGCTGGGATTTACGTAACAGAGTCGGTTTTGTATCGAGTGGTGGGCGCCATCGATGCGGCTTTGGCCGAACTCGACAAGAACTCGCCTACGTTCTCGGCCGAGGTGCAGAAGCGGATCGAAGAGTTTGCTGTCGAATGCTCCATCCTCAAGTTCTTCGGGTCGGAGATGGTAGAACGAGTAGTTGACAATACGCTGCAGATGCATGGCGGGTACGGTTACGTGGAGGAGTATCCGGCCGAGAGAGCGTATCGCGATTCGCGCATCAACAGGATTTTCGAAGGCACCAATGAGATTAACCGGCTGATCACTACCGGCTGGATGATCAAGCGCGCGTTGCAGGGCACACTCCCTCTGCTGCCGGCCATCAAGAAGGTGATGGACGAGGTGATGGCTGGACCGGCCGCAAAGGTGAGCTACGATGGCCCGCTGGCTGAGGAGCGTGGTTTGCTGGCAAGCGCCAAGAAGATTTCCCTATTCTGCTCCGGTGCGGCTTCGCAGAAATTTGGCAACGATCTCGGCGAACAACAAGAGGTGATGGGCGCGCTGGCGGATATCCTCAGCGAAGTGCTCGCGCTGGAATCGAGTATCCTGCGCACGGAAAAAATGAACAAGCCCAGTTCAATGGCGGTCAAGCTGACCAAGTACTATGCCGCGCATTCCTTCCGTGTGATTGAAAGCTCGGCAGAGCGGGTGCTGGCTGCCGTTGCAGAGGGTGACATGCTGCGGACACAGATGACTATCTTCCGCCGGCTGTCCAAACATGAGCCGGTGAACACGATCGCATTAGGCCGCGAGATTTCGGCAGCAATGGTGGAAGCGGGGCGCTACAGGCTCTAAGAGGACTGTCGAAACCGCAGGTGCCTCGACTACGCTTCGCTTTGTCGAAAACATTTCCAGGAAAGGACCGCTGAACCGCAGATCTCTACTGCGCTGCGCTCCGGTCGAGATGACAAAGGGGAGGGCGGTGCTTTGAGGGAGAGTAGCTGAAGAACAAAACCCGCGGACAAGTGCTGAGTGGGTGGATCGCAGCTTCATTTTCGACAGAGGAGTCATGGGCCTTCGGCCCACCCCAGGGTGATGAAAAACGGCTCTTGTTCAGCAACTACTCTCCCTCAAAGCCGCGCCCTCCCCTTTGTCATCTCGACCGGAGCGCAGCGCAGTGGAGAGATCTGCGGTTTTTTCCCCCGGGAAGCTCAACTGAGGAGAGGAGTGCGATGCGAATTTTGACAGTGGCCCGCCAGGTTCTGGATGCGGAAGAGAGCGTAAGCATCCAGGACGGGAGCGTGGCGCTCGATGGCCGTAAGCTGGTGCTGGACACCATGGATGAGTACGGCGTCGAAGAGGCCCTGCGTCTGCGCGAAGGAGCAGCGGCACCCGCAGAAGTGATTGCTCTCGCTATTGGACCGGCTCGCAGCGAGGAGGCACTCCGCTCGGCACTGGCGATGGGAGCGGATCGCGCCATTCTGGTGGAGACCGAGGCGCCTCTGGATGTGATCGCCGTAAGCAGCGTGGTCGCCGAGGTGGCTCGCAGCGAGCAGATCGGCTTGATCTTCTTGGGCGGTCAGCAAGCGGATTGGGATAGTCATGCCCTTGGCGCCGCGACCGCAGAGCGGCTGGGATGGCCACAGGCAACCTGGACCAGCGCGCTCGCTTTTCAAGATGGGACGCTCACCGGGAAGCACGACGTCGATGGAGGCAGCGAATCTTTCACCGTGGCGCTGCCGGCAGTCGTGACCACCCAGCAAGGCCTGAATGAACCTCGCTACCCAACTCTGCCGAACATCATGAAGGCAAAGAAGAAGGAGTTGCGTCGCGTGCCTCTCAAAGACTACGGGGTAAGCGTTAAACTCAGAATCGTGGGAGTCGAGGTACAGGTGAAAGAGCGACGGAGAAATATTATCGATGGCAAGGATGCAGGCGCCGCCGCGGCAAAACTGGTTGATCTTTTGCGCCATGATGCCGGAGTGATTGGATGATCCTGCTGGTCGTCGAACACTCCAACGGCAAAGTAAGCAAGAGCACACTGGAAATGACGACTGCGGCCCGGGGAATGAGCCGTGAGGGGCCGATCACTCTGCTGGTTTTGGGGAGCGGCGTCGCCTCCGTAGCAGAGCAGGCCGCCCTCTTCGCCGACCAGGTTCTAGTGGCAGACAAGCCCGAGTTGGCGCAGTACGACCCGGAAGTTTGGGCGGCCGCGGTGGCCCAGATCGCAAAAGAGGGCGAGGCCCATACGGTACTGATTGGCGGCAGCCGCAGTGGACGCGAATATAGCCCCCGCGTCGCCGTCAAGCTGGACGCGCCTTTGATCGAAGATGCGATCTCGCTCACCGACCGCAACGGCGCGCTTGTTGCCGCCCACTACACTTTCCTTTCTCGTGTCACCGAAACCGTGGAGGCGGAGGGTCCGGTCTGCGTGGTCACGGTGAAGCCGGGTGCGTTTGCCGCTGCCCAGCCGGCAAGCGCCGCGGGAGAGCAATACGATGCGGAGCTCGAGCTGCCCCAGCCGCGCCTGCGGGTCACCGGCAAAACCGCGGAGAAGACTGAGCGCATCTCACTCACCGAAGCAGACCTGGTCGTCTCCGGCGGTCGCGGTGTGGACAGCCCGGAGGGTTTCAAACAGCTGGTCGAAGCTCTGGCGGATCAGTTGGGTGCGGCCGTGGGGGCCACGCGGGCCATTGTGGATGCAGGATGGCGGCCCTACTCGGAACAAGTTGGGCAGACCGGGAAGACGGTGCAGCCAAAAGCCTACATCGCTGTCGGGATATCGGGGGCGGTGCAACATCTCTCCGGAATGAATAAGAGCAAGTTTATTGTGGCCATTAATAAGGATGCCAATGCGCCGATCTTCAAGATCGCGGATTATGGTATCGTCGGCGACGTGCATCAAATCATTCCGGCAATGATCGCCGAGCTGCGCAAGTAGCCGGCTAAACTATGCTGCCGTTCGCGCACAAAATCGTGTTCCTGTTGTTTGCTGCCATCACGGTGGCGATTGGGCTGCGCGGCTTCTATCGTGTGTACCGGCGCATTCGAGCCGGCAGCAAGGACCATGAGCCGCGATTCGACCACCTTCCGCAAAGGTTGTGGTACGCGCTGATCACCACGCTGACGCAAAGCCGCACCTTCCGCCGGCGCCCGTGGATCAGCTTCTTTCATTCCTTCATCTTCTATGGCTTCGTCTTCTATATCCTGGTGAACTTGGTGGATGGGATAGAAGGATTCATTCCCTTCACGATTCGATCGACGAGCTTGCCGGGCCTGCTTTACAACCTCTTGGCTGATTTGCTGAGCGCGCTGGTTCTTATCGGCGTCGTCACCCTGGTGATTCGCCGCTTCCTTTTACCCAGCCGGCACGACTTCTCATTCAACCCGCGAACCATGCTGCACCCGGACGTGAAACGGGGCCGCATTCGTGTGGACTCGCTCATTGTCTCGACCTTCATTCTCTTCCACGTAGGTAGCCGCGCGGTGGGCGCAGGCGCCAAGCTTGCCGCGGAGGGACCGGACCGCTTTCAGCCCTTCGCGACCCTGCTCTCGCATGCCTTTACACCCGGCAATGCCGAAGCCTGGCGCATCTTTGGCTATTGGGGAGCGCTGGGCAGCGTGCTGGCGTTCCTGATGTATTTCCCTTTTTCCAAGCACATCCATATCTTCGCTGCCCCGGCCAAATACCTGGTTGCGCGCACGCCTTCCTCCGGTGTGTTGCCAACGGAAGATCTGGATCTTGAGTCGGAAAATCTAAAGGCGGGTGCAAACAAGCTGGAGGATCTGGCCTGGCCTCGACTGCTCGATGCGTACGCGTGTATTCAGTGCAATCGATGCCAGGATGTTTGTCCGGCGACGGCAACGGGCAAGGCGCTCAGCCCATCGGCCCTGGAGATCAACAAGCGCATGGAGCTAAACTCGCTCAGGAGCGGAGAATCGAGCCCGCGCCCGCTGCTTAGTTTCGCGCTGTCGCCCGAAGCTGCGTGGGCTTGCACCACCTGCGGCGCTTGCATGGAGGTCTGCCCGGTGCAGGATGAGCCCATGCTCGACATTGTCGACGTTCGCCGTCACCAGGTGATGATCGAGGGCGACTTCCCTGCTCAGTTGCAAACCGCGTTCCGTGGCATGGAACGGACCAGCAATCCATGGGGCATCAATCGCGACAAGCGCATGGATTGGGCAGAGGGACTCAAGGTCAAGACGATCGACGAGAATCCGCAACCCGAAGTTCTCTACTGGGTGGGATGCGCTGCCAGCTACGATCCGCAATCCCAGAAGACGGCACGTGCCTTTGTTCAATTGCTCGATCATGCAGGAGTGAATTTTTCCGTTCTGGGCAAGAAAGAATGCTGTACCGGAGACAGCGCGCGGCGAGCGGGAAATGAGCTTTTGTATCAACAGCTCGCAGGCCAGAATGTCGCGACCCTAAACCAAGTGAAACCGGCACTGATCGTTGCCACCTGCCCGCACTGCATGAACGCCGTAGGCAAGGAGTATCGTCAGCTGGGCGGCAACTTCAAGGTGATGCACCACACCGAGTATCTGGAGACGCTGGTCGCGCAAGGCAAGCTTCGTGCTGACGCGGGCCCTGCCACTGTTGCCTACCATGACCCGTGCTACCTTGGCCGTCACAATGGAGTCTATGATGCCCCGCGTAACCTGCTCAATATACTCAGCAGTGAGCAGGTCGAACTTGGCCGCAATCGGGAAAACTCATTCTGTTGCGGAGCCGGTGGGGCCCAGTTCTGGAAGGAAGAAGAAACAGGGACGCAGAAAATTTCAGACAATCGCTATCGTGAGGCGCAGCAGGCGCTCGCGGGCGGGGAGAACAAAGTTCTCGCCGTTAGCTGCCCCTTCTGCAAGAGCATGCTTGATAGCACAGCCGCTCGGGGTCAGCAAGACGCCATCGCGGTGAAAGATGTGGCGGAACTGCTGCTCGAGAGCGTGGAAAAGAAGCTAGGAAAGATTGCGGCAGTAGCGCCGGTCAATGTGGCTACGCCGCAGCCTACAGCTACAGTAGCGGTGGCGGAGAAAGCTCCGGAACCGCCCGCCGTTGCAGCAGAACCGGCCTCTCCTCAAGTGGAACGCAAAAAATGGCAGCCCAAGGCTGCCGCAGCGGAATCCACACCTCCGGAACCACCGCCAGTCAAACGAAAGGCCTGGACACCCAAGGCTGCCGCAGCCAAAGAGGAACAGCCGAAGCCCGCGGACGAGAAGCTTCCGGATGCCTGACTCTCGCGCCCACTACAAACACTTCCAGCCAATCGCTACACGCTGGAATGACAATGACGTCTACGGCCACGTCAACAACATTGAATATTATGGATACTTCGACACGGTCATCAACACGTACCTGATCAAAGAAGGCGGACTGGATTTTCTGGCTGGCCCGGTCATCGGCGTATGCGCGGAATCACACTGCCTCTTTCTGCAAGAGCTGACATTCCCTGAGACGGTCGAGGCGGGGTTACGTGTGGAGCGAATCGGCAAGACGAGCGTTCGTTACGAAATAGGTCTGTTTCGTAGCGGTGAAGCTGGTCCCGCGGCGCAGGGCTGGTTCGTGCACGTGTTTGTGGATCGTGCAACGCGGCGGCCGACTCCCCTGCCGCCTGAGGTGCGCGCAGCCCTTGAGTTGATCGAGTTCAAGCCATGAAGGTCAAAGCAGCAGTTCTGCGAGAGCCAGCCCAACCGGCGCCATATGCGTTGTCTCGGCCGTTGGTCATCGAAACGGTTGAGCTCGCGTCTCCCGCAGCGGGAGAGATTTGTGTGCGCGTGCTCGCGGCTGGATTGTGCCACTCAGATCTCTCCGTCATCGATGGTTCGCGGCCGCGGCCGATGCCTATGGTGCTGGGCCACGAAGCGACAGGAGAGATCGTCGAGCTGGGGCCGAATGTAGACGGCTTCCGCGAAGGCGATCGCGTGGTCTTCTCCTTCATTCCCAACTGTGGCCGTTGCGGACCGTGTGCGACCGGCCGCGCATCGCTCTGCGAACCGGGAGTAGCAGCGAATGTCGCAGGCACGCTGCTCGGCGGCGGAAGACGCTGGCTCGATGCCAACGGCATGCCGCTTCATCATCTTCTCGGCGTCTCGGGATTTGCAGAATACACGGTGGTATCGGCGCGCTCGGCGGTACGCATCGATCCCGATCTCCCTGCGGAGATCGCGGCCTTGTTCGGTTGTGCGGTCATGACAGGTGTAGGCGCGGTCGTCAACACGGCTAAGGTTTCCGCTGGAGAAAGCGTGGCCATATTCGGGCTGGGAGGCGTTGGGCTGGCAGCTCTCATGGGGGCACGCGCCTCGGGGGCTCATCCGCTTATTGCTGTCGATGTGGCAGCGCACAAATTTCCGCTCGCCCGGGAACTAGGCGCGACTCATTGCATCAACGCCACCGATGCGGACGCTATCGACCAACTGCGCGAACTCACGCACGGTGGGGTGCAATTCGCGATCGAATCGGTTGGCAGCGAGCGCGTTCTTGCCCAGGCCTATGCGGCCACTCGTCGCGGTGGAACCACGGTCGCGGTGGGTCTTCCTGGACCGGATCGCATGTTGGCCATTCCGGCGTTGAAGTTGGTGACCGAAGAGCGCACCCTGAAAGGATCGTACATGGGCTCTGCTGTGCCATCACGAGACGTGCCGCGCTTCATTGCCCTTTATCGGGCCGGACATTTGCCGGTGGATCGTATGCTGACCCATCGGCTGCAGCTCGATGAGATCAACATCGGCTTCGATCGCCTGGCACGAGCAGAAGCGATCCGTCAGGTTGTCGTCTTATAGAATCGCGGCTCCTCATCAGGGCGATTTCAAGGGTGTGTGAGTACCGCACTTATGCGAGTGGGATGACTTCCACCGGGGTATTTTTTTCGCCCGCGAAGAGAACGGGATTCCGCAAAGGACGTCCGAATCCTTCGAACTGAATCGACATGATATCCCCGCCTTGCAGTTTTACGCCCTGTCCGAAGCTAAGCGAATGGGCACCGAGAAAGTGAATGTGCACATCTCCCGGGCGGCGGTGTAACTCGAACTTGAAATGATGATGCTCGAGATTGCGCAGACTGTGGCACATCTCCTCTTCACCGCTGGCGATGGGCTGCGCCCAGAAGTCCCGCCCATCGCGCGCGATACTTACCTTGCCCGGAACCGATTGGAAATCGGGATCGATTACGAGTTCCGGCCCGAGCGAACAAGTACGCAACTTGGATCCAGCCAAATTGAGATAATTGCTTTTTTCGAAGAGGTGGTCAGAGAACTCATTGCCCTGGACCATTCCGATTCGATACGGCCGCCCGTTCCGGCCGATGAGATACGCAGAGGCGATCTCGGCCTCTTCGCCGCCATCTGCAGCGTATGGCGGGATCGAGCAGCGGTTCGTTGTGCGCCCGGACCATGGAACCATTGCCCTTGTAGAACCACTCCGGGGCAGAGCCGATTTCTCCTGTTGGCGGGGCCGGCCCCCTTCTACACCCCATTGAAACATCTTCATGCTGTCGGTCAGATCCTGTTCTTTGGCTAGATGCATGGATTGCCGGTCGCGAGCGCTGCCGAGGTGGGTGAGGCCGGTGCCGGAGACCAGGCAGCGGGCCGGCTCGCCGGGATGATCGATGGGTGGGAGCAGTTTCCAATCTGCGATGCCCTGATAAATTCGCTCGTAGTCGAGGACGTCTTCGGAAAGATATTGGTCGGCCAGGGTGGTCAGTTTCTCGCCGGTGATCGTGGCCGCTTGCGCCAGCGTATAAAGGGAATTGAAATCGCGAAGCAGACGCAGCTTCGGTTCTTCCACCATAGCCAGGCGGCGCTCGCTGCCTGCTTTCAGTTGCACAAACCGCATCTTGTCTCCGTCTGCTACTCGATGATCTGAAACTGTTTCATGCGTTCTTCGTTGATGGTTAATCCGAGACCTGGCAAGTGGTCGTCGAGATCGATGAAGCCGTCCTTGGCGCGAGGCTCGCCGTCGAAGATGTACCAGAAGAGCTCGTTGCCGACCTCCACATCGACGGGGGGAAAGAACTCGGCCATGGGCGAATTCAAGCTTGCCATCACCACGTGGTAGTTGTGCATTTGTCCCGCGTGCGGGATGACAGGCACGGAGAAGGCTTCGGCCAGCGCGGATATTTTTCTGGCCTGCGTGATGCCGCCTACGCGATTGGTATCGACCTGAATGTAGTCGACGGCACGAGCCTCCAGCATGTCGCGGACGCCGTACGAGGTAAACTCATGCTCGCCGCCCGCGATGGGTACACGGCCATAGGATTTTAATTCCGCATAACCGCGCACATCATCGGGGATGACAGGCTCTTCGAGCCAGCGGAGATGAAAGGGTTCCAGCAGTGGCAGCATGCGCTTGGCGTAATCGAGCGTCCAGCCCATGTAGGCATCCGCCATCACGTCGATCTCATCGCCGACGGTTTCGCGCACGGTGCGGACAAGCTCCACATTGCGCTGCATGCCAGCAGCTCCGTCGACGGGGCCCCAGCCGAAGCGCAGCTTCATTGCTTTGTATCCTTCCTCTTTGTACTTCGCGGCTTCCGATGCGAGCTGTTTGAGAGGGCTCGCATACAGGCGGCTGGCGTAGACGGGGATGCGGGTTTTGGTTCTGCCGCCGAGAAGACGAAAGACCGGCTGTTTGGCCGATTTACCGAGCAGATCCCAGAGGGCGATGTCGACCGCGCTGATGGCGGTCATGCCGATGCCCTTGCGCCCGAAGGCCATGGTCTTGCGGTACATGTGCTGCCAGAGAAACTCGATGTCCCAGGGATCGGCGCCGAGCAGCAGCGGCTTCAAGTGGTGATCGATCACCTGCTTGGTGACGATGGGCGTCAACGCCGCATTACCCACCCCAACCAGGCCGTCGTCGGTCATCACTTCCACCACCAGCCAGCTATGGAAGGTGAAGGTCTTCATGGACGACTGCGGAAGCGTGAGCAGGTCCATGGGGTTGGTGCAGAAGTGCGGCGGCAACGGCGTTGTCTCGCCGGACCATTGTGCGACTCGTGTGCGGACTTCCCGTATTTTCATATTGAAACCAGCTTTCCCCGTTCTGGAAGGATGTTGGAACCCGGCGCTTGCAGCACGCCTGAAGTAAGAAGAAGAATGGCAAAGGCAACCGCATGAAGACTGCCCACGATGGCAAAAACAATTCCGTAGCCTGCTCCGTGGGTGAGGAGCTGGCCGGCGATCAAGTTGAAGATTGCTCCACCGATGGCGCCGCCGAAGCCGATCAGTCCGGCTACAGAGCCGACCGAGCTCAGAGGAAAGATGTCGGTGGGCAGCGTCATGATGAGACCGGACCACGACTGCTGGCCGAAGAAGGCAACACTGAAGAGTGCAAGCGCGAGACTAACCGGAACGTGCGGCACCAGGATCACAGCAGGCATGAGTGCGGCGCTTAGACCGAGTGCCAGCTTGCGCGAGAAGTTGAGGGAGTTTCCACGCCGCAGAAGATAACTCGAAAACCAGCCGCCCAGAAAACTGCCGAGGCCGGATGCGGCATAGGGGATCCAGGCAAAGTAGCTTACGTGCTTGATGTCGTATCCGCGCGCATCGTAGAGATACTTTGGCAGCCAGAAGAGGCAGAAGAACCAGGCGGCGTCGCTGAGGAACTTGGCCGTGACCATTCCCAGCACCTTGATGGAAGAGACCAGGCTGAGCCAGGGAATAGCAACGGTCGTTGTGATTGATGGAACGACAGGCTCCGCGCGCGAGTGATAGGTCCAGAGCCAGGTGAGAGCCCAGGCAAACCCGAGCGCGCCGGCGAAGAAGAAAACGTATCGCCAGCTTCCGGCCAGGAGGATAAGCCCGATCAGCGGCGGCGCGGCGACCGAACCGACCGCAGTTCCCGCATTGATAATGCCCATCGCGGTGGCGCGCCTGGTCGCCGGCAACCACTCGGCGATGACTCGCGTGGCTGCGGGGAAGGCCGCGCCCTCTCCCATTCCCAGCAGCAGGCGCGCAGCCACCAGCAGTGCGAGTGAGTGCGCGAAGCCGTGCAGAGCGCAGGCCAGCGACCACCAGGCCATGCTGATGGCGAAGCCTATGCGGGTTCCGATGACGTCGAGAAACTTTCCTCCGCCGGCGTAAAGCAGCGCATAAGTGCCGAGGAATGCCGCCTGCAGCAATGCAAATTGCGCATCGGAAATGGGGATGGTGCGCTCCACCGCAGAGATGGCGACGGGCAACGCCTGCCGGTCGAAGTAGCTGATGGCGATGGCCAGCGTCACCAGCAATACGAAAAACCAGGGCTGGGAGGTTCGTTGCAAGCTCGTCCTTTCCCCTCACCTGCTGGAGAATTTTTGCTGCGATGGTTTTAGTCAGAGGACCAGGTCAGCCGCAGGAGAGATAACCCTTGCCGCGGCAATTGCACCCTCAGTTTCATCTCTCCATCCGCGGGGGTGATCCACTGCGGAGAATCGAGGAGCTGCAATTGTCCCGCCGCCTGCAGCTTTGCATACTGTTCCGGGGTTGGGCTTTGCGGCGAGCCCATTTCTTTCCAGACGGTGTAAGCGTTACTGTGATCGTTGTCGATGCGGTACTGCTGCAGCAAGACGCGATGAGCGGGGATTCCTTTGATCGATACCGCGATCTCCGATCCGGGTGCGGCGACGTCTTCGTCATGATAGTTCCAGAGCATCACGGCGGCTTGCTGCGGAGCGCTGGTAGCGAGCGCATCGATATCGGGATCCTGCCTGACGCTGCTCTTCAAGATGCTGTCGAGCGAGACGGCGCCGGTGCTGGTGACCGCGACCCGGTCCCCACTCATCAATCCCGCCATGCGGAAGAAATTCAGGATCGGTTTGTCTACGCCGTTGGTCGCCAGCGTACGATAGCCGTCGAAGTAGGGCTTGTCTTCAAACTCAAAAGCCCAGGTGAGCATCGAGAGAAGGTTCACATGATCGCGATCCGCGAGTTCGAAGAGGCCCTTCATCGCGGCGGCCGTGTAGCTCGGATAGAGCGGTCCATTGCGATAGGCATTGGGAGGATATAGTCGCGCGGAGCACGCAGCGCAGCCTTCTGGATCGGCTTCACTCAAGATGATTGGAAGCTTTACGAACTGCGGGAACTTGTTGACGATGTCGAAACCGGCAGAGGCATTGTTCAATTCGCGGTCCAGGCCCATCTGCACGTGGCCGTTAATCACGTTGGGACTGCCTTTGACGTGGAAAGAGATGAAGTCGAGCGGGATGGAGCCGCCGCCGGCATCGCTCTTGTTCTTTGCGCAATGGGCGAGGAAGTCTTCGAGGTAGGCTGACGCGTTGCCATGGGGGCCGGGCCCGGTAGTTGCGGGTCCGCCGACCCGCGCGTTGGGAATCGCTTTGCGCACACCCGCGACCCCATAGTCATATAGCTTGTTGTACTCGTCCTCAGTTCCCTTCCAGTAATACTCGCCGTTGGGTTCGTTCCAGATTTCCCAATACCACGTGGAGACTGTTTCCGCTCCATAGCGCTCGGCCATGTGCGCGGCTACCTGGCGCGCCAACTCTTCCCAGCGTTCGTAATCCTTCGGCGGAAACGACCAGCCTTCGACCTCACCCTTCTTGAGAGGCCAGCCGATATGGTAGGGCTGGGGATGCGTGGAAAGCGCTTCGGGCATAAAGCCGAGCTCGACCATAGGACGTACGTGAGCCGCCGCGTAGGCATCGAAGATCTGGTCGAGGATGGTCCAGCTATACACCGGTTTGCCATTCGCATCCTCGCTGTAAACATTGGAAGAGCTCCACTTGAGATCGGGCTTACCGTCGCCAGTAGCGAGCAGGAAGTGGGCGCGGATGTAGACCGGCACCGGACTTAGATCATGCAATTCCCTTAGCAGCGGCTGACCATGCTTTCCTGTCGAGTAATTCGACTCATCGTAGCCAAACCAGCTGTAGATGGGCGAATAGGGTCCGACCTTCTGGTTGAGATCCACATTTACATTGACAGCGTTCTGGGCCAGGCTGGTGGCGGCGGCAAACAGCAGACAGATAGGAACGATCTTCATCAGCACAATCACAGCTCCGGGGCTCAGAAATAAAGTTTAAGGGCAAATTGAATCTGCCGTGGATTAGTGGAGGTACTTAGGATCTTGCCTCCGGTGGAAGTATCGACCGCTGCGGCGGGCGCGGCGGTGGAGTTGGCAGCCAGCGACGGCGGGTTGAAGCTGGTGACGTTAGGAAGATTGAAAAACTCGGCGCGAAATTCAAGCCTCGATCCTTCGGTGATCGGGAAGGCTTTGAAGACAGAGACATCATACTGGCGATACATGTCTCCTTCCAGGATGAATGCCTTCGATGTGCCGTAGGTGTATTGGGCAGGCAGGACAAAGTCCGCCTGGTTGAACCAGTCGTTGAGGGTGCGATGTTGCAGCGCCCCGCTGCCGATCTGAATGGGGCGCTGCGAGCCTACCCCGGTGTTGGCTACGTCGCGCGAGATGATCGGGGTGTAGGCCAGGCCGCTGCGCAACACCGTGATGTTCTGGATCTGCCATCCGCCAAGAGCGCCGTTGACCCATCCGTTCGCATTGGGCAGGAAGCTCCTGCCTGTTCCGAAGGGCAGTTCGTAACTCATGCTGAAAGCAAAATTCTGCGGGATGTTGAATTGCGAAATCGATTTTTCGTACCCATCATTGCCACCCAGCGCGGGAGAAGGATTGCTCTGCAGGAATTTCGACCAGGTGTAGGCCGCGAGATAGGTCAATCCGTGGTTCAGACGGCCGCTCACCTTCGCCTGCAGAGAGTTGTAGGTGTCTCCTATTTCGGAGCTGAAGAGTGTGACCCCTCCGAAGACCGGGTAGGGCCGGCGCGCGGCCACGGATCCTGCTCCCGCCGGCGGGTCATTCAGATCCTGCGAGCCCTGAAGATGGACGCCATGGTTCCCCACGTATCCGATCTCGGCCACCACTGTCCTGGTTAGTTGCTGTTGGACGCCAAAGCTCCAATGCTGGTCATAGGCCATTGTCAAATGGACAGGGCTGGACGCGATGGTCGGCTGGGTGGTGGATGAGCCGAGAGGTGCGCCGAGGAAGAAATCGCCCAGGGTGCGATTGGGCACCGTGTTCGCTGTATTGAATGCGGTCTCCGCCAGCTTGTAGGGAAGGATATTGTAGTTGTCGCGGTTACCATTTTCCGGCTCATAGAAAATGCCGTATCCAGCGCGGAATACAGTGCTGTCGCCGAAGGGCCGGTAGGCCACGCCAATACGAGGAGCGAATTGCGTCTTGTCTGTGTGGGTGATGTTGTAGGGAATTCCAGCCTGGCTGGAGGTCTGGATGAGATTCCCAAAGTATTGGTAGGCCACCGGGGCAGCGTACTGTGAGGAAAGGTCCACGGTCGATCCATGGCCGCTGACCACGATCGGCTTGGACAATGCCGGATCGAAAGTTCCCATTTGATTTTTATAGGGTGAGAGCCAGGGCGTGTATTCGTAACGCAGGCCCAGGTTCAGGGTCAGCCGATCGGAGACGCGATAGTCGTTCTGACCGAAGAACTGATAGTAGGTGTTCTGGCCGCCGAAGAAGTTGGCTGGGTATGCGCGCTGGACGCTTGCGGGGTAGCCCAGCATCCAGTCGGCGAAGCCATCTCCAGTGCCCCCGGTGTGCGCCGGGTTCTGCGTATTGATGCCGGACATGGTCCAGACGCCGACATACTGCTCACTGTCGTAGCCGATCCATTGATAGTAGCGGACCAGGGTGCCGAACTTCCAGGTGCTCTTGCCTTTGACGATGGTGAAGTTGTAGGTGGGCTCGAAGGCTTTGCGGTTCTGGCCCTTGGGCCGCTGATCGAAGGCCGAGCCGCTGATGCCGGAGTAGCCGCTCCACGAATAATCCGGGAAGCTGCCGCCGGTGCCGGGGCGGAGTATCTGGTCAAAGCCCGTCACGCCTGCCTGGTCGTTGATGTCCTGGCCTTCGAGAAAGGCGCTGAGGCGAATGCGGCTGAAGAGGTAGTGAGCGCGGAACTCCGATACCTTGTTCGAACCCACGTTGCTGGTGAGACCAACGGCAATGTCTTCACCCTGAGAGTGGAGCGGCGCGAAGCCCAGCAGTGGAGAGGAATTGGGGTCATTTTCGCGATTGTTGTCAAAGCTCCAGCGCGCGAAAAGGCGATTCGAGCTGTTGAGCTGATCGTCAAAGCGCAGCGTGAACTGGTCGAGGTCGATGGCTTGCGAAGGATTGTAGGAGTAGGTGCCGGAGTTGGTGTTAGGCAGAGGAATGTATTTGTTCAAGTAAAGTGCCTGGGGCGAAAGCCGGTCCTGGGGAATGATGTTGCCGGCGAACTGGGTGCGCATGGGAGTGGCGCCGCCGGTTGTGCTTAGCGGGTCGTAAATCTTGTTGAGGTTGCCGGCACTGAAGTCCCCGTTGCGCTCGGCCGCGCTCGGCACCACGCTATTCTCGACGATGCCCTGCCGCAGGCGCTGCCCTTCGTAGCTGCCGAAGAAGAAGGTGCGATCCTTGCCGCTGTAAACGTGGGGAATGGAGAGCGGTCCGCCGAGCGTGCCGCCGAACTGGTTGCGCTTGAGCGGCTCTCTCTGGATGGCAAAGAAGTTGCGGGCATCCAGCTCGTCATTGCGCAGGAATTCGAAGAGATCGCCGTGGAACTGATTGCTGCCGGACTTGGTGGTGGAGTTGAAGAAGCCGCCTCCTCGGTTGAATTCGGCTGAGTAGGGGTTTTGCTCTACGCTGAACTCTTGAAGGGCATCGATCGAGGTCTGGATGAAGGTGCCTCCCTGGTGCTGCTCGCTGACGTCGACGCCATCCAGAAGGAATGACAATGCCGAGCCTCTAATACCACTAATGGTATTACCATCTATGGATTCAGGTCGAATGGCCACCGAGTTCCCTGTGGGAGGCAACAGAGCGGCTCCGGGCGTGAGCTGGGCGAGTTGGTAGAAGCCCCTGCCGTTCAAAGGAAGGTTCACAATCTGGCGGTTGGTAATTACCTGGCCTACGGTCGCATTATCCGAGTTAAGCAGCGGCGGTTGTCCGGTGACCTCGACGGTGGTGGTCGGCTGGCCGATTGTCAGCGAGAAATCTTCGCGGGCAATCTGCCCGACCTGAATTTCCACCCCCGTGCGGAGCATCTTGGTGAAGCCTGGGGCGACCACGGAGATGTTGTAGACTCCGGGATCGACAGGGGTGATGACGTATTCGCCGTCTGCACTGGTGGTTGCCTTCTGGCTGGTGTTGGTGGCGACGTTGGTAACCGTCACCGCTGCCGAGGGGACGACAGCCCTGTTCTGGTCATAGACAGCGCCTACGATACGCCCGGATTCAACCTGGGCAAGCGCAGTGACAGACAGCAGCAGAAATGCGCTTACGGCCAGGAACAGACGACGCGATGCTGGAACGGTGCGACGAAGCACGTGCATGGCAAACCTCAGATCACTGCACCGCCTCTGGCGGGTCAGACAGGAAATAAATCAAACCGGAGCGAATGGTAGTACCATTAATTAACGCCTGTCAACAGATTGGTGACACAATTCTCGATTTTTTTTGCTCCACTCGTTCCGAGGGGCGCTACATTAAATGCAGTTCCGCGACACGGCTTATGGGCACCGACTTATTGACCGATTCCGATAAGGGCGATTTAACCGACTGGCTGATCCTGCGGTTCAAGCAACTGATCAGCGAGGGGGCGCTTACGCCCGGATACAAGCTTCCTTCGGAGCGCGAGCTTTCGCTCACCTTCGGCGTGAGCCGGACTTCCCTGCGGCCGGTGATGAAGGTGCTGAAGATGATGGGCGTGATCTCGCAGCGGGTGGGCGACGGCACGTATCTCAGCAGCGACGCCTCCGCGGTGCTCGCGGAGCCGATGGAGTTCTTGTTTCTTCTGGATGAGACTTCTTCGCAGGAGTTGATTGAGACGCGGCTGATCGTCGAGCCCACGTTAGCCGCCAGAGCGGCAGAGAAGGCCACTCCGGAGCAGTTGTTGGTATTGCGCCAGACGATCGCGGAGATCGAAGCTGCAGGGAGCGATCAGTTCCGGATCATTGAAGCGGACCTGCTATTTCACCGGACGATTCTGCAGAGCTCCGGCAACCGGCTTTTTGGCCGGCTCTTTCAGGTGATCCATCGGTCGCTGATCAATATGATGATGCTGACTTCGCAGTTGGTGGACCGCGATCATACGCTGGCCTTCCACCAGGCGATCTTCGAATCGATTCGGCTGCGGAATGCAGGGGATGCCGAGCGCCACATGCGCGATCACCTTATCGACGCGCGCTCTCTTCTTTTGCAGGCTCAGCAAAAAGAGGCTAAAGAGCGGCTGCGCAAGAGCATCAGCCAGCACAGCGGGGGGAAGCAACCGGCGTTGCGCCGATCGGCAAAGGGCTAGACTTCCTCCCCAGTGTGTTCCTCTATCCCGGAACAACCAAAGATCGGGTGCCCCATCCTTCGCGCTCTTTGCGAAGGATGGGATACCACAGCTCTGCCCCCGAGGCCCTTCCCCCGCAAATTCTGCCTATCCCACCCTTCGCAAAGAGCGCGAAGGATGGGGCACGGCCGATCTTTCGTTGTCGCGCAGAAAGGCCAGAGAGTGGGACACTCGATCATTTCTTAGCGCGCAGAAACACTAGCTCTCGCTTTCCAGAGCGACCAGATCTCGCAAGCTCCCCTCAGAGGCGGGCACCGGAAGGAAGATGGAAAAGCAGGTGACGTTTCTGCCCGGCACCTTCGAACTGCGGAACCTTATGGTTCCTTCGTACTTCTCGACAATCCCTTTGCAGATCCACAGGCCGAGCCCGGTTCCTTTGGTGGATTTGGTGGTAAAGAAGGGCTCAAATAGCCGCCTTGCGTCTTCGGAACGAATCCCCGACCCAGTATCCAAAATAGAGATTCCTATTCCCGGCCGCTGCGATTGCCCGCGATGCGATCTTCGCAGGTGTACACGCAAACGTCCGCCCTGTGGCATCGCCTGAATTGCGTTGGCTATGAGATTGAGGAAGACTTGTTTCAATTCGACCGGAAACCCGTGTACCAGTTCACGGCTGCCGTAGCGCCGCTCAACGACGATTCCATTGCTCTGCAACTGACGCGACTGAAGTTGGAGGATCTCATCCAGAAGTGCGGGAATGGGGATGGCGATGGCCTGCGTGGGTTCACGATAAAAACTCAGCGTCTGCTTGGTAATGTGAGAGATCCGTAACAGCTCCTGTTCCGCAATCGTGGCATAATGCCGCGCTTGTGGATCCAGAGAAGGGTGTTGCTGCAGCAGGTAGAAGAGGTTAAGGATCGCCTCAAGAGGATTGTTGATTTCGTGGGCAACAATGCCCGCCATTCTGCCCATCGCAGCCAGTCTCTCTGACCTGCGCAGCGCATCCTCGGCCTGCAGACTGGCAGTAATGTCACGGCAAATCTCCAGCACTTCGCCCGCTTTTGCGGCGTCGCGGTGAAGGATCTTTCTGCACGCAACCACGATTTCGCGCCCATCTTTTGTAATTTGAACCAGGTTCCCTTCCCATCGCTTGCCTTCGTGGAGAATGGATTCGACCTCTGCGTCGGGCACAGGAAATCTTGTATCCAGGAGCTGGTGCAGGTTCCTCCCCAAAGCCTCTTCCGGAGTCCAGCCATAGAGAGCAGCCGCGCCTGCATTCCAGAACCGAACCGTCCCATTCAGGTCGCGGACCATGATGGCTTCGGAAGCAAGTTCCAGAAGGTCCGCACGCTCCCGCAATACCTGCTCCATCCGTTTTTGCTCGGTAATATCGATGAGCGCTCCAACAGCGCCGCGAACGTTGCCCAGCTCGTCGAAAAGCGGATTGGCGCTCATGAGTGTTTCCACCACGCTGCCGTTCTTGGGCCGGATTTCGAGCTCGATCCTTCCAATGGGTGTGCCTGTTGCGGCGGCACGCCGGAGCGGCAGTTCGTTCAACGGGAGAGGTACGCCATTGCGGTAAATCTCATAGGTGAAGTTGCCGATTTCACTGCCGCGCGTCTCCAGGGGCCCGAGCGGAAGCATCTCCTTCAAGGCAGCATTGCTGGTCACCACATGGCAAGCCGGATCATGGGCCACCGAAACGCCCACGGGCAAGACCTTCATGATGCTTTCCAGCTCGGCGACTCGCTGGTGCAATTGGCCGTTGAGTCTGCGTACTTGCTCTTCGCTTTCCCGCAGTTGCTCAGTGCGCGCCAGCACCCGCTCTTCCAACTCGCGATTCAAAACCTCCAATTCTCGTGTCTTGCGATACAGGTCGGCAAAAACACTCACCTTGGCGCGCAAAACCTCGGGAACGACGGGGACGGATATGTAATCCATTGCACCGCGCTGATACCCCTTCATGCGATCGAGATCAGTCAGATGCACGGCGGAGATAAAGATGATTGCGGTCTTTTGGAAGCGGGGGTGTTGGCGAATAAGATCGGCCAGCTCGAAGCCATCGATCTCAGGCATACTCACATCCATCAGGATGATGGCGACATTCCGGTTGAGGAGAAGTTCCAAAGCCTCCTTGCCAGAGGTGGCGGAGATAAGGTTTTCTCCAAGGTCTTCTAATATAGCCCGGTAGCTGAGCAGCTTGGAAGGCTGATCATCCACCATAAGGATATCGACGCTCTCATTTATACCCATCGTTCATCCTCGGGGTACGGGTATGCAAAACTATCGATGAAGCCACATGCGAAGTGTAGAGAGCAATTGCTCGGTGTTTACCGGTTTTGCCAGGTACTCTGATGCGCCGGCTTCCAGACATTTTTCGCGATCCCCTTTCATTGCCTTCGCGGTGAGGGCAATGATCGGCATACGGCGGAAAGAAGCATTTTGCCGGATCACCTGCATCGTTTCGTAGCCGTCCATTTCGGGCATCATGATGTCCATGAGCACGATGGACACGTCTGGCACGAGTTCAAGGGTCTTGATAGCCGCCTTACCAGTGCCGGCGGTGAGCACGCTCATGCCCCGGCGCTCGAGAACACTGCTCAGGGCGAATATGTTTCGTACATCGTCGTCGACGACCAGCACTTTCCTTCCCACAAGAGCGTCGTCGGACCGATGCAACCGGTCAAGCATATTTTGCTTCTGCGGCGGAAGGTCGGCGATCACCCGATGGAGGAATAAAGCCGTCTCATCAAGTAGCCGCTCAGGAGATTCGACTCCTTTCACGACTACGCTACGGGCTAGTTCGTGAAGCTGGGCGTCTTCCTCAGGCGATAGCTCTTTACCGGTGAAGACTACAATGGGCAAATCGCTCAGCTCGGACGTGTTTCGCAACTGCTCCAGGACCTCAAAACCAGACATGTCGGGCAACCGCAGATCGAGCACCACGCAATCATAGGCATCCTGGTGTATCGCAGCAAGAGCGTCGCGGCCGGTGGTCGCGACATCAATATCAATATCCTTGTCTCCCAGCAGTTCGCGAATACTGAACTGTTCGTCGGGATTATCTTCGACCACGAGGAGGCGTTTGCGACGCGGAGCAGCGTAATCTTTGATGCGCGTGATCGCCGCATCCAGTCCCTCAGTCGTGATTGGTTTGGTGATGAAGGCGAAGGCACCGCGTGCTAATCCGTGGCCTTTGTCTTCATCGAGTGTCAGCATCTGTACCGGGATGTGCCGTGTAGCCGGGTCTTGTTTCAGGTGGTTGAGCACCGTCCAGCCCAGCATGTCGGGAAGAAATACATCCAGAGATACAGCAGCGGGATGAAACTCGCGGGCCAGAGCAAGAGCCTCCGCGCCCCGACCGGCCACAAGCACCTTGAAGCCTTTTTCCCGGGATAGATCGCGCAGAATTCGCGCGTAGTGCGGATCGTCTTCAACGATCAGCAGCGCGGCATCTCCATTCTCTATGTTCTCGCGATCGTCCGAAATCTGTTCTGCGGGAAGCTCGGCCAGCGCAGTTTTCAAGAGCTCAACCGGCTTGCTCGAAAAGGAGCTACGTCCTTCTGGGTACTGCACCGCGAGTGCAGATGGACCGCTATAGACCTGGGGCAGGTAGAGAGTGAAGGCGCTTCCCTGATTGGGTGCGCTACGCAATTGGATCTCGCCACCCAGCAGGCCGGCAAGCTCACGGCTGATGGCCAGCCCCAGGCCGGTACCCCCGTATTTGCGGCTGGTCCCCGCATCCGCCTGCTGGAAGGCCTCGAAGATGATGCGTTGCTTCTCTTGCGGAATTCCGATGCCGGTGTCAGCGACGGCAAATGCAATGACAGCGGTTGCCCGGCTCAAAATCGGGTGATCGCTGCTCCAGCCATCCTCAGCCAGTGACACGGAAAGGCGAACGCCGCCCTTCTCAGTGAATTTGAAAGCATTGGAAAGCAGGTTCTTGAGCACCTGCTGCACGCGTTTCGAATCGGTGATGAGACTCTTGCTCATGCGTGGATCTGTGAGCAGCTCGAAGTCGAGATTGCGATTTTCCGCTTCGTGGCGGAAAGGACGCGCGATCATCTCGAGCAGACTGGCGAAGAAGACTTCCTCGGCTTCGACGGAGACGGTGCCCGATTCAATCTTGGAAAGATCGAGGATATCGCTGATCAGGTTTAAGAGGTCGGTGCCGGCTCCGTGAATGGTTCGCGCAAACTCGACCTGCTTCGCCGTCAGATTGCCATCTGGATTGTCTCCCAGCTGCTGGCCAAGAACCAGGATGCTGTTGAGCGGGGTGCGCAACTCGTGCGACATGTTGGCGAGAAACTCTGATTTGTACTTGGAGGTAAGAGCCAATTCCTTGGCCTTGCCTTCGAGTTCGCGCCTGGCCTGCTCAATCTCCTGATTCTTACGTTCGACTTCGGCGTTCTGCTCGGCAAGCTGCTGCGCTTTCTGCGCCAGCTGCTCGTTCTTCTGTTGCAGCTCTCTTTGCTGCATCTGGAGCTCGGTCGCCAACTGCTGGGACTGCTTCAACAGGCCTTCCGTTTGCATGGTGGCCTCGATGCTGTTGAGCACGATGCCGATGCTGGCGGTCAGTTGCTCGAGGAATGCTAGGTGCGAGGCAGTGAAAACTCCCAACGATGCAAGCTCGATAACAGCCTTTACGCGATCTTCGAATAGCACCGGGAGAACAATCACGTTGCGCGGAACAGCTTCGAAGAGCCCTGAGCGGATAGTTACCTGGCTATCGGCCAGGTCTCTGATCAGGATGCGCCGTTTTTCCATTGCGCATTGACCGACCAGACCCTCGCCAGGATCGATTCTTCGCAAGTGACCGTCGGGCCGATCCCCTGCATACGCGGAGAGCAAGACCAGTTTCTTTTCGTCTTCAGTCTCCATCTGGTAGATCACGGCTTGATGCGCATTTACCAGCGGGGCAAGCTCCGAAAGAAGTGTCTTGCCGACAGTCGTCAGGTCGCGCTGGCCCTGCAGCATGCCGGTGAATCGAGCCAGGTTGGTCTTGAGCCAGTCTTCCTCAGTGTTGCGCTCCGTCGTCAGACGGAGGTTGTTGATCATGGTGTTGATGTTGTCTTTCAGTTCCGCAACTTCGCCCCTGGCCTCTACCTGAATGGAGCGGGTGAGATCGCCTTGCGTCACGGCGGTGGCCACTTCTGCGATGGCGCGGACCTGGTTGGTAAGGTTGTCGGCGAGCAGGTTTACATTGCCGGTGAGATCCTTCCACGTGCCGGCTGCTCCTGGCACGTTGGCCTGGCCGCCCAAGCGGCCTTCCACTCCGACCTCACGGGCGACGGTCGTCACCTGGTCGGCGAAGGTGGCGAGTGTATCCGTCATGTTGTTGATGGTTTCGGCCAGAGCAGCGACTTCGCCTTTGGCGTTGACGGTTAATTTTTGCGTTAATGCGCCATTCGCAACTGCGGTGACTACTTTAACGATGCCGCGAACCTGCTCCGTCAGGTTGGCGGCCATGACGTTGACGTTGTCGGTGAGATCTTTCCAGGTGCCGGCCACGCCTGGTACCTGGGCCTGGCCGCCGAGCTTTCCGTCTGTACCAACTTCGCGGGCGACGCGCGTTACCTCAGCGGCAAACGCATTGAGCTGATCGACCATCGTATTGATGGTGTTTTTTAGCTCGAGAATTTCGCCCTTTACATCGACCGTAATCTTGCGCGACAGATCGCCACGCGCGACGGCAGTCGTTACCTCGGCAATATTGCGGACCTGGGCGGTTAGATTTCCGGCCATCGAGTTGACTGAGTCGGTCAGATCCTTCCAGGTACCGGCCACACCAGGAACGTTGGCCTGGCCGCCCAGACGGCCCTCAGATCCGACTTCGCGGGCGACGCGCGTCACCTCACCGGCAAACGCGTTGAGTTGGTCCACCATGGTGTTAATGGTGTCTTTGAGCAGCAGGATCTCACCGCTGACGTCTACTGTGATTTTCTTTGATAAATCACCGCTGGCGATGGCGGTGGCCACTTCAGCAATGTTACGCACCTGGCCGGTCAAGTTACTGGCCATGGAGTTGACGGAGTCGGTGAGATCCTTCCAGGTGCCACCGACGCCTGGCACCTGTGCTTGTCCTCCGAGCTTACCGTCGGTGCCAACCTCACGCGCGACTCGCGTCACTTCTGAGGCGAACGACCGTAGCTGCTCGACCATGGTATTGATGGTGTCTTTGAGCTCGAGAATTTCGCCCTTAACGTCCACCGTGATCTTGCGTGACAAGTCGCCGCGAGCCACGGCGGTCGCCACCTCGGCAATGTTGCGTACCTGGCCAGTCAAATTACTGGCCATGAAGTTGACGTTGTCCGTAAGATCTTTCCAGGTTCCCGCCACGCCCGGCACTTGAGCTTGTCCGCCGAGTTTGCCTTCCGTTCCGACCTCACGGGCGACGCGGGTGACTTCGCCGGCAAAGGCATTGAGCTGATCCACCATGGTGTTGATGGTGTCTTTGAGTTCAAGAATTTCGCCCTTCACGGCGACGGTGATTTTGCGCGAGAGGTCGCCGCGAGCCACGGCAGTTGTGACCTCGGCGATATTGCGCACCTGGGCTGTCAGGTTTCCAGCCATGGAGTTAACCGAGTCGGTAAGGTCCTTCCAGGTGCCGGCTACACCGGGAACGTTGGCCTGCCCTCCCAGCCGCCCTTCTGATCCAACTTCGCGGGCTACACGAGTGACCTCGCCGGCAAACCGGTTCAGCTGATCCACCATCGTGTTCAGGGTTTCTTTGAGCTGCAGGATCTCACCGCGGACGTCCACTGTGATTTTGCGCGAGAGATCGCCGCTCGCAATTGCGGTCGCGACTTCGGCAATGTTACGGACCTGGCCGGTCAAGTTACTGGCCATGAAGTTGACGTTGTCCGTAAGGTCTTTCCAGGTACCGCCTACGCCGGGCACCTGGGCCTGGCCGCCGAGTTTACCTTCGGTACCTACTTCGCGCGCTACACGCGTTACCTCGCCGGCGAATGCGTTGAGCTGATCGACCATGGTGTTGATGGTGTTCTTCAGTTCCAGGATCTCGCCTTTGACGTCCACAGTTATCTTGCGCGATAAGTCGCCGCGAGCGACTGCCGTTGTGACTTCCGCGATGTTGCGCACCTGAGCGGTCAAGTTGCCCGCCATGGCGTTGACGGAGTCGGTTAGATCTTTCCAGGTACCGGCTACACCGAGCACCACCGCCTGGCCACCCAACTTGCCGTCGGTGCCGACTTCGCGCGCTACACGCGTTACCTCGGAGGCAAAGGATCGCAGCTGGTCGACCATGGTGTTAATGGCTTCTTTGAGCTGCAGGATCTCTCCGCGTACATCGACCGTGATCTTGCGGGACAAGTCGCCACTGGCCACCGCAGTGGCAACTTCAGCGATGTTGCGCACCTGGCTGGTGAGGTTGCTGGCCATGGAGTTGACGGAGTCGGTGAGGTCTTTCCAGGTTCCGGCTACACCGGGAACCTGTGCCTGACCGCCGAGCTTACCGTCGGTACCGACTTCGCGCGCTACGCGGGTTACTTCCGACGTAAATACCCCGAGCTGCTGGATCATGGTGTTGACGATTTTGGCCGAGCGAAGAAAGTCGCCCTCCAGCGGGCGTCCATCCACGTCCATTCGTACCGTTTGCGTCAGATTGCCTTCGGCTACCGCTGCGATGGCGCGGGTAACCTCGGTGGTGGGCCGCAAGAGATCCTCGACCAGGGTGTTGACCGAATCTTCGATTTCCCCCCAGGCGCCACGGGATTCGTCGAACCGTGCCCTCTCACGAGTTCTCCCCCTTTTACCGACGACTTGACCGACCCGGCGAAGTTCTTTGGCGATCCTTTGATTCGCCATCGCGATCTCATTGAACGTGTCAGCCATTTTCCCGCTGAGCCCGGTCCAGGAACCAGGAAGTCGCACGGAAAAATCACCGTCACGCATGGCTTGCATGCGCTCCAAAATGAGCACTAATTCTGGTGGGTTTTGTTCTGCGACGCTGGTGCTATGCCCATTCGACCTTGGCTTCCGGGTTGAGTGTTCCTCAGGCGCGGTCAGCGTGGGTGCTCCGTTCTTCTTCATGTAGATCTCCTGAAGTACCGATGGTCTCACCCTCGGTTCCCACCATGGCTGGGCACTCGAAAGCCAGCGTTTTGAAGTCAGCCACCGAAGGCTCCATGGAAAACTGGCGCCTTAGATGCCGGAGTGTGGCTTATGAGTTGGTTTGCAGTCCTGCGCCGGGGCTCTCTCTTGCACGCCGACCGATTTCATTCATTAGTCAATTCTGCGATGGATCTGCTCACTCACACAAGGGAGGTACACGGCCTGCGGACCCACACAAATGGGCGGAATGCATGAAAGAACACCAGTGGTTAATATCACTAAGGTTTGATTGACCAGATTGCAAGATGGCTCCTGAGGCTGTTGGAGCTGATTTCCTTTACCGGAAAACCCAGGTCTCAAAAGCGAGACCTGGCCACCCACCCATTTGGATGGAGTCACATTTTTAAATCGAGCGACATTTTGCGCCACTTCCGAGTTTCGGCGAAGGCTGATTGAAAAACTAATCAGTCTGGGCCGGCGGCCCCACTTGATTGCAGGCGAATGAACGGCGAAAATATTTTTTTGGAGAGGCAAACGAGACGGCCGACCTTCCGCTTCGTGGCGGCCGCATGGCGTCAACTTTTCGGTTGGGCGTAATCTGGACCGCCGGAAAACCTTCAAAAGTGACAATGTAAAGACATCCCCCTTACAACGTCTCGCCGGCGCTATTGGATACTGATACAGCCAAGAGCACCTTCACGATCTGTGTCCAGTCCTTTGGGCGAGAGCTACTATGAGTACCGATCCGACTCAATTTGCGCAAACATACTGGGATACTGCGGCTGAGACCTATGTCCAGGACTTTAGCGGTACAGGCATTGGTGAGACACGACGCTATGCCGTTTGGAGGCGATTCGCGAAGATCTTCTCCCCAGGCCAGAAGCTGCTCGAACTTAACTGTGGCACGGGCATCGACGCCGTACATCTGGCGGGAACAGGGATTCAACTCGTCGCCTGTGACATTTCCTCGCGCATGATTGAACTTGCCCGCCAGCATGCCGCTTCCACAAACACCAGCGAACTTATCGATTTCAAGGTACTGCCCAACGAGGAGATTGGCTCACTGGAAGGTGAAGATGTGTTCGATGGGGCGTTCTCAAATTTCTGCGGCCTTAATTGCGTTGAGGATCTGGAAGCAGTGGCGCGAGAGCTGGCGCGACTGGTGAGGCCCGGAGCTCCCATTCTGCTTTGCATGATGGGTCGCTTCGTTCCCTGGGAAATTGCCTGGTTTGCGGCTCGCGGAGAGCCGGGAAAAGCACTGCGCCGACTTCGCAGGAACGACTTTCGCTCTGCCGACTCAGGGAGCGTCCGCATTCATCGCCCATCGGTAAGGGAAATGACGAGGATCATGTCACCTGGGTTCAGACTGACGAGATGGGGTGGCGTTGGCATCGCCGTGCCACCCACGTACACAGAGAATCGGATGCGGCACTTTCCACGTGTGGTTCGAGGGCTGGCCGGCATTGACGGCCTCATCGGCGATCTTCCGTTCTTCCGCCGCCTGGCGGATTGCGTGCTTCTGGAATTTGAATGTGTAAAGCCACGAAAAGGTCAGCCGTGACTTTCAAGCACAAAGTTGGAGTGGCCTTAAAACGAATGCTCCTGGGCGAGACGAACCTGCCGCAGCAATGCACGGTTGGTCTCCATGATCCGCAGAGAGAGGTACGCGTCTGGCTGCATGGCGTCGGTGCGCCGCGGGATGTGACCTTTGAGCACTCGATCGCTTGCGCTTCGCCGTTCACGATTTGCATTGGTGGCAGGGATTGGCAGCTCAGAGACGCGGGGAAGGGGCCGACACTGAAGTTTCGAGAGCATGATGGCGAAGGGCGGCTGCTAGCTGAACTGGGTCTTCGACACACTGCCACCATGCTTACGAATGGTCCGCCATTACATCTGTTCCAAGTCGACCGCTGCCGGAATTATTGTTTGTCCGCCGGCAGGCTGTGGGCTCACTATCTGCATCACGCCTATCTTCGCTGGCGGAGCACTTCGCATATTCGACTTTCCGGCCTCGCGGCGCAGGCGATGACCGCGTCTTTCATCTGCCCCCGACGTGTGGTTCTAGTGAGTGCCGTATGGGGTGATCGCAGCAATATATTTCCTATGAATCTGCTGGGCAGCCTGAGCGACGGCTACTTTGCCTTCTCTCTGGATAGCACCAGGCTCGCCGCGCCCCTGGTGGCCGGCGCCGGTACGGTCGCTCTGAGTGGTATTCCTCTGGGGCAAGCCGAGGTCGCGCAACAGCTAGGGAAAAATCACAAGAAGGAATCCGTCCCGTGGAGCCAGCTGCCTTTCTCCACCACACCATCCACGGCACTCGGGATTCCAGTGCCCTGCTTCGCCTCACGCGTGATCGAGTTGCAGCTTGAGACGACCCGCAATCTGGGGAGTCATACGCTTTTTGTTTCGCGTGTGGTCGGAGATGAACGCCGCGCTGCAGGGGAGCAGTTCTTCATGGTCCACGGGATTTATCAATCATGGCGTTTGACGCATGGTCATGATCACAGCGGGTCAGTTTCCAACGTTTCCACTGTCAGCCAGATTTAGGGGCGTTGGTAACCGGTGCAGCCTAAGCAAAAGAAAAGGCCAGCGAATGTTGGCAGCTGGCCTTTGTTCGGCGTAAATGGGTGTTAGCTCTCCCGGCGGGCCGCATCAGCGACTTGCGCAGGCTGGTTGACTACCTGAAAGAACTCCGGCGTTTGTCCTTCAAAAATCCCGTCGGCAGTGAAGCTTGCGATGGTGGCCACGGCCCCTCCGAATTTGTCGCGCAGAGGACGCATGACCGCACAGAACGGAAGATTCGGAGCTTATTCGCCCTATGGACCTTGGTCTCGTGAATGTTACCTCTTCTGCAGGGGAACTCCGGCCGCTAAGATGTCCTGGTATGTCCACCGCGGCACCTTAGCTTAGTGGGATTGCTTGTCTTTCTCTCAACGTGATAACTGGTATCCGGCACGATTTCAGGTCTTGAGGACCGCGCTGCTTCGCGCCCCCCTTTGCATATCTCGCCAAATTGAGACGTAGTTTTTTCGTGGCTCGAAACAAGCTGGTCTTGACGGCGGGTTCGGAGCAATCGAGGATTTCGCTTACCTGCTGCAGCTTCAAACCCTCGAAATGCTTGAGTTCAAACACAAGGCGCTCGCGGGGCGTCAATCTCCGCAGAGCGCGTGCAATGTGGGCCCCCAGTTCCTGACATAGCAATTGCTGCTCAGGATTGTTGACCGGCTTGTCGTCGGAGACATACGAGAGGAAATTGTCGACGTTTGATTCGATGGGGCTGTCTTCTGCGCGGGTCCGCTTTCTCCGGAGTTGGTCCAGGCAGACGTTGGTCGCAATGCGATAGACCCAGGTGGAAAAGGCGCACTCGAACCGAAAGCCATCCAGCTTCCTATAAATTTTCAGAAAAGCCTCTTGATGGACATCCTGGGCATCGCTCTCGGATCCGGTAATCCGAAGAGCGACTCTCAGAACGGACTGATCGTAGGCGCGGACGAGCTGCTCAAAAGCGAAGTGATTCCCGCCTTGAGCCGCGCGAATCAGCGAACGGTGCTGATCTGTGGTTTCCACATATTTCTCCCGGGACTTATAGGCACTTAAACTGCCAGCGTGGAGTCGATAACAGCTAAATGGGTATGCGCGCGAACCACCTTGACATCGGTCACTCCCAGCACGCTTTCCAACTTGCCTGCAGGAACCACCATGGGTCCGGGCCCCGGTGCAGCTCCTGGTGCAGGCTGAGGAAACGCCGTGGACATAGCTGTGTGAAAGCTCACATTGCCCTCAACCTTCTGTACCACCTGGTGGATGTGACCGTTCAACACAGTGACTGAACCAAACCGCTTCAGGTATCCCAGTGCTGTAGCCCCGTCCTGGGTGCCCCAGCCCCATTTCTCGTAGACCATCCACAAAGGGATGTGGGCAAACACCACCACGGGCGTTGAGCTGCTCAAATCACTCAAATCGCCTTTCAGCCATGCCAGTTGGTCGGCGCCGAGGTTGCCCATCGCGTCCACCTCAACGACGTTGTTCAGCCCAACGAAGTGAACCCCCTTGTAGTTGTGGCTGTACCACCCATTTCCCAGTGTTCCCTTACCAAACCGTTGCTTGTACTGTTCGCCATCATCGAGCGCGAAGTCATGCTCCCCGGGAACATAGAACACCTGGCCAGCTTTGGCGCCTTTGATTACCTGTGCGGCGGTATCGAATTCGGTTGGCTTGGAGTTCTGAGTGATGTCGCCGGTGTGAATCATGAAATCAGGCTGCTTCATCCCCGGCTGAACCGCGTTGATCTTGTCGATCGTCTTCTGGAGCGTGCCGGTTACATTCTGGTTCGCTGCTTTGTTGAATCCGATGTGGCTGTCGCTGATCTGCACGAAAGAAAAGTCTTCTACTTTCCCCGTCTTGACTGGAGAGGAACCCCTCGTATCCGCAAGTAACTTAGACGTAGGCACACCCGCGACCATGGACCAAACCAATCCGGTGCCAGCCCATGCCATGCAATGCAGGAAATTGCGCCGATCAATTCCATCTCCAGCGATCTGCTTTGGCTCGCCGGCTTCGTCCTGGTTGTTCCGTTTCATATCGATCTCCTTCTTCATCGTGAGTTGCCTATAGCAGGAAACTGGCATGGCTTCGCTTTATTCCATTGGCAGGCAAATAATTTCGAACGGCCTGTTTCCATTGGGGCTTGCTTGATCTCCAGCGATTCCAGCCGCAAGTTTGGTACTAATAGATACTCGGCCGGTTCATCCTGAGCAGAAGGAGGTCACACACCGGGTGACGACTGAGTCGATCGATCCTCAACTTCGACATAATTCGCTGGGACTTCCGGAACTGGTCTTCCAGGGTGTCACCCACATCGCCCCGGCCACCAACATGGTGTTCGCGTTTCCGATCATCGCCCTGAAGGCGGGACCGGACATGCCGCTCGCGTTTCTGCTGGCTACCATTGTTTGCTTCTTCATCGGGAATACGGTGGCTCAGTTTTCCAGGTATATGCCGTCGAGCGGCAGCTACTACTCCTTTGCCACCCGCGGGCTGGGGGGCCATGCTGGGTTTATGGCAGCGTGGAGTTACCTCATCTACGACCTGGTGGGGACAGCGGGGTCGACGGGCTTTCTTGGCTACCTGATCGCAGACATGCTGCGGACAGGGTTCGGATTGCCGATTCCATGGTGGCTGATTGCGCTGGTGGCCTTTGCCGTGATCTGGATCTTCACCCATCACGGAATTCAACTGTCGATCCGCGCGGCTGCGCTGCTGGGAGGACTGGAATTGCTGATCATGTTGTCGCTGGCAGTCACCTTCCTGGTCCGCCCGGGACCAGGCTCCAGCTACCTTGCGCCGCTGGACCCTGCGTCGTCGCCGGGGCATCTTGGCGGCATTCTCGCGGGGATGGTTTTCTCAATTCTTTCGCTCAGTGGATTCGAGGGGCCGGCGCCCCTGGCCCAGGAGAGCAGGCGCGCAGGAAAATTTGTTGCCCAGGCGGTGATTCTGTCGCTGGTCGCTACCGGCGCGTTCTATGTTTTCACTTCCTATGCGAGCGCGATTGGTTGGGGAACCGGCAACATGGCTGCATTCGCGGCCCATCCCAATCCGTATTACGCTCTTGGCCATGCGCTTTGGGGAACGGGTTGGTGGTTCGTGGTGCTCGCTCTGATCAATAGCGCCATCGGCGTTGGCCTGGCGGGGACAAACTCGGCTTCGCGGGTGATGTACACCATGGGGCAGGCGGGCACTCTCCCGGCGCGTTTCGGCCGGATCCATCCCGTCCACCGGACGCCCACCTTCGCGATCGCTTTCCTGCAGATAGCCGGCATCGCAGCGGTGTTGCTGGTCGGGGTGTTGTTAAAGCCGGAATACATTTTCGGGTTATTAGAGACCATCGCCACCTTGGCGGTCATCGTGCTTTATTGCATGGCGAATCTGGCTCTGACGGCTTACATCCGGCGGGAGCATCGGACCAACTTCAGTGTCTGGCATCACCTGGTTTGTCCCTGGATTGCGACACTGGCGCTGTTGCCGGTCTTGTTTGTTACGATTTATCCCGTGCCCATCTGGCCGTACAACATAGCGCCGTATTTATTTGCGGTGATGCTCATCGTGGGTTTTGGTTATATGCAGTGGCTCGGGGCGCGCAATCCCGATGCGCTTCGCAAGGGAGCAACCATGCTGGTGGGCACTGGCGACACAGCCGCCGGGCCGAATGATCGGCCCACAGAAAGGCCGCAATGAGCTTTGGATCGCTGGTCTTCACACCGCTGGTCAAGAAACTGCAGGAACGCTACGGCAGCCGGCGGCAGTATGAGCGCATGGAGAATTCCGGCCCACCGCAGGATCGTTTCACTGAATTTGAAACACAGTTTCTGGCGCAGCGGGATAGCTTTTACATGGCTACAACCGGATCCTCGGGCTGGCCCTATGTGCAGCATCGCGGCGGCCCTAAAGGGTTTCTCAAAGTGATCGACGATCATACGCTGGCGTTTGCGGACCTGCGGGGAAACAAGCAATACATCAGCACGGGAAATTTGCTCACCGACGATCGTGCGGCACTGATCATGGTCGATTATCCGCGGCAAGCGCGGCTGAAGATATTAGGACGAGTGGAGATCTTTGAGGGAGAGAAAGCAGCCGAGTGGCTACCCCGGGTGCGCACCCCAGGGGAGGATACCCCCATCGAAAGAGTGCTCGTTATCCATGTCGAAGCGTACGACTGGAATTGCCCGCAGCACATTACGCCGCGCTATTCGGTAGAAGAGTTGCGCGAGGGGATGAGAGACGTGGAGAAACGTCTGCAATCGCTTGAGCAGGAGAACGAAAGATTGCGCAAAGAACTGGCCGCGGCACGGTCCGATTCAAAGGTTTGAAGCATCAGTACCGGTATGAGTTCACGCCCGCCCGTACCGCCATTTAATGAACAGACAGCCGTAGAAAAGGTTCGACTGGCCGAAGATGGCTGGAATACGCGTGACCCGGAAAAGGTCGCGCTGGCTTACACGCTCGATTCGCGCTGGCGTAACCGCGCCGAATTCCCTACAGGGCGGGAGCAAATCATCGCCTTCCTGAAGAGGAAATGGACTCGAGAGCTGGATTACCGGTTAATCAAGGAGTTGTGGGCCTTTACCGGCAACCGGATTGCTGTCCGTTTCGCCTACGAATATCACGACGATTCCGGAAATTGGTTTCGCGCGTACGGCAACGAGAATTGGGAGTTCGATCAGCAGGGTCTTATGTATGCCCGGCACGCCAGCATCAACGAACTCCCGATCAAAGAGTCTGAACGGAAGTATCATTGGCCCCTCGGAAGACGGCCGGACGATCACCCGGGGTTGAGCGCGCTTGGGCTTTGAGGCTGGGACTTTATAAATCCAGCCCGACCTCTGCCAGCGGAGACGAACAGCAAAGTAAAACATTTCCCGCAGCGGGCCGGTCGAGCGGCTCGGGAGCATAACGAACCTCGCCATCGATCAAGCCCGACTCGCACATGTGGCAGACGCCCACCCGGCACGACCATCTGACGGGAACATCGCAGGCTTCCGCGAATTCGAGGAGCGTCTGAAAGCTGGGATTCCAGGGGACTGACAGACCACTGCGGGTAAAGGTTACCTGTGGACCTGGCCCTGGCGGGCCAGCCGGTGGGTGGGGCACCTTAGCCGGCGCAGCGGCAATGCCCGGGGTGATGGCGGATTCTGTTCCGAAGGTCTCGGAGTGAATCCGTGAATAGGGCACGCCCCAGGATTTCAGCCCAGCGGTGAGGTCTGTGAGAAATGCAGGGGGACCGCAGAGATAGAAATCGGCCGCCGGCGGCACTTGCAGTCTTTTTAACAACGAAAGATCCAAGCGTCCTTTCGCGTCGTAGTCCTTACCCTGCTGATCTCGATCTTCCGGATTGCTATAAACGGCGAACGAATGGCCATGGGGAAGACGATGAAGCAGCTCACGGGACTCGGCTGCAAATGGGTGTTCGTTGCCATTGCGCGCTCCGTAACACCACCAGATCTCTCGTGTGTCTGATGCGCTTGCGAGCGCATGAAGCATGGCGAGCACTGGAGTGGCGCCGATCCCGGCGCTCAACAAGACGACCGGATTGTCGCGCGCCTCGAGAGTGAAGCTGCCTCTTGGGGCGCTCACTTGAAGCGTGTCGCCGGCGTGGACATGGTCATGAAAGAAGCGGCTCCCTGTGCCGTCGGCACGCTTTACGCTGATGCGATAGGTCCCCACACCCTGGGGGCCTGACATGGAATAACTGCGGTAGATGGGCGGCTCCAGGTTGAGCTTGAAGGCCAGGTATTGCCCGGGAAGCTGTGCCGGCAATGGGGATCCATCCTTGGACTCAAGGGCATCCAGAACAAAGGAGCGCACATCGGCGCACTCTTGCTGAACAGAGACCACACGAAGCGGCCGATAGCCCGGCCAGGCCGGCGGAGGTGCAGAAGGAGCAAGTCCGGAATTCCCTCCCTGCTTGCCCTTTTCTTCGTCCGCCAGCAATGCCTCCAGCGATCCTTTCCATCCTGCGGCGAGCGCTGGAATACGTAACGCGCGTTGGAGCTGTTCGCGCGGATGGCCGGGCAGGTACAGCAGCCCGTCGACTTCGGCCACGGTGACCTGCTCTGGCCCGTCGGCGACCTTCACAATTTCATCTCCGGCACCGATTTCCCCTTCTTCGATGACGCGGAAATAAAACCCGGGGCGCTTGTGGGAAACGAGCAGGCTGGGCATTTGCGGTTCACCCATGCGAATGCCGACCCGGTAGCAGGTGACTCGCGGCTGTGACACCTCGAACACTGCGCCGCCAATGCGGTAACGGTCGCCGATGCAGACCTCGTTGTCGGCAAGACCCTCGACGGTCAGATTCTCGCCGAACTGACCGTACTCGAAGTCATTCCGCTTTAGCTGGTTCTGCCAGTAGCGGTAGGAATCGAGCTGATAGACCATTACAGCGCGATTCTCTCCGCCATGCCCGCCCAGGTCTCCCTGCCCATCGCCGTCAATATTCAGGCGCCGCGCCATCACTCTGCCGGAGACTGATTTTTTCCAGACGGAGGTGTACACCACTTTTCCTTGCCACTGGACATTGCGTGGAAGACCGACATTCACCGAGACCACGGCGTTCACGTTCACCCTCCTGCCGCCAAATCTACACACTTTGATGGGCTATCGAGCTATGTGGTTCGGTGAAATCGGGTACGTCGAAAGACATTTCCCAAAAAGAGCATCTACACAGAGATCTCTCCACTTCGCCTCTGTCGAAAATGAACTGCAACCGGCAAACTTATAAGTGGGCCAATCGATACTCCCCGTCGAGATGACAAAGGGAGAGGAGCGCTTCCAGAAAGAGAAGTTTTTGCAGGGGAGCCGTTTTACCCACCCCGGATGGGCCGCCAGGAAAGCTACTTGCTAGCCGTCGATGAAGCCTCTTCTCATGGCGATGGTGACGGCGTGGGTGCGATCATTTGCGGCCAGCTTGGAAAGGATGCTCTTCATGTGGCCCTTGACAGTGGCTTCAGACACATTCAGGCGGCCGGCGATGATTTTGTTGGAGTTTCCCATGGCTACAGCCCGCAAAACCTGGACTTCGCGTTCTGTCAAAGCGTCTTCGGTGACATGATCGGCCAGTCCCGCTGCAATCTCCGGCGGGATGCAGCGCTTGCCGGCGTGAACCGAGCGGATGGTGTCCACCAGGTTTTTGCGGAGCATGTTCTTGAGCAGGTAACCCGAGGCGCCGGCCTTCAATGCGCGTAAAGCCTGAGCGTCTCCCTGGTAGGTCGTCAGCACGATGAATCGGGCGTTGGGAAATTCACGGCGTATCTCGACAATCGCTTCGATGCCATTCATGACAGGCATCTGCAGATCCATCAGGGTCACATCCGGGCGGTGAGCACGGAAGCTCTCAATGGCTTCCTTTCCGTTGGTCGCTTCCGCCGCCAGGACGATGTCGACCTCGTCCTGGAGAACAGCGGCAATCCCTTCGCGCAAAAGAGGATGGTCGTCCACTGAGAGTATGCTGATCTTCTTTGTCATGCTCGTCGTCCTTCTGCAAACGCCGCTCTGCCGGCAATTCTGGGGCGCCCGCGCAAGCAATTCGGGCGGGATGCTCAAGTCTATCTCATCAGCTGCCCGCCCACCACCTGCCTGGGGCCTTTTCGCCGGTCTGAAGCGCTCTGCTGCAATGAGTTACAAAGTGCTGACAATCGTGTGACAACTGCGAACGCCTGAAAAGCTATCGTTCTCTTTAAGCAAGGAGAACGCGTTGCGCAAATCCCGCAAAATTGTTTTCTTCTTCCCGTCGTTCGCCAGCAGCGATGCGACGGCGCCTTTGGGCATCCTGGCAGTGGCCACACCTTTGCTGCGCGCCGGATTTGAAATCTGCCTCATCGATTCTACGATCACTCCAAATTATAAAAAACGCGTGCTCGAAGAAGTACGCGATGCATTATGCCTTGGTATCTCTCTTGTGACCGGACCGATGATCCGGGAGACGGTTGAAATTGCTCGCGCGATCAAGGAATGGGACCCTGACTTCCCAATCATTTTGGGCGGATGGCATCCTTCCCTGCTGCCGACACAGACGCTGCAAGCGCCTTACATCGACTACGTGGTCAAAGGACAGGGCGAAGATTCTCTGCTGGAGCTGGTACACCACATCGCCAAAGGTTCCGCGCCGGACTTTGTTGCGGGTATCGGCTTTAAACGGGATAACAAACTCGTTTTTACCTCAGAGCGCCCGTTGAAACCGCTGGTTGATATGCCCCCGAAGGCCTACCACCTGGCGGACTTTGATGCTTATGAACGGCTATGTGGCAAGCGCTGGGCGATGTACACGTCCAGTCTCGCGTGCCCTTTCAACTGCGCTTATTGCACCAATGCGGGTGTGTACGGACGCAAGTGGAATGCTTTGCCAGCCGAGCAGTTTGTAGAAGAGACGGTCGATCTCAGTCGCAGATACGGTTTGGAGATGCTGTGGATCGTCGATGACAACTTCCTCGTCGACCTGGACCGCGCGCGGGCCATCTCTGAGGGACTGGTGCGGGCGGGCGCACACTTTAAGTGGAGCATTCAGGCAACAACAAACCTCACCGCACGCCTGTCGCTGGAAGACCTGAAGCTGCTGCACAAAAGTGGCCTGCACCAGATTTGCCAGGGCGCCGAATCGGGTTCTCGCAAAGTGTGGAAGGCCATGAACAAAGACTTTCAGGACTTTCCCACAATCTACGAAAGCGCCGCGCGGTGCCTGGCCGCGGGTATTCGTCCCTCATTCAACATCATCTTCGCCTTTCCAGGCGAAGGCGCCAAAGAACGGAAAGAAACCATCAACTTTGTGATGGATGTATGCCGGAAGCTGCCCGGGGCGGAATTCTGGACCAACATTTTCACCCCGTATCCCGGCGCTCCCATCATGGATAAGGTTGCCGAGCTTGGCATTCAGACGCCGGACTCGCTGGAAGGCTGGGTAGACTTCTTTCCCCGCTATACCAAGCTGCCCTGGTTGAACGGACGCGATCATGAGGAGCTGCAAGTGATGCGCGACTATCTTCGCATCGCCTTCGACCGCATTCCCATCTCGGCAGATACGCGCAAGCCCATGGTCCGGCTGGCGCAGAAATGCATTTCACTCCCGGCACGCTGGCGTCTCGACCACGGGGCTTATCGCTTTCCGGTGGAACTCTGGCTGAACAAAAAGCTGAAAGAACGCACGGCAGCACTCAAGCCGGCGGTCGATGCGAAGCGGCTGGAGCCGAATACGGTGGAGGCGACATGCTGAGTAAGAGGAAGGTCATCCTCTTCTACCCGGCTTACGATGGGCCGCCTCTCGGGGCCCCACTTTGCATGCTGGCTCTGGCTTCAACACTGCGCGAGGCTAACTTTGAGGTCTTGCTGATTGACGCGGCAATTGATCCTGACTATCGAACGCACATTATGTGTGAAAGCGTGGACGCTCTGTGCATCGGCATTTCGGTGCTTACCGGACCGATGATCAAGGGCGCGATCGAAATAGCGACTGCGATCAAGAGTGACCTTCCCTGGCTGCCAATTATTTTTGGCGGTTGGCATCCGACTCTGCTGCCCGACGAAACGCTCAGCGAGCCGTTTGTCGACATCGTGGTGCGCGGACAAGGTGAAGTCACACTGGTCGAATTAGCCGAAGCGCTGCTGGAACAGCGGTCGCTGGACGGGATCCCGGGAGTTTCCTGGAAATGGAAAGGGCAGCGCAGGCACAATCCGGATCGCCGCGTAGAACCACTCGATGCGCTTCCCATTCCTGCTTTTGACCTGATGGATTTCGATGCTTACGAGAAGCTCAGCGGTGAAAGGAAAATTGGATACGCCACCAGCGTCGGCTGCCCCTATGCCTGCAACTACTGCACAGACATGGTCTTTTACAAACGGCGCTTCAATGCTCTTTCGGCGGAGCGCGTGGTCTCTGAACTCACGGAACTAGTGACCAGGTACCGGATTGAAGAAGTGGCCCTGCTCGACTCGAACTTCCCCGTGCAGCTTGACCGGGCGCTGGCCATCGCTCGCGGAATCATCGCCTCCGGAGTCAAATTTCGCTGGACATTCCAGGCTTCGACCGACTTCCTCTGCCGCATGAGCGAAGAGGAAGTTCTGCTGCTGGGTAAGAGCGGCGTGTCGCATATGGGCTTCGGCACCGAGTCCACTTCTGAGCCGGTACTGAAGTTGATGAACAAGCGGCATCAACGCGTCAACGAGATGTACGAGACGGCGCGCAAAGCGAATCTTGCCGGAATACGGGTCACGTTCAATCTCATCTTTGCTTATCCGGGTGAGACTGAGGCCGATCGCACGGTTACGTTTCAGACCATGAGCGATATCGCCCGGCAATTTCCTAATGTGAGGTTCTCGCCCAATATCTTTACTCCGTATCCTGGCATTCCCATCTGGCCCCAGTTACGGGAACTCGGCGTGCCTGAACCGCAATCCCTGCAAGATTGGATGGAGATGCCGCTGGGCGCGAATATGCTTCCCTGGCTCAAGGGCAAGGAACTCGCTCGGCTGAATCGACTGGTGGAATATTTTCTGCTCAACAGCCAGATATGCCGGCAGACGGAAAGTCAGTCGCGGTTGCGGCATGCAGTGCAATCCCTCATTCGCTCGCCCATTCGCTGGCGTTTGAATTCGAGCCGATGCTCTTTTCCCTGGGAGCTTTGGCTTGCTGCCGTCTCCGAGCGGCTGACCGAGCGGCGTTCGCTCATAACTGGCCAGTCGCTCCCTAAGCTTCCAGCAAGTGCGTGTTAGTCAGATGGACCTTTGAGGTAAGTTGTGGCGGATATCCTGTTGGCACATTCGTATCATCTCCCTTACGACCCTAAGCAGGTGCGGAAGATGCAACCGTATCCGCCGCTCGGCACTCTTTATGCGGCCACGGCTTTGCGCCAGCACGGAATGTCCGCAGCCGTATTCGATCCTATGCTGCAAGACCCGGTGAGCGGTTTTCTCGAAATTCTGCGGCACGAAAAACCGGCCATTCTCGCCATCTATGAAGACGACTTCAACTTTCTCTCCAAGATGTGCTTAACGCGGATGCGTGAGCTGGCGTGGCAACTGGCCCAAACCGCACGGGACGCGGGAGCCATCGTCATTGCTCACGGTTCGGACGCAACCGACCATGCCAAAGAGTACCTGCAAAACGGGGCCGACTTTGTGCTGGTAGGCGAAGCCGAACAAAGCCTGGTGGAGTTGTGTGCGTTCATCCTTACCGGAGGCGTACTCAGCGACAAAATAGCTGGGGTCCTGCACCTCGATGCGGGGGGCATCGTGGTGCAAAGCTCAATCAACTCGCCGCGCAACCCGGATTGGAAAAACCTGACCAAGCCGGCGCGCGAGTTGATTGATCTGGACCCCTACCGGGAAGCGTGGAAATCGGCGCACGGCTACTTCTCCACCAATGTTGTCGCCAGCCGTGGATGCCCCTACCGGTGCAACTGGTGTGCCAAACCGATTTCCGGAAACAAGTTTCAACTCCGTTCTGCCCAGCAGGTCGCGGCTGAAATTCGCGAGCTGAAGGAAGTTTATGGAGTGCAGCATATCTGGTTTGGAGATGACATTTTTGCTCTCAATGCGCACTGGGTGAAACAGTTCGCGGACGAGGTTGAGGCGACTCACTGCGTATTGCCATTCAAAATCCAATCGCGCGCCGACCTGATGAGCGAAGAAACCGTGGCCAGCCTTAAACGGGCGGGCTGCGCGGAAGTATGGATGGGGGTCGAATCCGGATCGCAAAAGGTGCTGGATTCCATGGATAAGGGATTGCGGGTTGCCGAGGTGGAAGCTGCTCGCGCGCGGCTCAGGAAAGCCGGGATTCGCGCCTGCTATTTTCTGCAGTTCGGCTACCCCGGAGAGCAGTGGCAAGACATTCAGCAAACAATATCGCTGGTCCGGAGTACACGGCCGGATGACGTAGGCATTTCGGTTTCCTATCCACTTCCCGGCACCGCATTCTTCGATCGGGTGCAGGAGCAGATCGGCGCCAAGAGAAATTGGACCGATAGCGACGACCTGTGCCTGATGTTCAAGGCGGCTTACAAAGATGAGTTTTATCTTGCCCTGCGCAATGCTCTCCACGCTGAGGTTGACTCGTGGCACAACCAGCGCGCCGCGAGTGATTTGATCTCGCTTTGGCGAAAGGTATTTGCCATGGAGCAAAGCAGCAGGAATTCTGAGGCAACTACCTTCGCGCACTATGAAGCTGCGAGCAGCGATCAGCTGGTTCAACTGCAGATCGCTCAACCGGCGCGATGAGGAGGGGTAAATGGCTGAGCTTTTACTAGCACACGGTTACTTTCTCTACGAAGATCCCAAAGAGCTTCAGATCCTGAAGCCCTACGCGCCGCTGGGTATTTTGTATCTGTGTTCGCACCTCAGAAAACAAGGGTTCGATGTCGAAGTATTCGATACTACGTTCTCCAGCAGGGATGCGCTTTTCTCCCACTTGCGCAGCGAGAAGCCTTCGGTATTGGGCATCTATGCGAACCTGATGACGCGCAAGAATGTGGTCGAGACACTTAAGGTCGCACGCGAAGCGGGCTGGAAGACAATCGTGGGTGGTCCGGAACCTGGTGCTTACGCCCTGGAATATCTCCAGGCGGGAGCCGATTTCGTGGTGTTTGGCGAGGGCGAGCTCACGGTCGGAGAATTACTTGAGTCGTTTCGCGCCGGCGTCGACTCCTACTCGACCATTGCCGGGATTGCATACCTCGATTCGGCCGGGACCATGCACGAAACCGGCCAGCGGACGACAGATCTCAGATCTCGATAGCCAACCCTGGCCGGCTCGCCAGGCGATCGATATCCACCGTTATGTAAAGACCTGGCGCGACGCACACGGAAAGGGATCAGTGAACTTCATCACCGCACGCGGCTGCCCCTACAAGTGCCGCTGGTGCAGCCACCAGGTCTTTGGACAGACACACCGGCGGCGCAATCCTCTGCTGGTAGTGGACGAAGTGGAGTGGCTGCTGAATACCTATAGCCCCGACATGGTGTGGGTGTCGGACGATGTTTTCACCATCAACCACCAGTGGCTGCGCAATTATGCCGCCGAGATGCGCAGGCGCGGCCTGCGCATTCCGTTTGAGTGCATCTCGCGCGCGGACCGGTTGAACCCGGAGATGCTGGATCTTTTGGCGGAGCTGGGCTGCTTTCGCATCTGGATAGGGTCGGAAAGCGGATCGCAGCGGCTCCTCGATTCCATGGAGCGCGGGGTCAAGGTCGAACAGGTGCAGCAGGCGGTCGCCATGAGCCGGGAGCGCGGTATTGAAAGCGGCATGTTCCTGATGTGGGGTTACGAGGGCGAAGATCTGGAAGACATTGAGGCTACGATTCGCCACGTCAGCACCTCGCAGCCGGACATCTTCTTTACCACGGTGTCGTATCCCATCAAGGGAACTCCTTACTACAAGAAGATGTCGGACCGCCTGGTTCAGCTGCAGCCATGGGGCACAAGCTCCGATCGCGAGCTGAAGATTAAGGGCCGTCACTCGCAGAAGTTCTATGGCTACGCTGACAGGCTGCTGCGAGAGGAAGTGCAGCTCGCCCGCCTGGCCGGCAGTGGTGCAGCGAATTCAGAGAGCGCCACCAGTCTTCGCCACAGTATCGAGCAGGCTCGGGCGGGGCTGCTCTCGACCGTCTCGGAGGTGGAAGCATGACCGTCGCTGTCGAAAACCAGACAGTCCTCGCGTTCGACCGCCTGGCCGCGAAATACGATGACATGTTTACCCACTCCATGATTGGCCGTGCCCAGCGTCAAGCCGTCTGGGACGTTCTGCTCGACACTGTCGAACCCGGGTCTCATATCCTGGAGCTCAATTGTGGAACCGGAGAAGATGCTCTCTTCCTGGCGCAGCATGACATGTCTGTTGTGGCCTGCGATGCCTCCAAGCGAATGATCGATAGGGCTCGCCAGCGCATGCGGAGCGAAGACCCGGAGGCGCCGATCGAGTTCCGCCATCTGGCAACAGAGCAGCTTTTTGAGCTCGACCGGGGAGAGTTATTCGACGCCGCCTTCTCGAACTTTTCCGGATTGAACTGTGTCGCGGACTTGAACCATACCGCCCGCCAGTTGGCGGAACTGATCACTACGAGTGCTCCCGTCCTCATCTGCCTTTCCACTCGCTACTGCCTGTCAGAGATGGTCTGGTTTGTACTTCACGGACAGTTCCGCAAGGCGTTCCGCAGATGCTCGGGAGTTGCAACCGTGAAAGTAGAGGGGCTGACGGTACGAGTAAGGTATCCAACGCTGCGGGCGGTCAGGCGTTCTTTCTCCTCTTTCTTTCGTATGCGTTCCTGCACCGGGATCGGCATAGCAGTTCCTCCTTCGTACCTGGAACCATTGGTGCGTAAACATCCGCGGCTGCTCCGGCTGTCTCGCCGAATCGACAGCTATATTTGCCGGCTGCCCTGGGTCAGAACGCTCGGCGATCACATGCTTATCCACTTCGAACGGGCGGAGGGGCGATGCTGCTAAGCGCGCCGGAACAGGTGATAAGCAATTACACAGAGCAAGGCGCCGAAATTGTGCTGCGATGCCCGGGCTGCTTTGGCTCCGATCGGCTACTTGCAACAGGCCGAGGCCACGGTGATTGACTGCTCTGCCTGCGGGTTGAGATTGAGCTGTGAGCGAGGAATATTGAGAGCGCTGTTGCCGGACCGTATACTTCGCTACGCACGGTTTATCAACGACTATCAATCGATTCGGGCATCGGAAGGACGAGGCAGTGCAGAGAGCGACTACTATCTCGCGCTTCCGTATCGGGATCTATCGGGCCTCCTCAGTTCGCAGTGGGCCATTCGCGCGCGGACCTTTCGCTACATGGAACGGAACCTTCTCCCCCGGATTGCCTCACTGACGAAGACTCGCCTTCGCATTCTGGACCTGGGCGCGGGTAACTGCTGGATGAGCTATCGCCTGCAAAGCCAAGGCCACATACCTGTCGCCGTCGATCTACTTACCAACAATCAGGATGGGCTGGGAGCGGCCACCCACTATACGGAGCGACTGGGCTCACTATTTCCGCGGGTGCAAGCAGAACTCGACAATTTGCCGTTTGCGGATTCTCAATTTGACCTGGCGATCTTTAATGCGTCGTTCCATTATTCGGAAAACTACGAAAAGACATTGGCAGAAGCGCTTCGCTGTGTTCGCAACGACGGCATGATTGTGATCGCCGACTCTCCGTGGTACGGCGACGAGTGGAGCGGGCTGCGAATGCTCGAAGAGCGCCGTGCCTTATTTGTCCAGCGCTATGGCTTTCCATCCGACGCACTCCGGAGCATGGAATTTCTTACCGATCAGCGACTGCGGGCTATCGAACGGCGCTTACATGTCCGGTGGCATACCCATGCTCCTTATTACGGTATCCGCTGGCACCTGCGGCCGTTGCTGGCCGGCCTTCGGCGGGCGCGCAAACCATCCCGGTTCAGAATCTATAGCGCCAAGGTAGTGAAATGATCATCCTTTTCCATCCCCGGGCCACCAAGCCTCGCAATTGCCGGCTCCCGCTGGCGGTGCTGGCGCTCGCAGCAGTGCTCGAAGGCCGCGAGGAATACAGGATTATCGATGGCAACCTGGAAGAGGATCCTACCGCTGCGATTCTAAGTACCATCAACACCCACCAGGTCGAGCTGCTTGGCGTTTCCTGCATGCCGGGGCCCCAGATGGTGGCGGCGATGGAGACCTGTCGCGAGATACGCCGCCTGCGGCCAAAGGTGCGGATCGTCTGGGGAGGTTACTTCCCTTCCCTCTATCCTGATACCACCCTCAATGCGAAGTATGTCGACTATGTGGTGCGTGGGCAGGGCGAAGATACCCTGCTGGAGCTGATCGACGCGCTGCGGGGCAAGCGTACGCTCGATTCGATCCTTGGGCTCTGCTATAAGGACTCGTTCGGATTTCACCGCACCAATCCGGAACGGCCCATGAAGGGGCCCGATGAATTTCCGTGGTCCCCCTTTCATCGCCTTCCGGTGGAGAAGTACCTGCGGCCTTCCTTTTTCGGCAAGCGCACCGCGGTCCATCATGCCAGCATCGGTTGTCCTTTCAACTGCAGCTTCTGCGGTGTGCATGCCGCGTACGGGAGAGCAGAACGAATGGAATCTCCGGAAAGGACAGTGAAGATCCTGAACTACCTCGTGGCGCGCTATGGAGCCGACTCGGTTCAGTTCTATGACATGAACTTTTTTCTGCGCGAAGATCACGCGCGTGAGCTGGCCGACCGTATGGCGCCGCTCAATCTTCGGTGGTGGTGCGAAGCCCGCGTGGATATTATGTCTCGCTATTCAGACGCTACGCTGGAGGCAATTAAGAAGGCCGGCTGCACCATGATCTTTTTTGGAGCCGAGTCTGGCTCTGATTGGGTGTTGAAGGAGATGCAAAAAGGCATCACCACCGAAGAGACGCTGACGATGGCCCATCGCACGCGGCAGTTCGGAATCATCCCTGAATTTTCGTTTGTCATCGGCAACCCGGGTGATCCAGAGCGCGACACCAGGGAGACGGTGAGTTTTATTCGCAAGCTGAAACGAATCAATCCGGCCTCTGAAATTATTGTGCAGCATTACACTCCGACGCCACAGCCAGACAAGATGTATGGAGAGGTGGACGACAAGATTGCCTTTCCAGATAGCCCGGCCGGGTGGGCGAGTAAAGAGTGGCTGGATTACACGTTACGAATCGATACCCACGCCCCGTGGCTCAAGCCCAAGACGAAGAGGCTGATTGATAACTTTGAAACCGTGGTTGCCTCCCGCTGGCCGACGGTGCAGGATATTCGCGCGCCGCAATGGAGCCGTATTTTTCTGAAGCTGTTGAGCTGGTGGCGGTACACATTCCGCTTCTATAGCTTTCCGCTTGAACTCGAGTGGGCCAACGCATTCGTTCAACTGCGCAAGCCGAAGCGGGAGAGTTTATGAGCCAGCTCTCCTGCTTGCCTTCAGAAGTATTTGATCGCTGGGCTCCCAGTTATGACACCCAGCCAAACCCTCTGCTTGCGCTGGAACAGCGTGTGCTCTTACCCAGATTTGGCGATGTTCGCGGGCTGGATGTCCTCGACGCCGGATGTGGTACAGGGCGATGGCTTGGACAATTCGCGGGCCGGTCTCCGAGAAGCCTGGTCGGCGTGGATATTTCCCCGGTGATGCTGGGGTTGGCTGCCAGCAAGCTCAACCACGGTTGCGAACTACTTCTGGGGAGCTGCACAGCCCTTCCAGTCCGTGACGCTACGGCCGATCTCGTGTTGTCTTCCTTCGTGGTTAGCTATCTTGACGATGTCGAAGGCTTTGCGCAGGAGATCGATCGGGTGTCGCGTCCCGGGGCAATGATTTTCCTCACGGATATGCATCCAGAAACAGAAGCGTCTCTGCAGTGGAAGAGAGGCACACAGTTGGATGGACGAGGATGGCCGCTGAGCAGGATCATCCAGGCTTTCGAGGACCGTGGGTTTACGCAGGTTTCTCTGATTGAGCAGGCGTTTGGAATTCCGGAACGGCACATTTTTGAGGAGTGTGGCCGGGAAGATCTGTACGAATCTGCGGCCGGCCTTCCGGCGATCTATGTGCTGCAGCTGCGAAAGCCGCCGGTGTCGCGGCGATCGCGACTGGTGGCGCAGGACGCTGGCGGTTCGGTTCGTCTTACGGGTGGCCGGTGTGCGCGTGGCCCAGATTCGGCTGAACCAGCTTCCCTTTCGATTGTTGGAGGGATGATCCATCTGGCCCAGAACGGTGGCCGGTCAAGTGAGCGGTTTCGCTCCCTGGGGGAAATCTCGATTGATCTCTCAGGATTTCTGCTGCTTCCGGGTCTGATCAACGCCCACGACCATCTGGAATTCAGTCTCTTCCCCAATATCGGGGATGGTCCGTATGAGAATGCGAAACAGTGGGCCGAAGATATTCACGCCAACCATGCGTCGCTGATTGCACTCCATCGCGATGTACCCAAACCGGTTCGTTTGTGGTGGGGAGCGATCCGCAACCTGCTCAGTGGTGTGACCACGGTGTGTCATCACAACCCGATTACCCAGGAGTTAGTGGGTCCCGGATTTCCGGTCAGGGTGGTTTCCGGGTTCGGTTGGGCACACTCGCTTTCGCTTGAGCCGGACCTGGCTGGGAAAATTGCCCGGAGCCGCGAGGATGCGCCCTTCATTCTGCATGCTGCGGAAGGCGTCGATGAGGAAAGCGCAGAGGAAGTGTTTGCTCTGGACCGCATGCATGCTCTCGACCAGCGTACAGTGCTTGTTCATGGACTCGGGTGCACCCCTGAAGCAGTCGCCCTGATCAACCAGCGACAGGCGGCGGTCATCCTCTGCCCTACTTCGAACAAGTTTCTGTTCGATCACTCGCTCTCACCTGCGTTCGTTAAGTCTCTCAACAAGGTGACGCTGGGCAGCGACTCTCCTCTGACTGCGGCCGGTGACCTGCTGGATGAGATTCGCTTTGCGCGGACCCACATTGGCCTGGACGCCGCGAAGATCTATGACATGGTGACCAATCGTGCGGCAGATATCCTGCGCTTGCGGCGAGGAGAAGGTCAGCTCAAGCCGGGTTCCGTCGCGGATGTATTGGTGGTCCGCGATTGCGGACTAAGTCCAGCTGAGATGCTGGGGCAGCTGAACATGGCACAGGTCGAACTGGTCATGCTTGCCGGCCGGGTTGAACTGGTAGGCCCAACGCTCTTTGAGCGCCTTCCCAATGAACTCAAGCACGGACTGCAGCTTTTCGAGGTGGAGGGCCAGCGGCGATGGGTTCGCGCCCCGATGGAAAAGCTCATCGCGCAAGCTGAAGAAACTTTGGGAAGCGATTTTTCTGTCGGCGGAAAGAGAGTGCGTCGTGCCCCTGCTGCATGAGGAAAGCGTTGCATCGTCCGGGCTGGAGGCTTCCGCTCTGGCGCGCATGCCGATTCTCATCCTGAACGTCCATAGCCACTGCAACTGTCGCTGTGTCATGTGTGATATCTGGAAGCGAGAGACCCACGAGCAGGTGCGGGTGGCCGACCTGGACCGCCATCGGGCGTCGCTGCGCAAGCTTGGCGTAGAGCAGGTGGTGTTGACGGGGGGTGAGCCTCTGTTGCACAGCGATCTTGACGCTCTTTGTCAGTTTTTTCGTGAGCTGGGCATTCGTCTTACCCTTTTGACGACCGGCTTACTGTTGGTCAAACGCGCGGACGAGGTTTCGAGGTTATTCGATGAGGTGATCGTTTCGATTGACGGACCTGGCGAGATCCATGACTCTATCCGCCGTGTTCGTGGGGCATTTGGTTTGATTGGCCGGGGCGTGGCTGAGATCCGTGCGCGGAAGCCTGACATGGTCATTGCGTGTCGCACTACGGTTCAAAAGGCTAATCACCAGCATCTTCGCTCGACTGTGGTGGCGGCCAGGTTGCTGGGGTTCGATTCCATTTCGTTTTTGGCGGCCGACGTTACATCGGAAGCCTTCAATCGAGCGTTGGTGTGGCCGGGAGAGAGACAAAGCGAGATTGCGCTTACGGTGAAGGAGGCTGGCGAGCTTGAGGAAGAAATCGAGCGTCTGATTGTTGAGCACGAAGAGGACATTCGACGCGGGTTTATCGCGGAAGGGCCGGAGAAGCTTCGACGAATTGCCCGGCGGTTCCGTGAACACCTCGGGCAAGCATCTCCTGAGTCGCCTGTTTGCAATGCTCCCTGGGTTTCCGCGGTGATTGAAGTGGATGGATCGGTTCGGCCGTGCTTTTTCCATCGGGCCGTTGGGAATGTTTCTTCTTCCAGTTTGGAAGAGGTGGTGAATGGCGAAGCAGCTAAGCTGTTCCGGCAGTCGCTGCGGGTAAGTGAAAACCCAACGTGCCGGCGTTGTGTTTGCTCGTTGAATTACCGCGGCGGTTCTTGATGAAATGATTCATGACGGGGAAGATAACCGCAGGTCCCTCCACTACGCTGCGCTCCGGTCGGGATGACAATTCTGTTGTACCCGCAAGAGCTCCAGCGGGGAAATACTTGACCCTTGCGACAGAATTGTCATCCCGACCGGAGCGCAGCGTAGTGGAGGGACCTGCGGTTTCTTTCCCCGTACTCACTTAGGTTTGCCCCAACCGCCGCCACCCGGTGTCTCGATGTGCAGGATGTCGCCCTTGGCCAGGCGTTGGCTGCATTTGCCGGGCAAGGTGGTTTGCTCTTCGCCGGCTTGCGTTGTAACCCATGCTTTGCCGGAGGCTCCTTCTTCGCCTCCCTGCAAACCGTAGGGACGCAGCTTTCTGCGATCTGCCAACAGAGTAACTTGCGCGTCAGCCAGTAGTTCGACTTCCCGGATCAATCCGTCTCCTCCGCGAAATTGCCCTGCTCCGCCTGAGCCGTCACGATACGCGTAGCGACGCACCCGGAATGGATAGGCATATTCGAGCGCCTCGATCGGTGTGTTGAGCGAATTAGTCATGTGGGTCTGCACACCGGAAATCCCATCCAGGCCGGGCCGCGCGCCCATGCCTCCTGCTGCCGTTTCGTAATAAGTGAAGGGCTCGCCCGTGCGGGGATCAATGCCCCCGATAGTCAAGTTGCTCATGGTGCCCGCGCTGGCAGCCGGCACCCGGGCTGGGATCGCCTGCGACAGAGCGCGCAGCAGAACATCTACGATGCGCTGCGAGGTTTCGACGTTCCCGCCGGCTACCGGCGCGGGCGAAAGCGCATCCACGATGCTGCCGGCGGGCGTGTGCAGGGTAAGCGGCCGCAGGATTCCCGCGGTCGCCGGCGCGTCTTCTGCTAACAGGCAACGCAGCATGTAGAAGCAGGCAGAGAGAGTGATGGCACGCACGGCGTTCACACTACCGGCCACCTGGGCGGAAGAGCCGGCGAAATCCACTTCGATGGAGGCTGCTTCGGGATCGAAGCGTAGTCGAACTGCGATCTTGCGCAAGCCATCGGTTACGCCGTCGTCGTCCAGCCAATCCTCCGCACTAAACTCGCCGGGTGGCATTGCGCGCAGCTCCGCGCGCACCAGGCGCTCAGAATAGTTGAGCAGTTCCTCAATGAGCGCTTGCAAATTTGCCTGGCCGTACTTTTCGACCAATTGCAAAATCCGCTGTTCGCCCACGCGGCAAGCGCCAATCTGCGACTCCAAATCGCCCTCGCGTTCCTTCGCGGTACGCACGTTGAGGAGAATGAGGTTCAACATTTCGCGATCGATTTGGCCGCCGCGCACAATGCGTACCGGAGGAATTCTTATGCCTTCCTGAAAAATTTCGTTCGCCGGTCCCATCGATCCGGCAAAGGTTCCTCCCACATCCGCATGGTGGGCGCGATTGGAAATATAGAAGGCCGCGCGATCCGTTCCCGGTAAAAAAACAGGAAGCACCATGGTGATATCAGGAAGGTGGGTTCCCCCGAAGAAGGGATCGTTGAGAATAGCGATGTCGCCGGGAGCAAACTCGATCGCCGACACCGCAGCCTGCACAGACATGGGCATGGAACCAAGATGGACCGGCATGTGATCACCCATGGCAATCACCCGCGCCCGGGCATCGAAGACGGCACAGGAATAGTCCCGCCGTTCCTTGATGTTGGGAGACAGCGCGGTCCGCCGCAGGGCTGCACCCATCTCCTCGGCAATGGAATGAACCGCGCTCTGGAAGATTGCCAGCTCGATGGGATCGGAAGCGGTAAAGCTCATGCGCGCTCCTCGACAGAGATGACCAGATTCCCAAAGCCATCGACGCGCGCGCAGCAATCCGGGGGCAATGCGGTCGCCGAGGTGTATTCAGTGATCATGGCCGGCCCGCGAATTGCGTCGCCCGGGACCAGGCTTTGCCGTTTGTAAAGGCGAGAGGATACCCACTTGCCCGCGAAGTGAATCGGACGTTCCGCATAGCAGGCGGCGGCACCGTCTCCTGGCGTAGGTTCCCGATACGCGGGCGAGTAGGGCTCAGCAGTCGCGATCATGCGCAAACGCAAATTCACCACTTCTACCGGCTTACGCTCGTCGCTGAATCCATAACGCTGCTGGTGCAGATGATGAAAGGACTGGATCGACTGCGCATTGTAGGGAACATTCAGCTCATAGCCCTGGCGGCGGTAACGTAAATCCACCGTGCGCTCGGCCAGACCTTGCAGTCCCTCGGCGACCCACTCCGCAACCCCTCGCTGTTCGAGTTCCGCAAAGATGGCGTCGATACTTTCTGTCGCTTCCGCCGGTAGCATCACGGTGCGGGAATAATCGCGCACCGCATCAGCCAGCAGAATACCTATGGCCGAAAGTGCGCCAGGCATGGCGGGAACCAGGACGGTGGGAATGCGTAGCGCCCGCGCCAGCGCGCAGGCATGCAGCGGACCTCCGCCCCCAAACGCAACCAGGGTGAATTGACGGGGGTCGTGCCCGCGCTCGATCGAGATTACGCGAATGGCCTTCTCCATCTGCGTTTCCACTACGCGCAGTATGCCGGCGGCGAACTCCTCGGTTGTCTTCAGCGGTCCTTTTTTCTCGTCCATGATTTGCTTCGCCCGCTGTCCGATCGAGCTGCACGCCACCGCCCAGAAAGCTCTCCTGGTCCAACCGCCCCAGCAACAGGTTCGCATCGGTAACGGTGGGCAGGGTTCCGCGGCCAAAACAAATTGGACCCGGGTCCGCACCCGCAGACTCGGGTCCCACACGCAGCATGCCGCCGGCATCGAAGCGGGCAATGGATCCGCCCCCGGCGCCGGCAGTATGAATGTCGAGCATAGGCATGCTTACCGGAACGCCGGCCACGGTGGATTCGCGGGTGAGCGGAGGACCCGCGGCATCAGAAAGGAAAACGTCGGTCGATGTACCACCCATGTCAAATCCAATGACGCGTTCGAAGCCGGCCCAGCGAGCCACCTGGCAGGCGCCGATCACACCGCCGCGCGGGACCCGACAGCACGGTCCGCACCGGCTCAGGCGCAGCGCGCCGGGCAGAGAGGATGCCTCCCGACGACTGCATCACATCCACGCAGCCCCCTGCGTGATGGGTGGCCACGCTCTGCTCCAGATGCAGCAGATAGCTCTGCATCCTGGGGGCCAGGTAGGCGTTAACGACGATCGTCGAAGCGCGCTCATATTCGCGAAACTCGGGCAGGATGCGGTGCGAGGTCGAGATGGGAAGTCCGAGACATTCGAGAGCGGCTTCTACACGTTTTTCCGTCTCCGGCTGAGCAAAGGAGAACAGCAGCGAAATGGCTATGGCTTCAGCCCCGCTGTCGCGCACTTGATTGACCAGGATGTCTAATTCTTCTTCCGTGGGAGCGCGAAGGATTTCCCCTTCCGCGCTCACCCGCTCCGGCACCCCAAATCGTAAAGCGCGGGGCACCAGGCATACCGGCAGCGGCACAAACCAGTCGTAGAGTTTGCTGCGGGTCTGACGGCCGATGGCGATCGTGTCTTCAAAGCCCGCCGTGGTCACAAACGCAACCCGGGCGCCCTTCCGCTCCAACATGGTGTTGGTTCCGACGGTCGTGCCGTGGCGCACATCGAGCGCCTTGCCGGCCCCAATGCGGGCCAGGCCGTCGAGCACGGCTTGCGCCGGATTGGCGGGCGTGGAAAAAACCTTGAGCACCTTGAGTTCCCCGGCGGCGAGGTAGACGCAATCAGTGAACGTGCCGCCGGTGTCGATCGCTACGCGCAAAGCACTCCTCTCGGTCAGCATGTGATCTACTCTATCCAAATCAGCATCCAGGCGAAGGACCTGGGATTGCCCGCAGGAAACTTGCGGTTCTATGAATACTGATACCCATCCGCAGAGTCTACGTTCCGAGTACCGGGAATTCCCGGCGCCGCTGCCGCTGTCTGACTATTTCTTGTGCTTCTGGACCCAGACCATTTCTGGAACGAGTGGTGAATATACGCAGCAGGTATTGCCCGATGCCTGCGTGGACATCGTCTTCATCAACCAGGATCCGCCGGTCGCCGTCGGTCCATGGACCGATCCATTTGCGGTAAGCTTCTCTGCCGGCACCCGAATCCTGGGCGCTCGTCTCCATCCCGGCCGCGCGCCGGGTCTTCTTGGTTTACCAGCCATGGAGCTGCTCAACCAGTCCGTCCCGCTCCGTGCTCTCTGTGGCGCAATCAGGAACGATCGGTTCGACCGCGTCCGCGAGGCAGATGCTGCACAGCAAGCGGCAGCCCTTGGCGAAGCTCTGCTTGCCGATCGCAAGCAGTTCACCCCGTATGATCCAGCGGTGGCCCACGGTATCCGCTGGCTGGCGCGAAACCCGCAGGCCAAAGTGGAGCAGCTGAGCCAGGTGCTGGGGATAAGCCCCCGTCAGTTGCAGAGAAGGTTCTCGGCGGCGGTTGGCTACGGCCCCAAGACGTTTCACTCTGTACTTCGTTTCCAGCGTTTGCTCAGGATCGCCAGTCAACACAAACGAAGCCTGGTAGACCTCGCCGCCTGCGCAGGCTATAGCGACCAGGCGCATATGACACGAGAAGTACGCCGTTTTGCGAATGAGCCGCCCACCACTCTGCTGCGATCCGCAGAAAGTACTCTGCTCATGTCCGATTTGTTCAAGACGTAGTTGCGCCGGCAACCCTATCTTCGGACGTATGACACGAAGACAATTCATCGCCGGTTTGGCAGCAACCGGAACGGCTTTGGTTGCGAATAAAGGAGATGCTATGCAAGGACTGGAAAAGGCAAAAGTACTGTTCATCGCAGGTTTTGGCCCTATCGTGCGTGACGTTGCCGCCAGCCGCAAATTGTACGCTGGGACCCTGGCAATCCCCTTCAAAGAAGAGGCTGGCGGTTATCTGCACACGGATGCTGTGCAGGGGGCGAAGAGCTTCGCTCTTTGGCCTCTCTCCCAGGCAGCGCAATCTTGTTTTGGCCATGAATCCTGGCCCACCAACCTGCCGGTGCCGCAGGCATGGCTGGAATTTGATGTGGAGAACGTCGCAGCCGCCACGGCAGAACTTGAGGCCCAGGGGCACCACATGCTCATCCGCAATAAGGCGGAACCGTGGGGCCAAACCGTCAGTCGTTTTATGGACCCGGACGGCATCCTGGTCGGGCTCACCTTCACACCCTGGATGAGAGAAAAGATGAGAGAAAAGCAGTAGCTTCTAACCCAACATGTGGGTTCGGAGTTGACCGACGGCCCGAGGCATTTCTTCCGCCGGCGTGTTGCCGAAACCGAGGATAAATCCCTCGCGGGCGGGCTTGCTTAAATAAGAAGGCGACAGCGGCCACAACCAGAGACCCTTGCTCGCAGCTCTGACTGCGATCTCCCGATCGCTGTAACCGCTGGGGAGCGTCACCGCAAGATGCATGCCGGCCTGGGAGCCGTGGATCTCCAGTTCAGGGCCGAATTGCTCCCGAATGCTGTGGACGAGTGCGGTTCGGCGTTGGCTGTAAAGCAGTCGCATCTTTCGGATATGACGGGCGAAGTGTCCCTCGCGCATAAAGTCGCTGAGGGCCTCCTGATAGAGGTAAGCGGGAAAGATGTCCATCGCCGAGCGAATAGCAACGAAGTGTTCTACCAGATCCTCTGGAATCACGATGTAGCCAAGACGCAAGGAAGGAAAGAGGACCTTACTGAAAGTTCCGATATAGATGACCCGATCATTCCGATCAAGGCCCTGTAAGGAAGAAATCGGCGGGCTTTCGAAGCGATACTCGCTGTCATAATCGTCCTCAATGATCCAGGAGCCCGCACTCTGCGCCCAGTTCAGCAATTGCATGCGACGCCCCGCACTCATCGTCGAACCCAGCGGGTATTGGTGCGAAGGGGTCACGTAGGCCGCACGGGCTTTCGGGGATCGCTTGATTCCGGCGGATACGATCATGCCGTCCTGGTCGACTGGAACAGGGACCAGGCGGCAACCTGCACCTTCAAAGGCTCTTCTTGCCAGCCGGTAACCTGGTTCCTCGATCCAAAGGGCGTTCCCCGGCTCCAACAGGACACGAGCCGAAATCTCGAGCGCCTGTTGGGACCCGGAAACCACCATCACCTGGTGCGGCTCGCAATGGACCGCGCGCGCCGTGCGGAGGTAGGTGCAGATGGCATCGCGAAATGTTTCCGAACCAAGAGGATCGATGTTGTGGATAGCGCTGAGACGAGGTCCTCGAGAATGACGCGTGATGAGGCTTGACCATACTGAAAATGGAAATCGGTCGAACGCTGGTTGATGCACGCTGAACGCGCCCCAACCGCCGGACCACGCATCACGCTTCAACGGAGAGAAAAGCGACAAACGCCGCGCTACCGGCCGCGGTCCTGAATCTGCCTGCCTAAGCAGCAGCGTTCGATCTTTGCAAACCGTCAGGCTTTCGGGCAGAGCGTCAGAGATGAACGTCCCTGAGCCTTTACGGCTCTCGAAATATCCCTCGGCCAACAGCTGCGCATATGCGTTGAGAACAGGTATGCGGGAGATGGCCAGTTCTATCGCCAGCGTTCGGGAGGAAGGAACCCTCTGGCCGGGCCGCAAGTTGCCACGCACGATTTCCAGGCGAAAGCCATCGTAGATTTGTTTGTGAAGAGGATGGGCCGCCTTCCTGTCCACCGCGATTATTGGCGCGATGGCCTCAGCTACTTTTGCCATGGGACCATGGTAGTGGTTATATCCGATTGGGGCAAGCTGGTAATAAACGCCGACCACTCAACGGTTTCAGAGTACAGGTCGCAAAAGACACCGCGGGTCCTTCCACTGCGCCCCCGGATTTTTCGCTTCCGGGCGAGGCGCAAAAATCCCCGGAGGCGAAATTCTCTACCTGGAACTCTTCAATTCCACGTCGTACTTCTTCGCAGCAGCCTCGATGCGCTTCCACGCCGCCTTGCGTTCCGCCTCGGTGACGCCCTCCACCTGGTTGAAACGAGCCGCCGCATTGCGTACGTGGGAGGCGTTTTCCAGCGGCTCCTTGCGCTGCTTGGGAAACGCGAACTTGGTCGCCGGTATTTTGTCGCGTGCTGCTTCGTTTAGTTTGGCCATAGAATTCCTCCCCATCCGCCCTATTGGACGCCGCGACAGCCAGGTCTGGTTGGATGGTTAATCGAGGCGCAGAGTCTCGAACCCGCGGCCGAGCTCCGCACACAGAGCTTCGACGGCTAACTGGTGATCGGCGCGCTCGGGTAAACCCGACACAGTGACCGAACCGATGACCCCTGCGCCTGCGACGCGCAGAGGAAAGCTGCCGCCATGGCTGGCATAGTCGGCAACCGGCAACCCATAGCGGTCGAAAAGGTTAGATTGCTTCTGCTCCATCTCCCGCCCGATCGCGTAGGAGCTGCGATGGAAGCGCATTGTCACGTTGCTCTTACGGCGCACCCATTCAACGTTGTCAGGCGTGGTCCCTGGAAGTGCGGTGTAGAAAAGCGGCTGCCCAAAACGGCGCACATCGACTACCAGGCTCAGTTTGCGGGAAACGGCCAACGCGCGGATTCCTGCTCCCAATCTCCATGCTGTCTCCTCGTCAAAACTGGCAAATTGAAGCTCTTGTTCCTGCAGAGCGATGCGGGCGAGATCGTCGGATATCGGCATTTGAGGCGGTCACTCCCGACTACTCTAGCACCAGTCCCGCATAGCGGAACACGGTGTTGCATTTGGCGGAGCAATCCGTGAATTCCGTTGATCATCGAATGTTCGTTTTGATAAACCTTGGAGCCGTAAAGAAGTCGATGTATTTTGGGGGGCCTTATGCGGTCGATTTTGCAATCAACCAGGCAGACAAGAATGACCTGGAAACTAACCTATCCACTCCTGCTACTTCTTCTCTTTCCATCAACCAACAAGTTCCTGCAGGCACAGGCTATTGGCGGCGGCCAGATTCAAGGCACCATCACCGATGCGAATGGATCAACCGTCTCCGGCGCTACGGTAGAGGCGGTGCAGCAGGCATCCGGTCTGCATCGAACGGTCACCAGCTCCGGAGATGGCGGTTACAATCTACCGGATCTGCCGGTGGGTCCCTACCAGCTCAACGTCAGCGCGCCCGGTTTCAGCTCCTATCAACAATCTGGAATTGTGATTGAAGTGGGAAACAACCTGCGTGTCGACATCAAGCTGCAGGTCGGCGGCGTATCGCAAACGGTACAGGTGACCGCCGGAGCCTCCATGGTGCAAACAGAAGATCAGTCGATCTCGCAGGTGATCGACCGGCAACGGACCGTGGACTTGCCCTTGAACGGCCGCCAGGCTACACAGCTGATCCTGCTTACGCCGGGAGCGCAAGCTGCCCCTCTAGGTGATCTGGTCGGCACCAAGAACTATCCCAGCTCCGTGGCCATCTCGGTCGCCGGCGCGCAAGCGACCAACATCAATTATCTGATGGATGGCGCCGACAATAACGATGCGTTCACCAATGTAAACCTGCCTTTTCCGTTTCCTGATGCCATCCAGGAATTCAGCGTGCAAACGTCGGGTCTCTCTGCGCAATATGGTTTGCATCCGGGTGCTGTCGTCAACATCGTTACCGAAGCCGGGACCAACGGCTTTCATGGAACACTGTTCGACTTCTTCCGAAACGGCGACATGAATGCGCGAAATTACTTTTCGACCAAGCAGGATACCCTCAAGCGCAATCAATTTGGGGGTGCGATCGGGGGACCCATCCGCCGCGATAAGCTGTTCTTTTTCGGCGGCTACCAGGGAACCCGGACTCGCCAGCAAGGAAACAGTATCACCAGCTACGTTCCCACGCCGGCCATGTTCAACGGAGACTTCAGCGTGTATGACGGGGCTAGCTGCCAGAGCAATCAGCGTTCAAGCAGTTGACCAATCCTTTGACCGGCCAGCCATTCCCCAATGACCAAATACCTGTATCGCAGTTCAATACTTCCGCTCTCCAGCTCTTACAATACGTCCCCCAGACTTCCAATCCTTGCGGCAAGCTGGTCTACGGAATACCGCAACCGCAAAATGAAGATCAGTTCATTGGCCGCATCGATTGGACCGTCAACGAGAAGCAAACTGTCTTCGGAAGATACTTTCTTACTCATTTCACTCAGCCGGCTTTTTTCAACAGCAATCTTCTGCTCACCGCCAATCCAGATCTGAATGACCAGGCTCAGTCGTTTACCCTGGGTCACACCTATACCATCAGCTCCAGCCTGGTTAACTCCGTGCACATTAGCGGAACCAGGAACTTCATTACCCGCGCAGCTCGCCTCTGACCTGATCAATCCCACCGACGTTGGCATCGCAGTCAGTACTCCGGTGAAGAACTACCTCTACATGACGATTTCCGGCGCCTTCACCGGCGCTTGTGGAACTTGCGAGAGCACAGACATCACCACCAACTCGGTAAATCTGATTGAGGATATCTTCTGGACCAAAGGCAGAAACCATTGGTCGTTCGGCGCCAACTACCTACACAATTACCTGGTCTACGACGGCACCAACAACGCGAACGGGCAGTTCACTTTCAACGGGCAGTATCACCACCGATGGCCTGGCCGATTTTATGATCGGCAGTTTGTACTCGCTTTACCAGGGAAACAACACCGGGGTCGACTTCAGCAAGAACTACACCGGCGTGTACGCGCAGGACAGCATTCAGATCAGCCCGCGGTTAACCATCAATGCAGGCATTCGTTGGTCTACCGGGCTGCCGGCGATTGAAACCACTGGCCGCGGCGCCAGCTTTTCTGAATCCAACTTTGCTGCGGGCATCGGATCGCGCGTCTATCCGACAGCCCCTCCGGGACTGCTCTTTTATGGCGACCCTGGCGTGCCGCACGGCTACTACCACGCAAAATATGACCACTTTGAACCGCGCTTCGGAGTTGCCTTCGATCCCAGAGGGCTAGGGCAGGAGAGTATTCGCGCGTCGTACACGCTGGGTTTCCAGGAGCCACCGCTTTATTACCAATCGCATTATGAGGCCATGGCGCCGTGGGGCGACTCCATTACGCTGGTAGCATCCCGCCGGCGGCTTGAGTAACCCTTACGCGACCTATCCCGGCGGCAACCCTTATCCGAAGCCATTTCCGCCCACGGCCAGCAATGCGTTCTTCCCCACCTCCGGTTCCTACTTTGTGGTTCCTACGAATCTGAAACAGTCCTATTCGCAGAACTGGAATTTGAGCGTAGAAAAGCAGTTCCTGAAGAACTGGTCGCTTACCGCTTCCTACCTCGGTACGCGGGTGATATACAACTCGGCGGGCAATGAGCAGAATCCCGCTGTCTATATACCTGGCAAGTCGACGGGGGCTGCGGGTTCCTGCGGGGCGCTGACCACCGTTCCTAAAGCCGGTACTGCCTGCTCCAGCACCAGCAATACCAACGCCCGCCGTGTACTGAGCGGCATCAATTCAGCCCAGGGCGCCTATTTCACCCAGGTCACCGAGGCCTACACCGGACTGGGCTCAAACTTCAATGGCCTTCTTGTTTCCCTGCAGCATCGTTTCTCAGACTATTTCACTTTGTTGACGAACTATACCTATCTCTCATTGCCTCTCCGGACCACCGGAGAACGGAGATAATGCGGGAGACCAATTCCAGGATCCCAACCATCCGAATCTGGACTACAGCAACTGCGCGTCAGACCTGCGTCAGAATTTTGTGACTTCGGCGATCGTCCGCAGCGAGGTCAACGGCGGCGGGACCGAGGACGCCTGCTTCTGAGCGGATGGCAGCTCGCACCCATCGTCACCGCAACGACCGGAGTTCCCTTTACCGCCACCAGCGGCACAGACAAATCCCTAACCGGTGTGAACAACGACCGTCCCAACCTCATTGGGAATCCTTACGCCCACACCACGAATCGACTGGCTTGGCTGAACCCTGCTTCGTTTGCGTTTAATAGTGCTGGAACCTATGGAAATACTCGCCCCTACCAGTTCTACGGCCCGCATTACACCGACGTGGATGCGCGCGCTAGTCAAATTCATTCCTTTGCACGAGCAGATCCAGCTTGAGGCCCGCGCGGAGTGTTTCAACTGCTTTAACCATACCAATCTGCTCGATCCAGGTTGGTCAAACAATAATGGGTCTATCAGCAACGGATCGACTTCATTCAGCTCGAGTACGTTCGGCGTGATCAATCAAGCCAACCAGCCGAGAATTTTGCAGTTGAGTCTTAAGATCAATTTCTAGCGAGCTTTGTCAGGGGAGCGAGTGCAAAGTCTCACGTCGTTTCTATTGCTTCTGGTTGGCATCCTGTGCAGCCCGGCAACCAGTTTTTCTGCGGACCGTGAAGAAAAGGTCTTGGTCGATGCCTGGTTTAATAGCCAGCAGCGGACCAACGCGGCCGGGCAACAGGAGTACTTCCACTACAAGTGGAATGATGTCAGTAACAGTGGCTTTTTTCTTTTTGGCCAGATATTTCGCGGCTATGGCGTGAGCACGGATACGCTCTATAGCGCGCCGACGTTGGCCAACCTGAAGCCCGCGCAGTTCTACATCATTGTGTCTCCTGACATCCCGGTCAAGAATCCACACCCTCACTACCTGCAGCCGGAAGATGCCAGTCAGGTGGCCCAGTGGGTGAAGCAGGGGGGCGTGCTGATTCTGATGGCGAACGATCCTGCCAATGGAGAGATTGAGCATCTGGATCAGTTGGCCGACTTGTTCGGCATCCACTTCAACCCGGTGCTCAGCCACCATGTGGTTGGAACCGCTCATGAAATGGGCAGGATCGTGGTGCCGGGCGGTGGGCCGTTGTTCCGGCATGCACACACGTTGTTCATGAAGGACACGTGCACCATCTCGATCAAGGGTTCAGCGGCTCCTTTATTGGAAGACAAGGGCGATATTTTGATGGCCACGGCGAAGTACGGCAGGGGCACTGTGTTTGCCGTAGCTGATCCGTGGGTCTACAACGAATATACAAATGGGCAAAACCTTCCTCCTGAATATGACAACCTCGCCGGCGCTATCGAGCTGGTGAATTGGCTGGTGAAGCAGGCGCCGAGTTCTGTTCCATAGACGATACGTTCAGGAGGACTATTTGAAAACTTATCTGCTGGCTGATCCCGTACGTTATCCGCACATGACAACGGCTGAGCTTCGCGAGACGTTCCTGCTCGATTCACTGTATGAGCCGGGAGCGCTCCGTTTGAATTATCTGGATCTGGATCGCACGATCGCAGGCATCGCGGCGCCCACTGCAGCCCCGGTTTTGCTTCCGACGGATCCAGCTCTGCGGGCGCAGTATTTTACTGAGCGGCGAGAGTTGGGCGTTCTGAATGTGGGCGGACGCGGTTCGATCGTGGTAAACGGCAAAGGATATTCGCTCGAAAACCTTGACTGCCTGTACGTGGGCAAGGGCAATGCGGAGGTGTGCTTTGCGTCGGAGAATCCATCTTCGCCGGCGATCTTCTATCTGCTTAGTTATCCCGCCCATTCCGTCTATCCGGTAACCCTGGTGCGCAGGGAGGAAGCCAGCCCCACGGTGATCGGCAGTGCCGAGAGTTGCAATGTGAGGACGGTTTCGAAGTACATCTACCTGGGCGGTGTGAAGAGCTGCCAGCTGGTAATGGGGGTGACCCACCTCCACACCGGCAGCGTATGGAACACGATGCCGCCCCATACCCACATGCGGCGATCTGAGGTTTATCTTTACTTCAATCTTGCGCCCGAGGCGGTTGTGTTTCACATGATGGGGCCGCCGGAAGAGACTCGCCATATTCTCATGAACTCACTGCAGGCGGTGGTTTCTCCAGGCTGGTCAATCCATGCCGGGGTAGGCACGGGAGCCTACAGCTTTTGCTGGGGCATGGGTGGGGAGAATCAGGACTATAGCGACATGGATGTCGCCCCGATCGCTGGGCTGCGTTAGTACTTAGCTATGGTAGTGGCGCTCGAAGGCAGAGAGGACGCGCGGCCGTTTTTTTGCGTGCACACCAAGCGAGTGCGAGATGTCGTGGCAACAACGCAGCAGGTGCTCGGCGATGTCGGGCATGTTGGGCGCCGTAATCCTTGAGGTTGGGCCGGAGACACTGACGGCCGCAATAGCGCGGCGATGTTCGTCGAAGATCGGTGCTCCGACACAACGAACACCGGCTTCAATTTCCTGGTCGTCGATGGCGTAACCGCGGCGCCGCACCCTCTCCAACGCCTTCATCAGTGCTTCTCTGGACGTTATGGTTTTGTGGGTGTAACGCACAAAGCGGATCTTGGAAACAATCTGCTCAATCACCTCGGGCGGCTGGAAGGCCAGCATCGCCTTTCCCATCGAGGTGCAGTAAACAGGATTGGAGGTTCCTGTTTTAGAGCTCACACAGACGCGCCGGTTGGGTTCGACTTTGTCCAGGTAAACGATCGAAGTTTTTTGCAGCACGCTCAGGTGCACGGTCTCCCCTACCTGGGCTGCGAGGCGGCGGAAATACGGGTGAACCCGAGTTCGGAGATCCACTTGCTCGACGGCACGGTTGCCCAACTCGTAAAGTTTCATGCCGAGGCGATAGCGGTTTTCCGGCGTACGCTCGATCAGGGCGCTGCGCTCCAGCACCATAAGCGAACGGTGAGCGGTGCTCTTGTGCAAACGCAGGCGTTGGCAAACTTCTGACAGACTAAGCGCGGTCTCGCTCTCGCCCAGCATCTCAAGCACGGCCACGGCGCGATCCAGACTATGCAGCTGATAGGAATCGCCGGGCCGGGAGACAGTTTCTGCGATTACGGAAGATTCCATGGGACTCCCCTCAATGTTCCGCTTTCTGAGCTACCGTCCCGCTTTGCGGTACGTTCAAAAGCACAACCATGATTTTCGTTTGCGGGTACGGTTGTCAACGGGAAAAGGCCCGCCCTGTCCCGCTTAGCGAGACAAGACGGCGCGGATATCCGCGGTCTCGAGGATCGGTTTCGAATAGCCTCGCTTGGCCACTATCAGCATCGCTTGTCCGATCTCTACTGTGGTCAGGACCTGGTTGGGAAAGGCGCGATGAAGCAACGAGAGCAGTGGCTTCACGATGATGTAGATCATTCGATAGGCGGGGGTTTTGGACTTGGCTCCGTGCAACGGTTGGATCACCCCGGGGCGAAACATATAGGCAGCGGCGAATGGTAAGCGGAGCAGCGCGTTCTCGGTTTTACCTTTGACCCGCGCCCACATGCTTCTGCCTCGCTCGGTGCTGTCGGTGCCCGCTCCCGAAACGTAGAGGAATTTCATCCCCGGGTTAAGCCGGCATAGCGTTTCGGCGGCGGCCATCGTAATGCCGTAGGTGATGTGCTCATAGGCTTCTTCTTTCATGCCTGCAGAAGAGATGCCCAACACAAAGAAGCAAGCATCGAAGCCGGAAAGGTCGGTCTCGATGTCCGAGTAGCGCCATAGATCGCGATGAATCGTTTCCCGCAGTTTAGGATGTTGGATGCCTGTGGGCGTTCGGCCGACAGTGCGAACCTGCTGGACATCCGGATCCAGCAAACACTCTCGCAACACGCCCTGCCCCACCATTCCCGTAGCGCCAAAAAGCAAGATGTTCATGGTTTCTGCCCGGTCACAAGGTTCTTAGCACGCGGGTGGTTTCATCAAGCGACTTTGCCTGTCGCTCGAGATCGACTGGAAGCAGCTTCCGCGGGTAAACATCCGAATCTCCTGGCCGTAACAATCGTCAACACGGCAAAAACTGCCAGGAGTGCAAGCTGAGCGATGAGGAACGGCGGCTCGTTGCCGTTGGGAGCCAATGCATGCAACACAGGAACCTTGAGGAAGCACTGCGCTACCAATACAAAGCAATTCAGATAAAGAGCAACCATGGCACAGACCACATAGGCCCGGCGCCAACCACCGTCCAGATGGCGCGGATAGCGCGCGACGATAGCGACGGCCAGCACCAGCAGCGAAAGACCGCCGACGATATGAGACGGTAGAAGATGCTTGAATGGGAAAAGAAACCCGGTCGCGCTGGTCAAAACGGTGGTGAGGAGGAAAAGCGCAGTCCAGATGTCGAGTCGTTTTCCGGCGATGAATCCGTAGACTACGATGAGTCCGGACGCGATCCCTACCAGGCTTATTACCACGTGCAAGAAAGTGAACGTTGACAACGACATGCCCAGGATCATCGGTCTTACCTTTCAGAACCGGGATGGTAAGAAGTTACCATGACCGAGCCAGCCAAGCCGCTCAACGTACGCAGGCATATCCAGGTACGCGGCATCGTGCAGGGAGTAGGATTTCGTCCGTTTGTTTACAAGTTAGCCAAGTCATTGGGTCTGAGCGGATATGTATTCAATTCCTCTGCCGGGGTCACGATCGAGATCGAAGGCCCCGGATCGCAGGTGGAAGACTTTCTCAAGACCCTGAACGACAATCCACCGCAGCTGGCGGAGATTGCCGAGATCGCCGTCTCCGAGATTGCGGTCGAGGGAGGCGCGGGCTTCTCTATCCTCAATAGCCGCGAGGAGGCCGGCGAATTCGCACTAATTTCTCCGGACACAGGCACCTGCGAGGCTTGCTGGCAGGATTTCGGCGACCCTTCGAACCGGCGCTATGGCTACCCCTTCACTAATTGCACCCACTGCGGTCCGCGCTACACCATCATCCGCGACATACCCTACGATCGCGCGACCACGACCATGTCGTCCTTCAAAATGTGTGATGCCTGCCAGGCGGAGTATGAGGATCCGGAAGATCGCCGGTTTCATGCCCAGCCGAATGCCTGTGCGGCCTGCGGACCGTCCTTGCTGTTGCTAAAGAGCCCCGGTTGGAACGCGCCGACCAGACCGGATGTCGCGCTAGCCCCACTGGGTAATTGCTGGTTTGAGGACAAAGATTCATTGTCGATCATTCGCCAGGCGCGAGCGCTCTTGCTCGAAGGCAAGATCCTCGCGGTAAAAGGGCTCGGCGGCTTTTTGCTCGCCTGCGATGCGACCAACGAAGATGCGGTGACAGAGTTACGGAAACGGAAACGGCGTCCCCACAAGCCGTTTGCGCTGATGGTGCGTGACCTGGCGGCGGCCAGGCGACTGTGCGAGGTATCGGCAGAGGACGAGTTGTCGTTAGCGTCCGCGCGCAAGCCGATTGTCATCCTCCCGCGGCGGCAAGAAGCGAGACTGGCCGCCGGCATCGCTCCGGGTGACAACACCCTGGGCGTGATGCTGCCCTACACCCCACTGCACTATCTCTTGTTCAGTGATTCGCCTGACAAGGATTCCGAGTGGACTGCCCTGGTGATGACCAGCGGCAATCTGAGCGAGGAACCGATCGTGACCACCAACCAGGAGGCAATGCTGCAGCTAGGCGCGGTTGCCGATTGGTTTCAGCTACACAACCGCGATATTGCAACCCGGGTCGATGATTCGGTGGTGCGGACGTTTGAGGGACGAGAACGAGTGCTGCGCCGGGCCCGAGGATTTGTCCCCCAAGCCATTGACTTAGGTACGGAGATGGAAGAAGTCCTCGCATTCGGTGGCGAACTCAAAAATACTTTTTGTCTGACCAAAAGCCATTACGCCGTCCTGAGCCAGCATATTGGTGATCTTGAAAACTACGAGACGATGCGTTTCTTCGACGAGACTTTATCGAATCTTAAGCATGTTTTTAAGGTGACGCCCCGGGCCGCCGCCTACGATCTGCACCCCGGTTACATGAGCACGCGCATGGCGATGGCATCGGGCATTGAGCAGCGGATCGGCGTGCAGCACCACCATGCTCATATCGCCAGTTGTATGGCGGAAAATCATTTGCAGGGCCAGGTTCTGGGTGTGGCTCTCGATGGCACGGGTTTTGGTACAGACGGCAAAATATGGGGCGGCGAATTTCTGCTGGCGGATTTTGCCGGCTTCACCCGGCTAGCTCATTTCCGCAACGTCCTGCTGCCCGGAGGCGACGCGGCGGTGCGCCAGCCCTGGCGCATGGCCCTCAGCTACTTACGGGATACTTTCGGGCAGCCAATACCGGCCGACCTGAAGTGCTTCCAGCACATAAATGAGAGACAGACCGCGCTGGTTGATGCCATGCTGGCGCGGCGCATTCAGACGTTCGAGACGTCATCCTGCGGACGCCTTTTCGATGCGGTTGCCGCCCTGTTGGGCATCGCTTCGGAAGTGACCTTTGAGGGGCAAGCGGCCATTGCGCTGGAGGCAGCGGCAGGAAGCGGAATCGAGCAACGCTATGACTTTGAGACTGGCGGCGACCCGATTGAGCTCGACTTCCGTCCCGTGATTGCCGCCATCGTAAAAGATTTATTAAGGGGCCGGCGCGTAAGTGAAATCTCTGCCTGCTTTCACAATACCTTGAGCGCGGCCATCGGCGAGGTGTGCTCGCAGGTCGGCGGCCCGAATCGGGTTTGCCTGAGCGGTGGCAGCTTCCAGAACCTGTACCTTCTTGGCCATACGGTGGTAGAGTTGCGGCGTCGCGGCTTTGCGGTGTTTCTGCACGCCCAAGTGCCGGCCAACGACGGCGGGCTTTCCCTGGGGCAGGCCATGATCGCCAACCAGCGTTTGCGCAAAGGAGACTGATATGTGCCTGGCTATCCCCGGCAAAGTGATAGAGACGTTTGATCAGGGCGGTATGCGCATGGGCAAGGTCCAGTTCGGCGGGATCGTGCGCGAGGCTTGCCTCGATTATGTGCCGGAGACGCAAGTTGGTGAGTATGTGCTGGTGCACGTTGGCTTTGCCATCAGCCGCATCGATGAAGCAGAGGCCGAGCGCACCTACCAGGCGCTGCGCGATCTGGATCAACTCACCGAACTGGAGTCACCGGTGGTGGAAGAAGTAGAACCCGGAGGTTTCCGACAATGAAATACCTCGACGAGTATCGCGATGGCGACGTAGCACAGAAAATTGTGGGCGAAATGCGCCGCATTCAATCCCGTCCCTGGGTGCTGATGGAGGTTTGCGGCGGACAAACGCACTCCATCGTCAAAAACGGAATTGATCGCCTCATACCTGAGGGTGTGGAGCTGGTACACGGGCCGGGCTGCCCGGTCTGCGTGACACCGCTGGAAATGATCGATAAGGCGCACGCAATTGCCCGCCAGCCGAATGTTATTTTCTGCTCCTTCGGCGACATGCTGCGCGTACCCGGCTCATCGGGTGACCTGTTCACCATCAAGTCACTAGGGGGCGACGTTCGGGTGGTTTACTCGCCAATCGATTGCCTGAAGATTGCGCGCGCCAACCCGAGCAAGCAAGTAGTGTTTTTTGCCATTGGGTTTGAGACCACGGCGCCGGCGAACGCCATGCTGGCGTGGCAGGCGCGCGAGCAGCAGGTAACGAATGTGTCGCTGTTGGTTTCGCATGTGCTGGTTCCACCCGCGCTGGAGGCGATTCTGCAGGCAGACGATAACCGGGTGCAGGGTTTTCTCGGACCCGGTCACGTATGCGCGGTGATGGGCTATCGCGAATACGTACCCATCAGCGCTCGCTACCAGGTTCCTATCGTAGTTACGGGGTTTGAGCCGATTGATATTTTGCACGGCACGCTGATGACTGTGCAGCAGTTGGAAGAAGGACGCGCGGTGGTGGAGAACCAATACTCACGGGTGTTGGGTCCGGATGGGAACGGAGCGGCGCAGAAGCTGGTAAATCGCGTGTTTGAAGTGACTGACCGCAAATGGCGGGGCATCGGCATGATTCCCATGAGCGGCTTCCAACTGCGGGACGAGTTCTGCCCGGCAGGATGCGGAGAAGTTGTTTGATGTGGCAGAGATTGCCACGCTCGAGCCAGAGATATGCATCAGCGGCCAGATTTTGCGGGGCATCAAAAAGCCGCACGACTGCCCGGCGTTCGGGACGCTGTGCACACCGCAGCGTCCGCTGGGCGCAACGATGGTGTCGGCCGAGGGAGCATGCGCTGCGTACTACGCGTACGGGCGGCATCTGCAACCAGACAAACCGCTTCACCAGATCGCTTCCGCGGAACCGTTGAGAGCTACGGTTATTGGTAACTAAAATGGCGACTAAATCAGCTGCGGTGTTTGGGTCGTGTCCCTTGCCAATCTTTGATCATCAGCAAATTGTGCTGGGGCACGGGAGCGGAGGCAAGCTTACCGCCGATCTGATCGACCAGGTCTTTTTGCCGGCGTTCAAAAATCCCACGTTAAATAAGCTAGACGACCAGGCGGTGGTAACGGTCGGCGGCGCTCGCCTGGCCTTTACCACTGACTCGTTTGTGGTCACACCAATCTTTTTTCCCGGGCGGCGACATTGGGCGGCTGGCGGTGCATGGAACGGTGAACGACCTGGCGATGAGCGGCGCCCGCCCGCTCTATCTGTCCGCAGCTTTCATCCTTGAGGAAGGTTTGGCGGTTGACGACCTGCGCCGGGTGGTTGAGTCGATGCGTGCGGCGGCAGCTGAAGCAGACGTACAGTTCGTGACCGGCGATACCAAAGTCGTCAATCGGGGCAAGGGTGACCAGGTCTTCATCACCACCACCGGCATCGGCGTGGTTGAGGGCGGAGCGAATATTTCAGCCGACCGTGCCCGGGCTGGGGACCAGATCATCCTCAGCGGTTACATTGGCGACCATGGAATGGCGATCATGTCACAGCGCGAGAACCTCGAGTTTGAGGGGACCATCCTCAGTGATTGCGCTTCGTTGCATGGATTGGTGGCCAGCATGCTGTCCACACCGTCCTCGCGTGGGACGGACTTCATCCACTGCCTGCGCGACCCTACTCGCGGGGGCGCAGCAACTACGCTGAATGAAATTGCCAAGCGTTCCAATGTGGGAATGCTATTACGGGAAAAGTCAATTCCTGTACGTGAGTCGGTCAAGGGCGCCTGCGAGTTACTGGGTCTTGATCCGCTCTACGTCGCCAACGAAGGAAAATTATTAGCCATCGTTGCACCGGAAATGGCGCCCCCCGTGCTCCGGCAGATGCAGCAGCACCCGCTTGGCGCGGACGCCGCCATCATTGGAGAAGTAGTCACCGATCATCCAGGTATGGTGCTCATGAAGACACAGATTGGCGGCACCCGGGTGCTCGACGTGATGTTTGGCGAGCAGCTGCCCCGTATCTGCTGATCAACACTTGACTCTCGGCATAAGGCTTTCCCCGATCCCCAAAAAGGGAAAAATACTCATCGCAAATTCTTCACTCCTCGATGGCACAGTAATTGCGTGAATGCTTTCCTTGAGCGCGTCAATTAACGCCGTTTGACAGTGCTGTGCGACCGGGCGTACTTTCCTCTGGTTCGACGTTGGGCGAAAAATCTGAACGCCAATGGCGCGCTTCCAGTTCGCCTCTTGTGGAAACCCAGGCATGTCTCCACCCCGATCCAAAAAGCCGAAGGAGAGTCCCATGGCTGAAAAGGTCAGTAGCATCACCAAGCCCCCCGCCGTTTCTGACGTTCACATTCTTTGGATCACAGCCGGGCTCAGTTGCGACGGCGATAGCGTTTCTGTAACCGCAGCGGAGCAACCAAGCATCGAGGATGTTCTACTTGGCGCGATTCCTGGACTGCCTAAGGTACATCTGCACAACCCTGTGCTCGCCTACGAGAACGGGGACGAATTCATGAAATTTTTTTATGAAGCAGAGAAGGGCTTGATCGATCCCTTCGTGTTGGTCGTAGAGGGCTCTATCCCGAACGAGAAGATCAAGAAAGAGGGCTACTGGGCGGCGTTGGGGACCAACCCCGATACCGGCCAGCCTATTACTACCTGCGAATGGATCGATCGCCTGGCTCCAAAGGCCTTGGCGATTATTGGTGCGGGCACTTGCGCTACCTACGGCGGCATTCATGCCATGTCCGGCAATCCGACGGGATGCATGGGGCTAGCCGATTACCTGGGATGGGATTGGCGCTCCAAGGCCGGCCTGCCGATTGTGAATGTACCGGGCTGCCCGGTCCAGCCGGATAACTTCATGGAAACGGTACTCTACCTGCTTTACCAGGTTGCGGGTTTTGCACCGATGATTCCTTTGGACCAGCAGCTGCGGCCGACGTGGCTGTTTGGCAAAACGGTGCACGAAGGTTGTGACCGCGGTTCCTACTACGAGCAAGGCGACTTTGCCACCCACTACGGATCCTCGAAGTGCCTGGTCAAACTCGGCTGCTGGGGTCCAGTGGTGGATTGCAACGTGACCAAGCGTGGCTGGATGCGCGGTATTGGCGGCTGCCCCAACGTTGGCGGCATCTGCATCGGATGCACGATGCCTGGATTCCCGGACAAGTTCATGCCCTTTATGGATGAACCGCCGGGGGCAAAGCTTTCTACCAGCGTCATTGGCACCTACGGCCGCTTCATTCGCACCATGCGCAGTATCACCAACACCACGGTGAACAAGGAGCCAAAGTGGCGGCATCCTGGGGGCACTCTGACCACTGGCTACCGGCCAACCACTTACTAGGAAACGCGCAGTCAACCGAAAGGAACAAATTTCATGGCGACTTATCCAGATACCGTACCTGAGGTCGATAAGAGAAAGCGCAACCTGGTCGAGATGAATTGGGATCCGATTACCCGGATCGTCGGCAGTCTCGGCATCTTCACCAAAATCGACTTCGCCAATCGCGAAGTGGCCGAGTGCCACAGCACATCCTCTATCTTTCGCGGATACAGCATTTTCATGAAGGGCAAAGACCCGCGCGATGCCCACTTCATCACCAGCCGTATATGCGGCATCTGCGGTGATAACCATGCCACCTGCGCGGTCTATGCGCAGAACATGGCGTTTGGCGTGAAACCGCCGGCGCTGGCGGAGTGGATCATCAACCTGGGCGAGGCCGCCGAGTACATGTTCGACCACAACATCTTCCAGGACAACCTGGTGGGTGTGGACTTCTGCGAAAACATGGTGAAGGAAACCAATCCGGGAGTCTGGGCGAAGGCCCAATCGACCGCTGCTCCCAATGGTGACAAACACGGTTTCAGAACCATCGCCGAAATCATGACCGCGCTCAATCCCTTTACCGGGACGTTCTATCGCGAGACGCTGGCCATGAGCCGCATGACGCGGGAGATGTTCTGCCTGATGGAAGGCCGGCATGTGCATCCTTCGACGTTGTATCCAGGCGGTGTGGGCACCGTAGCCACCATCCAGCTGTTTACCGACTACCTGGTCCGGCTGATGAAGTACGTCGAATTTATGAAGAAAGTCGTGCCCCTGCACGATGACCTCTTCAACTTCTTTTACGATGCCATGCCCGGGTACGAGAAGGTCGGGCTACGGCGGACCTTGCTGGCGTGTTGGGGATCCTATAACGATCCCGATAGCTGTGATTACACCTACAAGAACATGGCGGAGTGGGGACGCAAGATGTACGTCACGCCCGGCGTAGTGGTGGACGGACAGCTGGTCACCAACAGCCTTATCGACATCAATCTGAATATTCGTATCCTGCTCGGCAGTTCCTACTACGATGATTGGCAACAGGCGGAGACGTTTGTGGCCAGAGATCCATTGGGCAACCCGGTGGACAAGCATCACCCCTGGAATCAGACAACCATCCCGCGTCCACAGAAGCGCGATTTTGGCGGCAACTATACCTGGGTGATGTCTCCCCGCTGGTACGACAAGCGGACCGGCGATCATCTTGCGCTCGACACCGGCGGTGGACCGATCGCACGGCTCTGGTCCACCGCACTCTCCGGGCTGGTCGACATCGGCTATGTGAAGGCTACCGGCCACAGCGTGCAGATCAATCTGCCCAAAACGGCGCTGCTGCCGGAAACCTCATTCGAGTGGAAGATTCCGCAGTGGAGCAACACGCTCGAGCGGGATCGGGCTCGCACTTATTTCCAGGCATACGCTGCTGCGACCGCCCTCTACTTCGTGGAAAAGGCGCTGGCGGAGTTGAATGCCGGCCGTACGTCCACCTGGACTGACTTCAAGGTTCCCGAGGAAGCAATTGGCTGCGGGTTCCACGAGGCGGTTCGTGGAGTGCTTTCCCATCACGTGGTGATCCGCGAAGGCAAGATCGCGAATTACCATCCTTATCCTCCAACGCCGTGGAATGCGAACCCGCGCGATGTCTATGGAACTCCTGGCCCTTATGAAGATGCGGTGCAGAACACACCCATCTTTGAAGACAATGGTCCGGAGAATTTCAAGGGTATCGACATTATGCGCACGGTCCGTAGTTTCGATCCTTGCCTGCCCTGCGGCGTACATATGTATGTCGGGGATGGGAAAGTGATCGAAGTGAAACACTCACCCATGTTCGGGGCAGCGGGGCCCGAATAATGGCGGCCAAAGCTGAACAACCGATAGCCGCACCGCGGCGCGGGGAGTTTCGCGGCCAAAGTGAACGGGTAGAAAAACTAGCGGCCAAGCTTGACCAGTGTGGCGACCCGGAGGTACGGGCCGCCGCGCTGGAGCTGGTTCAGTCAGTCGTTGAACTGCATGGCGCGGCTTTGCAGCGATTGATTGACAGGTGCCTCGAAACCACCGAAGGGGAACGAGTGCTATCAGCGGCTTTAGAGGATAACCTGGTCGCCGGAATGTTCCTGCTTCATTCTCTGCATCCTGACGATATCGAAACCCGGGTGGTGCGTGGCCTCGAGGCAGTCAGGCCGTATCTCAAGTCTCATGGCGGTGACTGCGAACTGGTGAGCGTGCGCGATGGCATCGTCCGGCTTAAGCTGCACGGCACCTGTGGCAGCTGTCCATCGTCATCCCTCACACTCAAGAACGCGGTGGAAGAGGCGCTGTACGACGCCGCCCCCGACATTCTCGAAATCATCGCGGAGAATGCAGCGGCTGATCAATCACCTGCTTCCAATCTAGTTGTTCTGAAATAAAGGAGCGAATCATGGCAAATGAGCGCACACGCAGCATGCCTTCCCGCACTCTTGGCACGCCTCAAGGTGAGGCTATTGTCAGATCGGTGAATCGATACGAAGACGATGCAACGGGAATCAATGTTGAGGATCGCAAACCGATAGACTCTCGTATGCCTCACATGCCGCCGGCTTAGGCCGGAAGAAACCCACATGGCGCAAGAGCAGCTTCCCTTTTTGAATCGAATTGCCCGGCGACGTCCGGCGTCGGAGCGTTGCGAGCTTTGCAGCGTTGAGCTGGCGCCCATGCACCAGCATTTGCTCGACCCGGTCACGCGTCAGATTTCCTGCTCGTGCGACGGGTGTGCGGTTTTGTTTTGCGGACAGGCCGGCGCCCATTACCTCCGCGTGCCGCGTCGCATTCGCGCGCTAACTGATTTCGAAATGCCCGATCTGCAGTGGGAGTCGCTGCTGATCCCCATCAATCTCGCGTTCTTCTATCGCGATAGCGCCGCAGACCGGGTGCGGGCTATGTATCCCAGCCCCGCAGGCGCCATCGAATCGCTGCTCACCCTTGAATCGTGGGCAGAGATCGCCGCTGCGCATCCCGCGCTCAAAACCATGGAGGCGGATGTTGAGACCTTTCTGGTTAACCGCGTGGGCACCCCGGCGCAGTACTACATTGTCCCCGTGGATGAGTGCTATCGACTGGTTGGGTTGATCCGCATGCACTGGCATGGGCTTTCCGGCGGGGCGGAAGTCTGGAAGGAAATCCACAATTTCTTTACCGGCCTCAAGGCGCGAAGCGTTGAGGTTAGGGAGCCGGCGCATGCCTGAGCTGCATTTCAAAATCGAAGCTGCCGAGGCCGTGCCCCACGCTGCCGCTCCCCTGATTGCGCTGAAGCTGCGGATCACAAACTTGCCCGCAGAAGAGGCTATCCACACGCTCACGCTACGCTGCCAGGTACAGATTGAGCCGGCAAAACGGCGCTACGTTGCCCAGGAGCAGGAAAAGCTTCTCGACCTGTTTGGCACCCCGGAGCGTTGGAGCCGCACGGTCAGGCCACTCTTGTGGATGAACACCACCGTCGCTGTGCCGGGATTCACCGACAACGTACTGGTGGACCTGCAGCTTCCCTGCACCTTCGACTTTAATGTCGCCGCCACCAAGTATTTCCATGCGCTGGACACAGGTGATATTCCCATCTGCGTGATGTTTAGCGGGACGGTTTTTTACCAGGGTGAAGAAGATGGTCTGCAGGTGGCTCAAGTGCCATGGGACCGCGAAGCCAATTTCCGCCTGCCTGTATCGGTTTGGAAAGAAATGATGGAGATGCACTTTCCAAATACGGCGTGGCTGTGCCTGCGGCGCGATGTGTTCGAGCAGTTGTACGAGTACAAGGTGCGGCACGGCATTCCTACCTGGGAGCAGGCCATCACCCGGGCACTCGGAGCAGGAATCACCGACGAGGTGAAGGCATGAACTTCGCCGCAGTGGAGAAGATTGCGGCTGCAATTCTCTACGAGGGATATATTCTCTATCCTTATCGTCCGACTGCGATCAAAAACCGGCAGCGCTGGAATTTTGGCACTCTTTACCCTCGCGTTTACGCCCAGGCCCAGCGTCCCGAAGAACCTTATCGCCTTGTGGCCGAGTGCTTGGTGACCGTGGATGCAGAGGCCAAGCTCGATGTCAGACTTCGTTTCCTGCAACTGGTGCGGCAACCGAGCGCCCCTGCCCTGGCATGGGATGAGGCTGTGGAACGAACTTCAGAGCACACCAATCTCCTGCTCACCGATTTGATCGCTTTCCCGCTCTCGTTGACCCTTCAAATGGACGGAGACTTGCAGATCGATCTGAGTATCACGGTGCAGATGCTAGAGAATGGAGCGGCCAGGCTCCGCCTCGAGGTGCAGAACGCTAGTCTTCTTCCCAATGGGGCGGGAGCAACACGAGACGAAGCGTTGCCGTTATCCTTCGTCTCCGCGCATCTGCTGTTGGGCGTTGCTCACGGACAGTTCGTCTCTTTGCTCGACCCTGGGGAGACTTACCGGGAATCCGCAGCGGCTTGTGCCAACCAGGGGGTTTTCCCGGTTCTAGCCGGTGAGGAACCGGAGCGAAGCATCATGCTCTGCTCCCCGATTATTCTCTATGACTATCCCAAGATAGCCCCTGAGAGCGAAGGTGATTTCTTCGATGGCACGGAGATGGACGAGATGCTCACGCTGCGCGTGCTCACCCTCACCGATGCCGAGAAGCAGGAGATGCTGAACGGGGATCCCCGGGCGCGCAGGATTCTGGAGCGCACAGAAGCGCTGACCTCCGATGCCATGCTCAAGGCGCACGGCGTTATCCGCGGACTGCGCGACATTCGAGGAGATGCATGATGATCGGAGACTGGAATCCTCTGGAAGAGGCAAAGGCGGCACCTGAGAGCGTGCGCGTATTCGGCGTCGAACTACGGGTTGGCGATCGCGTTCGGTTGTGTCCCACCAAGAAGGCGGACATTATGGACATGGCACTCGCCGGCAAGATCGCTGTCATCGAAGCCATCGAACAGGACTTCGAAGACCAGATTCAGCTTGCGGTGGTCGTCGATGACGATCCAGGCCGTGAATTTGGCATGATGCGCCAGCCGGGGCATCGCTTCTTCTTCTCCCCAGATGAGGTCGAACCGGCATGATGATCGGAATAAGGATCTTAGTCGCCTGCGTAGGCAATATCTTCCTCGGGGACGACGGCTTCGGGGTAGAGGTGGCACAGTCCTTGAGCAAGCGCCAGCTGCCGGAAACCGTGACGGTTAAAGATTTTGGTATTCGCGGATTCGACCTGGCTTACGCGCTGCTCGATCCCTGGGATGGCGTAATCATCGTCGATGCACTGCCCCGCGGAGAAGCTCCGGGGACGCTCTACGTGATAGAGCCGGATCGCTCAGGCACGGCAGAGGCGGACATCAATCCTCATGGCATGGATCCAGTGCGGGTACTGAACCTGGCTGCCTCGCTGGGAACTATCTCGGCCAGGGTACTGGTTGTGGGCTGCGAACCGCATGACTTTGGCGATGAGCTCGAAGGTCGAATGGGTCTATCATCGCCAGTACAGGCGGCGGTGGAAGAAGCGTGCCATACGGTGGTAGAGATGGCTACAAATTGGCGAGCAAATTCAACGCAGTTAGAGACAGTGGAGAGGTGACATTATGAACGGGAAACTAATTCTTGGTGCGCTCGGTTTGATCATAATCGGTTTGGTGGTTACGGTGGCTCCGGACTTGCAGCGGTACCTCAAGATCCGGTCCATGTAGGGAGCAGCATGCACGAACTGTCGATTGCGATCAGTATGATCGACCAGATCAGCGAAGAGTCTGAGAGCAGGGGCGGCCTCGAAGTTGAGGTGGTGCACCTGAAGCTGGGGATCTTCTCCGGAGTCGACAAAGAGGCGTTGCTCTTTGCGTACGAACTAGTCTGTGAGGGCACGCCTCTGCAAGGGTCCCGGTTGGTGATCGAGAGCATTCCTCTCGTCATCTATTGTGACGCGTGTCAGAAGAACCGTGTTCCGCCGTCGGTCTATCAGCTCAGTTGCCCGGATTGTGGAACGCCGGGGCAGAAGATCGTCACTGGCCGCGAGATTGAGGTCGCATCGCTGGAGGTTGTGGCATGAGCACTCGCATGGTGGAAGTGAGGGCCAAGGTTCTGAAGCAGAATGACCTGCTCGCCCGCGCTCTGCGTGAGAGGTTTACCAGGGAAGGCACGTGTGTCGTCGGCCTGGTCTCGAGCCCCGGCTCGGGCAAGACAGCCTTCCTGGAAAAGCTGCTCAGCGGGCTGGCGCGGGACTCTCGCGTGGCCGCCCTGGTCGGCGATCTGGCCACAGAAAATGATGCGGAAAGGCTGCGCCGTGCCACCCCAAATGTTCGCCAGATTACGACCGGAACGGTCTGCCACCTGGATGCTCAGATGGTCGAGAAGGCGCTTGAATCCTGGCGGCTGGACCGGATCGACTTCCTGTTCATTGAGAACGTGGGAAACCTGGTTTGTCCCTCCAGCTACGACCTGGGGGAGGAGTTGCGGTTCGTTCTGCTGTCAGCAACCGAGGGCGAGGACAAGCCGCTGAAGTATCCCACCATTTTCAACAGCTCCGATGTCGCGATCATCACCAAAATGGACTTGGCCGAAGCCGCGGAGTTTGACCTTGCGGCTGCCCGGCGCAACATAGAAAGCGTTCGCCCCGGCATGCAGGTGCTGGAAGTATCCGCAAAAACCGGAGCCGGCATGCAGGCGGTGTTTGACCTGCTGCACGCTCAACTTGCCCGCGCGCGCCAGCCACAGGTGGCCGCAACCCTCTGAAGATAGCGTATTGGAGGGGCTGCTGCTTCTCTCCCATCCGCTAACAACTCCAACCTGAGCCACCCCTCTCCCCTTGTTATCCCGAGCGAAGCCGAGGGATCTGCAGTGCGCCCTGCGGCTTTCTCAAATCCTTCCTGGAAAGAAAGGCTGAGAGGTTAAGATTTGCTGTACCTGATGACACAGATATCTAAAGCACAAAAGGAGCCATAAAAATGAGCGGCGTCGTCGATGAAGTGCTGAAGGCGAATCGGAAGTACAGCAGTGGGTTCGGGACGAAGGGCACGCTTGCGCTTCCTCCAGCGCGGCGATTCGCCATTCTCACCTGTATGGATGCGCGCATGGACCCTGCGAAATTTGCCGGGCTTGCCGAAGGGGATGCGCATGTGATCCGCAACGCCGGGGGGCGCGCCAGCGACGACGCGATCCGGTCGCTGGTGATCAGCTACAAACTGCTGGGCACGCGTGAGTTTTTCGTCATCCACCACACCAACTGCGGGATGGAGTTCTTTACCAACGAGGTTATCCGCGGTTTGCTCGATCACAGCCTTGAGACTGCCGACCTGACTCCCGACGGCTTCCGAGATGTCGGCAAGGGGCCCGGATCCCGGGCGGGCGAGTTCATTGAATGGCTTACCATCGCCGACCCGATGCAGGCGGTGGTGGACGATGTGAACCGGCTTCGCAACCACCCGCTTATTCCAAAATGGATCCACATTTACGGGTACGTTTACGACGTAACCAGCGGAGAACTCCTCGAAGTGGAAGGCGCCAAGAAGGCAGGGGAGGCAAAGTAACGGTTTCTGCTGTTGACGATAATTTCGCAGGAGGACTATCATCCGCCTTCTATGGAACTGACAGGCAAAATCGGCTCACTGATTGGGAAAAAAGGCGGACAGGTGTGGTCCCTTCCACCGACAGCAACTGTCTACGACGCCATCGCCATGATGGCGGAAAAAGAGATCGGCGCCCTGCCGATCCTCGAGGACGGAAACCTGGTCGGCATCGTCTCCGAGAGGGATTTCGCCCGCAAGGTCTTCCTCCCATGCAAAGCTTCGAAAGAAACCTCGGTCACTGAAATCATGAGTTCCCCGGTCTTCAGTGTCACTCCCTCGCAGACCGTAGAGGAGTGCATGCACATCGTTACCGAGAAGCGCTTTCGCCATCTGCCGGTGGTGGAAGGCGGCAGGGTCGTAGGCATGGTTTCGATTGGGGATCTGGTGAACTGGGTCATTACCGAGCAGAAGCAAACCATCCACCACCTGGAATCCTTCATCGCCGGGCAATACTAGCGCGACTTCGCAGCCTTCTTAGCATGCGCCGAGAGTGCCTGGTGGGAGACGGTAGAGCGTGGCTCCTTCTTTAAAGCATTTTCAGTTGCCCGCGAACGTTTAGCAGACGTCTTCTTTTTTGTTCCGGATTGCCCCTTAAGGTAATCCCTCTCTGCGCCTGCTTGCGTGGCTTTGCTGGTTTTTCCAGCCTTCGGTGGAGGCAGAGGAATACCGGCGCGGCGGGCTTTGCTCAAGCCAATGGCGATCGCCTGCTGTGGCGAACGTGCACCGTGCTTCCCTTCCCGAATGTGCTCGATTTCTTCGTGTACGAATTCTCCGGCTGCGGTGGAGGGAGACTTCCCTTCCTTCAGATCCTCTTTAGCCTGATCGACGACTTCTTTTTCCGGCATACTGCCTCCTTTCTCCGTCACTATGATGCGTTTAGTCGCCGGCGAGTCGAAGTTCCCGGATTGATCCGATGATGCTGCGCCAGGTACTAAACTCAGGAAATGAACTCGACCTCGGACCCGAATCAGAAGCTTCAGACCGTCAGCATTCATTCCGGACGACATGTGGACCCGGCCACCGGCGCAGTCACGACCCCTCTCTATACCTCGACCACATTTGAACGGGATGCGGATGGAGAATTCTCCCGCCATTACTTCTACAGCCGGATCGACAATCCAAACCGCAGCTCGCTCGAGCAATGCCTGGCTGACCTCGAGGGTGGTGTGGGTGCGGTGGCTTACACCTCAGGAATGGCGGCTACCCTGGCCGTGTTCCAGGCCCTGGATCCGGGTGACCATGTCGTTCTTCACCGGGATTTGTACTTCGGTGTCCGCGAGCTGATCACCGGGCTCTTCGCCCGTTGGGGGCTCAAGCATTCCTTCGTGGACATGCGGAATGCGGAAGAGCTGCGCTCCGCGTGCCGCCCGGAGACTAAGCTCTTGTGGCTGGAAACCCCAACCAACCCTCTTATTGAGATAGTAGAAATCCGTCCGGTGGTGGAGTGCGCGCGCAGCCTGCAGATCCCTTTGGCTTGTGAAAATACGTTCGCCACTCCGGTCCTGCAACGGCCGCTCGAGCTGGGCGCAGATTTGGTGATTCATGCCCTGACCAAATATATCTCCGGTCACTCCGATGCCCTGGGGGGCGCGGTGATCTTCAGGCAACAGTCGGAATTGGCGAGGCGGATCAAAGAATTCCAACGGGTTGGGGGAGCGGGGCTTTCCCCATTTGACTGCTGGCTGATTCTGCGCGGCGTGCAAACGCTGGTGCCTCGGATGAGGCTGCACTGCGAAAACGCCCGGCGGGTGGCTGAATTCCTGTCGACCCACCCCGCCGTGGCGGTGGTTCACTATCCCGGTTTGCCCGGCGATCCGGGGCACGCGATTGCGAGCCGGCAGATGCGCGACTTTGGGGGAATGCTCTCCTTTGAGGTTCGGGGCGGACGCGAGGAGGCGTTTGCGATGACTTCCCGGCTGAAGCTGATCGTGCGCGCTACCAGCCTGGGTGGGACCCATAGCCTGATCGAACATCGGGCTTCGATCGAGGGGGTCTTTTCAAGGTCTCCGGAGTCACTGCTACGGCTCTCCGTGGGCCTGGAGGGCGCAGAAGACCTGATTGCGGACCTGGATCAGGCGCTGCTTGCATTGTCTTAGACAAAATAATCATGCCGGCGAGGGACGAATTCGACAGGCAGATGCCGCGAACGCATCCCAGCCTCATGGCAAGATAGTTCGATCACCCATAGTGATTACCGTTTTTAAACTGATATAAATCCAACCGCAGACGACTGTTAGGAAAACATAGCGGTCTCAAATCCGGCGAGAATTCTCGCTCGCTCCAATGTCGAGGGACGCATTGGGTCGCGAACCTCCAGGTAACTTCGGATTAAAATCCCGGTTAGCACTCGACAAAAGCAACTCGGACAGGATCTTCAGTTTGTGCAGACACATCAACCTCACCCTAGCAGGCTGCGGAAAAACTCTGGTCCGGGTGTAGCCCCGGACTTCGGAGCTTGCGGAAAAAGTCCGGTCTTTGAAGGGTACGGTCTTTGAAGGGTACGGCCTTTAGGCCGTACATAACTGATTGAAAACAGGTCCGGCTTTAGCCGCTGAGGGCCACTTTCTATTGGCAACAGCGACTTTTTCCGCAGCCTCTTCAGTCCGTTTAAGCGGGTTTTCAAACCCGCTTAAACGTTGGGTGACAAATCTGAGGGCTTTACAGGCTGCGGAAAAACTCTGTTTTGTTGTGCGACCGGGGATGTCGGTAACAAAAGGTACCGGGGATGTAGGTAACACTTTCGTCGAAGTTGAAGTTAAACGAGCTTGGAGAAAAAGGGAAATCCAAGTCGCCGCCGAAGCTGTGGGAATGTGGGAAGCTCGCGGTTGTTTGCGAGCTTTCCAAGGCGGTGTGGGAAGAGAGGGAAAGGGCTTTTTACTTTTCCTCTCTTTCCATACCGCCGGCATTTCCATAGCTGTTCACTCCTCGATGGCCATGGGCTGCAGGACGAGCTTATGGCTATCGAATCGCGCTAAGGGGAAGGTTGCAAATTGAACGTCCCAGTAGCGATCATCGATCGGCTCCATGCCGATGGATTCTCCTCCCAGACACTTGCTGATAAAGATCTGTGTGCCTTTCCAGAAGAAGGTTCCGTCCGGATAAACCCGCTTGGGTTTGATGTTGCTGTCGTATTCCGGTTCAGGAATTCGATCCGGGTAGATACGCGGCGAACTCTGGTAGCAAGAGGCCGGTGTCTTCAGCTGCAGCGCCTCGTGCGGACGTTCCTCGTTGAATTGTTGACGGAACCGATCAAAAGCCTTTTGTTGCGCTCTCCGGTTGGCCGCCGGCGGTTTAGCCGTCTCCGCCTTCAACGTCCGATGCATGCGCTCGTGACGCCCATTCTGCTCCGGATGACCTGGCTTGATCCGCTCCGGCGCGATGCCCAGCTTCATCCAGCAGATCGATAAGCGCGAAATGCCAGCGATGGCTCGGGAGGCAAACGGAGCTCCGTTATCGGTTCGGATGCTCTGCGGCAGACCGTATTCTCGAAAGGCTGCCGCAAAGATGGCTTCCACCTGCTCGGTATTGGTCTTCTCCACGCTCTGACAGCGCAGCAAATAACGGCTGTGCGCATCCGTCATCGTCAACGGATCAATCCGCTCTCCCTTTCCAGTCCGGAACCAGCCCTTGAAGTCCGCACACCATATCTGGTTGGCCTTTTCTACCTTCTCAAACGGCTTGGTATACAAAGGGACCCGCAACCGTTTGCGCTGCGGTGCGCTCAAACCTGCCCGCCGCAAGATCTCTCCAAAAGTGCTCACCACAGGCCACTTGACTCCTTTTTTTCTTCGCCAACAGATGGGCCCGTAGCTTCTTGGCTCCCCAACTCGGACGCGCCTGCTTCAGTTGCAAAACCTGCTCCTCGATCCCAGAATCGGTCTGGTTGGGATGATTACCGGCTCCATAGCGACGGTCCTTCAATCCAGCTAATCCCTCTCCCTCATACCGCTCTACCCAAACGTAGCCGGTCTTGCGTGCTATGCCGTAGATACGGCATAGCTCCGCCATCGTGAAACTTCCGCTGTCATACTCCAAGACAAACCGTGTCCTCTCGTCCACCACCTCCATCACTCTCCAGGGCATGCTCTCTTGTACCTGCCCTACGCTCTGGACGAAAAGTGTTACCCACTTGCCCGGTACTTTCTGTTACCTACTTGCCCGGTCCGTACCTTGTATCAGGGCACGACTTTAGTCGTGCCGTAACGTGCTTGGTGCCAGCCCCGGACTTTAGTCCGGGGGAGCGGGCTTTCAAGCCCGCGGAAACGTTCCGGTATATAAATTGAGGGCTTTAGCCCTGGTGGCTGTTTCTCAAGGGGTTTGAGACCTTTTCCGCACCCTGATGGGTGGCCGAGCGAGCCTTTGGGCAAACCGATCAAAAAACGTGATCTTCGGCTGGCGACAGAGAACTTACCGATGATGAGACTTCACAGGTATGTGTCCCATAAGCCGGTTACACGTCCAAGTGGACTGGATTTGTAAACACTGGCCGACTTTCCGGTACTATTTAGCCGATGTATGTTCCGGCGAGCGGACATCCCTCATATCCGCAACAGCAATGTCTTTCGGGCTGTTGGTCGGGGGTACTTCCATGAAGCTCTCCTGCAAAAACGGTTGCACTGAGAATAGTCTAGAATGCCTTCGTATCGACTCCGAGGACGCGACCAAGGCCAGGCGCCTGAGCAAAGAGAATCAGATGGTGTCCCTGGTTCTCCAAGAACGTGCACGGGCTGGGCAGTAGTATCCGGATTGTTTGCTCCGTTTGGGAACTTACTTTTGCGATACGTGTAATGGATCGGGCAACGGATACATGGGAAAGCGTGCGACCCGAAATTCCCCCCTGCGTTACGCTCGATTTGGCGTCGTCATCGGTAACGGCGGCGAAGAGGTCGGCGCCATCCGAGGGTATGTTGCCTGTGATCGAAAAGTCGATCACCAGGGCACGATCATACGCACTAACGGCGTTGATATGGACGAAAATGGGCGTGGCTTTCGCTCCTCACGAAGTGCCCGTAGAAGACCTGCTCTGTCACTACCCACGATCTGTTCCTCGGGCTGGACCACATGAACATTCCCTCGCGATGGACTGTGTATGAGACAACAAAGCTGTCAGTCCGGATACATGATTCTTCCTGAGTGCTACAGAAATATCGAGGGAGACGCTCGTTGAGGAGACGCAGCCCACGCAGGCAAGGGAACTTACCTGCGTGGGCCGCCAACGGGCCTAAGCCCATTGCAATCACAGTGCAGCGATACCGTTGAAGCCTACGGTCTTTGGTAAGCCTTCGATGTCACCTGGGTTGCTGAGGGTGCCATCGGAATTGATGCTGTAGATGCCGACAGAACCTGTGCCGGAGTTGAGCGTGTACAGGTAGTTGCCGTCGCCGCTGACGACAATATCGAGATTAGTAGTGGCTGCGGGGTAGGAAGCGACAATCGTTCCGCCGATCGGAGTGAGGGCACCGTTGGAGCCGACAGAAAAGCCAGCGATCGTGGAAGTGGCGGAGTTGTCAGCGTAGACGAACTTGCCATTCGGAGTGATGGCGTTCCAGCAGTTACCGTCACCAAAAGAAGGAATGCTCTGGCTGATCGCGGTAATGGTGCCGTTGGCGTTGATGGTGTAGGAGGAGATGCTGGAAACGTCCGTTCCGTTAGGCTGGTCTTCAGAGACGATCAGCTGGCCACCCGGTGTGAAGACGGTAGCAAAGATACCGGCGGTTACGCTGTGATTGGTGACCACTGTCCCAAGGGTTCCGTCTGGGTTGATGGGAAATGTGTCGATGTTTTCGGGAGCCTTTTCGATGACGACGAGTGTCTGGCCGTTCGGGCTAACGGAGATGGAAGAGCCGCCAGAGTTCGTGGCAGTGAGATGCACGGTGGAGTTGGAAATCTGGGAGAGGTGACCGAGCCTATCGGCGCGGAAGGCTACGATGGCTCCATTTCCGCCCGCATTGAGGACGTAGACTGTGCCGTTGTGTTCTGCGACCGCAACGGGGAAGGCGCCGCCAGTGGTCTCCTGATCGACGAGGATGGGCAGACCGCCGAGGATATGGAAGCTGGAGATGGTGCCGCTGCCTGCGTTGATAGCGAACAGCAGGTTGTGATTACCGCTGAGAGTGAGCGAACCTTGCGACTGCAATGGATCAGTGGTACCTCCGCTTCCGCGGCCACCAGTGGCAAAGCTCCCCCGCAAAGCGAAACTACCATCCCGTTGACGCTGATAGGCGAGCACCTCGTTTTTGACAGTGTCATTCGTCATGACGAAGACGGTTGAAGAGGAACCGGCGACGTTCTCAGCGGCATACATGGTTGAGGTAATTGCTCCAACGCTGAGCGCGATGGTCAACAGGCCACGAATTGCTTTCAACATTTTCTACTCCTTGGAAGGGCGAGGATTTGCGCGCAAAAAAGAACCAGACGCTGCCTGCGAAGGCAGCGCTGGAGCAAAATCCGCTTTGTGCGCAGCCATTAGAGAGGCCAAGGGAGGAAAGGTTACAGGCTCGTGCATGAATTCTGTTTCATCACTCCGATGATCTTGAAGACGGGGCGCGATCTGATGCGGTGTGGTGATCGCCCAAACGACCTAAAGCGGCTTGGCCGCAAAGATCTCTACCTGCTGAATCTGCGGTGATTTAGCAAATAATTCTTCGGCTTTGGCGAAGAGTGCCTTGGCAATCGCGCCGTTCAGATGCGCTTGCAGTCCTGCTTCATTCGCGAATGTATCGAAGATACCGAACGTGGCCGGTCCGATGCGAAAGGCAAACCATGTCGTCGTTCCTGCTTCTTCCATAGCCAATGGTTGCGCGGATTTCAGGAACTCTTCGACTTCACCTTCTTTACCCGGTCGTGCTTCCAGTGTGGCTGATATTGCAAAAAGGTCCATGTCTTCTCCCAATTTATCGGTTCATGTGGTGTGGACCAGAGATACTTTCTCTGGCCCTCTTCGGTCCATTGCTGGCCCTAGTCTCAATCTTCAGAGCATCGGCTTGATTGAGCGAAAGCCCTCATATGATTGGCGGGAAGAGAAAAGGTTACAACTGGCACGAATATGTAGGCAAAGTCCGGACGATCTCATCGCCGATCTGGTGATCCTGGTTGTAACCTCGCTCCATCTTGGCGCGTCTAGCGAAGGGGCAGATAAACTCTCAGAAGAGGATACGAGTATCGTGACAGAGCACACGCGGGTACCTGCACTAAAAAGACCGAGGCAGGGTTCCTGGCTCATCAGTCTGACGAGTTTACTTTTTGTTTTGTTGCAGAGTGCTTGTACTGCGGTGACGGCTGTCAGCGGCCTTCGCTTGCTGATTGGATTAGGTTCACTGGCGGCTGCCTCTTTCATTCCCGGATTTATATTTTCCATTCATACTGACAAAATCCGCATTCCGATGATGGTTATCGCGGTTTTTGGGTCCGTTCTGAATCTTTATGTCGTGTGGAGAATACGATCCCTGCGAGCACGACCCGCGTCGCAATGGAGAGTGGAGCCAGTCACTGCCAAACAACGCTGGTCGGAGACGATTCAAATCGTGCTCTCTATTCTGACTCTCCTGCTGGTTGTAGCTGAGATTCTCGCGCACCACGTCGTGCACGGCTCAGTTTTGTAGCACTCTAGCCGCGTCCGGTTCCTTGCAATTCCAGATCGATGCGCGCATGCAGGCGTTCGCTGAAGCCAACCGGCAGCCTAAACACGCGTTCATCCGCGGTGAGGATGATGATGTTGCGAGTAGAGTCCAGAATGGCAGAGCAGATCTCGCAGTGCTCGAGATGCTTTTGAACATCCAGTCGAATGTCCTCAGGCAATGCAGCATCCAGATAGCCGGAGATGTAACCCCAAACGTGTTTGCATTCTATAACCATGGGAGCCACCTCCTCTTTGCACTTGGGTTGACACTCTTCAAGAGTGGACTAAGTTGCTTCTGCAACATCATGCGTGCCCGATGAAGTCGCACTTTAACAGACGGTACACTGATGCCGAGCGCTTCTGCGGTTTCCTTGACGTTGAGGTCCTCGACATCGCGGAGTTGAAAGACCTGGCGATAAATTGTGGGGAGGCTGATAACTGCTTCCTGAAGCATCTGACGAATCTCCTGCCGCTCCACAACTTCCGAAGGAATTTCGCGCCAGTCCCGGAGCAAAGCCGGAGACACAACTCCTCCGCCATCGGGAGGATCGTCAAGCGATTCCATCCGAACGATCGTCTGTCGCCGAAGTCGGCTTCTCGCCTCATTGAGTGTAATGCTGATGAGCCAGGTGCCAAACTTGGATTCCGCCCTAAATGTGGATAGGTTACGAAAGGCCTTCAGGAAAGCCTCCTGTGCGATATCCTCCGCATCCGCCTCGTTCTTCATAAGAGACAAGGCCATTAAATACACGCAGCGCTCGTGGGGATGGATCAATTCGTGGTAAAGCTGCGTATCCCCAGCCAAAATGGCGGCAATCATTTCGGCTTCGGTTCGAGTTGAGGAGTGCCGTTCCATGGTTACCGGGCTGTACTCACCTTCCTCGAGATATAGTGTCTCTTTGGTAGAAGGCTGAGCCGGGAACGGCACTGCCGCCTCGAATCGTTAGAGAACCGGAAGTGAATTTGGTTACACTAATGTCCCCCCAAGGCATTGTTGCAACCAACGGCGCAGGCGCGACATGAGCGACCACCGCGGTTCGGGTTCGCCGATGATGAATGCAGCGAAACACGTGATAGGAACGAACCACTGGCGCGAGGCGCCCAAAAACCGCCATAGGGCGACATGCGGCCCAGAGTAACCGGCTAGCGCCAGCAGGAGCGCCATCACCGTGATGCCGAACCCGCTCGCTGTGCAGGTCAGAACGCCAACTACAAGTCCCAACCGATCATTAGTTCGCCATAGGCAGTCAGAACGTGGCGTTTCGCTTATACCTGTTTGTCGTTTTTTCGATAATCAGATCTGCGCTAATCCGCCATCAACACAGATCTCGCTGCCGTTCACGAAGCTGGAGTCGTCGGAAGCGAGAAACAGAGCCGTCGTTGCGATCTCCTCCGAGCGTCCGAACTCCTTGCGAGGAATGGCTGACAGAAAGTACTCCTTCGCTTCCGCAGGGGCGTTCGCGAGAGCGTTGGTAGCGATCGGTCCCGGGCTGAGCACGTTCACGCGAATCCTGCTCTCTGCGAGTTCCACCGCCCACGATCGCGCGAATGACCGCAGAGCCGCCTTGCTTCCCGCATAAACGCCAAGCCCCGGCATGCCTTTGAGGTGAGCTATCGATCCGTTCATGATGATCGATCCGCCATTCCGCATCATGGGAAGCGCCTTCTGCACCGTGAAGACTGTTCCGCGGGTATTCAGGGAAAAGATGCTGTCGAACTGCTCTTCTGTGATCTCCCCCAGCGGCGCGCGACCGCCATGACCGGCGCTGGCAAACACAACATCGATATAGCCCTTCTCCCGCCTGACCGTCTCGTAGAGTCGATCGAGATCAGCCAACTTCGCCGAATCGCCCTGCACTCCGGTCACATTGCGTCCAATCGCTTTGACCGCGTTGTCCAGATTGTCTTGCCTCCGGCCCGTGATGAAGACGTGCGCACCCTCTTCGACAAACAGCTTGGCCGACGCCAGCGCCATTCCGGAGGTTGCTCCGGTAATCACCGCCACTTTACCATCCAACTTGCCCATCTCTACTCTCCTTGTCGTCCGCTTTGGAAGTTCGGAAATGATGAAAACTGACTCGCTCATCGAGCCAGGAACTCGGCACCTATCCTTTTGTCGGTCTGGGGCACGCAGCCCCCCAGGCACGCGTTACTTCGACGCCTTAGATATCTGGCGACGAGAGTATCAACCGAATATAGACCGGCACCAAGGATCAGAACCATGAGCGAGGCAAACAGGAACGTGTACGGGTCGGCAACGTAGAACTTACCTGGATCGGAAAAGATCGAGACGAGTGCCTCGTGATCGGCTGTCCAGTAGGCCGCGAACATATTGCAGGCGAGAAGAAATGCGATCGGACGCGAGAACAATCCGAGCATAAGGAGGATGCCGCCCGTGAACTCCAGCATAGCGATGAAAGGAGCGTTGAAGCCTGGAAATGGAATGTTGAGGCTCGCGAAAAATGCCGTGATCCTGGGCAGGTTGTGAAGCTTGCCCCAGCCTGTCTGGGCAAACTGAAATCCCCAATAGAGCCTGACGGCCAGCAGCATGGCAGACTGCAGTGAGGAGAATACTGAAATGATTCGGCGATAGGCATGTAGAAGCTGACTCATGATTTCTTCCTTGGTATGGCGCCTCGCTCCTCAGCGCGAGGACCTCTTTTCTCATCGTTAGAGACCAACGGCTCAGTTCGGTTACAGTCTCATCTTCGAAAATCACCTCTGTAACCGTTTGAGAGTCGCTGTGTCAGATAAGAAACGTTCAGTTGGAGGCAGATCCATGCAGCTTCGTTCCTTACTTGCTCTTTCGTTTACGCTCCTCGGGATCAGCGCGGTTACGTGTTTCGCTGCGCCTGGCGGGGCAGGCTCAGAAAGGCCCGCTTCCGTAGCGGTCGTGGAGCTCTTCACATCAGAAGGATGTTCAAGCTGCCCTCCGGCTGATGCTCTGCTGCGCGAGATCAACTTGAAGCAAACGAGCGCCGGCCAGTTGATTTTGGGCATCAGCGAGCACGTAACGTACTGGAACAATCTCGGCTGGAAAGATCCGTATTCCGCTCCAGTGTTTACGGACAGGCAGAGTGTGTACGCCTCACGGCTTTCCCCCGAAGGGCCCTACACGCCACAAATGGTCGTGAGCGGACGTGATCAGTTCGTAGGCAGCAACGGCGGGGCTCTTGAGCGCGCTCTCCGTGACGATGCTCGGCGAGACCATCTCGCTCTGCGTATTATTTCCTCCACTGCCTCCGACTCTGGAGTGGATGTGAGGTTTGCATTTACGGGCCATCAGTCGAAGCCTCTCGATATCGTCGCGGTTCTTACGGATGACACCGACCGATCGAATGTTCTACGCGGAGAAAATAACGGCAGGCTCCTTCAACATGTGTCTGTCGCTCGTTCGCTGACGCGCGTGGCAAAAGTTAAGGACGACGCAGAAGAGTCCATTCATGTTCCCCTGCCTGATGGCTTTCAACTTGGTGGTGGATCAGGGCATCACCTCATCCTGTTTGCGCAGGAGCCGCTGCAGGGAGCAATCGTTGGCGCCGCCACGATGCCTCTCTGAATTTACAGGATGGTCTGTAACCAACCGTTGGTTCAAGTCTCAAATATGCGGCAGGGAAAGAGAACCTCGACACCAGTTTCCGGCCAGCTATAGCGGGTCAAACTCAACTTCCAGGCACACCGCCTGGACCAACCGAAAAAAGGAACTCTTCATGAAAACCACTACCGTAAGCAACCTCGCTCTGGCCGCCGCTTTCGCCGGCCTCCTCGGCGGCACCGCCGCGCGCCTCAACGCCCAACCCATTTCCGGCCACTCGCAAGCAACCGCAAGCTCCTCGGCAGTCGCCGGTGTGATGGTTGCCTCGGAGAAGGAGCTTCCCAAGCACTCCTGCAAGGGACAAAACGATTGCAAAGGCCAGGGCGGCGGCGACAAGGCGCATCGGGGGAAGAATTCCTGCAAGGGCAAGGCGCTTGCGCGACAGACGGCTCCAGCCCCCAAGACTAACCTCAACCCCGCGTAGGAGGTCTGGCTCCTCACAGACCTCCTACACTTCTTCTTGATCATCGTCCGACGGAGCATACATGCCAGCCAATCGTTTCAATGGATATACCGACTATGGCGTCGGCATCGGTCTGAGAGTGCCGCATTATGACCACATCTTCTCAAAGAAACCGATAGTCGATTGGTTCGAGATTATCTCGGAGAACTACATGGTCGATGGCGGGCGGCCACTGAGAATTCTTGACCAGATTCTCGATCAATATCGAGTCGTTCAACATGGCGTGTCCATGTACTTTGGCAGTGCGCAGCCGTTGAACCGTGACCATCTAAGGCGGATCAAGGAACTGACGAAGCGGACCAAGACCCCTTGGCTGTCCGACCATCTTTGCTGGGGCAGCGTGGACGGCCGCTACACGCATGATCTCCTTCCTCTTCCTTACACGTTTGAAGCCATCCGTACTACTGCTGAACGCGTGCGCATGGTTCAGGATTACCTTGAGATTCCTGTAGCCGTGGAGAACGTCAGCAGCTATGCCGAGTACCACGACTCGGAGATGACCGAGTGGGAGTTCCTGAGTGAGGTCGTTCATGCGGCCGATTGCGGGATTCTTCTTGACGTCAACAATATCTATGTCTCTTCTCAGAATCACGATTTCGACCCAATGGTGTACGTTAACAGCATCCCTGCGGAACGTGTTGCACAGATCCATATCGCAGGCCACTCGAAGTTCGAGAAGTACATCCTCGATACGCACGATCACCCGGTCCTTGATCCCGTCTGGAAGCTCTACGCAGCGCGCCATTGAGCGTTGCGGTCCAACCGCCACACTGCTTGAGTGGGATGACAATATCCCCTCTTTTGAAGAGGTGCATGCCGAGGCGCTCAAGGCCAACCGCTTTCTTCTCGCGGGAGAATCCCCTATTCCGCAGGAATTTCCGCTGGCCAAGGAGGCGTACCTATGACCCTGCTCGAATTACAGCGGCGTATGGCCGAAGATGTCCGTAGGCCATTGACTTCGGATTACGAGATGCAGAAGACCACCGAAAATGGTGGATCGACAGAGGAGATCGCGACGAGCTACATTGCACCGAACCCGCGCCTCTCCTCCTTCGAGCGCCTGGAGATCTACAACCGTCAGTACTGGTTCCGCCTTATCAGTGCGGTTTCCGAGGATTTCCCAACCCTCCATGCTTTACTGGGGCCGAAGCGGTTCGACGCGTTGATCCTGGCCTACCTCGCTGAGAACCCTTCCATGTCCTGGACCCTGCGGGATCTCGGTTCGACGCTCCCGGCATTCCTCGATGCGCATCCCGAGTTCACCGGAAGGCGTCACCGTCTCGCAGTCGATGTTGCGAGGCTTGAGTGGGCGTACGTCGAAGCCTTTGATGGGAAACATTTGGACCCAGTTACGGCTGAATATGCCGGCTCGGTCGGGCCAGACTCAAGGTTTCTCCTGCAACCCCATCTTCAGCTGCTTGAACTGAGCTATCCGGTGGACACTCTCGTGCTTGCGGTAAAAAAAAGAACGCCTGAGACCGACATTGTAAGCAGTGCAGCGACTCAGCGTGGAATGTGTACTCGGATGAGACTCCCAGCAATGAAGCGGCAGCGCGTTTACCTTGCTGTTCATCGCTTCGAGGATTCGGTGTACTATCGCCGGATCGCACGAGAAACGTTCCTGCTGTTGAGGGCGTTGCGTGCTGGCGCCTCTGTAGCAGAAGCAGTGACGCGAGCCTTTATAAAAACCACGCTAACAGCCGAAGGGCAGGTCGAACTACTCCGCGAGAGCTTTGCTCACGCCTCGGAGTTGAGCTGGTTATGCCCGAGCCTTGAAAATACAGAGAATCCATCGACTCTTGTCATGTAGTCCACAGGGCGGAGGACGGGGTGCCCGACGAGTCGAGTTCTGGAAAAAGGATGCAACTCGGGCGCATGCTCGCTTGCACGCGGGAGCCTTGATGGACAACAACGAAGCCCAACCCCAAAGCTTTGTCGAAATGGTTCTGGCGCTGCTCGAAGACCGTTTTCCCTGGCTCGGTAAGGATGAGCCACCTTCGCGCGCGGAAATCGTGGACCAACTAAGCGATTGCTGCCGATCCTCGAGGCAATCGAACGCGCTTCGGTAGCTTTGACCACATATTTAATCGGACGATGCAAAACTCTGTAACTCTTCTCAGGTCTTGGTTGTCAGATTTAGATCCTCGACCAGGAGTGCCTTCCCATGCCCGTTTTTGACTGCAGCTCCCACAGATCCGATTGGTTTGCCACAGGCCGGTTCAACCGGCCGATACGCCTGGCCCTTGCCTTCGCCTGTACCTTCCTAATCGGGTTGCCCGGATTCGCGGAGACTCCGGCAGTAGGGGCTAAAGCACCTGACTTTACCCTTTCAACTCCCACAGGGAAAACGGTGCGGATGTCGACCGAGCAGCGAGGAAATGACCTCGTCCTGGTCGTGTTGCGGGGATTCCCCGGCTATCAGTGCCCCTACTGTGTGAAGCAGGTTCATGACTTCATCGACCATGCCTCAGACTTTGCCGCAAAAAAGACACGGGTTCTCCTCGTGTATCCGGGACCTCCCGCCGATTTGGATCAGCACGCCAAGGATTTCCTGGAGAAGCAGGCTGGATTGCCCGCCAACATCGTTCTCGTGACGGATCCGGATTATACGGTGACCAATCTGTATGGCCTGCGTTGGGAGGCGCCTCACGAAACCGCATATCCGTCCGCGTTCGTTCTCGACAAGAAGGGGATAATTGTCTTTGAAAAGATCAGTCACAGCCACGGCGATCGCCTATCCGCGGAGGACGCCCTAAACAACCTTCCAGCGCACTAGTAACTTATAAGGCTGCGCCAGGAGACTTTAGGCACAGCCCTTTTTCTCAAACCACTTAAGTAGACCAATTCCGCTTCTCCCGTGCGGAGATCAGGCAGCAATAGTTATCGGCACCCGAGGTCGTGAGTGGGTGCCCCGAACTCTGGAACCATCTGAAGCGGGAACTTGATGAGGGCCGCCGAAAGGCATTCTTGCGGCTTCGACCTCTTAGGGGCACCAAACATCTCAGGCCCGTTAGTCCTTGAACAGGTGACTCACGTGTGTGATTGCCCCTCCCGCGCGCATCGCCGCAGCAATCGTTGCCGTCTCTGCAAGCATTTCATCTGTAGCGCCTGCAGAACGGGCGGCCCTGACACGCACTTGAATGCAATATGGGCATCGTGTCGTAAGAGCAACAGCAACCGCCATGAGCTGTTTATTCAAAGTGTCGATGGCTCCAGGAGCAAATGCGGCTTTATCAAAAGCCCAGAAGGCCTTCATTGCTTCCGGGCTGTTCTCGTCCAATAGCTTCAGCTTTGTCAGATTCGACATGTTATACATCGAGTGTGTCCTTCGTGTTCAGGAAAAGTGAGTCGTCAAATTACTGTGAATGTTCACGCCGCTCTACCCCTCTTGGAGCTTCTCGGCGAGGATATCCGCAGTCTGGATCTGGGGTGCGTAACAAAGAGTTCCTCGGCTCTCGCGAAGAGCGCCTTGGCAACTTCACCGTTTATGTGAGCCTTCCGCCCTTCGTCATCCTCGAAGGTGTCAAAGATGCCAAACGAAGCCGGCCCAATTTTGAAGGCGAACCATGCCGTCGTACCTGTTTTCGGCCTCGACAACGGGTCGAGTGGACTGAAGAAATTGTTCTACTTCAGCCTATTTGCCGGGCCGCGACTGCAGCGTCGCCAGTATTCCAACCCTGTTCATCTGAACTCTCCTCGCATCTAGCAAATGGTGATCGGCCAGCGTGGGAAGAGTGTTTTCGCGACAGGTCTCTGGCCAGACGCTGTCAAAAGAAATGAGGGATTGCCCAAACCCAACGACTGTCGAGGTTTGAACAATCCCAGAAGCAGTGTTTTTTCAATCTAATCTTTGGACAATCGGGCAGTTGATTGAGAAACCAGAGCTGCCGAATGCTGTTCCAGCAGGAAATCCGGTGATTAGACCGTCTTGTGCGTAGGTGAGAATCTGGAACTCCTCGCGCAGTTGCTGGCGGTAGCCCTTAGAAATAGCATCGTCGGTCCAGGTGTACAACTGTGCGTTCCATGCGGGACTATAGTCGAGAGCGAGCGTGGGAATCCCGCCCAGAGTATTGTTCGGCCTGTGGCCATCCGCCAGGTCAGCTGACAGTCCTTGACGCTGAGGATTGTCGCACCCTTCCGTGCCATTGGTGGCGATGAAGATGCGCTCGATCGGGCTGCCGAAGCTGTCGTCATCCCCAAGGAGAAGTTTATCCATCAGCGGCGCGTAGGTGTTGTGCTCGATTGTCGCGGCCAGGGTGTTGCTGGCATCCATGGATAAGTACCAAACGGGGCGGCCGAAGCTGAAGCCGTTGATCAGGTTCAAGGTGACGGTCATGTTGATGGGATCGATGGCCACCACTTGATCGTGAACCTTGGTATAGTCGACGTTGCCATTGGGAAAGTTGATCTGGCTGGCATCAACACCGTATGCGACCATTGGAGCGTTATAGATAACGCCCTGAGCGTTCGTAATGCTGACGAAGGGGCTATAGTTACTGTCGCCGACTTCGCCCGGAGTGAAGGACGTGGGAGGAAATTCCGCTCCCTCTGGTCCGGCTACGAGGTTGCGAACCGCCGCGAAGTTGACAGTGCCTTTATCGAACACGATGTTTCCATTCGCGTCCAGGTTGCCAGTTCTTGCCGCGGTGTTGACGAAATTGAGCTTTGCGGAGAAATTCAAGCCGAGTTCCTGGGCGACCCCCTGATCGGAAACGTCGGTCAGGATGTACCAGGCCGTCTTGCCGGTGCTCTTGACCGATCCCTTGTACAGAGGGATGGTAATTGTGCCGGCAGTGGCGTCGACTTGACCCGTATTGAGCAATTGCACAGGTCCGACCAAGCTCTGGTTAACGGTGGAAGGCGGGGGCCCGAAGTATGAAAGGGGTACATTCGTGCCGGTACTGGCCGGGGCAGGGAACAAGTCGCAGCCGGGTTCTCCGAGATCGCGCGGTCCGGCTCCGGGACCTTGTGCCGAGTTGATTCCCGACGAACTGTCAGCTGCGTCTGCCGGCGACGCCGACTTTGCAACAGGACGCTTTGCGAGGAGATGCACGGCCATCGCCTCCGGGGATACGGGTGGCCTAGCCGCCACGGCGGCTTGCCCGAAGGCTGCTGAGGGCACGAGACTACTCATCACGGTTGCACTGGCCATGACGAATAGTTTGGTCGAGGAGAAGATGCGTGACCGCACCGCGGTCACATACAGGTCTTTTCCGGAAGGGGAGGACCCACGAAGAGCAGAAATCATTGTCGGACTCCTGTAAAGGGACTGCACAAACAAAGCGCGGAGAGTGTATCTCTACACCTTGTTGTGTAACTGTGAGAATGACCAGCTCTCGATTAGTTACAACAAAACAGTTATAGGTGCGATTTTGATCAGATAAGCCGAGACCGCTGTTCCGGGAAACCAGAGCATCCCTCGGCCTTTGGCGAGTCTTTAGGGCAGTGGTCCTACCCGCTCTTGCCCCATCCTGTGCAGCCTCCAACCCTGCAGGCCAGCCGCCCGACCCGTCGCACCCGAAAAAATCCATCGCAAAAGCAAAAACCCTGTATCTTTTTCCTCGGCCGTACCTCCTACTTGAGTACGGGACCCCGATGATAAACATAAGAGGTGTTGTAGAGTACAGCATTCACTGAACTATCGAACTGTCGACCCATCGCACGCTGAGCTTTCTATCCCTAGCTGGCTTCTGACCCGTTCCCGGAGCAGGGCTGGTCGGAGGACTTAGTGCGCCCATTATCGACAACTAACCAGGTTGTATAGGAACTCTATCTATCTCGCCTTCCACGCGGAATGGACGCCAATCCCTACCCGCGTCTAAGTCAATCCCGTTGGCGGTGTAAGCAGTCAGGAGGGCCTTCCGGAAACCGTAAGACCGTCTTCAGCGCTGCCCTCTTGGCTTAGAAGTGCATATGTCTTTTAAGAAGATCACGCTTTCCGTCGCCACCTGTGCGGCCGCTGCATCGCTCGGCGCCCCGAGCCAAGCTGCACGTGCGTCTCACCCGCAATCGCCTACAAAACTCAAACAAAGGTTCCAACTCTCATGACCTCGATTGTTCGCAGTACTCTCCTCACGGCTGCTCTTGCGATGACCCTTCTTTGCATAAATGAGGCTCTGTCGTCAGCCGTGGCTCAGCCCTCCTTTCATGTGAACAAGAATCTGTACACCGAAAGGGCTAACGCCGCCGCAGACATTGGGGCCGGCGAGGAAATCGCCCGCCACGACCGGAAACGTATACTTCTGGATTTTGGCGGGAACTGGTGTGGGGACTGCCAGATACTGGACTTCTACTACCATCAGGCACCCAATGCCGAACTCCTCGCCAAGTTCTACATCGTGGTTCATGTCGACATCGGCCACATCGACCATAACCTGAGCATTGCGAACAAGTACCATGTACCGGTCGGCAAGGGTGTACCGGCTCTTGCCGTGTTGGACGCCAACGGCAAACTCCTTTACTCCGAGCGCGAGAAAGAGTTTGAACACACTAGCCCGGAAGCCATCACCGCGTTCCTCAAGCGCTGGAGAGCTTGACTAGTTGGGGTTTCGTTCCTTCGGGGCCTCAGAAATCCCCATCTTCTGAAAGAAAGGGGGAGCCAGGTGGCCGCCGGGGGACATTGAAGGGACGGACGGAGTAGCCGTCCGCCATAGACTTGCTTTGGGGGCGTCTTATTCCTCCCCGTCCCCGAAAACCAAAAGACCCCGAAAAGACCCCAATTCCACGGGACGCCGGGCGATGCGCTGCTTCAGGGTTGCGCCATCCAGAAACTCCATAGCAATGAACGCTTTCCCGTCTTGTTCACCAATGTCATAGATCGTGCAGATGTTTGGGTGATTCAGCGCGGACGCAGCCTGCGCTTCTCGCTGGAAGCGGGCCAGGGCCTGCGGGTCTCGGGCCACATCCTCAGGCAGAAACTTAAGCGCGACGAAGCGATGGAGACGAGAATCCTCAGCTTTGTAAACGACTCCCATCCCGCCGGCGCCGAGCTTCTCAATGACGCGATAATGCGAGATGGTCTGACCGATCATAAGGCGCAGTGCTACTCTGGAGTTCCATGTTAGGAGCACACAAGACGCGAGTCAACGGATCGGGACGACAAGCCGACGGTATCGTTTAGATGGCCGGATAACGAGCTATCCATAGAAGTGGGCGCATTCGACATTTTGATTCGAGCTGCCACGCCATAGCTTCTGGATGGTCGCCCACTCGTCAGTTATATAGAAGTAAATACTTTCTGGATCGGTAGAGAGCAGACTGTATCACGTCTTGGAGCTTTAAGGCGTGAGCGTGAAAAGCGACGCCTTCCTGTACTTTTCTATCCTGTGCCTTGATTACAGAGCGCCATGCTTGCGTAAAAGAGGCTTGACAAGGCTGACGCTGCTTGCCCACAGTGCATAACGCAACCGCATTGAGTGTATACTCCGCGTGATTTCTAAAACCGCCACGTTCCAGGGCCCGCACCGCAAGGGAGTCGCAATATGGTTCAACTACGCGAAGCTCGATACGGCATCCCGGGATATGAAAAGTCTTATGCCTTGCTGTCGCGCGCGCGAGACGTCGATACGGCAGTGATCTTCGTACATGGGTTCGGCGGCAAGCCGACCAGCACATGGAAGAACTTCCAGGGGCTAGCGGATGAATATTCGGAGCATTATCCGTGGTGGGCGCAGGCGGACATGTTTTTCTACGCCTATGACAGCGTGCACACACAGGTTCGCGCCAATGCGCCGATACTCGGCAGGTTTGTGGAAGACGTGTGGCATGGGCGCTGGTGGGGATCGGACCGGGCGCGAATCGCCGGTACCGCAGTCTGATTTTTGCCGGGCATTCGGAGGGTGGAGTCATTATCCGGCGGCTGATTCTCGATCGCTACCAGGGGATCTGGCGTGCGGTCCGACAGTCGCATGCGGGAGCGGACGAGTCTGCGCTGAAGAGAGCGCTGGCGGAGTCGCTCAAGCAAGACTTTGTACTTGCTGCCTGCCTGCGGCTCTTTGCGCCGGCCTGCATGGGAACGAATTTTTCTTCGTGGATAGGATTCCTGACCTCATTTTCAGCCTTTGTGGCAGCGCTGACGGCGTCGTCGGTGGTGCGAAATGAGCTGCTGCCAACGTCGACGATTCTGCATGGGCTGAAAGAGGGGACGGAACAGGCTTTTATTGAGTCGCCGCAGGTGGGGAGTTTGTTTACAAGCCCGCTGTTCGGCATTCCGGACCAGGTAGTGACGTCGGATTCCTATCAAGGGGAGGAGCTGCTGTGGGACAAGGGCTATGACCACTTTACGGTGTGCAAGCCCACGTACCAGCATGTGCGTCCGCTGGAGTTTGTGCGCAAATGAGCGAGGACAGAACGGTAACGGCTTCCAACCTGGAGTTTTTCAGGGCGGCGATTCTCGAACCAGCGCTCGGTTATACACGCAGGGACCTGGACGAGGTTGAGCGCGCTTCGTGGTGTCTGGGAGCCGTCGAGGCCGCGCACTGGGCTGCGCTGGGAGGGCAGATCGGGTACTTCGAGGGCGAGGATGCCTATCAGCTGATCGCAGACTCGAAAGAGGTTTTTGACGCGTGGATCAACCTGGTGAACCAGAACGTCATTTCGAGCGCTGAGCCGTGGGCCAAGGTGGTAACAGAGAGCGGCGGCATTTATCAGTTCAGAGAGGAGCGGTTTGCACCGGATAGGGAGAGCGAGATCGATGAGCGCACGCGGCAGTTTCTCCAGCAGACATTTCAGGGCTATCTCCTGGCGCTTGCGGAGAGCAGCTTCGACGATGACACGCAATATTTCCTGACGAGTGTCGCGTGGGCCGACGATGCCGAGTGGAACGCGCGCAGGGCCGGCATGCGCCGGGGCGAGGCGGACCCGGTGGAGAAGCTATGGACCGGCTTTGCGAATGCAGTGAATTGCCTGGAACAGATGCGCGAGTTGTCGGATTCGTTCGAATCCCGGGATATGTCGCTGATGTTCGGGGTGTCCCCGTCCCTTCCGGAGATCCCGCAGCCCGAGGCGATCGAGAAATTCACGGGACAGGCGCAGATGATTGTGTCGCGGCGCTATTTCCTTTCCTTTGATCGGTTGGTCAACCGCTATTTCGTCCTTGCCGGGGAGCTGGTGGGCCGTGCGCGGCAGGATACCGCGGAATGGCTCGATGCACGGCCCGGTTTCTTTAACCATCTGTGCCAGATCGTTTCCTATGGCGGCGGCGCGAGGCAGGTGCGGGAGCGCAGAGCGCAGCTGTGGGATCTGTTTGTGACGGACGCCCGCGGAGCCGCAAATGTGGCCTCGCCAACGCAGGCGTATGAGGCGCCCCGCGTTGAGAGTCATCCGCCAAGGTATGCGCAGGGAGAGACGTCGGGCGAGGTGGGGTGAGCCCGTGGCCACTTCAGCAAAAAGGCGTCCCTGAAGCACGTTGCACGCATCGGGCATCTGGTTACCCTGAATGCGCTAGTTGACGGAAACGTCCGGTTTGCCGGTCACCCGATCGCAACGCACAGAATGGCTCCACAAACACCTTGAACGTTTTGACTCTTTTTTGCAGAGGCCAGCAGAACGGACCGATGGCACACCTGTGAGATCAACGCTTTCGTTGATCCCACGCTTCCTGTTGAGTTCTTTCTAACTGCTCGGGATCGCGTCTCACGGCATCATAAATCTGCTTGGCGCGTTCATCGGCCAAAACGTGATTCAGGCCCGACTCGACTCCCTCGAGCGTCCGCGCTGCAACCTGTGCCGGCGCCGTCTTTGGCCCGCTTGCTGGTGCAGCCATCTCAGTATCGATGAACCCCGCGTAGACACCGACCACCTGAGTTCCTTGTTTGCGAAGTTCGATTCGGGCAGCGTCCGAGACCGCAAGGGCTGCGTGCTTCGAGGCTGCATAAGTCGCGTTGAACGGGGGTGTGAACCAGCTTACTACGGAAAGCACATTGACGATCGCGCCGCCTCCGTTCTTAGCGAGAATCGGAGCAAACCCGTGAATCATGGAAGCCATACCGAATACATTCACTTCCATCTCTTTTCGCATGGCATCCACCGCGTCTGGAGACAGAATCGGCGTATTCAACATCGCTCCCGCATTATTGACGAGCAGGGTGACGTCTGAGCATTGCCTCACCGCAGCATTGATGTCGCTCGTTGAACTGACATCGAGTTGTATCGGAAAAACACGAGAATCCGTAATCTTCGATGGATCGCGTGCTCCCGCGTACACCTTCGCTGCAAGGGAAGACAAGAGCGCCTCTACATACGCCTTACCCAAACCGCGGTTCGCTCCCGTCACTAGCGCAACGCTCCCTGAAATGTTCATGGACCCTCCTGATCATTGGATGATCTCAAGGCTCTTCTGGTACCGAAGGGCCTCTTTTTTGTGAACGATAATCGTCCTGTATCGTTCACTTTTTGGCTCCAGATTCAATGCGGCCAAGGGGATCGTTGACCAGGAATTTGCCTGCTCAACGCTTGCCAATCGTGCCGATTGTGCCGATTGTGCGTTCGGAACAGCTCTGATTTGAGAGTTCCGGTCGGGTGGTCGCCTACCCGTCGCCTACCCGTCAGTCGCCTACCCGTCAGTGTCGTTAGCAAGTGAAAATGTCCGCTTTTGAGAACAAATGAAGTGTCCGGTTTCATAAGTTAGTAGCCGTAGAGGCGGTGGGAAAGTGCGAATCCCGCGCAGTGTGCGGGATTTGCAAGTTGGGAGGGAAAGTCTGTTTTTGGACTTTTCCTCTCAACGTCTTTTCCACGGCCTTGATTTGTTTTTTGGTCAGCGGCGTCAACAGTTTTCCTTCCGCGCTGTAATGACCGACGCGATGTCCTGCGATCATGAGTGTCAGTGTTTGGTCCAGGTGCTGATGGATGATCACCTTGCATCCAGCCAGGGTGGGACGCCACTCGGCACGCTCGAGCTGCATGATCAGGTTGTAAAAGCTCACCGTGTTATCCCGATCAACGGTGCGCTCAAACCGCTGCGTGAAGATCATTTCCAAGTTCCTGTGCCGGCAGGACATGAACGCCGTGCCTCGCTGCGCTGCCGGAACCGTAAAGCGGCGGTTGAACTCGGCGATGTAGTGCTCATTTAGAAACTTGTTGGCCCCTTCCAGTGTTCGGATCCCGCGCAACCGCAACTCCTGCGGCAGCCGTCCCTGCCAGGTGGAGAAGTTGCGTTCCGAGCGGCCCCTCGCTTGCGGAGAGTAGGACGGAATCATATGCACTCCCAGCTCCTTCATGGCACGGCCCACCTGCGTGGGACGCTCATAATCGACCTTGCCGCCGCTCTTCGGCGTATACCAGAAATGGGCTCCGCGGTCCGAATAGAGCGAGCAGAACAACCCCTTCTGTTCGATCACCGCCCGCAGCCCGGCCATCACGGTGGCGGTCGTTTCTTCTTCGGCCAGCTGCGCATAGTAGATCTCGCTGGTAGCGTCGTCGAGGATCACGATCAGATCGTGCCGGCGCTCATCCTGAAACCACTGGTGATCGCTGCCGTCGATGTGCAGCATCATCCCAGGCAGTGGACGCCGCTCGCGCCGCTTGCGATGCACGCCGCGCCTGGCCTTGCGCTTCACCAGGCCGGCTGCCTGCAAGGCTTGTTTTACCCACGTGTAGCTCAACCCGATCTGATGTTCCTCGCCGAGCTTCTCATGAAAGTGCCGCACGTTCAGATCGAAGTACTTGTCCCGGTAAAGGCTCAGAACCTCTTCGGCCTGCGCCTTCGGCACCCGCCTGCTGCTTGGCTTGCGCCGTCGCCGGTCCAGTAATCCCTGAGGGCCTTGCTCCTCAAGCCGCTTCCGCCAGCGACGCATCTGCCGCTCGCTGATGCCGGTCAACTCCGCTGCCTGCCACCACTTGATCTTCCCCGTTGTGGCTCGTAACAACACTTCCTGTAACTTCATCGCCCGCTCCGCCGCGGTCCTCGGATAAGTCTCCATGCTCGTATGCATGGATCCATCCTCGCCGCCCGTTATGCGGACATTTCATTTGCTAAAAACACCGGACATATTATGTGCTAACGACAACCGCCTAACCGTCAGTTACTACTTAGGCCATAGCGTGGGCTGTGGACTGTAAGACCTCCTGATCGGTACCGGCTGGGATGTCAGTCGGCCTGCGACCCACAACTCGAAAGCTTCCAGTCCTGTAGGCGGATTAGTCTTCATAAACGCCGCAGTCTTTACTGTTTGCATGATTGACCTTCCACTCGGACGAGCGGTCGGCTATCCGGACAAGACCTTACCAGATGACCGATAATGCTCTTGCTTTTCGAATCATCTTGTCTTTGGTCACCAGAGGAACGCCACGATCCAGCGCGGTCGCTCCGATGATTCTGTCCATAGGATCGAGAGGGTATGGCGAAGGAAACTCCACGGCGATGCGCGTGACGGCCGCTGTGATCGGCAGGATAACGAAGCGAGCCTCCACCTCAACCAGAAAAGCCTCAAGCGAAGTCTTTAGCACGATTCGCTGATTCCTGGCCAGCCACCCCAATTCAAACAGGGAGATACAGGAAATACCTACCCCGCCGTTCTCTCGAGCAGTTCGAATCGCATTGGTCGCCGCCGCCGAGAGCAAACTGGGATCCGAAGCAAGCCAGATCACTACACACGTATCGACAACGATCACTTGAGGCGTTTCCAATGCTCAGGCGGGACCGAAAGAGACTCGATATCACCGGAGATCGCCAGCTTTCCGGCATAAAAACCGAACAGGCTATCCTCAACTTCTTCGACTGGGACCAATTGGGCGACAGGCTTCCCGTTTTTCGTGATAATGAATTTTGTCTTCCTTGCGTGCACTTCATCCATAATTGCCAGGCACTTAGCTTTGAACGCTCCCGCCGCGATCGTTTTCAAGAATAGCACCTCACCATGGTCATCATACCATGGTCACATCGTTCGAAGTGCGCGGCAACCAGGGGGTTCGCACCGAACCTTCGCACCTGAGCCAGGATGCGAAGGTTCGAGGTTGGGCTAGCGGGATGAGATCGACCCCTCCTTGTGTCCGCACACGCATACACTCCTTGTGCCTTACGTAGCTCAAACACTCTGCCGGCCGTTCTCCAGCCGAAATTTGACTGCTCAGAATGTTTGCCCTTCCCAGCCAAAGGGAGCCGACGCCTACTACTAGCGGTGCGTCGGCAGCATCGTTCTGCTGCGGCGACTCCAAACGATGATGCCCGGAATTTCTTATCACCAGGGTCTCCCTTCGCCCTCGGCCGCACGCAGGACTGCGGGATCCAGCGCAACGCCTCATCGAAAGGTCACCCAGGCGCTTGCTACGATGTGCTACCGGTCTACAATGAAACTTCGCACCATTACTCAGAGGGAACTCCGCAATGATTCCGCCGCGGTGCTCCGTGAAGTGGAGGCCGGGCGAACGATTATAGTAAGCCGAAACGGCACGCCTGTCGCAGAGTTGCGACCGGTCAATCGTCGTCGCTTTGTGTCCCCCGCCGCCATCGCGGAAGCTTCAGCAAACGCCGCGCGGATCGATGCCGGGCAATTCCGTGCGGATTTGGATGCGGCCGTCGATCCCCGCCCTCATGACTGAAGCAACGCGCGGTGTTCTCGACACGTCGGTGCTGATCGATCATGACCTGATTGCTGCTGAGCGACTTCCCGATGAATCGGCAATTACTGCGGTGACATTGGCCGAACTTGCTGCGGGGCCACATGCAACCGAAAACAAGGACGAGCGAGCCCGGCCCCAGGATCGCTTGCAGTGGGCGGCCGCTACCTGGGATCCACTGCCGTTCGATGCGGACTCGGCACGAATGTACGCCAGGGTCTTTGCTGCCGCAAGAGCAGCCGGGCAGTCAAGCAGGGCGCGCCTCGCGGACTCGCTCATTGCCTCGACCGCTGCGGCCAATGGATTGCCACTCTACACACGCAATCCCTCTGACTTTGCACCACTGAAGCGCATATTGAAAGTCGTCAAGGTTTGATGAACCGGAATCTACGCCAGGAATCGCTCGCAGGGCATCGATCATGCGCCGTTACATTGCGGGTACTCTGTCGCCGCTGTAACCTGCTGTCTTCAGGTCTGTATCTACCAGCATCGCGTTCCGCGCCTCAAAACAGAAGTTGCTGTGCATCGAGCGCATGAGTCCATGTGTGTCGGCATAAACACAGCTTCTCGACAACGATTCGGTTACGTTGCTCAGTATCGCCTTGAATCTTCAGTACCGAACGCCGTGACGAGTTTGGGCTCGCGGTGACCATCTGTTCAGCCGAGGCGAGATCCATTCGGAACCGCTGTTTCAAAGTCCGACCAGCTTATCGGTTCACCGGCATGGGTCATGCCGAGAGTCATTTCTCCTTGATGTCACACAGAAAAGGCAATTCTTATCAATTACATCCCTTATAAGTTGAGGGAACCGGGTTTCTCGTTGGGCGGGAAGGGTACTTTATAACTGCTGCCCGTGTGCTGCAGCGTCAGAAGGCTTTATCAAGACCGCTCACGCGAAATGACCGTCGCCTTATCAGGACTCACTTCAAACTTTATACGCTCTGCCGAGCCGCGGCAGCGGCCCTCTTCCAGATGTCCTTCCGGAGCGAAATCACGACCAGCCTCACGCCCAGAGCAATCGAACCTCCTAATGCCGTGCATAAAGCACGACGCTGCGCAATTACAGGTCCCGGAGCACTCGCGAGCGAGAGCAGGAAAACGATGTATCCGGTGATGAAGCTCGAGTACAGTGCATAGTTCACATTGAGCGTGCCATAAGATAACCATGCGAACAGCAAAGTAAGGCCCGCAAGCACAACCGACGAAGGGTGCAGATGCGCGATGCAAAAGCTCGCCAGGATTGCTCCGGTAACTGTCCCCAGCACCCGTGCGATGGCACGGTTCACGGTGTCGGTAATTCCGGGCTTGAGTACCAATAATGCGGTCATGGGAATCCAATATCCGCTGGGAAACTTCAATCTGCGATAGAGCTCAGTGGTTGTGGCAAGCGTGATCGCCACCAGCAGCGAATATGGCAAAGCGGAATTCAAGATCTTGCGTTGTCTGACCGATTGCGCTGTCTCGAGCAAAGCGGAATGCAGGGCTGTTTCTTCCTTGCGAACGTATCGCGCGAGAGAGGTCAGATGGTTGCTCAACTCGTCAAAGGCGCGAAGTAGAATGGCTGCGGACAGAACCTGAAGCGCTCCTCCGGCCAGGATAAGCAGAGCGCGGCCCAGAGCATCTTCGACGGAGGCGGGAAAAGCGGATGCGACCAGAAAGATAATGACGCATTGTTGTCCGACCCACCTGTATCCAGCCTCTCTTCTGGTAAGCATCCCGTATCCGAATCCCCACAGGGCGGCTATCGGGACCAGCAACAGATTTGTATGACCGATAACCACGCCAAGAAAGGCCGCAAAGGCCATTCCTAAGGAAACAAACACCATGGGTAACAGGCGGGAGTCGTCGATGCTCTGTTTAGCGCCGAACCCTGTCGTCATTGCGCCGCCGGCGGCGATCATTCCAACACCAGGGCGACCAATGCATAGCCCCGCGGCGAGACAAATGGCGACGGGCAGAATGAGAATGAGATCTGCCCGAAAGGTCTGATTATTCCAGTTGAAAACGTAGCTATCGGTGAAGTATTGCTTGGTGGGCGGAGATCCGGCTGACATCTCGGCGTTGGCAGAAAGAGGCATAGATCACCAGGGCTAGAGCGGTAGGAACAAACTGAAGACGGAACCATTGTGTTCGCGGGCATCGTTACTTCTCACCGAGATCCGGCCATCGTACTTACTCAGGATATCGGCACAAATCCACAGCCCCATCCCGGTCCCAATTGGCTTCTTCGTCCTAAAGAACGGCTCAAACAGTCGGCTGCGCGTCTCTGCATTCATCCCGTCGCCTGTATCCGCAACCGTAATACGTAACCCCTGCCGATGCGTTACCCAATCAGTAGTCCTGCGAACTCTCAGCCGCAATTTACCCCCGGAAGGCATGGCATCGAGCGCATTGCCGATCAGATTGACCATCACCTGCCGCAACTCACCCGGATGGCTATAGATGTTGGGTGCCGGCTCATAGTCTCGCGAAACTTCAACTCCCAGTGTTCTGCATCGGTTTTGGTGTAGCGCAAGCGCATCATCAAGGATGGCAGCAAGGGAGAGCCATACTGGTTCTCCCTTGCTGCGGTAGAAACCAAGAGCCTGGGCCGAAATCTGGGCGACGCGCGACAACTCACGCTGGGCGGTCGCCAGGTACTGTTTCCCGTCCTCAGACAGTTCTTCGTTTTCCAGCAAGAATAGAAGGTTCGTGACCGATGCCAGAGGGTTATTGATGTCGTGTGCGAGGCTGGTCGCCATGCGGCTGACCCCAGCCAGTTTTTCGCTTGTGCGTATCGCCATTTCCGCATCCTTCCGGGCGGAAACATCTCGCGCAATCTTGACCGCCCCGACGAACTCACCCGAAGAATCTCTTAAGCCAGAAATGGTCAGGGAGACAGGAATCTCTCTGCCATCCTTGCAGCGCCGCATCGCTTCGTAGTGATCGACGTGCTGCCCCCTGCGTATGCGGTCAAGACTCTTAGCCATATCGTCTCCGCCTCTCGCACTGACCAGGCGCGAAATCGACTGTCCTAGCATTTCGTGCGCGGCATATCCAAAGATGCGTTCGGCTCCGTTATTCCAACTGGTCACCGTGCCTTCGATCGTATTGCTGATGATTGCGTCGTCGGAAGACGCAATCATGGCAGCGAAGCGTTGCAGCATTTCAAACCCGCTTCTAGAGACGAGCACCTCCTCAGGAGTGCGCAAGTGATTCTGCTGAGACCCGGTGTGATCGACAAGCATGAGATGCAGGCTCCTTGAGGTTAAGCCGGAGATAGAAGTTGGGAGGACGCCTTTCTGGTTGCCTGCCGGCGGAAAGCGTACCAGGTCCTACCTACCTTTTAAACCGATGTACCTCCACGCGCGGCCCAACCGGTCGCACCCAAGGATGCACGTAGGGGTGAATGTATGCGGATCGATTGACCCACACGCGGCCCCATGGACGGCGATCGATCAGGATGGTGTGAGAAGGCCAGGCAAATCCTGAGCCAAGCCACCATCCCCATCCACCGAATGCCGCACCGATGGTAATCCCCGGACCGAAGTGGATTGCTCCCCCAATCGCGAAACCAGGCCGCGGTGGCGCGAAGACGACAACAGGATCGTAATAGGGAACGTAGACCACATTTGGATCGACGGGAAGAATCTGAATATACCCTCCGCTCGAGGTGACATTCATGCAGTCATTTGGGGTCAAATAACCGTAGCCCATCGCCCGCTGGCGCATCCGCTGCACGGCATCCATCACATCCGAATCCTGCGTCAGAACCGCGTTGCCGAGTTGCTGTGTCCATGCCGGGTCCCGGGCCATCATGTCCAGAACCGAAGGAAAGGGCAACAAAGCCATAATGTTCGGATCCCACTGCAAGTGGTCCGCCTGCATGGCCTGAGCCAGCGCATCCCCTTTGAGATAGCTGTGCTGATCTGCCCAGGCCGCAGCTTCAGGAATCTCGGTCCAGTAAGTCGAAGCGGTAAGTACATTTGCCAGCAGTGGGTCAGGATAAAGAGCAATGCGTGCCACCAGTTGATCCAGTTGGGGCGGACTCAGTGCCGCCGGCTGCGCAAACGATACGATGGGCGACACCGCGAATATCAGGATCAGGCATCCCGTGGTGACGCATCGTTGAGCTATTCGAGTCCGTACTCCTTGCTTGGCGTTGTTCATGATTTCTCCCTTCGTTGAAGCCTGGACTGGTGAAAACAAATCATACGGTTGCATCTGCTCTTTGCCCCGTCGGCTGCCGCGTATCGTGAAGATTGCTCCTGCAACGCATCCTCCTCCGGGGATGCGTAGTTGCCGACCAGCCAAAACACGACCCCCAGGGCCAAAGCGGATCCGGCCAGGGCTGCGAGCACACTCGGAGGGGTCTGGTAGAGATCGAGAATGATGAATCTGCGAACCAGTGCGAGCAGCGCGATCAACACTACGGCTCGTACCTCGACGATGGCGCGGCGATGATGCTTGACCACCAGCAGCGTGTGCTTGAATTCGAGAGCAATCAGCACCGTAAGCACCATGCCAAACAGGCCCTGAAAGACCTGAGAGTCAGCAGGGTCGACCACGTGGCTTTCGACCAGCCTTATTGTGTGCAGCAGCAATTGCCAGGTGGCGAGCGCTATGATGACGGCTATTACCAGCGTGAGTAACGAGACCACCGTCTGCTCAAATCGCTCATAGAGCGATAAGGTCTTCCATTTGGAACGCAGGTCCGACATCTCGGATGTCAAAGTAAGTATTTTGTCCGTCACCGGCCCCTCCCCTCTTCAACTCTTTAGCACGCTGCGGCAAAACTCGATCTGTCTCGGGGCGCTTCCTCTCTTTGTATTTACGAAGATGTACAGGTCCCTAATCTCCGGAACCCCCGAGGTTGCTCCTTAGCCTTTCAATCTCCGTCATGCTCTTCTCGTAATCAACCAGGGATGAAATCATGGAAGAGAGCTGATGTGCTGTCTCCGCATTCTTTTTCAGATATTGCGTATATGTGGGAGAGGTCGGCCGGCTCTTGTTCTGATTCAGATAGTTGATCGCCGCCGTGGTATTAGCCGATAATTCCTTCACCAGAGGCAGCATCTGGTCTATAGCCTGTTTCTGCAAATCAGAGCCGGATTTTTCCATATCACTCAACTTCCCGATGATGAGGGCGAGATTGTCCACGTGGCCTTTCACTTTGGCCAGCATCAATGCGTGGTTCACCCAATTCTCGTCGCTTCGGATCAGCCCTTCCGTGTCATCGGCATCGTTCGCCAATTCAATCGCCTCATCGTCTGCGTCTGCGAGCAGCTGCGTCAACTGCGGGTTGTCCTCTTTGATTACGTATCCCCTTAGGGGTAAAGTGAAGCTGAGCATGACCATGAAAGCCACTATCACCGAGGGCCTCTTGGGCAAACGCGCGATTTTCATAGCAAACTCCTCTCTTTCCGGTCCGGCCTTACACCGCACGCAGACTTAGCGGCACAGTGATTCTCGCGATGCCGCTCAACAGTAGGCTGATGCCTACTAAGGTGCCGATGAACCACAACGAACTCCACGGCCAATGAAAGAAGATGAGACCCGCAAGCAATAACGAAACCAGGCCGTCCACCAGGAACCAGACCGCTCCCCGCAACCGTCGCAAGCGAGCGAAAACGACGAGTTCAAAGATGCCCGAAACCACGATGTAGAACGCGAGCACCAATGTGAGCGTGACCATTCCCGCTACCGGCAACACCAGCATGTAAAGAGCGGCAATCACATAGACGACCCCGATCAGAACCTGCCAGATCACGGCCCCGGCTCCGCGCTCCGACCAGGCATAAACCAGATGAGCGATACCCGCGATCAAGAGCAGCCAACCGAAGAAAACACTGGCCGCAATACCGGCGATGGGCGGTAGCGCGATGGCTATTAACCCTGCAATAAGAAGCAGCACACCCAGGAAGATGGACCAGAACGTGGAGCGCGTATAGGGGGTGGTGAGCATAATCAAGACTCCTTCTGTGGCATGAACCTTCCGCTTAAGTCGATACACCGGCTCCGCCGGGAGCGAAGCAACCGCACCCTCGCTGGCAACGCTCCCAGCAGCACCATAGCTGCTCCACGACAATCTCTCGGCTACATGGATTGCGGCGGAAATTTGGCAAACATCTTGGCCACTGCTTTATCGAGCTTTTTGGTGTCTTTATCCGGCTTATCTGAAAGCTGATCTTGCGCCTCACCACGCCATATAAGGTTCTCGGAGGAGCAGTCGTAGATGTCGACGACTAAGGTGCCTACCGGGATCTTTTCCACCGTTGTCGTAGTCATACCTGTGCCCCACCCGTGCCATCTCCAGCCCCCACCCAATCCGTCGTAGAAGGTGGTATATTCGGGCTGGTTTTTCTGGATAGCGACAGCCGTCAGCAGGACATCGCCGTCGGCCGGCACCTGTTGCCATCCCTTTGCTTGAAGGGCATGGTCTACCGCCTCGCGGATACGGCTCTCGAAAAGAGGATCTGAGGCGTGGACGCGCCCCCACGAATAAGTGTGATATCGCGAGAAGTTGACAGAGTGGTCATAATCGGTCTCAACTTTCTGCGCCGATGCAGGGATCGAGAAGAAGGCGGCGACTAAGGCCGCTGTCGCTAAGATTCTTCGCAGAGCATTCACGGTGACACCTCCATGGTGTGAGTT
>CAWBRJ010000046.1:0-503059 GCA_963790935.1 uncultured Acidobacteriaceae bacterium | reverse complement strand
CAAATGCCGGTATGCTAAGGCGTCTTCCTATCGGACGTGTGTCGCCGAAGATGTCGTGCGCCATACGCTTATTGATGATAGCCACCCTGGGGGCGTTGGCAACATCTTCGCCGGTAAAATCGCGCCCCAGCAGGACCGGCGTTTCAAGGGCTTCGAAGTAGTGGGGACCCAGGGTATTTAAGCCGGCGATTAAAGGCGTGCTGCCAGTAGCTGGTTGATAGCCTTCGATCGTTGGCGTGGTTTCGCCGAAGCCGCCCAAAACGGTGGATCGATCGAAAAGCTCGTCGCCCGTATTCCGGGAAGAGCGTCTATCTGATCGATTAGCCTCCGGTACAAAGCATCCGTCTGCGCAACCGTGTACCCAAGCAGCCGCGCATTGACATCGAACAGCAGAACATTATCCGTACGAAAGCCGGGATAGAAGCTTTTCAGGTTCTGCAGGCTGCGCACCAGCAGCCCCGCCCCCACCATCAACACCAGCGATGCCGCCACCTGCAAGGCGATCAATGCTCTTGTGGCGTGAGAGCGCCTCGCACTCTTCCCGGCACCGTGAACGTTCGGCACCAATCCTGACGGCATGTCCGTCCGCACCAGCCGCCAGGCTGGAACCAGTCCGAAGAGAATCGCCGTCAAAACAGAAACCGCCAAAGTAAATCCCAGCACCCTTAAGTCAGGCCGGACCGACAACACAATCGGCGTACCCATATGCCCCATCAGAGCCATCAGCGATCCGCTAGCCCCGAACGCCAAAACAATTCCGAGCACGCCTCCTGCCAGTGCCAGCACAACGCTTTCCGTGATCAGCTGTTGCATCAGCCGCAGCCTCCGCGCTCCCAGACCCGTCGTGCAGCCATTTCGTGCTGTCGAAACTGGGCTCGCGCCAGTAGCAGGGTGGCCACGTTCGCGCAGGCAATCAACAGCAGCAGCCCAACGGCTGCCGTCAGAATCCACAACGGTTTCGAGAACCGCTCGCGAAGAGCGGTCAGCCCTCGTCCGCCTGCCGTCAGCTGAAGCCTCGATTGTCGGCGATTCTCGCGCTCTCGCGGAGAGTCAAGCACCGTTCCTGCCAGGCCCGTCGCCTCATCGTTCATCGCACTCCGAAACAATGGCTCCATCCGGGCGGCTGCAGTGGTGGCGGTCACGCCGGGCTGCAGTCGCCCCATGATTGCAAACACGGAGCGAGTTGGCCACGGGAGCACATCATAGGGAGTGCCCGTCATGGCAAATTCCGGACGAAGCGGCGCGATCATCTTCAGCGGGACAGAGATGTCGACAGGTTGGCCAGGTTGCAGACTAAAAAACTCCGGTGGCGTTACCGCGACAATGGTGAAGGGATAGTTGTTGACGACGATTTTCGTGCGCACCACCGCGGGATCACCGGCCAGGCGCTCACGCCAATATTTGTAACTGATGACGGCTGCGGTACTCCCAACAGCCTGTTGATCGTTGGCCGGAGAGATGATGTCGCCCGAGGATGGCGGAAACCCCGAGGGTAGAAAAGTAGTTGCCGGAAACCACCTGCCCATGAGCGATTTCGCCGTGCCCCTTCACCTCAACGTTCACACCGCCCAGATCGGCGAAGGCGAAGAGTCCTGAGAAAATCTGGGTCTCCCGCTGGAATCGCTGGACCTCAGGATAAGAAAAACCATTGTGCTGACCGTATAGCGGTTGGATCTTGCTGATCTGCACCAGTTGCTGCGGATCCTTCACCGGCAGCATTTTGAGCAGAACTGCATTGATCAAGCTGAACACGGCAGTGTTCGCCCCAATGCCAAGCGCCAACGTCATGATGATCACTACGGTAAAGCCCGGGGTGCAACCGAACATCCGCATCGCATAGCGAACATCCTGCCCGATGTGCTCGACGAAGCTGACCCCTCTCGCCTCCTGGCAATCTTCCTTCATTTGGACTACGCCACCAAACTCCAAGCGGACGCGGCGCCTGGCCTGCTCGCGCGTCAACCCGGCCTGTAGATACTTCTCCATCTGCTGCTCGAGATGGAACTGCAGCTCTTGATCAATCTCCTGAGTAACGGCGGTTCGGCGGAAGAGAGAACGAAAACGAATGCGAAGGTCGCTAAACATTAGGGTGCCGCCTCCTAAACTGTTTCTAAAACCTGGGCGACTGCAGCAGTCAGCTTTATCCAGGTGTTTTTCTCGACCTCGAACTGTTTATGCCCGCTCTTCGTCAGCTCGTAGTATTTGGCGCGGCGATTGTTTACTGATGTTCCCCAATGCGCCGGGTTGGCTTTAGTTCGGTTGCACTACGACCACCCTGACGTTGCGCACGCCCGGCGTAACCAGCAGGCCGAGTTGATCCGCGAGCATCTCAAAAAACTCGTCCTTCGTGTGATCGCCCCGGTTCACTTCAAAGTCGTACCTTCCTGTCAGATGAGTTTCATCGACGATGGGGCGATCCAGACCATCCTCCAATGTCCTGCAGAAATCGGCGATGGTTCCCCCCTCGACGGAGATGGAGGCGATGTTGAGGCCCGAGGACGCTTTCTTGTTTTCCAGGAGTTGTTGCGCTGTTGGCGGTTTGCCATCCGGTGATTTCCATTCGTAGGAGACCTGGGACGAACCGCCAAAGCCCCCATCGGACGCCTTGACCTCATGCAACGACGGGCCAGGACCGTTGGGTGCGGTTATCACGTATACCTCAGTTGCGCGGTTTTCGGCAGTGATGGTCAGATTGAATTGCTCCTGGAGCCCCTCTCGAACCCGGCGCATCATAGCAACATGGCTTTCTGGCTCAGGTAGAACGAGGGCAACGTCATAGCGCTTCTCCGCTGCGTTCGGGTCCGAAATCGATCCGACCAGCCTCCATTTCCATATCGTAAGTCTTGGCGATCACCATCTTCAGGGAGAGACCTCGCACGGTCCAGTAATCATCTCCGCCAGCAGAGAAAGAGCCGTTTTCTGTATTTGGTGTTATGTGGACCTCAAAGGATGGCGGAAACTTCGGCCTGTGTTCATCAACAAAAGGCACCCGGAGCGGCTCCGCCTTGAGTAGCACCACCCCGCTCTTAAGAGACGCTTGCATTGCGCCAGGCTCCGGTTTTACCGGCTCGGTCCGGATGCGGCCACCAAGCGCTGCCTCCAATACCTCCTTGGTCGGCTCAATACCTTCATCGAAACCGATGATGTTGTGATCCGCCCCAATGACTACCGATTCCGGCATCTCCAATCCATATGCCCTGCCTGTGTCACCCTCGACATCAAGCAATACCCACCCCTCCACTGGATGCTCGGCAAGCCATGGCAGTAGCGACGATTCCTTTTCTCCGGTGAGCCACACGAATTGAACCGGCTTGTTTGAGAACTGCTTAATGAGCGCGTTCCATCGTGTTACCGCTTGCACGTTGTCGGTCGTGTCGGGGAAGAAAGTGATTACGGTCACCTGTCCAGAGAAATTCGCCGAAGTCCACGGAGCAGGGTCTGATGAGGCCCCAGGAGAGTGCAACACTTTGGAGTACTCTATGTCGGGCGCTGGATCACCGGCCTTAGGGCGCACGGTAACAGGTCCGAAGAAGCCTGTTGGTCCTGGTCCCGGCCTCGTCACGCGGAATACGCTGTCGGCGGATGTTACGCCCTTGCCTTCGGGTTGGTTGGCGCCGTTTCCCGGCGCTTGGCCGCGAGATTCCTGTGTTGTAAGAAGAAATAAAACCGCGACAAAGGTGAAGCTACGGCAGAGACTCATATCGCCACCTCAAGGCAGCTCGGGACCAAGCGGGCGTTAGCCGGACGAGCTGTGGGAACATGCGGGGTCTATTTGAGCTTTGAAACAAGGCGCCAAAGCACTCGACAGACAAGGAACAGGACGACCAACATGATCGCCAAAATGATTAAGTGCGTAGGTGCCAACAATTCACCCATACGTCCCCCCTCTTATTCACTGACATTATAATAAGTGCGTTGGCAGGGTGTTTATCCTTGCTCGACCCCTGCCCATGTCCAGCAGGCACCACTATTGCCTCCCAGCTTAGCGGGAAGTCGTTGAGGACTTTATGCGGAATTTCCTATTTGATGTGAGAACGGTTTTCCGGCAGTTGCGTAAGTCGCCAGGCTTTACGGCAACGGCGATACTGATGCTGGCATTCGGTATTGGTGCAACGACAGCAATTTTCTCGATCGTCGATGGCGTTCTCCTGCGGCCACTCCCCTTCCCCAACCCGGACCGGCTGGTCACGCTGGGTGATCAGCTCAACGGAACCAATTGGGGCCAGCAAGACGCAGGCCCGGTCACCGGCCCTGAAGTCATCACTTATGAGCGCAACACCCGGTCCTTTGCAAGTCTCGGAGGCTACCAGGGTACAAACTATGAGCTTTCTGGTGCGGGAGAACCCGCTCAGATCACCGCCCTGCGGATGACCCCCGGAGTGTGGACGGCACTGGGAGTCGCGCCGTTGCTAGGGCGCGTTTTTTGCACCCAGGAAGATGAACAGAAGGTACATGTCGCGGTACTGAGTTATACGACATGGAAAAGCCTGTTCGACGGTAATCCGCGCATCCTTGGAAGAAGATCCTGCTCGACCGCAAGCCATATCTGATCATTGGTGTCATGCCGAGGGACTTCGAGTTTCCAGTGATGCAAGGACGGCTGTTTCGCAGCGAGCTGTGGGTTCCGATGAGTTTTGCCCGGATGAAATTTGGCTTTGGCCGGGGGGAGTTGGAACGATTATGGTGGGCCGCCTCAAGCCTGGAGTTACGCTCGCACAAGCGCAGGGCGATGCGGAAGGGGTGGCGCAGCAGATCATGCGAAACTTCCCAGCAGAACTCGCTCAGTTTCACTTCCGCCCTGTGGTCTATTCCTTGCAGCAGATCACAGTGCTGCAGTCGCGTCCGCTGTTGCGGATGCTGTTCCTTGCCGTCGTCGTGGTGCTGCTGATTGCCTGCGCGAACCTCGCCGGGCTGCTGCTGGTGCGAGCGATCAACGGGCAGCGAGAAATAGCTGTTCGCCTGGCCTTGGGCGCACCCTCCGGCATGTTACTCCGACAGACCATGCTCGAAAGCCTTGTCCTGAGTATGACTGGCGGTGTGCTTGGTATCGGGCTTGCCGCTTTGGCTCTTGGCATAGGCAGGAATCTGTTGCCCGAGACTTTGCCGCGTCCGAACGAGATTGTGCTGAACTGGCGGGTCGCGGGCTTCGCCCTCCTGCTTGCCGCGCTCACAGGGCTGCTTTGCGGGTTGGCTCCGGGGTTTGCCGCTCTGCGTACGAATGTAAACGCTGCGCTCAAGGAAGGAGGGCGTAGTGGTTCCGTGGGCGGAGCCACGCACGGTTGCGTTCGACCCTGGTGGTGGCGGAGATTGCAATTGCACTGATCCTGCTGACAGCCTCAGGCCTGCTGCTGCGAAGTTTCGCAAACATGAGCGCTGCCGACTTCAGGCTTCCGCCCCGAACACGTCACGACCGCCAACTACTCACTGCCGCAGAAGCAATATGTAACCCAGGCTCAGGTGGATTCCTTCAATCATGAGCTGCTTCAGCGCCTCCATCAACTACCTGGCGCGGAGGCCGCTGCATTGACCAACACCCTTCCCACAACCGGGGAAGACGGCATTGAGTCCTTTGTCGCGGAGGGTTACGTCGATGCGAGGGGATCCGGCCAGACAGCGGCCTCGCCGAACGAGGTGATCGGAGACTACTTTCGCGCAATGGGGATTCGCCTGTTGCGCGGCCGCTTCTTCACTGCAGCGGATGATGCTAATGGTCAGTTGGTTGTGATCGTGAATCAGCAGTTGTCTAAGCACTACTGGCCGCATCAGGATCCGGTTGGAAGGCGGATGCGCATTGGCACGCAGACAGGTAAGACTCCCTGGATGACGGTTGTGGGAGAAGTCGCAGATACGAAGCTGACCTCGCCCGACGCCGACGCAGGTGAGCAGTTTTACCGCCCGGTCGCGCAACTGGAAAAGGATTCCGGAGCCTACGCTTCGCCGACGGATATTAATGGCAATGGCGGCTTCATTGTCCTGCGTTCTGCGCTGCCGCCGCAGCAGATGGAGAACGCTCTGCGAGCCACCGTGCAGTCCATCGATCCACAACTACCGCTGGCGCGGGTGCAGACCATGGAACAGGTGGTCTTCAGCAGCGAAGCGCCTCGCCGCTTCAATACCGTGATTATTTCCAGTTTTGCGGTGGCCGCCGTGTTGCTTGCTATGCTCGGCGTCTACAGCGTGATCGCCTTTTCCGTTGTAGCTCGCGTACACGAGATGGCCATCCGCATAGCCCTCGGCTCGCAGCGTGCCGGTATCATGCGTCTGATTCTGCAATCCGGTTTGAAGCTAGCGGCAATCGGCTGTGCCCTTGGCTTGGCGGGAGCGGTCGGAGCTTCTGGCCTCTTGCGCGCTTTCCTCTTTGGGGTGAGCCCCTTCGACCCGCTCACCTTGATAATGGCCGCAGTCGTCGTATTTGTGCTGGCTCTCGTTGCCTCTGCGCTTCCCGCTGGACGGGCAGCTTCTATCGATCCCATGCAGGCTTTGCGCGGGGAGTAGTAGAGGCAATAGGACCCGCCCTCGGCCGTTCTAAGACCCGGGATTACACATGTCAGTACGAAGCGTCTCATCCCATTGCCTTTGGCGGCCCAGACCGACTTCGTTCCGGTGGACCGCCAGTACCTGTTTGCGCCTGCAAATCACATCAGAGCGTCTGACCAGCGCGTGCCATTACTAATTTGAGTTACCGCAATTGATCTTTCTGTTACTCAAGGACCGTAGCTTATTCCTGGGGATCCGCTATGCTCTTTTCAAGCGGTGATTCTCCACAAAACGCTTCATCGATTCTTTCGGGGGAGGGACTCGATGAAACGCAACCAGGAGAGTCGCCGTTCGTTGTTTCTGCAGTATGACTTGCCTACCTCGCTTACTTCTCCTGAAGCAACGGCGATTACGCTCCACAGACAGATTTATAGAACGCCCGTACTCACCCGACCCGTTGGCAACAGATTCTGGCCAGCCCAGCGATAAGGTAGAGGGGACGATATAAGCTGGCTAAGTCTCTCGTTGAGGACTTCCAGGTCGCTGCATGGCCACATTGGAGCTGGTCCTGTGGGAGATGTATCCTTTCGCCTTATCGCTTTTGGTGTCCAAGCCACCGGAACATCACATCACCGGGGTGTTCTGAGCGCTGACAATCCACCACCGCTCGTCTCGCCTAGCGAGTACATATAGAGCGAGTTCCCGGACAATGGAACCGTGAGACGGGTTCATTGGCATTTCGTGCTCGTCCAAACCGGTCCGCCGAACACTTGCGCAGGCTATATCTTGTCCGAGGAAGCCGATCGCTTCCAAAGTGAATCGCGAACTATATCCGTACTGTCGCGACTGGGCTGCCAGGCGGCGATGGATTGGATTCAACTGATCCAAGCCGATGACAGTCTGACCTTTGGGGCTTCCCCAGATCACATCCTCGCTGAGAACGCTGTCAAAGAGGTCGCCGTTCGATGTATTAACAGCGCGTTCCAGGGTTGCAATCACAGCCAATATTGCATCCCGGTCTCCAGCGTGCCGTTCAAAGAAAGTTGGCGCTTGCGGCAGCGTGCGGCCAGATTCCGTTTTCAACTTATCTGTCATGACTCTCGCCTCAAGCTGACATTGCGTAAGGGTGGGTGGAGCGTGCTCTGCGCAATGCGACCGCCCACCAGTTCAATCGCGCAAGAAGAGTCTCCATGCCCCTCTGTGAGCGTTCTGGATTTCGCAGCGTACCCGATTCATCGAATTGCTCCCATGCACCGGGGAAGCTCACGGAATCCCGAATGGTCACCGCGTGCAGCTCAGCGAAGACCAACCGCAACTGTTCCACTGCGCGCAACCCACCGGAGATGCCGCCATAAGAGACGAAAGCAACCGGTTTGGCATGCCATTCGGCCCCGCTCGAATCGATCAACGCCTTCAGCGGAGCCGGATATCCATGGTTGTATTCCGGGGTCACGATCACAAAGGCGTCTGCCTGGCCCAGCCGCTGCTGCAAGGACTGGGAAGGGCGTTCATCAATGGACGGCTCTGGGGCCGGATCGGCCGGATCGATCACGTCAAGCTGGAACTTTTCGCTTGCCACGAGCCGCTCTACAGTCCACCTCACCACGGTGTGGCAAAAGCGCCCCGGACGGGTGCTCCCATAGATCACTGCAACTCTGATTTCATCCATTGTTCCTCCCGGTATGGCAACTTCTTAAAGATGAGTGTAAAACCTCAAGTAAGCTTGAGGTCAAGGGAAATGATGGAAAAAACTGTTCCGAAGCATATATCGCTGGAACTCACGGTAGGTCAGGTAGCGAAACGGAGCGGGGTCGCGATCTCCACCCTGCACTATTACGAGTCCGAGGGATTGATCAGCAGTTGGCGCAACCCGGGAAACCAGCGGCGATATGCACGTGAAGTCCTTCGGCGCGTGGCAGTTATCAAAGTAGCGCAGCGCTCAGGCATATCGCTGTCTGCAATACGCAACGCGATGGCAGCGCTGCCGGGCGGGCGCTCGCCTACGGTGGAGGACTGGCAAAAGATGTCGGCGGGATGGAAAGCCGACTTGAACGATCGAATTATGCGATTGACCCGACTTCGCGATCAACTTGATAGTTGCATCGGGTGCGGTTGCCTTTCGCTCGGAGTCTGTCCGCTGCGCAATCCCTGGGACAAACTGTCGAAACTAGGTCCCGGGGCGCAGTTGCTTGATCCCGAACGTGACAAGAGGACAGGCGGATGACGCGACAGCAGATTCTTGCGCTCGCCGGTGGGATTGGAGACCTTCATGACCAGCGTCTGATGTATGTCGGCATATTTTGCGGTCCGCGGGCAAGTGAAGTTTTGGGCTGCAGTGGAAGTCTGGACGGGGAATGGAGAGCGTCCTGAACGCAATGAACTCCGGACGATGGGAATTCTTGCGGGATGTTGCAACGTTTAAGGCGTCTTGGGACAGGCGAAGCAACGCCATCAGAAATACCACGCATCTACAAAGGCTGGAGGAACGGGGGTTGCTTCGTCCGTCCGATTCATACCACGGCGTTTAGGAACTCGCGAGCGGTCACGATCTGCGTGCTGGACCATGTACCCGGAAAATCCTTGGCATTGCCTGTCACCAGGTAATGCGCTGCGGCGGCCTGGGCGCACTCCAAGAACACATTGTCGTCCGGGTCGGAACAAGCGTACACCTTCTCGGCGGGCTTTACCCAAAAGCCGTTCTCGCGGATAGCGCGCAGCGTGGCTGCGATTTCGCTGTTACTGCGATTCAGCCGGGGACGGCGGATAACTTCTTCGTATTCCGCGAAAATATTACCGCTCACGCACAGTTGCGTATCGGGGTCCAGGATGGTCAACAAGAATACTTGTGCGGGCGGTCCTTGCGGACTGAGCAGGGCGGAGATCAGGATGTTGGTGTCGAGGACAACCCGGATCATTGCTCCTGGGGATGCTGAGGACTACGCCGTGCCTTCCGCGCAGCATCGATCTCTGCATCGATCTCTGCAGTAGAGAGCCGGTCCAACCCTGACCGTCTCGCGGTCTCCCAGGATTGCTGGAGCCATCCCGGGGCAGACGCAGACGCCAACGTACGGATGCTGATGGCTTCGTCTTCGGCAACCGAGCGTCCCAGCAGGCTTTCGATAGCCAATTTCTGGTCGGGCGAGAGGTCTTTGGCTTTGTGAATCATACGTCTAGTCCGATGCTCTCAATGTTTCTAAGTTTAGGTCGTCCTACGATCATTGTCACGTGGAATTGCGCTGTCGTCACGCCGAACTCCCGTGGTCATCGCCGCCGCAGGCGGGCCTAGTGGGGGTCCACAGTGGATTGGACCCGGGCGATGCACCCGGGCGGCTGCGCGAACGGGAGGCAAGGACAGTTCGGCCTGCTTCCGCGCGTGCGCAACATGGTCGTCGGGCATGGGGATAGTCTAGCGCTGGAGGATTGAATAGCCCCGAAACTCCGGAGAATCTATGTCAATCGACTTGTTTCTCAATGCCGATGATTCTGCCCGCGTGGCTCGGACGTTCCTGAACCTGGCCCGTCACGACATATCGCGCTGGGCGTTGACCGGGGGCGTTGCCATTGAGCTACACATCCTCCGCCTCGGAGGGAAGCCAATCATTCGGCATTTGAATGACCTCGATTTTGTAGCTGCCTCCTTCGACTCGATCCCGGAGACGATAGGCAGTGAGCTGTTATTGCGCCATGTCCATCCCCATGATCCTCCAGGCAAGACCATGCTGCAGGGTGTCGATCCGGAAACTGGAGTGCGCATAGATGTGTTTCGCGCCTACGGTGGGGAGATGGAGCGCACATGCCCAATCACAATCGCCGCGCTTGCCCTTAGAACGGTGTCACTTCAGGATTTGGTCGCAAGACATGCTCGCCTCAACTGGGACCTGGTGGAAGGCAGACCCGTCGCTCCGAAATACGCCCGAGATTTCCTGCGACTTATCGACTTGGTTACAACCGACGAGGTCGAACGAATTTGGCAAGAACATCGGAAATCTCAGAGCCCCGAAAGCTTCGCTGAGACTGCTCTACAGTTGCGCCGGATGATTGCGTCCCGATCAGAACTGCTCATTCCTCCGACATACTCGACAAACATCTATGAAGTTTGTCCGCGATGCCTGGGTAGAGGAGCTTTTCCTCTCTGTGATCCACGCCAGATTCTTTCTATCTTAGGCTATTGCTGAAGAGGGCCAGCGACCCAATGCTCAGGGTATTGTTGCGAAGCTGCTATCGTGCGCTCTGTGGTTACTGTCAGTTCATGCCGCTTACTGCCCAGGGTCCCCGGTATTTTCCCAGGTACCCGGGACCGGGGGCCGACCACTTAAGACGGTAAAGACGTTACCGGCCAAACTCCGAGCACTCTTGCCGCATTGTCTCGCACCCCATCATGGATTGTCATGATAGGTGGTCCGAAAGAATATGGTTCTCTTTCAAGATTGATATCTCTCCACGCTCCGCTCGGAACATTCGCGTTCACTTCCGTCGTCGGGTCTGTTGTACAGATAAAGTACTTCGCTTTTGAACGCTTGACGTTTTGCAAAAGGCATTTTGCATCGTGAAAAGACAAATGAAACATTACCTCACGACATAGGATGGCGTCGGCATCAGGGATGGGATCACAACAACCGTTCAATACTTGAAACCTGTGCCTATCGTCTTGATAGCGATTTTTGTTGTCTTCGATCACGCTGGCAACGATATCCACGCCAATATAAAGCTGTCGGAGATTCACATTGCGCATCCACAAATATGTTCCACAACCCAGGTCAACTAAAGATTCCGCACCTATCTTTTCGAGCAAGTTCGGCAGTTCTTTCACGAGCTGCTGCGTCGCCAGAGTGGTTGATCCATGCCCCGACGCTGATTCGCCTGGGCGCCGCTCTGTCCAAACATTATTTTTGTAGATCGCCTCGAATCGTTCAGCCAATCTGGGCTTCTCAAGATAGTCGACATTCTGGCCCTTCAACTTCCAAAACCAAATGATTGGTTTTTCCCGTCCAAGATGCATCAACAAGCCGTAAACTTTCGCCTTCACGAGCGATCGCTTCGTTCGAAGAATCGACATACTTTCGACCTCGCGTCCCTTCTGAGGGGAGAATTGTACAGGAAGGTCGCATTCATTTTGATAAAGGGCTTGGTGCTAGTCGCTTGTTGGCGGTGTCATGGGGAATAGGTATCCTGTCGACGAATTTCGTCCCTGACTTTACTCGACCAAGGTGCCCCGGACATTGGTTTCGTGGGTTAGGACACACTTCCAGCCGCCGTCTTCCCACTTCAAAACGTCTGTCTGGACCTCTTTGCCAGACCAATCCTTATGGTCTGATGCGCCCGAGACGGAGAGTTTAAAGGTTACCGTTGCGATGTTGCCGTAGACGCGCACTCGGGCATTCGCAAGGTCCATATCGTAGGTTTTTCGCGTCCAGGTGCCCGCTTTGATCGCAGCGCAGATGCTTTCCCTCGCTCCGACATCGTCGCCGACGTCGCCAATGCCAGAGACGACTGCCCAGTCCGGGTCCAGTAAGCGGCAGAACCCGCCGGCGTCGTTGGTCCGCAATGCCTGTCCGAGTTCTTTTTCCGCCTCGATTGCATTTTCTTTGGCCCATCGTTGGCCGGGCCAGTCGCAGCCCTTGCGGTATGGGCCATGAACATCCCAGCCAATGCAATTAGTAAAAACCCACCGATCAATAATCGCTCAAGCCGCAGCTATGCCCGCCGGCTGGAAGAATGGCTGGACTCCGCGAAAGCGGAGTGAGACACCATTGGAAAGGTAGCAACGAGATGTTGGCATTCACACGGCTGCTGCCGGGCGTTTCATGGGCTTCTTAGGATTTAAAGGGATTTAATTGGCTCCTCAGGTAGGACTCGAACCTACAACCCTTCGGTTAACAGCCGAATGCTCTGCCATTGAGCTACTGAGGAGTGTCTGGCGGGAACGTCTCTGACTGATTCGATTTTACCGCAAACCTGCGATCCTGCGTCAAAGGCTGTCAGGGTTTCCGGCCGGCGAGTCCCCCGCCAAGTCCTGGACCACTGCCTCCGCGGCTCGCCTTCCCGAGGCCAAGGCTCCCTGGATCGAGGCCGTTTCGCGGTAGTCCCCACACATGTACACGCCACCAGTGCCTCCCAAGCGAACCGGGGCCTGCTCCCATTCGGCATGCCTCTGCTGGGGCAGCGCATGGGGTATCGGATAGCTCCTGAGCAGTGTCCAGGAATCGACCACCGGGCCGAACCATTTTCGGAGGTGGGCGCGCACTTGGTACTCTGCAGGAGCACCTCCCACAACGCTGGCTACCACCAGGTGCGCTCCCGGCGGCGCGTAGGCGGAGGAGACCGCGCTCATGACGGCTACGTTGTTGACCGGGCCAGCGGCGCGGCCCTCCCCATTGAGCAGGATAATGGGCTCGTGCACCGGGACTTGCCGGGCCGCGTACCAGAAGGAGGTGGTCTGGTTCCAGGCGCGGACCTCGGGCACACTCCAGCCGCCGACTCCACCCAATAAGGCGTTGCCCTCGTTGCCGGCAACCGCCAGCACCACGGCGCGTGCCTCCAGGTTCGGTTGGCCCTCGATGTCGACGGCAAAGGATTGCGAGCCTCGCGTCACCTTGCTTACCCGTGCGCCGGTTCGCAGCGTGCCGGCTCGCAGACGGGATGCCAATTGCAACGGGATTTGTTGCATTCCCTCGGCGGGAACCACCGTGTCTCCTACCGAGAACATGCGAAAGAGAAATTCAAAGTAGCGGCTCGAGGTCACCAGTTCGCGCTCGAGAAAAACTCCCGCGAAGAAGGGCTCGAAAAAACGATCGATGATCGCGGGGCTGAAGGGGATCGCCTCCAGGTAATCACGCGTGGTTCGCTCGGGACGCGCGAATGTCTCCTCGAACGTGCCACGCTGCACCCGCGCTCGAAGACTGGCTACACGCAGCTTATCGCCCAGGGGCACGATGGAGTCGAACAGGAAGCGGGCGCCTCCGACCGGGCTTCGGAACGGATCGGCGAAACGGTGGAATTTGCCCTCATGCCAGACCAACGCGCCGGGGTCGAATTTCTTTAATTGCAGAGCGCGATTATCGAGGAGACGTTTTGCTTCGGGATACGCAGTCAGCATTACCTGAAATCCGCGGTCGAGCCGGAAGCCCTCAACCACGTCGGTGCGCACGCGGCCGCCGGGCGCGTCACTTGCCTCCAACAGGGTTACCGTCAAACCGGCAGCTTCGAGCGATATTGCGCAACTGAGGCCTGCCAGGCCTGCTCCTACAATCACTGCATCGGTCATCGCTTCCCCGCTGGTTCGTGATCTGGCCGCGGCACTTGCTCCAGTTCCTCAGTCACTATGCTGGCCCGCTCGCGCAGCGCCTTGCGCTTCGCGGGCGCCTTCTTGCGCAGCGTCGCGTAGGGCATCGCCACGCTCTTGGTAAGGCATACGGATTCCCTTCTCCAAAGACTCCACCATGACGATGCCACATTGGAAGGGGCAGAAATACACGCATACCGCGAGGGTAAAACGGCTTTCCGTCCGCGGGTTGGTGCTCGGCGGAATGATGTTGACGGAGATGAAATGTGTGGCCTGAAGATGGAGTGACGTGGTCCGTCTTTCCGTCTTAGCCGGAAGCAGGTCGTTGTTCGGCAAACCGTGGCGGTAAGAAAACAACCTCCAGGAAAGGACCACTGAACCGAAGACATCTCCACTGTGGTCCCCCGAAAAAGACAGACCTTTGATGGGGCTTCGCCCCGTCTTGATCAACCCACGTACGCTGGTGCGAACATGGGGCACCCGTTCAGAGTTGATGTGAGGGAGAGAGTGGCGTTACCAGGACACTTCTTTTCGATGATGTGAGGGAAAGAGTGGATTACCAGGACACTTCTTTTCGATGATGTGGGGAAAAGAGTGGCGTTACCAGGACAGTTCTTTTCGATGATGTGAGGGAAAGAGTGGCGTTACCAGGACACTTCTTTTCGGTGATGTGAGGGAAAGAGTGGATTACCAGGACACTTCTTTTCGATGATGTGGGGGAAGAGTGGCGTTACCAGGACAGTTCTTTTCGATGATGTGGGCGAAAGAGTGGATTACCAGGACACTTCTTTTCGAGTTGGTGTGACGGAATAGCGGATTACCAGGACACATCTTTTCATCCCCCCGTGGGTTGGCATAGCGTGGTCAACATGTGCACTTCGGTCGAGATGATTGTTTAGTAGAGCATTACGGCGACTTTGTAGGTGGTAAAGCCCTGGGATGGGTTGCCGGAGTCACAGGCGCCTACCGCTGCTTTGTGGTATTGGCCGGCGGAGATCTTCTGCTCCAGGACCGCGGGCAGACGGCTTAAATCGCTTCCCTCCCAACGCATGATGAAACGAGGCGAAGAGCCCCCAGCAGAGCCGTGCTCCATTTCACAGGTTTGACGGGCGTCCTGGGTCAGACCCGCAGGTTGCAATCCCCTCTGCTGCAACAATTGGCCGATCTTCTGCTCAATCTGCTGCGGCCCGAGTTCGGCTACTCCGTCGGCAAAATCTTCCACCGCATAGTAGTTCCCTCCTCGCCTCACCAGGCCTACACCAATGGTGTTCATGACCGGGTTGAGAATATTCGCCCGATGAGGAGCAGAGTGCATCCACTCCTGCTCAAGGGCCTGCGGGCTGGGCGCCAAGGCGACGTTCTCTGCGATTGAACGGAAATGTGCTCCAGCCGCTGCAGTGCGGGCGACCAGGTCGGGTTCCCCCGGATATTGGTGGGACAACGCTGGCTGCTGCGCCATCAGCTGCGCATGCTCGACCGCGGCCTGCGCCAGCGCGGGATCCCACTTCAAAGGAGGCAGCCCCTGCTGCGCCCGATCCTGATTGGCCAGGTCCATCACTTGCTGCTCCGCAGATTCCTGGGCCAAAGCCGGGATGGCTGCCATGGCTGCGGCCAATCCGATCGTCCAAAGCCAACTTGATTTGCGCATCTCGTTAACCCCCCATGCTTACAACCCGACCGCCGCAGATATTATGCGATGATTTCCCCATCCATGGCCTTCGCTCGTAGTCTCCGACACCAGCCGCTGGGGGTGGTGGGCATTGTCCTGCTGGTCCTGTTTGTCGCCATCGCTGTGCTCGCCCCAGCGATTACCCCCTATGATCCGGCTGCGATCGACCTTTATCACCGCCTTACCCCTCCCTCGCATGGACACTGGTTCGGCACCGATGAGCTCGGCCGCGACATATTTTCCCGCATTCTTGCCGGAGCGCGGCTCTCACTGATGGTTGCCGTCAGCGTGGTTGGGCTCTCCCTCTCGCTGGGCCTGGTCCTGGGCGGTCTGGCGGGCTTCTATGGAGGACGAGTCGATACCCTGCTGAATGTCTTCGTCATGAACGCTTTTCTGTCTTTCCCCGGCATTCTGCTGGCAATCGCCTTTGTGGCATTTCTCGGGCCCGGGTTGTTCAACCTGGTGCTGGCCCTGGCAATCGGAGGATGGGTGGGCTACGCACGGCTGGTGCGGGCGCAGGTTCTGGCCGTCAAGGAGCGGGAATTTGTCGAAGCAGCCCGCGCGCTCGGCGCTTCCGATCTGGGCATCTTTACCCGCCATATCCTGCCCAATATTCTGCAGCCGATCATTGTTCAGGCGGCAATCGGTATGGCGGGAGCGGTTCTGGCAGAGGCAACACTCAGCTTTCTGGGTTTAGGGCTGCCACCGCCGGCGGCCAGCTGGGGCGGCATGCTCAACGACGCCCGCTCTCACCTCTTCGACTCGCCGCACATGGTGATTTTTCCAGCCATCGCCGTGATGCTGTGCGTGCTGTCGTTCAACTTCATCGGCGACGCGCTGCGCGATTACCTCGATCCGCGCACCCGCCTGCTGATTGGCCTATGAGGATCGGCGTTATCTCGGATACCCATGGCCTGCTGCGGCCGGCGGCCATCGAGGCTTTGCGGGGGGTCGAGTACATCCTGCATGCCGGGGATGTCGGCGACCCGGCCATACTGGAGGCACTGCGGAAATTGGCGCCGGTCACGGCCATTAGCGGGAACATCGATGTGGGTGGTGCTTGCGCTTACCTTCCGGCCACCGAGGTGATCACGCTCGACGGTCATACGTTTTATATGCTGCATGACCGGCAGGCGCTCGATCTCAATCCGGTTGCTGCCGGGTTTTCGGCGGTTATCAGCGGTCACTCGCATAAACCGCTGATCGAGTGGCGCAAAGGAGTGTTGTATATGAACCCGGGCAGCGCGGGACCACGCCGTTTTTCTCTCCCTATTTCGCTTGGGTTGGTAACGATTCAGGATGGTTTGCTGCGACCGGAACTGGTGACTCTGCACCCAGCATAGGCAAAATCAGTTCCACGATTTTGGGTGCTACGACTTTCGCCGGCGGACGGTCGGGCAAAGAAAACCAGTGCTTGACCGCACCACAGATCGCCGCGCTGGCGGCGGCGGCAACCAGCTCCGGGCACGCCGGGAGGGGTTGCTCGGCCCGCTGCATCCCCTCCACCAGGAGGCGTCGAATGGCTTTTATGATGGCTGCATCCATCAGCGGTTCGAACGACGTTTGCCGGTTGCACTCTCCCTGGGCGTGTGCCTGAGAGAGGAAATCGCAGGTGGCTAACACGATTGCTTCCAACGCCGCGGGGCAGCCAGCGTGATAGCGCAGCTGGCGCGCATCCAGCAGTTCGTGGAAGCCGCCGGCAACCATGGCTTCGAGCAGGGCAAATTTATCGTTGTAGTGGTCGTAAAACGTGGCCCGATTGACTGTGGCTGCTTCGGTAATGTCCTGCACCGAGATCTCGTCGAAGCTTTTGGACTGCATGAGGGTGCCCAGGGCTCCCTGGAGGAGCTTGCGGGTGCGCCGGATCCTCGGATCTAATACCTGGCAGTCGGAAATCGGCATGGTCACTCTATTAGAGGCTCACGGCACTGAAAAAGAATCGAAAAACAACACCCGTCGTCTATTCTACTTGACCGACATGCGAAGCTTAACCAACGCATGTTGTTATCTGAGAGGAGAACCCATGAAAATTGCTGTTCTGATTGCACGCATTCTACTGGGCCTGATATTTGTCGTTTTCGGTCTTAACGGATTTCTCAACTTTCTGCATGCGCCCATGCCCACCGGACAGGCAGGCCAATATATGGGCGTGATGTTCGGTTCGTTTTACATGCACTTCATTTTCCTGGTGCAGCTTGTGGGAGGGTTGCTCCTGCTTTCCGGCCAATTTATTCCGCTGGCGTTGGTTCTGCTTGGCCCGGTCCTGGTCAATATTCTTCTCTTTCACATTAGCTTCCTGCCTGCCGGCTTGCCGCCCGGGCTTTTGTCGACGCTTCTGTGGTTCATCATTTTCTTCGGGTACCGACGGTCGTTTGCCGGCATTTTCGAACAGAAGGCGCCGCTCGCCTAACTTCGGGTCTAACTTCGGATACGGGGATTGGCCACGGTGTATAGCAGATCTGTCAGCAGGTTGACCAGGACGTAGGTCAACCCGACGGCAAGGATGCAGCCCTGCACCAAGGCGTAGTCGCGATTGGAGATCGCGGAGACGGTCAAGCGGCCAATCCCAGGCCAGGAAAAAATGGTTTCGGTAACAATGGCGCCTGCCAATAAGGCGCCAAATTGCAGGCCGACCAAGGTCATGACGGGGATGATTGCGTTGCGCAAAGCGTGGCGGTAGATGACCACATGCTCGGGTAAGCCTTTGGCTCGCGCAGTGCGAATGTAGTCCTGGTTCAGCTCTTCGAGCATGGCGGTGCGGACCATGCGGGTGAGGATGGCGGCCAAGCTGCCGCCCATGGTGATGGCAGGCAACAGCAAATGGGCCGGCGAGCCCGCGCCGGACACGGGCAGCCATCCCAGCTTGATGGAAAACAGCAGGATGAGGATGGGGCCCAGCGCGAAGCTGGGAAACGAAAGCCCCAAAAGGCTGACTACGCCGACGGCGCTATCTTGCCAACGGGCGCGACGCAGAGCGGCCAGCACTCCGGCCGGAATGGCCAGCAGCAAAGCCAAAAGCAACGCAGCCACGGTGAGTTCCAGGGTGTAGGGATAGCGGGTTAACACCAGGTGAGAGACGGAATCATTCAGGCGCAGTGATCTTCCCAGGTCCCCGTGCAGCACGCCGCGCCAGTAGTGAAGGTATTGCGAACCGAGTGGAGCATCGAGTCCGTACTGATGACGAAGCGCTGATAGGTCGGAAGCGGTTGCGCCTTCACCCAGCATTTGCTGCACCGGATCGCCGGGCACCAGGTGAATGAGCAGAAAGACCAGCGACACGACCAGCCAGATGACCGGCAGGATATAAAGCAATCGCTTCAGCAGTGCTACCAAATCACCCGCCTAACCCTCACTCGACTAACCCTCGCTCTTTGGGGAGCCCCGGCCCGCGGGTACCTGTGTCTCTGGGCCAGTGTTTACCGCATCGTCTGCCAAATCTTCCAGCCGCTCGACGCGCACCTGGCTGATGCGATGATCGCTCATTTCGACTACGGTAAACCTTCTTCCTTCAAAGTCCACGGTTTCTTCGCCGGTGGGAATCTTTCCCAGCCGGGTGAGGAGGAATCCGGCTAATGTTTCCACTCCTCCGCTGCGAGGCAGATGCCAGTTCATCTGCGTTTCCAGGTCGCGCAGGTTGACTCCTCCATCGAGCACGACGGCGCCGGAAGCGGTGTGGACGGCGGCCCTGGGTCCAATGTCAAACTCGTCTTCCACCTCGCCGATGATTTGCTCGATGGCATCTTCTACGGTGGCCAGGCCCACGGTGGAACCGTACTCGTCGACCACGATGGCGATGTGGCGCCTTCGCTGCTGGAATTCACTTAGCAGGTCGAGCACCGGCTTGGTTTCCGGCACCACCAATACATCATGCATGACCTGCCCCAGCCGGAGTTCAGTAAAGGGAGCGCGGGCGAAGCGGGTTTGGGCGGTCATGCGAAAGTGCATCAGGCGGGAGAGATCTTTGGAGTAGACCACGCCCACAATATGCTCGGGGCCGAGCGCGGGATCGTAGACCGGAACGCGGGAGTGCTGTTCCTCGACGACGCGGGCATTCGCATCCTCAATCAGCATGTCCTGGGGCAGGGAGAAGATACGCTGGCGCGGGGTCATGATTTCGCGGGTCGGCACGTTGTTGAGTTCTACGGCGCGGTGGATCAGCGACTCCTGGAAGACTGGGAGCATGCCCATTCTGCGCGACGCGGTGGCGATGAGCTTGAGCTCTTCAGGGGAATGGACCTCGCCGCCTTGCATCAACTCCATACCAAACAGGCGCAGCACGATGCGGGCCGACCACTTCATGAGCCGCACTGCGGGACGGGTGAGCTGGATAAAGGCATCCATCGGCCCGGCCACGGTGACCGCCAGGAGCTCTGCTTTGCGGAGCGCCAGAGACTTTGGCACCAGTTCGCCCAACAGTACGTGGAGGTAGGTAATGAGGGCGAAGGCAATGGGCACAGCCAGCAGGTGAGCGTAAACCCGGGCGTGGGGCATGCCACGGAACCAAGCCTCGAACAGGGTGGCGACGGCGGGCTCGCCGATCCAGCCCAGGGCCAGGCTGCAGAGGGTGACGCCCAGCTGCACGGCGGGCAGGAAGTCGTCCATATTTTCCTGCAGCCGGCGCACTGCCCGGGCTCCCGGCCGGCCCAGGGCGATCAAGCGCTCAATGCGCGTTTCGCGCACACTTACCAGTGCAAATTCCGCGGCCACGAAGAAGCCGTTCGCCAGGATGAGCAAGGCGACGGAAACTATTCGAAAGAGCATTAGTTCGATCATTTCGCCCAGCAGCCGTCTATATAGAAACCATCTATATAGGACATGATACCTGCCTGGTAACCGTGGAACCTTCCCCGGCCCGGCTGCGTATAAAGAGATCGGGGGCATGGTGGCCGCACAGCGGAAGAGCAAACGGGTCTGGATATGGGGCGGCCTGCTGGGCCTGGTGGTGGTTGGCTGCCTGGTGGCGTGGGGCATGCACCGGGGCGGAACCCACTTCGACCCCAGCCGCCTGGACAAGGTGACCCGGGGGGAGATTGATCAGAGCGTGGTGGCGACAGGCAAGGTTCAGCCCATTACCAAGATCGAATTGAAGTCCAAGGCCAGCGGGATCGTGCAGAACCTGTACGTGGATATCAATCAACACGTGCACAAAGGGCAGTTGCTGGCGCAGCTCGACCGGCAGGAGATTATGGCCGAGGTGGAGGCGCAGAGGGCGACTCTGCAGGCGGCAGAGGCCAACGTGAAGAGTGCCCAGGCGAGTATTGAGCACGACAAGGTCGATGCTGCTGCACCCGATTTGCCAATGTATTACGCTACCCTGCAGCGGAACCAGGAAATGGAAAAAGAGGGGATCGTTTCTCAGCAAGGGATGGACAATGCCAACCGCGACTACCTTTCGGAGCTGAACAAGAAGAATGTCGCGATTGCGCAAATTGATGTGGATCGGGCCAAGCTGCGGCAGGCGGAGGCCCAGGTAGCGCAGAACCAGGCCAGCCTGAAATCGCTGGAAGAGCAGCTGAGCTATACGACGCTGACCGCTCCGATCGATGGGGAGATACTTTCGCGCGATGTAGAGGTGGGCGACGCGGTGAGCTCCATCCTGGTGCTGGGTTCCACCGCCACGCTGGTGATGACGATCGGTGACACGCGGCAGGTGTATGTGAATGGGAAGGTGGATGAGGCAGACATTGCCTCGGTTTACCTGGGGCAGCCGGCACGCATCCGCATTGAATCGTTCAAGAACAAGACGTTCGCCGGAAAGGTGACGCGCATTGCGCCGCTCGGGGTGGAGAAAGACAACGTCACGACCTTCGAGGTGCGGGTTTCGATCGACAACCCGAACCTGGAGATCAAAGCCAATATGACGGCAAATGCCGAGATCCTGAGCCAGGAACATAAGAGTGCGCTGTCTGTGCCGGAGCAGGCCCTGGTTTACGACGCCAAGAAGAATGCCTTCGTGGATGTGCCCGATGACAAAGCCAAAAATGGACTACGCCGGGTAGCCGTAAAGGCTGGAATCGCGAACGGCAGCCGCACCGAAATTCTGTCTGGCCTCAACGAAGGGCAGACTGTTTATCTACAACCCTAAAAGGAGGGTGACATGAGTCTTCGAGGTAGTTTTTCTTGCAAGGAGGCAGCCGGCGTTCTGGTTGCTATGAGTCTGTGTCTTCCGGCTGCGTTTGCCGCGGAGAAGTCCTTCGACCGCACCCTTTCGGTGAATGGTTCGGTTACGTTGCACGTGAGTACCGGATCCGGTTATATCCATGTGTCGCCGGGATCGGATAACCAGGTGCACATTGTTGGCCATGTGAAGGGCAGCAACAACAGCTGGTTTGGTGGTGGCTCGTCGGAAGACGCTGTGGCCCGGGTTGCGGATCATCCGCCGATTGACCAGGCGGGCAATATTATCCGCGTGGGCGATGAGCATGGCGGGGATTTCTTCCGCCATGTGTCGATTGATTACGAGATCACGACGCCGACTAATACGATGCTGGTGGCGGAGAGTGGGTCTGGAGATCTGCAGGTTTCGAACATCAACGGGACAGTGAAGGCGCACACGGGGTCGGGGTCGATCCGCGCAGAGAAGCTGGGTTCCGGCTCGAGGCTGGAGACCGGCTCGGGATCGATCGAGGCAAATGGTTTGATGGGTTCCACAACGCTGCAGACTGGCTCAGGGGAGATTCATGCGCAGCTTTCCTCGGCGGGAGATGTGGTCGCGGGCACGGGTTCCGGGGATATCAAGTTGGCCGATGTACAAGGAGCCGTGAAGGCGGAGACCGGGTCGGGAACGCTCGAGATCAGTGGACAACCGACGGCACCCTGGAAGCTGGAGACAGGCTCAGGGGATATTTCGCTGAAGCTGGGTAATTCCCATTTCACGCTGGATGCGGAGACGGGGTCGGGATCGGTGAAGTCGGATCCTCCGTTGACCATGACTACCCATGGGTCTACTGATAAGCATCATGTCAATGGGACAGTGAATGGCGGCGGCCCTACGATCAAGGCGGAGACGGGGTCGGGGGATATCCACATTCAGTAGGCTTGCCTCCTAGGTCTCGAAAGGGAGACTGGGAAGGGTGACATGAGTCTTCGAGGTAGCTTTTCTTTCAAGGAGGCAGCCGGCGTTCTGGTTGCTATGAGCCTGTGTCTCCCGGCTGCGTTTGCCGCGGAGAAGTCCTTCGACCGCACCCTTTCGGTGAATGGTCCGGTGACGCTGCGCGTGAGTACCGGGTCCGGCTATATCCGTGTGTCGCAGGGTTCGGATAACCAGGTGCACATTGTTGGCCACGTGAAGGGCAACAGCTGGTGGGGTGGAGGGTCGGCTGAGGACGCTGTGTCGCGAGTAGCGGATCACACGCCGATTGACCAGGCGGGCAATATTATCCGCGTGGGCGATGAGCATGGCGGGGATTTCTTCCGCCATGCGTCGATTGATTACGAGATCACAACGCCGGCCAATACGATGCTGGTGGCGGAGACTGGATCCGGCGACCTGCAGCTTTCAAACATCAACGGGACAGTGAGGGCGCACACGGGGTCGGGGTCTATCCATGCTGAGAAGTTGGGTTCCGGCTCCAGATTGGAGACTGCTTCTGGAAGCATCGACGCGAATGGTTTGATGGGTTCCACGACGCTGCAGACGGGCTCGGGGGAGATTCATGCGCAGCTTTCCTCGAAGGGGGATGTGATCGCGATCACGGGTTTCGGGGATATCAAACTGGCCGATGTACAAGGAGCTGTGAAGGCGGAGACCGGGTCAGGAACGCTCGAGATCAGTGGGCAACCGACTACTGCACCCTGGAAGCTGGAGACGGGCTCGGGTGATATTTCGCTGAAGCTGGGTAATGCCCATTTCACGCTGGATGCGGAGACGGGGTCGGGATCGGTGAAGTCGGATCCTCCGTTGACCATGACGCATGGGTCTACTGATAAGCATCATGTCAATGGAACGGTGAATGGCGGCGGCCCGACGATCAAGGCGGAGACGGGGTCGGGGGATATTCACATTCAGTAGGCTTGATTTCAGCCGCCCAGGCCGTAGTAGGTGCGCATCACGTATTCCACCAGGCTGTAGGGCGTGAGCCGCTTTAGCCATACGGCGGCACGCTGCGCTGCTGGCCCTATGGTGTAGCGGAGCCTGGGATTTCGCTGGTTTACGATGCGGTGTAGCAGGCATGCGATTTGCTCCGGACCGGGACCGCTTTGCTCGTCGTGGGCTGTCTTGGCGAGCGCTGCCTGGAAAGAATCGCTGTAAGGGCTGCCCGACAGTGCCTCCACCCGGCGGTTCTCGGTAAGGGCTGTTTTGTGGTCGCCGGGTTCGATGATGACTACCCGGATTCCGAACGGCCGCACCTCCATCCGCAGGCTTTCGCTCAGCCCTTCCAAAGCAAATTTTGAGGCGCTGTACATCGCCTGGTAAGGAATCGCAACCAGTCCACCGATGGAGCCGACGTTGACGATGTAGCCGCTCCGCTGGCTCCTCATCGCCGGCAAGACCGCGCGGCAAACCCTGAAGGCACCGAAGAAGTTGACCTCGAACTGGCGGATCGCCTGCTCGATCGAGGTGTCTTCAACCGGGCCGGCGATGCCCATCCCGGCGTTGTTCACCAGAATGTCCAGCCGCTGCTCGCGGTCCAGTACGGCGGCCACTGCCTGCTCGATCGACCGATCGTCGGTCACATCTGCGGCCAGCATGGTTACCGCGCCTTGAAAGGCCACATTGGGCCGCCGCGAAGTGCCATATACACGAAAGCCCTGCGCCGCCAGATGCGTGGCACAAGCCAGTCCGATGCCGGAAGAAGCGCCGGTGACCAGGACAACCCGCTGATTTTCTTTTGCCATATCGAACTAAAACGTATCACCTGCGCATCGAACAAGCTTGCAGCGCCCTTCCGCTCAGGGCACAAAAGCATTAAGCTTTTCATTCCACGAGGACACACCATGGCACGTCAATGGATTTACCACATCAGTACCGGGATTGCGGTGGGGATAGTGCTGGCAGGATGCACCGGCTTCAAGGATGCCTCCCCGAAGAATTTCACGGGCGCGCTGAATACCTATTATGGTAACCACGACGATTGCCTGTTCCAGAGTTCGCTTCGCTTTCCTTACGAAGCAGGCACTGCAAGTAACGACAAGGATTCCAAGATCAAGAGCCTGGATGCCCTGGAGGCCGCAGGATTACTGAAGTCGCTGGAAGACCGGGACATTCACGTTAAGCGATATCAGCTCACTACGTATGGCCAGCGCGTTCCGCCGCGCTTCTGCTACGGACACCGCGTGGTCACCAGCATCGATGGGTTTACCCCGGCTGCCGCGGTCGATGGGATGAAGGCTATGCAGGTGAACTATCACTACAAGGTGATGGATATTCCCGGATGGGCGGATTCCGACCAGATGCGCAAGGCCTTTCCTGATTTTGCCAAGGCTACTTCGCCAGATGCACAGGGCCAAACCACGGTGGTGCTTACGCAGAACGGGTGGCGCGTGCCGGAGTAGGAATTGGAGAGGGCCAACCTGCGGTATCCGCAGAAGGCTTGAGGGAGAGGCCTGCGGTATCCCACATCTCGCGAAAAACGAGCGAGATGTGGGGCACCCGGCGATTGCGGCGGGGATAGAGCCCGAAAGCTGCATCGACTAAATTAGAAGGATGCTGAAGATTTATCGCCCCATTCCGGCGGGCTCGCTGCGGCTGTTGGTGTTTGACCTCGATGGCACCCTGATTGATTCCGGAGCTGACCTATGCGCCTCAGTGAACGCGATGCTGCGCAATTTCGGACGGCCCGAGCTGCCCCAGGACGTGATCTCTACTTACATTGGCGATGGCGCTGCGCGGCTGGTCAGCCGTTCGCTCGGTGAACCAGACGACCCCGCCTTTCTCGACTCGGCTCTCACCTACTTCCTCGACTACTATCGCGAACACAAACTTGACCACACTTACGTATACCCGGGTGTTTTTGCCTCGCTCGACAGCCTGCGCCTGGAGCCGGTCGGAGCACAGCGGGCATGGATACACCGGGCGATGGCCGTGCTTACCAATAAGCCGATCGGCCCCTCACTGGCGATTTGTGAAGCTCTTGGACTGAGCCCTTATTTTTTTCGCATTTACGGCGGCAACAGCTTTCCCACCAAGAAGCCGGATCCCGAAGGACTGCTAGCGCTGATGCAAGAGGCAGGGGTGACGGCGCAAGAGACGTTGATGATTGGAGACTCCGATGTGGACATCCTGACCGCCCGCAATGCCGGAGTCTGGAGCATCGGCTGCTCCTATGGCCTTTCGCCCCACACGCTGGCCACGGTTCCTCCGGATTGCCTGGTCGACTCACCTGCTGACTGGCCGCTGGCCCTGGCGGGCGAAGGCGAAAAGCTGGTCTGCTCCTAAACATTTAGTTGACAACCTGGCGGCTTTCCGCGTATCAATCTACTAACGGATTAGGAGATTAGATTTGCCCAGCAAGAATCAGACGCTGACTCCCCTGGAACTGGAAATTATGCAGGTGCTTTGGCAATCGGGGCCGTGCACCGTAGCCGAGGTGCAGCCGAAACTGCAGGCGCAATTGGCATACACAACAGTGCAAACCATGCTGAACGTGCTGTTGCGCAAGAAAAAGGTAAAGCGGGTGCAAGAGGGCCGGGCGTATCGTTACCGGCCGGTGGTTAGCCGGGAGCGGGCAACCGGCAACGCGTTGAGCGACCTGGTAACCCGTATGTTCGGCGGCTCGAGCGAGGCGCTGCTTATGGCGATGGTGGATACACAGCAGATCAGCGCAGAGGAATTGGCACGGATTGCGCAAAAGTTGGCGGCTGCTGAAAGCCGGCCGCTTGAGGAGAAGGAGTGATGGAGCGAACGCTGGCTGAGTACGTGGTAAACGCCCTGTGGCAGCTTCCCGTTCTTGCCGCAGGCGCATGGTTGTTCGTCCGTTTGGCCCGGCCGAACCCGCGCGTGCAGCATGGGATATGGCTCGCGGTTCTGGCGCTAGCAGTGCTGCTGCCGGGGCGCAGCCTGCGAAAGGCCGAACCAGTGCAAGCCACTTCGATGGTTACACAAGAGAGTGTGGCGATGGGGGAAGAACCGCCTTCTTTGTTTCCTCGAACACATGACTTGAGCCTGAACGCAACAGTATCGCGCTGGCTGGTGAGAATCTACCTGGCTACGGTGGTGCTGGCGTTGCTTCGTATTGCGCGGGCATGGCATGCCGCTCACAGCCTGGTGGGGCATTCGCGGGAGACTCTTCAGCACCGGGCAGAGTTGGCCGACTTGAGCAGCCGATTCCGAGTCAAGTTGCCGCAATTACGCGAGTCAGAAGAAGTGTCGAGTCCAATGGTCGTGGGGGTGAGAGCTCCTATTGTTTTGTTGCCCAAGGGGTTTGCCCGGTTTACGGAAGATGAGGTGAGGGCGGCCTTATGCCATGAACTGGCCCACGTGAAGCGGCAGGATTACCTGATGAACATGGTCTGCCAAGTGGCGGCTTCTCCGCTGGCCTGGCACCCGGTGGTGCACGCAGTGCAACAACGTATCCGCATGACACGAGAGATGGTGTGCGATGCCATCGCGGCGCAGGAGATGGAATCGGATATCGGGTATGCGAAGTGCCTGCTGGCGTTGGCGCACAGCATGCTGGGGGAACGGGACATTGCGGGGCGGGCGGAGTTTTTGGGGCTGTTCAACAGGAACACACTGGAGGAGCGGATCATGCGGCTGATGGAAACAACAAAAATGAGTATGCGGGCAAGAGTTGCCCGGGTGGCGACCGGAGCAGCGGTGATGATCGCGACAGGCTCGCTGGCAGCGATATTTCATGTAACTCCCACGATGGCAGAACAAAGCAACGGCGCGCCTCCACCAGCGATCGATTTGGCGGGTGGGCAAGCTCAGCCTGAGGTGGCGACGCCTGCGGCTCCGGCGCCGCCCAGACACGCTACCCATCCCAGTAGAGCTGAGCAGAAGAAGCTCGCGAAAGGGAGAGTGATCCTCGACGATCCGGAGTTCGAGCAACGGATGGGGGATGCGCAGCGGCAGATGGCGAAGGCGACGGCGGTCTTCGATAGTCCTGAGTTCAAGCAGCGAATGGAAGATGCGCAGCGACAGATGGAAAAGGCGACTGCTGTCTTTGAAAGTCCCGAGTTTAAGCAGCAGATAGAGAACGCCCAACGGCAGATGGAGCAGTCCAAAGCCATCTTCGACGACCCTGAATTCAAGAGGAAGATGGAAGATGCGCAGCGGCAAATGGCAAAGGCAGCCGAAGTTTTTGAGAGCCCTGAGTTCAAGCAGCGGATCGATGAAATGAAGCGCAAGGCCGAGGAAGACGCGCGGACGTTCGAGGAGCCATCTTCACCTGAAGAAAAGGCGCCAACTAACTAGGGACGCGAGTACGATCGGACTGATTGTGGCGGGGCAACAACCGCAGGTCCCTCCACTAAGGTCGGATGACAAGAGGAGGATCGTGACTCGACTGAAAATCCGGAAACGTGGAGTGCAGCTGCGGTAAACAGGACCGGAATTTTCTTCTGGCTGTAAGATCTTTGTGGTGCCTTCCGGGCAATGGAACCCGCGGTGTTTTTTAGCCAAGGGCAGAGCGGGGCCTTCATACGCATGCGGTTGTCAACGGTGATTGGAACTGTGGGCCTGGGCGCGATGAGCTTGCTGTTGCCCTGGGCGGCCACCGCGGAGAACTGTTCCAACCCGGTTGAGGCGCTTCCCAGTTCCACATGGCAAACCATCATCACCGCCTAAGAGCGATGTCGAAGTTGTTTATCTAGGCCGGATTGGGTGGGTCGGACTGAATCATATCGATGCCATCCAGCAATCATTGGCTCATAGGAAACGGAGCTTTTTCCCGTGGATCATGCCGCAGATTGTTACCGTATTTCCGTTTAGTCATTCACTCGAGGCGCCCGGAAACACCGCTCCCCTGTTCTATGTGAACCACTCCGAAACAGCTGCCCATATTGCGGACCTAAGTCCACATGAGATTCATCTGCTTCGTCTTACGCCTCGAGGTAAGGTGCGAGAGATAGAGGTCACATCGGGGGCGTCGGTTTTCAACTTTAGACCGGGATTCCCTTCCCACCGGGAGATCCCTGTAAGTGTGAGTTCCCTTTCGAATTCCATCTTTTCCATCCAGCCTAAGGAACGTCTCACGGACGGGGAATACCTGATCGTTTTGGGGCCAGTCGCGGCCAGCGGGTTCGAATTTGGGGTCCATTGCACGGAAAAGAGCCGGCCGGCAGAGGTTAGATGAGGCTGCAAGCTGGCCCGCCGTCTGACTTACAAGGGCGACAGCCGGATAGATGGCCTATGTATGAAGGCGCGCACCGCAATCAACCTGAACTTCGCTAAGATGCTGGTCCCGTTAGCCCTCATCGTATCGCTAGCGGGTGGCCTGGGCTATACGTCGGAGACGCAAGCTGACGGCAAGACCTTCAAGCCCCCCACTTACGACGTTGCCGCAATCAAACCATCAAAACCCGGCGACCAATCTCTACTGTTGTTCAGGCCTGGTAGGTTCACTGCAAGCGGGATGACGCTCAGGTCAATGATCGAGCAAGCGTATGGAATCGAAGACGACCAAATCATAGCAGCACCGGATTGGGTTCATACGCAACGTTTTGATATTGAGGCGAAGGTTGACGGTGTGGATGAGGCCACGTTGGACAAGCTCAGTGAAGACGGGAATAGACTCATGTTTCAGTCTTTTCTCAGGGATCGATTCGGCCTGCAGGTTCACCGCGAGATGAAAGAACTGCCGGTTTTGGTGCTGGTAGTGGCCAAGGGCGGTCCCAAGCTTAAGGAGGCAAAACCCGGCGACACATACCCTGACGGCCTTAAGGGTCCTGATGGTATGCCCGCAGGGCACGCGGGCATGATGAGGTGGGGCCGAGGCCAACTAACTGGCCAGGGAATTTCCATCGCTTTCCTGGTGCCGCCGCTCACGCGGCAACTGGGTAGAACCGTCGTCGACAAAACAGGACTTACAGGCCAGTACGACGTGGAACTACGGTGGACACCGGAAGACACGCCGGGGCCAATAGGAAGCCAGGGCAAGTCTGGAGTTGAATCCACCGGGCCTTCGATCCTGACGGCGCTCCAAGAGCAACTTGGCCTGAAGCTGGAATCGCGAAAGTCCCCGATTGAAGTGTTCGTTATTGACCATGTTGAACAGCCCTCAGCAAACTAATCTTTCAACCCGGACACTGAACGACTTTTTCAACAAATTTAATGCATGCGGTTCAATAAAACCGTCGTATCGACGTCTTACATTCAGCTGTTTGTTCCGCTTCGTTGAGTTAGGGTCCCGGGTGCGATCTTTTCGGTTTTGACAGAAACATACACTTGTAGTAGAAAATACTACGAGCGTAGGAGGGTGACATTGGCTGAACCCAAATTGTCAAAGCTCGAGTTTCAGATCATGGAGGCGCTTTGGACGCAAGGCGACCTCTCCATCCGCGAAGTGCAAGAGGCTTTTCCGGCCAAGGGCAGGCCGGCGTACACCACCATTCAAACCACCATTTACCGATTGGAAGTGAAAGGTGTTGTTCGCCGGGTAAAGAAGGTGGGGAACTTCCACATCTTCGGCGCCGCAGTTTCCCGGAGTGCTGCCCAACGTAGACTCATCGACGACCTATTGGCGCTTTTTGGGGGACGCTCACAACCAGTGATGGCGCACCTGGTTGAATCGGGAAAGCTCACTTTGGAGGATGTAAAGGAAGCGGAAAAAATGCTACGCAAGCTGGAGAGGAAGGAAAAGCCATGATCCCAGACTCCTTGTCCGCAGTGTGGACCGCGATCGCGCCAGCAATGGCCAACCATCTTTGGCAGTCGACGCTCTTCGCGGCTGCGGCTGCAGTCCTCACGCTGGCTTTACGAAAGAATCCGGCACGGGTTCGCTATTGTCTATGGCTGATTGCCTCGCTAAAGTTTCTGATTCCTTTTTCGCTGCTGGTCAGCCTCGGCAGTCATCTGGTCAAACCTCATGTTGCAGTAACCGCGCAAAGCGGTGTGTATTCCGCGGTCGAAGAGCTGAGCCAACCTTTTACCCAGACAGCAGCGGCGCCCTCAGTTGCACCCTCCAAGCTCACGATCAAAACTGCCGGCCGGGTTCCCTGGCACAAAGTTCTGGCAGCCGTGTGGATGTGCGGCTTTATCGCGATGCTCGGTCTATGGTGGTGGCGTTGGCGCCAGGCCGCTGCTTGTCTGCGCCGGGCGGCGCCCATGCCGCAAGGACGTGAGGTGGATGCGCTGCGCCAATTGGAGCGCACGAGACGCGAACACAAACCGCTCGCTGTCTTTTTGTCGATCGGTCCTGTGAGCCGGGCATATTTGGCATCTTTCGGCCAGTACTAGTATGGCCGGCAGGAATCTCAAAACACCTTACGGGTGCGCATCTGGAGGCGATCATGGCCCATGAGGTATGCGCATGTGCGCCGGCGCGATAATCTAGCTGCGGCTATCCATATGGTAGTTGAGGCCATCTTCTGGTTTCATCCTCTGGTTTGGTGGTTGGGAGCGCGGCTCATGGAGGAGCGCGAGCGGGCTTGCGATGAAGAAGTATTGCAGCTAGGCAATCCACCGCAGGTCTACGCCGAGAGCATTCTGAAGACGTGCGAATTCAGCGTGGGATCGCCGCTGGCTTGTATCTCCGGAGTTACGGGCGCGGATCTCAAAGCGCGTATTGTCCGCATCATGACTGAGGCGGACCGCGCGGTGCAACAGTTGGATTGTGCGCGAAAGCTCTTGCTCTGTGTGGCCGCCATTGTGGGACTGGCGTCCCCGATCGTTTTCGGCCTCACACATATCACGCAAGTCCGCGCACAAGCTACCTCGGATACCTCTCACGCTACGCAGGGTATCGCCGGCACCTGGCAGGGTACGCTGCACGGCGGAAGAGACTTGCGTACCGTGGTCAAGATCACAAAAGGAGATGATGGCGGATACAAAGCAGTCTTCTACAGCATCGACCAGGGGGGTGACGGCCTTCCGATAACAAAGACCACTTTGGACGGCTCGACAGTCAAGATGACGCTGCCGATGATCGGCGGCACCTATGAGGGTAAGCTGAGTCCGGATGGGAAGACGATCACGGGCACATGGAGCCAGGGACCTCCTCAACCTCTCAACCTGACGCGCGCCACGCCGGAGACGGAATGGACGATTCCCCCGCCGCAACCCAGGCTGCCGCCAATGGACGCCAATGCATCGCCCGGCGTTGAAGTCGCCACTATTAAACCAACCAAACCGGACGAGCAGAACTTCATGCTGACGTTCAGGGGCGGGCGCTTTCAAACTACGAATGTCTCCTTAAGCAAGCTGCTCGCCGCCTCGTATGGTGTTCAGGAAAAGCAGCTGGTCGGCCTACCCCCTTGGGCGGAGACGGATAAATACGATATCAACGCAAAGCCCAACGTGGACGGCACACCCAACAGAGCACAATTCCAGGGAATGGTCCAGAAGCTGATTGCCGATCGCTTCAAGTTCAGCTTTCATCGCGATAAGCGGGACCTGTCAGTTTATGTGCTCTCCGTAGCCAAGACCGGTCCAAAACTCACCAAGACCGAAAGTCAGGATGGGCATCCAGGCTTTAGCATACCGCGGTTGGGAGTGATTTCGATTCGTGACGCCAATATGACTGAGTTCGCTTCCATGATGCAGGAAACCGTCATGGACCGGCCGGTGGTCGATCAAACTGGACTTACTGGTAGATACGATTTCACCCTGAACTGGACGCCCGACGAGTCACAATTCGGCGGCATGGCAGGTAGGCTACCTCCGCCAGGCGACAACGCCGCGCCGGCGCCGAACCTGTACACGGCAATCCAGGAGCAAATTGGCCTTAAGCTCGACGCTACTAAGGCTCCCACTGACGTCATGGTTATCGACCATGTCGAGAAGCCTTCTGAGAATTAAAGTATAGGGCGGCTGAAAATGGGTCCTCCTCATTACTTCATACTTGGGAAAGCGCTACTGGTTAGTTGAACATTTGAGGTGCCTTGCACGAATCGAGTATTTGGAGACGACACCTTGGGATGGCAATAAATATAATTTGTGCGTTCGAGCAAAATGCTGAAGCACAGACGTCTTATATTCAGCTGCATCTTATCTGTGTTAAGTAGTTTGTCCGGAGTTACAGGGGCCGATCTCAAGTAGAGGATTCCCGGATCATGACTAAGCCCGCGGTGCGCAAACTAAATCTCAGCAGGAAGCTCCTGCTGATGTGGCCGGATGTTTAACAGCTGCGGTTGCCTTGTTCGGCGTAAACGCAGCACAAAGCCTGGCTCAGTCTCCCGCAGAAAACGCTACCCAGGGTATCGCCGGACACCTGGCAGGGGACGCTTCATGCCGGGCGAGACCTGCGCGCTGTCGTCAAAATTACAAAGGGGGATGACGGCGGATATAAGGCGGTCTTCTACAGCATCGACCAGGGCGGCGACGGCATTCCCGTAGATAAAGATTACCCTTGGACGGCTCGACGGTTAATTTTTCGCTCAACCGCGATCGGCGGCTCCTACGAGGGCAAGGTAAGCGGAGATGGCAAGACCATTACGGGTAACTGGACTCAAGGACCACCGCTTCCTCTTATTCTGGCACGCGCCACGCCGGAGACGGAATGGACAATCCCCCCGCCGCAACCCCCGTTCCCACCGATGGACGCGAACGCCAATCGCCGACTTTGAGGTGGCTACTATCAAGCCGAGCGAAGCCGGACAGCAAAGCAAAGGATTTATCGTCGAGCGGGTCGTTTCGCTCACAAGTCATCAACCAATCTCAACGATCTGGTTCCTTTGCTTATGGGCTGCAGGGCAAACAGATGGTCGATGCTCCCGCCTGGGCCGGCACCGACCTATTTGATATTGACGCCAAGCCCGACGTCCGGGCATGCCAATCGAAAACAAATGGCAGGCATGGTGCAAAAGCTGATGACAGATCGCTTCCAATTGAAGTTCCATCATGATAAGAAGGAGCTTTCAGTTTACGTGCATCAGTGTGGCGAGCGTGGACCCAAAATCGAAAAAGCACCGCCGATCCGAGATCGACTCCCTCCGGCTTTTTTTTCGCGGCCGTCCTGGGGATTTGACGGTGAGGAATCAGACCATGACCGATTTTGCCGGCCTGGATGCAATCCGGAGTGATGCTGATCAAACCGGTGGTCGATGAAACCGAACTCAAGGGCAGATGCGACTTCCAGCTGAAATGGACTCCGGATGAATCGCAGTTCGGACAATTCCGAGGCACCGGAGCAGTCGTTCCGCCGCCGCCCGACGACCCGAAAGCCCCACCCAACCTGTACACGGCGATGCAGGAGCAAATCGGGCTTAAGCTGGACACCACGGAAAGTTTCCGGATGACGTGATCGTCATCGATCATGTCGAGAAGCCTTCGGAAAACTGACACCCCCTCGGAAACCGCATATGGCCTGGCGGCAATCGCGAAGAATCTTCTACCTGGTTTGGCTGTTTGGGCGATTGCATTCCCCTGCATAGCCGCGGCCTCGGAGTATCGCGGCCAGGTCACGTTTGGCGGGTTGCCTCTTCCTGGCGCTACTGTGACGGTTACACAAGGGACGAAGAAGGCGATCCGCTGTCACTGACCAGAGAGGTATGTTACACTTTTCCGATCTGACCGACGGGCCAGCGAAAATCGAAGTCGAGATGCTGTGTTTCTCTACTGCACACCGCGGATGTTACTATTTCGCCCGGCCACTGGCCCGGCAAGTGGGAGCTGACACTGCTTCCACTCGACCAGATCATGAAGCTGACCAAGCTTGCCGCCCGTCCTCTCGCCCTCGCTGCGGGTTGCGCCTAAAGCACCCGCGGGATCGGAGACCCCGGTCGAGATACCGAAGCCGGCAGAGGAAGCAAACCAACAGTCTTCGGATGGCTTTCTGGTGAACGGAAGCGTGAATAACGCAGCGACGTCACGCTTTTCGCTGGATCAGGCGTTTGGTAACCGAAGGTCTAACAGTCGAGCGCTCTACAACGGCGGCTTTGCTGCCATTGTAGATAACTCGGCTCTCGATGCCCGGCCATACTCGCTGAGCGGACTTGATACACCCAAGCCTTCCTACAATCGGGTCACGGCCATCGTCACCCTGGGCGGGCCGCTCAGGATTCCGCATCTGCTGCCGCGCGGACCGACCTTCTTTGTCGCCTATGAGTGGACGCGGAACCATACCGCCGCGACCGACCCCGGCCTGGTGCCGACTGAGGCAGAGCGTAGCGGCGACCTTTCGGGCCTGGTCAACCCACTTGGCCAGCCGCTCGTCGTTTATGATCCGGCCACCGGGCTGCCCTTTCCAGGCAATGTGGTCCCGGTCAGCTCGCAAGCACAGTCACTGTTACAGCTCTATCCGTTGCCCAACATAAGCGGTAACTCGCTCTACAATTACCAGGTACCGGTGCTCAACAGCCAGCATCAGGATGCTCTTCTTTCGCATCTGGATAAGACGATCGGCCATCGAGACACGCTTTACGGGGGCTTCAACTTCCAGAGCATTCGGGCCGGCAACACCAATCTCTTCCAATTCGTCGACACCACCGATACCCTGGGGATCAATGCCAACATCAACTGGTCGCATCATTTCAACCATCACATCTTCGGCAACAGCAGTTACCGGTTCAGCCGGCTGAGAACGCAGATCGTGCCGTATTTTGAAAACCGGCAGAACATTTCCGGGGAGGCCGGTATCTCCGGCAATAATCAGGACCCGGCGAACTGGGGCCCGCCCACGCTGACCTTCTCGAGTGGCATTACGCCGCTCATGGATGAACAAAGCTCGTTCAATCGTAACCGTACCGATGCCTTTTCCGGATCTGCCGGCGTCTATCGCGGTCGACACAACATTACGGTAGGCGGCGATTTGCGCAAGCAGCAATACAACGATTTTTTCCAGCAGGATCCGCGAGGTACCTTCACCTTTACCGGCGCTGCGACCCAGGGAACATCCAACAGCGTTACGGCCAGCGGCTCTGACCTGGCAGACTTCCTCATTGGCGTGCCGGATACCAGCTCCATCGCGTTCGGAAACGCGGATAAATACTTGCGGCAAACCGTCTACGACGCGTACGTCGTGGATGACTGGCGCATCCTGACAAACCTGACCATCAACGCCGGGCTTCGCTGGGATTATGGCGAGCCGATCACAGAAATCTATGGGCGGCTGGTGAATCTTGATGTTGCTCCCGGGTTTAGCGACGTCGCTCCGGTGCTGGGGAGCGATCCCATAGGCCCACTGACCGGTAGCCACTATCCTACTTCGCTGATCCGCCCGGACAAGCGCGGTTTCGAGCCGCGGGTGGGGATTTCCTGGCGGCCTATTCCTGCTTCCACCATTGTGGTGCGCGCCGGGTATGGCATTTATGACGACACGTCTGTCTATCAGACATCCGCGCTCTACCTGGCCCAGCAGGCACCGCTCTCGAAGAGTTTGAGCGTCGAGAATAGCCCCGCGTGCCGGTTGACTCTGGCCAACGGGTTTGCGCCCTGTCCCTCGATTACCGAGAATACGTTCGCCGTCGACCCTAACTTCAGGATTGGGTATGCGCAGACCTGGAATTTGGCGATACAGCGCGATTTACCAGCCGCGTTGCAGATGACCGCAACCTACCTGGGCATAAAAGGGACGCGAGGAGTGCAGCAGTTCCTGCCCAATACTTATCCCATCGGAGCAGTCAATCCTTGTCCCAGCTGTCCAGCGGGTTTTGTCTATCAAGCGTCGGGCGGGGATTCCACACGGGAGTCGGGGCAATTGCAGTTGCGGCGCAGACTGCGCAGCGGCTTCACGGCGTCGCTGCTTTATACGTTTTCTAAATCGATCGATGATGACGCGTTCCTGGGCGGCCAGGGCCACGTCTCCAGCAGTAACCAGACTGCGGCACCCTCCGGTGGGCCGGGTCCGAGTTCCGGACAGGGCTCGGGCGGAGCTTCGACCTCGTCGAGTACCACACAGAGCGCGTCGCCGACGCCGGCCATCGCGCAGAACTGGCTTGACCTGCATGCGGAGCGCTCGCTTTCCGAGCTTCGATCAACGGCACCTGCTTAACCTGCAGGCCCAGTACACCAGTGGGGAGGGACTCGGCGGCGGAACGCTGCTCGGAGGATGGCGCGGCAGGGTGCTCAAGGAGTGGACGATAGTGGCCACGTCGGTCATCGGCAGTGGTTTGCCGGAAACTCCGATTTACCTCGCAGCCGTTCCGGGAACAGGATCCACCGGAACTATTCGACCGGATCCTACGGGGGCCCCTGTTACGTTGTCGCGAGGAAGTCAGCACCTTAATCCTGCTGCCTATAGCGCGCCGTTGATCGGCCAATGGGGAACCGCGGGTAGAAACTCGATTACCGGTCCCAACCAGATCAGCCTTGATAGTTCCGTTGCCCGGACTTTTCGACCCAGTGGGCGGTTTTTTCTTGACGCTAAAGTGGCGGCGACTAACTTGCTGAATCATCCTGTGTTTACTGGTTGGAATACGACGGTGAACAGCACGCAATTTGGTCTACCGCTGTCCCCGAATGCTATGCGCAGCCTGGAGACTTCGCTGCGGTTGAGGTTTTGAGATGAGAGTAAAAGCGTTCGTTGGGCTTCGCCCATCTTTTTCGGCCCACGTACGCTGGGGCGAACATGGGGCACCCCTGTGGAGCGGTGAGGCTGCGATGTTTGGTTTGTTACGACACGTGTGGAGTTGTGAGGCTGCGATGTTTGGTTTGTTACGACACGTACGGAGTTGTGGGGCTGCGATGTTTGGTTTGTTACGACACGTACGGAGTTGTGGGGCCTCGATGTATGGTTTGTTATTTCTCTTCCCGGCTCTGACCGCGACTTCGGGTCATGCACAGCAGATCGGCCAGAACACATCTTCGAGCACAGCGGGCACTTATACCCTCACTGCCAAGTCTCAGTTGGTGGTCGAGACGGTTGTGGTGAAAGATAAAGAGGGTAAGTTTATTCCCGGGTTGAGTGCGAAGGATTTTGCCGTTACTGAGGACGGTGCGCCGCAGACAATCCGTTTCTGCGAGCACCAGGATCTGGCTGCTGAAGAGGCGCCAGTGCCGGCGCCGGCACGCGGCACAGAAGACATCAAAATCTACAAGAAACTTAGCCGTACTCAGCTGGCACCGGAGGCACCCGAGAATAGCCGCTATAGGAACCGGCGCTTACTTGCGCTCTACTTCGATATGTCCGCAATGCGCCCGCCCGACCAGCTGCGCGCGCTTTCCGCCGCTGAGAAATTTCTGCGCGCGGAAATGACCACCGTCGATCTGGTTGCCATCCTCCGCTACCAGGGCGGCTCGGTCGACATCTTGCAGGACTTCACCGCCGATCGCAACAAGCTGCTCAGCATCCTGGAAACGATGATCGTCGGCGAAGGTCAGGGTTCGGTCGAGACAGTGGACGACGCAAGTAGCGCCGACACGGGCGCTGCGTTTGGCCAGGATGATACCGAGTTCAACGTCTTCAATACGGATCGCCAGCTCTCTGCACTGCAGACGGCGGCCAAAATGTTGAGCCAACTGCAAGAGAAGAAGTCACTCATATACTTCGCCAGCGGCTTGCGGTTAAACGGCATTGATAACCAGGCTCAGCTGCATGCGACCGTGGACGCGGCTATCCGCGCCGGCGTCTCTTTCTGGCCCATTGATGCGCGGGGATTGGTGGCGCAGGCGCCCCTGGGAGATGCTAGCCAGGGCTCACCCGGGAATTCCGGCATGTATTCCGGCACAGCGGCGCTGGCCAACACCAACAATTTTCAGCAATCGCAGGACACGCTTTATGCGTTGGCCGGCGATACCGGGGGGAAAGCTCTCTTCGACACCAACGATCTGACGCACGGGATCGTACAGGCACAGCAGGCTATTTCCGATTACTACGTGGTTGGCTACTACACCAGCAATACAGCCAGGAACGGCCACTTCCGGCGGGTGAAGATCTCACTCAACCAGGATGCCACCGCCAAACTCGACTACCGCCAGGGCTACTATGCTGATAAAGAATTCAGCAAATTTACCTCGGTCGACAAGGAGCGACAGCTCGAAGACGCACTGATGCTGGAGGATCCGGTTACGGAACTTTCCATTGCCATGGAGATCGATCACTTCCAGCTCAACCGCGCGGAATACTTCGTTCCTATCATCGTTAAGATCCCCGGACGCGAGCTTGCGCTTGCCAAGCGAGGAGGCGCGGAGCATACCCTGATCGACTTTGTCGGCGAAATCAAAGACCTTGTCGGGGGGACGACGGTGAGCAATGTCCGCGATAACGTCAACATCAAACTCAGCGACGCGACCGCCGCCGAGCTCGCGCGACGGCCTATCGAATACGACACTGGTTTCACTCTGCTGCCCGGCAAATACATGATCAAGTTCCTGGCGAGGGATGATGAGACGGGGAGGATCGGCACGTATCAAACTACCTTCGTGATTCCAAACCTGAACAAAGAGGTTGCCCACGTTCCGATCAGCTCCGTCGTACTTAGCAGCCAGCGAGTGGACCTTAAAGATGCTCTCTTTAATGCGGAGAAGAACAAGGACAGGACAAAAGAGCAGGAGGTGAACCCGCTGGTGCAGAATGGGCAGAAACTTATTCCCAGCGTGACTCGTGTCTTTCGCCAGAGCCAGAACATGTATGTCTATTTGCAGGCGTATGAGCAGGGCGCATCTGGAATTCAGCCCCTGGTTGCGTTTGTGAGCTTTTATCAGGAGCAAGCGAAAGCACTGGAGACACCACCGATGGAGATGACACAGGGCTTGAATAATCGGCTGCAGACCATGCCGTTCAGTTTTAGCATTGCTCTCAATAAGCTTCCGCCGGGTGAGTATGAGTGCCAGATTTCCGTGTTGGACCCGAGCGGAAAGAAGGCTGCCTTTTGGCAGGCTCCGGTCAAGGTGGTTCCTTGAAACACCCGCTTCCCCGGACTTTAAGTCCGGGCCTGGCACATATCGGCTAAGGCAAACTAGGCTGCTCCTTCGCGAGCTCCCTTCCAGAGATCGATTTCTCCCTCTTGCGCGTGTTGATCTATTTCCTTTAGCTCCTCCTCGGTGAAGCGGAGGTTCTTGATCGCGTCGAGGGAGTCGTCGAGTTGTTTCACGTCGCGCGCTCCAATGAGTGCCGAGGTCACGCGTTTGTCGCGCAACACCCAGGCGATGGCCATCTGCGCCAGTGTCTGCCCGCGGCGGGTTGCTATTTCGTTCAGGGCTCGCACACGGTTGAGGTTCTGCTCGCTGAGGAAGTCCTTGAGAAGAGAACTACCTTCCGCTTTGGCGCGCGAGTTCTGGGGCACGCCTTTGAGGTACTTGCTGGTCAGCAGTCCCTGGGCCAAGGGAGAGAAACCGATGCAACCCACGCCTAGTTCGTCCAGAGTGCCCAGTAGTTCCTTCTCTACCCAGCGGTTCAGCATGGAGTAGGACGGTTGATGAATCAGTAGCGGCACTCCTTCGCTCTTGAGGATTTGTGCTGCCTGACGCGTGCTCTCCGGACTGTAGGACGAGATGCCCACGTAGAGTGCCTTGCCCTGGCGAACAGCGTGGGCCAGCGCTCCCATGGTTTCTTCTAGCGGCGTGTCTGGAGAGGGCCGGTGGGAGTAGAAAATGTCGACGTACTCAAGCCCCATGCGGCGCAAGCTTTCCTCGAGCGAGGTCAACAGGTACTTGCGCGAACCGCCTATACCGTAGGGTCCGGGCCACATGTCCCAGCCCGCCTTGCTGGAGATCAACAGCTCATGGCGATGGTCGCGGAAGTCTTTGCGCAGGATCTCACCGAAGTTCTCTTCGGCAGATCCATAGGGCGGCCCGTAGTTGTTGGCCAGGTCGAAGTGGGTGACGGCGCGATCAAATGCCCGGCGCACGACGGCACGGCCGGTTTCAAAGACGTCGGCTCCGCCGAAATTCTGCCACAAGCCCAGGGAGACGGGCGGCAAATCAATCCCCGATCGCCCACACCGCCGAAATTGCGCTCCGTCATACCGCTTTGGGTTTGGTACATAACTCATTCGGTTTGCTCTCCTTTTCTCTTTCGATCATGGCACAGTGGAATTGCTACCGTGGTACATTGGTACACATGGTAGAAGTGGAACGAATTCAAACCGGTGTCCGCATGGAGAAACGGCTGCTCAAGGTCTTGAAAGGGCTGGCGGAGTTGAAGGATATGAGCCTGGGCGACCTGCTGGAGGGGATCGTGCTGCATGCGTTTGAGGGCAAGGCTCCTTTCTCCCCACAGACTCTGAAGGAGATCGAACAGCTTAGGAATATTTACGGCTTGACGCTTCGTGCCTCCGATAGCCACCAGTTGAAGGAGCGCAAGTAAATGTCTGCTGCACAACCGGCGCATGTGAGCAACACGTTTCATCTGCTGGTTCGGGCACCCCTGAGCCGCGCAGCCACTCTCTTCGGCCCGGAGGGAGAGCGCTGCTGGGCCGGTCCGCATTGGAATCCTGAGTTTGTATATCCCCAGCCGGGCAAGGACGTGCAGGGTGCGGTTTTCACGGTTCAGCATGGTACTCATCGGGCGGTTTGGGTCAACACTGTATTCGATGCTGTGGGCGGGCGCATGCAATATGTGTCGTTCATCCCGGACACATTGGTGTTTACGGTGGATGTGCTATTGACTGCGGTTGATGCGGCACACACCGGTGTCGAGGTTACGTATGCTCGCACGGCGCTCGATGCGGCTGTCAACGATGAGGTTGAGGCCATGGGAACCCGGGATCGGGAGAGCGGCCCGGAGTGGCAGGAGGCGATTGAGGAATGCCTCAATAAGCCGAGCTGAAGACTAGTGGTGAAGCCACAGGGCTCACCGCAGGTCCCTCCACTACGCTTCGCTACGGTCGGGATGACAAGGGGAGGGTAGTGGCTTTACCTGGGAAGGCTGCGATTGGGATGTGTAGATTTCAGGCGGGAAAGGAGTCTGATTTCCCGGCAATTGGTGACGGGGATAGAGCCAAGCGCGGCGTTAGCGGGGGACAATTTTGATTTCGAAGATGGTGGGCCACTGCTTTCCGGTGACGAAGAGGCGGTCTCGCTTGGCGTCGTAGGCAATGCCGTTTAGTACGGATTCTTCGTTGATTTTCTGATCGTCCGGCAATAGACCAGCCAGGTCGATCCAGGCGATTACGTGCCCGTCGCGAGGGCTGATGCGGGCAATCCGATCGGAGTGCCAGACGTTGGCGTAGATTTCTCCCTTGATGAATTCGAGCTCGTTGAGCTCGTCAATGGTCCTCTCGCCGTCTTTCACCACAATGTGATGAGTCTCTTTGAAGGTGCTGGGATCGCGAAAGCGAAGAGTCGCTGTGCCGTCACTGGTGATCAGCTCCTTCACCGTGCGGGTCATGCCCCAACCTTCGCCGGTGTAGCTGAGCTGCTTAACAGGCCGCAGGCTGAAACGATCGTAAACAAAGCAGATTTGTGACTTCCAGGTCCACTGGTAGATGTTCGGTCCCCAATCGACAATGCCCTCGCCAAAGTACTCCGGCGCAAGCGCGCGCTTCTGCACCGGTTTGCCGGTTTCCGGCTGGATGGCAAGCAGGGCTGACTGGCCGGCGATGCCCGTTCCTTCGTAAAACAATCCATCGAGGTAGAGAAATCCTTCGGTATAGCTCCCGGTCGAGTGCGGGTAACGCGCTACTACTTTGTAGCCCAGAATGGGGGCGGCCGTGGCCACATTGAGCAAACAAACAGCCAGCCAAAGAAGACCTAGACAGCGTTTCAGCATGGTTTACACCTTACCGGAAACTGCATTGTCACTTCTCCTTAACCCGAGCGAATGTTCGAATGGAACTAGTCCCTTGGAAAGGCATGCATGCGGTGCTTGGTACTTTGCACTCTGATCCTGGTGCCATCGCTGGCCGCACTTGGCCAATCGCCACCGGAAGTTCGCCATTTTGGCCGGAACATTCTGATCGCCGCGGGTGAGACGGCAAAGAGTGCCGGCTGCTTCCTCTGTTCCGCCGAAGTGGACGGACATACCGTGGGCAACGTGCGGGTGTTCGCTGGAAACGTCTTTCTAAATGGCTCCGTGGATGGCAATGTGCTGGTCTTCGGTGGCAATGTCACCCTCACCAGCAGCGCCCACATTGGCGGCCGGTATCTTCATTTTCGGCGGACACCTGCATCAGGACCCCAGTGTCGGCGACCACCCACATACAGTGCTTCCGCCGATCATCTTCCTGCCCATGATCCTGATCATCTGCATCATTATCGGCGGGTTGATCGTGGTCGCCCGGCGCATGGTGCGCGGCCCGATCCTGTTCCCTCCCCTGCCCCGGCTATAATTAGTAGAAGCCCCAGCGCCCTTCAGCGCATCCCTCAGTTCAGGCAACACCTCATTTCAGGCAAAGATGGATTTTCAGTTAGTCAGCGATTACCGTCCTCGCGGCGACCAAGGCCGCGCAATTCAAGAACTCATCTCCGGGTTGACTGCCGGCGAGCAGCACCAGACCCTGCTCGGCGTCACCGGCTCGGGCAAGACCTTTACCATGGCCAAGATCATCGAGCAGTCCAATCGCCCGGCGTTGATCCTGGCTCACAACAAGACGCTTGCGGCACAGCTGTTTCACGAGTTCAAGCAGTTCTTCCCAGGCAATGCGGTGGAGTATTTCGTCTCCTACTACGACTACTATCAGCCGGAGGCCTACATCCCTTCGGGCGACTTGTACATCGAGAAGGAAGCCACCATCAACGAGGAGTTGGATAAGCTCCGGCTTTCGGCTACGAGGTCGCTGTTTGAGCGGCGGGACGCGATTATCGTGTCCTCGGTGAGCTGCATCTACGGCCTGGGATCGCCTGAGGCCTACTATGGCATGCTGCTGCTGCTGGAAAAGGGGCAGAAGATACGGCGCGAGGACATCACCCGGCGACTGGTGGAGATTCTCTACGAACGCAACGATGGCGACTTTCGCCGGGGGACGTTTCGTGTACGCGGGGACGTGATCGAGGTGTATCCCACCTACGATGAAATGGCCTATCGCATTGAGCTGTTCGGCAACGAGATCGAGGCACTCTCACAGATCGATCCGCTGTTCGGAACGGTGCGGCAAAAATATGCGCGGCTGCCGATTTATCCGAAGTCGCACTACGTGGTTCAGCCGGAGCGCAAGAAGACGGCGGTGGCCTCCATCCTGGAGGAGCTTGCGGTGTGGGAAAAGCAGCTTGAGTCAGAGGGCCGGCTGGTGGAGTCACAGCGCATTCATCAGCGCACTCGCTTCGACCTGGAGATGATCAAGTCCATGGGTTACTGCCATGGGATCGAAAACTACTCGCGGCACTTCTCCGGCCGGCTGCCGGGCGAACCGCCGCCCACATTGTTGGATTATTTTCCCCGCGACTACCTGGTTTTTATTGACGAGTCGCACGTGACGGTTCCCCAGCTGCACGGCATGTGGCACGGTGATCGGTCGCGCAAGCAGAACCTGGTGGATTATGGCTTTCGTTTGCCGTCGGCGATGGACAATCGGCCACTCAGGTTCGAGGAGTTTGAGACGCGCACGCACCAGACGATTTATGTCTCGGCGACTCCCGGACCTTATGAGCTGACCAAGTCCGCAGGGGTGGTGGTGGAGCAGATCATCCGGCCCACTGGGCTGGTGGATCCGCAAGTCGAGATTCGGCCGATACGGGGGCAGATCGATGATCTGCTAGCGGAGATCCGCACCCGGGTAGAGCGGAATGAACGCGTTCTGGTGACGGTGCTTACCAAACGAATGGCTGAGGATTTAGCCGGCTACTACTCCGAAGTTGGGGTGAAATGCCGGTATATGCACTCGGAGATCGAAACGCTGGAACGGGTCCGGCTGCTGCGGGATCTGCGGCGGGGAGAATATGACGTTCTGATCGGGATCAACCTGTTGCGGGAAGGGCTGGATTTGCCTGAGGTATCGCTGGTGGCGATTCTTGATGCGGATAAGGAAGGTTTTCTGCGCTCGTCAGGGTCGCTGATCCAGACGATTGGACGGGCTGCGCGGCACCTGAGCGGGCGAGCGATCTTGTACGCGGATGTGATGACGGATTCGATACGCCGCGCCCTGGATGAGACGGATCGGCGGCGCACGGTGCAGCAGGCGCACAACGAAGAGCATGGGATTACCCCCACTTCGATCATGCGCTCGCTCGATATGTCGCTGGTTCATATTCTCAAAGCGGAGTATGCGGATTTGACCAGCCAGGACGACGCGATTCCGGAATTCAATACGCAGCAGGAGTTGGACGCTTATATCGGCGGAATGGAATCGGATATGCGTGAGGCGGCCAAGAAGTTTGAATTTGAGAAGGCGGCCAAGCTGCGGGATAGCATTAAGGATTTGCGGACCAAGGAGTTTTTATTTTCCTGAGTGGGGGTCGCAGCCACAGGGCTAAACAGGCTGCGGAAAGAGTCGCTGTTGCCGGTAGACAGCGGCCCTCAGCGGCTAAAGCCCGTATTTGTTTTCAATTAATTACGTACGGCCTAAAGGCCGTACCCTTCAACAACCAGAGTTTTTCCGCAGCCTGTAAAGCCCCTGAGAGCACTTTTTTACGTCAGCTCTTAAGAGGGTCTAGCGGATGGAACAAGCGTACCCCAGCGGCTAAAGCCGGGAATAGCTGTGTCGTTTACGGCACGGCTGAAGCCGTGCCCTTCCTCAAGACCCAGTTCTCACGCAAACTCTAAAGCCCTCAATGAATAAGCCGCAGCATTCACGCGGTTTGAAGCGGCTGCCGAGCGAGGAGCAGAAGCCTTTACCCGCGGTATCCGCTTGAAAACCTGCTCCGCGGACTTAAAGTCCGGGGCTATACCATGGGTTTGCGCAGGGCTGTGATTTAATGCCGTATGCATTTGTCGGGTGAGTGGATCCTGCTGCTCTTCATCTTTGCGGTTACGGCCATCATGCTGTTGCTGCTCCATCTGACCAAGCTGGGGCTCATCCTCCACCAAACGATTCCAGATCGCCCCCACCGCAGGATGTTGCTGGCGTCAATCAGCTTTTTTATCACTTTCCTGGCCGTCCGGCTGCTGGTTGCTTCCATCCAACACCATGTCGGGCCATTCCAATATGTGACCATGGGTGGCCGCCACATCCACCACCTGGTTTGGGGGATCCTGATCCTGCTAGGCGTGGGCTACGCTTACCTGAATGAGGTTGGATCCGGCTCTAACCCCGCGTCTATCTTCTGGAGCCGGCTGCTCTCGATCCTTTATGGTGTGGGCGCCGCGCTGACGCTGGACGAGTTTGCCCTGTGGCTGAATCTTGCCAATGTCTACTGGTCGCCGCAGGGGCGGGAAAGCATCGACGCGGTAGTACTGTTCGGGAGCCTGCTGGCGATCGGAACGTGGGGCGCGCCTGTGTTCACCGCGTGGATGCGGAAAAAACGGGGCCGATAATGCGAAGGTCGGTTACCTCTGCGGTTCCAAATGCTCAATCCCGCTTGCATCGATCCATGTGCTTCTAGTAAGGAAACTGTAGTGCGTTCAACCAAAAGGAAGTGCTAATGGCAACCCATGCTCCGATTCCCCCGCCCGAAAAATATTTCGTGGCTTTCGTCATCCAGGGCGAAGACATTTTCAGAATAACCTCCGATAGCATTGTTCATACGTGCGGCAACTCAGGCGAGCAGGCGTTCCAGGGAGTGGCCAAGCTGCGCGCCGCCGCCGCCCTGGAACAACTCACGGCAATCCACAACGAGCGACCCGAAGAATTGCGTAAGATGGCTCGGGAGATGGCTCGGGAGGGCATGGCCATGCTGGCACGGACCAGCAATGGCGCAAAATCAAACGTTGAGAAAATCGCGTAAGCTGGTGGCATGCAGTCGCAGTCACGTTTTTAATTTCGTAAGACATGCAGAGGCAGTCCGGCGACCGGGCTGCCTTTAAGCGTGCGCGGTTGAACAGAATTTATTAGCCTTTTGAGGGCCAGAGCGCGCTCCGGCCCCGGCGGACTCCTTCTTAAAACCCCTCACACCCTCACTTTTCGGGAAGCAAGGACATTATGCAGTTTTGGAATGAGCTGGAAGGACGAACAATCGATGGGGTTTATCCGCTGCGGCGCCTGGTGCGGTCGGAAGGTCGCCACGCGTGGTTCGAGACGGAGACGACAGAGCCCGAAGCCGGGCCCGCGACCATCAGCCTAACCGAGGCGGCGACGGATGCAGATGAAGTCCTCGAACGCCTGAAGGCCGCCCAGCAGCTGAAACACCCCAACCTGGTGACCATTACCAAAGTGGGACAGGTGCGTGTCGACACCACGCTGGTGATCTATGCAGTCATGGAGCACATCGAGCAGAGCCTGTCGGATGTACTGCAAATCCAAGCCCTCTCACCGGAGGAAGGCCGGGAGGTGGCCGAGGCCCTGGTGAGCTCGCTCACCGCCATCCATCAGCAAGGAATGTCGCACGGCCGGGTAGAAGCGGCCAGCGTGCTGGCGACCGAGGAAACGGTCAAGCTGCGCAGTGATTGCCTGCACACCACACCAGCCGGCCAGGCTGACGACGTAGCTGCGATCGGCCCTACCCTGTTTCACGCGTTCACGCAGCGCAAGGCGCTCACCGCTACCGATGCGCAAATCAATCGCATCCCGGCGCCGTTTGGCGAGATTATTCGCAACTCCTTTGCCCGCCGCTGGACGTTGGCCCAAATCAGCAATGCCTTGAAACCGGTTCTGCCGGCCGCCAGCGTGATCCCGCAGCCTGCAGCCCCCGTTGCAACGCCTTCGACTCCTCCTCCCGCAGCGGTCAACCCTCGGCCTGCACCGCCTGTAGCCAAGGCCCCCGTAAGCCCACCGCCGCCAGCGGATCGCCCGGTCGCGCCGCCGGCTCCGTTAAGGAAAACGCTGGTCAGCGACGAGGAAGAGACGCCCGTCCAACGGAAACCTTTGCTGATGTATGGCGCTCTGGGTGTGGTGTTGCTGGCTATTATCGGATGGCTTCTGTTGCGGCCTCACTCGGCGCCGGCTCCTGCGGAAGCACCCAACCCACCCACCCAAGCGGCTGCTCCCGCGGCGGCAGCGGCTCCGCCAGCCCCGGCACCGCCAGCGGTTCCCGCGGCCAAACCGCGAGCCGCCAAACCTAGTCCGTCTGCTCCTGCTGTGGTGGCGCGGTCCGCTACCGCCGCCGTTGCCTCAGACGGGCGGACTGTCTGGAGGGTGGTTGCTTATACCTACCGGGGACAGACCAAAGCCTCCGACATGGTGGCTAAGATCAGTGACAAACACTCGGACCTGGGTGCTGAAGTGTTCAGTCCTCCCGGAAGAGGCACAGTTTACCTGGTCACGCTGGGAGGCGCGATGGATCACGATGCAGCGGTCAAGATGCGCGATAAGGCGCAACGCGAGGGACTGCCCGCCGACACTTACGTGCAAAATTTTTCCCGGTAGGGATTGTACCGTCCCTACGGGACTCTATACTGCGGCAACCCTGACAGGGGCTGTGAATACCCGAAAAGGAAACCACAGGTCCCTCCACTACGCTCCGCTGTCGAAAAACATTCCCAAGAAAGAGCATCCACACAGAGATCTCTCCACTTCGCTGCGCTTCGGTCGAGATGACAAAGGGGAGGGCGGTGCTTCCACGGGAGAGTAGTTGCTGAACACCAGGTGCTTTTCATCACCTTTGGTGGGCCCAAGCCCATGACTCCTCCGGTCGAAAAACATTTCCAAGAAAGAGCCGCCGCTTTGCTTCTTTCGCTAAGCGGTTATTTTGCCTATGATGCAGGGGGCGTTCTTTGTCATCAAGGAGGCATCACGGGATGCGCAAGTTAGGTATAGGCGTGCTGGGCGTAGGGGAGATGGGCAAGCGGCATGCGGAGAACCTGCGCCGCCTGGTTCCCCAGGCAGAATTGCTGGCCATCGCCGATGTGGATGGAGCACGCGCCAGCAAGGTGGCTGCCGAACTGGAGGTTCCGCACTCCTATCCCAGCCTGGAGGCGATGCTCGAACGCAAGGACATCCAGGCCGTTCTGATCGCGACCCCGGATAATTTTCACGCAAGCGCGATAGAAAAAGCGGCCCTCGCCGGCAAAGACATCCTTTGCGAAAAGCCCCTTGGGGTCACGGTTGAAAGCGCGCAGAAGGCTTTAGAGGCTGTCGCCAAGGCAGGGGTCCGGCTGCAGGTTGGCTTTATGCGGCGCTATGACCCAGCCTACGTGGCAGCGAGCAAACGGATTGAGGCGGGAGAAATCGGCGAGCCTGTGATCTTTAAATCCATCGGACGAGACAAAGATATGCCTCCGCTCAAGGCTTACCAGTCGGGGATTAATGGAATGCTGTTTTACAGCAACACCATTCATGACTTCGATCTGGCACGTTGGCTTACGCACGATGAGGTAGCCGAAGTGCACTCCTTTGGCACAGTTGCGATCCGGCCCGAAGTTGCGGAATTCGGCGATATTGTGGCAGGCACAGTGAATCTTCGCTTCCGCCGGGGTGCGATCGGGAATGTCGAGTCGTATGCGCAGTCCCTGTACGGCTATGACGTACGCAGCGAAATTGTGGGAGCAAAAGGCTCGATCTTCATTGGGACCTTGCGGCAAAACTCTGCCACCTTCCTGATGCCGAGCCATGGTAGCTATGAGTTGGAGGACCACTTCCTTTCTCGTTTTCGAGACGCGTACCTTGCCGAAGTTACCGACTTTGTCGACATGGTTTTAAGTGACCGCACGCCTAAGGTAACTGGAGAAGACGGGTTGCGTGCGGTAGAGATTGCGGCAGCTGCGGAGAAGTCCTATCAATCAGGGGCCCCGTGCGCCGTTGGGGCGGGTGATTAGCCCTGCACACTGGCTTCTCAAGGCAAATTGGTTATCCCGGAAAACCCAGGTCTCAAAAGCGAGACCTGGGCCACCCACCTTTTTGTCTTCGGCTCAAAAGTCCGTGCCATTCGCGGGTGCGCGGACCATTTTCCGTCGACAGCCTTATTGGGCAATGGTAAAGTGAAGGCCAATTAAGGCCCCCGTCTAACCCCTTCCCCCTTGTTTACTTTCTGTCGTTGGTTATCCGTGCACGCGTGCGCAATCTCCCTAAACGTCCACGCTGTGAGGAGAAAGATTTATGGCTAAGCGACCCGGCGGAGTGATGGTTCAGGGGACAGAGCCCACGCGCTCCCAGCTTATCCCGGTCATTACCAAATGGACCGAGCTGGGAAAAACTGCCCAACTCGGTCCCGTGCTGTTCTGCATTCTGGTGTTCTTCTCCATGGCGACGTTCGGTAACACGGACACCATTCCATACCGGATCACAAGCGCGGACGGGAAGACCTGGGCTGATCCCCGGGATTGGGTTTACACCTCGAATTTTCTGATCCTGCTGGCTGTCTTCCTGACGATGGTGAGCATGTGGTTTATCTACAGGATGATCGGCAAGAATAAGTCCTGGTACATCCTGGTCGGGGCTGCCTTCTTTAGCGGCTACTACTTGTGGTTGATGAAGGTCGATCACGACTTTCTCTTTATTTACGAGTTCTTCCACCTTCATCTGGCGGGGGGAGAGCCGGATCCGAACGCTCCGTTCATCCAGCTGTTTATTCAGCACTTTCTGGGAACGGGGTTCTTCGAGGAACTGGTCAAAGCACTACCTATCTTTGCCCTGGTAGGGTTCGCCAGCTATATGACCCCGGAGATCCGGGCCAAGATCGGAGTGGAGGAGCCGCTCGATGGCATCCTGATCGGCGCAGCCTCAGGCGGTGGCTTTGCGCTGATGGAGACCTTGCTGCAGTATGCTCCGCACGACCTGGTGCATACCTGGATGGGGACCATTTTGCGCTTCCGCGGCGTTACCCCGGATAACATGGAATCCGCGATCAATAGCGCAGATCGCGCGCAAGCGCTTAATTTGATCTCCACCGGGAGCAACATCCTGGGCACCGCCCCGGGGATCAAGTGGGTGATTATTCGCTCCATTGACTTGTCGTTTGGGCACATGGCCTACGCAGGCTACTTCGGATACTTCATCGGCCTGGCGGTGATCAAGCCGGAACAGAAGTGGAAGATTCTGCTCATTGGGCTGGCATCCGCCTCTCTCCCCCATGCGCTGTGGGACACGGTGGCGAGCATGGACACCATTCCTCTGCAGGCAGCCATCGCAGTGCTTTCGTATGCAGTGCTGGCTGCCGCCGTGCTCAAGGCGCGCGAGATCTCACCCAACCGCAGCATTCTGCAACCGAGCGTGATCTTTGGCGCGAGCAGAACGACACCGGCTTACGTTGCCCCGGTAAGTGCTCCCCCCGCGGCGTATGCCCCCGCAATGGCGACCGCCGCCCCCGCCGCTCCTTCCAACGGCCCGGCGGGGAGCAATGGAAACCGCTTGCGGGTCGGCGCCAAGTTCCTGGTGATTGTGCCTGGCCTGCGATTGCTGGAGCACCAGGTTCCGGGGTTGCTGGCGCAATCGCCGGGAGGCCCAGTCGCCGAAGTAACCCGAAACCCGAATGATCCCTCCGTTCTGGGGTTGACGAATCTATCCAGTTCCGCGTGGGATGTAGTCTCCAATGGTTCGCGGCGGCAGATTGGCCCCGGGCAGACGATCAAGCTGTCTCCCGGGGCCAAGATCGACTTTGGTTCCACCGACGGTGAGGTGGGCTGACGTGGGACACGCAGACGACCTGGAGGAGTAGCCAATGGCGACCGAAATGCCGCGCGAAAAGTTGAAGGAGTTGGTGGAGAAGAATGGCGACAGCCTGCTCCAGGACCGTGACCGTTGCGAAGGTCTGTTGAAGGACTATTGCGGCGGGCATCGGCGGGAGATTTCTGCTCTGGTGGGTGCGCTGGAGGAGAGGGTTCCGCTGGAACTAAGGTCCTCGTGGCAAACCGCAATGACCCCCGAGGCCATGCGGGCACGGCTGGTGCAACGGCTGGAGGATAACCGGGGACTCGCGCCGGAGATTGCCAACTATGCTGTCGACACCTGGTCGTATGCGCTGGGAGTGGGTCTGGGACGGAGTTCCGACCGGGTGCAGGACGTACCGGTGGTTGGGGTGGGGAACGGTTTTGCGAGCGGCGCATCGGCCGCGGAGCGAGCGGCAGCAGACCGGCCGGCGGGCTCCGTTCCGGCAGCAGGGACCGTAGTTCCATCGGCTGGGACCAGCGGTGGGCTTAGCAACCAGAACAAGGCAATCGTGGGCGGCGTGGGTTTGCTGGCGGTGGCAGCGATGGCTTTTGCGCTTCTGCATCATCCCCAACCGGCCGTCCCGACGCCGCCAGTGGTCAATCCACCGGCGCAGGGCGACCAGCATGGGCAGGTCCCTACGCCGCCGGCACCGATACAGGACGGACAAAACAAAGACGGACAAGGCAAGACTCAGGCTCAGGACGGGCAGTCAGGCAACAACACGGTTGCCGATCACAGCGGTGGATCCGGCAGCCAGCAGGCAAAATCATCTCCGGCAATATCGGCCCCTACCTCGGTCGTTGTGCGCCTGGACACGGACTTTAATTCGGACAACGCCACGGTCGGTGAACTGCTTTCGGCAACGGTGGTGACTCCGCTGACCAGCGGCGGCAACGTCGTGGTGCAGCGTGGAGCACCGGCGCAATTGAAAGTAGTGAGGATCGATAAGAGCGGCAAGATCTCGGGAAAATCGGAAGTCGAGTTGGCGCTGGTGGGATTGACGACACACGGCAAATTGATGCGTATCTCCGGGTCCTCGAAGCAAGTGGATGGACCGTCGCAAGGGGTGCGGACTGCTGAGCGGACGGGCATCGGCACCGCCGCGGGTGCTGCCATCGGCGCGATCACGGGTCACCTGTTTCATCATGCCGGGACCGGGGCGCTGGCGGGCGCCGGCGCGGGTGGAGCAACAGGCGCAATCACCTCGCATCCTGCGCCGGTGAAGGTGAGTGCGGAGACTGTGCTTCAATTCCGCTTGCCCAGGGGTATTCCGAGCGGCTCTTAGCTGTCGAGATCAAGGGCGGGATGGCAAATTTGTTAGCGTGACGGTATCTTAATCGTGAGCAAGTTTATTATCCGGAGCGAAGCAGCGGTCCCCGATTTTTAAGTAGCTCTGGACAGAGAAGAAACGCAATTCTCCGGCAAAGCCGTTGATGCGGGATAAAGAAAAGACAGACCTTTGATGGGGCTTCGCCCCGTCTTTATCAACCCACGTACGCTGGTGCGAACATGGGGCACCCGTTCAGAGTTGGTTTGAGTGAAAGAGTGGATTACCAGGACACCGTTCAGAGTTGGTTTGAGTGAAAGAGTGGATTACCAGGACGCTGTTCAGAGTTGGCTTGAGTGGAAGGATTACCAGGACGCTGTTCGGAGTTGGTTTGAGTGGAAGAGTGGATTACCAAGACGCTGTTCGGAGTTGGTTTGAGTGGAAGAGTGGATGACGACGGAGAGTAGACAATATGGCGGTGCGACCTGGTGGAGAGTATGCGGGCAGACCTCTTCACGTTATCTGGCTGCTGGACTGTTCCGGATCCATGGCCATCAGCGGCAAGATTGAGGCGCTAAATAATGCTATTCGGGAAGTGATCCCCGCGATGCGTAAGGCCGCGGAGGGCAATCCCGAAGTGCAGTTTTATGTGCGCGTGATCCGCTTTGCCAGCGGTGCGAGCTGGCACATCGCCGAGCCCACTTTGCTCAACGATTTCAAGTGGGTGGATCTGCATGCGGAGGGCGAAACGGACCTGGGCCAGGCGTTCGCCCTGCTGTCAATGGAACTGAATACCATGCCCGCCAATGCCCGCATGTTGCCGCCACAGCTGGTGCTCATCTCGGATGGCAAGCCGACCGACGACTGGAAATCTGCGCTGCAGGCACTGCTCGATGTTCCCTGGGGCCGGCGCGCCGTGCGGCAGGCAATCGCCATCGGCCAGGATGCCGACCAGGAGACGTTACGCAAGTTTGTCGACAACCCGGAGAAGCCGGTGTTACGAGTAGACAATGCGGAACAGTTGGTGCGCTACTTCCGTTATGTATCCACTTCGGTAACTGCTACGTCTCCAGGTAAAGAGGCAGCAGCGGTTCCGGTGGTGAGCGCCCCGTCGACCGACGATGATGCGTGGTAAGGATTTTTGTCAGCCGTGAGCACAAATAGAGGTATCGTGGCTGAGGTGAAACGATGAGCTGGAAAGTGGCCCATGCCTGCATACGAGGCAGCTCCCATCAGCGCTCCGGACTCCCTAACCAGGATGCCGTGCAGTGCACGGTCACTCCTGGCGCACAAGGAACCGTAGCGGTAGCAGTTGTTTCTGATGGGCATGGAAGTGCACGACACTTCCGCAGCCAGATTGGCTCTTCGCTCGCCGTGAGTACGGTTGCCGCCACGCTGCAGACCTTTCTTCGCGAATCCGTCTCGAGTAACGGCCAGGTGCCCTTTGTTCCCGAACAGGTGCACGAGCTGGAACGGAAGATTGTGAGTGGCTGGCTGGCCGCGGTGCAGAGTGACCTGGAAAACACACCTTTCAGCGAAGCGGAACTGGCGAACGTGGAAAAGGAAGAAGGAGTGGAAGGCCGGGCCGCGGTCGAGAGCTCACCCGAGCTGGCCTACGGCGCGACCCTGCTGGCAGCAGCGGCCACCGATAAAGTTCTACTCTATCTGCAGCTGGGCGATGGGGAAATCCTGAGCGTGAACGCCCAAGGGACGACGACCCGTCCGCTGCCTCCGGACGATCGGCTGATTGCCAACCAGACCACTTCTCTTTGCCAACCAGAGGCATGGAAAGATTTTCGCTCGTCATGGGTCACCGCGGGGGTTACCGCGGGAGCGCTTCCCTCGCTGGTCCTGTTGTCGACGGATGGCTATGCCAACTCGTTCCGCTCCGACGAGGATTTCCTGAAGATCGGGCAGGACTACCTGGAAATTATCCGCGAGCAAGGTATTTCCTCACTAGCCGAGGAACTGCCGGCCATTCTGACCGAGGCGACCCAACAGGGTAGCGGCGATGACATCACGCTGGCGATTCTGCAGGACGATCTAAGCGCTGCAGGAGCAGCCAAGGTCCCGCGGCCCCTGATACCGCCGGGCTCCAAGTCCGCCTTGATTGAACAACTCAAGGCGCGGCACAGCAGCCAGCAGCATAAGTTGCACGAGCTTGCGTTGCGGGTAGAACAGACGCGCAAGGATAACCGCCGGCTGCGCAACACGATTGTGCTGCTGGTCATCGCCGCGATGGCCATCATCATCGCGGTTTTTCACAATAGGATTTTTCCACCTTCCGCAGCGCGTAGCCCTCTGCCTCCCACCCTTGATGCCGCAAGCAAGAAACCAACGGCAAAGCCCGTTGCCTCGGCTCACAAACCGCCGCTGGACGAATGGTTGTTGCAAGTGAATGATAAGAAGCTGACGCTGGGCCAGGATTCGCACGTTCCTCCGGTCTTCATTGGCCCCAAGGCAAAGCCCGCGGAATTTCAAAAGGATTACGCCGAAGTTGCGTTGGATGAGAACAAGGCCTTTATTCTGATCAACCGCTCCACCGATAAGTGGGAGGTGGTGGGCACTCACAAGAGGATTCCTCCGGGAGAGAACGTCAGGCTGGGTGAAAAACCTGTCAGCATCCTCTTTGAAGGGGATATCAAGGGAACTCTGACGCCGGCAGCGGAAGGTTCACCCGCAGCGCCGGCGGATCAGCCGCAGTGAGGTTCCCACGATGATGGCGGGAATGTTGAAGCGGGGCGATGTGCTGATCGCCCGCAATATGCAATCCGCGGCGACGATTGAAGATACTCTGGGCGAAGGAGCCCAGGCCGAAGTGTATCGGGCGCGCATCGGCGATAAGGATTATGCCCTGAAGTGGTATCGGCCGGAGTTTCTGTCCGGCGACCAGAGACTGTGGGAGCGTCTGAAGGTTGCCATCAGCAGCGGCACGCCTACGGAACAGTTTCTGTGGCCTTTCGACCTGGTCTCGTATCCCCGCAGCAGTGCGTACGGCGGGTACCTGATGCCCATCAAAACGCCCGAGTTCATCAGCATGGCGGGCTTGATTGGCGGCCAGACCGCACCAACTTTCCGGGCGCTCACCATGGTGGGATTCAACCTGGCGCATAGCTTTCTCAAGCTGCACGCCGCCGGGCTGTGCTATCGGGATATCAATTTTGGCAATGTATTTTTCAACCCTGACACTGGGGACATTCGCATTGCCGATAACGACAATGTGGATGTGAACCTGAAGCCGGGCAGTATCAAGGGCACGCCCGATTTTATGGCCCCCGAAGTGGCCAGGGACCTGGTGGCCCCCAACGCCGCCAGCGACCGCTTCTCGCTGGCAGTGCTGCTGTTTCGCATTTTTGTGATTGGACATCCGTTGCGGGGCAAACGCGAAATGACCTTGCCCTACGACGCATTCGATCCCGATCAATCGCACCGGCTTTGCGCGGTGGATCCGGTGTTTATCTTCGATCCCAACAACGATTCCAATCGCCCGGTCCCTGGAGTGCATGATTGCCCGCTGAGCTACTGGCCGATCTATCCTGGCTCGCTGCGCAAGCTTTTTATCCGCGCCTTCACGGCGGGTCTGCACGACCCGGACGCGCGGGTGATGGAGAATGAGTGGCGCAAGGAGATGTGCGCGCTGCGCGATGCCATTTTTCTTTGCCCGCATTGCGGTGCGGAGAATTTTTTCGACCTGGAGTTGCTGCGGCAAAAGAAGAGTCTGGATCCTTGCTGGGGATGCCAGTCGATGCTGGGCACTCCGCCTCGCATGCGCATGGGTGCCGCTTACGGATCGCACCTGGTGATGCTCAGCCCCGGGGCGCAATTGTTTGCCCACCACCTGGAAGGGGACGCGTACAACTTCGGAAGCCCGCTGGCGGAGGTAGTGGCTGGCCCTTTAGGTTTGAGAAATCTGTCCTCGGTGATCTGGACCTGCCGTAGCCAGAACGGGTCGACGCAGCAGGTCAAATTCAATGAGGTGTTACCTTTGACTAGCGATTGCCAGATCCACTTCGGGAAGAGCGAGGCCGAAGTCCGCGTCAGATAGGGAACACACGCGTCATATTGCGCCATATTTTATATACTTCTTCCTTTTTTAAGACTAGTCTTAGCACGTTGCTAAACGTGATCTCTTCTGCTCCTCTCGAGAAGCTCTAGTGACCATTGTCATCGTAACTCGCCGGTCTTGTGCGAGTTAGCGTGTCACGAAAGGACTTCTCCCATGGCTGTTTTCCTGATTAATCCCAGCGACCATTCTTTTGGTACTGCCGTCATTACACCCCGCTGGCTTTATGTGCTGGCCGCGGCCACACCACTCTCGTTTGGCGACCCAGTCATCGTTGATGAGACGCTGGAAGCGCTGGTCCCCGCAGTCATCCAGAGCGGAGACTTTGTCGGCATCGGCATTCATACGGGAAACGCTTTGCGTGGCTACGAGGTTGGACGCATGGCGCGCGAGCGGGGCGCCTGGGTGGTCTACGGCGGCATTCACGCCACGCTCTACCCTGAGGAGGCACTGGAGCGTGGTCATGCGCACGCGGTGGTCAAGGGCGATGGCGATGTGATCTGGGGTAAGGTGCTCCAAGCATGCATCCAGGGCACCCCGGAGAGAATTTACGAGGGTGGGAAAATCGATGCGGACCAGTTTGTTGCCGCCCGCTGGGACTTGTTGCCCGCCGACAAGTACATGTGGGCCTCGGTGCAGACGGTTCGTGGTTGTCCCAAGCATTGCTCCTTCTGCTCGGTGTGGCGCACGGACGGTCAGCGCCCTCGCCAGCGGCCCTTTGAGAGCGTCATTGAAGAGATTGTCCAATTACGGCGGATGGGCTTCCGCTATATCGCGCTGGCAGACGATAATTTTTATCCCGTTACCCTGACTGATCTGCGGCTCGCCAGGGAACAGAAGAATTACACCAAGCTGGCGGAGTTGGAGCAGATCCGCAGCGACAAGTTCGCGCTGATGGCGGAGTTGGCAAAGCTGCCGAAGAACATGGTGTTCTTTACCCAGATCACGATGGAATCGGCAGAAGATCCGGAATATCTGGACGCGATGCGGCGAGCCAATATCAAGGGCGGGCTGGTCGGCGTGGAAGCGGTGACTCCGGAAGGGTTGAAGTCAGTTTTCAAGGAGTTCAATCTAACCGGCGAGAACCTGGTCAAGCAGCTGCAAACATTCCGCGCCCATGGACTGCATATGCTGGGTTCGTTCATCTTCGGGCTGCCTTCCGACAAGCCGGAAACGTTTAAAGCCACCGCCGATGTGGCTGCGCGGGCAGGACTGGCGTTTGCCCAGTTCGTTCTGTTGACGCCGTTCCCGGGAACGGTGGACTTTTTGCGTTGGGAAAAAGAGCAGGAGAAAGCGCCGGTGTATGTTGAGGGCATTCCACTGACACGGTTTTGGCTGATCCCGGCCGCCACCCGGCCGAAGATGTTTATGCCGCACCCGCTGATGAGCTCTCAGGAGATCAGCAACCGGACACAAGGGGTCTGGGACCGCTTCTACAGCTTCCCCCTGGTCTGGAAGCGATCCGGGATCGCACCGACGCTGCAATCCCGGATCGCCTTCTGCTTCCTCTCCAAGCTCTATCGCAAGATGTATGCGGGCACTGGGATCAGCACCGACAGCGCGCGGCGCAGGAAAGCAAATTCAGCCGCGCGATGGCTTTCGCACTACACGAGGAAATTTTTTACGGCAAAACCGATGCCGGATCTGGCCATGCCTGTATGGGCGAACACTCGTTCGCGGGCAGCCGCGGTGAGCCCGTTCCCGGTTCTGGAGTAATCAGGGCTCGCGAAAACGAGCGAAATGCCCCGAATTTCCTGTACGCGGCTCTAGAAAGGACCGCGTGTGCGCCTTTCATTAAGGAAAGGCGCATGAAGTTCAGGGAACCCACGAAACTCCACAGGAAATCGGGGGATGTGGGGCACCCACGTCCGTTGTTCGGCGGACAGTCGTCGACCGACACCACGGTTACCGGGGAATGAGTCGCAAGAGGGGAAACTGCATCTTATTAGCTGGGTAGAATGACGATATGCGGCGTGGGCTCACTGGTTTAGTTCAAGTTCCGTTGCTGGTTTTGGCGAGTAGCCTTGTACTTCGGGCGCCGCTGTCGGCTCAACGTGCCGGGGCTACCGGATCTGTCGCATCAGGACACTTTGCTGGCGCAGTCCACTCTGCACCCGCTCCCACGTTCTCAGGACCTCCCCGAAATATTGCGCCATCCGTGCACTCGCCATCCGCACAAGCTGGTCAACCGAGACATTGGCCGGGTGGGGTCCCGACTCATCCAACCGGCGGCAACCGCAACGGGAGAAGTGGGGAGCGCTATCCTACCGTCTACGCTGGTTACCCCTGGTTGGCGTACGGTTATGGCGTTCCGTTGGGATACAGCATGCCGTATGCCGGTAATGCAAACGATACCGAGGGCCCCTCACCGATGCCACAGCAACAGGCTGATGAAGCTTCGGTTGACTACGGTACGGAGCCTCCAGGTCCGCAGGGAGCGCCTAGTGGTGGACCATCGTTCCGGCCACCTTACCAAGGTCCATACCAGGGGCCACCACAGGTTGCCCCGGTGCATCCCCAGCCGGCCACAGTTCTGATTTTCAAGGATGGCCGCCCACCCCAGAAGGTGCATAACTATGCCCTGACCGGCAGCACCCTCTATGCACTCGATGGCGATTTAAGGCAGGAAATACCCCTCGCCCTGCTCAACGTGCCGGCTACGGTGGAAACAAACCGGGCCGCCGGAGTGGACTTTTCACTTCCCGTCAGCCGCTAGGCAATCTGTAGCCGCCGTTGTATCTTTCTACAACTTTTGTAAGCGGGCGCTCGGTCCCGAAGTGTCTCAATCTGCAACCTTTGTGCGATCAAAATGCGCAACGGTAACATGCTAGCCTTGCTCTGCCATGAAGTACCAAACGAAACTTTTCGCATGCTCGTTGCTCCTGCTCAGCCCGGCCCTCAGCCTGGCTGCGAAGAAGCCGGCCCCTAAACCGCAGGTCAGTTCGACTGCGATTACCCCCGACGCGGCGGCTTTCCTGGACAACGCGATCGATATCATGCGGCAACACGACCTGCATGGCCAGGGCGTCGATTGGACTGAGCTGCGCACGGAAGCGTTTAAGCGCGCGGGCGGTGCGTTCAATCCCATCGACACTTATCCGGCGATCTACTGGACCCTGGTACAGCTGGGCGATCCTGGTAGCCATCTTCGCCTGCCCCCCGGCCTTTATCCCGATCAAATCGCCCTGCTGCAACAGGCGGAAAAAGAAGCCTTGACCAATGCACCGGGCGGTCCGCGGGTGGATAACTCCATTCCTACTGCCTTTACCAGCCGCCGTTTGCCGGAGGGTCATGTGATCACCGTGCAAGGCAGGAATTTTGGTTACGTCGTGCTTCCCCGTTGCTCGGCAAAGGATAACGACGGCCTGCTGCTTTACGCTGCGGATATCCGCCGCATTCTGACCGATATTGCGGCGCAAAATCCCAAGGGCTGGATCGTCGACCTGCGTGGCAACACCGGCGGCAATATGTGGCCCATGCTTACCGGGATCGGACCGATCCTGGGCGACGGCCCGGCGGGCTCCTTCGTTGCCGCCGACGGCAACGTCACCTGGTTTTACCAGGATGGCAAGACCGGGACCCGCAATCCAGGCGGTGTCGAAACCGTTTCGCTCACGTTGGACGAGGAACCGGCTCTGCGTACTCCATCCCCTGCCCCAGTGGCGGTTCTGGTGGATAGCAGCACCGCGAGCTCCGCGGAAGCCATCACCATTGCTTTCCATGGGCGTCCGGATACACGGTTTTTCGGCACGCATACTGCCGGCAAATCGACTGCCGTGCAGCCATTTAAGCTGGACGACGGCGCCGAACTCTACCTCACCACCGCCATTGACGCCGATCGTAGTGGCAAGTCTTACCCTGATGGCTTCACACCAGACCAGATTGTCTCGGTGAGCGGCAGCTCGATGCCCCAGGAAGCTAATGACGTGGTGATACAGGCTGCGCAAACGTGGCTGGTAGCCGGGACCGCACCGGTCGCTCCGCCCGCTCCAGTCGTCAAGACGAAGGGCAAGCGTAAGAAGCCTGTAGCGACACAACTCGCCGCTACCCCAGCGGCTCAACCGAGCAGCACACCGGCGGTAGCGTCCACTCCAGTCCCTGCTGTTGCACCGGCTGTTTCACCCGCGCCTGCTGCTGTAGCATCCGCGCCTGCTGTCGCAGCACCGGCGCCTGCTGTCGTAGTACCCGTGCCGGCTGTAGCATCTGCGCCCGCTCCGGCTGCGGCTGTTGCGTCCGCGCCTGCTGCGGCGGCACCGGCGGCAGCGTCTGCCGCGACCACTCCGCTGGCTACTGCAGACACGCAGGTGGCGGCGGCTGCAGCAGTTCCGGCACCGGTCACACCTAAGCCTAAGCCCGTCCATAAGAAGGTTGTGGTCCACCAGGGCAGCTAATCAAACTGAAACATCGACGTTCTCCCTACGGGGAAAGGTGCTGGTAAGTGCACCTATAACGGAAGGCGCACCCATTTTGAGGTGCGCCTTCTTATTTGCATGCCACGTCGTGTGGGTGCGGGCTTGAGAGGCGGCGGAAAAAAGTTGCAAACCGCTGAGAAGCAGCCACCAGGGCTGAAGCCCCGAGTTTTGTGTGGTGAAGATTCTCGCGGGTTTAAAAACCCGCTCCCCCGGACTGAAGTCCGGGGCTGGCACAACGGATCACAGATCAAGCTGTAGCCCGCTTCGAGGGGATTAGTAGTTCCGAGATCCGCAGGGGCTTTAGAGGACGTGTGAGCAATCTTCTGCGGCCGACTAAAGTCGCGCCCTGATGCAAAGAGAGTTTTCCGCGCACGTAGAGCCCATTTGTAAGGGAAACCCAGGTCTCAAAAGCGAGACCTAAGGAGAGGGGGGAGGACTCTGGGATCAGGAGAAGCCTTATGAAGATTATAGGATGTGATTTCCACCCTAGCTTTCAACAGATAGCGATTTGCGACCTGGAGACGGGAGAAGTCCAAGAGCGGAAGTTGAGTCACACCGACGGTCAGGCAGAGCGGTTCTACCGGGAGTTGGGTGAGCCGGCGTTGATCGGGATCGAGGCCACCGGCAACAGCCAGTGGTTTCTCGATCTGGTGCAGCGGTTGGGCCATGAGATACGGGTGGGGGATGCGGCCAAGATCCGCGCCAGCTATGTACGCAAGCAGAAAACGGACAAGCGGGACGCGGGTCATATCTTGAAGCTGCTGTTGGAGAAACGGTTTCCCCAGTTGTGGAGGCCGAGTGCGGCGATGCGGGATCAGCGGCAGTTGTTACGCCACCGGGACAAGCTGGTCGAGGTGCGAACGAAGGTGAAGAACAGCTTGCAGCATCTGGCGATGAACCAGGGGATGCAGAAGAAGAGCCGGCTGTGGACGCGCCAGGGGATGGAGCAGTTCCAACAGTTGGCGATGCCGGGCTGGGCGGGGAGGCGGCGGGAAGATTTGTTGCAGCTGCTCAAGGAGTTGAACCGCCAGATCGAGCCCTTGGATCAAGCGGTGAAGCAGGCCGCCGAGCAACATCCACAGGCCCGATTGCTAATGACCCAGCCTGGAGTGGGCCCAGTGACGGCGCTGGCTTTCGTGCTCACTGTCGGGGATGTGGCCCGCTTTGCCGGTAGCAAGCAGCTCACCAGTTATCTAGGCTTGGTTCCCAGCGAACAGAGCTCGGGCAACAAGCGTTGCCTGGGAGCCATTACCAAACAAGGCAACCGCTTTCTACGCAAGCTGCTGGTGGAAGCGGCGCAGACCACAGTACGCAAAGATGAAAGGTTTCGCAAAGAGTATCAGCACCGTTGCCATCGTCGCCCCAAGGGAGTGGCCAAGGTGGCGGCGGCACGCAAGTTGGCAGTGCGACTCTACTGGATGCTACGCAACAATGTCAGCTATCCGGAGATCGCTCGTGTCGAGAGCAACCCGCGGGTGGCCCTGGGAGATGTTTAGCCCGAGACTTTGATTGGGTGCTCTCGCATCCAGACCGGTCTATGCAGAAGACGGCGCAAGCGCCTTGGAAAACACCTCCGGTGTTTCCCACTTCCGCACAGACTCGGCGGCTGGATGTCCGTATAGAAGAATCATGATAGTAGTTTCGGTCGTATCGATGGTTCGGTGGAGCGATCCACCAGAAAAGTGATTCCGCGGTGATATCCCAGAGTCTCGGTCCCACTCTCTCTGATGTCGAAAGCAAGCGGTGCTCCGCACCGCTCAGGATATTTTCGCCCTTGACAAAGCCTTTTTCCTTATCGAGGGCCACCCACTTGGTTCCGTGGGTCGGAGGGCAGGATTAAGCTGTCGCTCGAAATTGCTTATATTGGGGCATGGGAAAGCTTGAGTCCCTGTTCAGCTCGGAACAGGGCGCGGCGGACCGGCTGATACCGCGCTGGATCGTGTTGCGCGCGCTGGGGCTGATTTATTGCTCCGCTTTTGTTTCCCTTCTGTTTCAGATCCGCGGGCTCATGGGGCCGGCGGGGATCCTGCCTGCGGGAAGATACCTTCAGGCGGTTGCCCAGTCCTTCGGACCGGGCGTGCGGCTGTGGTTCGCTCCTACCCTGCTGTGGCTGGCCAGCGGCTCGCATATGCTCATGGCGATGTGCTGGGCAGGCCTGGCTGCCTCGCTATTGCTCACGTTCAACCTCTGGCCCCGGGCCATGCTGTGGATCTGTTTTCTCTGCTTTCTTTCTTTTGTCAGCGCGGCGCAGGATTTTTCCGGCTATCAGTCGGACGGGATGTTGCTGGAAGCAGGATTTCTGGCGCTGTTCTTCGCCCCACCTGGTTTGCGGCCAGGGCTGGGCGCTGAGCACCCGCCCTCACGCGCCAGCCTCTTCCTGTTGCAGTGGGAATGGTTTCGCATCTATTTCGAATCGGGCCTGGTGAAACTGTTGAGCGGGGATGAAGAGTGGCGCCACCTGACGGCGATGGACGAGTACTACCAGAATGGCCCCTTGCCCACCTGGGTGGGGTGGTATGTCCAGCACTTGCCGCACTGGTTCCACTGGGCGACGGCCTTCTCGACTCTGGCCCTGGAACTGGTGATCGTCTGGATGCTGCTGCTTCCCCGCCGCTGGCGCATCGTGTGCTTTTTTATCGTGACGCCGTGGCAGGTTGGGGTGATCTTAACCGCCAACTACACCTTCCTCAATTACCTGGTCCTCGTCCTGGGATTCTTGCTGCTGGATGACCAGTTTTTCAGCCGCTGGGTGAAGCTACCTCCACAACCGGCCGGGACGAAAAGAGCGCCGCTTTGGCTGACGCGTCTGGGAGTCGCCGTCAGTGCTGTGCTGCTCACGCTGGTGGGCTACGTGACCACCGTGCAGCTGATCTCCATGGTGTTCGGGCGGTTGCCGCTGCCCATGCAGCCGGTGACGATGCTCGAGCCTTTTCGTATCGCCAACCAGTACGGCCTGTTTGCAGTGATGACGCGGGGCCGTTATGAGATCGAGTTCCAGGGCTCGCGCGACGGCCAGGTTTGGACTGCTTATCCCTTCCGCTTCAAGCCCCAGGCGCTCGACCGGGCGCCGGGTATCTATGCGCCTTATCAGCCGCGTTTTGAGTGGAACCTGTGGTTCGCCTCGCTCGGCTCCTGGCAACAGAACCCGCTGGTTCCGCGTACCGAAGAGCGTTTGTTGACGAACGATCCTGACGTTCTGGCGCTGTTTGCCGGTAATCCTTTTCCCGGCTCGCCTCCCCTGCAGGTTCGGGCGGTTCTGTGGCAATACTGGTTCACGTCGATGGAGCAGAAGCATGCGACGGGCGACTGGTGGACGCGCAAGCTGCTAGGGATTTACGCGCCGGTGCTGGAGCGTGACGCGCAGGGTGGGGTAACCATCGTTACCATGCCCGATCCTCTGCCTCTGCACGACTAACGCGGGTAAAATGATAATGACAGGGTATGTTTTCTCCGCTTCCAGTTCGGCGCAGTTTCGCTGGTTCGGGGGCACTGTCGGTTGGCGCGCACGTGGCGGCTATTGCGGTGTTCCTGTTCTTCGCGCGGCTGCGTCCGGTGCATGTTTTCAGTTTGCCGGGTACGGAGCTGGGCACGCGGGTGGAACTGACCTATATGCCCGGGCGGGCGCCGGCCCCGGCTTCTCACCCGCAAACCAAGGTTAAACCGCAGCGTGTTTCGGGACCACCTCTTGTAGCCTCAACGGCGGCACCAGCCGCCATCCATTTACCGCCCCTGCCGCACCTCACCGTGACGGAAGCTTCGCCTGCACCCTCACCGAATGTTTCCTCGCCGGCAGCGGCTATCCCGGACTCCAGCAGCGGTTCCGACTCCTGGGGTTCTGGATCGATTCAGATAGCGCTCACGACGTACTCCCCCAGCCCGGCACCCGATCTGTCGGTCCTGCCCCATGGCGTCCAGGGGGATGTGGTGGTGGATGTGACCATCGATCCCAACGGCAAAGTTGCCGACCTGGCGGTTCTGCACACGCTGGGGTACGGCATTGAATCGAGCGTGATTGGCACTCTTCAGGACCTGGACGTTCCGGCCGGCAACCAAGGACGGTAATCCGATTGCCAGTGTGCAGGAGTTGCACTTCCATTTCGGTCCGGTCTAAGGGGTATCGAGGCAGTTAACGGTGGGAAGAAAACTTATTGCTGATCGTGCAACCGTTTTCATCGAACGTTCATCCACTCACCCATCGCTTATTGCCGAGAGGGTACCGGGCCATTGAGAATGAGTGCGCGCATATTACTGGTGGATGACAACCATATTCAGGCGGCCACCCGCCGGGCGATCCTGGAATCGTGTGGCCGTGAAGTCTGCATGGCGCTGCAAGGTCAGCAGGCATTAGAGTTGCTGAGCGACGCGGAAACCGCGAAGGGCATCGGTTTGATCATTACCGATCATCTGATGCCGGTGATGAGCGGACCGCAGTTTGTCGCGGAGCTGAGGCGGCGCGGATTTACTCTTCCGGTGGTGGTGCTGAGTGGGCTGCCCGAAGCGGAATCTGCCTATGAGGGGCTCGATGTAGCCTTCCGACTCAAGCCGTTCGATCCTCAGAGCCTCATCAAACTAGTGCAGGAAATGCTCGGCGAGTGTATGCGTCGCTCCGCCTAGGTTTCTGCTTCAACCTGATTTCTCCTACCCTTTCTCTCCCCTCAACAAATGATGGGTGCCTACTGTTTCTGTGGCTCGTCAAAGGTTATAGGGGGAGCCGCCATTGCCGTTCCCTGTCCGCCTCTGCGACAATCTGGAAGGGTTTGTTACCCTCTCATGCCGGAATTTGGAAGCTTTTCTCTTCTGCTCGCTCTTGTTCTGAGCGGCTATACGCTGCTGGCCGGCGGAGTCGCGCTACGACAACTGGCTACCGGCTCGCGCGGCCGAATAGCCCCCGATAGACTGGCTGAAACCGCGCGACGAGCCGGGATTGGCAGCTTTTTTGCCGTCACCTGCGCCGCGTTTGCCCTGGTCTATACCGCATTCGCCAACGACTTCTCCGTTTCCTACATCCTCCATCACTCCAATCGCGCTCTTCCCGGCCCCTACAAGTTTGCCGCCCTCTGGTCGGGTCAGGAAGGTTCGCTGCTGCTTTGGGCGTGGTTGTTGACGGCCTATGGATTCGTGCTTCGCTTGCGGCATAAAGTCGATGTGACGCTCACCGCGTACGCATCGACCATCCTGGCCGGCATCCAGATCTTCTTTCTGCTGTTGCTTAATTTTGCTGCGCCTCCGTTTGCCCTGGTGCAGGGGCAGACGCCGGCGGATGGGTTCGGACTCAATCCGCTGCTGCAGTATCCGGAGATGGTGATCCATCCACCCATGCTTTACCTGGGTTACGTGGGCTTCAGTGTGCCCTTCGCCTTTGCCCTGGGCGCGTTGATGATGCGCTACCCGGGGGAAAAGTGGATCCACATTACCCGCCGCTGGACCATGGTGACGTGGCTGTTCCTGACCTGCGGCATCTTCCTCGGCGCGCACTGGGCTTACTCCGTGCTCGGGTGGGGCGGATACTGGGGCTGGGACCCGGTGGAGAATGCCTCGCTGATGCCGTGGCTTACCGGAACCGCTTTCCTGCACTCGGTCATGATGCAGGAAAAACGCGGCATGATGAAGAACTGGAACGTGTGGCTGATCTTCAGCACGTTCATGCTGTGCATCCTGGGCACTGACCTTACCCGCTCCGGCCTGGTTAGTTCGGTACACGCCTTTGCCCAGTCCTCGATCGGGACCTGGTTCACTGCTTTTCTGGTGATTGTGCTGTCTGTCTGCCTCTTCACCTTTCTTAAGCAGCGTGACCATCTCAAGTCGGAACATAAGCTGGAATCGCTGGTTTCTCGCGAGTCAAGCTTCCTGTTCAATAACCTGGTGCTGCTAGCCGCCTGCTTCACGATCCTGTGGGGCACTTTGTTCCCCATCATCTCGGAGTATGTGCAGGGGAATAAGGTCACCGTTGGCGCACCTTTCTTCAATCGCGTCGCGCTTCCGATCGGCTTGTTTCTTCTGTTCCTGACCGGCATCGGACCGCTGTTGGCGTGGCGGAGCGCGTCGTTCAAAAGCATCCGGAGTAACTTTATCCTGCCCGGGGCAGCGATTGTGACGACGGCGATCGTGCTGATCGCGGCTGGACTTCGCCCCTGGAATGATCAGGCAACGTTTTATTCGCTGGTTGCCTTTTCTCTCGGCGCAGGCGTGGTCACGGCGATTTCTTCTGAGTTTTTGCGCGGGGCCAACGTCATCCGCAAGCACACGGGCAAGAATCTTTTCGCCTCCATGGTGCAACTCACTCGGCGGAACACGCGCCGTTATGGCGGGTACCTGGTGCACTTCGGCGTGGTGGTGATTTTCATCGGCATCGCCGGCGGCGCCTTCAATCAAAGCCGTGAGCAGGAAATGAACAATGGCCAGAGCATGACCATCGGGCCCTACAAACTGGTGTGTGCCAGTTTTACCCAGGACTCGAATTTGAACTACGACACCGAGTTTGCTCTGATCGATGTTTATCGCGGTAATAAGAAGATCACCCAACTGGCTCCGGAGAAGCGGTTTTACGTGGCTTCGCAACAACCATCCACCATGGTTGCAAATCACTCGACGCTGGCCTGGGACTTATACGTTATTTATGCGGGGAAGAATCCCGACAGCGGCTTGCCGATTATCAAGGTCTTCCTCAACCCGCTCATGGCCTGGATCTGGATCGGGGTGGTGATCGTAGCCATCGGCACCCTGGTGGCGTTGGCGCCCAATCTGAGTGCGGCGTTGGCTTCGCAACGTAGCAGCAGGCCGACAGGCGCAGAGCCGCGGATAGAGCATGAACCCGAAGTTGCGATTGCGGGCAGGAGTGGAGATTGATCAGGCGTAATTTTCTCGTTCGTGGATCGCAGCTTGCGCTGCTGGGGATCCTGATCGCGGTGACCGCGGGCGCTACTGATTCCTCTGCCCGGTTTGACAAAGATAGCCACGAGCTGATGTGTGGCTGCGGTTGCAATCAGCTGCTGGGCGAGTGCAACCATGTCGGCTGTCCGGTTTCACCCGGAATGCTCGCAGAACTTTCGGCAGGCATCGCCAAAGGCGATAGCGACAACACCATCTTCCATCACTTCCAGGACGAATATGGACCGGTCGTGCTGGCAGCGCCGCGATTCACGCGATTCAATCACCTGGCCTGGATTATGCCACCCCTGATGCTCTTTTTTGGCATCGCGGGGGTTTTGCTGATTGTGCGCAATTGGAAGTTGCGGACGGTGCCCATGCCGGCTGTGCCGGATACGGCGGCCTTTACAGCGACCCGCGACCGCATTCGCCGCGAGACACAAATATGAGCACGATTGCCTGCGGCATTCTCTTGCTCGCGATCTTTGCCTTCGTGTTTTATCCGCAACGGCATACGGCACGGCAGATTCCCAAGACGCGGCTTGATTTTCTGCGCGAACAGAAAGATGTGTTGTATGACAATCTTCGGGATTTAAATTTCGAGTACAGTGCGGGCAAGTATACGGCGGAAGATTATGCGGCCCAGCGCGCGGCTTTGGAGAATGAAACCGCAGCGGTGCTGGGGGAAATTGAGCAGTTGGAGTTGCATACCGCGGGTCTGTCAGGGGCTGAAAGAGGCTGCGGACAACGTCGCAAACCGCTTGAGACGCAGCCCACCAGGGCTAAAGCCCCAAACTTATTAAGCGAGGGTTCCAGCGGGTTTGAAAACCCGCTCCCCCGGACTAAAGTCCGGGGCTACACCAACACAGATTGGCCGGATCAGGCTTTAGAAAGATGAGAATGAGATTGAGATTGAGCGCGCTCTGCGCTTTGTTAGCTTTGGCCAGCGGGGCTTCCGCGGCAACCATAACAGGTACCGTCACCAACGGTACTACGCACACGCCTGCTGCCAGAGACACGGTCACGCTGATCTCACTCGACCAGCGCATGCAGGAGATTGCCAAGACTACCACTGACGCTCAGGGACACTTCTCGATCGATGCACCCGATCCAGGGATGCACCTGATTCGCATCGATCACCAGGGCGCCGCATATTTTCAGCCGGCACCGCCCAATACGCCTAACGTGAATGCGCAGGTCTATGATGTGGCGGCTTCGGTCCCTGGAGTGAATACAGTGGCCAACGTGATGCGCGTCGAGACCGATGGGCAAGGTCTTCGGGTGACGCAGAGCTTCTTTATCAAGAACGACTCCAACCCGCCGCGCACGCAGTTCAGCAACCGTTCGTACGAATTCTATTTGCCGCCCGAGGCACAGATCGAAGGCTCGGCTGCGATGGCCCCGGGCGGAATGCCGGTGCAGTCCTCTCCCGTACCTCTGAAAGAGAAGGGCGAGTATGCTTTCCTTTTTCCCCTTCGGCCCGGGGTGACGCAGTTTCAGCTCAGTTATCACCTGCCTTATTCAGGCAGCCTCGCATTTGATCAGCGGTTTGCCAATCCGACCGACAGCTTTGTGGTGATGATGCCGAAGAGCATGAGCTTCAAGCCAGGAGGCGGGGTAAGTTTCGAATCGCTGAACGAGACTCCTGGGGCATTGACCTTCCTGGCGCGAAACGCCACCCCCGCCCGTCCCATTGGTTTCACTGTTTCCGGATCAGGCGCCATGCCGCGGGAAACGCAGACGGCGGATAGCCAGAGTAATGACAGCTCAGGCTCGGCTGCGAATGCGCAGGCGACCGATACGCGTCCTGGCGGCGGGTTGGGCGTGCCGATCGATACTCCGGATCCCCTGGCCAAGTACAAGTGGTTTATCTTGGGTGGGATTACGTTGGTATTCGCGGTGGGTGCGGGCTTTATGCTGAGCCGTCCCGGCGGAGGGTTCGGTCACAGAGGCGGTTGCAGTCCCCTCGGCGGGCGGGGTTCTGGCTGCCCTGAAGGATGAACTCTTCGCCCTGGAAACGGACCATCTCCAGGGACGTCTTTCCGACTCAGAGTACGAACAGCAAAAGCAGGCGTTGGAACTGGTTCTGCGCCGCGCTTTGGCTCGGAAGCCTGCCTGATCGTCATCTGCCACCTTCCAGTGCTATCTCAGGAGAACCCGTGTGCCGCAGGCGCACGATGAAGTCCGACTGCGCCGGCTCTAACGTATAGCCGGGGGCCTTCAGGTCCTTGCGCTCAGTTAATACCGTTTGCCCGGCAGTGACGCGAACAGGCTTGAAGTTCAGGCGTAGCACCTCAGTCCCATCCGAGTCGAAGGTCTTATACGAGATTCGCTTTGGCTCGTACTTGACTTTCTGGACTACCGTCGATGACCGCAGGATGTGAGATTCGCCCACCGGGCGCCAATTCCGGTAGAGCGCCCATGGTCCAGTTGAAGTGCCGCAGATAGTCCGCGTAACCGTCACTGAACCAATAGGGTGCGTGGTAGTCCTGACCGCAACAGGCAACCAGGCCTTCAGAGGACGTGAAGTAAGTGGCATAGTTCATGGAACGGAAGGCGTCTCGACGGGCTTGCCCATCACCGGTTCGTTCGGCATACATGGCGTTGATGGCCGCCCACCTTCCGCCGTGACTTCCCTGCCCGGCGCGCGAACAACATCCGCCGCGGCCACTGAGCGGGCCCTGTTCGTCGATTGCCCATGCACCGAGGAAGGGTCCTCTGCCGAAACGCAGACGAACCCAGTCAATCATGTGCCCGACATGAGTGACCCATTCGGGATCGACCGATGCGGGGTCTGGCCTGCTCATGATGTAGTAGGCCGTCAGATCCGGCAGAAACTGGTTGACGTTGTCGCTCAAGTAGGGAACGTCTTCGAAAAAGCCTGACCACTTATCCCAGGCTTTGCTTGACCTGTTAAGGGGGTTCTGCAAGACCCAGGTCCACGCCAGGTCACGAGCTCGCTGGTAGGCGGCTGTATCGCCAGCCTTGAGGCGGATGAGCTCATCGAACATGCGGACTGAGGAGGAAACGTCGCCGCCGTATTCTTCCTGCGCCAGGGTGACACCGGTGCGCGCATCGAGCCGAAAAGGCCATGGAGTGTGTTCCTCATCACCGGCCCGCACGTGGCGGGCAAGCGCATCGGCACAGTGTTGTGCTGCTGTGAGGTATTTGCGATCGCCGGTCAACTCATAAAAGAGGGTGTAGCCCGCGCCCAGCTGACCTACTTTATCGGTCTCGATGCCGCCGTAGAATTCCTTTGGCATATTTTGGATACAGTGTCCGTAGTCGGCCTGGTCGTCACAAGACGTGGCGAAAGGGACGTCAGGCCACTCCCAATCAGAGGGGGTGGTACCGTGGGCAAGTTGATAGTCGAGCATTCCACCAACAGCGGTAACGGCCTCGTCATCCCCGGAGTACGGAAACCACCCCACCAGCCCGTCCACGAAGGCAGCGTAGACCATTGCCGGATTGTGCTGCCAGTATTCACCCTGCAACGTATTTCCATCCATGACTGAATTGATCAGATAGATCTTCAACCCGGTGTGATGGCGGGTGTCGACGGGAACCTTATGTTCAATGAAGTTCCAACCCAGACGTAATACGTGATCATAGCCAAGGTTTTTATCCGGCTGGTACCAGGCAAGAAGGTTTCCCTGCCCATCGAGGACCGCGGGGTGGAAAGCTACCTGAGCGTTTACGTAGACGGGCGCTTGGGCTCTGAGCGAAGGAGCCAGGAGCAAGAGCAATGAAATTCTTAGGGACAAGGGAAAAGACATTGGAAGCTCCTGGGAGTTTTGCGAAACATCATATGTTTAGAGGTTTCGTTCGTCAATCTTTAACGCGAGGCATAGTATCCATGAGGGATCTACTCTCGATGGCGTCCCCCGCGCATCCGAGCAGAAGGGCTGGATACAAGCGAGCGACGTGAACTATGAAGAAACGCACTTTTCGAAATGGGCGCCTGAGCGAGCGGGTACTTCCGGAAATTCAACGCATGATCGTTGAGGAATACGCGACGCCGGGGTCCAGGCTTCCGAATGAAGCGGCCCTGGCGGAGCGATTTGACGTGAGCCGGATTGTCATTCGCGAAGCCATGAAGGTTCTGCAAGATCGAGGAGTGGTGGAGGTTCGGGCTGGACGAGGAACGTTGACGCTCGCCTGTAAACCGGACCTGGTTCGGGAATCGCTGTTGCGGGTGTTTCGTGACCAGCCCATCCCAACGTTTGAGGAAATGGAGTCCATGCTCGAATTGCGGCAGGTACTGGAGGAGATGAGCGCCAGTCTGGCCGCCGTGCGGGCCACGGATGAGGATTTAGCGGGGATCCAGACTGCTCTGGCCGGCATGCAGGATGGCCGGGCGCTGGAGGATGCGATCGCGGCCGACGTTGAGTTTCACCGTGCGGTCTTGCGCGCCGCCCACAATCGATACCTGGAGATGGTGCTGGACCCGGTAATGTCGGTATTTCTGCAGCAGATCAAGCTGACCAACACCGCGACCATGGGGATTGAGCTTCACCACGATATCTTCGAGCAAATTCGGGCACGCAATCCGGTGGCTGCCCGTCAAGCGGTGCGGCGATTAATGAAGAGCACGCTGCAGGATTCGCGCCGGGTTCTCCAAAACGTCCGCTGAGCTTCAACCTAAGAAAATGGGGGGCGCGGACGATGTCTGGAGTTTGCAGCTTTCGACAGAGCAATGTAAGGCAGACGGCGCAAGAAACTTCTTGACTCTCGCAAAAATCTAAACATAATATGTTTCAACCACGGGCAAGTCAAAACAGCGACCAAGACCGTTGTTGGTGTCCTTCGGACCCGCGGCCGGGCCACGCTTCAAATTGGGCCTGAGCATGATTTCTACAAGATTCTCCCCCTGTTAGTACCCAGCGGTTAAAAGCTTCGGAGGATTATTTCTATGCGGCGCAACCACATATTGTTAGCCATCATATTTCTAGGGTCCGCCATCTGTTTTGCCCAAATCAATACAGGAAAAATCTCCGGGTTTGTCACTGATTCAAGTGGTGCCATCATCGCAGGTGTGCCTGTGACGGCGACAAATGACGGGACCGGGGTGGTGACAAAAGCAATAGCCTCGGGTACAGGCGAATATGTGCTCAACTTTCTCGTGCCTGGAACCTACCACGTGCAAGTGGAAAAGGAAGGCTTTCAAAAAGCTGTGCGTACCGGGGTGATCGTCGACGCCGGCGGCACCAATCGTGTCGACTTCTCTCTGCGTGTGGGAGATACCGGACAAACTGTCCAGGTTGAGGCCGATTCAGTCAACGTGGCAACAGAGACGTCGGAACTTTCAGAAACCTTTTCTCACCAGGATCTGGACAAGCTGCCCAACATCGATCGCAACGTACTTTACCAGATGAATCTAATTCCGGGCGCGAACAACGACGTGGGCAGCGGCAACTATGGGACGAACGGGGGTGAGAATGGCTCCGCGATTGGCCTGACTCGGCCGCAGCTTGCCTCCATTGGAGGCGTGGATGCGAATGCGAACTCTGTCTATATCGATGGGGTTCCCAACCGCGAGCCGCAGAACGCTTACATCAGCCTGGTTCCGGCAGTCGAGGGTGTGCAGGAGGTGCAGGTCTACACCGGCAAATACAACGCCGAGTTCGGCTTCTCTGGAAGTGCGGTGATCAACGTCACAACCAAGTCGGGCAGCAATGACCTGCATGGGGTAGCTTTCGAATTTCTGCGCAACGAGGCCCCGGACGCACTTAACTATTTTGCCGGCGGCCAGCCGAAAACGCCCTTCCGCCGGAATCAATTCGGGGGCGCCGTGGGCGGCCCGATCCTGAAGAACAAGCTGTTCTTTTTCGGCGACTACCAGGGTACGCTCGTCTACACCAGCCAGCCCCAGACCACCACCGCACCAACCGCACTGATGTTAACAGGCAATTTTTCAGAATTGTATGTCCCTGGGACCTTCGATGATGCCGGCAATACTTACGGCCAGATCTACGATCCCGCTACACGCGTGTTGGATGCTAACGGAAACGTGATCAGCGCGAAGCCCTTCCCCGGCAACATTATTCCGCAGAGCCGCTGGGACCCGTCGGCTGCGGCCATCAATGCCGCAAAGGTCTTTGGCCAGGCGAATCTGCCCGGCATTAACCAGAACCTGGAATATCTATACGACAACAAGCAAACAGCGAACCAGGCCGACGGCCGAATCGATTTCGACCGCAGCAGCCGAGACCGGATCTTTTTCCGCTACTCTGTGCTGAGCTCAATCAACGACAACGCCACGAATGTGAACCAATTCTTTCAGGACGGCAACGCGGACTCCAGGACTTTCGACCAGAACATGCAGGTTTCCGACCTGTTCTCGATCAGCACGACCAAGCTTAACGAGGTGCGGCTGGCTTATAACAGGTCGAACGTAAAGACCAGCAATAAGACCGAGTTCGAGAATTGGAACAACCAGTTCGGCATTCCCAACGGAAACCCGGGTGGCCCTCAGTCAGAGGGGCTGGCGGAGTTCGACATGGACGGAGTGCCGAGCGTCAATGGCGCTTCTGCCATCGCCCAACCCGACTGGGTCGGTTACATCTTCAGCAATACCATCGGACTGACGGACAACTTCACCTGGATCAAGGGAAGGCACTCGGTGAAGTTCGGCACCAACATCAATCACGTGCAGGATGTTTCCGCCGATACGATCGGCGGAGACAATCCAAGGGGCGCGCTCACCTTCAATGAAGCCATGACCTCCTATGATGGCGTTGGGTACAACGGCGGCGCCAATCCCAACAATGCTCTTGCCGTGCAGCCGGTTGCCTATCCAGCCTTTTTGCTGGGAACCATGGTCTCGAGCGCCCGTGCGCACTTTGTGAATGGAGCCCCTTATCAGAGCTATTGGCAAAATGCATGGTATGCGCAGGATGATTTCAAAGTTACCCCCTCGCTGACGCTCAATCTCGGCCTCCGCTACGAAATCACGACGCGGCCGATTGCCCGCGACAACCGGGAATCGAACTGGGATACCCGGACGAACACCCTGGTTCTTGCCACTGGCAGCAACCGCAGCCCGGCGCTCTCCCTGGATAAGAACGATTGGGGGCCACGGGTGGGCTTTGCGTACACCCCAGACCATGGAAAAACCAGTATTCGCGCGGGTTATGGCATTTCGTACTGGATGGCATACTGGTCGGGACCGTTGACCATTCTGGGTCTCACCTATCCGAACTACGCCAAGCAGGTAGACCTGACGCCCAACAATCTCACGCCATCCTTAATACTCTCCAGGGATGGAATACCCCTGGCCCAACCAGACTACGACTCATCGGGCAACCTGCTCATTCCCTCGGGAGCGTTGATCCGGGGAGCGGAATACAACTGGAAACAACAGCGGGTAGATCAGGCGAGTCTGAATGTCGAGCGGGAACTTCGTCCCGGCATGGTTCTCGATATTGGGTACGTCGATGTTCGTGGCTTGAACAACAACCACTCCACGAATATCAACCAGGCCCCGCCGACGGCCCCGGGGGCGAACTACAACCTCTCACGTCCTCTTTATTCCGAATATCCTCAGCTGGGCGATGTTCCTATCTCCGAATCTATCGCCAGCAGTTGGTACGACGCGCTGACGATTCGATTCGCCGCGAATCTCAAACACGGAATTAGCGTCAATTCCAGCTACGCGCATGGCCGCAACTTTTTCAACGGAAACAATCTCGACCAGACAAACATCAATCAGTACTACGGCCCCACACAGCAGGACATCGCGCATATCTGGAATTCCCAGGTTCACGCCGAACTGCCTGTTGGCCGTGGACGGCGTTTCCTGGATAACTCGAACCGCGTCGTAGACGCCCTTCTTGGCGGGTGGGAATACTCCGCCTTTCTGCACATCAGGAGTGGAACGCGCTTCGATGTGACGGACAGCGACACCACGTCTCTCAACAATGGACAGACGAACCGGCCTGACCGGCTTGGTGTGGGAACGGTGAGCCACCCCACGGTTTCGAACTGGTTCGATACCAGCGCTTTTGTTGTTCACACCACAGCGATGACCTATGGCACATCGGGAATCGATCCCCTGCATGCCGACGGGGAACAGCAGCTCGATTCCTCGCTCTTCAAAACCTTTCATCTTACAGAGCGGCAGGCGCTCCAGTTTCGAGTGGACGCTTTCAACACCTTCAATCATCCGAATTTCTCCGCACCAGATTCCGGTGTCGGCGATGCGGCGGAGGGCCAGGTTTTCTCCACCGCGGTGGACAACCGTGAACTGCAATTCGCACTTCGATATTCGTTTTAGCGGGGCGGCTTGAGGGTGAGGCCTGCGTATCCCACATCTCGCGAAAAACGAGCGAGGATGTGGGGCACCCGGCGATTGGTTAGGGGATAGAGCCGAAAAGCGCTCATGCAAGAATAGGAATGAAGGGACCGGTAAATGTTATGGCGAGCAAACTGGAATCTCTGGCCGCAAACACAGGGGCGCACGGCACGAGATATACGAAGATCACTGACAGGCAGCTCAACTTACTGCGCCACACCTTCATTGACTACCAGGCAACCTCAGAATTCCTTGAACATCCGCTGGTGATTGAACGGGCAGAGGGCCTGTACTGCTGGGACACCGATGGCAAGCGATATTTCGACGCCATCGGCGGTATCTTCGTCGCTGTTCTAGGGCACCGGCACCCGCGGGTGATGCAAGCCCTGCGCGAGCAGATGGAAAAGGTTACCTTTGCTGCGCCACTGCACAGCGTCACTAATGTGCTGCTGGATTTCGTAGAGAAACTGGGAAATGTGGCGCCGGGTAATTTGAGCTTTGTGAAGCCGTACAGCGGCGGCTCGGAGGCGGTTGAATCCGCACTCAAGTTTGCCCGGCAATATTTCAAGCAGACGGGAAGGCCCAATAAATTCAAGTTCGTGAGCCGCTATTACGCGTATCACGGAGGCACGTTCGGTGGCATGGGGGCGAGCGGAAGCGGAACGCGGAAATCGAAGTTCGAACCGCAGATGGATGGCTTCCTCAAAGTGTTTCCGCCCAGCTACTATCGCGATCGATTTTCATCCTGGGAAGAGGCGAATCGCTTCGCTGCCAGGAGCCTGGAAGATGTGATCCTGCACGAGGATCCGGACACGGTTGCCGCCTTCCTGGTGGAACCGATTGGCAACACCGGAGGAATCATCACCCCGACGGAAGAATATTTTCAGATGCTGCGCGAGATCTGCGACCGGTATGGGGTGCTGCTGATTTTTGACGAAGTGATTACCGGCTTCGCTAAGACTGGAAGCATGTTTGCCGCGCAGACGTTCGGCGTCACTCCGGATATTATTTGCACGGGAAAAGGAATCTCCAGCGGGGCGATGCCGCTGGGCGCGATGATGGCGCGGGAAGATATGGCAGAAGCTTTTGAAGGCAGGCCTGACGAGAATCTGCACTTCGCGCATGGGCATACGTTTGCGGGCAATCCGCTGGCATGCGCGGTGGGTTTGGCTGTCATTGACGAAATCGTGGAAAAGGATCTGTGCGGAAAGGCGAAACGCCTGGGCGAGTATCTGCGCGGCAAGCTGGCAGATCTGAAGAAATATGGAGTGGTGCGTGAGATTCGGGGCCGGGGTGTGCTGCTGGGGGTCGAACTGGTGAAAGACACCAATTCCATGGAGCCTTTCCCTGAGCTCGGCAAAGAGCTCAAGCGAACGGCACTGGAACACGGCCTTATCCTGCGCGTGGATCCAACGTGGTTCGCGGTGGCTCCGCCGCTGATCGCTGAAGAAAAAGACATCGATGAAATGTGTGCGCTCATTGACGTCAGTCTTCGCACGGCCATGGAGCGCGTTTATCTGCGCGAGCATTAGAGTGCGGAATCGCTGCCAACTCAAACGACTACGGAGATCAATGAAGCTGTTTGCCAGGTACTCGAAAATCCTCCTTGTTTTGTGCCTGAGCCTGTCCGCTGCAGCACAGAAACCCTTTCCGGTAATTTCGACGGTAGACGAATCAAGCATCGCTGGACGCCCGGTCGCGCTCGACGCCCAGGGGAAGCTGCTGCCGTTTCCTATGCCAGCCGATACGGGATATTCCTATTCGTCCTACTTCCTGACGCAGTGGACGATTTTGTGGGACCAGTACAACCGGCAGCGGCTTCCCTGGTTCTACTGCTGTTACGACTTTGACCGGACGACGTTTGAAATGTTTCCGGATAAGCACTGGGCGAATTCGACCGGCTATCTGCGGGCGATGATGCAGGGGTTCATGGAGCGGCTTTATCCCTACACCGGGGATGGCAGAACGGTTGTATTTCTTCGCAGCCTAGTTGATTACGAATTGGACCACGGATTGACGCCGGAGGGTTATGCCTGGTCCCAGGTGCCTTATCCGTCGGCGAACCCCGGCAGCCCGCGCTATACAGGCTGGAGCGATCATGGAGAAGATTTCGTGGAGCCTCACGTGGTCGGCGAGGACGGCTACGGGTACCTGCGGCTCTATGAAATGACCGGTGACACGAAGTATTTGCAGGCCGCGATCCACGCCGCGGATGCGCTGGTCAAGAACTTCAAGGCCGGCGACGAACAGAATTCACCCTGGCCTTATCGTTGCTTCGCGAGGGACGGCAGCATCGTGGGCGGCAAGGGCATGTTTCCCTACTCCGCGAACGTAGTGGAACCGATCATGCTGTTCGATGAGTTGATGCGGCTCAACCAGGGAGATACCGAATCGTACAAAAGGGTTCGTCAGGGCGCCTGGGATTGGCTGATGAAGTATCCCATGCAAAACAATGTGTGGGTGGGTTATTTCGAGGATGTGCAGGCCAGCATGGCGAACATGAACCAGGTTATCCCGCTTGAGTTTGCCCGCTATATCCTGCTGCATCCGGACAAGGATCCCGACTGGCGCGAGCATGCACGCAAGCTCATCGATTGGGTGAAGACGACGCCGAAATGGCCCAAGTACCTGGTGCATAGCGCACTGGTGACAACGGAACAGGGGGACGGCAAGGACTTCTGCTGCAATGTTCCCAACCAATGTTGCGACAGCCATAGCTCGCGGCTGGCAGCAACCGAAGCGCTGTATTACGCAAAGACGGGCGACATTGCTTACAAGGAACAAGCCTACCGGACCTATAACTGGGTTACTTATTTTCAGGGCCTGCCGAAGGACGCGCATGCTCCCTTTGCTGAACAGTGGTGGTTTACGGATGAGTATTCCGACGGCCCTCGAAGGATGATGGATGCGTTTTGGGCCGTCCCGGAGTGGGCGCCGGCGGATGAATCGCATCTGCTGGGATCGGTTTCTGTAGTGACCCGAATCGCGTATGAAGCAGATTCAGTTACTTATTCGACGTTTGATCGGGAGTCCACGGATGTACTTCGCTTGAACTTCGTTCCCGACAGAATCCTTGTTGGCGGCAAGCCGATCGCGCGGCGCAGCGATCTGGAGCAGGAGGGGTACACCTTCAACGACCAGACACGGACCCTTTCGATACGGCACACCAGCTCGACCGAGGTTGACATCCAGGGGAAGCACATCCTAAGGGAGTACATGCAGGGGGAGAGCGACCACCGGCCGCCGTCCTACATTACGTTCGACGACCCGCATCTTGCCGCAGGCACTCCTTTGGTGGGGGAGTATCCCACGGGCGTGATCGATTGGGGCGACGGCGGTTGGCAGATCGGCACACCCTTCGGCAAATTTGGAACGTTCACCCTGGCCCTGTCCGACCCGAGCGTGGCAGAGGCGGCATTTGCTTTTTACGCGCCGCACATCTTTGCCGGAATCGACGTCTACAACGATGGCGACCATGATGCAACCGTCACTGTGCGTTCGCCGGAAACGCGCGACCAATCCTTTACCATCAAGCCCAAGGAACTGCGCCGTTTAAGGACCGGGTGGCGCGACCCAAGCACTTCGGTCGAGTTTGCGTTCACCCACGGACAAGGCCTGCGGTTTGACAACCTGGCTTATCAACACCAGTAAAGAGGTTAAGGAGTTCCGGTGTTTGCTGCTGAACGTCTTCGTGACTGGGTGCTGCTACTGCTCTGCAATCTCATGTGGGCCAGCCAGTTCGTATTGGTAAAAATCGTTCAGGAACAGATGGGGCCGGTTGCCGCTACGTCGTTTCCCATGCTCATCGCCACAATTCTGCTTGTTCCCATCGTGCGCTGGGAAAGCCGTTCGCTAAGCAAGCAGACCTCGGTGCCCGGTAAAGACTGGCTGCGGTTCCTGCTTATCGGCGTGATGGGCCAGGTAGTGGCGCAACTTTTCATCACCTGGGGTCTTCGCTTTTCTCTGGCTTCGAATGCTGCCCTGCTGACGCTGGCCATGCCTATTGCAACCACGGTCATGGCTTACTTTATCCTGGGCGAGACGATGTCCCGTATCCGCTGGATAAGCTTCGCATTAGCCATCGCCGGAGTGGTGGAATGCTCAGGAGTGGACTGGAAAGAGCTTAACCTGTCTGGAAAGGGCTATTTGCTGGGGAACGCGTTGATCTTCATCAGCGTTTGTGGGAGCGCTTTCTATAACACCTACAGCAAGAAGCTACTGGAGCGGTATACGCCACTCCAGGTTCTTCTCTATAGCTACTATTTCGTGATTGCGTTCCTGATGCCGATCACCCTCTACACGGAGCCGGGAGCCTTTCACCAGATCGCTTTGTACACGGTAAAGACGTGGATCGGGATCGCGCTGCTGGCCGTATTCCAATACTGCCTCTCTATGGTGATTTTTCTGACGGTGTTGACGCGGCTGGATGCGACCCAGGCGAGCTTATCCAATTACCTGATCCCGTTCTTCGGATTGGTCATTGCGGCCGTTGTGCTTCACGAAAGGCTCACGTGGTACATGATCTTGGGAGGGGTATTAGTCCTGCTGAGTACGCTGCTGGTCACCGTCTATGAAGAGCATCAAAAAAGACAAGCAGCCGTTGTTCCTGTGCGCTGATGTTTAAGGAGACGGTTTGTCTATAAGAGATACCTCTGTTCACGGCCTCCGTCTTCTCCAACTGGAGAACGAATGGCTTTATGCTTCTGTTCTTCCAGGCGTAGGGGCCAAGATTCTGGCGATTCGGGATAAGACGAGTGACCGGCAAATACTTTGGGAGAACCCTCGTATTCGTCCGCAAAGTTATCCCATCGATGCGAACTTCGACAACTATTGGTGTGGAGGATGGGATGATGCTTATCCGACTGCCGATGCATGTGTCCATGGCGGAGAACCTTTCCCCAATTTAGGAGAGCTGCGTTCCCTGGTGTGGGAAGTAGAAGAGTTCCAAGGGGATGAGGCGAAGGCTACGGCAAAGCTTTCTGCGCTCGGTCCAATCAGCGCGATCCGGGCAAGCAAGACGATCACATTGACCGGTCAAGTGCTGCAAATGAGTTTTGCCATTGAGAGTCTGAGCCCGATTCCTCTGGATTTTCTGTGGGGCACTCACCCCGCCTTCGCGGTTGAGGACGGAACTCGGCTGATCATTCCTGCGCGAACGGGGATTGTCGCGCAATCGAACCATCCTTCGCTCGGGGCGCCAGGTGATCGATACAGCTGGCCTTTGATCAAGGTTGGGGAGACGGGTCGGGATATGAGCGTGGTGGCTGATGTCTCGACGGGACTGCATTGCGGCCACTACGCGACGGACCTGGAGGATGGCTGGTTCGCGGTCGAAACCAAGGGCCGGGGTGCTTTATTTGAATTTCCTCTGGAAACCTGCCCGCACCTTTGGCTTTGGTTGGTGTATGGCGGCTGGCGCGGATATCACCACGCGGTGGTCGAACCGTGGACAGGCTATCCAGTAAACCTGGCGCAGGCGTTTGAGCAGGGGCGACATAGCCAACTCGCCCCGGGCAAGATTTTCTCGGCTACGGTTCGGTGCACGACTTACCGCGCGCCCGAGACCTATCACGACGCGCTGGAGCGTATCCGTCGCAGTTGATCTATTTGGGCGGTAAGCCGGCGCTGAAGCCACCGTCCACGACCAACGCCGAGCCAGTCATGAAGGAGGCGTCACTGCTGGCGAGGAAGACGGCGGCACGGGCTACTTCTTCGGGCTGTCCGATCCTTCCCAGGGCGTGCAGCGAACCAGCTTCCTCGCGCGCCTTCGATGGATCTGGCTGCGATTCGAAGTAGCCTTCTGCCAGTCCGGCATTGATGTACCCGGGGCAGATCGCATGAACCCGTATTCCTTCACGGCCGTGATCAATGGCGAGCGCCTTGGTGAAGGCCAGGATGGCTCCCTTGGTGGCGCAGTATCCGGCGCAATAAGGCTCGACGAAGAAGCCGTTGACGGATGACATGTTGATGATCACTCCGCGGGTCTGGCGCAGATCAGGAAGGAATTCGCGTGAGCAGAGGAATACACCGCCAACGTTGACCGCCATCTGCCGATTCCATTCTTCCGGCGTGGTGTCTTCGATTTTCTTGTTTACCTGGATTGCCGCGTTGTTTACCAGGACGTTCAACGGGCCGAGCTGCTCGCGCACGAAGGCGTGGAGGTTCGCGACCGATGCGGGATCCGCGACATCCGCCTTGAAGGGGCGAGCGTCGCCTCCCTGGGAGGAAATCGCAGCAGCGGCTGTTTCCACCTTGATTTGATCTATGTCAACCAGGACTACGCGCGAACCTTCCGCGCCCAGGCCATTCGCAACAGCACGGCCGATGCCCGAGCCCGCTCCGGTGACTACCGATACCATTCCCTTGAGTTTCAAGTTTTTCCTGTTTGATGGTGGATTTCTGAGAGATGAGAATAAGGCTAAGGCGGAGTTAGTGATGCGTCAAGCGGCTCGCGCACGGGGTGCGGATTCCATGTGGAGCCCGTGGCGTTGGTGAATTTCGAAACGCGCATTTGCGCGATGACCACTGACCGGGTGCCCCAGCCTTCGCGCTCTTTGCGAAGGGTGGGATGCCACTGCTCTGCACCCTCAGCCCTTCCCCCGCATATTCGTCTTTTCCCACCCTTCGCAAAGAGCGCGAAGGATGGGGCACCCGGTCAGTGGTTGTCGCGCGACGTGGGTCGGCAAAGCCGGTGGTCAACTTAACGAAAGCCACACGCGCGGTCCTTGCTGGCAGCGCGCGGCCGGATACGCTCTGTAAGAAAAACATTTCCAGGAAAGAGCATCCACACAGAGATCTCTCCACTGCGCTACGCTCCGGTCGAGATGACAAAGGGTAGGGTAGTTATGGCCCGGAGCATTGGGGATAGAGCCCGCTCCACCCAGGGAAATCAGCCCGATTCGAGGATCAGATTTGCGTAGGGTGTGGTGTCGGCGGTTCGAATCAGCCCAATTGCGTTGGGCACTCGCTTTTTAAAGATGACGTGCGGTTCGTAGATGACGGGTGCGCCCTCGAGTGCACCGGAAAACGCAGCTTTCACCTCGGCCGAATTTACCTGGAGAAATTCTTCGGCCATAAAGAATTGCGCCACAACGAAATTTTTCCTTAGAGCCTGCACGACATCCAGAACCCGAGGGATGTCATCAATCGAGCGAAATGTCTATGGTTTCGATTTGCGGCCAAAACGGAAATCCGCGGTCGGCAATGACCAGAGTGTTGGTGTGCCGGATGCGGCTCAGAAGCGAGTTGATGGAGGGGTTTAAGATGCCTGTCTTGAGCATGTCGTCCGGAAGCTAAAGGGAGACACCGCGCTTCCAGGGAATGAAGTCGTTCTGGTCAAGCTGTTCAGCCTTGGTCCGTACCTTTCCACTCGCCACTTGAATGATCAGGTCAAGAATGGACTCGCCCACCCTCTCAATGGTGGTCTCGCCGCCGATGACCGCACCGGTGTCGATGTCGATAATGTCTGACATGCGTTCCGCAAGGCTCGTGTTGGTGGAAACTTTGATCACCGGGGCCACTGGATTCCCGGTAGGGGTTCCCAGGCCGGTCGTGAAGAGGATCACATTGGCGCCAGCACCTACCTGCGCCGTAACACACTCAACATCGTTGCCCGGAGTGCAGAGCAAAGCCAAGCCTGGCGTGTTGTCATACTCGGGATAGTCGAGAACGGCGGTGACGGGCGACGTGCCGCCCTTCCTGGCTGCACCCGCAGACTTCATGGCATCGGTAATCAGCCCGTCTTTGATGTTTCCAGGGGAGGGATTCATTTCAAAGCCGGAATGGACTGCCTTGGCGCGTGCCGCGTAATCACGCATGAGCTGGATGAAGCGGTCGGCATGAGCCGCATCGACGCAGCGGTTGATAAGGCTCTGCTCCATTCCGCAAAGCTCGGGAAACTCCGACAGGATAGACTTTGCCCCCAAAGCGGCCAGCATGTCGGAGACATGACCCAGCGCCGGGTTGGCCGAGATACCGGAAAACCCGTCTGAACCTCCACACTTCAAAGCCACCGTGAGCTTGCTAAGCGGAGCGGGTTTGCGAGTGAGGCGATTGGCTTCGACCAGGCCTTCAAACGTGGCCCGAATGGCGTCAGAAAGCATGGCCGATTCGGTGCCGGACTGCTGCTGTTCGTACATCAGGACGGGCTTGCGAAGACCTGGATCCCGTTCGCGAAGGGCATCCATCAGGATGGAGGGCTGAGCATTCTGGCAACCCAGGCTCAGTACCGTCGCGCCGGCGACGTTAGGATGATGAATATAGCCGGCAAGCAACCCGCAAAGCGCCTTTGAGTCCTGGCGGGTACCGCCGCAGCCGCCTTCGTGCACCAGGAACCTGACCCCGTCCACATTGGGAAACACACGATTTGGAATCACGGGTTCTGGGCGGCTGAAATCATCACCCGGGACAGGTTGCGGGCCTTGATGATGTTGGGCGATCAATTGCCGCACTTGTTGCCGGTAGAGCTTCGGCCGGCCATAGCCAAGCTCTTCCTCAAAAGCGTCGCGCAGTGCTTCGACATTGCGGTTTTCGCAAAAAACCAGCGGGATGACCAGCCAGTAATTGCGCGTGCCGACCTGGCCGTCCGCACGATGGTAACCATCAAAGGTGCGCGAAGACCAACCCGCGACATCGGGTGCTGACCAGGCATACTCGCCCACCTTGGGGCCAAACCCGGAAGCATCATGCTGCACATTGCGAGTGCTGAGCAGGCCGCCACGAGGGATCGGTTGGCGGATCAACCCGACCACTCCGCCATACATGATGACTTCCTCTCCGGCGGCAAGGTCGCGGATGGCAAACTTATGCTTGGCAGGTATTTCGGTGGGCGGAATGTACTGCTCCCCGGCGAACGTGATGGGTTGCCCTGCGGGTAGCCCGGTCAGCGCTACCAGGACGTTGTCTTTGGGGTCGATCCTGAGTATCTTTTCGGCAGCCATTTCTTTTCACCGGCAATCTGCCGTGGATATAGACTCACTGTAGCGTTAACTCTAAACACGGTCAAACGCGCCGATATGAATCTCTCCGCTGAAAGAACCATCCCCTCATGAGTGCTTCCATTTTTGATTTACAAGGCAAGACCGCGGTTGTCATCGGCGGTACCACGGGCATCGGCCATGCTCTCTCTCTCGGCCTCGCGGACGCAGGCGCGGATGTGGTCGCGTCTGCGCGAAGAGCGGAACAGGTGGAACAAACCGCGGCTCAAATTGAAACCAAAGGCCGCAAAACCCTGCGCCGCACCTCGGATGTGCAGGATCGCGCCAGCTTAGAAGCATTGCGCGATGAAGTCCTGAAGGTGTTTGGCAAAGTCGACATCCTGGTTAATTGCGCCGGAATCACCAAGCGGGCGCCCACCATCGATTTTCCGGAGGAGGATTGGAATCGGATCATCGATGTCAACCTGACGGGGACGATGCGAGGCTGCCAGGTTTTCGGGGAACCTATGCTCAGCCGGGGCTACGGACGTATTGTTAATATTGCGTCGCTCTCCACCTACGTGGGCCTGTTCGAGGTTGCCGCCTACTCCGCGAGCAAGGCGGCGGTGGGCGCACTTACGAAAGTACTGGCCGTGGAATGGTCGCGCCAGGGGGTGCTGGTGAACGCGATTGCACCCGGGGTGTTCCGTACAGACCTGAACGCGAGTCTGCTGGACAGCACGGAACGTGGACGGGAGTTCAAGATGCGAACGCCCATTGGCCGCTTTGGTAAGACGGAAGAACTGGTGGGGGCCGCCGTTTTCCTGGCTTCGGATGCAGCGTCTTTTGTGTCGGGGGAGATCGTGGTGGTAGACGGAGGCTTTCTGGCCAGCGGAGTCAACCAATAACGATGGATTACAGGAAGCTGGGCCGCACCGATCTTAGCCTTTCCGCGATTGGCTTTGGCACGTCGACGTTAGGCAATGCCTTTGGCGATATTGATCCTATGGAAGGGACAAGGGCTGTTCACCAGGCGGTGGACAGCGGCATCAACTTCTTCGATTCATCTCCCTATTATGGAATTACCCTCTCAGAAACGCGGCTGGGCGAGGCCCTGGCAGGCCGGCGCGACCGCGCCATCGTCGCGACCAAGTGCGGGCGATACGGATTTGACGAGTTCGACTTTTCTGCCAAGCGGGTGACCGCCAGCATCGATGAGTCACTGCAGCGGTTACGGACTGATTACATCGATTTGTTTCAGGCTCATGACGTCGAGTTTGGAGATGTGCAACAGATTATCCATGAGACGGTGCCGGCCCTAAGGAAGCTGCAGCAACAAGGCAAGGCGCGTTATATCGGCATCACGGGATATCCGCCGAAGGTGCTTCGTCGCATTGCCGAAGCGGTGCCGGTCGACAGTATTCTCAGCTATTGCCACTACAACCTTCTGAACACTGAGATGGATGACGTTTTGACCGAGTTCGCGCGGGAACGTGGCATCGGGCTGATCAATGCGTCCGGTTTGTGTATGGGGCTGCTGACGGAACAAGGGCCTCCCGATTGGCATCCGGCGCCGCCCCAGGTACGGGAAGCGGGCAGAAAAGCTGCGGCATTTTGTCGCGAACAGGGAGCAGATATTTCTGAGCTTGCATTGCGTTTTGCTCTGCGCTATCCCTTCGTGTCTAGCACGCTCATTGGTATCGCAACTACGAGCCAGGTGGAGACAAGCCTGAAGCTGTTACAAGGCGGCCCCGATAAGGCTCTGCTGGCTCAGGTTGAAAGCATTCTGGCGCCGGTGTTCAATTATTCCTGGCCTTCGGGCCGGCCTGAAAATCAGGACTAGGGAGACTAACGGGTATTTTCCATTTCGCTTGAGTGTGAAAAAGAAAAAGACAGACCTTTGATGGGGGCTTCGCCCCAGCTTTCTTAACCCACGTACGCTGGTGCGAACATGGGGCACCCGTTCAGAGTTGGTGTGAATGAAAGAGTGGATTACCAGGACAATTCATTTTGAGTTGGTTGAGGGGAAGGGTGGATACACAGGGCCCGTCGAGACCACCAGTGAGGACAGGTATGAAGGCTTTTGTGATGAAAGAGCCGGGTAATGTGGCGATTGAAACAGTGGCGGATGCAGTCGCTACCAATGACGACGTGCTGCTGAAGGTGCGCATGATTGGCCTTTGTGGCACCGACCTGAGTTCATTTCGCGGTAAGAATCCGCTGATCAGTTTTCCTCGGATCCCCGGCCATGAAGTGGCAGCGACGATTGCCGAACCAAGTAAGGCCCATCCGGAACTGGCCGCAGGAATGGACGTGACGCTTTCGCCTTACTTCGGCTGCGGGCGCTGCCCGGCTTGCCTGCGCGGCCGGCCGAATGCCTGCCAATTCAACGAGACGCTGGGCGTGCAACGCAACGGGGCGATGACGGAATACATCGCGGTGCCCGCGGCGAAACTTTATCCCGCACGATTGACCATCAAAGAACTTTGCCTGGTCGAACCGTTGACAGTTGGCTTCCACGCGGCGGGCAGAGGACGTGTCAGCAGTCAGGATGCCGTCGCTATTTTTGGATGTGGGGGAGTCGGCCTCGGCGCCATAGCCGCTTGCGGCTTCCGCGGGGCTAAGACCATCGCCGTCGATCTCGACGATCGAAAACTAACCCTGGCACTGCGCGCGGGCGCAACCGACGTGATCAATACCAGCAAGGAACCGCTCCACGAACGACTGCTTGAACTTACCGGAGGCCGCGGTCCCGACGTGATTATCGAAGCCATCGGGCTGCCGCAAACTTTTCGCAGCGCCGTGGACGAGGTGGCGTTTACGGGACGGGTGGTGTACATCGGGTATGCCAAAGAGCCGGTGGCCTACGAAACCAAGCTCTTCGTGCAGAAGGAACTGGACATTCTGGGCTCGCGCAATGCCCTTCCCGAAGACTTTCGAGAAGTGATCCGGATGCTCGAGGAGCATCGCTTCCCTGTGGATGAAGCGGTGAGCGCGATCGTTCCGTTGGAGCAGGCGCCGGCCATACTGAAGGCGTGGAGCGAAAATCCGAGCGGGTTTTCAAAGATTATGGTGCGTTTCGACTGAGCTCATCCGAAGCGCCGGAGATAAGCGGAGCAGAGAGCATCCGTCTGCCGGGTGTATGACACACCCAGAGATTGGGCCAGTTCAGTTTCGGAGTGGGACCCAACCCAGGCCACCAGCAGCAAGCGGCGCAGCATGAGGAAGGTCGGAATCTCTTCTTCCTCGGCCTTTCCTATTGCGGACACGGTTCGATAACCCTCGAGCCAATGCTGGATCAGGGAAGACACCTGCGGTAAATGCTCGTAAAAGGAAAGCGACGCTGCTGCGTCGTACATGTACCAACTGAAGCCGCAGTCATCGAAATCAATTACTTTCAATTCCCCTTGGTGCAGGAGCAGATTCGATAAGCGTAGATCGCAGTGGGCCAGGCCGAAGCGATCGGGCCCAGTCCCGTAATGGGCCAGGCGTTCCCGGACCAATGCCGCAGTCTGGCCAAACAGGTCGAGGCGAGTCGCGTTCATGCCCAACGCATCGCGCCAATGGCCCCAACGCGGAGTCTCCCCGCCCGCCGCCTCGAAATCCCAGGTGAACCGCTCAAAGCCGCCGGGGCGTTGCCATGTTTTGCTATGCGCATGCAGCTCCGCGGTCACCGCACCCAGAGTCCTGAAACATTGGCGCAAGTCCATCTCGATCTCGGGTTGGCGGCCGTTTTCCCATTCAAAGAGGACCAGGTTTCGTTCATCGACAACCTGGATCCAATCTCCGTTGAGCCCGGCTACCGGAACCGGAGTGCTGACAACTCCATCTTTGCGGAGCGCCAATAGCCAGGCAATCTCGGATGCGAGCGAGTTTTTGGAGTGATATCCCGGGCGCTGCAGACGCAAAACCCATTTTTTGCCGGATGGAGTTTCTACTTTATAAATTTCATTTTCCGAAAGGCTGATGAGCGTAACAGTCACATTCCGGGGAAGATCGTAGAGGCTCAGCGCCCGGTGAACGAGTTGATTCGACACCTTACCCCCTCCATGCTCACTCTACATGGTCGATAAATCCTTTGACTTCTCTTTCGGCTTCCCGGCAAACTAGTGACATCAACCCCGGCTCCCTCCTCTTTCGTCGCTTGAAAACTTAGTCACCTTGAACCAGTTTTTCTGGAGACGCACCACTGCCGCCTGAGACCACAGCTGTCTTTGCATCGGAAGTTACCGCGGGCCGAGTGGAATATGGTCTGCGCCACAATATTCTGACGCCCTGGGAGACGCTGGCTCAGTCGGTCGCCGCCATCGCGCCGACGACCTCGCCGGTGCTGACCATTCCCCTGGTTTTTGCCCTGGCCGGCAATGGCACCTGGGTAGCGTATGCCCTGGCGACCGTGCAGGTGACGCTGATTGCCCTGTTGATTGGCGCCCTGGGTCGCCGTTCCGCCTCGCCAGGCTCCCTGTATAGCTATGCGACGGATTCGCTTCCTCCGGTGGTTGCGAGCATTGCAGCCTGGGCCCTGCTTCTGGGCTACGTGGCGACTGGCGCATCGATTGGCGGGGGGTTTGTGCAGTATGCGAATGTCCTGCTGAAGGCGTTTACCGGCCATGTGGCGCCGCCGTTTTTGCTGGTTTTGATCAGTATTCTGGGAGCGGCAGCCATGGCTTACCGCGATGTGAAGCTCTCCGCGCGCGCCATGCTCTGGCTCGAAGGAGCATCCGTCGCCTGCATCGTGTTGGTGCTACTGCTGGTTCTATGGAAGAACGGTTTGCACCTCGATTGGCCGCAAGTGCGGTTGCAGGGCAGTTCGATCCCAGGCATCCGGCTGGGCCTGGTTCTCGCGATCTTCAGCTTTGTTGGCTTTGAGAGTGCGACGGCGCTGGGACACGAAGCGAAAGAGCCGTTGCGCACCATACCTCGTGCAGTTCTGCAATGCGCGCTGGGAGCGGGCGCGTTCTTCATCCTCGCCGCATACGCAGAGGTGCTCGGCTTTCGTCACGCGGGCCTGGCCCTGGATAAAGCGGATGCTCCGATGCACGTGCTGGCCGACCAGGCTTCGCTGCCTGTGCTCGGTATCCTGATTGACGCCGGCGCCATGATCAGTATGTTTGCCTGTATCCTGGCCTGCATCACAGCCGCTGCGCGCATTCTGCTGCTCATGGCCCATAACCGGCTGGTGCCAAACTACTTTTGCCGAACCCACCGGCGGAACGACACTCCGCATCTTGCTGTTGTGCTCACCACGATCGTCATCGTGGTCCCACCGCTTGTGCTCACCACGATGGGCTATTCAGGCGCAGACATTTACGGTTGGCTGGGCTCGTTTGCGGTTTACGGGTTTATCACCATCTATGGGCTCACCTGCGTTGCCCTGCCGCTGCAGCTGAAAAGACAGGGTGCGCTGTCGATGGCTCTTTTAGGGACAGCGATTCTGGGAGGGGTTTCGATGGTAATGGCGCTGGCAGGAACGCTCTATCCCGTTCCTGCTGCTCCATATTCCTGGCTGCCCTATCTCTACTTTGTTTATTTGCTCATTACCCTGGTCTTCTTCTTCCGCACCCGTCGCAGGGGAAGGGTTTCTCATGACCAGGCAGGTTCATTCTGAAACCGTTTTAACTCAAAAGTGGCAGGCAGTTTCAACCAGCTCCCAGCCGTTGTTGCTATCATTCGAGCATGAAAAAAGCTCTGTTGTTCAGCATGGTTTTATTGATTTCGACTTCAGCCTTTGCATCGTCGCGTCATCATCACCGTCATCACCACCATCATCCTCACGCGGGTACCCGATAGCTCATTCCGATTCTGCTATCGTGGCAAGCCATCTGAGGACTGCGCTGGAAAGAGGGCCGCGCTGGTCTGAGTAAGCGTGGTCCGTCGGCAGATGGAGTGTGGACACGCGGGCGTTTCCTGCACGACGGAGTGCGCCCGCGAAAGCCTGGTCTCCCCTGGCATACGCGTCATCAGAAGTGACGATGAGCATCGGCCGGCTCTTGAGTGAATTGACCCTCGCCATGAAGCTCCACTGCGCAGCATTGGCCAGGGTTTCATGAGCCAGTGCGTCGGGCGTGCAGCCGCTCATCGGCGCCATTCCCCACTGTTCGTATCTGGCACTCAGCATCCTGATGGTTGGTTGTTCCTGGTCTGTGGCAAAGGCCTGGGGAGTCCGTCCGCCAATGTCGGAGGCGGAGATAAGACCAATGCCGAGAATTCTGGGATCGGCGGCGGCATCCTGCACTGCCATAAATCCGCCCATGCTGTGCCCAATGAGAACGATGCGGGACGGATCCAGGCGCAGGGTCCTGGCCATGGCGGGGGAACGTATGTAATCGATCGCGGCTGCTGTGTCCTCGATGCCGTGGGTGAACGAGAACTCTCCCGGAGAACCCCAGGATCCCCGGTAGTCAAAATAAAGGACATCCCATCCTGCGCGGCGAATATCCTGAGCGAGATCGAGGTTGCGCTCGTTCCCGGGGAATCCATGAAGCAGTACGGCTACGGGATGTGGACCTGCACCCGCAGCAACGTAGACGAAGGCGTTGAGCAGCCCCCCGTGACTGGGGATTTGAAAGCTCTGCATGGAAGCAGGATTGGCTCGCTGCTGGGCTCTGAGGGGAAACGAGAAACACAGAGCCAGCAGGATGGCGAAAGCAAGTCTCTGTGGAAGGCCGGCAAAAGAGGCATCCACAGAGCAGGGCTTGTGTGGACGCTCGCGCAGTGCTTCCTCCCGATTGGCTCTTGAGATTTGTAACTATCGCGTTCTATCCTACCGGATCTACAACGGCAGACGTAGTTACGTATGAGTACCCCAAAGTGCGAATGGTCGTTTTTCCACCCTTAACAGTTAGTTGTCCTTTTAGTTAGTGGGTAACCACTTTTACTTTAAGGGTGCTAAAGGTTTTGTTCCCAGAAGGCTAGCATAGCGTTGTAGCGCTCAATGAGCGCGGGCATGTCGACGAATCCGTGCTTGCGCATGGGGAAGAGCACTACCTGATACGGCTTGCCGGCAGCGATCAAGGCGTTCATGAATGCCTCCTCGTTCTGCGGATGAACGTTGTCGTCATAAGTCCCGTAGATGAGCAGGAGAGAGCCATGCAGGTCGCGAGCCCGGGGGATGAGGGAAGCCTTGTCATAGCCTGCTGGGTTGTTTTGTGGGAGCTGCAAAAAAGACTCGCACCACTTGGAATCGTAAAAGCGCCAGTCGGTCACCGGTGCTCCGGCAATGCCGGCCTTGAATTCCTTTGACCGGGTCATCAGATTCAGAGAGATGGTGCCGCCTCCACTCCAACCCCATACGCCGACGCGGCTTCCGTCAACCCATGGCTGCGCTTTGAGCCAGCGAATGCCGGCAACCAGATCCGCTGCTTCTCCTTCACCCGGGTTCACGGCTAGCGTGTTTTCGAGCGTCTTGCTGATGGCGGTGGCGGCGCGGTTATCAATCGCCACCGCGATGTAACCCTTGCTTGCGAGCAAGTTATCGAAGAGGGTTTCGTTCTGCCATTGGTCGATGACTGTCGGCGCGGAGGGGCCGCCATAGACATGCAGGATCACGGGATAGCGGTGCGTAGGGTCGAAGCCTTTGGGCTTAAGAACCTGCGCGGGCATGGGAAAGCCGTCCGCGGCCGGAATGGTCAGGAGCTGGGGATACTGCAGGCCAGCAGGCAGCAGCCGGGACTGCGGGGCTGCGATGGTGGCTTTCAACTCCCCGCCGGCAGCGTGGAGACGCAACGCGGGAAGTGTCTGAATATTCGAGTAAGCGTCGAAATAAAAGCGGGCGTCGGGCGACATGCCGATCGAATGAGTTCCCGGTTCGGTGGAGACCCTCTTCAATCCGCTGCCATCGTTGTCAATGCGATAGAGCTGGCGCTCTACGGATCCGTCCTTGAGCGCGGTGAAATAGATCCACTGATTCGCGTCATCAATGCCGACGACTCCCTGGTGTACCCAGAAGACTCCGCCGCCTGAGGAGACAAGGGACCAATTGCCTTTGGTCACCTGGTTGATCAACGTTCCGTCGGCGCCGTAGCGATAGAGATGCATGTAGCCATCACGCTCCGAGGCCCAGATAAATTGACCGTCGTGCAGGAAATACAGGTCGTCGTTCACGTTGACCCAGGCAGGATCGGTTTCTGTCAGCAGCCGCCTGACGTCGTTCCCTTGGGAGTCGGACAGGTAGAGCCCCAGTTCCCTTTGGCTGCGATCCAGGGTCTTAAAGCTGAGGTGCTTGCCGTCAGGCAGCCAGTTCACCCGCAGGAGCCACTCGTAGGGTTTGTCAGTAATGGGGATGAAGTGGTTTGAAGCGGAATCAACAGTAGCTACACCTACCCGTACGACAGGATTGTGCTCGCCGGGCTTGGGGTACGCCTGGTGAATCAGACGCGGGTTGACTGGGGAAAAGTCCACGAAGGTGCTGACGGGTACGCCCGCCTCGTCGGTCTGCAGATAGGCAATGGAGGCGGAATCAGGGGACCACCAATAGGCCGTGTCGTGACGGCCGAAAACTTCTTCCCAGTAGACCCAGGAGAGGGTGCCGTTCAACGTAGTTTCGGAACCGTCGTGGGTGAGTTGGGTCTCATTTTTGGAGGATAGATCCCATACGTAGAGGTTGTTGGACCGGACAAAGGAGATGAAGCGCCCGTTGGGTGAGAATTGAGGATTCTTTTCTTCCTCAGGGGTCTGGGTAAGACGGGAGAAGGCGGACGAATCCAGATCGAGCAGGAAGATGTCTCCGCTGAAGAGGTAGAGCGCCTGTTTCCCTGCGGGGTTAAAGGCAATCGGCCAAGGCAGCCTGGCGGGAACATCTATCCCAGGGTCGATGGATTTTAGCGACGCCACAGCCCGGTTCATGTCCAGGATGGGATGTCGTTTTGCTGTGACCGGGTCGAGGCGTTCGAAGGTGCCATCGTCGAGGATGGCAGTGCTGTCATTCAGCCAAACATAGGGAGGCACGTCGGCGACCCTGCTTCCGGGACCGGCTACCCAATCCGTGGTGAGGGTTGGTGTCTCGGCATGGAGCGGGGAAAGCGCCGCCAGAAGACCAATAGCCAGGATCGGGCGGTGCAAGGCGCCTCGTAAACTACTCATTTCTAGCGAATATACAAGACCAGAGCCGCCACAAGAGCGTTCATTCCACCGTTACCTGCTACCGGCAAGTCGCTTGGTCGAGATGAAAATGGGAGGCGGGGTGATGAGGGGAGGGCGGTCACTTTTCGGAAGGGCGGCGACCTGGATGGACGGAGTCGTGCCCTGATGCGACGGAGTTTTCCACAGCCGCTGTAACGGCAACAATGATGTTTACTGACCGTCGCTAGCGGAGTGTACGGCCCTTAAAGGTTCCAGCCCTTCATCCTCGCTAAGTGATGTAGCGAATCGCGAAACCAGTCTCATCGCTGTTCGCTATCTTTAGCAGCGCAAGTTCTTCTTCCGCCACCTCGATCATCTCGCCTGCGTCTGTCCTCAGGTGAACTGCATAGACGAAGCCGGTCCCGGTCTGGTGAACTTCCTTTATCGTCCCGATCTGGCCCCTGCGGACCACTCTGACAATGTCGTCGTGGACAAATCTAGGTGCATTCATGGCTAGCCTCTTTTTTCTTTTGGATGCCGGCAGACTCGGGGACGGATGCCGCAAGGAGGACAGCCATCGAGTACACGAGGGACAAAAAGCACCCAAAAGTTCGGACTCCGGGTGGCAGGGACAACCAAGTTTCCGCATCAGCGAACCATGCTGAACTTCGTTCGCATCCCGGCAAAACCCCGATGGAGAAACAATTAATCTTCTCTCAATCTCGATTTTGCGGCAAACGCTAATCTCACGATTTTTCTATTGGCCCTCACAATGGCCAGTATAAGCAACTCATATCAGGAAAATCCTTAAGACTGCTTAACCCCATACGAGCAAAAGTACCTGTTCCGTCCACCTGGATTTTGGTTGCTCACGGGGACGGTTTAGGCCAACTGTAACCGCCGAGAATACAAACCGCCGCAATGGCACATGAACCAGCAGGTTGCGTCGCGCTGCGAGGACGCCAAACGTGGCCCAGGAACTGCCGGAACCTGCAAGTATCTGACAGGAAATTAGTTATGGTGGGCGCTGCAGGATTCGAACCTGCGACTTCCACCGTGTGAAGGTGGCACTCTACCGCTGAGTTAAGCGCCCGCCGGGACAACCCGTAGTTTACACGAAGCTTCCCTCGCGTAGCCAAGCCGCCGTGGCACCGCCTCCGGCTGTCTTAAAGTGTTCAGCGAGCCCGGTTGTGCTATGGTTTCACCCAACACTTCCCCCGGGGCTCCTAGCCATTTAAAACAACAATCTTGTCCGATCGAAAACGTTTCTGTTCCCGCAGAAACACACTAGCCCAGGGTTGCTAAACGGTGGTTTTGTCAAAGCGCTTTGACAAAACCTGGAAGTTTCTACTCGTGGAGATTTTAGTTCGGAATTTTTCGTTACGGGATCCGCATACGCTTCACCATCATCATCGACAGCCGTTCGGCACCTTTTTGTTGTGAACCGGGGCCCAATCCACACTGGAGAGATTGAGGATGTCGCGTCTAACCGTGCTTTGCAGTTTGTTGCTACTTTCTGTGTCCACAGCGGCCCTGGCTCAGAGCCCTTGTCCAACCCAGGAAATCCTGGGATCCGCCGCTAAGCGATCGTCTGACCTGGTTTGCATCGTCCCGCAGGTGTATGGCCCCGGCGGCCTGGTCGGCGTGGACAACGGCGGCCCTCTCACGGCTACAAAATTCCACGAAGTTCACTTCCAGGCTTCCAGCATCAACAGCTTCAGCCCCATCAATGCAGAGATCGGCGTGCAGCTCAGCCAAGTGCCGCTCGCCTCGCCCGTGTCCGGGTTCATCTTTGCCAACGGAGTCATGCAGGAAGCTACGAGCTTTGGGCCGGTATTAGCTGATCGCGCTGAAACTCTCGGCAAGCGAAGGATATTCGTGGGCGCCAGTTACGAATATTTCGACTTCGACAAGGCGGATAGTGTCAACCTCAAATCGTTCGGCGCTGTGTTCCAGCATGAGCTGGAGCCAACGATTTGCGCGACCATCCCGTCTACTCCTTGCCTCAACGGTGAACCGATCTATACCAACGACATCGTGTCCACGCAAAATCGGATCGATATCAAGGTTCATCAGGTCACGTTGGTAGGCACGTACGGCCTGTCGGACAAGCTGGATGTATCGATTGCTCTCCCTATCGTCGACGTGCGAGTGGGGATGAGCTCAAATGCCACCATCTACAATTTCGAGCCTCCCCCCGTGAACCATACGTTTGCGCTCATCACCGACAATCCGCGGGAGACCTACATCAACCAGTTCAACGCAATTCTCACGAATAGCGGTTCCGCAACGGGCGTCGGTGATTTGCGGCTTCGTGGAAAATACGTTGCGTGGCGTGACGCAAAAGAGAAGTCCGCAGTCGCCGTCGGCATGGACCTTCGCCTTCCCACCGGGGACGCCTACAAATTTCTAGGATCAGGGACCTGGGGCCTACGGCCGTTCGTTATTTACTCGTATTCAGCCAGAGTTTCTCCACACGCCAGCGCCGGGTTTGAAGGGAACGGCAATTCAATTCTGGCCGGCACGGTCACTTCGCAACCAGTGACGAAAGCGCAACTGCCGAATGTGTTTACCTACTCCGCGGGCGCGGACGCTTCGATACGCCGGTGGGTCGGTCTCTCCGCCGACTACATTGGCACGTCGCTGCTGAATGCGTCACGTATAGAAAACTCCACCTTCACAGATTTCGTGGGCAACACTCACGCGAACGTCAACACGTTTACCTCCACCGTCAACCAGGCAAACATTTCGCTAGGAGCGAAGGTGAGGCCGGTTGCCAGGCTGCTGGTTACGGGCAATGTCCTGTTCCGATTGAACGATGAGGGCCTGCACTTCAAGCCCTCACCATTGATCGGCGTTTCGTACGTATTCTGAGTTGTGTTAACGGACAGAAGTAATGTGCCAGGAATTGCTCGCGTCTTTTTTCAAGGTCATCGTCACTTGTGATTTTGCCGCTGCATTGGTGACGATTTGCTGTTGAAAAGTGACCACGGCCACGTTCCCTGCTACTTCTGGACCTTTCGTGACCGCGTACATCAGCGTAACTTTGCCCGCATCGTGGAACGCTGTGCGCAGGCCATTCACCTGTTTCGGACTCATGTCTGGCCAGAGCTCCTGGAGCCTGGCCAGATCCTTGGTGTCATACGCGGATTTATACCCATCCAGAACGGCTCGAATGGCATTTACATCCTCGGTATTGTCGGAAAGCTTTGGTGCAACCGGAGGAGCAGCAGGAATTGGCGCAGGCGCCTGAGCGGCCTGGGGCGCAGGCGTCGCGACAGGCGGTGGAGTGAGCCTGGCCAGCTCCGTTGCCGCTTCGTCCTTGTGCCTGCCTGTGGGATACGTGCCCAGGTAGCCCTCGAGACTTGTGGTATCACCCTTACGCTGCGCCTCATGCCAGGTGAGATCGTCGAGCAAAGCCACCGCGCGGTCGTGGTATGGGCCACTGGGATTGTGCTCGAGAAACTTTTTCACTGGAACGGGATCGGTTGTGTTCTGGATGGCGTCCCACTCCTGCCGCGCGATCTCTGCCATTGCAGTCGCTAGATGAGGGCCCGGCGGAGAGGTATACCTGGCCACATAATCCTGATAGCCGTGAAGACTGCCACTGCTGCTTGCCTTGGCCCAATTGAGCGCTTCAAGCTTCGACTCCGCCTGCGACCGGAAGGAAGAATTCGGGTAACGGCGGACGAATTCTTCGACCGCCGCAGGGTCGCCAGTGGTGTTGATACGGTTCCAGGCAAGCTGCTCTTCTGACGTCGCCGGAGCCGGCTGCTTGAAGTCAGCACGGTTGAGGACGACGGTTGCATTTGCCTTGAAGGAACGAGGGTCTGCGACCAGCTCTTGATTCCCAGCCATGAGCCGGAGGCGATGAGAGCCCGGCGTCAGCTCCCAGGTACCCGGCGGTCCACTCGCAGCAAGGCGAACATCGTCCACAAACAGCTGGTCACCGGGACGCACTCCCTTGAGAATGAGCCGGGCCATCACCGGCGCCTGGACGGGTGCAGCCGCCGGAGCGGGGACCACCGCGGGTTGCGGAGGCGTCTCAGCGCCAGCGGGAATGCTCTGCACGGTCGGGACAGAGACCTGAGACCGGATTAGAAACCTGATCAGGAAACCAACCACCGCCAGCAGCACGCATGCAACGACCGCAGGCACGAGCAGCCGCTTGCGAGGCGCCGCTGCTGGCAGCGTCGCTGCCTCCAGCACACGCTGCCTGATCTTCTCTTGCTCCGCGGCTTGACGGTCGTTTGCTTTCTGTGCCGATTTCTGTGCGGTCGCCAATAATTTCTCAAGCTGCTGCTGCCCCGGCCATTGCTGGCACGCGACCTCAAGCACCGCAGCGGCCTCCACATAGCGACGGCTGCGGAGAAGACCTGTGCCTTTGTCAATCGCAGCCTGCACGGCCGCCCTCTGCGCGGTGGCTTGGCGCTTGATCTCCTCCTCTGCCTCGATCTGCTCTTTGCACTGCGCTAGCAGAGACTGTAACTGTGCGCTCTCGGGATACTTTGCAGCCGCTTCTTCCAGGGCGCTCAGCGCCTTGGCGGCCTGCCGTGTTTCCAGCAGCCGGGTATATGCCTTGACCTCAAGATTGATGGCAGAAGCACGGGCCGCCGCCTCATCGCGCGCGCGTTGCGCGCGCTCCAGGCTGTCTTCTGCCCGAAGCAGCATCCCGCGGAGTTCCACGCTCTCCGGGTAAGTCTTCACCAACTCCTGCAGCTTCTTTACCAGCGACGCTGAGTCGGTTGTTCCCAGCTGCAAGGTGGAAGAATCGACCGCTTGATCCTGCGACAAGCGGCGCAGCTCGATCTGCAACAGCTTTGCGCGCGCGCCGCGAACATCCGTTTCCACCTGCGCGCAAAGAGCTGCGATGGCCTGATCCGCGGCATGCTTGTCTCTTATCTGCAGCGCGCGGCTCCGGATAAGGTCCAGATCGGCTGGTGTAAGCGCCTGGCTAACCGACGCGCCCAGCGAACTTAATTCCTGGCAAACCAGATCATGTTCGATACGGCGCCCATGGACCTGCGCGGAAACGCGGCCAATAGTCTCCTGCAGGTCATCGAGTTCGGGGTGAGCTGAGGCGCGCTGTTGCACCTCGGCTAACAACTGCTCCGCCTGCTCAATGCCCAGAGCCATCAAGGCACGGTCCGCAACCTGATTGATTTCAGCCAGCAAGCGGGAAATTGTCTGGCGGCGAGCCTCGGCCACCGACTTCACCTGATCGAGAGCGGCCATGACGCCGGGCTCCCCCACGGCGGTCGAAGCCACCGAGTGCGCATTGGTGACCAACTGGGATAGCCCACCGATCGACCGAGCCTGGGCAGAAGCACGCCCCAGTTGCGCCAATTCCTCAAGCAGGGCTTGGCGTTGAGCGAGGCGGCGATTCACCTCGTACTCGACTTGTTGAATCAAGGCTCCCACTTGCGGCTCCATCGAAAAGTTCGACGCTATGCGCGCTGCGCGCCCGAGGAGATCGCTCGATTCAGTGAGCGAAACGTGCTTTACCGCTTCGGCTATTTTGCTCAGCTCGGCAAGAATTCGTTCGTGTTCCTCTCCTCGCGCATCCAGGGCTCGCACCACTTCTTCGCAGGCGTCGCGAACCTTTTTCTCATGCGGAAATTCGGCCTGGACCTCGTGCAGGCGTGTCTCCGCGCGCGCCCTCGAGCCGGGGTCGAAAGAATCCTCGACGCTCTTGCGCAAGTCTTGCAATTCCGCCGACACTTGCTCCTTAGCCAGCTGACGCGCGCGTACTTGCTCGAATATCGGATCGAACGATCTACGGGTCACCTCGTCGAACTCGACGCCCGCCAGCATGCCCCTCAGTTGCAAGGAAAGATCTTCCAGATGCTCCAATTCCTCGCGTTCTTGCAGCGCTTTGCGTAGTGTCCCCGCCTGTCGTTGCGCCGCCTGGTTCTGAAGCAGGGCGCGCTCTGCAGCTTCCTGCGCGGCCTGAGATTGCCGGTCCTCAGACTGCTGCTCGGACTCAGTCCGCGCCAACGCCAACAGAGCCTCGAGGTTTGGCTCTGCGGGAAGCTTCTGCAAAGCGGTTTCGAGTATCTTGATGGCTGCCGGGAAGTCGGCGCGATCGAGCAATTCCTTCGCCGCCAGGCTCTGGTCCTGCACAAACCTTCGCCGCTCGGCGATATCCCTTTGCTTTTCTGCGATCGATTTCAAGCGCTGCAGGGTCGGTTCGTTGGGGAAACTCCCTAGCCCCACTTCACAGATGGTGTAAGCGGAGGAAAAATCTTCCGCCCGCAGCGCACCGTGAATCTGGTCTGTCAGATCAAGCAGATCCTTACGGCGCTGCTCCTGATCCTGGCCTCGGCTGGCCCATTGCAAGAGCTCACGCACATTGGAGTCGCCTGGATCCAACTTCTCGGCCTTGCGCAAGGACTCAATCGCGTCCCCAAACAGGCGCTGCGCGATTCCCTGCCGTGCGCTGTCTACCAGGCCTTGTACCTGCAGTCTGCGGGATCGCTCCGACAATTCTTTGTCGATAATCTCCGCCAGGGCTCGCGCTTCGGCGCTATTGGTGTCGAGACGAAGAGCCGCGTCCACCGCCTCTCTAGCCTCGTCGAAGTCTCCGGCATAGAGGGCCGACTCGGCGCGGCGGAGCGAATCGCGAACGGCCTTACCCAGCGAGATGGCCTTCTGGATCTCTTCCCGTAGCGCCGTCGAGACCTGGTCGGCGGGATCCAGTTGCAGGGCTTGATCGGCGCAGGCCAGCGCCTCTTCGTACTGCTGACCGGCCAACGCCACCTGGGCTTGGGAACGCATTTGCACGATTTGCGCTGAGCGTTGTTGTTCCTGGATCGCCCTACGCACCTCCGCCAACATGCGGTTCGCCTGGTCGTGGTGGCGGTCCAGGCGAAGAATCTCCTGCAGGTGCAGCTTCACTCTTTCCAGGTCGCCGCGGTGCATCGCTGCTTCCGCTCTCTGCATGAAGTCGGCAGCCATCCCCTGCTTGATCTTCTTTTGGATCTGCAGCAGGTCGAAGCCCAGTTCTTCGGCCGTTTGATACCGGTCGTGGGTCTTTTTGGCCAGTGCTTTGTTGACGCATGACTGCAGCTCGGAGGGAACTTCGCCCAGGTAGGTGGAGAGAGGCGGGGGCTCTTCGCGCAGTATTTTGACGAACACCGCCGCGGCCTCATTTCCCTGGAATGGCAGCGCGTAGGTCAGCAGCTCATACAGCATGACGCCGGCTGAAAAAATGTCAGTGCGGGCATCGATCGGTACGGAGTTGATCTGCTCTGGCGACAGGTACGACAAGCTGCCGAGAAGCTGCCCGGCCTGCAGGGTGGAGGTTTCAACTCCTACGACCCTGGCAATGCCGAAGTCGACTATTTTCGCTGTGCCATCTCGTAACAGGATGACGTTGGCCGGCTTGATATCACGATGGATGACCTGCGGCTTACGATCGTGCGCGTGCTGCAGCCCATCGCACACCTGCACAAACAATTCCAGTTTGTCGACAATCGGCATGGGGCGCCGTTCATGGATGACGCGCGATACCGGCTCGCCATCAAGGCACTCCATCACCAGGTAGGGGTTTCCGTCCTGCTCTCCACTCTCGTAGACGGTGACGATGTTCCGGTGCTGCAGGCTTGCAGTGGCGCGTAGCTCCCGGCTGAAAAATTGCTCCAGCTGGTGCACTTTGCCGGGACCAGCGTCCGCCCGCTTGAGCATCTTGATAGCGACGGTTCTATTCAAGGCGGCATCATGAGCGCGATAGACGATGCCCATCCCGCCTGAGCCGATCACGTCGATGACGGCATACTTCCCGATCTTCTGTATCAGAGGATCAGAGCTTTTCAAACCGCTTCTTGGCTACCTCCGCTAGACCCGAGCTGGTTTCAGGGCGGCGATTGATTTCGCAAGGCAAAATGCATGTGGTATGGCGCGGTTATTGTCGAATTCTCACGGTCAATGGCCGGAATTTTCCAGGAAACAATGGTAACGCAAGCGTTCTATCTGGCTATCCGCTTTTTGCCCCAGGGAAGCTGAGCTGTATCCCCTAGATCTTTTCGAGAGCTACGGGGTACGCCACCTCTCCCGCCGTCCATGCAAATACCGGTTTAGACATAGTGCAGGACTAACGGTCAGCGTTTCACCGGCCGTAGCACAATCGTCTGAACTCAAACCGCTTAGAACCGGTGGCAGGAGTGGCTTGAAAACCCAGGGCTTAATAAGCCGCGGAAGGATTCGGCCGGACAGGGAAAGATAGACCTCAGGGGGATTTAGAGAATGTGAGCACCCCGGTTCCTCCACGCGCTTCCCTCGGTCGAACATAAAGCCGCAATCTCCAGACTTTGGGGGGTGGCCAGGTCTAGCTTTTGAGACTTGAGTGTTCCGGCTAGAGCCCATTTTGAGGAGAAACCCAGGTCTCAAAAGCGAGACCTGGGCCACCCACTTAGCGTTTCGTCCGCGTCGCCGGGTTATCGAGGCCCGGGTACGCTTCGGTTGAGAGGAGAAAGGGGAGGACGGAGCTTCCATGGAGGCCGGAACTTACTGAACAGAAGCCGTTTTCGTCACCTTTGGGGGGGTTCCAAAGCCCGCTCTACAGCATCTAAAACCTGGCGTATTATCAATAACTTACGATCCTGGCGGACGAGAAACACCCCGGGGAGAACGGTTCTTCCGATCGCTTTTCATATCCCACGAAACTGGGCGAGACCACCGGGCGAGGCAACGATTACAATCCACTCATCTTATGGTCCCGCTTCCCCCCAAGCAGCACCCTTTCCCCGATCCCGGGGAGGAGACGCAAAACTCTCCTGAATCCGCGCAACCTAGTCAGGATGGTGGGGTTACAGAAGGTATGGGTACCATAGCCATTTCGCAGAACGGGTTCCAGGGCGCCCAGCAGGGTGCACAGGTCCATCCGTCCGGTATCGATTGGGCGCATCTCTCTGACGCGGAGATCATGTTGCGCGTTCGGGAGGGTGACGATTCGGGCTTCAGCATCCTGATCGAGAAGTACCGGAAACAGATTGTGCATTTCATGTTCCGGATGTCACGCAACCAGGCAGTGGCTGAGGAGTTGGCGCAGGAAGTGTTTCTCCGTGTCTATCGATCGCGACAGACATATCGGGCGGAAGCAAAGTTCAGTACGTGGCTGTACCGGATCGCGACCAACCTGGGAGTGAACCATGCACGCGATACGAAACATGAACGGACCGCGCAAAATGTTTATCTCGATCAGCCGGATGCGGAAACCGGGACGACTCCCGATGTGGCGGATAGCACCCTAAACGTGGAACAAGAGCTGGTGCGCGACGAGAGAATGACGGCCATTCGCAAGCACGTTATGGCTCTGCCGGAACGGCAGCGCAACGCGGTGCTGATGCACAAGTACCAGGAAATGGATTACAAGGAAATCGGTGAGGTACTAAAGCTGAGTGAATCAGCGACCAAGTCCTTGCTATTCCGGGCGTACCAGACATTGCGCGAAAACCTGAAGGATTTCGCTTAGCAGGAATTGAGGAAGACGATGACTTGCCCTGAGATGAAAAACACTTTAGCCGAATCGGTTTTCGAGTCCCGGCCGCTGACTGAGGATGCGCGTAAGCACCTGGCGGAATGTGGCGACTGTGCGACCGAGCTCAAGGAAATGGAAGCTACCTGGAAGCTGCTGGACGAATGGCAGGCACCGGAACCGAGCGCCTTCTTTGATGCGAAGCTGTATGCGCGGTTGCGGACGGAACAGAGCAATGCGCCGGCCAGTTTTTTTGAGCGTGCCAAGGCGTGGCTGCTTTATAGCAGCAACCTGCAAATGCGTCAGCTGACGGCAGGCGCGCTGGGTGCGGTGCTGGTGATCGGCGGGATCGGTGGGGGAACGTTTGCCCTGCTTGGCCATCAGGAGACACCGGTTCCTCAAACTTCTGCCACGGTGGGCGACCTGCAGTCTTACGATGGAAACGCCCAGATGTTTCAGCAATTGAACGCCTTAGACACGGACGAGGATAACGGGACCGGCAGTTCGAACTGATGACGCAAGAAAACGGGAAACGAGGCGCCCGAATACGACGGTCGACGTAACCGCTTCGAAGGGCTCCAGCATGGCAATCGACAACCAGCTCGAACGTAGATCCCATAGTGGGAAGCTGGCTCGAAGTGTGTTCACGGTGCTGCTGCTCGCGCTTTCCCTGGGGTCTTGTTTTGCCCGCCCTCCGCAGCAGGGACAGCGGCCACGATTTGAAAACAATCAGCAGGCCCACCTCGGGACGTGGTTGCAGCGGCACGGGAACCTGACTCCTGAGCAACAGGAGAAGGCTCTGCGGAGTGAGCCAGGCTTTAGCCGGCTGGCTCCTGAGCAACAGCAGAGATTGCTCGGCCGGCTGCAACAGCTGAACCGGATGCCCCCCAACCAGCGCCAGCGTACTGTAGACCACATCGAGGCGTTGGAACGCTTAACACCGCAGATGCGCCAGCAGGTACGCGCCTCGTTTCAGGAATTTCATACCCTGCCCGAAGACCGGCAGCGGCTGATGAGGAAGGCATTTCGCGACTTGCGGGAATATCCTCCGGAGCAGCGCCAGGCGATGATGAATTCGGGCCAGTTTCAGGCACAGTTCTCGCCCCAGGAGCGCAGCATTCTGGGTAATCTGCTTGCTGTTGAGCCTTACGAGCCGGCACACGGGGCGGGGCTGGATAACGGCGTGCAATACGGGCACTAGAAAAGCGGCGCTGGACTCAGGCGATTACCTGATAGATGAGCGGGTCTGGAGTAGGCTGCTGGCCGCTTAATGTGTAACAGCGATTGAGTATTACGGCGACAGCTTCGAGGCGCGCCTCATCCTCCACATAAATCGTAAACAGCGTTTCGCCTGCGGTGACGTGGTCACCGACCTTCTTGTGCGTCTCCACACCGGCATGAGCAGACACTGCTTCCCCGGGCACGATCCGGCCCGCGCCTGTGCGCTGCACCGCCCAGCCCACCTGGTTACAATCCACACTCGACAGAAAGCCCGCGGATGGCGCCTTGATGGGATGCTGATAGGCAGGCCTATGCAGCCATTGCGGACTTTCAAACCATGCCAGGTCGCCACCCTGGGCGGCGATCATGCAGCCAAATTTCTTTAGCGGCAGACCGCTGATTAACAGTTCTTCTGCCAACTGCACGCCGTCCTCAGGGCTGGGCACTTTGCCTCCCAGGTAGAGCATCCATCCGGAAAGCTCGAGTGATAGCTGGCGCAGGTCTTCGGTGAGACGGTGGCGGTGACCGCGCAGTAATTCGACTGACTCGACGATCTCCGCTGCATTGCCTGACATGCGCCCGAGGGGTTGATTCATATTGGTTATCAGCGCGGCCGTCTTTGTTCCGGCATGATTGCCGGTGGCCACCATCAGCCTGGCGAGATGGATCGCCTCTTCTTCCTTTTTCAAAAAAGCACCCGAGCCGTTTTTCACGTCGAGGACCAGCGCGTCGAGCCCGGCGGCGAGTTTCTTGCTCATGATGGATGCGCAGATCAGGAATGGACTTTCCACTGTTCCGGTACGATCGCGCAGAGAATACAGGGTGCGATCGGCGGGCACCAGCCATTCCGTCTGGCCAACTATGGACGCGCCGCAGTCACGCAAGACAGCAAATATTTCGTCCTCCTGCAGATGGGTTCGATAACCGGGAATGCTCTCGAGCTTGTCCAGGGTTCCCCCGGTGTGACCGAGGGCACGGCCAGAGATCATGGGTACAAAGAGACCGGCGGCGGCCACGATAGGCGCCACCAGGAAGGAGGTTTTGTCGCCCACTCCGCCAGTCGAATGCTTATCCACTTTCACCCCGTGCAGGCTGGTGAAATTCAGCACCCGGCCGGAGTAGCGCATATGGGTGGTGAGGCTGTGCAACTCCTCAGGATCGAGCCCCCGCCAGCAAACCGCCATGAGCCACGCCGCGAGCTGATACTCAGGGACTGAGTTTGTAGCCGCCCCGGCGACTAGAAATGCTATTTCGGCATCTGTCAGCGCGCCGCCATCCCGCTTCTTCCTAATCAGCTCTACCACATGCATGCTGCAAACTCTCCTGTTGCCATTACCGGCTGGGGACCGCGGCATGTCAAGCTGCCGGAGTTTATTGGGAACAATGGCGTTTCCATAAGCAACGGGAAGCGGGATGGCGTTTCCATTACCGCTTGCGGTTACCACAAGTTGGTGGTTTATTACTCAAGAACTCTGGCGGATTTCAGCAGAAGAGATATGCTTCTTTTCAGACGGCGATTATCCAAGAACTCTTTCATCGATTCTTTCGGGGGAGGGATTCGATGAGAGGGAACAAGGAAAATCGCCGTTAGAAATACTCGTACCTCACTCCCACCTTCGCTTTTTCTGCGCCCGCATTCCTACACTATTTCGAGCCAAGAATCAATAGTAAGACCTTCGAGAAGTAGTTCGAACGTCTTGCCATGAGAAAGGCAAACCTTTCCGATGTTCAATCGTTGCGTCTGGACGATAAGCTCAGACTGGTCAGAGCTGCACCTTTAATTTCGTTTGTGCAGTTCTGAAGGAACCTGGTTACTGACCGGAACGGCTGGGCTGGCAGCGATTGCTAAGTCAGGATGGCGAAGCCTTGCCCAGAATGCTGGAGATTGCACGAACCAGCAGTACTTTTGTACCCAAGGGCCATGCTGACCAACGGAACCGCAGCTTCTCTCCCACTCCCCTCCCATGAGCCGGCCGCTCGCAGGTGGTTTGCCGTGCTCACAACACCGAAGCACGAGAAAGCCGCGGTCAAACATCTCGACATCGCGGGAGTTGAAACCTTCCTTCCAACCTACGAGTCTCCCCGTGTTTGGAAAAACAGGCAGAAAGTCAACGTGCAACTGCCCTTGTTTCCTACCTACCTTTTTGTACGTATCGATCACCAGGACCGGGGGAAGGTTCTGCGAGCTCCGGGTGTACGGCAGCTGGTCGGTACGAGCCGCGAGGCCCTTCCTTTACCCGACCACGAAATAGAGTTCCTGCGCAACAGCTTGTGGGAGCAAAAGGCAGAGCCTTACCTGGGCCTGGTAGTGGGCCAGCGGGTTCGCATCAAGAGCGGCGCCATGCGGGGCGTGGAAGGCTGCCTGATTCGAAAGAATAGTGGATGGCGTTTCGTGCTCACGGTTGAAATCATTCACCAACACGTCGCCGTAGAAGTGGATGCATCAACCCTGGAGCCAATCCTCAATTAACACGGGTGGCGATTTGCATCAACCATCGCTACTTACCTTATTGCCTTCCGGCATCGTCGGAACCTACTCGAATACTTGAGATCAGAAGATGAACTCCTCTACGTACTGGTCCCTCACCCCGGTCTCCCCCCGCGCATCGCTTCGCGGGCCCGAAGTACCTCGAATAGCAGTCGGCCATGCCTTAATTGACAATTGCTCATCTGAGCAAGTGTGTGAGGCGATCATTGCCCACGCGCAACACCGTGGTAAGCCGGCCCACGTCATTACTCCGAACGCGCAACACATCGTGCTATTGGAGAAGGAGCGGGATCTGCAAGAGGTTTACGACAATGCCGACCTAGTGATCGCGGACGGAATCTCGCTGCTGATGGCTGCGCGGCTCTATGGCCGCTCCCTGCAACAGCGCATAGCAGGGGTCGATCTGTTCCGGGAGTTGTGCGGGCTTGCGGTCGAGGCTGACCTGCATGTTTTCCTGCTTGGCGGACGTCCGGGGTCGGCGGAACTTGCCGCAGCCGCTTTGCAGAACGACTACCCCGGTTTGAAGTGCAGCACCTACTGCCCACCGCTGGGCTTCGAGCAGAGTGCGACCGGCCTGAAGAAGACGGCAGACGCGATTACCGAGGTGCAGCCTGACCTGTTGTTTGTGGCTTTGGGCGCGCCCAAGCAGGAGTATTGGATTTACCGGCACGGTTTACAACTCGCGGTCCCGGTGTGTATCGGCGTCGGCGGCTCATTCGAGATCGTAGGTGGAGTGGTTCCTCGTGCGCCTAAGTGGGCGCAAGACATCGGTTGCGAGTGGCTGTACCGCCTTTGCCGTGAGCCGCGCCGGATGTGGAGGCGCTATCTTATCGGCAATCTGGAGTTTGCGGTCATTGTTGTGCGGCAACGCATCCGCCGCCATCTGCTCGACACTTTTGTGCAGTTTGTCAACGAAGACCGCTTCGCCGCCGAACTCAGTGAGATGACTTTGCTGCGGAATAGCGAGCCCCACATCCTGCCCAACGTCACCACTCACGATCTGGATGGTCTGACGAGTCGCAACTTTGAATAGTCCGTTCACTCCCAGAGCTTACGTGAACAGCTCCGCCCAACGAACTTCAAATCCGAGGTTGAATGATGCTTAGCAAAAACGATCTTGCGGTATCCCCCGCGCTGATCGCCGGCACGCCGGCACCGCTGCTTCCGCGCAAAGAAATGACCATTCAGGATCTTTGGGAGATCTTGTCCCGGCGGCGCAATATAGTTCTTAGCGTGCTCCTGGTCACGATTGGAATCGCCGCAGCCCTGTTTGCAGTGTCCACCCGCCTCTATAAGGGTTTCGCAGAGATCCAGGTACAAAAAGAGTCGGCCGACGCGTTAAGTATGGACACCGTGATGGGGCCCGAGTCTCAAGGGGACGCCGTTGACGCGAACATCACGATACAGACACAGGCGCAGATATTGCAGTCGGAGACACTGGCTTTGCAAGTGATCAAGGAGCTGAACCTGGAAAAGACCCCGGGCTTTCGACCCCACTTCAATCCTATCGGCTGGGTGCTGGGGCTGTTTGCACCCGCGGGCATAGCGGATCCAGTCAATGTGCCCTTAGAAGATGCTCCGGGCCGCCGCGCGCGGGTATTCAAGATCTTTGAATCCCATCTCAAAGTAAAGCCTGTCCCCAACACTCGCCTGATCGACATCGAATATCTGAACGAAGATCCGCGGACGGCCGCCGCCGTGGTCAATCACCTGGTGCAGGACCTGGTCGACTACAACTTCCAGACGCGGCACAACGCTACCCGCGAGGCGAGCGTTTGGCTGGGGAGCCAGCTGAACGATCTGCGGAAGCAGAGCGAAGACTTGCAGGCCAAGGTGGCCGACCTGCAGCGTGATTCGGGAGTGTTTTCGTTCGGCCAGACGGATACCCAGGGACATGACCAGATCTTCACACCCGAGCTCAATCGTCTGCAGCAGGCAACCACGGATCTGGAACAGGCACAGTCCGCGCGCATCATGAAGGGCGCTTTGTACCAGGTGGTCAAGAACGGCGATCCTGAACTTATATCCGGGCTTGCAGGCAATGGGATGCTCACCGGGGCATCGCCCGGCCTCAGCGGCTCGCTGACGCTGTTGCAGAATCTGCGCAGCGAAGAAGCGCAGACAAAGGCCCGATTGAATGAACTCTCGGAAAAGTTCGGACCGGGATATCCAAAGCTGGCCGAGTTGCAATCAAACCTCGACAGCCAACAGAAATCCATCAACGATGAGGCGGCACGCGTCGCTTCACGGGTGCACAACGATTACATGGTGGCGCAACAGATTGAAGATAAAGATCGCGCCATCTATCTAAACGAAAAAGAGGAAGCGGAAGCGCAAAACGACAAAGCCGTGCAATACCAGGTCGCGCGCCAGGAAGCCACGCAAAGCCGGACCCTTTATGAGAACCTTATGGGCCGTATGAAGGAAGCCGACCTGGTTGCCGGGATTCGTTCCAGCTATATCACCCTGGTGGACCCGGCCCACGTGCCATCCCGGCCGGCAAAGCCGAATCCACTTCTCTACCTAGCCGGTTCGATCGCCGGAGGACTTCTGTTCGGCATTTGCGGAGCGCTCTTCCGCGAAGCTACCGATAATCGCATCCAGGAGCTGGGCGAACTGGAGATGCTCTTTGCGGAGTCATCTGTTGGCTTGCTCCCATTCCACGATCCGAAGACTGAACGGAAGCGTCTTTCCAGCGCAAGGACGCCGTTGCTGGCCACCGCTTTCGCCTCTCCGGTTAATTCCCCCTCGCCAGCGCTGACCACATCGAATGCGACCATTGCTGCCGCTGAGCCAAGAGCTGCTTATACCGAAGCGCTTCGCGTACTTTGCACCTCGCTCATGCAAGGCAGAAATGGCGGACCGCGGGGTCAGGTCATCCTGGTCACCAGCTCTGTTTCCGGAGAGGGTAAGAGCATGCTCTCCTCAAACCTGGCGATCGTCTGTGCGCAGCGGGGCAAGAATGTGTTGCTGGTCGACGGCGATCTGCGCACTCCAGTGCTGCAGCAGGAGCTGAATCTATCAGGGACGACCGGGCTCAGTTCGCTGCTTATGGCGGATAACGACAAATTTGCGGCGATCGCAGCAGAGGTTCCATTCCCGCGTATCCCAAGCCTCTCTGTTCTTTCGGCCGGTCCTTTGCCTGCGTACCCTGCCGAATTGCTTGCCTCCGACCGCATGTCGGCTCTGGTGCGCCTATGGCGGGACGAGTACGACTACATCATGATCGATGGCGCGCCGATACTACCCGTCACCGACTCGGCCCTGTTGAGCCAATACGCGGATTACACCCTGGTGGTGGCCCGCCACAACGTGACCGACCGCAGGTCTGTAGAACGCACTTGCCAAATACTGCGCTCGCAGGGTGTTCGTCACATGGGTATGGTTCTGAATGGAGTGAAGGCAACAGGCGGAGCCAGTCAGAGATATTACGGATACAAACACATGTCGTATTCCGGGAGCGATCTGAATGCGTAGACACAAACTGATCGGCGCCTTGTTCCTGCTTGGCACACTTGCGGCGCCTTGCTTTGCACAGCAGGAAAGCCTCTTGATTGGGCCTGGGGACCTGATCCAGGTCGATGTGATGGATACACCTGAGATGCAACAGCAGGTACGTGTGACCGATGATGGCTCGGCACCGCTGGCCTACGTTGGAAGCATCCATGTAGGCGGGCTAACGCCGGCAAAGGCCGCCGCTGATATCCAGGCAGCCCTGATCAATCAACATGTGATGCATCGGCCCCAGGTCACGGTCAGAATGATCGAGCTCGCCACGCAGGATGTTTCGGTACTGGGCCAGGTGCACACGCCCGGGACTTACTCCATCACTACTCCGCAAACGATTTTAAAAGTGCTGTCTCTTGCGGGTGGACTTACCGAAGAAGCGGATCGCAATGTGGTGGTGAAACGAGGCAAATCCTCGGAGCAGCTGAAGTACTACGTCTCCAACGTCTCAGAGGAAGCCTTGTCGGGTGTTGTGATGGTCTACCCGGGCGACACCGTGCTGGTTTCGAGAGCTCCCATGGTTTACGTGATGGGCGATGTTAACCGCCCGGGAGGATATGCGATCGCCACCAACGACGGACGCTTGAGCGTGCTGCAGGTGATTGCCATGGCAGGGTCGGCTAACAAGACGTCGGTGCAATCACACGTCCGCCTCATCCGGACGACGGATCGTGGCCAGGTAGAGTTGCCGGTTCGTCTCGATAAAATGGAAAAAGGCAAGACACCGCCCCTGATGCTGCAGGCGAACGACATCGTCTATGTGCCGTTCAGCTGGATGAAGAACGTTGCCATGAGCAGCGCAAACATTGCGGCTTCGACAGCGGGAGCTGCCGTTTACGTGGTGCATTGATGCCTGAACGGTCCCGAGCGTGGGAACGATACACGAAGGCCAAGCGCGGGTTGGTTATCGCAAGCACGGCGTTCTGTGTGCTTGCCAGCCAGGCACGCGCGATGCCCCCCGCGGGCGTCCGAGCTTACTTGCAGGAGAGCGGCGCCGGCGCGCCCATGGGAAAGCTTATCGTGGCTCCGGAAGTGATGGAGGGGCATTGCATCACAAAGGTGAGCCCTGTCTACCCGCAAACTGACGGGACCCCTCGCAACCGAGCAACCGTCGTGGTGCGCGTTGTCATCTGGAAGTCCGGTAGTGTTTCTCCCGTGAGAGTCGTTTCAGGAGATAGTGCGTTGGAAGCCCAGGCCACGAACGCGGTGCGGCTCTGGCGCTACAAACCGTTTGTTCGCGACGGTGAGGCTATGGATGTGACGACGGACATCAGCGTTGATTTTGACCCGCAAACGCAGGGCGGACTGATAAGCCATCCCAAACATTAAACAGGGAGTGCCTCTGGCTCTCTCCTCGTAATGCGTCCAAGCCGGAACACCCAGGCCTCAAAAACGAGACCTGGGCCACCCACTCAACATTCGACCGCGGCATTCTCATCTTCTTAGATGGGAATGCACTTCATTCGACCGCGGCATTTTCATCTCCTTAGATGGGCAGCCATTCGACGAAATTTCTTGCGAGGAAAAGTGGAACAATTCAAGCCTAAGGTCAGCGCTGTCATTCCATCACGGAACCGTCCCCAGATTGTGCGCAGAGCGGTGCAGAGCGCGCTTTCGCAGACCTGTACGGATCTGGAGGTGGTGGTCGTTGTCGATGGCCCCGATAGCATCACGGTCAAGGTGCTGGAGCAAATGAACGATCCGCGTGTGCGCGTGATTGAGCTGCCCGAGAGCGTTGGGGCTTCTGAAGCGAGAAATATCGGCGCCCAGCAAGCACGCGGCCAATGGATCGCACTTCTGGATGATGACGACGAGTGGCTGCCAACCAAGATCGAGAAGCAACTGGAGGCGGCGGCAGCCACGACAACCCGGTTTGCGCTGGTTGTATGCAGTTTCATTCTCAAGACAGAAACCATGGAATCGGTTGCACCCAGACGTTTACCCAGACAAGGTGAGCCGATTAGCGAATATCTCTTTGGTTCCCCGCGTAATGGCTTCCAGACATCCGGTTTCTTCTGCTCGCGCGATCTGATGCTACAGGAGCCGTGGCGGCGCTTGAAAGGGCTGCAGGACATCGACTGGTTCCTGAGAGCCACTGCCGACCCGAATGTTCAACTAGCGATTGTTCCCGACGCTCTCTGCGTGTATTGGACAGAGAGCATTGATACCATCACCAGCAAGCTGGGTTGGCAGACGTGCCTGGAATGGGGCCAGTCAAATCGTTCGTTAATGACGCCGCGAGCCTACTCGAGTTTCGTTGCCAAGGTGTGCACCCCCAGGGCCGCAAGCCAACAGGCGGCAGCGCGGGATAAGCTTCTGCTACTGTGCGAGATTCTTTGGGAAGGGTCTCCAACGCTCAAGTCCCTGTTGATGTTTGCCGCTTATAGCGTGTTGTCTTACAAGACGAGGCGTAGCCTGGCAAATTCGGCCGCCACGCTCAAAAAGCGTATGGATGTGCTCAAGCTACGACGGAGTGTCTACTCAGAACTTGAACAGCGGGAGTCGCGGTGAAAGTAACACACGACAACTCCGATTTCCCCCCTTTGAAGCATCGGGTCGTCACCTGGATGGTGCAGCTGCCTCTCCTCTTTTATGCCGTCCACGGCGCTTTTTCTATCTTTTCGCCGAACGGAGCCTTCGCCGTAGGAGGAAGCAACGCCGTTGATACAGACCCCGGCTCCGGGGCTATCCGCCTTATCGCGTGGGGATCCACTCTGCTTGCTTTATTGCTGATGTTCCCCGTCACGAACGTTGCCTTCTCCGTTTTCAGTCGAAACCGGTACGTAGCCGCTCTCGTTGTCCTCGCTGCAGCCTCGATCTTGTGGTCGCAGGACCCATCGGCAAGCGTGCAAAAAGTCTTCTACCTGTTCGTAACCACTTGTTTCGGGTATTACCTGGTTGAACGATTTTCACCGCGGCAGCTCATGCAGGTGGTGATGATTACCGGCGCAATTGCGATCATCAGCAGTCTTGTTCTTGCCGTCGCCCTTCCCCGCTACGGCGTTTTCACCGGCCGCGCAGAGGAGTCGTCTGGGTGGCAGGGCATTTATACGCATAAGAACACCCTCGGCCTCACCACCATGTATTTCCTCGCTCCCGCGCTTTTTCTTCCGGTGAAGGGAACGAGAGAAAAGGTCTGGCGATCTCTTTATATCGTCTCCTCACTCTTCCTGGTGGTTATGAGCCGTTCGCGTGGCGCGTGGATCATGTGCGCATCCCTGCTGGCTTTCGGCCTGATCGTCACCGTGGGGAGCCGGCTCAAACCTGAAGAACGGGTGGCCGCCTATTGGGCGCTGGCCGTCGCATTCGTTGTCGGCGTCGCAATCACCTGGGCTCTTCTACCAGTGATCTTGGCGCTCCTGCACAAGGATATGACCCTCACCGGGCGGACGACGATTTGGTCTGTTCTGTTAAGTTCTCTCGCCAAACGGCCATGGCTAGGTTTTGGCTATTCCGCTTTCTGGGTCGGCACCAAGGGAGAATCGGCAAATGCTATCTATGCCCTGAAGTGGCCGCGGCTTAGCTATGCCGAAAACGGTGTCCTCGAATTAGCGCTGGAACTGGGCCTCGTGGGCGTCGGTATCTACTTCCTGGCATACCTTCGGTGCTATCGCCGCCTGAGGCGCCTGTTCTCCTGGTCGAGCGGCACCCCGGAGCTTTTCTGGTACGGAAGTACCCTGTTCCTGGCCGCCGTCACCAACATCGAGGCAGGCTCCATTGCCGCACCCAACAGTTGGGAATGGCTCATCTTTGTGATCACCGCGGGAAGCATTCATAAGAAGTATGAGGAAATCCGTCAACAGGTAGAAGGCCGGCACCGTGTAGCGATGAATCCCATGTTGGCACGAACCGTGCGATCCGGAGCGGTTCCAGTAATGGGGGAGGTCCAGTGAGGTCATGGATCGATAGGGTGAAGGTACAGCTGAGCGGTAAGCTTGCGCGCAACGCTAGCTGGTCTTTTTTCGGCCAAATGGTGTCGATCGTTCTGCAAGCCGGCTACTTTGTGGTCATCGCCCGGCTTCTGGGAAGCACTAACTATGGGATTTACACGGGCGCCTTTGCGCTCGTGTCCATCGTCAGCCAATATAGCTCACTAGGTTCGGGATTTGTCTTCCTGCGGCGCGTGAGCGCGGACCCCAGCTCCTTTCCAAAGTACTGGGGAAACATCCTCACAACCACAATCACTTTTGGCAGTCTGCTTGTCGGAATCCTGGTGCTCATTGGGCACTTTGCCATCAGCAGTGTGCACGCTTCGCTCATACTGTTTATCGCCATTGGCGATACTGTGTGCCAGCAACTGATCAGCACAGTTGGCCAGGTCTTTCAGGCTTTTGAGAACCTGCGGACCATGGCCACGTTGAATATGAGCATGAACGTGCTGCGCTTCGCCCTAGCGCTTGGTCTATTCGTTAGCCTCAATCATGCGAACGCCTACCAATGGGCCTTCGCGTCGATGCTGGTTTCCGTCGTCGCGGCAATCTGCGCAATCGTCGCCGTTTCGGTCACCTTTGGGCGCCCCACCTTCAGCTTTCGCACAGTATTCGAAAATATCAGTGAAGGGTTTGTCTTCTCGCTTTCCGGATCGACGACCTATATCTACAACGATCTGGACAAGGTCATGCTGGGGCACTATGGAATGAATGCGGCCAACGGCATTTACACGACCGCTTATCGAGTGCTCAACATCTGCACCACGCCCATCACATCCATCCACAACGCAACCTTCCCACGTTTCTTCCAACTAGGAGTTCGCGGGGCGAGAGCGACAGAACCGTTTGCCAGGAAGGTGCTGCGGAAGACGACTATCTTTGGCGTTGCCGGTGCGATTGGAATGTTTGTTGCCGCACCGGTGATCCCTCACCTCGTGGGCAAGAGTTTTGCCGACTCGGTCCTGGCGCTGCGCTGGCTTTGCCTCATTCCTCTTTTTCGCTGCTTCCATCTGAGCGCCGGCGATGCGCTGGCGGGCGCCGGCTACCAGAATTACAGGCTGGTCACCCGCATCTGCGCGGCTCTGCTTAATTTTGGTTTGAATTTGATTCTGATACCCCGATTCTCGTGGCTCGGCGCCGCCTGGGCCAGCCTGGCAACAGACGGCGGTCTCGGAGTGATCGATTGGGTTGTTATACGGTGGCTGATCTCAAGAGAGAAAAATAGATCTGCTCCAATTCTTGAGTTTGCTTAACCAAGTCAAAACGCTCTTCCATCCAGCTCATGGCACGATTGCTGCACGACTGCCAAAACACTTCATTCTGGAGTAATCGGAGAATGTGCTTGGCCAGGCCATGGGAGTCATGCTCAGCCGCCAGCAGTCCAGTTTGTCCGTCAAGAACGACTTCAGGGACGCCGCCATGGTAGCAACTCACAACCGGCAGCCCAGTGGCCTGCGCTTCGGCAAATACCATTCCCAACGCTTCAGCATCTCCATCGGGGGCGGTGATGCTGGGCCCAACAAATACCCTGGCCCGTGACAACCACTCCCGCTTCTCATCGTCGCTCACTCTACCAAGGAATTCGGCATCTACGTTCAAGTCGCGAGACATTTGCTCGAGCTCAGCTCTCTTCGATCCACCACCGATGAGGACGAGACGAGCATCTGGAACTACGCTTTTCACCTCCGCCATGGCCTCGAGCAGGTAATTGCAGCCTTTCCTCTCCTCGAGACGACCAACGAATAACACCAATCGGGGGTCACGAGGCTGCGTTGAGGGCTTGAAGAGCCTGCGATCGACACCGATGTAATGGACACGAAGCTTGTCCGCAGGGTAGCCGAGTTCAAGTGCGCGCCGGCGGACGAACTCGGACACGCAGATAAACAGGGATGCCCGCTTCCACAAGGTGGGGAGCCGGAGAGAATAAACCATATTGTCCAGCGAGGTTCGCGGCAGCGCCTTACCAAAACTGGTTGGGGCGTGGGCGTGGAGAGTCACGATAAAAGGTACCTGGAGCCTGGACACAATTGGCAACGCATGTACGCCGTCGAGGACAAAATGTGCATGCAACAGTTGCGGGTGTGACTCCGCGACGCTGTTCAGGAACTCCGGGGCGAATCCTGCTGTTTTGAATGCCACCTTGCCGAGCCTGGACAGAGTAGACCGTTGCTTCATGAGGACGATGGGCTCGGATTCAAACTGATGCCCGTTGGCGACGCGCTCGAGCCCGACGTAGCAAGGCTCAAAGTCGCGCATCGCATTCACCTGGTCGGGAATGAACGTCTGCGTGGGCGGTAGCATGCCGGTCTTGTAAATGGCTATCTTGATCATTGCTGCGACTGTCCTCCGGTTTGAATGACGTTCCTATAGATTTCTTCGAGTTGCGCGGTTTGTTTTTGAAGATCGAAATTATCGGCAACCCATGAGACTGCTTTTCGACTGCAATCGTTCCAGAATGTATCGTCCGAGAAGAACCGGATGATGTGCTGAGCCAGGCGTTCATGGTCCCTTTCGGGCGCCAGTAATCCTGTTACACCGTCCGAAACGACTTCGGGAATACCACCATGGAGAGAGCTGACAACTGGAACCCCCATGGCTTGCGCCTCGGCAAAGACGATGCCCAGTCCTTCGCTGTCACCGGTTTTCGCCTTTACACTCGGCACACAGAATACGCGCGCGGAGCTCAATTCCTGGCGTACCACCTGGCTGGATTGCGCGCCGCGAAACTCGCATTGGATTCCTGCTTCGCGAGCCTGCAATTCGAGACTCGCTCTTTCCGGCCCGTCACCGATGATGACCAGCCGGGCAAGCGGAAATTGGCTCTGTACCTGCTGCATGGCACGAATGAGGTAACGGCACCCTTTTTTCTCTACCAGGCGTCCGACAAAAAGCACGTTTTGGCGCGGTTGGCCGGTGGCTGGCGGACAAAACAGTTTTAGATCGACACCGATGTAGTGAACCTTAAGTTTGTCTTCCGGAAAGCCCCTGTCGATGGCGCTCCTGCGAAGAAAGTCCGAGGCACAAAGAAACACGTTCACCGTCCTGAACATTCGCTCACGCCGCAAGAGATACAGTTGGCCCCTGATGGCTCTGCGGTGTAAATGCTCCGAGGTGGTCACATCATTCCCATGAAGTGTAACAATGAGTGGCACTTTAGCAGCAAGGGCGACTGGCAGGGCGCACGCACCGTCCATGGCAAAATGAGCATTCACAAGGCTGGCGCCGGCCCGCTGTATGCGCTCATGGAAACCAGGCCAGACTCCAGTTGCCCTATAGAGCATTCCCTTGGAGCGCGAGTACACGGAGTTGTTTGCCGCGAGGAGAATGGACCCATCGGGGAGAGGTAACCCCGCTTCCGCGCGTATTAAACCAGCGAAGACGGGCCGGAACTTAGTAAGTGAAGCCGCCTGCTCAAGAATGAAGGTTTCACTCCTGGGCAGTAACTCATTGCGATAAATTAGCGCGACTTGCATCGAATTAGAATGTATCATAGTTACCCATTCATCTGACAGAGGCATAACTAACACACATGAGTCATTTGAGACACCAACGATTGGCATACCTGATTCTTGTCCATACCGACCCTCAGCAGGTTTACCGGCTGTGCGCCACTCTTCTGCTTGATGAACAGGCAGATATATATATCCATGTAGACCTGAAGTCGCGAGAAGATTTCTCAGCCTGCCAGGAACTGAGTCCAGAGAGAATACGCTTTGTATCTGAGCGATACCGGGTGTATTGGGCAGGCTTCAACATGGTGCTGGCGACCCTGGCGCTCATGAAGGCGGCCGTCGAAGCTCGTGCGGGCTACCATCACCTGGTATTACTATCCGGCAATGACTATCCCTTGAAGCATCCACAAGCTATCCATCACGACATTATAAATAGCGGCTTTCCGCAACTTATCAATCGGATCAACGCGTTTGATTCTGCCGAGTACTATATTCACCAGGTTACCCACTTCCACTTCAGGGACGGGTGGATTCCGCTTACTACCCCGGACAAGATACTACGCAAGCTAGCTACTATCTCGGTACGACCTATCAGACGATCATTGCCCGAAGGCCTGGTCCCGTGCGAGGGGTCTCAATGGTGGGCCTTAACTGAGGAATGCGTGCGGTACCTTCTGACGATGGTGCGCGAACGGCCAGAACTATCGCGTCTGTACCGCTACGCAATGGCCCCGGACGAACATTTCTTTCATACCCTGGTACAAAACTCGCCCTTCGCCTCGGAGGCGCCTCCTATCATGCCCTACACGGGCAAAGGCATGTGGAAGAAAGCCAACATTCACGTAGTTCACCCATCGCTCAAGAAGATCTACACCTTAAGTGACTTTGACGAGTTGATGGCCACCGGTAAGCTGTTCGTACGCAAAGTGAACACCCTCCAATCAACACCGCTGATGGATAAGCTTGATCGCACCTTCCTGACGAATGAGCCGGACTACGTGCCGGAATCTATGGCTAGCGCTGGCCGTTAACCCACGGAGATAAGGTTGCCAATGTTGCCCCAGAACGAATTGTCCAGAATGCGCATTGCCATCGTTCATCCCTGGTTTATTACGGAGGGCGGCGGCGAACGTGTGATTGACGCCATCGCGGAGGTATGCCCCACGGCGGACTTCTTTACCCTCATACTGGATCGCAGTACTCTTTCCCCAAACTTGCGCCACCGCAACATTCAGGCGTCCTTTCTTAGTTCCATTCCTAAGGGCGGGCGATTTTATCAACATCTGATGCCGTTCTATCACCTAGCAACCGCCACGTTCGATCTCAGCGGATATGACCTGGTGATCAGCTCCGGCGGCCCGGCCACCAAGGGAGTGATTGTCGCCCAAGGAGCCCGCCACATTCATTATTGCCACAGCCCGGTGCGTTTCTTGTGGGACCAATTCCCGGCGTGGCAGAAACGGTTGCCCGCGCCGCTGCGTCCCGTTTTCACTCTCAACGCCCACCACAGCCGAGAGTGGGACTTCAACTCCGCACAACGCGTAGATGAATTCATTGCCAATTCACACTTTGTGGCGCAGCGTATCCGGACTTATTACCGGCGACCAAGTACGATCATCTATCCCCCAGTAGATACAAGCCGGGGCTATGTCGCCAGAGAGCACGACGACTACTTTATTTGTGTGGCCCGACTTGTTCCCAACAAGCGGATCGAGCTCCTCATCGAAGCCTGTAACATTCTGCGTGTCAACCTGGTGATCGTAGGCGGCGGCCCGGAACGCAAGTCTCTTGAAGCAGCGGCAGGCGATACAATCCGCTTTCTTGGACGCGTCGATGATGCAGCGCTATCGTGCTTGTACGCCCAGGCGCGAGCGTTTTTGTTCGCAGCAGAAGAGGATTTCGGGATTGCTCTCGTCGAAGCGCAGTCGTACGGTCTTCCGGTAATCGCGTACGGAGGAGGCGGGGCTCTCGAGACCGTTATTGACGCCAGTCTCCACCCTTATGAGGCGCCCACCGGCGTGTTGTATGAAGACCAAACCGTCGAAAGCATATGCCAGGCTATTCATCAGTTTGTCCGCCTGGAGGCTCAATTTGATCGCCTCGCCATTCAAGACCACGCGAGAAGATTCGACACCGCCACCTTTTCGAGAAAAATGCTGAACGCAATCACCGATGTCATCCAACATAAATCCCCGTCTCTCATGCCGCGCGAGGAGGACGAGCAACACGCGCGGCCCTTCGGCCTTCCCGGTGCGGAAACGAATGCGCACCCTTCGCTCCATCCGATGTCATCTATTCGCTAATTGAGGGCGATCATCCCTTCTTCGCAGGCTGCGATTGCTGACGTACGCGCTGGGGCTTTGTGCCGTCCCTTCGGGACTCATCTCCTAAACAAATCCTACCCGGCACTGCCGTGCCGGGCTCTCTGTTCCGTCCCCGTTCGACAAGCTCAGGGCAGGCTCTGCGGGACTGGCTTCGTTGGCGCCGTCCCGCATTTCCCAAAACTTCTCTTCACTTCGGATCCTGTTGGACGAATGATGACGACTGTTCAAGCCCCCCCACTTGAGACCACTGCTGCGGCAAAGCTAGGCGGCGCACATGGAGCGCGTACGCATCGCTTCCATCTGTTGGATGGTCTTCGTGGATTAGCAGCGATCCTCGTAGTGCTTTATCACATGCCGCCATATCTGCAGCGGTGGTTTGCCTGCCCCAATGCCTTCCTCGCGGTTGACTTCTTCTTTTGCCTGAGCGGCTTCATCATCGCTTACAGCTATGAAAACCGCATCCTGAGCGGAATGAGCCTTGGAGGCTTTTGCTCGTCTCGACTCATCCGCTTGTACCCGCTCTACTTCCTGGGCTCGCTTCTCGGGCTGCTTTCCGTTTGTCTTCTTACCTACGGCCGCGGTCGAAGCCATCTTACGTTCAGCGATTTGCTGGCGGCAGCTGTGCTCTCACTCCTGGTGCTGCCGAACCTGGGAAAAGCCTGGATTAACCATAGTGTCTTCCCGCTCAATGGGCCGGCGTGGTCATTATTCTTCGAGCTTTTTGCAAATCTGATTTTCTGGTTCGGGATCCGGTTTCGGGTCGCCACCAGGTTGGCACTATTGCTGATGACGGGCATCTGCCTCATCATACTTTCGCTGGTCACGAGTCCTCTTTCGAATGTTGGGGCATTTACGGAAAGTTTCACTCCAGGATTTGCGCGAGTAGGCTTCTCTTTTGGCATGGGCCTTATTACGTACAGGGTTTACAAGAGGACGCGCGGCTATTCGTTGCCGGGGAAGATTGCTCCGGCTGCCTCGTTCGCAGTGATTGCCTTGCTCGGTGGAATGCTGTTGATGCGTGGGAGAATTGTCGAGCAGCATACAACCCAGCTTTTCCTGGTGGCTATCGTGTCTCCGCTGGTCGTCTATGTTGGGTCGCTGGTGAAAGTACCTGCTGTTGCAGAGCGCGTCTGCAGTTTTTTTGGTGACTTTTCTTACCCTCTCTACATCCTGCACCAGCCATTCTTGCTGGTATGGGGTGGATACACAGCTCATCGGTTGTCTGCGGTTCATCCCGTGGCTACGCAACTCAGCATTCCTATCTTCTGTTTTGCCGTCGCCGGAATTTCATGGAGCGTCGGTGTCTTCTACGATATTCCGATCCGTACTCGTCTCGACCGCCTGCGATCGTTGGTCATGAGTACCGGGAAATTTGCAAGGTGAGGTCTTTCATACTGTGTCCATGCTTGTTCAAGCTGTCGCGGAAGAATCGACGGGCGTACGCATCGCGCACGGCCGGACCAACAAGGAGGATTACTATCCGTGGTTTGACTGGTTGCGGCTTTCACTCGCCTGCGTCGTGCTCTTCGGACACGAGGGTATTATCGAGTGGCGCAATGCCGGGAACTTTGCGGTCCAGATCTTTTTTGTGTTAAGCGGCTTGCTTATTGGCGGCCAGTTGGTCATTCTGCCGCGGCAACAACTGGCACGATTTTACTTCAACCGCGCTCTCCGGATATGGGGACCTTACTTCCTGGCCGTCTCCCTATTGGTTGCCACGAGCGCGGTCCATGAGCACATTACGGCAAAGTGGGGGGAGATCGTCTTCTACGACTTCACGTCCGTCTTCAATCTGTTTGGCCAAAGACAGATTGCGCAATACCAGAGGCTCATGCCTCTCGACGGGACCGGGGGGCACTTCTGGAGCATCAATGCTGAGGAGCAGTTCTACCTTCTGGCTCCTCTGATTCTGGTGGTCTTGCCGGCACACTATGGCCGACGCATCATTACCTGGGTGTGCATCGCATTGGTGGCATGGCTGGGTAAGTGCTATGCAAGCGTCGCCTTCGGCGTGCTTGCCGCAGTTCTCGCCAATCGCTACGGAGATTTCTATAGGCACCGGATCAGCCGCATCGCTAGTGGGCTCATCATTGCCATCTCGATTGTTGGTTTCGTCAAACACATGGACTACGACTTGATCGCTCCGATCTGTGCCTTGTCGCTCGTCCTTCTGCTCGCCATCCGTGGTAAGCGGCATCCGGGTGGGGCGCTCGCTGGGGGGATCTCATACCCGCTTTATCTGAACGCCTGGATCGCTGTGTTCACAGTAAATGCGATGTTTAAGCATTTCAGGTTCCGGAGTGTCTTCGTTCATGAAACGCTAGTGTTGATTCTGAGCATTTCGTTGGCGACCCTACTGTATTGGTGCTTCGACCGCCAATTGCTCGCACGCAGGAACCAGCTTTATTCCCCAAGGATTGCCCAAGTGATAATGTTTGTGGCGTATGGGGCAGCCGCTCTGGGTACCGTTTGCGGGCTGCTCTTGCTAAGTCGCAGATGAAGCACGAAGCCGTGCCTCCCAGTTACCTATCGATCAAACAGGTGCGATGAAGATCGCCACATCTGTATGATCCGGATCAGGAGCCGGTCCGATTGGCCGCTCGTTACGTTCTTGGCTGAGGTCACATGATTTCTACACTCCGTATTGCCGGTTCCGCGATGCTCTTCATGTTGATGGGGCTGGCATCGGCTCCGGTTTGCAAGGCAGATGGAACGCTAGACACGTTGAACACGAAGCATCCTCGTCTTTTGTTCACTGACAATGATCTCCCGGCGATCAGGCGGGCAATCAAGTCGGACCCATTTGCAAAACAGCAGTACCAGGAACTTCTTGCCAGGGGCGAAGCTCTTCTGGAGGTGCCGCCGGACAAATACCAGATTGGCGGCCCTGAGCACACCCTGCTCACCGTCGCCCGTGACCTCGAGGACCGCATCATCACGCTCGCCGCTCTTTATCGAATCAGCGGTGACCGGCGCTTCGCTACTCGCGCCACACAGGAGATGCTCTCGGCGGCATCCTACCCCAACTGGTTTCCCTCGCATTTTCTAGATACCGCCGAGGCCACTACAGCGCTCGGAATCGGTTACGACTGGCTCTACAGCACGCTGTCTCCGCAGGATCGCAAAACAATCCGCGACGCGCTGGTCACCAAAGGCATCGACCCGTGGCTCTCTCTCATTGCGGCCGGTAAGGCACATTATGCGAATAACTGGACGCAGGTGTGCAACGGCGGCGAGACAATCGGCGCGCTCGCGATTGCAGACGATGAACGTGGCCGGGCAGAGCAGGTGATTTCATTCGCTCGGCCATCGATGACGGAGATCATGCGACTCTTCGCGCCTGATGGCGGATTTGAGGAAGGACCCGGCTACTGGACCTACGCTACCATCTATAACGTCCTCTATATCAACTCGCTGGAAACTGCGCTTGGCACTGATTCCGGCATCTCTGACAGTCCTGGATTCTCGCTAACGCCGGAATACCGCATCCAGGCTACCGGGCCAACCAAACTATACGCCAACTTCGGCGATGCAAATTCCACCGCATCCCCTGCACCGCAGATGTTCTGGTTCGCGCGACGCTTTCATCGTCCCGCTTACGCCGTGTCGGAGCGCGAACTTGCGACCGCACTCGACGGCCATATGGACTCGTATACATTGAAGGACAGCGAGCGTTTCGCCGCTTTTGGTCTCATCTGGTCGGCGCTTGTCACAGGACCAGATAAAACGTCCGACCCTCCGCTGGTGCAGAGCTTCTCCCGCGTCGCTCAGGCATATGTCCGTAGCGCATGGCACGATCCCAACGCCTGGTACATCGCTTTCAAGGGGGGAGATGCACACGCCTCGCATGCACATCTCGACCTTGGCTCTTTTGTGTTTGACGCTCTCGGCCAACGTTGGGCGATCGACCTCGGCCCAGATAGCTACGGACTGCCGGGCTACTTCAGCAACCAACGGTGGAGCTACTATCGAACGGGCACGGAAGCCCACAATACGCTTACGATTAACGGACAAAACGAGGGGCTTGACGCGAAAGCTGCACTGAGCGCAGTTGGACAGAACTTTGCGATCGCCAACCTTGATCAGGCGTACAAGGGCAAGATTCAATCGTGGAAACGTGGCATCATGCTCCTTGATGGGCAGCGAGTGCTGGTCGAGGACGAACTGACGCCTACGAGCTCAGTCGATGTGGCTTGGAACTTCCATACGGCAGCCACTGTGCAGATTGCGCCGGATGGCCGCTCCGCCAGCCTCACCCAAAAGGGCGCGGCCATTAGCGCACGCATTCTTTCTCCGCTGAACTGCCGCTTCGCTACCGCAGACACTGAAATGCCTGCACCGCAAGCGAGCAACAAGGGCATCACCAATCTGGTCGTTCGCTTGCCAAAGCAGACCGCCCCGCAGACAATCACTGTGCTTTTTTCTCGCCCCGAGGACCACTTGACTCCTCCTGTCAAGCCACTTGCTACATGGCGCTAGACCGACCAGAGGCAGAGGATGAATCGACGAACTTAAGTCACTTAGAAAAGCGTTGTGTGACTCGTTTTGAACATCCTCACACCTTATGATTACGACATCGTAGTTCTACCCACGCCCCGGCAGAGGGTACCGCTTTTGCTCGTCGTACTTCACTTCCAAGCTTGACGGTTTTGCTCACGCTCGACCTCATAGTGGCAAGGTTCTGCTTTCTTGCTGCTCCGCTGCTGTTGACAGCGACTGAGAGTTAGGCCACCAGCTACACCGCAAAGCACTGCCTTCCATCTAGTTTAGTACGCGGCGAGGGCTCTTCCGGCCTTCCACTACAGCTGTGCCTGCGCTCCGCGCGCAATGGTTAGTACGTGTTCATAGGTGTTTTATCGAGGTGTCGGTACCAAATATTTTGCAAGTGGTCATAGCCAAATAAGTGGGTAAAAGGAGATTCTGAATGAATAAAGCCAATGGCAGCCAGCCGCTGCTTTCCATCGTTGTTCCGGCCTACAATGAGGAAGGTACCTTGTCGGGAATCGTAGAGCGTCTGCTGGCAGTTGAAGAAGCCTGCGAAATCATCATCGTCAACGATTGTTCGACCGATGGGACTCGAGCCATCAGCGACCGGCTGGCGGCGGAGAATCCGAAGATCAAAGTTGCGCACCACCGGGTGAACGCGGGCAAGACGGAGGCCCTCAAAACGGGCTTTGCGCTGACAACGGGCCAGATCGTCATCGTGCAGGATGCCGATTTGGAATATGACCCGGAAGAAATCGGTGACGTAATTGCGCCGATCCTGGAAGGCAACGCAGACGTGGTTTACGGCTCGCGCTTTCTTGTGCGCAAGGGATCGCGGGTGCTGTATTTCTATCACTACATCGCGAACAAGGGGTTAACGTTTCTTTCGAACCTGTGCACCAACGTCAATATGACCGATGTCGAAACCTGCTATAAGGCGTTTCGCGGGGAGATTGTCCGCAATATGAGGATCACCAGCAGCGGATTCGGCTTCGAGATCGAAGTTACGGCGAAAGTGGCCAAACTTGGGGTCTCCATCTATGAGGTGCCGATTTCCTACCATGGGCGAACCTACGAGCAGGGCAAGAAGATCGGGATGAAGGACGCGATCGCAGCCTTCTGGTATATCTTCCGGTTCAACTTCTTGTGCAGCCTGGAGGATTCCTTCCACACACTTCCGGCCTCCGGAAGTGCACACCGCGCTGCCAAGGGACGACTGGGAGAGAAGGCGCGGTTCCGGGAGTTGCCCGGCGATATTGCCCCTGTGGCTCGAAACGGATCGAGGGGTTGAGGCCAAGCTCTCTTCTCCTCGACATGAGAGGCCTACGCGACCTGATCGCCGCGCGTTTGTGAACAAGGAGAAATACCGGTTAAAAGGAGTGCCGGCAGAATGCAGCCTTCGACCCTAGACGCTTCACAGCAGCAAGTGTCAACTTTTTCGCAGGGCGCTGAGCCTCGAAAACGGCTCGGTGGATATGCAACCTGGACAATTTTTGCGCTGATTCTCTGCCTGCTACCGTGCGGCTACATCAATCACGGCGATGGAGCCGCTCGCTACTGCCAAGCTAAGGCGCTCTTACTCTATCATTCGCTTTCGATTCCTCCTGAAATCGCGTACGACAAGAATGGGGAATTGATCGGCAATATCCTGAAGGCTCCTGACGGAAAACTTTATTCTAAATACGGAGTCGGAACACCTCTCGTTTGGACGATTCCGACGGCAATCGGGTGGGCCGCTCATCGGTTCGCCGGCGCAAATCTGGATACAGTGGCTGCGTTTGGAATCAGCTTTGTAAACCTGATTATCGTTGTGGCGACAGTGCGATCCATCGTTTGGGTACTGTCAGAATTCGGCCAGGCACGAATGACCCAACTCCTGACAGCCCTGCTCTATATTTTCGGAGCTTCCACGCTTGCCTATGCGAATACAGCATTCAGCGAGCCTATGGTGGCCCTGTTGCTACTCTGGGCCATTGTCTTGCCAGTGGCAAAGCCTACAGTGAAGTCCGCTGTTATCTCGGGCCTCCTGTTAACTTTCTGCACCCTTGTGAAGCCCGAATTTGCCCCGCTTCCCGCCTGTTTGTTGCCGCTCTTCCTTGGTAAGGGCCGCCGCCAATCCCTGGTCGCGTTCGGCAGCGCCGCCGTGCTCGGCGGGTTACTTCTTGCGGCGAATAATTACGTTTGCCGTGGATCAGTGACGCAGTTCAGCTACGGTGCTGAAGCGAACATGTTCCAGGGTCCCTGGACCGGCCTCTCAAACTATTTTGGGGGACTGGATCGTAATATTCTCCTTTTCAATCCGGCACTGCTATTGGCCGCGGTGGGTGGAATCACGCTTTACAAAACTACACCGTGGAAGCGCGTCCTCCTGACGTCCTTGCTGGTATGGCTGGTTTATCTCCCTTTCTATGCATCCTGGTGGGCGTGGGATGGAGGAATGTGTTTTGGACCCCGGTTCTTCCAATCGTTCATGCCATTCACGCTATTGCCGAGTGGGGCCGGCTTGATGTGGTTAGCACGCAGGGCTCGACAGCGCGTTTGGGCCAAGGTCGGCGTAGGCGCCCTTTGTTCATTTGTCCTCTTGATGATTCCGCTGCAGATTGCCGGGATGAGCGTAAGTAACGAACAAGCTGTTCTGGTTAGCCGCTTTGCAGGAGAGTCGGAACTATGGGTTCACGTCCAACTTCTGGCACTCAAGTTGGGCCGCGGGATCAAACGTCCCGAGGTCTACCACAAGAGCGACTTCGTGGCGTTGCATAACGGTGAGCCCGACACGGAAGTGGATTATCGAGCGAAAGCAAGATTCCAGTATCTGAACCACTGGTGGCTGCTTTACATCTCGAACAAAATCAGGGGTACGGGCAAAGCAGTGCATCTGTAAGCGCTGTTTGGAGAGCAGCCGCGCCGCAGGCCGCGAAGATGTCAATCAGCACTGAAAGGTTTTGGGTGGCATTACCGTCCAGGAGCTCCCTATCTCGAAAATGCGGCGGGAGACGCTGCTGAGCAAGGCATTGTGCCGTCCCTTTCGGGACTCGACTCATGGACCCTGTCTACCCGGCACTGCCGTGCCGGGCTACAGGCTGTTTTGTCCCCATTCGACAAGCTCAGGGCAGGCTCTGCGGGACTAGATCTGCTCGCGGGGCAGATTCAGATGCGGCCGGGAGCGGAAGTGACCGGGTGCCTCATGGTCAGTCGCTGCCAGCGCCTGGCAAGACTCGCTCGAAGTGGACCAGGAATTTGATTGAGCAGTTGCCGCAAGCCGACATTCTTCTGCATAAAACCTGGGTGAACCAACGTGAGAGGCATATTTCTTGGCCGAGTCGCCTCCATCACAAGCTTGGGAAATGCCGAGAAACGGTCGTTAGCCACAAAGAGAAACATATTTTGGCGGTACCACCAGGCAATGCGGTCATCCTCCCAAAAGAAATCCCGGAGGCAATCCACACATCGGTACCCATGAGATCTGAACAAGGCGCTCCAGTAGCCGGGCCACTGCTCGTTTACATGATGCGTGCCGCCCTGGTGTGGAACTGCCGCCGAGAAGAGTACGACATCGCTGTGCCTGGTGAGCGTGTCGATAAATACAGTGGCCTTTTCTGGTGGCAGATGCTCAGCAACCTCCATTGAGATCGCGAGGTCAAATTTCCGATCCAGGTAGACGGGTTGTGCTATATCCGCACGGACGAAACGATCGTCAGGAATCACCAGCGATTCATCACGGATGTAATTCCCGTCGATGCCCACCACGTCACTGACACCTATGTCGAGCAGCGCGCGCACCCAGGTACCGACACCACATCCAAAGTCGGCAACGCTCTCAGGATTAAAAAGCGAGAGCACGTGCGGAAGCACGATGCCGGCGGAAATGAACGAGGTGTCTTTTTGGCTGCTAAAAAACTCGCCGCCGTATGTTACGTATGCCTTCCTCTGCATGTTTACCAACCAGGCTACGTCCCCCGGATTTCCTGTCGAGACGCGTGGCGTTGCTTAGCATCATGCGGTTTCCTTTAACGGGAAACCGATACGTGGTCGTTGCCAGCGGCGCGAAGTAGGAAATCCGGCTACGCATTCGAGATCAAGATGCTTTGAGGGTCGAGAGACCGTTGTGATGAGCGTACAAGAGAAGTTCAGTGCGGTCCGCGAGACCTAATTTCCGATAGATGGATGTAAGATGATGGGCCACCGTGGCATCGCTGATGTAGAGCTTGCGGGCAATTTCCTTGTTGCGCATACCTTCACATATGCGGCTGATAATCTGCGTTTCCCGGCCGGTCAGAGAGGAAATCCCCGCTTTTTCCGATGGGATCTCGGCGGCGGGTTTTCGCTGCACGAAGGTACTCAGCACGCGATGGGTCAAAGCACGGTCAAAGCAGAGGTCTCCCTGGGAAACCCTTCTCACTGTAGTGCCGATCAACTCCGGCGCGCATCGCTTGGGTAAAAGACCCTTGGCTCCGTTGCGCAGAGCTGCTTCATGAAAATTAACACTTGCATTCCCGGTGAAAACGATCACCTTCCCGTCGGAGCAGCGCTCGCCGATGCTATGCAACTGCTGAACGAGGTTTTCAAGATTCGCTTCGCATCCCAGGAGGATGATTTCAGGCTTCTTCAAGGCCACCTGCGCCAGCAAATCGTCGACCCCGATGCACTCTGCTACCACCGCGATGTCGTCGTAGAGTGCGAGCGACTGCCTTATCCCGGCCAACAGCACCGGGTAGTCGTCAGCAATTGCGATGCTGATACTGGCTTCCTGCGGCCGAGCATCAGACTTCTTTGCGTCGCAGGTGATTTGGTACATGCGTTGGCTCCCTTGAAAGGCAAGTCATCGTATGGCAGGTAAAGCGCAGCCACGCCGTCTATGATCTGAACGGTCAAGCATTGATCGGTGCGGCCCAATTCGGAGTGGACTGAACCAGGCGGTGCTTACGAAAGTAAGGTTAGCCTACACTCGCACTGCGATCAAACTAAAATAACATCAAAAAGGATACTTTCGTAACAGTACCAGTCCTGCAATCGGTAGCAGTTACAGTTGTGATTGACAATACCACTCATCCCCTATGCGGCCATTCACGGCGCCCCCCTGCCCCGATCAGACTTCAAACGGCTTCACTGGAGCGAAAAAGACAGCTCTCTTTTCGGATCAGGCTGCGAGGACACCACATCGACCAGCGTCCATGTTGGTGGGTATAGATCAGGGTAGTAGCTGTCCGGGGTTACGTACCATTGCCTGGGCGCGATGACCGTCTTGTCCTGCCTGGGGTTCAGCCACGCTCCCCACCATGAAAATGTACTGTTGGCGATGATGTGATGGTGGCACGACGACATGAGCCGCAGGTCCTCGTGGGCACTGAAATCGTCATTGTGACCGACGAACACGGCCGTGCCGTCGAGCCGCAGGTAGTCTTTGACAAACCCGATGTCGTCGGAAAATACAAAGAAAGTGGGATTGTCAAAGCGTTCCTTCATGGTAGTGATTGCGTTCAAGTAGTATTCCAGCGGTAAGTGGACCCTGTTTGTCGCGGAAACGGTGCTGTCTCCGCGGCGCACGTGGAGAGAAACGGGATTCTTGCTGCGGCGAATCTGCTCCAGTACCTCCAGGTTTTTCCCCTCTGCAGGCTTTCTAAAGCCTAATTCCGATCGCAGCTCCTCCTCGACCTTCTCGGCTGTCATGTAGGTATGCCAATAGCCAACGAGGTGCAACCTCTTGACGGGGAGTTCCAGGGGGATATCTCTCAAGAAGGAGTGGCAGCCGTTAAACTCCTGAGTGAAGACTTGTGTCCGAAGCGCTTTCATTGCTGGAGCAACCACCCGCTTGAGCCACGGTTTGCCTGTCAGGAGCACGCGGTCGCCAAGAGAACGTTCGCGCATCGGCACAGTAATCGAGAAGTGGTCGAGAAGAAAAGGCCGCGGGTACCCATAGGACTGGGCGTACCGCGCATGCTCGACCGAAATTCTCATATCTGCGCCGTAGCGCCCGGCATAATATCGAAGCGCGGCGTAGCGAAACAACTGGTTTCCTAAACCGCCGCACTCATCGAGAATGATCTGCAAAGGTAATACCTCGCTCGACGTGGAATCTCAGACGGGCTATTTCCCGTACTAAGACTTATTTATCTTGCCATGGTAATGAAGTCAATGGCCCGATCGAGTAGAGCTTGTGGAGCAAATGGACCACGGCAAAAAGTTGTACTACGACATTACGCAATGACCATAACGTGCGATCGACCTATGTACGCGTGGGTGGCTGGGGTTGGGGAAAAGTCGCTGTTGCGAGTAGACCGCAGCCCGCAGCGGCTAAGCCCAGACCTCTTCTTAGTCAGATGCGTACGGGGCTAAGCAGCATGCGGAAAAAGTTGCAACCCGCTTAAGAAGGAGCCTCCAGGGCTAAAGCCCGGAAATTTTATATACCGAGCGTTCCCGCGGGTTTAAAAACCCGCTTCCCCGGACTGAAGTCCGGGGCTACACCAATCAGAGTTTTCCGCAGCCTGTAATAACTCAACTAATGCGCTCAAAATCAACCGGCCGCCAAGCTCACGTAACGGGGCCGTCTGCTTAGGTAAAAGAGCGCCAGCCAATTCATTATACCGAGCGCTCCGTCGGTGCCGAGAGACGCCCACGCGGCACCATGCCAAGAATACCGGGGCACAAGATACAAGTTCATGAGCAGATTCCCAACGGCCGCGGTCGATTGCGAGATTAAGCGAAACTTCTGCTGTCCTGCGCCCGCTATAGCATCTCCGGCACTGAGATGGAAGCAGCGAAAGAGTGGGATGAGGCACAGCCATCGCAGTGCAATGACCGAATCGGCATACGACTTTCCGACCAGGTGTGGGATCACCGGTGCGCAGAGGAATAGGGCTGCAGAGACCACGATGCCCAGCACGGCGGTGCGTCTCAGCAACTGCCGGGCCATGGGAACAGTCGCGGCAATGCCTTTGACACCCGCCCGGAAAAAGCTGGGAAAGGCAGCACTGACGATGGACATGATCGGCATGGTCCCGATATTGACGACCCGGTAAGCCATCGAGTAGATACCGTTGGCTTGATTCATGCCAAAACGAGAGAGCACCACCTTATCAATATCGTTGTAAACCGCAGTCGTCGATCCAGAGATGGCAAAAACAAAACCCTCTGCGGAACGCCTCATGAAAAGTGATGGCGAAAAAGAAGGAAGCCCAAAGAAGCGAGTCACGGTCGCGAAAGCGATGCAGGCAGAAATGGAAGACACAGCCAGGGATCCGATAGCCCACTGCCAGGCTGAAGCCCTGCCCAAAACAAGGAGCATCCCAACCGCCAAGGCACAGCGAAAGATGCTGCTGAGCAAAATGAGTGCAGTGCTGAACTTCATCTTCTCGAAGGTTTGAAAGACTTGTCCGGCGCAGCCGCTGAATTGCTGAAAGAGGCAATCGCTGATGGCGATGGGTAAGAGGAGGGGTACGCTCGCCGCCCCCAAAAACCAGCGGCCAGAGAGTCTGAGAGCGACAGCAAGCAGGCCACCCAGCAGAAGGATTGAGATCAACACATTGCCCCAATACACGCGGAATCTGCTGTGGTCCGGGCTTACGTAACGCAGAAAGAGAAGTCCCGACCCCAACGCGCTGTATTGGCTCACCACGGTAACCAGGGCAATTGCGCCCGCAAGCAAACCGTATTGAGTAGTGCCGAGCAGGCGGGCAAGCAGAATGAAGTAGAAGCCCTGTACTACGAACGAGAGCCCCTGGCCGGCAAACAGCCAGGATGCGTTCTGCACTAAAAGGCTCTTTCGCGCACGGGTTACGAATGATCTGATCAACGGCAAAACGCTCTTTTCTTCTTCAGGACGAATTGCCTCGCATTGCGCGTGCAGGCGGTCTCTTCACGGGAAAGATCGCCGACTATCGCCTCCAGACTGCTTATCGGAAGGTCTTCACGGCAAAAGAAGGCAGGAGAGGGATACCCGGGAATTACAATTCGCTGCGGTTACCAAATTGGTTTGATTGGGTCAGATTTGGTGCGAAGAGATGACTTCGGTCAGTGCAACCAACGCAAGAGATCACGCGATCAATTTCAGGTAGTCGGGTTCGTCTGCAATCGTCTTATAGCGAAAGGCGCGGACGATCGCCCGCTGGCGGAGAAAGAAGATGCCCGGCATCTGGTCTCCATCTTCCTTGATCATGCCAAAGCCATGTTTGCGAATGGCGCCCTGCAGCCACGACTTCCAGACTTTAGGAACCAGAAAGTGGGAAAAGGCACTTTTTCGGGCAAGGTCAAACACCGGCTGGGTATACAAGGAGGCCTGCGGATCGCTGACCCGTTCGATGTCTGAAAGATGGTAGTAGTCAAAGTAGAGTTTGGCTCGTTCCGGCGTTCCCAGATGTACAAATACGGGCCGGATCCCTTTCGCCTCAATTTCGCCGCGGAGTTTGGACACATCGTCCAGGGTCTGACGGCAGAAGGAACAACCAAAATGGCGAAGAAAAATCAGCAAGAGCGGGGACTGATCGACCAGCTCGAGTAAGGTCCGACCGCTTTCCGTACGGTACTGCTGGAGCACGGCGGCCACCTCAGCTTGCCCCGGAATTGTTTCAAGAATTGGCAGCTTCAATACACACCTTTCCAAAGGGGGAAAACGGGGGCGGGAAAGCAGCGCCGCCAGAGGCCAGAGGTAACTATTTAGCTACTGCCTTCTGGTTAAGCGGCCCTGAACGTCCGGCTGGCCATCCTTAGACAGTATCCTAAACAACGACGCGGTGATTTTCCGCCAGCGACGTCATCGATTCTTTCGGGGGAGGGATTCGATGAAGCCTGGACAAGAAAGAGCACCGCGTCGGTATTCCCTTTGCCGCTGTGCGGGCCGGCTATTCGCCCCCGGTCTGTTCCAGCATGAGCTGGTGAAACTCCGGGGTTTCACGCAGTGCTGCAAACTCCTTATCCTTCATAAGCTGCTTTCGGTCACGGAAGCCAGCCTCCAGGGCCTTGCGCAGATAGCTGAGCGATTCCTGCATTTTGCCGGCGGTTGCGTAGGTCTTGGCCAGGTAGTAGTTGACGGCTACCAGCTGCCGGCGGGAGCTGGTTTCCTGGACAATCTGCACCTGGTGGGGATCAAAGATGTTGGGGTTTAGCGCAAGTGCCTTGTGATAGGCTTCCATCCCCGGCTTGTATTTCTCATCCGCGAAATATGAAGTGCCCAGGTTGCAGTAGGTAATGGCTGCGTTGGGCGAATACTTGAGCGCCTGTTTGTAGGTGCGTTCCGCTTGCTTGTATTCGTGTTGACCGTGGTAGACGGCGGCCAGGTTATTCAGCGCGTCGGCATAGTGCGGATTCATCGCCAGCGCTTGCTGGTAATATTTGCGAGCCTGATCGAGCGCGAAGAGGTGGTGATAGGCGACTCCGATTTTGTTCGCCAGTACGGCGGATCGCTGGGTTTCGCGTTGGTAAGCATCAATTGCGGCTGCGTAGCTGTGATGAACCATCAGCAGATCGCCTTGAGTCTCTGGCGAGAGCGCGGCGGTCGAGGTTGAGGCGGGAACATCGGTGGCAGGGGCCGGGTTGGAGGTTGCGGCAAATGTGGCGTGAACGCACACCACGCTGATGAAAACCGATATAAGGCAGAGGCCGGAGGACCTGCGACGATGAAGGTCACTCATGTTTGCCTCCTTTCCTGACGACAGGGTCAGATGGACGCGGAACTCATACTACTCTTCAAAAAATGCGCCGTCAGATCACACTTTTGCGTAAGTATCCGTACCGCCATCCTCTCTGTTGATCGGCTAAAACCAACGGTTGGGTCAGGACCTTCTCCAGATCACTCCCTCGAATGGGTGGTTTGAAAGCGGAAAGAACCCCGGCCGGGGGCCACTTGCCAGCGGATGGGGGTTGGACTAATACTGTGGAGCATGACTTTCCTCCTCGCCAAGAGCCCACGCTGTTGTTGTCCGCGCGTCGATGCAGGTAGTCGGGCGGGCAGTTCGGGCGAGGGCTGAAAGCTACCAGACCAGGTTTTCCTTAGGCCCGCGGTCAAGACTGCGGGCCTTTCGCTTGCCGCAAGAATTTTCAGGAGAATGCAAATGGCAGAAGCTAAGAAGCAGCATCTCGCGACACTTTCCGTGCATGCCGGACAAGAACCCGACCCCACTACCGGCGCCCGTGCGGTTCCCATCTACCAGACCACCTCTTACGTCTTCCAGGACGCCGATCATGCCGCCAGGCTCTTTGCCTTGCAGGAATTCGGGAATGTCTACACCCGCCTCATGAATCCGACTACGGATGTCTTCGAGAAACGCGTGGCTGCGCTCGAAGGGGGAGCGGCAGCGCTGGCCACCGCTTCGGGCCAAGCCGCCGAAACCCTGGCCATTACGACGCTGGCCGGCGCCGGAGACGAAATCGTCTCCACGACTTCGCTGTATGGCGGCACTTACAACCTATTCCACTACACCCTGCCGCGGCTCGGAATCACCGTGCGCTTTGTGGATGCCGAAGATTTCGACGGCCTGCGGGCGGCCATTAACGAGAAAACCCGTGCTGTTTACACTGAGACGCTGGGCAATCCCAAACTCGACATCGTCGACATCGAGCGGTTGGCCAGCATCGCCCATGAGCATGGCGTGCCACTGATGATCGACAACACCTCGTCAACGCCGATTCTTACCCGGCCCATCGAGTGGGGAGCAGACATTGTGGTTGAGTCGGCCACCAAGTACATCGGCGGTCACGGCACATCGATCGGCGGGGTGATCGTGGATAGCGGCAAGTTCGACTGGAAAGCCTCCGGCCGTTTCCGCGACTTTGTCGAACCGGACCCCTCGTACCACGGCCTATCCTACGTGGAAGCGTTTGGCCCCATAGCCTTCATCATCAAAGCTCGGGTGCAGGGGCTGCGGGACATGGGTGGCGCCTTATCGCCCTTCAATTCGTTTCTATTTTTGCAAGGCCTGGAGACACTTCACCTGCGCATGGAGAGGCACTCGCAGAACGCGCTGGCGGTGGCTCGACACCTGGCCAACCACCCCGGCATCGACTGGGTGAACTATCCCGGACTCCCTTCCAGCAAGTACTACGCGCGGGCGAAGAAGTATATGCCGGAAGGTCAAAGCTCGCTGGTCACCTTCGGTATCAAGGGTGGGTACGAGGCGGGCAAGAAGCTGATCAACTCGCTCAAGCTGTTCTCTTTGCTGGCCAATATTGGCGACGCGAAGTCGTTGGTGATCCACCCCGCATCCACGACCCATTCCCAGCTTTCGGTTGAGGAGCAGCGCGACACCGGCGTCACCCCCGAGCTGGTACGGCTATCGGTCGGCATCGAAGACCTTCGCGACATTCTCGCCGACCTTAACGATGCCATCGAGGCGGCGAACGGTCACTCGGCCAAACCGGTGGAAGAACTCAGCGCTCGATGAGTTCCAGCCCCAGCGAGGCGCAGATCGCACCCAGTTTCGAGGGAGACTACTCTGTAGACGAGGATTTCTCCCTCGAAGCGGGCGGGGTACTGCGAGCGCCCAGTCTTCATTACGCGATTTATGGCGAGCCCAATGCGGCGGGTGACAACGTCATCTTCATCACCCACGCGCTCTCGGGATCGGCGCGGGTTGCGGATTGGTGGCCGCGCCTGTTCGCTGACGGCGGATTGCTACAGTCCGCCGACCACTGTGTGATCGGCATCAATGTGCTGGGCTCTTGTTACGGTTCCACCGGGCCCGGTTCGATCAACCCGCTTACCGGCCGCCGTTATGGGCCTGATTTTCCCCTGGTGACCATCGGCGACATCGTTCGCCTGCAGACGCGCCTGCTGGAGAAGCTCAAGATTCGCCGCCTGGCGCTGGTGATGGGGGCTTCGATCGGCGGCATGCAGGCCCTGGAGCTGGCAATCCAGTTTCCGGAACTTGTCCAGCGAGTGGTCTCGATCGGGGCGGCACCGCTGGGAGCAATGGGGCTGGGACTGAACCAGCTGCAACGGCAGATGATCCAGCTTGACCCTGCCTGGCAGGGTGGGCACTATCTGCCGGACCAACAGCCACGGCAGGGCCTGGCATTAGCCCGCGCACTCGCGGTCTGCACCTACAAGTCGAGCGAATTATTCGAGCACCGCTTCGCCCGCCGGCCCGATCGCAGCGGCGAGGATCCTTTGGCGGGAGGACGATTCGATGTAGCCGGGTACCTCGATTACCAAGGCGAAAAGTTCGTGGAGCGTTTCGACGCGAACACGTACCTTGTCCTGACGCGGGCGATGGATCTGTTCGATCCCGTTCGTAGCTATCCATCGGCGGAGGCCGCGTTCCGCCGCATCCAGGCGAAGATGATGCTGGTAGGTATATCGTCTGACTGGCTATTTCCGGCGGCGGAGGTCGCCGGTCTGGCCGCGAGCATGGAGAAGGCGGGAGTACATTGCCAGTACCGGGAGCTGGTTTCGTCGCACGGCCACGACGCCTTTCTGGCGGAGCCGGACGACCTGGCGCGGCTGGTTCGGCCTTTTCTGGAGTAAGGCAATGTTGAGCAGCGAACAACGGCAATTTTACGAAGAGAATGGCTATCTGTGCCCACTTAGCGTTTTCAGCGACAGTGAGACCCAGATATTCCGACGTCAATTCGACGACTACACAGAAGAGAACAGAGAGCGTTTGAACAAGCTGATTCCGCGAGAGCGGCGGGCGGTGTATGGTCTCACTCATCTCTCGCTCCCCTGGGTTTATGAGATCGTCTCTCATCCCAGGGTTCTTGATGCGGTGGAAGGCGTCTTAGGCCCCAACCTGCTGGTGTGGGGCTCGGATTGGTTTGTCAAGTTTCCCGGCGACGCTGCCTACATCTCCTGGCATCAGGACGGCGCCTACTGGGGATTACAACCGCCCAAAGTCGCCACCGCCTGGATCGCGCTTTCTCCCAGCACAAAGGAAAGCGGATGCATGCAGGTAATGCCGGGAACGCAGAAGAGTCAGCTGCCACAAAGAGAAACCTACGCGCTGGATAATGCGCTCTCGCGCGGCCAGGAAATTGCGCTTGACGTGGATGAATCGAAAGCTGTCCCGTTGATCCTTAGGCCTGGCGAAATGTCGTTGCATCACATCGGGATTGCCCACGGTTCCAAAGCAAATGGGGCAAATTATGCGCGCATAGGGATTGCCGTTCGCTACATCGCGCCCGAGGTGGTTCAACAGGGTTCGGAACGCCAGATTGTTCAACTGGTGCGCGGTAAAGACGAGCATGGCAACTTTGAAATCGTCGCCCCGCCGGGCGACGCCGCGACCGCGGCAGAGATCCGCAAGGATGCCAATCGAAGAATGCTGAAGAACGTCTACCCGGCAGCTCAACCGAAGTAGATTTGATTAGCCCATCAGGCCAAGATACGGATTGCTGCCGAAGTTGGCGAAGTTGGGAAAGACCTCGCGCACCTGGCTGTCGGACAATCCCATCCATCTTCCCAGCGTTCCGCCGTACTGCTCGACCGCAGTGGTGGGAATGAGCCGTCCTGCTCCCACGTCGTTGGCCTGATCGGCGCCGACCACCGGGTACTCCCCATAAATATTCTGCCCAGCAACCCCACCGCCGGCGACGATGTGATGGCTGCCCCAACCATGGTCAGTGCCATCACTGTTGGCCGTGAGTGTCCGGCCAAAATCAGAAACCGTGAAGAGCGTCACCTGGTTGCTCAGTCCGGCCGTCATCATGAGCTGATCAAAGTACTCGAACCCGGCGCTTAGCTGGCTGAGCAAGGTGGAAATACGCTTGGCCTGGGTATCGTGGGTATCAAACCCGCCCAACTGCACAAAGAAGACCTGGCGGCTGACCCCGAGAGCAGTGCGGCCGGCGATGACTCGGGCAACGGTCTGAAGCGACTGGGCAAAACCGTTATCCGCGAGCATGCCAGTGGCGGGATCAAGGAATTGCGTAGGGTTGGGCACGCCGGTAGGACCAGCGGGCGCCATGGCAGCGGCGAGGGCGGCCCGGGCTGCGAGCGAGCGGCGAACGACCACCGCGTACTCCTTGGCAAAAAGGTTCGCATCGTCGGCGCTGATGATCGACTGCAACGCCGCCGTTCCTTGCGGTGAGCCAAAGAGCGGATTAGCGAGCCCGTCTGCCTGCAGGGCGCCGGCGGACGTCACGCGCAGCTGAAACGCCTGCTGCCCGGAGAGAAAGAGCGTGGTGCCGCTGGTGCTGATGCAGGTAAACGACGCATTGCTGTTCATGCTCTCGAACAGGTCGGCCATGCGGCCTCCCCATCCACGGTTGGCACCGTCGGCGGCGATCGCCTCCCAGGCATTGGTCTGATCGAAATGGGAGAAAAGCGACCTAGGGAGGTTAGCCGTGCCTGAGTTCCACTGGGCCTTGGTGATGGGCTCGATCAGGGTTCCGGTATTTGCGACCAGCGCACAGCGGCCGGAGTTGAAGAGGTTCTGTACGCCGGTGAGATAAGGGTTCAAGGCGAAGGTACGGCCCGACTGGGGAGTAACAGGCGTGATCGGCAGCAGCTCGTTCATGGGATACGCCAACCCCTGGGCACTGTTGCGAGCCTGGGTAAACGCGGAGAAGGAATCCGGGTCGGTGGCGATCAACGTGCCGTGACCGTCATTGCCACCCTGCAGGTAAACACAGACCATGGCGCGATAATCAGTCGCTGCAGATGCGGTATGGGAGCTCATCGCCGCCAGGGCGCGCATGCTGTGCATCAAGGGGCTTGCGGTGACGCCTGCCATTGCTGCGTAAGAGGCCGTCTTCATGAACTGGCGCCGGGAATGGTCGATCTTACACATGGTGGATAAGCTCCTCGTGTTGCTGCCTGGTTAGTGCTGGGCAGTGTACTCAGGCGAAGCGACGGTTAAAAATATCGCGGTTTGCGCGCGGGCAAGCAGAGCATTGGTCGGATCGCTGCCTGTAGGGATGGGGATGGCGTTGACCGCACCCAGAATCTGGCTCTGCAGGGTAGACGACATCTGCCCGCCCAGAAGCAACAGGTTCACGCGCGCGAGCAGTGCATCCGGGTTGTTGGCCAGGGCTGTCTCAGTAACCAGGGTCATGTAAAGGTCGTTGTTATTCCCGTAGCCACCAGACACGGCGGCCTGCATGCTGTTGAGGTAGCCGATCACGGTGGTTACGTCGGTGATCTCCATCTCCGGCGCGGTGAGGCCTGCCGCCTCGATGGTTGTGCCCGCGGGTACATATCCAGGAGCAAACCAATTGAAGACGCTGGGTGCGCGCGAAGCCATCTCGGCGAGGCCATAGGCAGGATCTTCGGTGCTGCCGACGTCAAAAGCGCCGCTGCGCGATTCCGCCGTGAAGGCGCGGGCCATGTGGGTAAAGCGGAGCAGCGGCTCCTGCACCCTGCCGTAGTTCGGACTGGCGAAGGTAGCCGAATTGGTGTTGCGAGCCTCGTCATCCATGAGGATGGCGGTGATCACGGCCTGCATGTCGCCGCGAACTCCCTGGCCGTTGTCTTGAAAGACCGCTGCCACTCGCTGCAAATATGCCGGGCTGGGGTTGCTGGTGACCAGGTGCTGGATCAGCTGTTTGGATACAAAGATCGGGGTGTTGGGGTGATTGAACAGGGTATCGAGGGCGATCTTCAAGTCACCAGTTGGGTCGGATGCACCAGCAGGTACGGTCACACCCAGAAAATCCTTTTCGTCGGTTGAGTGGTGGGTAGGGTATGGGACCAGTGGCAGCAAGTCCTGACCGAAGCCTGGCCCGGCGTATGCAGCGCCGTAGCCTGACCACGCCTGATCGCTGACGTTGCCATTCATGTTCCAGCTGAAGCCGGTGAAGATCTTGGCCATCCCAACCACGTCATTGAGTCCATAGGTGGGGATGGGATTGCCGGTGCCATCCAGTTGCGGCGTTCCATCGGGATTCAGCTGATTGAGGCCGATGGTGAGCAGCTGCATGACTTCTCGCGCATAGTTCTCGTCCGGATCCCGATTGGCGTCTCCCTTGTCGTTGGCCAGGATGGATAAGTAAATTCCCATCATGGGATTCAGCGTGACATCCTGCAGGATCTGGCGGTAGTTGGTGAAAGCATCGTTGCCCAGCATGTCGTAGTAGTTGGCAACACCACGCGGCATTTGCCCGACAATCGCATCCTGGCTGGAGATAACAAACAGTTCACTGAGCGCGTACTGCACCCGCTTGCGCAGGGCATCTTTGCCGGTGAGAGCGGTGCTCCAGAAAGGCTGCTCGAAGTACTGATCGCCATACGTCTGCAGAAATAGCTTCTGGTTGCAGGTGGCGTCGCCGGGAGCGCAGGCAGGCTGCGTGTTGAGAATGATCTGCCTCTCGGCATAGGGCTCGTGCAGGGTGTTGGGAATAGCAAACTGCTCGGCAAACCAGGCGTTATAGCCAATGGTCGAAAGGTGATTGATGTCGGCCTCGGAGCCACCAAACGTCGCCTGCATGAGGAAGCGCGAAGCATCCTGAGGAGCTACCAGTGGCGTGGGCGGCGTGCCCGGCACTTGCTCGATCACGTCGGCGGAAACAGCAGCGCCGGGATCGGGATTCAGAACCTGCAGATCAAACGGGCCGGCAACCGCCGGGTCCACGGTGGCGGTAAGTTGGGCGCCGGAATTGAACACCGTCGGGATCGCTGAGCCATTCTCGAGCACGGTGGCGCCATTGATGAAGTTCGCACCGGAAAGGACAACGCTGGTGGAACCAATGTTGACCGTAGAGGGTGTGGCGCTCAGTAGCGTGGGTACCGGGTTGAGGACCTGGACGTTGACGATCGTAGTGGAGTTAGGGTTGTCGACGCTGGTGGCTTGCACCACTACCAGGTTCGGATTCGGTACCACTGCCGGTGCCGTATAAACGCCCTGGGCATTGATGGTGCCGATCTGCGCGTTACCCCCGGCGATACCATTGACGGTCCAGGTGAGTGCAGTATCCTGCGACCCGGTCACGGTGGGCGTAATGGTGATGGTGTTATTCACCCGCACGCTGGTTTCCGTCGGTTGTAACTTGATAACTACCTGCCCTGGCTGGACCAGCGCGTTCACGCCTTTGGAACTTGCCGAGCCAGGATCAGGATTGACGACCGTTACCGGATAAGTGCCCGGAGTATTTTCGGTGATGAGGGCAATCAGTTGCGTGCCGGATTGATAGGTTGTGGGGACCGGCACGCCATTCCATAAGATTTGGGCGCCGTAAACAAAGGCCGATCCGTTCACCACGATCTGGGCCATTCCCTCAGCAAATTGTCCTGGCGTCACCGAGGTAAGGATGGGAATTGGATTAAGAACGGAAACACCGTAGTTCCCTTTGGACGGATAGATCTCAGCAGAGCTTCCAATGGTTACCTGGTTGTTGGGTAATGGAACGATCCCCGGCGCAGTGTAGAGGCCGGTGCTCGAAATCGTACCTACGTCGGCGTTACCACCGGGAATGCCGTTCACTGACCAGATGACCGGCGCCTCCGTCTTGAACTGCATGGTTTGGGTTACGCGCAGGTTGTTGCCGGACGCCTGGATGGCGGACATTTTTGCAATGGCCGCTTCGTTGAGACTAAAGCCACAGCCCGCGGTGGTGAGGCTGAGGATCGACAGACCTAATGCAGCTGCATTGCTCTGCCGCCTGGCCGATAACATCGCGTTACCCATACTGTGCTCCGCACCTGACCGAACTTGGCTGGAGAAACTTCGGGCCGGAAAGCACGTCGCTTGCCGAACTGTCAGTTTGAAAATACGCAAGCGGGTCAGTTACGGGAACGGTACTTTCGGGGGAGTCTAAGGGGTTTGCGTGGGGTGGTAACTGGTTCGTCGCGACTTAGGTCGCGGATGCAGTATTGGCTTGCCGGTTATCTGGCGAGTTACCGGGAGGAAAAAGCCGCGGACGAACGTTGAGTGGGAGTTGCAAACAACTTCTCCAGCTTTTCAGCCGCGTGACAGAGCCGTGTCTACGAGGAAAACAATTGGGACAGATTGCTGAGGCGGAGCAGTTCCTTTACCCGGGGGCTCAGATTGACCAATTCGAGCTTGCAATATCCCTCTTTGAGGGCTGAGACTTTAAGCCCCACCAAGGTCCCCAGACCGGAGCTATCCATGTAGCCCACGTCGGTAAGATCGAGCACGATGTGGCCCCCCAGAGGGATGAGCGGCTTAACCGCTTCCTTCAGCTGAGCCGCGGTTTCACCCACCACCCTGCCATGACAGACGACGGTGGTGATGGAACCAACACTTTCATCCGAAGCCTTGTTCACTTCACAGCTGAAAACAGCCTCCGGCGCCATCGTCATGCACTCTCCTTATGAGCCAAGGGTCATACTAATCTGCGCCGCCGGGCGCTCGCATTAAAATCTGGTTACCTGGGGGCTCAGCAACAGCAGACCCCGGCAGAAACAATAAGAACACGGTTCCTCTCCGGCGTCCGGTAACGCTCGAACGCACGGCAAGTTGCCCACCGTGCTTCTCAATCAGTTCGCGTGAAACCCACAATCCTAACCCCGTACCGGTATCTTTTTTTGTAGTGAAGAAAGGCTCGAAAACACGGTCGAGGTTTTCCGGATGGATGCCACAACCCGTGTCCGCCACCACGATGCGGACGCCATCCGTCGCCGGACGAACTCTCACGCAGATGGCATCGCCGGCGGTACAAGCATCCAGGCTATTGGCAAGGAGGTTGGAGAGCACCTGGCGGAGTTCTCCAGGGTTCCCCCACGCCTTCTGCTCCGTCTTTATATTCACGTGCAGGTTGACGTGTATGTGGGCTGCACGGAAGGAATAAAAGTCGAAAACCTCGCGGACGACAACATCCGGACGAAAAAGACTAGCCGAGGAATTCTCTCGATAAAAGCCCAGCGACTGGCGGGTGATGTGAGCGATTCTTTGCAACTCGCGGTCGGCTTCTGCGAGGTGCCGGCGGATTCTTGGAACGTCCTCTTCGCCGCGGGCGAGATAAATGAGGTTTACCAGACCTTCCAGAGGATTGTTCACTTCATGGGCGATGGCTGCGGCCAGCCGTCCTGCCGATGCCAGCTTTTCTGCACGCATGAGCGTCTGCTGAGCGGCATACCGTTCGCTGATGTCGCGGAAGACCAGTACGATGCCAATCATATGCGCACCCTTGTCAAGGATGGGCGCGGCGCTATCGTCGATTTGGAACTCAGCTTGATCCTTGCGAATAAGAATAGTGTGGTTGGCGAGGCCTACTACCTTGCCCGAGCGGCGGACCATCTCCACCGGACTTTCGACAGCAGCGCGCGTGCGCTGATTACAGATGACAAAGATTTCTGACAACGGAACGCCGTTTGCCTCTGACTCTTTCCATCCTGTAAGCTGCTCGGCAACCTGATTCATGAACACCACTTTGCCGTCGGGATTGCATGCGATCACGGCATCCCCAATACTGCGCAGAGTGGTGTTAAGCCACTGCTCGCGGGTATACGATTCTTCCCCCCATCGCTGGACTTCCTTGATTTGCAGGTTGTAGGCGTTGGCAAGCTTCTGGAAAAGCCGATGAATCTCCCAGGCGAGCAGCAGGGCAAGAAGAGCAGCCAACCCAATAAGCCCGTAGAGAGTAATGTTATCGATTCGCAGAGACGCGAATGAGCGGCCGGAACGAGTGCGCGTTTCGGCGGAAAGAAAGTCATCCGCTAAAGCACGGATAGCGTCCATCTGCCCTTTTCGGGCAAGCATCTGGGGTACTAAATCAGACGCCGGTGCGCCCAACAAACTGGACTGGCGGGCATCCTCCTGCCAGACGTCCGACGCTGTTTGCATCCGTTGCAGCCGGGCTGTTTGTTCGGGATCATGCCGTACCAGGGTAAACAGGGCGGTGAATGCCGGCTTTAGTTGTTGACTAGCCTCCTGGTAGGGCTGAAGAAAGCGGGTATCGTGGGTGAGTAGAAACCCGCGAAGACCGGTTTCTTCGTCCACCATCAATCTGACCAGGTTGTTGATGCTCGCGATGACCCGGTCGGAATGGTCAACCCGGCGAGCGCTTCGTTGCACCTGGCGAAACCCGAAAACCAGCGTCAACGCCAACAGGGCCAGAGCAATGATTGGCAGCGCGAGAACTCGGATAAGTAAACGTCGATATGCGGCGGTTTCCAAGGATTCTCCCGACGCAACTGGTCCAGGGTAGAAACCCCGCACTGGCGCCGTACTTGCAATTCTGCCTGATCCGTTACTCGATAGGCAACGAATGGGACGCCCGCCACCAAGGTTCTACTAGCCCCTGTGGGCATCTTTTTATCTCGGCACAAGAGAACTTAGAGGATGGAAAAAGCGTACCTCAAGGCTAAAGCCGGGTTTGGTTGTGTCGCTTTGGCACGGCTGAAGCCGTGCCCTTCCTCCAGAGACTCTTTTCCAGGAAGAAGAGGAACGTGTGTTCAAGGGGCTTTACAGGCTGCGGCCGTACCCTTCCAGGACCGAGTTCTCACGCAGACTCCAAAGCCCCACGTTTGTACACCGACCGCGCTTCCCCGGACTAAAAGTCCGGGGCTACACCATTCATTGAATGAAAATGAAAGTCACTGGGGAATCGTCATGAAGGATCAACTGAGCGGCACTGAACCCATTCTTTGTGCTCCGGTTATTCGTTTGGTCGATCGAGAGCTGATTGACCTGCTCTCTTCGCTTAGTCCCGCTGAATGGGAACTTCCCACCATCGCACCTCTATGGTCTGTCCGCGATGTCGCCGGGCACCTGCTGGATACCGCTCTGCGCACTCTCTCCAGAGCCCGGGATGGGTGCATCGTGGACCGTGTCGAGCTCAAAACCTTTCAAGACATCGTAATCATGGTCGACCGCCTTAACAAGGAAGGAGTCACTGTTTATCGGCGGCTTAGCCCCCGCGTCCTTACACAGCTAATGCAGACCGCCTGCGAGGAGGCGGCCGACTACTACGAATCTCTTGATCCATTCGCGACTGCCGGCATCGGGGTTTCCTGGGCCGGAGAGATGACGTCCCCGGTCTGGTTCCACGTGGCGCGTGAACTCACCGAGCGTTGGCACCATCAACAACAGATCCGTCTGGCGACCGGACGTCCCGGCATCATGGACCGATCGCTTTGTTATCCCGTTCTTGATACCTTTCTACGCGGTCTGCCCTATACCTTTCGGGACGTAGCCGCATCTGCCGGCGACGCTCTCCTCATCGAGGTCTCCGGCGACTGTGGAGGTCTATGGTGCCTGGTGAAATCACAGGACGGGTGGATGTTCTGCAAAGACCTTCCAGCCTCAGTGAAGGCAACAATCATCATTCCGCAATCCATAGCCTGGCGCATCTTTACCAAAGGAATCGACCGTGAGACCGCGCGTTCGCAGGTAACTATGAGCGGCAACAAAGCCCTGGCGGCACAGGTCCTGCAACTGGTTGCTATTGTCGGCTGATCGTCCTACCAGTTGGTGATAGAACCATCGGGCCGGAAGTAGGTCTGCGCGCGTGCCGTAACCGGCTCGGTAATTTCAGCAATCTGGGTCAGTTGCTTGTAGTCCAGCTCGACACCCAGGCCGGGACGCTGGTTTGGATACAGCTTGCCGTCCTTGAAGTCCAGACAAACGGGCAGATGCGGCAGGGTGCGGCCCTGGTAGTTGTACTCCATCAACACCGGCCCGGAGAAAGTGCCCAGGCTGTTAACCAGAGCCGCGGTGGCGATGGGTCCGGTGAAATGAGGAACGATGCCGACGAAGTGAGTTTCACAGATGGCCGCAATCTTCATCATCTCCGTAATACCGCCAACGTTGGGCAACGTGGCGCGAACGAAATCAATGTCGTGATTTTCTACCAGCGGATTAAAGTCCCAGCGGTTTCCCCATTCCTCTCCCGCAGCCAGAGGCACGTTCACCTTGCGGCGCAGGATGGGTATGTCCTGCAGAAACGCCTCGGTGCGAACCGGGTCTTCGACGAAGAACGGAGCCAGATCCTCGATCTCGTTGCAGCCGCGGACGGCGTCCGGCAGATCGAAGCGTTGGTGGAAATCGATGACCCAGTCGCCATCCTTGCCCACTCCTTCCCGTGCCTGGGTACATTCGTCGCGCAGATGATTAATGCGCTCGCGGGTGTTGAAGGTGGTATTGGCAGGCAGATCCCTGGCGGCGAAACGGAAGGCGCGGTAGCCAGCCTCGATAGTGAGCCGGGCGCGATCTTTGATGCTCATGTCCTCGGTAATGCCGGGGATCACCCCGGCAGTGTTATAGCACTCGCAATAGTTACGAACCATGCCTCCCAGTAGTTGATGTACCGGTAACCCCTGGACTTTGCCTTTGATATCCCAAAGCGCCAGATCCAGAGCGCCGATGGCGTCGGTCCGTTCGCGTCCTGCAGGATAGAAGAAGGCGCGGTTCATGTCCTGCCAGAGACGCTCGATGTATTGCGGATCGCGGCCGATCAATCTGCCGGCCGATTGCGACAAGCGTATCTTTCACGCCGCCCTCGCCGATGCCCGTGATGCCTGCATCGGTCTCGACCGTGACGACCACGTCGCTCTGGTTGAGCAGCGGGTTGGGGTTTGGCGGCAAGTACGCACGCACCCGGGTGATCTTCATTTTGGGGAGCGGAACAGCGTAGGCGGGCAGACTACGCACGCCGCCGGCAATTGCGGTAGCCGCCAGGGAACGCAGGAAGGCTCTTCGTTTCATGACTCGACTCCGTTTCGATACGCTTGCACTGCTGCTACTAAAGCCATAGCCTTTGCTTCCACAACCGTGGCATCGTCTCCCGCCTTATAGATTGACGATCCTACGCCAAGACCAAGCGCTCCCGCCGCCATCCAGGGGGCAATTTGACTTGCGTCCACTCCACCCACCGGGATCACCATGGCCGATGCGGGTAGAACTGCACGCAACGCCTTGAGCATGGGCGGCCCTAAAACCTCTGCGGGAAAAAGCTTGAGCGCATCCGCACCCGCATCGAGCAAGGCAAACGCCTCGGTAGGATTAAAGAATCCCGGACAGGCAAACAAACCCGCGCGCTTTGCGGCACGCACAATCGCCGTGTCTGCATGAGGAGTCACGATCAGGCGGCCACCCGCAGCCGCCACTTCCTCAACCTGTGATGGAGTGGTGAGTGTGCCGGCCCCAATCAGCATCCGATCACCGAAGCTGCGCGACAAGATGGAAATGCTTTCCAGGGGTCGGGGCGAATTGAGAGGCACCTCAACGATGCTGATGCCGGCCCGCTCCAGGGCGGAGCAGATCGATTCCACCTCGGCCGGCTGAACGCCGCGTAAGATTGCAACCAAAGGACTGCGTGCAAGCCAGGCTTTTACGTCCAATGCAGCCTCCTGCCAATGGCAGCCAGTCCGAGTGCCGCCGCATCTTCCTCTGCCAGCGTTGCCCTGCCACCGCAGGCTCCTATCGCTTGCGCATAAAGGCCACAAAGCTGCGCCGCGCCGACCAGCACCACACGAGCCCCGGCAGGCAAGGTCGCGCGAACCTCATGCCCGATCAATAAACCTGAGAGATACGAGGCGGACGCCTCTTCCCTTAGCTGGCCCATCAAGACCCGAGTGCGTACGCCAAACAGATGATGCAACAGACCGCCGGAATCAGCCGATCGACTCACCCCGTCACGAAACGCTGCTTCGTCGGTGACCGCGCCGCCAGTCATTGTGCGCTCCAGGATGGTGCACTTGCATAGCGCGCTGTAGACGTCGCCGGTCATGCTGGTGGTGAAACTCACAATCCTGCGATCGCTCAGATGAATCCACTTGGAATGTGTTCCAGGAAAGCAAACCAGGCCAGCCCCGGCGCAAGCGTCCAGTATGCCCATGGCCGCGGTCTCCTCTCCTCGCATCACCTCAGGCACATTGGCGGCAGCTGGTCCCATGACCCCCGGAACCAACAAGACCTCGGCCCCGAAGAATGGCACCTGCACGACAGAGGCGGCAAGCTCCTCGATCCCGACAGGACAACGAAGGTACTCCGCTTCCACCCAGCCCTGCCTGCTACCGATCATGCCGCACAACAGGATATGATTCTCACCCTCTTGTAACCAGGCGCCTACCTCGGCGCGCAGGGTTGCTTCAAAATTCCCCTCGCCGACGCGCAGAATGCCCTGCGGCGAGGAGCATTTCGCCACCACGGCTCCCTCTGCGTTGATGCGAAACGCGCGGAAATTACTGGTACCCCAATCGACTGCAATCACCTCGCGGCATAGTCCTTGGTCTGCTTGGTGCCGGAGTTGTAAATGGTGAAACTACCCGTTAGGGCTGGCACTCAACATGAAGTAGTTCCCCTGCTCGGTACCCTGAGGATTGGCGATATATTGGGTGGCCGTGTTGTGCTCCGCCGCGCCCTGCTCGGAGTAATGAAGCTGCCAAAGCGCCTCTAATCCGGGGGACTTGAGTACCTCATCGATCACCTCTGGCGAGCCGCCCTTCTTCGCTCCGTTATTCATGATGGCCACCCGGGGATGAACTCCGTCGACCAAGGCATGGCTGGAACTGGCGTTGAGTCCGTGATGGGAGACCACCAGAATATCGACATGTCCTAACCGGTTCACAGGGCACATAAAGGCCAATTCCTTATCCCAGGTGAGGTCGCCTAAATCGAGGATTTTAAGTTTGCCAAAGTTGATCAGCACGCCCAGCGAATGGGAATTTTCGGTGGCGTCGTGGGGCTTGGTTTCCGGCGTATTGCAGTACTGATTGGTCTCCCCGCCTCCCGGTAAGGAATGATCGATCGCGTTGCCGTCGCTGCTTATGACCGTAACTTTCATGCCGGTTATGGGCAGCACCTCGCCGGGATGCGCGACCATGTGTTTGGACTTTCCGCCAGCCAGCACCTGCTGGTAATCCGCATAGATCTTCGCGGTAGCTCCGCTGGTTTCGATGCTGGGGCCGTGATCGATGAACGTTCCAATGGGAATCCGGTCGGCCAACTGGGGCACGCCCCCCGCATGGTCAGTGTGATAGTGGGTCAACAATACGTAGTCGATCTTGCTTATGCCCGCACTTTTGGCTGCAGCCAGAATGCGGTTCGCGTCCCGGCCGTCATTGCCCGGCCATCCGGTATCAATGAGCAGAGATTCGCCTGTAGGGGTTACAAATAGCGTGGATTGACCGCCCTCAACATCGATGAAGTACACCCGAAGATCGCGTGTGGCGGCCTGGGCCGACAGGCCGGCGAACAGAACTAGCAAAACAACAACCCACTGGCGTGTAAGCGTCCGTACGAAAAAAGTCATGTGCTTCCCCATGGATGCATTGTAGCGATATGCTTTTGCCTCGACCTCAAATAGGAGTTGTGCGGACTATGCTGTTAAGGACTGCACCTCACTTCAAGGAGTTCTATGGAACAGAACGTTCCGGAATACGTTAAGCGCTCAGTTCCCGTACCCCAGTCCGCCAGGGTTCCCTGGTACAAAAGCACCTTCCCCAGCTATTTCGGCATTTTCCTGTTTGTTGGCTATTACCTCAAGCTGGCCGGGCCGACGATTGGCTACGCCAGCCCAACCGTCGTCCTGTGGGGGCTGGTGGTCGCCGGGCTACTTTGCTTCGGGCTTTATTACTACGTGCCGGCAATGCTTGGCATGCAGACGGGACGCAATCTCTACGTGGTGGGCACCTCGACGTTCGGAACCACGGGTGGATTTCTGATCCCCGGAATCCTGATGGGCCTGTTGCAGGTTGGCTGGGTAGCAGTGGACGGCGCCCTCGCCGCCGGCTTCATCATGAAGGGCCTCGGAATGACCTCGAGGACGCTCTACAGCGTGATCGCGCTGGTTTGGCTTTATAGCCTGGGATGGGTGGCAATCAAGGGCATCAACTATGTCGCCCAGGTCGCCAAGATTCTGAATTGGGTTCCATTCCTGGTGATGCTGATGGTCCTGTGGGCCAACCGGAGCGGTATTCCCAGTTACCAACCGCCGCAGCACCAACCTTTGACCGGGTTTCTGAATGCGCTGCTCATCACCATCGGTTTCTTCGCCACGGCGGGCGCAGCCGGCACCGACTTCGGCATGAATAACCGCAACCGGGGAGACGTAGTGCTGGGTGGACTCACCGGGATCGCCGCCGGCGCAGTCATCGCCGGTGGGATCTCGGTTCTCTCTGTGGCCGGCTTCCTGGGACGGCAAGCAAGCACGGTCAACTTCGATTACTCCGCTGCGATTGGCAGCGTGGGAGCCCTGGCGCCGGTGATGTTCTTTCTCTTTGCCGCTGCCTGCCTGGTGCCCACCTGCTTTTCCGCCTTCATTGCGGCCAACAGCTTCAGCACCATGCTGCCCAAGATTTCCCGCCCGGTCTCCACGCTTGCCGGTGTCACACTGAGCGCGGTGCTGACCATTACGGGTCTGGCGGACAACCTGATCGGCTTCTTCAGCATTATCGCTGCATCCTTTGGCCCGGTTTGCGGGGCCATGGCGGCGGACTATCTGCTTGCCGGACGCCGCTGGTCTGGCCCAAGGCGAGGTATCAACTGGGCCGGCTATATCGCCTGGGTGGTGGGTTTTCTGGTTGGCATGCCGGAGCATATCCCCGGGCTCCCGGCGGCCCTGGTTAAAGCCGACAACCCCTCGGAGCTGTACGCCTTTGCGGCCGGTTTTGTGGTTTATATCGTGCTAGCACGCGTGCGGCCGCCCCTGGTGGAGATAGGAGACGCGCGGTAACGGTTGGTGACCACCGTATCAGCCTCCGCTACCGCAAAGGATCTGGCTAAACAGGCTGCAGAAAAGGGTGCGCCTTATGCGCCCTATGCGCCTTATGGGTCTGGGTCAGCACTCGAAAAGCGGCCCCCAGGGGTTTCTCAAGCCCGGGAATGTTCAGGCGGTTGCGGGGTGAGCACGGCTTCAGCCGGTTGCCAAGACGGCGTACACAACTGAAGGCGCGCAGGTTACTCTGATTGTTTGGGGTCCAATCCTGTTCCCTCGGTTGCCATCATGCCAACTTCCGTCGATCTGCGTCCTATCCAGACTTACAACCGCCTTCTTCTGCTGGTTGCAGGATTAGGCGGGTTGCTCTACGGGGTGGACGTCGGCATCATTGGCGGCGCTCTGCCTTATCTCGAGGCGACCTCCGGCCTCAGCGCCAGCCAGCTCTCGGTGATCGTTGCGGCTGTGCTGCTGGGGAGTGTCATTTCTACGCTCTTTTCCGGGCTGCTTGCCGATTGGCTGGGACGTAAGCCACTGATGGTGATCAGCGGGGCAATCTTTGTTCTGAGCATTCCCGTCATCGCGCTCTCTCACGGATTCGGACCACTGTTCCTGGGACGGCTTCTGCAAGGAATTAGCGGGGGACTCGTGGGGATGGTCGTCCCCCTTTACCTGGCGGAGTGCCTCTCAGCCCAGGACCGGGGGAAAGGCACAGGAGCCTTCCAGTGGCTTCTGACTCTGGGCATTTTCTCTGCCGCTCTGATCGGCATCTATTACAGCTATCGTGTTGCCGGCCTCATAAGCTCGAGCACGCCGGCCGTCCTGCTGAGCGTCAAAGACCAGGCCTGGCGGCGCATCTTCTGGATGTCAATGCCGCCAGGTATTTTGTTTCTGGGTGGCAGCCTGTTCGTCGCCGAGTCACCCCGATGGCTCTTCCGGCGCGGTCGCAAGCAACAAGCCCTGGCCGCCCTGCAAAGGTCGCGAACCAGTGAACAGGCCAGGATCGAACTGGAAGAGATGGAGCAGACCTCTCTTAGCTCGAATGGCGGAGTGTTCAAGGATTCCCTGCTGCGGCGAAAGTATGTCCTTCCCTTCCTGCTGGCGTGCATCATTCTTTTCTGTAACACGGCAACCGGCATCAACTCGATCATTGGCTACAACACAGACATCCTGCTGCAAAGCGGCCTGTCCGATCTGCATGCCCATTGGGGCTATGTGCTGTTCACGCTTTTCAACTTCCTCATGACCATCGTCGGCATGACCCTCGTGGACCGCAAGGGGAGGAAGTTCCTCTTTATTCTGGGCACTTCGGGCATCATCGTCTGCCTACTTTTTGTCGGCGTCCTGTTCCTGCGCACGGAAAAGAACCGATATGACGTCCGCAACAATATTCAGGCAGAAGTAGGTCAGGATCAGACTCTGCTGCTCCATTTTGACCAGGGCGATGCCACGAGGTTTGTGCCGGCAAATACCTTTTCCTCTGACCGGCTGGCGCTGACGGTGATTTACTCCTACGGAGGATTTACCTCCGCCACCAGGACGATGCGGGCTGAGGATGCCGGCGAAGCTCCGGTGGCCATCGACCGGCAAAGCAGTCTTCCTTCGACCAAGGTCGAGGCATTCTTTCGTGACCCTTTTGCCAACCTGGATGCGGCACGCACCGCGCCGCTCAAAATCGAGCATGCCTATATCGGTCCGCTCCCCAGCACAGCGCATGGTTGGCTGGTAGCCCTGGGCCTGTATGGCTTTGTCGCTTTCTATGCCCTGGGCCCCGGAGTTTGCGTATGGCTAGCGTTATCGGAACTGATGCCGACGCGCATCCGATCCAATGGCATGAGCATTGCACTGGTGATCAACCAGATGGTCTCCACCACGTTGGCGGCGATCTTCCTGCCGGTAGTGGGCAAGTATGGCTATTCCATGATGTTTTTCCTATTCTGTGGCTTCACGGTGATTTACCTGTCGACGGTGGCGTTCTTTCTGCCCGAAACCAAGGGAAAGACCCTGGAGGAGATTGAGGCCCACTTTGCAGCTGCGTAGATTCGAGGAGCGTATAACCAGATGAGTTTTTTTCTGGCCCTGGATGCGGGCGGGACCAAAACCGACTACGTGCTGGCCGATGAAACACGCGAGTTGGCGCGGGTGCGCACGGGCACCATCAAGCGCATGCGGGTCGACGCGGCAACCGCCTGCCATAACCTTGAGTCGGCGCTGGCAGAACTCTCGGCGCGCACGGGCATCTCTATGAAAGCTATTACCCGGACCTGTGTCGGGACTGCCGGGGAGACGGTTTCGTTGGTGACGGATTGGTTGCGTGAGTCGATCACCGCAAGGGTAAGCGGCGGATTGCTTATTTTGGGCGACGTCGAGATCGCACTGGATGCTGCTTTCCCCGGACGTGCAGGCGTGCTGGTGCTGGCGGGCACAGGATCCAACGTGGTAGGCCGCACCAGCAACGGGGATCTCATTTCCGCAGGGGGTTGGGGGCCGGCGCTCGCCGACCAGGGATCCGGACACATGATTGGACTGCAAAGCCTGCGCGCGATTTTCCTGGCTAAGGACGAGGAGCGGGAGACGCGGCTATTGCCCGCAGTGCTGGACTTCTGGCAGTTGTCGTCCCTGGATCAGTTGGTGGAACACGCCAATACTCTTCCGCCTCCCGACTTTTCGACGCTGACGGGAATTGTCATGAGCTGCGCAGAGTTGGGAGACGAAATCGCCTTAGCGGTCCTTCGGCAGCAAGGGGAGGAGCTGGCGTACCTGGTACGGCTGGTCATCCGTCGCTTGCGGCGTGCCTCTAGCGAAGATGATTGGACTCCTCCTATCGCCTTTGCCGGCAGCATCCTGGAAAATGTTCGCCCGCTGCGTGATGCTTTCATCAGAGCCGTCCAGCGCGAGTTTCCTCGAGTGCAGGCACCTGCTCGAGGCGTGGACCCCATTGATGGAGCACTGTGGCGGGCACGAACCGGGAGTTTTATTTGAGGTGCTGTGAGATGTTGCTTTGTAAAAGACACTCCGGATCCCGCGGCAGCGCCTTCGAAAAAACACTTCCAAGAAAGAGCATCCACACAGAGATCTCTCCACTGCGCTTCGCTTCGGTCGAGATGACAAAGGGGAGGCTCGTCATGGTCCGGAGCAGAGGTGAGAGAAGAGAAACGTTGCCAACTCAAGTATTTCCCAGGCCTGCTATAGTGTGTTCGTAATGCGTTCATCAATCATTCATATTCATCTGGCATTTGCATTCCTTTAAACATCCGTTCCCAGGGTATTCATATCTTCAAAGCATATGAGCAACCCGATGATTCAAGCAATTCGCACTCTTTTTTTGGCCGTGTCGTTATGTTTTGCTAGCTGCGCCGCGTATGCCCAGTTCGATGTGGGAAGCCTGGTAGGAACGATCCACGATCAGAGCGGGGCGGCAGTCCCAAATGCATCCATCACGGTGACCAACACTGCCACCAACATTGAGAGTTCAGCCACCAGTAACAGCAGCGGTGACTACGAGGTGCCTTCGCTGCGCGCCGGGGTGTATACCATCTCGGCGAAAGCGCCAAATTACGCCGAGGCAGTCGCCAAGAACATCACGATTTCCGTAGGCAACCGGCAACGCATCGATCTGGAACTAAAGGTTGGGCAAGCACAGACTTCCGTAGAGGTCACGGATGTGGCGCTGGAACTCGAGACAGATTCGAGCCAGAGGGGCCAAACTATTACCCAATATCAGACCGAAGCGCTACCGCTGGTGAGCCGAAACTATTCGGATCTATTGGCGTTGGTCACGGGCTCACGGCAGGCTCCAACAGCCGCGACGACCAGTTCGATCAGCAGCCTGGTGCGCCAGGGCGCCTACAACATCAACGGCCAACGCAGCATGTTCAACAACTTTCTGCTGGACGGGATGGACAACAACGCCTATGGCGAAAGCAACCAGGGATTCGACAACCAGATCATCGCCATCCCCCCAGACTCAGTCGCCCAATGGAACGTAGTCACCAACAACGAGAACGCGGAATATGGCCGCTCTTCCGGCGCAACCATTAATGTCGCTTCGGCCAGCGGAACAAATCGTTTCCACGGCACCCTGTACGAGTTCATACGCAACACCGACCTGAACGCCGCCGGCTACTTCAAACCGACCGTGGTCGGCAACACGGGCAATGTCGTTCCCTTCCAGAAGCCAACCTTCAATCGCAACCAGTTCGGCGTGAACTTCGGTGGTCCGATTCGCAAGGACAAGCTCTTCTACTTTGTGGATTACGAAGGCTTCCGCCAGACGCTCAAGCCGCTCACAGTGCTCACTCTCCCCACCCAGAATGAGCTCAACGGTATCCTGGTGGTACCGGTACAAAATCCTCTTACCGGGGAGGTATACGCCGCGAATACTCCCATACCAGCGAGCGCCATCAGCCCGATATCGCAGCAGATCGTTGGATTTTTCAAACAGATCCCCGGGCTGCCGACGAGCGGACTTGCTTCGACCGGCCTCGCGACCAACGATTATTCCAAGCTGGTCCCATTTTCCGATGACTCCGACAAGGGCGACCTGCGGCTCGACTATCAGCAAAACGCTACGAATTCCTGGTTCGTGCGGGTGAGTGACCGCAAGGAGACTGGTGTCAATTACCCCTCTATCCTGCTGCCGCTCGACGGACAAACCAACGGCACCATCCGCATTCTCGATCAGCAGGTAGCGCTTGGCTACACTCACCTCTGGGGCGCGAATAAAGTCATCGACGCACGCGTGGGACTTTCCAAGACCAAAGCCGGCAAGTATTCGCTTTCCATTGGCGATAATGCAATAACGATTCCAGGATTGCCGAACAATCCCACAGTCTCGGGCGGCCTACCCTCCACCAGCGTCTCCGGTTTCTCCGCATTTGGCCGCCAGAGCACTAACCCTCAATGGCAAAACCCGTCTTTGCTCGATCCCAAGGTGAACTTCACCTGGGTGAAGGGAAAGCACTCATTGAAGTTCGGCTACGAGTACGAGCACATCTGGATGGCAGTCAACGACAACAATCCACTCTACGGCTCGTTCAGCTATTCGGGCGGCTACAGCCTTTGCCCCAGCACCACGGTTGCCGGCGTCAAGGTTCCGGTCAACCCCAACTGCACCAGCATCAACGCCGCGGTCAGCGACAACTACTGGGCGGATTTTCTGTTCGGGACGACCAACAACTACTCGCTGGCTAACTTGTTTGTCGCTCACCTGCGCCAGACCATGGACAACGTCTACGCCCAGGATGACTGGAAAGTCTTGCCCAACCTGACATTGAATTTAGGCCTGCGTTGGGAGTACGGTTCCCCTTACTCAGAGCAGCACAATCTGCTTTCTAACTTTGATCCGGTTTCGCAAACTGTCTTGACCATCACACCCGGTTATTCACAGACGAGCGCGGTGACTCCTGTCTCAGCCGGCGGAGTCTATGGCAAGACCCTGGTGAATCCGGATTTTTCCGACTTTGGACCGCGGCTTGGATTTGCCTATGCAGCAACTCCGAAGATTGTTGTCCGTGGCGGTTACGGAATCAGCTACGTGCACTATACGCGTGCCGGCTCGGGCGATATCCTGGCTATCAATGCACCCAATGCGCTGTTCGTCTCAGTGACCCAGCCGAAACCAGGTACAGCCGGATATCGCACGGTGGATCAGGGCTTCCCTCAGGGATTAGCTACCACCTTCAACCCCAAGACCGACAACATCACTTACATTCCTAAAAACACCAGGGACAGTTACGTACAGGATTATTTCCTGAGCGTACAAACACAGCTGGCGAAGAACAGCGTGCTGGACATCGCCTTTGTCGGCAATCACGGCGTGAAGCTGCAGGGGTTTCTCAACGCCAACCAAATCAATCCGTCGGCCGGATTTACCCGTCCTTACAGCGCCTGGCCCAGCGACATTACGGCCGCTGTCAATGAGTTCTGGTCACAATATCAGGCCCTGCAAGTTCGCTATGAGCAGCGTTCGGTACGTGGTCTTACGCTGTTGAATTCGTTTACCTGGTCGCACTCGCTGGACAATGCCAGCGCGTCGCTCGAGGGCAATACTCCGTCTCCGCAGGATGGGAACAACATCGCTGCCGACTACGCGCAATCCGACTACAACCTACCCATCTCCGACGTCACCAGCCTGGTCTACGATCTTCCTTTTGGAAACGGGAAGCAGTTCCTGAGCGGGAGCAAAGGCCTGGTGAATGCAGTCGTGGGGGGATGGCAGCTCAGCGGCATCAACACCGCGCAGGCTGGTACGCCGTTCAACCTTACCTACACCCCGAATTCCGCCAACGCACTGTCGCCGCAGATTGCAGCCACGTATCGCGGAGCCAACGAGTACCGGCCGAACCGAGTACCGGGGGTTCCTCTGACCGAGAGGGTAAAGCTTTCCAGTGGCTATATCCAATACGTTAATTACGCTGCGCTAAGTTTACCCCCTACCAAGAGTGCCGGTGGCGCATTGCTAAGCCCATTCGGCAACAACAGCCGCAACCCGGGCAGAACCCCGGCGTACTACACGACGGATTTTGCACTTAACAAAAATTTTGATACGCCTCTTGAAGGTCTCAAGGTTCAGTTCCGCACGGAAATGTATAACGCGTTCAACCACACTAATCTGTACCTGCCCGCGAGCGGGCTCGGTGGTACCCTTGGCGGCCCGCCGAGTAGCGGCGGCAGCATCACCAGCACCTTTGAACCGCGCATCATTCAATTTGGTTTGAAGATTTTGTATTGATGGGCACTAGCCCTAGACGTGAAGGGTATGGAATGGCACGGCTTCGGCCGTGCCATTCTTGGTTGAGAGCTCCGGGGCTTTAGAGGGTGATGTGAGTACCCGGAAAAGAAATCCAGCAGGTACCCTCCACTACGCTTACGCTAAGGTCGGGATGACAATTCTGTTATGGTCGGCAAGATGCCCTTCCAGCGACCGAAATACTTGCCCCGCAACAGAATTGTCGATCCCGACCGGAGGAAGCGCCTAGTGAAGGTAAGACCTCACGCAAGTTTCTTTTAGCCTGCGTCCTCACACCACTCCTGACTTCAAGGGTCACTACACGTCGATGCTCTTTTTTGCGTTGCGCCCGCAACAGTTCTTCTCCTACGCGGGTTTGCTTCTCAGAAAGGAAACATCATGAAGAAACTGATCGCGATGGCAATCTTGCTACTTCCCTTTGCTTTGGCGGGTTGTTCCCATCCGCAGCCGGCCCCCTACTACCCGCCGCCTCCACCACCGCCGGCCTACTCGCAAGCCGCGGAACAGGGCCACCATGATGGAATTGAGGCGGCGCGACGCGACATTGCAAACGGAGCACCTCCCGATCCTAACCGTCACCCACGCTTCCGCAATCCTGCTGTGCCTCCACCTCTCATGGACGATTACCGGCACGCTTTTCGTAACGGCTATGAGGAAGTGTATCGTCATGGACCACCACCGCCCGGCTATTAAAATAGCGGGATGGGATTCGCTATCGATCACCTCGACCACCTTGTTCTGACGGTATCTAACATAGACGCAACGGTCGCTTTCTATACGTCCGCTCTGGGTATGGAATTGGTCACATTCGACAGCAGGAAAGCGCTTCGATTTGGAGAGCAGAAGATCAACCTGCACCAGGCCGGAAACGAGTTTGAGCCCAAAGCAGCTCACCCTACGCCCGGCTCGGCAGACCTGTGCTTTATCACGAAAACCTCGCTAGAAGATGTGATCTCGCACTTGATATCAAAGGGCTATGCCATTGAATTGGGGCCGGTGGAACGCACCGGCGCCGTCGGCAGGATGCGTTCGATTTACCTCCGCGACCCGGATTCCAACCTCATTGAAATCAGCAACTATGTCTAATCTGTGAGACAAATCTAAGCCCAGCCAGCGGCAGAGAACAGCAGCCAGGGCCGGGCAGCATTCAATTCCGCCGTCAAAGCGGTTTTTTGGTAAGCTACTTGCGCACTACCCGCAGAGCCACCCCCGGGCCCCAGGGATTTATAACCAGTCCGGAGGCAGACCATGAAAACCCGTAACCTGACAGCCATTGCGATCATCCTGATGGCCAGTCGTATGACCCTCGCCGACGCGAGCTACCAGGAAACCACCCAGATCACGGGAGGAAGCATGGTGGCCCCGCTCAAATCCATGGGCTTTCTCAGCAAATCGGTAGGCAATATGTTTGCCCCGAACACGACAACCACCATGGTGCATGGCAACCAGAAGGCCGTGGTAGGCAAAGATTCGACCGAAATCACCGATCTCGACCGGGAAACAATCACCCACATCGACAACCTGCACAAAACTTATTCTGTGGTGACCTTCGCCCAGATGCGGCAGGCATTTGAGAACATGCCCAAGCAAATGGAGCAAGCGCAGCAACAAGCAAAGCAGGATCAACCGCAACAACCGCAGCAGCCCAAAACGGATCTGAAGACCAGCTTCGATGTTTCCGTCAAGAACACGGGAGTGAGCAAGGATGTCAACGGATTAACGGCGCAGGAACAGCTGGTCACTATGCAGATGCATGTGACCGATCCCAACGCCCCTCCTACAGACGCAACCAACACCGTGACATATGTGGTGACGACGGATGCATGGATTGCTCCTGATCCACCGGAGGTGAAGGAGGTACAGGACTTCGACAAGCGGTTCGGCCAGAAGCTGATGGCCGGCGTCGATATGTCGGCATGGAAATCACAAATGGCCGGCCAAAATCCTGCTATGGCGCAGATGTTTAGCGGCAAACCCGGATCCCAGGAAGCCATGGCGCAGATGGCTAAAGAAATGGCAAAACTCCAGGGCACCAGGGTCATGGAGGTCACGCGAATGGGTGGGAGCGGGAATGGCCCCGGCGCCTCGCAAAACTCGGCACAAGCGTCAACTCCTGCGGCGAGCACACCTCCCGCGAGTTCGAACAATTCGGTCGGCGGGCTTTTAGGATCTGCGTTGGGCGGCTCCGCGCTCGGCGGTTTCCATCGCAAGAAGCCCGCTCCGGCAGACACGACCAACTCGACGACACCGGCAGCGGACGGATCGCAGACTGCGTCGAGCGCAGTCCTGATGGAGACAACGACGCAGAAATCGAATTTCTCCCGGGAGAGTGTTCCCTCTTCCGCTTTCGAGGTGCCGGCCGGTTACAAGAAAGTTGAAACTCCGATGTACGGCACAACCAGCAAATAAGAGTGGGTGGCCCAAGGCCACCCATCCCCCATCAGTAACTGGAACGAGTAACACAGTTAAAGATACCCTGCCCAAGCAAGCGCTAGACTGCGAGGCCGGGTATGCGAATCAATCGCGCGCACGCAATACTTCTTGCTCTGGGAACGTGGACAGTCACATGCGGCAGTCAGCGAGCATTTTCCCAAGCGCCTACGCTCGCGGTTGATGCATCAGCTTCTCGCCACGCGATCAGTTCGGACATCTACGGCATCGCCAACTACGGCCTCGACGCGACTTTCGCGAAAGAAATCCAGGTTGGAAATATCCGCTGGGGCGGCGACGGAACAACCCGCTACAACTGGCAGGTAGATTCCAGCAATTCAGGTTTCGACTGGTACTTCATGGGCGGCAACGGGGAAACTACGCCGGTGCCCAGCGCCTCGGCGGACCTTATGGTCAATACTTACAAACCAGCCGACGCGCTGATAACCATCCCCATCATTCCCTACGTCAATAAAAGCGCGGCATGGAGTTGCAGCTTTCCGGTCTCTGTTTATGGGGCACAACAATCCACCAATCCTTATGTGCATCCGAACGGGGACACCTGCGGAAACAGCATAGCCACCAATGGAACGCAGCTAATCGATAACAATATTTACGCCAACCACATTGACAACACCACCAGCCTGCAACAGCAGTGGGTACAACACCTGGTAAGCACCTTTGGCACGGCGGCCAAAGGCGGAGTGAAGTTCTACCAACTCGACAACGAGCCAGGCGGATGGTCGAACACTCATCGGGATGTCATGCCGGTTCAAGCGACGTATCCAACCATTACGCAACTGGGACAGCAATACGCGGCCGCAATCAAGCAGGCGGATAGCTCAGCCTTCGTCCTGGGACCCTCCGATTTCACCCTGGGCGGTTGGGTCGGGAACACCAGTCAGCAAGGCGGCCTCTACGCCGGCGAATATTATCTACAACAAATGGCGGCCTATGAAGAGGCTCACGGGCAGCGAATTCTCGACTACTTCGACGAACACTACTACTTCACCGTTTCCAGCCCGGTAGCCCAGCTAGCCTCCACCCGCACGTTGTGGGATCCGACCTACAATGGCGGGACGTGGGTAGAGCAATACGACTTCAACGGACCAATGCAGTTGATTCCCCGCTTCCGTGGCTGGATCAACACATACTATCCGGGAACCATGTTATCGCTCTCTGAATACAGCATCGACAGCGGGCAGAAGTCGATTGTCGATGCGATTGCCGAAATGGACGTGCTTGGCATTTTCGGCCGGGAGCCTATCGACTTTGCTAACATGTGGAGCGCACCAGGACCACAGGATCCCATCGCCTACTCCTTTCGCATGTTCAGGAACTACGACGGTAACGGAAGCCAGTTCGGCGATACTTCGGTCAGTGCTGTCAGCAGCGACCAGGGATCACTCTCTATTTACGCGGCTCAGCGTTCGAGCGACAATGCGGTGACCATCCTGGTCATCAACAAGACGACCGGGGGCTTGAGCAGCTCCATTGCTTTCTCTGACCTGACCCTGCCGGCAACGGCCCAGGTATACACCTATACCTCGGCAAGCCTTACTTCGATCGCGCACCCGTCTGACGCCGCGATTAGTAACGGCTCTCTCAGCTATACCTTTCCCGGCTATTCGGCTGTGATGTTCGTGGTACAGCCGGCAGCTGCTTCGGCCGCTACCACCACCACAACCCTCTCCGCATCGGCTACCCAGATCAACGCCGGGCAGTCTGTGACATTCAATGTCACCGTGGCTGCAGCTGCAGGTTCTACACCTTCCGGAACCGTCACCCTGCTTGACGGCACAACCTCCATCGGTACCGCCGTGTTGTCGAATGGGACCGCTGCGTTCACCATCACGACACTGGCGGCCGGCACCCACAGTATTACCGCGTCGTACGCCGGAGACACCGCCGATGGGTCGTCCACGTCGAGCGCTGTGTCGATGCAAGTAAATACCGCTGCAGGCCTACAAACGACCTCGGTCACCCTGGCGGTTTCTGCCACAACGGCAGTGTCGGGACAGCCGATCACACTTACGGCGACTGTCGCCCCTGCATCCGCTACCGGAACGATTACCTTTTTAGACGGCAATGCTGCGATCGGATCTGCGAGCTTGACCTCGGGCAAAGGGCCGCTTACTCTCAGCACGCTGAGCATTGGGAGCCACTTGCTGAGTGCGGCTTACAGTGGAGATGCAGCCGACGCAGCATCGACCTCCAACGTGGTCGCGGTAACCATCACCGCTGCCGGCACTGCTCCTGGAAACCCTTCACCTTCCCCATCGCCCGATTACGGACTCACCTTGTCGAGTGGCACTCTAACCGTTGCGCAAGGTACGCCCGGATCCTTAACGGTGAAAGTAGCTCCGGAAAATGGATTCAATGCTGCGCTTTCGTTTGCCTGCTCTGGCTTGCCCAGTGGGTGGGGCTGCAGCTTTGCTCCGGCAATCCTTTCGGGAAGTGCTCCGCAGAGTACAACTATGACCGTGAGCACAACCAGTAGCGCTCGATGGATTCCTGCACCGGGAGGATTAGTCGTTGCCCTGGTTTCACCGCTGCCGCTCTTCTGGTTCGGCTTTGGCGGCAAATCACGAAAGGCGCGTTGGGTGTTGCTTTTCGTATTCATTCTTGCATTGGCTGGCTGTGGAACTTCAGGTAACACATCTCAACCACCACAACAGGAGCAGTCAAGCACGTACAACGTCACCGTCACAGCGTCGGGCGCGTCCGCGCCGACGCATACGCAAACATTTGTCCTGACCATGACCCAGAAACAGAACACGTGGGCCTTAGCTGGTCGCGGTTTGAAACGGGATGAGCCTGCACATCCGCGTCAGATTGTAGGCGGCCATGGTGAGCCGATAGAACCAGTCCACTCGTTTTAGCCCACGTAGCTTGACCTGGCACAGCAGCCGATCGGATTTGCCCCACCCGAAGGAGCGTTCGATGAGCTTGCGTTTCTTGTGACTGATCGCGCGCCGTTTGTCGTTTCGTTCTCTGTTGGTCAGGCAGTTCTTATCCAGATTGCCCTTGACGTATTGGCTGACATGCGGAGCCACCTTGCGTTCACGCAGGGCTTGGATGAACTCTTTTTCCTGATAGGAGGTGTCGGCGCCCAGCGTGACTCGCTTATTCAGCCGCTTCCACTTCGATCCCACCACCCTATCCAGCATCTTCAGCGCTATATGGCGCTCGGCAGCGTTGGAGGACTGGCTGGCCTCGGCGGCCACGATCAACCCGTTACGGTTCTCCATCAACGCATGGCCCTGATAACTCGGCACCGCCTTATCTGCCAACGCCTTCTTATACAATCGGGCATCCCCATCGGTCGTTGATTCCACCTGGTCGCGCAGCAGCAACTCCCCATCTTTCCCGGAACCAGAACCCGGAGCAGGAGGGTCCTTCTTTCCCTTGAAGCTCTGCGCCGAGGCCCAGGCCTGGATCAGCGTTCCGTCCACCGTGAAGTGCTCTTCGCTCAGCAACCCGTGCTCCCGGGCCTGTTCCAACACCGCCACCAGCAACTGCTGGCTCGCCTCACCTGAGATCAGCCGTTCACGGTTCTTCGTGAACACCGTCACGTCCCACACAGCATCGTCCATCTCAAGACCCACAAACCACCGGAACAACAGGTTGTAATCCAACTGCTCCATCAACTGGCGCTCCGATCGGATCGAGTACAGAACCATCAAAAGCTGCGCCCGTAATAGACGTTCCGGAGCAATCGAGGGTCGACCCTTCGACGCATACAGCGTCCCCAACAACGTATCCATCCGCTATAAGTGAGTCATCCCAGGAAGATATGCCACCCACATTTGCAGCAGGGTAAGGTTACAAGATGCGTTCACTCCTCCTTAACCTCTATTAAGTCGCGAGTTATCTTTTAGCTCGTGTTGTCGCCACCGTCTGATAAAACACAGTACTCACCCTAAAGTTGCACTTACTGGCGAAACTTTAGATGGAGCGCCAGTGTTTTCTCTCCACAGTGAAAGCAATCGCACAGTCACCTTGTGGCAGCGACGACATCCGCCCCCCAGGCTTACACCTTGGGTGTGATTGCTTCCGGTGCTCTACAGCACAAACTTAGACAATCAGGAAAGCAGGGACGATTTATGAAATATACCCATGGCATTCGCGTGTTCTTGTCGACTGCTGTTATCGCGTGCGTAGCTGGTTGTAGCTCTGGAAACGGCAGTGCCCCTAGCGGAAGTGGCAGTTCAACGTCAACTCCTGCACAGACCGGTTCTGTCTACGTGCTCGGAACCGATGCGCCCCTTCCAAGCGTGGTTTCCTTCGCCGTCAATGTGCAGAGCATCACTCTTTCCAACGGCTCCTCAACCCCGGTGTCTATCCTGAACGGCGCGCAGACGGTCGACTTTGCTCGCTTCAACGGGCTTAATACACTGCTTGATTTCAACTCGATCCCGGCCGGTACTTACACCACCGCGACCATTACCCTGGGCAGCGCAACTCTTGGCTATCTCTTCACAGCCCCACCCACAGCGCCCACCATGGCCTCCGAAGCAGCGACTCTTACCCAATCGGTCGTCACCATCAATCTCGCCAGCCCCTTTGTTGTCAACGCCGGCGACATGGATGCGCTCAGACTTGATTTCGATCTGCGGCAATCCGTTCAGGTAGACGCTAATGGACAAATCACCGGCCAAGTAACCCCTGTCCTCGACCTCAAGGCCCTAAGCGCGAGCGATCCTGAACGTTATATCGATGAGTTCGACGCCGGTGTCGTCAGCGTCGACTCTACCTCCGACTCGTTTGTTATTCAGGGCCCACATGGCCGTCAGTACACGGTGCAATTGTCGCCCAACACCGAGTTCGAAAATAACGAAACCATTGCCAACCTGAGTACCAGCTCCATCGTTCAGGTCTCTGGCTCCTTTGCACCCAACAGTCAGACCATCAGCGCGGATTGCGTAGGCATTCTGTCGCAAGATGGTTATTGGGCAGCCGGCCTGATTACATATGTCACCCCGGCGCAAGGCCAGGCACAGTCGTTGAACATGTATGTCCGTGCGGAGCTGCCGGCGGATACCGGGCTGACGCTAGGCCAGATCGCCAACATCAATCTCAACGGCAGCGAGCAGTATTTCATCTACAAGATGCACACCCCGCTCACTACCTTCTTCTTTAACTCGAGTCTCCTGGTTGCCGGTCAGCACATCAGTATCGGTGGCCCGGCGAGCGGCGCCACGAATTCGCAAATGGTCACTGCTCATCGCATCGTCCTTCGCCATGAGGGTCACACGGGTGAATGGGTTGCCGGCAGCACGAATTCCGGTAATGGCACCTTCCAATTCAATTCCAACGGATTGGCCGGTGTTCTGTTCAACGGTCCCATCACCGTCTACACCACACCTTTAACCCAATATCTGGGTGGACTCAATGGGATAAGCGACCTTAGCGGCGGATCGGCTATCCCACTCCGTGTGGTTGGCCTGGTGCTGAAGAATCCGGCAAATGGACAGCCGGTATACGTCGCCCGCAGCGTGGAGGAACTGCAGTAACTCCTCATCGCACGAACAACAATGGCCGCTCTCTACTAACAGAAAGCGGCCATTCATTTATCTGGCCTAAGGCTTAGTTGCAAGAATCAGCGGCGATGGTCCCGGTGCTTCGAGGGTCCGCGCATTCTTGAAGCCGGCCTCGTTCAACCAGCCGCTGATCTCTTCAAAGGAATAGGTGTCGCCGCAATCTGTGTTCACCAGCATGTTGACAGCGAAGAAGAGCGCATTCAGAGGCCCAGTCCGATCCGCATTGACAAGGAATTCGGCGATCGCAATCGTTCCCCCGGATGAGAGTGCGTCGAAGGTCTTTTTGATCAGGGCCCGGCTGCGCTCGCTGCCTTCACTGTGCAGAATATGACCGAGCGTCGCCACGGTGTGGCCGCTTCCGAAGTCAGCCTGCATCAGGTCGCCGGCTACAAAGGAAAACCGGTCTGCCAGCCCAAAGCGCTCGACAGTTTTGCGGGTTACGGGAATCACATCAGGCCAATCGACCGCAGTGACCCGCACCTGCTCAGAACCCTGCGCCATCGCTATGCCCCACACTCCTGAGCCTGCCGCGAGATCGAGCACGCGCGCCGCCGCCGCACCATTCGCATGCAAATGACGGCTGAGCGTTTGCGCCGCGGGAAAGCTCAGGGGCAAGATATCGTTGACGAATTGCTGAAAGAAGTCGGACCCTGGCCCTTGCTGGTTCACGGAAGCCTCCGGTTTGCCGGTCTCGACAACCCTGGTCAGATGAAGCCACCTGGGGATCAACTGCTGGCTGCCGTGACGAAGCATGCCACCCTGGAAGGCGGGCTTGCTGCTGACAAGAAATGCGGCACTCTCCGGCGTGAGTGAAAACACACCATGCTTATCTTTCTCCAGGAAGTTCAGGCCCACCAAGACATTCATCACCGCAGTCAATCCCCGTTCTGAGGCGCCAGTCTCCTTCTGTACCTCGGAGATGGTTTTAGGGCCGGCATCCAGAACATCAAAAACGCGGTGGCGAACGGCCGCCTCCAGAACCAGCGGTGGCACATACCCCCAGGCAAACTGCATGATGCGTTCCGGCGTTACCGGAGAATTCACAGCTGTTGTCATTCTTTCCTCGCTTTTTGGAATCGCGGAATTATACCTGTTTCCAGCAGCTAGTTCTTGTTGTCGGAAGCCGCGAGAGACAAGATGAGTTTGTCCGCTTCCTGGCTGGAAGCATCGATACTTTGGACCAGGCCGGCGACATCGCTCTGCAGGCCGGCTGAAGTGTTTTTCAACGAGCCAATCGCACGCGCATTCAAATTATGTTTGAGAAACAGGACCTGATCATGAAATGCCTTCAACACCGGTGCGATCTGGTCCTCAGTGCGGTGCATGGCGCGCATATAAGTGGCCTGGCGCGTTTTTGCATTGCGCAGCATGACGCTATCCTGCGACTTTAATTTGCCGTTATCCATGGCGTTGATCTCGCCCTGCCACTCTTTGAACAGATCGTTGCTCACCTGATCGATCGACTGAATCTTGTCGTGAAGTTTGCCCGCCTGCGATGCGGCGTTTTCGTAATCGGAGTTGAGACGTTTGTAGGATTTTTCCAGCGATCCGCCCTTGAAGCCGGTCAGCGCCTGGAACGACTCCATCGTGGTTTGCAGCTTCTGTTTGGTTTGATCCTGATCCTTTTTCGCGTCCTTGATGCGCTGCACCAGGATGTCGCGCTTCTCTTTGCCCAGGGTGCTCATGGCTTTGTAGTAAGTCGAATGACAGCCAGACAACAGGAGGGCAAAAACGACGAGAGAGAGGGAGACTGCTCGACGCACAACTTCTCCTTAGAGGGCCGCGTATTCCTTCTTTGCTGCTAGCAGCAGAGGCAGGTCAGCGTCTGCGTCTTTCCAGGTGTTAAAAAATGCTTCGTAGGTTTTCTTCGCGCTCGCCTTGTCGCCGCCCATGGCGTAAGCGCGCGCGAGCCCCAATTGCAACTGCGCAAGATACGGTGCAGCCGCGATAGTCAGGGTTCCCGCATTGGCCCGAGTGGCGGTTTGAAAGGCGCCCAGTGCATGACTGGCATCGTGCAATTGGAGGTATGCCAGGCCTTGCACATAGGAAGCGGGATAATTCGCGTTGTAAGGTTTGGCTGGTTCGGCGGCATCGATCGCTTCCTGTGCTCGGCCTGCGGCCAGAGCCACGAACGCTTTTGCCAAGGGTCCGTATACATCCTGGATAAGCGTGTCCTGAGGATATTTTTTGGTCAACTCGGATGCCAGCGGCAGCGCAACTTTGCCGTCGCCACAGACGGCAGCGGCCAAGGTCGAGAAGGCCTGGTTCTGCCTGCTTTTGTCGAGTGAGAGCGCCTGTCGCACGGCTTCGCCGGAGTCGCATAGCCCAGCCAGCCCGCGTGCCAAGGCACTCTCTAGAACGAACCCAGCTTGCGCATCGGGCGCCTTTGCCCGGGCCGCCTGCTCGGCTGCCCGCTGCATGGTCGCCGCCGCCAGCTGATACTGGCCGGCATACTGCTGCGTGGTCGCCAGTATCGAAGTAGCGAGAAACTCGTCCGGGCGCCCCGCTATTTTCGCCATCACCCTTTGCACTTCCTGCGGCTCCCCCAACAGAAAATGGGCAACCATGTATATCACCAAGTCACTGGTGCTGCTGTTCAGCTCCATTTTTTCGGTTCGATCCAACTCCTTCCTCATATCCGCCATCCGGCCCAGGGCGATATAGTCGGACAAAAGGTTCTCGCCGGCGATGGATTCCTGCGGATCGATCTCAACCGCCTTCTGCGCATAGGGAAGGCCCTGATCGTATTGACCGAGTGTCTGGTAGGCAACGTTGATATTGATGTAGTTGTCGATCTGCCCCGGGTAAGCCTGGATGGCTTCCTGCAGAGTTTCCACAACCTTCGGTATATTGCCCTCGACGGCCTCGTAATAGTGGCCGGCGATGTAGAGCCTTTCCCGTTCGCTCACATTCTTCGACAGCGCGTAAGCCCTGGAGAAATAGTTGCTTGCCTTGGTCACCTGGCCGGAATTAATAGACACCACTCCCAGGCGCGCGTAAGCCATGGCAAAGTTGGGATCCAGTTCGATGGCACGCAGGTAGTGCCCTTCCGCTTCTGGAATGTCATGCGCCTTGGCGTGTGCCTTATCACCCAGCGCATAGGCGCGAAAAGCCTCGAGCGAAGATGTCGTTGCCTGGCCGAATGGTGTGTCCAGTTTCTTGATGCTGTTGAGGTCCTCGCCCAGCTTCCCGCGCATCGACGCAGCCGCTTTGCCCAACGCATCCAGCACATGCTCCTTGTCCGGCGCCTGGGCTTGCTCGCTGACGATCTCGTCTCCGGTAGCGGTGTTCTGTGCCGAAAGGGTAATGACATATTGCTTACCCAGGTTGGCGATGGTCCCGGTAATGATGGCCTTGATGCCTTCACGCTCGCCTATTTCGCGCGCAATCGCGGGCGTGACCGGTGTGCCCTCCGGCTTACCCAGATACTTCACGCTCTGCAACAGGTGCTGCGGGCTCACGATATTAATGACCGGCGATTGCTCCAGATCAATCTGCAACGCCTGGTTTAGCGTAGTGTCAAACACCGGATCCCCCGTGCGGTTGACGAAATCCGCCAGGATCAGCGAGTCCTTCTTCGTCTCCGGCCCGGTTGCTGCAGTCCCGTTCTGTGCCTTACCACCGGGCGCAGCCGCGGGCTGGTATTTCCACCAGGCAAGTGCGAGCAGTAAGGCCACTACCGCCGCGCCGGCTATCCACGGCCATTTGGGCTTGCCGGCGGAGGACTTGGCTGGCGGTGGCGCAACTGCACCGCCCAGGCTGACGCCTTCCAGATCTTCCTGCAGCTCTTCCGCGCTCGCATACCGCAAGGCCACGTCTTTTGCCAATAGCTTGGCCACGATGGCATCGAGCTGCCTGGGCATGGCCGGATTGACCTTGCTTACCGGCGGTGGATCCTCCCGCAGCAGGGCCACAAAGACGTCCGCCGTCGATCCGCCACCGAAGGGCGTCTTCCCTGTAGCCATCTCGTAGATAACCGTACCCAGGCTGAACAGGTCTGTGCGCGCATCCAGCGGCGAACCGCGTGCCTGTTCGGGAGACATGTAGGAAACCGTTCCCACCGCCGAACCAGGGCTGGTCAGCTCCATGGTGGCTGTTCCCGGCCCTACGCCCGTCTCGTCCAGAGCTGCCATTGCCCTGCAGATCGTAGGTTCTGGTGTCAGCCACCGCGAGACCTGCCTGCTTCTTCGCCAGGCCAAAGTCGAGGATCTTAATTTGCCGCTTACCGCGAGGGCCATCGACGACAAACAGATTGGCCGGTTTGATGTCGCGATGGATAATCCCCTTGGCATGAGCCGCTGCGATCGCCGCTGCGGCCTGCTGGGCAAAGGCCACTACCTCTTCGGGCGGCAGCCCGTGTCCGCCGGCTTTTGCAAGATAACGCTTCAGCGTCTCTCCGCGGAGCAACTCCATCACCAGGTAGGGGCGGCCATCCTGTTCCCCGGTGTCATAAATTGCGCATACGTTGGGATGATTCAGCGTCGCCGCCGACCGGGCTTCGCGCAGAAAGCGCTCATGCGATGCATGGCTGGCGGAGTGGGGCGTGGGTGTGGGCGTAGGGTGCCCGGGAGTAGGCGAGGGGGATCCGCTTCCCAGATCCGCAACCAGGTAGCTATCAGAGACCAGCTTCAGAGCGACTTCGCGCTCCAGCCTGGTATCGAGTACGCGATAGACTTCGCCCATGCCGCCGGCGCCGATTTTCTCCAGCAGACGATACGGACCGAACTGTGTTCCTTCTGCAATGGTCATCGGTGCCAGCAGTCTATCAGCGCTACGGTCTCAGTGACTTCTAATTAAGAAGCGCTGAGCTCGGAAACGAAAGTTCGCTCCACCAGGCTCTGTCGAAAAACACTTCCACGAAAGAGCATCCACACAGAGATCTCTCCACTGCGCTGCGCTCCGGTCGAGATGACAAAGGGGAGGGTCGTTATGGCCCGGAGCAGCGGTATAACGATAGGGAAACCGCAGGTCCCTCCACTGCGCTGCGGTCGAGATGACAAAGCGAAGAGACGTTATAGCCCGGAGCAGCGGTCTAGCGACAGGGAAACCGCAGGTCCCTCCACTGCGCTGCGGTCGAGATGGCAAAGCGAAGAGACGTTCTGGCCCGGAGCAGCGGTCTAACGATAGGGAAACAGCAGGTCCCTCGACTGCGCTGCGGTCGAGAGGACAAAGGGGAGAGACGGCACCCTAGAGGGCGGCGTATTCCTTTTTGGCCGCTTGCAGCATTGGCAGGTCCGCATCCGCCGTTTTCCAGGTGGCGAAGAATGCTTCATAAGCTTTCTTCGCCTCTGCCTTGTCGCCACTCATGGCATACGCGCGCGCCAACCCGAGTTGCGCCTGGGCATAAAAGATCGTCGTTGCTTGCAGATTGCCGCCAGGCGACAAGGTTGCGTTCTGAAATGCGTTCACGGCACGGCTGGCATCATGCAATTGCAGGTATGCAAGACCCTGCAAATAGGCTGCGGGAAAAATCCGGTAATACGCCCGCGCCGGTTCCGCATCTTCCAACGCTTCTTTCGCTTGTCCCGCGCCAAGTGCGACAAACGCCTTGCCCAAGGGCACATATACGTTCTGAATAAGGGTGTCGTCCGGGTACTTTTTGCTCAAATCCTCAGCCAGGGACTGCACCACCTTGCTGTTGCCGCAGATGCCGGAAGCAAGCACAGCAAACGACTCCGTCTGCCGGCTCCTGTCTAACCCCAGCGCCTTTTGCACTTCGGCATCGCTGCCTTCGCACAATCCCGCGAGTCCGCGGCTGGCGGTGTTGGTGAGCAGAACATTTGCCTGCACGTCCGGAGCCTTGGCGCGGCCCGCCTGTTCGTAGGTTTGCTGGATGGTCCCGGCAGCCTTGTTGTACTGGCCGGCAAAAAGCTGTGTGTTCGCCAGAACCTGCGTGGCCAGGAACTCATCCGGCTGACCGGCAACCTTGGTCATGATTTTCTGCACTTCGCCGGGTTCGCCCAGCAAAAAGTAGGTCTGCAGGTGGCCTGTAAGGTCGAGCGTGCTGGTGTCGAGACCCAGCTTTTGGGCTCGCTCCATTTCCGCCTTGGCCTCGGGTATCTGGTTCAAGCCCAGGTAAATCCCCAACATGTTTTCTGCGGCGATGGAATCCTCAGGCTGCATCTCCACCGCTTTCCTGGCAAACGGGAGAGCCTTTGGAAATTCGCCGAGCGCGGTGTACGCCGCGGTGATGTTAATGTAGCTGTCCACCTGGCTTGGGTAGGTCTGGATCGATTCCTGCAACGCTTCAACCACCTTAGGCATGTTGCCGGTGACATTCTGGTAGTAGTGGCCAGTGATGTATAACCGCTCGCGTTCGCTCACATTTTTCGAGAGCGCATAAGCCTTTTCGAAGTACTTGTTCGCCTTCGCCACCTGGGTGGAATTGATATACACGACCCCCAGTCGCGCATACGCCATGGCGAAGTTAGGATCCAGCTCAATCGCCCGAAGGTAATGACCTTCTGCATCGGGAATATCATGCGCACTCACGTGCGCCTTATCTCCCAGCGCATAGGCGCGAAACGCCTCCAGCGACGAGGTCGTCGCCTGACCGAAGGGAGTGTCGAGTTTCTTGATACTGGCCAGATCCTCGCCCAGCTTGCCCCTCATGGCGGCGGCGGCCTTGCCCAGCGCGTCCAGTACGTGCTCCTTATCGGGAGCCTGCGCCTGCTCACTCACGATCTCGTCTCCGGTCGCGGTATTTTGCGCCGTCAGCGTGAGTACGTACTCCTTGCCTAAATTGGCAATCGTTCCCGTGAGGATCGCCTTGACGCCTTCGCGCTCGCCGATCTCGCGTGCAATCTCCGGGGTGAGCGGAGTGTCGGCCGGCTTGCCAAGATACTTCACGCTCTGTGCCAGGTGCTGCTGGCTCACGATATTGATCACCGGCGATTGCTCCAGATCGATCTGCAGCGCCTGGTTGAGCGTGGTATCGAAAACGGGATCACCGGTGTGGTTGATGAAGTCGGCCAGGATAATGGAGTCCTTTGCCGCCGCGGGCGCCGCTCCGGTTGAGCTCTCCGGGGGCGGCGGCGCCGCGGGCCGTAACTTCCACCAGGTGACTCCGCCCGCGACCAGTAGCAGGAGCAGTACCGCGGCGACTGCCCAAGACCTATTTGACCTGTTCCCGCCGGCGGGGGGCGCCGCCATCATATTGCCGGATTGCGGCTGCAGGGCATCGAGCGCTTCCTGCAACTGCTCGGCCGTCGCATAGCGGTTAGCGGGATCCTTGGCCAGCAGCCTGGCCACGATAGGATCCAGCTTCTTTGGCATCGCCGGGTTCAGCGAACTTATCGGAGGAGGATTTTCCCTGAGCAGGGCGGCGAACACTTCGGCCGTAGACCCACCGGCAAAAGGAGTCTTCCCAGTGGCCATTTCGTAGATGACGCTTCCCAGACTGAACAGGTCGGTGCGGGCGTCCAGCGGCTCTCCTTTCGCCTGCTCCGGCGACATGTAAGCCACGGTTCCCACCGCTGACCCGGGACTGGTGAGCTCCATCGTGGCCGTGCCTAGTCCGATTGCAGTCTGATCTGCGCTGCCGTTGGCGGGAAGATCGTAGGTCCGCGACTCCGCAGGGGCAACGCCGGGTTGCTTCTTGGCCAATCCGAAGTCAAGAATCTTGATGACTCGCTTGCCCCGGCCGGCATCGACGACGAACAAGTTAGCCGGCTTGATGTCGCGATGGATGATCCCTTTGGCGTGGGCGGCAGCCAGAGCAGATGCTGCCTGCTGGCTGAACGAAATCACCTCGTCCGGGGTTAGTCCTTTCCCGCCCGCCTTCACCAGGTAATGCTTCAGAGTCTCGCCCTGCAGCAACTCCATTACCAGGTACGGGCGGCCATCGTGCTCCCCGGTGTCGTGGATGGAGCAGACGTTGGGATGGTTCAGAGTGGCAGACGAACGCGCCTCACGCAAGAAGCGCTCATGCGAGACGTGGGAATCAGGGGTAGCGTGAGGCGTGAGCGGAGAGGGCGAACCGCTGCCAACTCCCGTGACGAGATAGGTCTCGGAAACCAGCTTGAGCGCGACCTCGCGCTCAAGACGCGTGTCCAGCGCACGATACACTTCGCCCATCCCGCCCGAACCAATCTTTTCGATCAGGCGGTACGGACCAAACTGTGTTCCTTCTGCGATCGTCATGGCCCCTGGCTACAATGCAGATTAAACGGACCGAATATTGTGCCAGCAGTCTATCAGTGGTAACAAGAGAATGATGCATCATTCCATGTACTCCCGTAGGACAGGATCGCTGACAGTATGGTCGCCCATCCTGCTCTCCAGGGTTTATGTGCCCCCTAGGGGGCCGGGCGAAGCGCGGATGAACCTTACAGCGCGAATCTCGGCTCTAGCGGGAGGCCAGTCGCTCCTTCACCTGGTCAGAGAGCTGCTTTACCTGCTCCTGCGTGATGCGAGCTTCGCCGTCGAGAACCACCAAGAGGCTTCCGTCACCCGCGTCTTTGAACTCAGCATTCTGAATGGTGACATAACCCTGCACCGCTGGAGGCAGCGTTGCAGCCAGGTTCGTGCCTTTGTGCAACGCGTTAAGGATGGAGCTGCGGACCTTTTCCTGTATCGCATCGCCCAATGCCCCGGAACGCAGCACCTCACCCAGAGAACCGTCCGCCTGAATTTCACCCACTTCCGGCTGCAGTTGTAGCTCCGTACTATCTTTTTCAATCACAGGCGTGAGCTTAATGGGTACCTGCGCGTTCCCTCCCAACACTTTTTTCGCCGCCTGTTTGCCTAACACCTTTACGCAGGCCCAACGTTCAACGTGCAGCTGAACAACGGCGATACTCGCCGGCTCCGCAGGCTTGAGGGCGGCATTCTGAATTGCCACACGCTCTCCACAGCGGTCATCCTTGTCGAGCTGTGCGCTCAGAAGGCTGGTAAGGTTGCGCTGCAGGTCAGAGAGGTCGCCGGTAAGCTGGAGGTTCAATATCCTCAAATTGCGATCTCTGGACGATATCGTCAGGATTGCCGAAGCCGTAATCGTGATGGGCTGGTCTTTGACATCAAGAGGTATTTTCACCGGGGGAATCTTGAAGACGACGTTTTGCGCAGTTGCAACCAGCGGAGAGGCTACCATTGCAAGGACCAAAGCCAAAGCCAGAGGACGCTGCTTTTTGATCGGGGCCGGAAGGAACGGGGAGCACGGATTCATGAATGTAAGAGAAGATCGGGTATGAGTGTTGGACGTATTTTGGCTGCTCGAGGTTTCGCTCGGGCTACTAGCAAGACGCGAGCTATTTGCTGTTGCCTATCCGTGGCGCTCAGCGTGTTCGTCGCACCTGCTTTCGCAAATGGCAACACCGCACGAGATGCAATGAGTCGCGACCTGCTCGAAGTCACCGTTCCGCAGCTCGAACAGATGTACCGCGACCACAAATACACCGTTACCCAAGTGGTGCAGTGGTATATGGCGCGAATTGCGAAGTACAACGGCATCTACCGCGCAGTCCAGAACGTCGACACGGCAGGCGCCCTGGCCACCGCCGCTCGAGAAGATGCGGAGGCAAGTCCACAGGGTGCACTGTGGGGGGTACCCATCGTTACCAAGGCCAACACCTCGGTGAAGGGCCTGGTCACCACCGACGGCTGGCAAGGCTACATGATTCCCGGTCACGAGCTGATCGCGCCCAAAGACGCCGACATCGTCGCCAAACTGCGAGCCGCAGGCGCCATCATCATCGGCCAAACCAACATGCCGGACTTTGCCGCCAGCGATACCAATCGCAGCACCGCGTATGGCCGCACCGGCAACGCCTACGATGTGCGCTTTAGCCCCGGAGGCTCTTCCGGCGGCACCGTTACCGCGGTCACGGCAAACTTCGCGGTCCTGGGCAACGGAACTGATACCGGCAATTCGATTCGTATGCCGGCCGCTACCAGTTCCGTGGTTGGGGTATTCCCAACGCGCGGCTTGGTAAGCATCGCCGGCATCGCGCCGCTGGACTGGCTACTCGACAACACCGGGCCGATCGCTCGCAACGTAACGGACGCGACCATCGCGCTGGACGTCATGGCGGGAGAGGACCCACAAGCTCAGCCGGGCCCCTACACCGGCTACTTGAAGACTGAGGCGCTCAAAGGCAAACGTTTCGGCGTACCTGCCTTCATCCTCCAGGGAGCTGGGATCCCCTTTCATGGCATGCCGCCGACAGAGCCAGCGAGTATGGCGACAGCCGATCGAGCGGCGGCGCAGACGCCTCTCCGGCCGGAAACCCGCGCCGCCTTCATGAAGGCACTCGAAGGGCTACGCGCCGCTGGTGCAACCATCGTCTTTGACGATTCCGTCCTGGACGACTCGTTCGCAGAAGCAGCCTCACACATCTGTACTCTTGCTTACATCCGCGAAGGCACGGAAAAGTTTCTCGGCGAGTATGGACCGCCGCAGTACCGCTCGATTGAAGAGTATGAGAAAACCGTCGGCTCTCCTATGCCGCATGAAATCATCAACAGCACAGACGACGATAACGTCCGACCAACGATGAAGCAGACCAACGTGGAGACCGATCCGCAAGCCGAAGCCAACTTCCTGGCTCCCAAGCGCCGGACCCTCGAAGCCTACGTCAACACGCTGGACCGGCTACATCTGGATGGCTATGTCTACCCGGCAGCACAGATGCCGCCGCCTGACGAGACCATGCCCCAGGACGGGAAGATCAGCGGCGGCCCTCACAGCGACACCAGCTGGGTGAACATGATCGGCGTGCCGGCGGTGGTGGTGCCCGGGGGTTTCTACCCCGACGGGCTGCCGTTTGGGCTGGAGATTTCCGCCCGGCCGTGGAAAGACGGCGACCTGCTTGGATGGGCCTACGCGTATGAGCAGGTCACCAGGCACCGCAGGCCGCCGGTGCTGGTAGAACAGGGTCTGCTGCCCGACGCGCGATGAGTTAGGCCGAGCCCTTCGGCGGCCAGGAAATCTGCCCCGTGCGCTTGTAGGCAAGATTGGCAATGTGGCCGGCGCGGGCCGCGGCAATTCCGGTTTCGACCGGCGCGTTCGGCTCCTTGCGGGACTTAACGCAGGCAAAGAAGTTCTGCATGTGGGTCACGGTTCCGTCGACGAAGCTATCTTCACTGAGGATAGGGTTCTGATCGGCCTTCAATCCCTCGCGGAAAATGCCGAAGCCGCTGCGATTGATCTTCAGAGTCGCCTCTGTACCGCGGAATTCGAGTCCTCCATCGTCGATCGAAGAACTCATCATGCCCTCGTACACTACATCCCACCCTGGATAGCGAAGCGCCGCCTGAACAGTATCGGGACAATCCCACTGTTCAAACACATATTTGTCGCCCAGCATCTGTACGTCGCGCGGGGTATCGCTCTTCATGGCCCAGTGGGCCACGTCGATCCAGTGCGCGAACAGATCGGTCATGGCGCCGCCGCCAAAATTCCAGTACCAGCGCCAGCGGTAATACTTCTCCTCGCTGAAGGGTTGATCCGGCGCTCCTCCCAGCCACATCTTCCAATCCAGTGCCTGGGCGTCCACTGGCTTGGGCTTCCAGGTCGCCTGGTTGTAGTTCTGCCACCAGTAGGTTCGCACCTGGACAACGCGGCCCAGGCTGCCCGCCTGAATCAGGTCGACGGCGTTGCGAAAATGGGTCCAGCTGCGCTGCTGCATGCCACACTGCAGAACCTGCTTGCTCGAATGAACTGCATGAGCCAGCGTGGCCCCTTCTTCGATGGTGTGGGTGACCGGTTTTTCCAGGTAGACATCCTTGCCCGCCTCCAGCGCGTCGCAGGCCATGCGCACGTGCCAGTGGTCGGGAGCGGCAATCAACACGGCGTCAATATCTTTCGCCAGCACCTCGTGATAATCGAGGTGGGTGGTGGCAATGCCATTTGACCGTTCTTTTACGTCATCGCGGCGCGGCCCATAAACGTCACTCACGGCCACGATCTGAAAGTCAGTGCCGGATGCGTCGGCAGCATCGAGCAGGTTTCTCATGCGGCCGCCGGCCCCAATGACGCCGATGCGAAGCGTGTCGTTGGCACCAAGGACTCTGGTCGAAGCAAGGGCAGTCATTCCACTTGCGATGATGAAGCTGCGGCGATTGGGCGTAAATGCCATGGGCCCCCCAGTCTATTTGTTCCCGACGATCTTACCAGCCAAGTGCGAAACCTGTCTTGATTTGGCGCGTCCTGAAGGCCTATAACAAACCCTGTTATGGATAGCACACGGCGTACTCTTCTGCAGGCAATTCCCCTACTCGCGGCGTCCAGGGCACTCGCGTTCGACAACGCCGTCATCCCCTCCTTCGTCAAGCCTTACAGCGATCTGCCCGTCAAGCAAAATGGGCAAAACGAATCCCGGGCAATCCTCGATGGAACCCTGCACACAGGCGAGCATCTCGAAGTGCATGAGACCACCCTGGCTGCGGGAAGCGAGCCGCATCCGCCCCATCGGCACGAGCACGAAGAACTGTTTTTGCTCATGAAAGGCAACGTGGCTGTGACCATTGAGGGCAAGACAACGCTGATCGGCCCTGGATCTGCAGCGTTCATTCACTCCAATGAATTGCACGGTGTTCATAATCCGGGACCTGAAAAGGCGCAATACTTTGTGGTAGCGACAGGGACGTAAGGAGGCCTTGCAATGCACTCAAAGTGGAATCTGCTGATGGTGGCCGCGCTGGGGTGGAGCACACTCGCCGGCGCAGCTGACCTGACAATTCACCTGAGCGGCTCACAACCGATCTCACGCAAGACCGTGCAGTACCAGTGCGATGGGCAAGCAGCGGCGACCGGGCTTCCCGCGACCGCATTCCCGGTTGAATACATTAACGGTGCCGGAAACAGCCTGGTCATCGTTCCGGTCCATGGAGCGTCGCTGATATTCACCAACGTCACTTCGGCTTCTGGTGCACGCTATGCCGCGGGACAATATATCTGGTGGGATGCGGCTGGATCTGTCAATTTTTACTCGGATTCGCTTGCTGGCAAGACGCAGTCCGCGTGCCATCGGGTCGACACCAAGTAACGTGAACAGCTTAAGCAAACCGGCCGACCGGCAGAACATTTCGAGCCGTCTGTCGCAACTGTCGCCGCAAGACCCCGCACGCTGGGGAAAAATGTCCGTCCATCAGATGATTTGTCATCTAGATGACTCCTACAAACTTGCACTCGGAGAGAAATCTGCCAGCCTGGCAACTGGCTTGCTGCAACGAACTCTACTCAAGTGGTTGGCTCTGGACGTACCGCTCACGTGGGCTAAAGGGTTTCCCACCCGCCCGGAAGTGGAACAGGGCAACGGCGGTTCGCCTCCGATTGAATTCCGTCAGGATCTTGACGCATTGCTCTCGACTTTCGGGCGTTTCTGCGATGCTTTGCCAACGCCCCTTTTGCCGCACCCTATCTTTGGGGCAATGACCACGAAGGACTGGATGCGCTGGGGGTACCTGCACGCCGACCACCACCTGCGTCAGTTTGGCCGATGAATGCTGCGTCTGTTGTCAAATCCCCTGATCGCTGTGGCCGCATTGCTGACGTTGGTCCCTTTTTTCGCCGCAGCATTTTGCCCCGGTAGTCTGCAGCTGCCGCGGCGGCTACCGCTTCTACCCCGCATCCTGGCGCCGGCGTTGCTGGGTCTTCCTTACACCCTGGTCTCGATTGCTACCGGAGTTTTTCGCTGGCCTTGGTTTGCCCTCTATAGCCTGCTTCCCGTAGCTATCACCCTGCTGCTTTACCAGGCAAACCTGGTCTGACCCAGAGCAGCGAGGAGATTGGCGAGACTTTCTGATCCTTCTCCTGCTCGGCCTCGCGGTGGATTTACGCTGGTTTGAGGGGGCGTGGGGGCCAGGTCTGGCTGTCTTCAACAAGATTCTATTGCTGGATGCGGGCATTTACGGTTTTCACGTCATCCGTCAGCTGCGCGGCGCCGGCTTCGATCTCCGTCTACGCCTGGGCGATCTCGGGGCCGGGCTGACCGCGTTCGCCGCCTATGCTCCTATCGCTGTAATCCTGGGACTTATGATGGGCTTCCTTCATTTCCACCCGGTCATCCCGTCGGGCATTCACGCTTTCGCGGCCTGGGTATTTACTTTCTTTTTTATCGCCGTACCGGAGGAACTTTTCTTTCGTGGCTGGATGCAGAATCTTCTCGAGCGACGTCTCCGGCCTGCGCGGGGGTTGCTCATTACCTCCACCTTGTTTGGCCTTTCGCACTTCAACAAGCGTGCGGCGGGTTTCAATTGGCGCTATGTGTTATTGGCAACCCTGGCCGGCATTTTCTATGGGCTCGCCTGGCGTCAGCAGCGCCGCGTGGGCGCTTCGGCCGTCACCCACGCCTCCGTGGATACGATCTGGTCTCTTTGGCTGCGGTGAGGATGATAGCGGTAGTAGCCGATGCCAACCCGCATGTGGTGATGCAGAGAGTCTGGCACAACCACTGCGACACAAACCCCCAGGATCCCGTGGGCGAGGCCGAGGGAATAGATATTCCGATAGCGCAGGAACAAGATGCAGGCTACGATGCCCCACACCAGGGTAACCGGCGTGAGAATCGGGTTAGGCAGGTGAGCGAGCGAGAAAAAACCGGCTGCTGCCACCACCGGCAGCACCTTACCTGGCAGTAATCGCAGAAACGAAGCAGGAAATAAATTTGCAGCAAAAACTGCTGCATGAGTGCCCAAATAAAATATCCCCAGAAGTGCGAGAGCAGCGGTACAGGACCATGCAACCGGTGCAACGTGTGCATCTCTTTGGCCGTAACGACCGCCAGGCCTGCGAGTATGGCAGCAACCACCACCACCCAAAGTGATCGGAGCAAACCCGGCAGCCCCAGGCCGAGGCCCTTCCAGGTGGGACGGTGAATCCAGGTGGTCACGACCACCCATGCGATGGTGGCCCAATAGAAGAACCTTTGCCAGGGATTCAGGGTCCAGATGGCTGCCAGGATCAGGCCATAGGCCACGCAAAACTCAACCAGGTCCTGGACAGCGAAGCGATTTGCCTCTGTCGTCATGATCGGCGCCGGTGCGCCCCCTCACCCAGTCTACCTTCGGTGGCGACCGTACCCAGACAGGCCAAAAAAAACGCCACTCTGTTTGGAGTGGCTTTTTTTGGCGTGAGCGATGGCGCTGTGCGTTACGGCTCACGCCGAGGTCCTGGCTGCTTCATCGGCCATCGGCATGAGTCCATTCGATGCGCTCGATTTCGCCACAAACTGTTCTCCGCGTGGTTCGAGTCAGGTCAGCCCTCACGCTTCCAACGACCCAAGCCGATACACCTATCGCACGGAGGCTTTTGAGTCATGAGCGCTAAGAAAATTCTCATCGTGGAAGACGACCCGGATGTGCTCCTCAGCATGCACGTACGTCTGCGGGCCCATCATTACGACACTTACTCTGCGAGCGACGCAATCACCTGCATGGCCGAGGCGCGGAGGGTTGAACCGGATTTGATCATCCTCGATCTGGGCTTGCCTGCGGGCGATGGCTTCGTGTTGATGGAAAGGTTCAACAAGGTCCCTTCTCTGGCCACGGTCCCGGTCATCGTGGTCTCTGGTCGCGATCTACAGACCAATCAGAAGAAGGTTGCCGCGTTGGGAGGCAAGGCCTTTTTACAAAAACCAGTCAGTAACGTCCATCTCCTGGCAGTCATCCGCAGTGCACTCGGAGAACAATCGAAGACAGAGGGATCCGTGGTGTACAACCTGGGAAGCCAATAAAATCTGCGGGGGCAACGGCCCTCAAGGGCTAAACCGGGGAAAGAAACCGCAGGTCCCTCCACTGCGCTTCGCTCCGGTCGGGATGACAATTCTGTTGTGCCCGCAAGAGCTTGCGCGAGGAATACTTGACCCTGCAATAGAATTGTCATCCCGACCGGAGCGTACCCGGATTTCCTAATTCGCGATGCCAGCAACGACCACGTATGCGGCTCTCCTTAAAGAGAGCCGCACGTAATACATCAACGCCCAGGGTTCCGCCAGGAAATCCGGGGGAGCGTAGTGGAGGGACCTGCGGTTTCTTTTCCCGGTACTCACACATCCTCCAAAGCCCCACGTACTCTCATTTCCGCCCTAAGCCTCCAAAACGGCGAGCCCGCAATACAAAACATCGCATCTTTTAGAAGACACGGGATAAATAACCATGGCGCGCGTCTTCATTACAGGTTCTTCCGACGGCCTCGGCCGGATGGCCGCTCAACTGCTCATCGAGCAAGGGCACGCTGCAGTACTGCACGCACGTAGCGAGCAGCGGGGAGAAGAGGCTCTGGCTACGGTGCCCGGAGCTGAAGCAGTCGTCATCGGCGACCTGGCGAGTATCGCCCAAACCCACATGGTCGCCGATCAGGTCAACCGCCTGGGCACTTTCGATGCGGTCATTCACAACGCCGCCGTGGGCTATCGCGAGCCGCAGCGCATTGCAACCGAAGACGGCCTGCCCCATGTGTTCGCCATTAACACGCTCGCACCCTACATTTTGACCGCACTCATCCACCCGCCGAAGCGCCTGGTCTACCTCAGCTCGAGCCTGCACAGGAGCGGTGACGCCAGCCTGCAGGATCTAACCTGGGAGCACCGCCGCTGGCAGGGGGAGCAGGCCTATTCCGACAGCAAGCTGCACGACGTGCTGCTAGCCTTCGCAGTGGCGCGGCGCTGGCCTCAAGTGAATTCCAACGGTCTGGAGCCCGGCTGGGTACGCACCAAGATGGGCGGTCCCAATGCACCCGATAATTTGGACCAGGGCCACCGCACCCAGGTATGGCTCGCTGCCGGCGCAGACAAGGCCGCCATGGTTACAGGCATGTACTTCTTTCATCGGCAACAGTGCAGGCCCAGTCCCGCAACCCAGGATACGCAGATCCAGGACGCCCTGATCGACGCGTGTCAAAGGCTTTCAGGCATCGACCTGCCCGACCGCGCAACTAAGGTCCCCAATAATCCGTCTTAATGGGTGAATTTCTGCGAGGAACAACGGTGGACAGACAAGGGATTCGGTTTTATTGGGGACCCTGGACAGCGGTGTTAGTTTCGCTCACTCTAGGCGCGGCCGGCCTGGCATGGCACGTCGAGCAACCAGGCGAAATTCCTCATATGGCTGGGCACATGTTTATGACCGTGCTCAGACCTGCGAAGCCCGGCGATCAGCAGAAGGCCGATGCCGTTGTGGCTGCCGCAAAGCAAGCCATGGCGCCCTACGAGGATTACCACAAAGCCCTGGCGGACGGTTATGAGATCTTTCTTCCCGACGTGCTCCAGCCCCAGTACCACTTCACCCGATACGAATACGGCCTGGAGGCGCGATTGCAGTTCGATCCCCTTAAGCCAACCTCACTGCTTTACAAAAAGACGCCGGATGGGGGGTACAAGCTGATCGGAGCGATGTATACGGACCGGGTCGATGCCACTGAGGAGGAGTTAAACGACCGCATCCCGCTGAGCATTGCCCGCTGGCACCAGCATATTAATTTTTGCAAAGCCCCTGCGGGACAGAAGGCGGCCTATTTTGGCCCCGACGCAAAATTTGGCCTGGGCGGCTCCATCACCACCAAAGAAGCCTGCGATGCGGCAGGCGGAGTGTTCCGTGCGCATCTCTTCGGTTGGATGGTGCATGTCTATCCCTACGAGACAGATGCGAAGAAGATCTGGTCGACCGACGATGACGACCAGGGGCACGACAACATGGACCGGTCTGCCATGCCGGGGATGAAGATGAACTGACATGCGCCTCGGCTTTATCATAGAGCCGAGGTGGTGACCTATCGGCACCCGTACGACTACAGCCCCGAAGAAAACAGCTCTTGTCGTTGGTTCCGACACCAAAGTGGCTTCGGCTGCGGCCAAGGTCCTTCCTGCTTGGAAAATAGCCCGCGCAGCCAACAACAAGTCCGCGCTGGAAATGCTTAGAACCCAACCCTACGATCTCGTCCTGACGGGCGAAGAAACTTCGGGCAGGCAGGACGTCGAACTTCTGCGCCAAATCCGCATTGTCCGGCCTCATGTGCGGCTCATCATCATCACCTCACAAAGCACTCCTGCCGATGTAATTGGGGCCATGCGCGAACGCGCCTTCAGTTATTTCTCCGAGCCATATTCCATGCCCGCGTTTGAACAGATGCTGGTGCTGGCGACAACTGGTCCGGTCTGGGATGAGGGCATAGAAGTTCTTTCCGCCACGCCACAGTTTCTTCAGCTCGTCGCCCGTTGTGACCGTAAGACAGCCGACCGGTTGATTCAGTTCATTCACGAAATAGCAGACCTGCCAATGAAAGAAAGGGATGCCGTCGGTCTGGCCTTTCGCGAGATGCTCATGAATGCCATCGAGCACGGCGCCCGTTTCGATTCCACCCAGCATGTTTCGATTTCCTATATCCGCGCCAAGCACATGGTTTTATGCCGCGTGAAGGATCCGGGAGAAGGCTTTTCCCTCGAGGAAGCAACCCATGCCGCAGTTATGAATCCGCCGTCCGACCCGATTCGACACACCGCCATCCGCGAAGAGCAGGGACTCAGACCGGGTGGATTTGGCATTCTGGTGACCCAGAACATCATTGACGAGTTGATCTACAGTGAAGCCGGCAATGAAGTGGTGCTTATCAAATACCTCAAGCCGGAGCAACTTGACGAAGCAAGCCGCTGAAGACGCTCCCTTTGCGCACCTAACCTCGACTGTTCCAGTCCTCACCGGGCAACTACCCTGCTCCGGGGTTAATCTCACGAAAGATGGGAGTGATGAATGATTCTTGTGACAGGCGCGACAGGGAAGAACGGGGTAGAAATCATCAAGCGTTTGGCTGGCAGACAAGAACGCATACGGGCCATGGTTCGTAAGCGAAGTGACATCACGAGGTTCGTGCCCAAGCCCAACCTGGAATTCGCCGAAGCGGATTTCGACGACGACGCAAGCCTGCGCAAGGCTCTGAGCGGGGTCCAACGCGCGTTTCTAGCGACCAATTCGTCAGAAAAGGTCGAAGAGCGTCAGTTACGGTTTGTTCACATAGCATATGAATCCGGAGTGAAACACGTAGTCTATCTTTCGCAACTGCACGCCTCCCCCAATTCCCCGCTACGATTTCTGCGCTACCACGCGGCCGTGGAGTCAGCGCTTCTCACTTCCGGGATGTCGTACACCAACCTTCGGCCCAACCTATACATGCAAGGTTTGCTGATGATTGGCAAGACAATTGCCTCGGAAGGACGCCTTCTTGCTCCCGCCAGCCATGCCCGGGTAGGTGTTGTCGACGTTCGCGATGTTGCCGCGGTGGCGGTGGCGGCCCTCACCAAGACTGGACACGAGGGTAAAACCTACGACCTCACCGGACCTGAGGCATTGACCCACGCGCAAATGACAGAGCTGCTTTCCCAGGCACTCAACCGCCCGGTGACCTTCGTAGACTTGCCAGAGGAAGCATTTCGAGAAGAGCTGCGGAGGTTCCACATGCCCGATTGGCAGGCAGATGGTCTGATCGAGGACTATGCCCATTACCGCCGTGGAGAAGCCGCCGAAATATCTTCTGCCGTCAAAGACGTCACCGGCGTCGCTCCACACCCGTTCTCTGTTTTTGCGCAGGACCATAAAGCTGCCTTTCTCCACCCGGAGGGCAGCCCGTCCCAAACGTCGCCCGCAGCCTTGCACGGGTGAGTGGTCATCAGCAAATCCGGGCGAGTGGCTATTGCCAGCGATCAGTTTTTCGCTGAAAGTTGTCTCACCTTGGCAATGCCCACAATAGCTCAGACCCTCCTCGTGTTCCTGCCCGGATTTGCCTCGGGTGTCTGGCTGCCCTACCTCTCCGCAACCATCATTCTGATCGTTGGCCTGAACACGCTCACAAAAGACTTTGCCGATAGGCAAGGGCTGGATAAGTTTGTTGCCCTGGGCCCGCTGTTCATTGCCATTCCGATCGCTGTATTCGGCACGGAACATTTCACCGCTACCAAAATCATCGCCGGGATGGTGCCGGGATGGATCCCTGGACACATGTTCTGGGCTATCTTCGTGGGGACCTGCCTCATTGCCGCGGCATTGAGCATAGCGGCCGGGAAATACGCGTGGCTTGCGGCTGCGCTGCTCGGTTTCATGATTTGCCTGTTTGTGCTTCTCATCCATATTCCCAACATTGCCAGCGCCCCACACAGCCGAATCCTTTGGGTGGTTGCTCTAAGGGATTTTGCTTTTGCCGGCGGCGCCTTCTCTATTTCGGCAGCACAAAAAGACGGATGGACTCCCGTTGCCAGGACACAGGCTCGTTACTCTGGCGCAGCTTTCCCTTGGCATGGCGATTACGGTTTGTGGAGTGGAGCAATTTCTGTATCCGGAACTCTTGTCGGGGATTCCCCTGGAGAGGTCAACACCGGTCTGGATTCCGGCGCGTTTGCTTTGGAGTTACTTAGCGGGGATAGTCTTCGTCGTTGCCGGCATCAGCATGTTGATTAACAAGCGGGTACGACTGGCGGCAACCGCGGCCGGGCTCGTGACTTTGTTTCTGGTGATCGTCATGTATATTCCACTACTAGTATCGAAGCCGTCGGACATAGGAGAAGGCCTGAATTATCTGGCGGACACCTTATTGTTGTGTGGCAGCCTGCTGGCTTTCGCTGAAACTCAGCCTGAGTCTTTAGCGCTTGACGATCAAAGCAGCGAGGCTGAGGCTACATCTGTCCAAGCGAAAGCCGGCTAGGTCTCGTTCATTGGGGCCGGAGCTTCGATGCGCTCTCGGAACCACCCGTTTGCGAGGAGAATCCACACAGAGATCTCTAAATCGCTACGCTTGGCCGACCCACTCAAAGTCGGGAGGGTGGGCGTCCGGAGACGGTGCTGTAAGAACCCTATTTTCGATCAGCGCCTAGCGGCGGGGGTGGTCTCTGCCAGTCGTTGCCGGAATGCGGCGGCCAAAGCTCTGGCTAGTTCAGATTCTCCGCGGCTAGCAATTGTTGAAACTGTGGTGTCGTGCGCAGCACGGCGAAATCCTTGTCTTCATCGAGGCGTTTCCGATCCTTGAACCCTTCATCCATGGCCTTACGTAGATAAACGAGCGCCTGCTCCTGTTTGCCCGCGCTGGCGAAGGTCTGTGCGATGTAGTAGTTGATCTCGACGCGTTGTTCCCGGGACCCGCCGCCTTCGACCATCTTGGACTGATCGGGATTAAAGACCTGATCGTCGATGGAGAAGGCTTTTTGATACATCTTCATCCCCTTCTTGTAATTCCCGTCGGCGAAATAGGCAGTACCTAGATTGCAGTAGATCACTGCACTTTCTGACGTATGTTTCAGCGCTCGCTTGTACCAGTGCTCGGCATCTCTGAAATCATGCTGGCCGTAATACACGGCAGCAAGATTATTGGAAGCAGGAGCAAAGCGAGGGTTGATGGCCAGCGCCTGCAAGTATGCCTTGCGCGCTTCGTCCAGGGCATAAAGGTGATGGTAGGCCATACCGATATTGTTCCAAACGATCGCAGATTTCAGATTGGTCTGCTGGAATGCGGCAATGGCTGCTGCATACTCTCCACGCGCCATTAATATGTTGGCCTTCGTTTCGGCTGGGAGCTCAACGCCGAGGCTCTTGCGCTCCTGGGAGGACGCCTTTGAGGAAGGGCTATTTACAGCTTGAGTAGAAGTGGTTTGCCCTGCGAATACACGGCCCGTGTTGGAAGCAAGAACGACAACGACAAACCAGAGTCTTGTTCTGAAGAGCGGGCCACTGGGATGTTTACCCATAACTCGCCTCCTTGTCATGCGGCGTTGTTGCGCAGCCATGACCAGATTGCGTTTTCATTCTCCCCCTATCCGACAAAGTCGGCAATATCCAATTCTCAGGAAATTCCAATAGCCAGTCGGCGTTAAGCGGCGCTCTTTGCCCCGGGTTCTGTTTCTCATCACGTCCAAATTGACTTGATTCCTCAATGATTTAGCCCCTATTACCCCTGGTCTCTGCCGGCGGGAAACAAGAACCTCAACATCGGTCCGGCGCGTTCCGCCCAGGCGGATTCAGTATGCTCCGCACCCTCTGCCTCGCAGTAAGCCAAGTCCTCCCCGAGCTGCCAGCCCTTCTTTACGAGCCCATCGCGGAGCAATCGCGCTTCCGGAACCGCACGCGTCGATTCCCTGGTGCCAATGTCCAACCAGATGCTCAACTCTGGTTTTTTGCCCAGCGTCGCAACTGTCCTAAGAATCGTCCGATTGCGCCACCACACGGAAGGAGACATCACAGCCAGCCGGGAAAACACCGATGGATACTGCAGGCCCAGGTACAAGGTCACCAGTCCGCCCAGCGAAGACCCGCCCAAGCCGGAGTTCTCTACCCCGGGCAACGTCCTGTACTGCGCATCAATGAAGGGCTTAAGCTCCTGGACCACCATGCGGCCGTAAGCATCCGCATGGCCCCCGCCGAGACGCTTATCTTCGACCGGCGTGTACTCGTCAATCCGTTTCAGGCCCGAGTTGTAAATGCCAACAATAATCAGCGGCTCAATCTCGCCCGCCGCTGCCAGCGCATCCGCCGTCTCCCCCAGGCGCCAATAGTTCCCCTTGATAAACGAGGTTTCCGGATCAAAAAGGTTCTGGCCATCCTGCATATAAAGCACCGGGAACCGGCGTCCCCCCTCCGCCTCATACATAGGAGGAAGATAGACAATCAAGTCGTGGTGCTCCTCCACCAGCCGGGAAACAAACTGCTCGTGTTTGTTCAGCCGTGCTGCGAAGGTGCTGGGCGCGGGAGGCTGAGTTTGATCACTGGGGATAACCGGTTTCGTCGGCATTCTATAAAATGGCGCAGCGATGGCTTCCCACCGTGGTTCTTTAGAGTAGCAAACGCAGATTGGGGCAAGGAGCGTGACAATTGCAGCGCGAATATCATCGTTGGTGGTCGAAGGATCTGAGCCGCGACATGGAACTGCTGTGTTTTGGTCACGCAGGAACCAGGGTTCTGGTCTTCCCCACTTCCCAGGGCCGATTCTTTGAGTATGAAAACAACGGCATGGTAGTCAGTGTGGCCGACCGCATAGATAACGGGCAACTGCAGCTTTATTGCGTCGACAGCGTAGACGGGGAGAGTTGGTATAACAAGCATGCTCACCCGTACTGGCGAGTGCAGCGGCACATGCAATATGAGCGTTACCTGGTCGACGATGTGCTTTCCCTGATGGAGAAGAAAAACCAGACGCCGCGGCTGATCACCACCGGGTGCAGCTTCGGCGCCTTTCATGCTGCCAACTTTGGCTTCCGCCACCCCGATAAAGTCACCGGCATCGTAACCATGGGCGGCGCCTTTGACATGAAGGACTTCGTCGATGGCTGGTATGGCGAGGACCTGTACTTCAACAATCCGCCAGACTATCTCGCCAACAGCACCGATCCCTGGAAGTACAACCACATCCGTACAGTTCTGGCCACCGGGGAGTGGGACTTTTGCTGGGAGAAAAATGAGCGTTTTGCCACAGTCCTGCGCAACAAGGGCATACGGCATGAACTATACGTATGGGGGGATCGCAGCTTCCACGACTGGCCCTGGTGGCGGCCCATGGCCAGGATGTACCTGGAATAGAGAGGATTAGTGTGGGCGCCCGCTGATGGGAAGAACCAGAAGTTGATTGACCAGACCTGACAGCCTTTCCACATCCGCGGCCAATGAGTTGCCCAGCGCCTTCGCGTCTGCGCCTGCCGGCCCCTGGGCGGCAAGGTACACCACGTTGGTAAGACTTTGCAGCGGGTTGTTGATCTGGTGGGCGAGCTGATTTGCCATCTCAGCAGCGGCAGAAGCCCGCTCCTGTTCGATCAGCTTCTTTTGTTGACGCTGGTGGCGGTAACCCATGGCTGCAAAGTCCGCCAGCATTTGCATCATTCGCAGGTCGTCCGCGTCGAAGGCCTGGTCTCGTTCATGAGCCATGATGAAGATGGTTCCCCGGGTGCCATCCACCTGCCACGGGAGCAGGAGACCATCGGTAACCACGGGGGCCACCACGCCGAGAATCTCGAAAAAACGCTGCGAAACCCGGAAAAGCTGGGGCCGGCCAAGCTCCAGACAAACGCCGCAGGCACTCGGATAACGGGGAAGGATCGCGTTCAGGAACTCCGAATAGACCCCAGCGGTCGCTATCCAGTGATAGAAATCCTTTTCCGTTCCGTCTTCCCGTTCGATGCTGATGCCTGCACTGTCCGCGCCACATAGTTCGACCGCGGCCTTCACCAATTCGTGCAGGATGGATTCAGGGTTCTCGACAAAGGCATGACAAAGACGCTGCAGGCCCGCCATCTGTGAGGAGACGTTGCGGTCATGCAGTTTTCTGTGCGGCGAATTCGGAATCAGACAGGAGGTCGATGACTTCCAGGCCGGTATCCTTCAATCCTGGTGAAACTACGCTCATGAAGACCTCGATGCGCGGGTTTCGGGGGTGCTGTGCATTTTAAACCCCGAACCCGAAGTTTCTTCCCCGGATACCCGCGTCTCGGATGCACTGGAAACGGTGAAAATGCTTTAATATTGTGCCTGTCAGCCCCTACCCACGGCATTTGTTTTCGGGCCTCTTAAGCAAGGCAATGGTTTCGTCTCGAACCCTTTCGTTTCGACCAAGGAGCCGCCGTGAAGAAAATCGGAATCGTCTTTGGGATGGAGTCTACCTTCCCTCCCGCACTGGTCGATCGGATCAACTCCTTCGGCGACCCGGACATCCACGCCGAGCTGGCCCGTATCGGCGAAGTCCGGATGGCGGAGCCCACCCCCTACCACGTCATCATCGATCGCATCTCCCATGACATCCCTTTCTATCGCGGCTACCTTAAGAACGCGGCCCTTTCCGGATCGATCATCATCAACAACCCGTTCTGGTGGAGTGCCGACGACAAGTTCTTCAACTTCGCACTGGGTACCAAGCTAGGGGTCGCGATCCCAAAAACCGTGCTCCTGCCCCACAAACACCACCCTCCCGGCACTACTGACCTCTCCATGCGAAACCTGGAGTACCCCCTTCCCTGGCACAGCATTTTCGATTACGTGGGCTTTCCTGCCTTCCTCAAGCCCTTCGACGGAGGGCGGCTGGAAGGATGTGTACAAGGTTGACTCGCCGGCCGAGTTCTTCCATGCCTACGAGCAGACGCGCGATCTTTGCATGACCCTGCAGACGGCGGTGAAATTCAAGGAATATTTCCGCTGCTACTGCGTTGGGCAGCAAAACGTCCACATCATGCAGTACGACCCTTCCCGGCCTTTTCACGAGCGCTACGTCAAGGACCCGGCGCCAGTGGACCCCAAGCTTCTAGAGCGGGTCGAACGCGACTGCCTGACCCTCTGCCGCGCCCTGGGCTACGACTTGAACACGGTCGAATTCGCCTGTGAGGATGGGATCCCTTATGCCATCGACTTTATGAACCCAGCGCCCGATGCGGATATAAACTCGGTAGGCCCGGCCAACTTTGAGTGGATCGTAAACCAGGTGGCTAAGCTGGCCATGGAAAAGGCCAGGAACCACACCGGGAAGGCTCCCGAATACCGCTGGAGCGCCTTTCTGGGCGGGACTTCCGCCCCCTCGCCAAACGGACAAGCAGCAAGACAGATCAGCCAGGAGGTACGTGGATGAGTCGACCAAGTTTCAGCATCGGAATCGAAGAGGAATACCAGACGATCGACCCGGAAACGCGTGATCTGCGGTCCCACATCCAGGCGGAAATACTGCCCCGGGCCAAGTTGGTCACCATGGACCGCGCCAAGCCTGAGCTTCACCAGTCGGTGGTCGAAGTGGGCACCAAAGTTTGCCGGGACATTCAGGAAGCCCGCGAGGACATTCTCGATTTACGGCGGCAGATGATCACCCTGACCAGCGAGAGCGGGATGTGGCTGGCCGCTGCCAGCACCCACCCATTTGCCGACTGGCGGGTGCAGGAGATCCATCCTGACGACCGCTACAAGCAGGTGGTGGAAGACTTGCAGCTGGTCGCGCGCGCCAACCTGGTCTTCGGATTACACATTCACGTAGGCATCGAGGACCGTAACACCGCCATCCACATCATGAATTCGATGCGCTACTTCCTGCCCCACATCCTGGCGCTCTCCACGAATTCACCATTCTGGGAAGGCACCAAGACGGGATTCAAGTCGTATCGATCGAAAGTGTTCGAGCGCTTTCCCGCGCACCAACATCCCGGATGTTTACGCCAACTGGGCAGAGTATGAGACCTTTATCAACCTGCTGGTGAAGACCAATTGCGTCGACAACGGCAAGAAGGTGTGGTGGGACATTCGCCCTCATCCCTTCTTCAATACTCTGGAAGTCAGGGTATGCGACATTCCTATGCGGCTCGATGAAACCATGGCGATTGCCGCGCTGATCCAGGCTACGGTGAAAATGCTGTACGACCTCCATGCCTGCAATAAGAGCTATCGCATTTACAGCCGCGCCCTCATTATGGAAAACAAATTTCGCGCCGCCCGCTATGGCATTGATGGCAAGCTGATCGACTTCGGCAGAGAAGAAGAGGTGCCTATGCGCGATCTGATGATCGAATATATCGACCTCATCTCCGATGCAGCGAAGGAGCTGGGCTGCGAACGTGACATAGCCTATATCCACGAGATGCTGAGGATGGGCACAGGCGCAGACAGGCAGCTCAAGGTATACGAAGAAACAGGCGATCTGAAGAAAGTAGTCGACTACATCGTGGCAGAAACTCGAGTAGGCGTGATGCAGGAAGCGGCGGCCTTGCAGGGGTAGTGCCGATGAAACGAAGAGAGGAAGTTGCTTGGCCCAACCTGTTTTGACTGACATTACCAGGATCGACTTCGATCCCCTGTTTTCGCCCGGCGCCTACAACGCTGTCAACACCTGCCTGCGCATCCAGCCTGCGGAAAAGGTCACGCTGATCACCGACAACGCCTGCCGCGAGATTGCCGCCAGCATTGCGCAGGAACTCATCAAGGTAGGCTGCTCTTTCAAAGCCTTCGTGCTTGAGGATCTGGCCCCGCGACCGCTGGCTGGTTTGCCGCGCGAGATCGCGGAAGATATGGAGAGCAGCGACGTAAGCATCTTCGCTGTGCGGGTGCAGACCAACGAGCTGAAGTCGCGCATGGAGATGACGGCGATCGTCAACCGCCGGCGCATGCGCCATGCCCACATGGTCAACATCAACCGCCAGATCATGCTCGAAGGCATGCGCGCCGATTTCAACCACGTGGACGCCCTGAGCAGCAAAGTGATGGAAATTGTCAGCAGCGCAAAAGAGATCACCGGCAAAACCGCCGCCGGCAGCAACTTCACCGGCGTGCTGAACCCGGAGTATCGCTGGCTCAAGACCAGCGGCATCATCAGCCGCGACAAATGGGGAAATCTGCCGGGCGGCGAAATCTTCACCTCTCCGGGAGAGGTGAACGGAGTGTACGTAGTGGACGGTGTCGTCGGTGACTATCTCTGCGACAAATACGGAGACCTCGAGCACCAGCCGTTGACCATACGCATGCGGAACAATCGAATCACCGAAGTTTTCAGCGAAAACAAAGCACTGGAACAGGATTTCTGGTCGTACACCCACACTGACGAAAACAGCGATCGCGTAGGCGAGTTCGCCATCGGCACCAATATTGAATTGACCGACGTAATCGGCCAAATCCTGCAGGACGAGAAATTCCCCGGCATACACATCGCCTTTGGCAATCCGTACGGCGAGCACACGGGGGCGAAGTGGTACTCCGGGACCCACATCGACGTAGTTGGGCGCAAGTTCGATATCTGGGTGGACGGGCGGCAGATCATGGAGAAGGGCCACTTCCTGATAGAGGGCTAACCATGATCCCCGCTCTGCGCGAGGCCTTCAACCGTGACTTTCGCCCTGAGACCTACCAGCAGTTCCTCCGGGACTTAGAAGCGCACGCCGGCACGCCCATTGCCTTTCGTGTTTCCGAGACACCCTGCTTCTTTCCGAAATCGCTGCTTGACCTGATGGCGGAGTATGGCCGTGACCTGGTGCTGCAGCTAGTGAACAATCCCGAATATCATCGGGCCTCCGACGCCACCGTCCCTTCCCGCTACAACGTTGCGAACGAATCGCCGAGGCCCATGTTCCTGCAGGTCGACTTCGGCCTGGTGCGCAATGCGCAGGGAGAGCTGGAGCCCAAGTTAGTCGAACTGCAAGCCTTCCCTTCTCTCTACGCTTATCAGCCGATGTTGGCCAGGCAGTACGTTGCATCGTATGGACTGTCATCCAGCCTGGGCATCTACCTCGGAGGCTACGACCAGCACAGCTACCAGCAACAGATGCGGGAGCTAATCGTCTCCGGGCACGACCCTGAGAATGTAATCCTGCTTGAGATACATCCGGAGAAGCAGAAAACGCTTTGCGATTTTTTGATTGCGCAGCGCGATCTCGGAATCGCCGTCGTCGACATCCTCAATCTGAAAAAACGCGGGAACCGCCTGTTCTACGAACAAGGCGGCCGCGAAATTCCCGTGCAACGCATCTACAACCGCTGCATTGTGGACGAGCTGGAGCGCAAAGACATTCAATTGCCTTTCGACCTGACGGAGCCGCTCGACGTGGAATGGGCAGGCCACCCTAACTGGTACTACCGCATCAGCAAGTTCTCAATCCCCTACCTCAAGCATAAGTGTGTACCCAGGACGTGGCTGCTTGACGAGAACAGCACGGTTCCTGCCGATAACGAGAATTACATATTGAAGCCGCTTTATTCCTTTGCCGGCCTGGGGATCAAGTTCCATCCAACGCAGGCCGATGTAAATGCCATTCCGGCAGAGCAGCGTCACCACTACATGCTGCAGGAGCGTATGCGTTTCGAGCCGGTCATTGAGACCCCTTTCGGTATGACTCAAGCTGAAATCCGCATTATGTACGTTTGGCCAGAGAACGGAGAGATGACGCCGGTACTGCCTCTGCTCCGCATGGGACGGGGCATCATGATGGGCGTCGATCACAACCGGAACCTGGAATGGGTCGGCGGATCAGCAGCACTTTGGGTGTAACTAAACCCTCGACTTCCGGCGGGAAAATGCCGATAGATAGTTGGGGTAAAGGTTCTGCACCGAAACGGCTATCTCGTTCTGATTTCCGTGGTGCTCGCCCTGCTGCTGGACCCGGGCGATTCCACCGCTCAGCAATCGCAAGCCGGGCGACCACCCTTGCCTACCCTCACCAAAGCGCACGATGCGCACAGTCTCACCACCCAGGAATCAGCGCGTAGTTATCCGGTACATCTGTACAGCGTAGTCACGTACTACGATCCCCACCTTGATACCCGCCGGGTAACGCTCTTTGTCAACGACTCCTCCGGTGGCATTTATGTCGCAATGTCGTCGCCGCCTGCAATTCCATTCAAAGCGGGCGACCTGGTCGAAGTTAAAGGCGTAAGTGCAGCGGGGGATTTCGCTCCCATCGTGTCAGCCAGCGAGGTACGACTCATCGGCAATTCTCATTTGCCTTCCGTCGCGCCGGCGGTCAGCCTGACCCAGATGCTGTCTGGTGTCTACGACGGTCAATGGGTGGAAGTGGAGGGGGTGGTGCGTGCGGTCTCGACCATGGGACAGAACATCCAGTTGGAGCTGGCTTTGAGCGACGGCATCGTCACCGCCACCACGGTGAAAGGAGTGGGTGACGACTACGACAGTCTGGTCGACGCCAAAATAAAGCTGCGTGCCAATGCGGCTCCGCTGTTCAATCACCAGCGCCAGGTCACTGGCGCACACATGTTATTCCCGGACCGCTCCGTGGTGACCATTGTGGAACCCGCACCGGCCCACCCGTTCGCTTTGCCGGTCTCTCCGATCGGCACTCTGTTGCGCTTCACTCCCGCTTCCGACTCACGTCACCGCGTCCACATCCAGGGGACAGTCACCTTGGCCTGGCCGGCAAGATTACTCTGCCTGCAGGACGGGCTGCACGGCCTCTGTGCGCAGACTGACCAAACTACCACCCTGAACCCGGGAGAACGGGCGGATGTGATTGGCTTTCCCGCAACCGGCGCATTTACCCCCACTCTCAACCGCGCCGTCTATCGGGCGGCTGGTGCACAACGGCTTATCCCGCCCGTGGCGATCACCGCCGAGCAGGCGCTCGAAGGCAGTCATGACGCTGAACTGGTGGAATTGCAAGGCAGACTGCTGGGCGCGGACCACGCGGCGAACGATCCAACCATTGTGTTGTCTTCAGGAAACTATGTTTACTCCGTCGTCCTGCCCGCACAATTCGGAGTGCAACTGCCGCCATGGAAAGAGGGAACCACCTTCAAAATAACGGGAATCTGTTCCGTAAAAGGCTACGGCGACAAGTTTCAAGCATCCACCGACGGCTTTTCCGTTCCGGAATCCTTTCGCATCCTGCTGCGGTCGCCTGCCGACCTAATGGTCATCAAGAGTCCTTCCTGGTGGAGCCCGGCTCACGCCATTGCCACGGTAGGCTTGGGAGTCGTATTCACTGCGGTGGTGCTGGCCTGGAGTTTTGTGTTGCGCAGGCGAGTCCGAGAGCAGACCTTTACCATCCGGCAGCAACTTGAGGAAGCGGCCAAGCTCCGGACAGAGGCCGAGAAAGCCAGCCATGCCAAGAGCGAGTTCCTGGCCAACATGAGCCACGAGATCCGGACCCCGATGAACGGCGTGCTGGGGGTCACCGATCTACTTCTGGACACCGAGCTCAATGCTGAACAGCGGGAATATGCGGGACTGGTAAAGTCATCTGCCGATTCTCTCCTCAGCATCATCAACGACATCCTCGACTTTTCCAAGATCGAAGCGGGCAGGCTCGAATTGGAATCGATCGAATTCAACATGCGGGAGTGCATGGCTGAGAGCACCAGGATGTTGGCTGTGCGCGCCCGACAGAGTGGCCTGGAACTAACCTGCGAGATCCTTCCTGATGTACCCGAGCGTGTGGTAGGTGACCTGAACCGCCTGCGACAGATCATCATCAATCTGGTTGGCAATGCCATCAAGTTCACCGCTCAAGGCCAGGTGGGATTAAGGATTTCGCTCGATTCCCAAACCCCACATGATTTACAGCTGCACTTCGTGGTAACGGATACCGGCATGGGAATTGCCGAGGAAAAGCAGCAGCTCATCTTCGAAGCTTTCTCCCAAGCCGATGGCTCGACCGCACGCAGGTTTGGGGGCACCGGGCTGGGCCTGAGCATCTCTACGCAACTAGTAGCGTTGATGGGAGGCAAGATCTGGGTGGAGAGCGCTCTCGGGCACGGCAGCCAATTCCACTTTACCGGCAGCTTCGGTGAAGCCAGTCAAGTGGCAGGTGTTTCGTCGTCTGGAAGATGTGAAAAATCGATTTCGCGAAAATTTCGTCTGAACCGAAATGTATGGCGAAGGTCCAGCGGTCGCTTATAAGGCATCCTGGCGCTATTTTTTCGGCCGAAATTGCTTCACGTTTCTAAATCAATTTTTTCACATCTTCCGTTGTCGCTGGCCGCAGAGAAAACGCATAGGAGATTGCGCGTGTTGTTGGCAGAGGATAATGCCGTCAACCAGAAGATCGCCATGCGGGTGCTGGAGAAGCATGGACACCAAGTGACCGTCGCCGCCGACGGGCGCCAGGCCCTTGCAGCGCTCGATCGGGCCAGCTTTGATGTGGTGTTGATGGACGTGCAAATGCCGGAGATGGACGGCTTCGAGTGCACCGCCGCCATCCGGGGTCACGAACGAGAGACTGGCAACCACCTGCCGATTATCGCCATGACAGCCCACGCGATGCCGGGAGACCGGGAGCGCTGCATTGCTGCTGGAATGGATAGCTATATCGCCAAGCCGCTCAAAGCCGCGGAGTTGATCGAGCTGTTGGAGAAATTCGCCGAAGCAACACAGCAAGAAGTAAGTCCGGCCTGAAGCAGGAGCTTTCGGCGAGGCTGTTTACTTAGACAAACCCCAGGTTTGCAGAGCTGAAGGAGCCGATGTTGGGAAAGATCGAGCTGAGCTGGGACGCGCTGACACCGAACCAACTGGCCAGGGTGGAAGCGTACTGCACGCTGGCGGTGGTAGGAATCCATCGGCCGTTGGCGCCGGAATCGTCGGGGCCGCCGAGTGCGAGTGTGGGATAGGTACCGTAAAGCTTGGCTCCCCGCACCGCGCCTCCGACAACGATATGATGGCTGCCCCAGCCGTGGTCGGTACCGCTGTTCGAATTGGGCTGCAAGGTACGGGAGAAGTCAGACATGGTGAAGGTGGTCACATCACTTGCGATCCCCATCTCCTGCGTAGCCTGATAGAACGCAGAGACCGCCGAGGAGAACTGGCTCAGCAGAACACTTTGTTGGGTGGACTGGTTGGCGTGAGTGTCGAAGTTCCCAACTCCAGCGAAGAAAATCTGCCGGTTGACCCCGAAACTGCTTCGCACCTGCATCAGTTGAGCGATCTGTTGCAGCTGTGCGGCGAACGGGTTACTGGAGGGAAAGACAGTAGTGAGAGGTGAGGTCGAAGCGATTGCTTCAGTAAGTACGCTGGCGTAGCGGTAGGCATTCTGAGTGATGACGTTTTCGGCCTGCACCAGGCTGAGGCCACCGTCGAAACTGAGAAAACTCTGGGCGATTGCTTGGCGCGCTGCGCACTCCTGTGTGCCTTCGCCACACGAGACACCTGCCACGTTGCCGGGGACGACCGCCAAAGGAGTGGTGGATTGCCCATCGCAGAAAAGCGTGTCACCGGCCACCGAGGTGATCATGGGGATGGAAGCCGAGGGATTAAACCGGCTACCCAGCAGATCGCTCATTCTACCTGCCCATCCGGTATTGATGGTGGCGTTCTGAGCTGCGTTTTGCCACTGCAGTTGCTGATCGGCGTGGCTGAAGAGGTTAGATGGCAGATTCATCTGCGCGGCAACCGTGGCGCGGGTTGTGGGCTGCACCAGCGTACCAACGTTTGCGACCAGCGCGGCGGCGCCAGCGTCGATGAGTTGGCGCACTTCAGGCAGGCTGGGGTGCAGGCTGTAGTTCGGCATCGCAGCAAGCTGCAGCAGCTGGCTTTGTGGCAGAGCAAGAGGTCCGCGAAGTTGAGCGTAATTCTTGTAACCTGCGGTGTCGAACGGTACCAGCGTGTTGTTGGCATCGTTGCCTCCAAAGAGGAAGACACAGACCAGAGCCTTGTAGGAGGGCGTGGGGGCAGATTGAGCAAAGGCGTTGAGGGCGCCAAAGGGCCGCAGCCCGACAAGATTGCCGCCGGCAGCGAGTGAGGCGTACTGGATGAAGCTGCGACGATTGACACTCATTTTCCAAAATCCCTTTTCTGCAGTGCTACAAGTGACGCCGGCTGGGGCGCCTGCAGCCCTAGTGTTCGATCTGGTAGAAGTTTGAGCTGATGACGAGCCAGGTGGCCACGCGCACCCGCTGACCGATCACCGAAAGTTGAGTAGCCTGGCTACGATCGCGGTCTTCATCGCCGCCGGCATCTGAGCGTGCGTAAAGAGGATGTCGAGCGCGTTCACCAGGTTGGCGCTGTCGACGCCGGCGTTGCCGGTTGCCGAAGCAATCTGACCCAGCACGCTTGTCTGGCTCATGTCGATCAAGAACGATGTGAGGTGATTGCGTACGATGCTGTCAGCGAGGTTCAGGCGAAGCATGGCCGCAGCCGTGTTTTCCTGACCAAACTCGGGCGCGTTGATCGTGCGTACCTGGAATGACATAGCTTGGGGGAAAGAAGTTAAAGACGCTCTCAGCGCCGTAAGGTGTCTCCCCCAGGGGCTCGGTGTAGCTAGTGGCGATGTCATAGCGGCCCTGAGAGTTGACGTTGGTGAATTGCAGGGCGCGCAGGATGCCGGTGAAATACAGAATGGGCTCGCGCAGGTGGCCACCGTCCTCGGCCGGATTGGTGTCGGCGGCGCGCGCCTCCGGATCATTAAGGATAGCGGCGATTACCGCCTTCATATCGCCGCGTACTCCAGCACCGTCATCGGCAAATACAGCACTTACGCGACCCACATAGGCGGGCGAGGGGTTGCTGGTGACCAGGTGCTGGATGAGTTGGCGGCAGACGAATGGGCCTGTATTGGGATGATTGAAGACGGAGTCGATCACTCCTGCGAGATCTGCTTCGGCAGACTGTCCGGGCGGAAGGGTGACGCCGCCCAGCAAGGTTTTTTGTGACGTATCATGCGAAACCTCGATGGCCCTCATCGGCTGATCGAAGTTTGGCAGGCCATTAGGAAAGCTCGTGGGCACGCCACCTGTGGGATTAGCATAGGTCCATCCAGTCAGCGCGCGCGCACTGGCTTGTACCTCCGCTTCTGTGAAGACCGGCTGGGGAAGCTGCTGTGCGCTCAACACGGGCTCGCCTTCCGGGTTGATCAGAACCAGACCGGTGGTGAAGAGCTGCATTAACTCGCGGGCGAAATTCTCGTTAGCGATCTGACCGGCGGGCGCCCGGTTGCTGTCAAGCATGTTGAGGTACTCACCCATGGCCGGAGAGGTCGCTACGTCATTGATGATCTGGCGAAAATTGCCAAAAGCGTCGTCGGCGAGCAGGTTGTGGTAGGACGGTATGGTGCGCGCGTTCACCATGTCGGTAGAGACGACGAAAATTTCACTGAGCGCAAACGCGACGCGCTGCCGGAGCTGGTCGTTGGCAGTCAGTGCGTTTTTCCAGAACGAACTCTGCGCGCAACGATAGGTAGCATCGGGGCAGGTGGCGACCGGCGGATTCCCAATGGCAGGCATCCGTGTTGTCGGCGTGGCAAACTGCTGCGCGAGGTAAGCAGCTACACCGATTTGCTGCAGGTTGCTTATCGCGGAGAGGGTTGGGCCGAAGGTGGTTTGGTCCAGCAGCCGCGCCGCCTCGGTAAGGCTTACAGCGGGCATGGCCTGAACCGGCAAGGTCTGACTCACGGGAGAGCTCTGCGCTGCGTTGGGATTAAGAATCCCTACATTGAGAGTGGTCGTTCCCGAAGCAACACTGATGGTGCTCTGGAGTTCGGTGGAAGAGATAAACCTCGCGGGAACATTGGTGCTCGCCGCCAGCAATTGTGAAGCGGGGAGAAAACCCGAGCCGCGTACATCAAGCGAAAAGCTGGAACCCGGGGCGGATTGTGTCACAGATCCAGAAGACAGGATTGGCAATACATTCAGCACCTGGACGCTGAGCGAAGAGGTGACAATTGGTTTTGCTGCTGTGGCTGCGGCGATCGTGACCGATTTGCCGGGCACTATCGTGGAAGACGGCGAATACAGGCCTGAAGCGGATATCAGGCCGATCGAGGCGTTGCCGCCGGTAATGGTATTGACTGACCACACGACACCAGATGCAGCGCTGTATTGCGCACTGCCGCCGAGCCTCACCTGGGAAGGACCGGTAACAGTCACAACCTTCACCGGGGTTGGTGTAGGAGCTGACGTCGACGTCGACTTTTGAGAACTCTGCGGCAGGGTGCTATTGCAGCCTGCCAGCAGGAACACCAGTAAGGCTGGAAACCTTGATCTCATGATTGTTTGGTGAACGTCGGGACTGGCTGACTTCTTCTCACCTTAGGGACGGCCTGAAGGAAGAGCCATACAACGTTGATCGGGTTACTGAAGTGCGAGATTTTGCCTGGAAAGCCGTAATCTCCCAACAAGGCGTCGGCTAGATAGGGGAAACGGGTTGATTGGGCAGCTTGGGGCGTTCTCACCAAGGCTAAAGAGGGTGTGGAAAGTTGGTCCCGGCAGGAGAGATGTACCTGCAGCGACCGCAGGGGCTAAAGCCCGATGTATTTCCAGTCGTTTACGGCCCGGTCGGGTAGGACGATGGCGCGGACCGGGCTTCGCATGATGCCGACGTTTCCATCATCCCCCTAAAATTCCGTACGGCGGGTTTTCCCCAGTACGGCTTCAAGGCTGGCGTATCAGCGGGCGCCTTCCCGCGAATGGCGCCCACGTGTCGCGCCCTCTCGGTTTGCTTCCCGCCTTCGTGCCCACCGCTGCAAGCGTGACCTTTCTCCGCTCAGTGTCGGAGTACGCTGTGCGCTCAAGCACCGCCATTCAAGCGGCTACGCCGCTCTACCCCAGGGGCCCTCGCTCCGGTCCGGGTTATGCTGTCCCGATCCATCTACACTTATCTGGCCCCATCCGACCCACTCGCAGGCACAGCACGATTTCACTGCTCTGCAGCTTATACGACCTGCCTTCGCTGTACGTTTCCGCCTAGGCGACCCGCGACTGGTTCCGTGCTTTCACCGCTCATTCTTTCTCAACATGTCGTCCTCTGCGACTCCGGGGAGTCCGGCGGCTGTATGCACCCAGTTCCTTCACCGCCAACGCTGGCCTTCGTCCCTTTAGTACAGACTCGGCACTCCCATACTTCCCGCAAATCCCTTCCACGCGGGGGGCACCTTTCGGAGCTTCACTACGGTTCGCTTTCGCTACAACCTGCTGATTTGTTCACCCTCCTGACGGATCGGACCGCGTTTGCACTCAGCCCGCGAGGATTTTACTACCGGCTTCCGACGGTTTGGTCGCCCATTCCGTCGCCGGTTATCGCTACGGTGGCAACTGGGTAATTTCCACCGGCGGGACTTACACCCGCTAGAATGGCAGCTAGCTTCGCTGCACACTAAAGTCGTGCCCTCATAAAAAGCGTTCACGAGCCAGGGTGGTTACAGCGTAGGAAGATGGGATTGCAGGCTTCGAAAAAAGTCGCAAACCGCTTGAGAGGCAGCCACCAGGGCTAAAGCCCTAAATTTTATATACGGAGCGTTCCTGCGGGATTGAAAGCGCGCTCCCCCGGACTGAGTCCGGGGGACACCACACCGACGGAAACCGATTGCTACTACGCCGCCGCAGTTTTCAGCTGGGATTTCAGGATGCCGAGGAAGGCGTCCATGCCCGGCGAAATCCATTTGTCTTTGTGCCAGACGATGTGGGTGGCAATAGTCATCTTCGGATCGTGCCATTTCACCGCAGTGAACTGCTTCTTCCTGAGTTCGCAAGCAATGACGATTTCCGGTAAAAACCCGATTCCCATCCCGGCAAGAACGCACTGCTTGATGGCTTCTACACTGGAGAACTCGGTGATGTGCTGCGGTTTTACATTTGCCAATGCCAGTTGCATGTCGAGCTTCTTGCGGTATCCGCAGCCGGCCTCTGTCAAGAGCAGAGTCTGATCCAAAGATCCGAAGGATACACCTTCTTTGCGTTGGCCAGCGGATGATCCGGCGTTCCGAAGAGGTAAACGTCTTCGTTGCGCATCTTGATGGAGCAAAGTTGTTCCCCATCGATCTCATCTGACATGCTGATGGCGAGATCGATCTTTCCACACTCGAGTTCGCACGACAGCTTATTATCCGACTCAGGGCGGAAGATAAGTTCCACTTTGGGATATCGCTTTCGAAATTGTTTCAGCACTTCGGGCAGCCGATAAGTCAGCACGCTCTCTGGCGCGTAAATGCGCAAAGGACCGGCGGGTTCGGTGCCAAACTTCACTGCACGATATCCCTCGTCCATGGCAGCCAACGCCTTCTCTGCGTAGGGGCGGAAACGGCGACCTGCCTCGGTGAGGAACACCCGCTTTGCCAACCGGTCAAAGAGTGGGTAACCCAGTTCCGCTTCGAGGGACTTGATCTGCGAAGTCACATTGGATTGGACGGTGAAGACCCGTTCCGCAGTACGCGTGAAGTTCAACTCTTCGGCGAGAATACAAAACGTTTGCAGCTGGCGAACTTCCATTCTGCAATCTCCTTTTGAGATCGATTCGATATTAACAATCAATTGGACGGATGTATAGCACAGGCAGAAACTCGGCCTATGAGCTTACATCGGTCTCAGCATCGGCAACACCAGGGAGCGATCAGCTGCATCCTGTTCGTCTTCCTGCTGGCTTCCGGGCAGACGCATAGCTGTTTTGCGGCTGCCATACCGGCTGCTGCGTTGAATGCACAGCAACCTGGTACGGCGTTCGTTTTCTATGCCCCGGAAATGAACCCTGAAGTGAGCGAGGATCTGTGGCCGGTGTTGTTTCAGAAATTGCGGGCCGATTTGGCCGACGGCGGAGGTGATTTGCCGGACGGCCTGGTCCTGGACAAAGACCCGTTACTTGTTCGTGGGGACCAGGATTTGCGAGGGGTGACTTTTTCCCGAGTGATCACCGTTAAGTTGCTGGGTCGCTGTGATGCGTTCTCACAGACCAGCCACCCTTCAGAGAAAGGGCCGCTCGGATGGGTGCTGCAGATTTCCGGGAAAGTCCAGCCTTTTGTTTCCATTGATTGCGCCCGTATCGCCGAGGTGCTTCGTCCGGCGACCGCCGGCTGGACCAAGCAAAGACGCCAGGACGCGATGTTACAGGCGATTACCCACGTCCTTATCCATGAGTGGAGTCATATCGCAACGCAGAGCTCTGCGCATGGCTCCCGCGGCATCACGCAGGCAAATCTCTCAGTGAGCGATTTGATCAAAGAGCCGGTCAATAGCCACTTTTCGGCTCGGATCCACTAATCGGGAACAGAGAAGGTTGTGTGGAAGCGCACCTGGCATGCAGCCTTTACACCCGAAGCCATTTATCGCCGGTTCGAGTACAACCAGAAGCACACTTATCCGCATAGGATCGAGATTCCGCCAACCGGGAAACTGAGTCTGCGCAACCTGTGGAAGGGATTCAGTACCCTGGCCAAACTCATCGTGAAGGTGGGCATCCTGAGCGACTACCGGGCGATCTTCTGGCAAATGGCAAAGCCGGCGTTTAAGTGCGGGGATATCGAGACCGTGATTCACGTTGGCCTGGTGGCGCACCACATGATTTCCTTTTCCCGGGAAGCGGACGCGGGAGTGCAGAACGCTTCATTTTTCTCCACCAAGGTGAAGCAGATCGCTTGACGCCGTTTTTCCCGGTTGCGACGTGAGCTACGATCGAGTTCCTGCCTGGACGTTTTTGATCATGCTGACAAGTTCCGCGAGCCGAACCGGATCCACGTCGCTCACGGCAACTATCTCGAGATCTCCAACTCCTACGCTTGTCACCTTGAATCCCGAGTGATCCGATTGTCTCTCGGCCATTGGTTCACCGGTTCTTCCCTCAGTCAGGAAGACTGAAACGCGGTGGCGACCGATGGTGTAGAGAAGCTGGGCTACCGGCTGATTGTGCAGGTAGGTCAGGTTGGCGCCGTCGAGCTTTGTATCTCCCGGCAGATTATCTGGGAGATTAAAGCTGAACGGCAGCTTGCCCTGAAACCAGGGTTTGACGGTGTGCCGGTCTGAAGAGACCACCTGCGGACCAAGGCCCGCCGCCAGGGTTGCGATGTGTAGATCAGACACCTCGCTCACCTGCGCCTGGTAAGCGAGAGCCGCTAATTCAGTTCGCCTGCGCCCTTGCTGCATGAGAATCAGGCCGGAGAAGATAACCAGAAAAATAGCCGCGGCGGTCGCCCAGCCGGCTATCGCGGATCTTCCTGAGGGGCGCGGCCTTCCGGCCGTATCGGATGTTGCCAGACGCTTTAAGCGCTCTTCCATACCAGCAGGCATTGTGTATCTCTGCCCTGCCTTGGCGATATTGGTCTTGAGGAGAGTCTGGACCAGCGCCGCAGTGGTGCATGCGGGGCAGGCGGCAAGATGGTCGTTGACGAGAGAGAGCTGGTCGGCAGAGAGCTCCCCATCAGCGAGAGCGTTGAGGTTGGCCTGAGAAATATGGTCGATCATGCACCCCGCTCCCTTGGTTGAGTGTCTTGAGCCTGCAAGGTCTTACGGAGAGCTGTCCGGGCACGGGCGATTCGAGACATCACGGTCCCGATTGGAATCTCCAGCACCACGGCAATCTCCTTGTATTTCATTTCCTCAACATCACACAGCAGGATAACTTCCAGGAGAGGCGGAGGCAGCTTTTCCAGAGCCGCTTGCAGCATGGCCCGATCAGACAGGCGGATCAAGTTGATCTCCGGCGTTTGGCGATCGATCGCGCCTTCGGGGTAGAGACCGGGGCCAGCCACGCTCTGCTCGTCGAGTTCATCCTCCAACGCCACGGTGCGCATCGCTTCGAGACCACTGCGGGAAGTGAGAAAAGTATTTCTCAAGATGCGAAAGATCCATGCCTTGAAGTTGGTACCCGGTTCGAAGCCTGCAAAACCACGCAAAGCTTTCAGAAAGCTCTCCTGTACTAAATCTTCCGCGTCGGTCGGGTTGCGTGTGAGCCAGGAAGCTACGTTGTAGAGTGCAGGAAGCAATGGCAGTGCAAGGTCTTCAAACGCAGACGTTTGAGGACCGGGCTTCTGTGCCACCACGCTTCCATGGCAACAGAGTCATCAGACAAGAACGACCTTTCTGCGTCTCCACAGATGCAAACTTGGATCAGTCGAAATTATTCCAGCAATGGCGGAATAAAGCACGAAATGACCGGTTTTCTTTCGTGGAGGATCTGCCCATGAATGATTCGGCCGCTGGCAATGGTGTGAGGGTTGCTCGCACTGTTGCGGTGATGGGCGCTCTTGCCTGCACCGCGTCCCTCCTTCTGGCCCATGTACATCCGTTTGGCGATGCGGACCTCGTCTGGCGCCAGGAAGCAAAGACGCAGGTTGACCGATCCGGATGCACTGGTTCCGGGCAACAACATGGAGTTCCACGTGCCTAAGGCTCAGGAGCGCCTGGACCTGGTTGAATTTCTGAAAGAAAACACGAACAAATAACTCTATGGAGGGGGGTCCATGCCCCTACTCAGAAATTGAAGCCTTCGCCTCCTAGGGGTCGTCCTATTACTAGAGTTAGCTCCAACGTAACGGCGAGGTAGCACGATGAAAACTTGGATGGTGTTGGTTATTTTGGCGGGTTTTTTGGGCGGTCCACTTTGGCGCCAGCCGCCGGCAACCAAGGACCGGCCAAGGCAATGCCACGAGCGTGACTAGCCAGACGACTGCAGCCTGGGACCTGCTGAATACCGCGGTGTCGGCCACCAAGATACAGGTGCAACAAGCGAGACTCGATGCGATCGCTGCCCTGGGTACGCTCGGTGATTTTCCGCACGCAGTGGATTTGTTGCGCGAGGCGCAAAAGGATCAAGACCGGCACATTCGCCTGGCAGCTGTAGCAGCGATGGGCGCGAGTAAGAAAACGGTTTTTATCCCCGAGCTGAAGCGTGCACTCGATGACAGCGCCGCGGAAGTCAGTTTCGCGGCTGCGGTGGGTCTGTGGAAGATGAACGACAGGAGTGGAGAAAGTATCCTGAACGCAGTGGTAGCCGGGGATCGCAAGGCGAAACAAGGAGCTGTAGGTTCGGAAAAGCACCAGGCAGATGAGGATCTGCATAGTCCTTCCAAACTGGCGCTGATCGGAGCAGAGCAGGGAGCTTATGTGATCCTCGGACCTTTTGGATATGGACTTTCGGCCATTCGCCGAGGGAAAGAGAATGGAGCGTCCGCACGAACAATAGCGGTTACGCTCCTCGCAGAGGATAAGTCGGCCGCAACCGAGAAAACCTTCGTCGATGCGCTTGACGATCCGGATCCGGCGATTCGCACTGCTGCTGCGCGTGCGCTGGGCGATTACCACAGCAAGGACGTGCTGGATGCCCTAGGAGACGGATTCTACGACAGCAAGCCTCAGGTGCGGTTGATGGCTGCTGCATCGTACATACGAGCGGCGCATACGGATACAGAGAAACAAGGAACACACGGCGGACCACCATGGACATGCTTCTGGCAGACGGCCGGTTGGTTGATGTGGCGAGCAGTTTAGTAGCTATCGTTAGGCGCTGGCGTGTAGTTCTCACCGAACTTGTTTTGGTGGTGAGTCATGATGTCTCCGCTGGCCTGTAACTCAAAAGTGCCGAGATCGGTGTTCGCCGGCGAGACATCGACTTCGCGGCTCAAGGCGTTGAGGCGGTCCACCGCCACATTCTCGGCCCAGATATTAAGCCGATAACTACCCGCAGGCACACCGGGGATCTTGATATCACCATCCCGGGTCGTAACTCCGAAGTACGGCGTACTCAAGGAAATGACGACGGCACCCATGTCAGGGTGAATATTGCAGAAGATGTAGGAAACACCATCGCGATCGAAAAGGACCGCCCGATGTGTGTGCGCCTCATAAAGGCCGAGATCAAAACGCTTGCCGTTAAACAGTGAAAAGACATTGTGGTAAAACGGGTCGAGATTGGGGAAGTCCACACTACTGCCGGTGCGCACAACCAGGATATGCGGAATAAACTGCTTATCTTTTTGAGCCAGGGTGTAGTTTTGTTGGCCGCGAGGCGCGGGAGGCGGATTTTCTTTTGGCGTAAGCCAGATGACTACGTCAGCGGAAGATTGCCGGGAGGAATGGCTTGCACCCCGAGCTTTGGTCACTCTCACGTGGGCTGATAGATCCACTGTTTGTGCGGAGGCTAACGGCATGAACGCAAGACTGCATAACAGGATTGCGAGCAGGCCGATGCGTGGTGGTGGTTTCATTCTTGTGCCGATGTTCCTCTTCGCGCAACGTTCCGTCAGAATTCGAAACCTGCCGTCATAGTGAAAATGTTAGCGATGTTTGGGGAACCGTTGTAAGGCCATGTCTGAATCCGGCGATATTCCGGAGATAAGATCAGGTAGCTTTTAGGCCGGTAAATCAGGTTCCCCAGGATGGAGCGATTTCTGGCGTTGGGCGGCGTGCTGCTGATCACAGAAGGACTAAAGCCGTCAAAGTTGCTGGTGAACGCGTCATCCACGCCGAAGGCCGCGTTTGCCTGGAGGGTAGAACTGGCGATGAACTTCAATTGACTCCATCCCCCTGCGGTGGCCACGCCGGTGGTTCGGGTAAGGCCGGTTATGGCATCGGTTCCGGTAAATATATCTTTGTAGGCCCCACCGCCGAATCCTCCAAGAGATCGACCGCGATAGGCTTCTCCGCTGAGACCAAACCACTTGAAGATGGGAAACTCCCAATCTGCGGTCACCGCCCAGGAATGGATTTGAGTCGCACTGTTATAAAGCTGATGTGCAGAGTAGCCGCTTACGCCAATGGCGAACGGCCGAGCCACGCCTTTCCAGGAACCGTCAGCGCGGTAAGAAATGCGCCCTTCGTAACCCGGGTGCCGCGACGCCTCAACCGGAGTGTCGAGCTGGTCGGACGTATAGCCGGAAGCCGGCGGATCAATGAGGCCAGCCTGGAGCCCTATGGTGCGCTGCTCGGTGATTGGAATCCGTTGCTCCACTTGCACTTGGGGAGACCAGGTCCAAAGGTTGCCGGAGCCGGTTAAGGCTGGTACCGCAACCGTGGCGTACGAGGTGGGCGACAGAGGAGAGATGAGCGGAACGGTGTAACCCACTTGAGCAGTTGTTTTGTACCAATCGAGATTGGCCCAGGTTTGGCGCATGCGCAGCAGGCCGCCGGATGCACTGTAACCGTAACTGTTGGTAGAGCCGCCCCCGAAAAAGTCAACGCTCAGTTCCGCAGAGCTGCGAGCGCCCGCGATCCTGGGACCGGTCGCATCGAGCGTGAGCAGGGTCTGGCGCAAAGTGGCACCCGAGCTGCCATGAGATTCTCCTGGGAAACGGGCCAAGGCGATGGTGGGTAACTCGGCGTTATCCACCACACCGGCGTTGGAAAACGCGTTGAAAAGAATCAGACCGCTCAGCCGCAAGGGGTATTTTGAAAAGGTTTCCACCTTGGATTGTTCATGCTGCTTGATCTCGGCCTGCATCGCATCCTGCTGTTCGCGAATGGCGTCTAGATCCTGCGAGTGGCTGTAGCCCTCATTTTGTGGGCTCGGAGCGGCGCCACTGGGAGAGACGGCGCCTGTTTGTGCGCGAAGCGCATCCAGCTGCGAACGAAGGGCCTGAATTTCCGCGCGTGACTTATCCAGCATCTTCTCCGTTTGACTCAGCGTCTCGGTCAATTGGTTGAGCCTGGTTTCGATAGCCACTACTTGTTGCTGGTCAGGCGAGCCTTGATGGTCAACCGCCTGGGCGAACGATCTCAGGGTTAACGCGCAAGGCAGCGACATAAGCAAAACGAACAATGTGAATCCATAGCGACTGCTCGCACCTGGAGATAGCTGACCTGACAATGGTCTCATAGCAGCTTCCTTCCCCGCCTGGTCTCATTTGAGACCTGGGTTTGTCCTTGCAAATGAGTCTTGGCCGGAACACCCAAGTCTCGAAAGCGGGACCTGGGCCTACCCACTCAAAGTTTCTACTGCTGCAACGTGTTGACCTTGACAGACTCTGCTTTGGTGTGGCCGAAGGCCTCCAGAGCCTGCTTATAAAGCAGGATGCTGAATACAGTTTCTCCGGGCACGGATTTCTCCAGCCGCACCTCGCCACCATGTTCCTGGGCGACGTGTTGCGCCAGGGTGAGTCCAAGACCAACTCCGCTCTCCTTGCCGGCGCTCACGAAGGGCTGGAAGAGTGTTTCCCGGATGGATTCAGCTACCCCTGGGCCCGAGTCACGAATGCTAATTGCGATCCTGTCGTTGTCTTCCACAAGGCTCACTGCGACCCTGGGAACGCCGGCACCTGTCTTGGCGGATTGACATGCGTTGAGTAGCAAGTTGTACACGGCGCGGGAGAGCTTCTTGCTGTCGACCCAGGCATAGACAGGGCCGGGAATTTCTGTGGAGATTTGTACCTCCCGGCATTCCGGGTGCTGGCGAACGTTTTGGATGGTGCGCTCGATCAAGCTCTCGACCGAATCGCGGCGCAGATTAAGCATTTGACCTGTCTGGCTGAAGAGAAGCAACGATTCAATCAGGTCGGTCATGCTTTGCACTCCTTCCTGGACCTCAAGGTGTAGTTCTGCGCGCTCCTCAGCGCCGGCCTGGGGAAGGCTCATGAATTCGGCATTGGCGTAGATGGCCGAGAGATGGTGACGAAGATCATGGGATACGGAACTGGCCATCCTGCCAATGGTGGCAAGACGATCCGACTCCAGGAGCTCGCGATGGGTGCGCCTGAGCTCATCGCGCATTCTGTCAAAGGCCAGCGCGAGCTCGCGGACCTCCGCAGCGCCATCCACGCGAAGTTCGTAATCAAAATCGCCTCGACCGAGCGCGCGGGCGCCGGCGACCAGGGTTTCCAGCGGCCGAGTTACGGAGCGGGAGACGGCAACCGCCAGCACCAGCCCAATGAGCAAGGTGGCCAAGCCAAGGGCTACGACCCACCGGTTTACACGGCGAAGATATTCGCTGGCGCGATCGTAGGACTTGAGAACCACGATCTGAATCTTTGTCTGCCCGGCGGCAGGAAGAGTGGCGGCAGCCGCGATGTAGGCCTCTCCGGCCAATTGCATTTTTTGCGGAGCAGAAGCCTCATCGAGAGCTGAACTATGCTGCCGAAGATCATTCAACCGGGTGGCTGGGAGTGTAGTGGCGGCGACCTCACCATCTACGAGAAAGGTGACGTCGGCGGCAGCGGCCTCACTCACCTCGCCCGCCAACTGACGATCAATGGCGTAGCCAATGATCACATCGCCGAGGTAGGACCCGTTCTCTCGCGGCCCAAAATAAAGCGGCTGGAACGAAAGCTCATAGAGGCTGTGTTCGAAGGCGACCATGCAGGTGTCTTCGCCAGAGCTCATACAAGCCTGCAGACCGCGTGTCACCGATGGTTGACTGAGCTTCGGTCCACGATTGGAATAGGCGAAGAGAGTTCCGTTAGCACCAGTCAGAGCGAAGAAATCACTACCGCTGGTAGCCCAGAAGTCCTGACTCTCGTCCTGGATGGTGCGCGCATCCTGGGTGACCATCAGGTTCTTCAACGTGGGGAGATCGGCCAAAAGCGCGGCTTCGCGGTCGAGCATGCGATTGCGCTGATTGGCCAGGTTGGCGAACGTAGTGAGGGAGTGGTCCAGGTCCGCCTGGAGACTCTTTCTGATTTCCTGCTGAACGGTTACGCTGACGATGAACAGGCAGGTAACGGTAAGTCCCAGCGAAACCGCCAGGAGAGATACCATCAAAGTTGTCCGCATCCGCCACTGTTTCATGAATCAGCGATCTCTTTCACGACGCTGGTTTGTCTTATACCTGCGGCACGAATTTATATCCGATTCCATGAACAGTGCGGAAGTGAACAGGGTTCGCGGGGTCCGCCTCGAGCTTCTGACGAAGCTTGAGTATCTGGTTGTCGACGGTACGGGTGGTGAGATGGAAGCTCATTCCCCAGACATCGTTGAGCAATTCTTCACGCGCAATGGCACGGCCCGGATTGTCGAGGAAATAACGGAGAAGCTTGAATTCGTGCGCGGTTAAGGGCACCAGGGTGCCGGAGCGATAGATCTCCATTTTCAGGAAGTCGACGGAGACGTCGCCAAAGCCCAGCGGTAGTTCCTTCACTTTCTTTTGCGTGCGACGAATCGCAGCCTGGACACGAGCCAGCAGCTCGCGTGGGCTGAACGGCTTGGTCATATAGTCATCGGCGCCGGTCTCAAGCAGCAGGACCTTGTCTGCCACCTCAGAGACTGCGCTGAGCACGATCACAGGAATGTCTGAACACCAGGCCTTGATTTCCTTGCAAACCGTACGGCCGGAAAGTCCGGGCAACATAAGATCAAGCACTACGGTTACGGGGCGCAGGTTCTTGCAGGCAGCGAGGCCCGCGGGGCCTTCGCCTTCAATATGAACGTCGTATCCTTCTGCGCTGAATTGTCGTCGCAGCGCACGTTGAATTCTTGGATCGTCTTCAATAACCAGAATCAGACTCATAGTTACTCACTAGCTCCGGGGCGTGGCCCTGGGCGTTCTTCCGGCAAAAGCCTTTCTCTACAGTGTCCATCAGGAAGGAGCCAAATGAACCACGAAAAGACGAAATGACAAAGAAGTGACATTTTGCACCTTTCCAGGGGCTTAGCGCGGGCACCTTTGCCCTTCACCTGGCGACCGCTGTCAGAGCTTCTGAAACAGTCAAATGCGAGCGGGACAGTCTGCCGAACATTGCCGTCGCTGCCAGCGCGAGCAGGGCGATCCCTAGTAACACCGGTGGGTAACCAAAGCGAACGATCGCGGCCCCCATGACTGCAGAGGCTAAGGCCTGGCAAGCGGAAGTAACGAAAAAGGTAGATGCGGACGCGCTACTTCGTTCGCCCGGGGGAATTTGGTCCATCAAGAGGCTGTAGATGCCGGGCTCGTTCATGTACTGGATCGCCATGTAAGCGGCGTACAGCCATACGGCGCCGGTGCTACCCCGAATGAATGCGAGAAACGCAAGAGCAGCGGCGGTGGCAATCTGGGTCAGAACGACGCCCCTGACCAGCCCCGTACGCCGGAAGAGGAGCGGAGCACCCAGGACAGCCAGGAACTGAACCAACTGCGAAAGAGAAAAGACAAAGCCCACTTTTTGCAGGGACAATCCCAGGTGGTGAACGAAATACACGTTGGCGAAAGGCGGAAATGAGCCAGTGACCAGGGCCCAGACCGCCATCGCCGGGAGAAATCTGCGTAAAAAAGGATTCGAAAGCCGGGAGAGCCGAACCCGGGGGGCCGCTCCGGGCAGACGGAGCCTGAGCAGAGGAATGATGGCAAGCGCTGCAGCGCCACAGGCACACTCAAGTGTGTAGCGAGTGGTCTGGACGCCTGCGACCGGGTATGGCAGGTGCCGCAGCCAGGTGGGCAACTGGCCGGCTACGAGTGCGCCGAGCGCAGCTATGCCGATGCCCGAGGAGAACATCAAGCTGAAAGCGAATGGCCGCTGCGCCTCTGTCGTCAGGCTGGCAACGGTAGGAGAGAGACAGACCGCCCAGGAACAAAGGGTCAGGCCGGTCAGGACAGCGAGCACCAATTGTGCGGGCTGGGCGACAAAGCAGATGCGCAAGACGGAGAACACTACGGTGCAAGACAGACCGGTTACGAGCGTTGGACGGATGCCGAAGCGCTCAGCGCAGATGCCGGCGGGAATCGTCCCCAATATGCTGCCGAACGCCATCAGCCCCCCGATCAGCCCCAGAGAGCGTTCGGTAAGGTTGAAGCCGAGCAGGTAGAGGTTAAACAGAAAAAAGAAGATCGAGAAACCGAAGCTGAAGAACAGAGAGGCGGTGTAGAAGAGCCAGAACTGTCCGCGAGGCGCTTTCGACAGACGGATCATGTGGGTTTGACCGGCGTGCGAGCGAGACGGTTGAGGCAGTCGATCGCCTGCCGAAGATCCTGGTAGCGGAGTTCATATACGTCGGCTGTACAGAGGGTCTGGAGCGCTTCGGTTTGTGCCTGCCGAATCTTGTCAGGAAATGAAAGATATTGCTGAAAGTACCGGCTCGCGGCTTCCCTGGGAAGCGGCTGCAGTTCGGCGTGCGCCGAGGGCAATCGCTTCAGCAGAATGATGTGGTGAACTAATGCTTCGTCTGCTGTGACGATTCCGGGCAGTTCGGCAGTCGGCACCTCGATCGAAGGTTTGCCCTCGGCGCGCGGAGTAACGCTTCTGCCCTGCAATTCGGGAAAGAGTTCCCGGGCGGACGGCCGGAAACGTAACTGATGCGAATTTCCGACGATGCGGAGCTCGCGAGAATTGTGTTTGAGGTAGCTGGAATCGTCGGACGTAAAAAGCCATCCGCTGCGAGCGCAGGCGTAGGCCAGGGTTGATTTGCCGGCTCCGGAATCGCCGCACAACAAGAGACCCCTCCCGTACCTGCTGACGCAGGCGGCATGTATGGGAGTGGCATAGGAGGTGGAGATAAGGATGAGAGCAACTGCCTCGATGAAGTGGTATCGGGTATAGCTGGGATGACGAACTGCGTCTTCCGTAAGCCAGGCGAAGGCAAAGCCGGCGTTGAGATCGCAAATCGCCTGGTTGTTAGCATCCGCGACCATCGAGAGCAAATTCTGTTGGCAGCGGACTACCGGAGCGGGCGGACAGTTTTGAGAAGTGCCCCTGGTCACCCCGATGCGGAGCCGCAGAATGGGGCCGCTGTCACGTTGTTTAGTGTGAGCCCAACTCTGGCCGGCCGCGTCCAGCACAGCTTGACTGTTGGTGGTGATCTCGAAGGCGAAGCCCAGCGGATAAAACACAGCTCGCAGCGGCAGGTCCACCTTGCATAGAAGGGGATCGTCGATGAAGGTTTGCTCCTCAAGTGTTTCGAGTTCCATGGCTTCTCCTGTGTTGGCATCAGACGCCGGTTGTAGCTCCCTGAGAAGCGCTGGATAGTTGCGAAATGCGCGCGGCACGGGGAAATTGATTACTTTGTCCATGGCTGAAATTGGAGCACCTCAATTTTTTCTATTGCCCAGGCGATCAAGGCCCTGCTCTCAGGATTTGAGTCCTGAGGATTTGAGTGCTCGAGTGTGCGCAGCAAAGGTAGGGATTCACGATCGCCCTGCCACCCGAGAATGCGAATGATCCGCAACTGGGAAGCCGGATCGCTCAATGGCAACGCGTCGCGTAGCTGCGGGAGAACGGAAGGCCCGGCTTTCACCAACGCCCACTCAGCACGATCAGCTACTTCCACGTTGGTGGATCGCAGCGCCTGCATGGCGGGCGCGGGATCGGCGGCGATGCGATCCCACATCTGATAGCCGGCAACCAACGCGGTGACCCGCGAATAATCTTTGACGGGACGAAATGCCTGGTCCGCGAGCGAACGACGAGCCTGTTCGGGTGGGAGGGACTCGAGCGATTGGACCAGTTTCATCTGTTCACGGTAGGCGGCCTCGATTGTCCTGATCTGTTCCGGGGTGAGCTTTCCGCTCAGGTGTCCGCGGGCGGCTTGTTCTTCGTCACGAAGGAGTAAATCCATCACCGCAGAAGCGGCCACCTCAGGTTGATGGCGGGTAAGAGCCAGTGCGGCGGCTCCGCGCACCTCGGGTGCGGCATTGGCCAACAATGGCAGAAGCGCTTCCGCGGGCACTTCCCCAGGGCAACGGCTCAGCGCAAGCAGGGCTTCCTTGAGAACCTTGGGGTCTTTGTCACCGAGCAACGAAAGAAGAGGGCCTGTGGCTGGGGCGCCAGTGATTCCAATAGCCCATGCGCCATTTTGACGAGCTGTCTTCTCAGGCGCGGAAGTCGCGTCGATGTAGACCTGGGTGGGGGTGGCCGGCCGGGCAATCACGAGCGCTACTGCTGCAGCGCGGGAGATGCGATCGTCAGGATCGCGCAGCCAACGAATGAATAGTTGCTGAGTGGGAAAGCCAATATAGTGAGATAGCTCGCTAATGGCTGCCAGACGCACGGGCGCCGGACCTGCCGATGCTGTGCGCGCCAGATCTGCGAGTTTGGCTTCTACCGGTCGACCCACGGCATCGGCTGCCAGGCGGGGATAGTCCACGTTCAGCGCATCCACGCCTGCCGCCACGGCTTCACGCATAGCGGCGAGATCCATTTCATGCGCGTTACCGGAGAAATTAGCAACTACGAATTTCCCTTGCTGCTGTAATTCCGCAACCTGGGTCGCGATGCAACCGGGTTCGACCCACGCGACGGGATCACGATTTGCGTCCGGGTAGAGGGCTTTCACATCCTGCCATTCGCCGCCGAAGATGACCCGCTGCAGCATGCCTTCTCGTTCGAGGGCCTCAAGAAGAAGGGGCGCAATGCCCTTTGTCTTGATGTCGAGGTCGAGACCAATTCCCTGCTCGCGAGCTACCCGCAGGGCTTCTTCGAATCGGGGAATGCGCATCCCTTGAAACCGGTCCCCCATCCAGGCTCCGGCATCCAGCAATTGCAGTTCATCGTAGGATGTAAGCTCGACGTTCCCCATGCCGTTGGTGAGCCGCTCAAGAAAGTCGTCGTGGTTGAGAACAAGCTGGCCATCCAGCGTTTTTCTGATGTCGATCTCGACGATGTTGCAACCCATGCGCGCGGCGAGTGCCAGCGAGTCTAAAGTGTTCTCCGGCATGTCGCGGTTCGCCGTCCGATGGCAGATCAGCTGCACCTTACCGCGTTCGAGGATTCCGGCGTGCGCCGGCAAAGCTGCAGGAACGAGCAGCACGAGGAGCAACAGAGAAAGCTTTCGATCAAAGTCCATACTAGGAGGCGAACCAAATCCATGCAGTTACCGATATGGCTGAGTGTAGGCAAAGTCAGAAGGCGGGTTGTCACCGAATTGTCGACGTTTGGTCATGATTTCGACCTAGTGGCGCGGCCGAATGATGAGTGGGTGGCCCAGGTCTCAAAAGCGAGACTTTGGCCACCCACTCAAAGTCCTGAGGTGCAGCTTTGCTTTCGATGAGCATGGAACTCAGGGTAAGAAGCGCCGCCTGCAAATGGCGGGAAAAGCCAGCGCCCGGCCACAGTCACTGCTGTAAAGGAGTGTTTTGGAGTCGGGTAGCCAGGCGGGCTGAGTTTGATTGCAGCCCACGGTCGTAAGACGGCGCACCTCCCCGGTGCTAAAGTTGCGCAAGGATAAGTTCCAGTAACCGGATTGAAAGGTGCTGAACGCAAGCCATCGGCCGTCCGGGGAGATCGCCGGATAGCGCGCTTCGCCGACAGGGATTAGCTCCAATTGATCGACACCCCTTACCGTGTAGAGGCGGGATTCTCCCCTGTTTTTGGTCGCGGCAACCACAATGGAGCTGTTGGGTGAAATGGAAATCTCTTCGAGATTCCAGCCAGAGGTTGGCGTTGTGAGTTGCTGGCCGCCAACGAAAAGCTGTTTACGGCCATCTATCTCGCGAAGAAAGGCTAGTTCGTTTCCACCTGCGAGCGTGGCCGGCGACTCCGCGTCGAGGATGGATGGCCCGAAGCTTGACTCGAGGATGGAACGGGCCCCCACTACTTCCGTCCAGAGTTGACCCCCTCCGACAGTAAGCGATAACTCATCATTCGCGCCATCAGCAGAACTGAAGCGAACTGTATCGTCACCCACTGTGGCTCTGCGGTAACCGTTTCGGAGCAGCGCGATGGTTTGGATTTCGCTCCCTTGTGGAACTGGTTGGGCTGCCAGGAACATTTGCTGGCCCATGGGGAGCCGATAAGGGTAGTCGTCAAACAAGCCATGCTGATGTTTCAGACCGCTGGCGATGCTGATGGTGAGAGCCGCGGCAGCTCCTGCGAGCCACCATATTCGCTGTTGAACGCGGGCACGACTTCTGATTAAGGAGAGCGCGACCGTCGTCAACAAGATGAGCGCGTACAGCCGCTTTACATGGAGAAGAGCCCTCCAGCCATCTACAGGCGCTGTATTCCATCCGGGATAACCGACCGCGAGATAAAGTGCAATGACAATGATGAGCAGGGCGGTGCGCCGCTCTTGAACAAGGTAGCCGCAAATAATGGCGACCGGCAAAATGAGCACGGTGAAGTGGTAAGAGGCGGGCAAGGGCGTGAAAGTGAGTGTAGCCAGCAACAACGCCGCCCACTCAAGCGACGTGCGAGTGGCAGACGAAGCCCGCGCGTCGATCCACATCAACGCCGGTAGTAGCAATGCCCACTGCAGTGCAGGGTGAAGAATGGCGAAGAGCCAGGGAGCATGCAGGGCTGGGTGGGCATTTAATTGTGGTTCAAAAATGAAGAGCCGATGGAGCAGGCTCGATAGCGAAGAGCTGGTGAGGTTATAAGGGTCGAGAGCCTCTCCTCGCAGGGTCGCGGGAAGGACCTGAAGCAAATAGGTACGGTGAAGACTCCATCCAAAGACTGATATGGAGGCCACCGCGCAGAGGATGCCGGTGACCAGACACGCAATGAGAGCGGCCCAGTTCTTCTTTTTTACAAAGTGGAGCGCCAGTATGACAGGAAATATCTTGACCGCTACGCCCAGGGCAAGCAGAGATCCGGCGAGATAGTTACGCTGTCGCTGGACGGCCCAAAGCGCGGCAGTCAGAATTCCGAGCAGAACTACATAGTACTGGCCGTAAAGAAAATTTCGATGCAAGGGAAAGCACAAGCCCACAAGACAGCCCACTTGCAAAAGGGACAGACCGGTGACAGATCTCATCAACCAGACAATGGGGAAGAGCAGGGCAAGATTCAAAATTAACCATGCGTGTTTTGCAACCAGAGGTGGCAGGCCTGCAATAGGCCACATGGCCAAAGTAGAAAAGGGTGTAATCGGTACCAGCCCGACCACTGGCTGATCGATATTGCGATGGTCCTTTTCTCGCTGCAGCCAGATCCATTCGTAGGCGCGCGAAGGGTCAACCCCCTCACGAACAAGCCGGGCTGCGAGGTAGTAATTAGGAAAGTCGGTGTTGAGTGTTCTCCATGCGCGTGGCAGGGTATATCCCAGGAGCAGTGAGCCCAGCAAGCCCAGCAACGTGAGCTGGGCACCCACGAAAACACGTCTATACACGCTGCCTGCTCATACTGGTAAAGCTTAGTTTGCCCAGGTAGAGCCGGACGCAGGCGCGCAAGGTTTGGGGATTGTCCATGTACTTCAGCCACGAATGTTTAGGGTCTTTGAGGATGCACTCGAGCAAGATCTGCTTCTGCCGCGCAGTGGAGGCACTGTTCAGGGTTCTCAAGATCCACTCCTTTCAAGAGTGCAGCCCACATCGCAGGCACTTTCCTCTTCGATGGCGGTGCTGCCGTGACGCAACTCTGTATAGAGCTGAAAGTATGCCTTTGCGATGCGCTCGCTGGCATAGCGATCGACGGTTGGCGTACGAAAGCGGAGCGTGGTGAGAGCCTCACGGGTCGCGCGGACAAACGCGTCCTCAGGCGACGAGGATAAAGGAACGTAGTGACAGTACGATCCACCGACTTCACGGAATGCCGGAATATCGGAGCAGACAACGCGGCAGTGATGAAACATTGCTTCGACAATAGGCAGACCGAAACCCTCAATCAGAGAAGGCGCCAGCAGCAGTTCGCAATGTTTGTAACACCACTGCAGCTCGGCGTCGCCAATTCCCCTCAAGAAGACGACCCGCTGCTGAAGCCCGAGTTCGTTAATGGCTTGATGGATGTTTTCTGTTTCCGGCCCTTCGATACCAATCAAGACGAGCGACGCGTTTGGGCTGATTTCTTTTGCCGACAAGAGCCGCTGAAAGACGCGTAAAGCAACGACTATGTTCTTATTCCGCCGGTGTTGGGCAACGCACAGTAAAAACGGCTGGCCATTCCAGGCCGGGATGGGGCTTACGGCTGAGCTCGGCGGTCCGGGATCGACGCAATTGTAGATGGTAACCGCCCGGCGCGCAGCTACCCGTGGAGCGTAAAAGGAGAGACGCCTCAAGGTGGTTTCAGAGACACAGGCAATCTTATCCGCAGCATGCAGACACTGCTGCAAGATCGCACGGTTGAAGAGGACCTTGGGAAAGCCAAAGTTCGAAGGAATATCGTACGGGTAGAGATCGTGCAGAGTAACCACCGCAGGACATTCGAGCGCGTTTCGGTTTACCGGAGCGGGATATGAAAAGTGAACGATGTCAGCCTTGAGCCGCCGGGCAATATCCGGAAACCGGTAGTAGTACCAGAGATTGCGGCTGATGGCATCGCCACCCATCTCTGCTTTGTGGAGTGTGATCCTGGGCTCCTGGCGCGGTAACGCCGAGTCCATCAAATCACACTGAGACGCCCCAGCGACTACATGGATTGCTGTCACACCGGCGCGGGTAAGCAGACACCGAGCGAGGTTTGCGGCATGACGAGAGACTCCTGAGAGATGGGTAGAGGAGCCGGCGACTGCGATGACGATGTTCATGATTGGCCGTCCTTTATCGGCGTGGGCTGGGGGGCGTGCAAGAGCGCGCTGATGAGAAACACAAACCAAAGCGGCAGGGTGAGTTCGAAGCGGTCAGTGTCACCAAAGCCTCGTATCAGGATGAAAAGAAGAAGGCCGTAGAATAGCGCCTTATCCGAACCCGAGGCGTGACGGCGGAGCTGCAGGTACAAACTGCCGTATACAGCAATGAACAGCATTAACCCGACGATCCCGTAGGCGTAAAACAGTTGCAGTAATTCGTTATGTGCGTGCCAGGCCTCGAAGACACCAAAGGCCGGCACGACGTTGCGGAAGGAGTGAAATCCGTGTCCGATCCAGGGCTGTTCGAGCGAGGCTTCCCAAACGTAGTTCCAGATGCCGACTCTTCCGGTGAGGGTCTCGGCCTCGTTGCCGGTAGTGGTATAGACCACGAAATAGGCTGTAATCAACTTCCAGAATGCCGCGATTACCAGGCCGGCACTCACCACGATCGCGAGCAGCTTGCGGCGGGTGATGGCATTATCGCGAATGAGCAGCAGGGCCTCCCCTGCGATAAACGCGGCGATGGTCGTCTTACTGAGCGTACGCAATAGTGTGATGGAGAGAAGAACGGCAGCAACATTCCACGATCGATGCGAACGGCTGAGATACTGCGCCATGAAGACACCGAAAGCACAGATCAAGGCGATTGCATTGGGGCTGAAGTATTCGTCATCGCCGGGGCGCAAATCCTGCATGGTTGGCGATAGCCAGATAATCACTGCAATCAGGAGGGCTCCCCAGACGTATCCCTTCATGAGAGAGGCCGCGATCGGTTCCGCCGGTCCGTTGCGCAGCAGTAATACGACCATCGCCACATCTGCGGCCACCCCGCACCAATAAACAAACGCGACGCCTACGGAGACGGTTGCGCTCCACACCAAACTACAAAGCGCGATCAACAGAAAGGCGGTGACCGCCCGGAAGGCAGGCACTCGCACGGTCGCGCGCAAAGTATTGGGCGCAGTTCCCAGTGAGTGGAATAGGACTACGGCAAAAAACAGGAGGTTCAGCGCAACACTGAATGCCGCGCCGGCGCGCGGGTTTGATTGAAAGAACAAGTATTCCGTGGCATAGCGAAAGGCAAAATAGGACCCCACGGCCGCAGCCATCAGGCTGCAAGGCTGAGCAGCGGTTTGGAGCCTGATGATTGCGGCGCTGGTGCTCATACGTCCTCACAGACTGGGTGAATGCCTGAGGACGATAAAGATGGCGCCCGTGCGCCCCCCAGCACACGGGCCAGCGGGACGTACATCAGTAAAGCGATGAGCCCGTAGGATAGACGCGCCATCGCGATTCCGTGAACGCCCTGCAACTGCAGCAGCCAGACCATGAGAAGCAGCATGATCAGACCACCGAAAAGATTGAGCGCAGTGACCATCTGAATATGGCCAAGCGCGAGCAATGAGTAATAGCCGGTGACACTCAACCCCAGCAACGCGAAGCTGCAGACGATCGGGGTGAGGATGCTGACTGCACTTTGAGCAACCGATCGGCCAACCCATGCGTAAAGCGCGACGGGGCCATAGAGCAGCAGAAGGCCGGCTCCTACGGCCACGATAAGAAGGTTGACAGCGAACGCTGCCAGGACAGCTTTCCTGATTGCGGCCGGTTCTGAGATTGCATTTCGCGCGGATAGGTAAGGAAATAGAAAATGCAGGCCGGAAGCCGCGATGCCATAAACCGGCTGCGCCATTTGCACACACAACGCATAGGCCGTAACCGTAGTTGCCCCCAACGACACGCCCAGCAGCAGCCGGTCAGCCTGAGTAAAGACAACACCCGAGACAGCGAGTAGCCAGCTGAATGCTCCGACGCTAAACAGAGCAGATGTGGCTTGACGATCAAACGAGGGCAGGAGGGACGACGCTCCCAGGTACTGCTTCAACCGGATAAGCTGGGCAGCAGTCGATAGAACCAAGAGGCAAGCGGTGGCCACCATAATGGCGGTCACCCCGAACCCGCGCATGCTGAGCAGCACAGCCGCTGCCACGGTGATCACTCGGGCTAAAAGGCTTATGCGGACCGCAGCCCCATATCGCTCGAAAGCTCTTTGGGTGCTGACGCAAACGCTCTCGATTGCCCGCACCAGCATGAGAGCGCTGGCTATACGGAGCGACAGCAGGCAGGCGGCTTCGAGGCCGGTCGCAGAGCCTGCTACATGCCTGGCAGCGAGCGGTACCAGCATCCACGAAACAACCGCGAGCGCGGCGCCCAGCAGGAGGTTGATACCCAACATGCTACGAACCGACCGTAACAACACACCAGAATCGCCATGGCTCCGGGCACTCGAGATGTACTGAATGTTGGCGTCTCCAAAGCCCGAAGCGATGATGCTGCCGGTGTTCAGTGCGGCGGTGGTCACGATCCAAATGCCGTATTGCGCGACGCCCAGATGTTTCAACAACGTTGGAGCGGAGACCAGCATGGCAATGGGATAGGCCGCGTAATCGAGCACACCGTAGGCTGCGTTTGAGAGATGACTTCTCATTGCGCACCAACCCTTCGGCGAAGGCGGCGCTCCAGCTGGCTGCTTAAATTCTGGCTAATTTCGTGGGCCAGCATTTTCCTTGGATCGGCTGGGCTCACCTGATGCCACATGGCGCTCAGAACGATGTAGAACGACGTTGTCATGACGGCAAACGCAGTGACGATCAGGATGATCAGCAAACGTGGCGGAAAAGACTTTTTCTCCGCAACCAGCGGCTGATCGAATACCGCGACCACCGGAGTGTCTTTCGCTTCCTCGATACGCGACATCTCGTACTGCTGGGAAAGCAACTCGAAAACGGTTTCCTGAATGCGGACGCGCCGGTAGAGATCGGTATAAGGAACCGCGAGCTTCGGGATCTGCCGCAGGGATGGGTATAGCTCGGAGCTATTTTCGCCGGGTTCGTCAGAAGAGCTACCGCTCATTTTGGTGAGTTCGCTCTTCAACACTCCGATACGGGCGCGGGCGGCGCGCACACGTACATTCCCATCCCCATAGATTTGCTGCAGCGAATCGAGTTCTGACTGGCCAACGATCAGTTCGCCCTGTAGCTTCGCCGCCGCGTCAACCATCGCATGGGTCTGCTCTTTGATGTCGAACGTCACGTTATTGCTGGAGAACTGACCCAATGCTTTCTCCGCCGCCTGCAGTTCGGCCTGCACGCTCACCAGCCGTTTCTCGATAAATTCACGCTCCCGGCGGGCGGATGAGGTATTGGCGTGGGTCACGAGGCTATTCAACTCGTCAAGATAAGCCTGGGTGATGGCCTGCGCGCGCCGCGGGTCAGTATCGTTAAACGTAACCGTGATCGCTCCACTTTTTTTGTCGTCAACCACCGTCGTATGGTGTGCGAGGTATTTGACCGTGTCGATGCGATAGCGCTTTTTGTAAACCTGCTGCAGATTAAAGCGGTCGATGATACGGTCACTGATGGTGCGGCTGTGGAGAAGATCGATAAACAAGGCACCCGAGGTTCTCCCTCCCAACAGACCGGCGAGGTTACCCAATCCACCCAATCCTCCGAGCGAATGACCGGCCAGCGCGGCGAGCATGGCGGCACCTGAAGAGGGCTGTTCGGGAGGCATGATTCGTGCTACGGACTCATAACGCTTGGGAATGAGGAAAGCTATGACGGCGCTCAGTACAAGAGTTACACCGGCCACTCGCAGCAGCAGGCGCCGGCGATCCCAAAGCAGAGTGGCGTTTCTGACCCAATTCGGCATGGTTTGCGCATGGGTCGCCATGATCTCGGCTGTAGCCATTAGAGTCCTCCTGCTTTGGGATGGAAGGAAAGCTGGATCGTCGTGGTGACATTGTTGTGTGGCGCCGCAGAAAAGAGAGGGAACCTCCAGCGCTCCTGTTGTACGGCTGCACTTAACTGCCAGCGCGGGCTTAGTGCAAGATCCGTACTGACTTCCAGGTCGCGAAGAGCTCCACCGCGGAGAAAGACGGAAGCGGCGCTTTGATCACGGGCGCGGAGCTGTACTGAGCTCCGAGGAGAGATCCACCACGTGCTCCACAACTGATATCCATTGGACTCGCGTCCGATCCAGCTGCCCAGAAGCTGCCGTTCGTTGGTATAGCCGCTCAAGTACTGGACATTGAAGTAGTAGAACCCCGGAAAGGTGCGGCGGGGGGTTAGATACCCTTCGGCGCGGAAGTCCACGTGCGGCAGATGCGGCAGGTGTGCAACATAAAATCCTGGCGACCACGCGCTGTGGGTGGGGTAGGCAAGGGGAAAGAGCTCGTCATCGGTGAACGTATCCACATAAATCTTCAGCAAATCGTGGAGCTTTGGAACGGTGAATTGGACGTCCACGTCGACCCGGCGATCACCCGGGTCAGTCTTTCCGGGGGGAGGGTTGGCGGTAGAGAATAAGCTGCGCAAGAAAGTGGCTGTCGTGAAGCCGGATCCCGCACCGGCGAAGATGGTAGTGCGAGAGACGCTGAATTCCAGTTCGGGTCTGGGCTTAAAGGAAAACTTCTGGCCGTTGATAAACGGCTGGTTGCCGAGCGCAACGCCCGGCTGCCCCAGGGTTTGGCTTCCAAGATGAACAAATTGTTGACCGGAGAGACGACCCACAAAGAACTGCGCCCGAATGGGACCAAGCCACCGGCCAAAGCCCGGGAGCTCGATGGGCGAGACGCGATCATAGCGGAGCATGGTAATCGGCTCCGCATTGTTGCTGAATAGCAGCGGCCCTCCTTTAGACGGGCCCCACCACATCGCTTGCTTTCCAAAGCTGAACTGATTGTTGTGGAACGCATAGGAGACATAGCCTTCGAGCACCCGTCCGCGAGTAAAGCCGGATACAGGCCCCTGGGCCGCAAGCGGGGTAAAGTCAGCGGCGGCGATAGCGGCATCCGCTGATGCAGGAGCCATCTGCGCCGGCGCGGTTCTTTGCAGATCGAAGCGCACATAGGACGCGAAGGAGCCGGAAGCCGCACGTGCCGCAATGCCACTGTAGAGGTTCTCTCCCTGGCCATAAGGCCGCCCGTAATCGTTCACGAGGGTTTGGGCGAAGTGGTAGCCATCCGTGATCGGGGGACCAGCAATCGCCGCACTGCGCGAGTAAATAGAGTCAATCGTGGCCTGGCGGTTGCACTCGCCGTCCCGCTGACGAAGCTCCTCGGCAAACTCGTGCGCCAACGCTTTTACCAGTGAATTCATTTGCTCGTCGACGGCTTCCTGGGAATCTTGATCAGCTTGTCGCTCTTGTGCTTCGCTTATCAGGCGCGCTATTTCCATACGCGTCCAGGGACGCAGGCCTGCAAACGCAGTCTGGATATAGCCGGCAAGCGCCAGCCTTTCAATCGCGGGATAGACCCAGCTTTCAATCGGAACATACGTGGATGCCATGTTGGAGGAATCGCAGTCTTCGTGGCCGTCTGGCGTGTCGCCGAGTGCCCGGACATAGCACTGCACGATCATGAGCGGCACCAGCAGGAGCATCGTGGAAGTTCTCATACGGAACCTAAAAGACCCCGGCTACTGCGGCGGTGAAAGCAATGGAGGAAGATATCTGGGCTACAGTGAGCAGATTCTTCCAGAAGAGCGACCCGCCAATGATCTTCACCGGAACAACGATCACATCCCCGGGATCCATACGAGTGGAGAGAACGTTTGAGCTGTACCATTCGCCGGATCGTCTGCCGATAACGGACCCGTTGGCGCGTATGACAAAAATATCCTTGCGACTGGCAACATCGTTGGTGCCGCCCGAACGGCGGAGGTACCAGCTGGCTTCTTTACCCGGAACATAGGTAATTGCAGACGCGTTATAGACCTGTCCGCTCACCAACACAAAGCCAGGACGCTTGGGGACGGTCAGCACATCACCGGTGTGCATTTCGATGTCGGCAGGAGTGCCGGCCCAGCTATTGATGTCTGCGCTGATATGGATGACGAGTCGTCCGCTGGACGGTTGCGTCTTCAAACGCTGAAGCACCTGCGCCTGTTGCTGAGTAGCAGCCTGGATGAGCTGGGCTTGCTCCTGGGCGTTGCCAAGACTGGGTGCAACGCGCGCTGATGCCGGGGTACTCTCGATCTGATTAATAAGCTGGACCTTGGTTTTCTCCTCTAACTCCTTCACCTGAGTGCGAATCAGGACCGCACCGGCCGCATAAGCGGTGTCACGCAGGCCGCCGGCGCGACGAAGCACAGAACTAAGGTGCTCGCCCTCTTGCAGTCCATAGCTGCCCGGGTAGGTGACCTCACCTTCGAGAATGACCGAGGCACCAATATCGTTCCATCCCGATAGCTGATGGATGGTGAGGATGTCACCCGACTTAAGAGGGGCGTGATCGAATACATCGCTCCCGATAGGAATTTCGGTTCGCTCAGTAACTACCTTTTCCCCGTTCTTGATGGTGTAGCTCGCGAGGTCAGCATTGGTCAGCAATGCGTCGCGTTTGTAACCACCCGCCATGGTGATCAGCTTCATCGGTGTCATATCCTGTGACAGCGCATAGGAGCCTGGTCGCAGGACTTCTCCCCGAATCGTCACCTGCGGCCCATCCACCTCGTACCGGCCGAGGATACGGATGGTGTCGAAAGGCTGCAGGGTAATGCTGTTGTTGCCAATCAACGCGTCGGCCAGGTCGAATTGAATTGTCTCGGGATGAAAATCGGGGGCTACGAGGCGAATGATGTCGCCTTTCGCCGCGGGCTCCGGCAGCAGGTCCTGGTAAGAATGAATGACATCGGTGAGTTGCATGCCATCCCGAAAGGCGAGTTTGCCCGGCCGGGTTACATGGCCTTCGACGTAGATGGCACGCTCGCTATAAGGCAGGATCGCTGCCACATGAACGCGGTCACCATCCTTAACGGCGAAGGACGCAATCTGGGCCAGAGTAATCTGCGGCGTGTCTGTGGCAGAAGACTCCAGGCTCACCGTCTCGCGTTGCTTGTTGGGATCAATACGATCAATGGTGATGTGGTTGAGCGCGGCGGCGACGGTGACTCCGCCGGCGTTATCGAGCACATCCTTCAACGTTGCGCTTCCTTTGAGTTCATAAATCGCCGGACGCTTTACCATGCCGAAGATGGCCACTTGCGGGCCGGACGGCGGAATGAGCAGCGTGTCGCCGGCCTGCAGGCGCTCGTCATCCATACGTTCGCCGCGAAGGAAAAAGTCGTAGAGGTCGACTTCGCGAACCAGCTGCTGCCCACGGTAATGACGCACGATGCGAAGCGAGCCAACGTTGGTTGGGCCGCCCGCCTCATAGATGGCGTTGAGGGGCGTCGAGAGTGAGCTGACGTCATACGCCCCGGGACGCTGCACGTCGCCCACGACGTAAACCCGCACGGTACGCAGCCGCCCAATGGTCACGTCGACCTGGGCATTGTGGTACTGCTGCTTCAACGCGCTTTCGATGTTTGACCGGGCCTGCTGAAGGGTGAGCCCGGCAACCACGAGCGAACCCGCTTCAGGGAGCGCGATTTTACCTTCGCGGTCGATGGCGCGGGTAAAGTTTTGCGAGATACCTCCCCAAAGATTAATGGTGAGGCTATCGCCGGCCCCGAGCACATAGTCCGGACCGATAGGAAGATCGACGGGCGTGGTGCGGTTTGCCAGTCCGCCGCCCGTCAGTGGATCGCGATTGGTGAAGACCTCAGAACCGAAACGTTTAAGCTTTACGCTATCCGGAGGCACCTGGGTGTACAGGTCACGCAACGAACGCAGATTGTATGGCGTTGGCAGATGAAGGGATTCGGGCTCGTCGGTAACGCTCTGCGTCCTATTCTCAGTCTTGCTTGTTGGGCGCTCTGTTGACGGAGTTATTCGTTTTGCGCGGGCTGCGGAAGCGACGTCATCGGGCAAAGCTTGCTGGCCTATCGCAGAAGCTAATCCGCTTTGGCTTTGGGCACGATCGCTAGCTGAGAGGCTGAGCTTGTCGAGTGGCGAGCTGCCCGGCAAGGATTGTTGATTGTCATCTTCATAAGCCGCACGCTCAAGCAAGCGCTCCATTTCGTCCGCCGAAACGTAACCGCGAGCGCGCAGCCAAATGGTTATGCTGGTACGCAACGCAGGATTGGTCGAGATCTGGCTGAAGAGCATCTCGTCGGTGATGGAGTCGGCTTGAATCGTGGTCCCTTGCAGTTGCAATTGATCCGCCACCACCTGCTTGAGCTCCGGGACCAACTCCGGCTTCTGTTGCAAGATCGAAATGATCTGCATCGCCGTCAGAGAGCCGCGCGTGTTGAGCTGCTGCGATGCAGCGGAAGTAGTGGAATCGGTGTCCGCAGAGCTTGTCTCTGTCGAGGGAGACAAAGGAGAAGAAGCAGGCGGAGTGGCTTGCTGTGCGAAAGTGCTGCCGCACAAACCAATTAGAGCCACAACCGCTATGAGTCGGTCTTTCAGTCGTGTTGTCGTTCGATTTTTCATTGATACCGTTCAGTCAACAGCCAGATCGGGATTAAGTTCCCGCAAAGCCGCCCGCCGCCGTTTCCAGCGCGACGCGGCAATCAGGTAGTGCAATCCTTCAACAACGTGGAAACGAAGGCGAAAAAGAACAAAGCGCGCCTGGTGAAACTCGCCACGGATTTTCTTCCACACGTTGTCCTGAGCATTGGTGCTTAAGATCCGTGGAGCGCGATGCAAGGGGAGCAGGGTTGTGCGTCTGGTTTGTTTCCAGGCCTGATCGTTCCCTCTCAACTCCTCCTCAAGAAGGAGGTAGAGTTTGGTACCCGGAAAGTCTGCCAGGATCGATTGCCTTCCGTATTGGTCAGCCCAAAGCCTGACGCCGGCAGGCAAACGGTGAGAAGTCCACTCCTCAAGCTGGGACGGAGCCTCCCAGCCAAAGATCCTGGAGGAGAGCAGAGTTGTCAGGCCGATGGCGATCGACGTGCGGCGGTGCGTGCCCGCTTGTGCGCGCACCGCATTCCAGAAGGACTGATCATGGTTGCGAGTAGCTCACGTGGCGCTGATACTCAAGCAGCCACGACAGTCGTGTGCATGGACTGCAAAGATGCTTGAAGACGTGCAGGGCCTGGGCGATAAATTGATCGGCGGGTGTCAGGGCGGGAAAGGTAAGGCCCGCCCAGGAATGACTGCCAAGCCTTTCCAGGCGCCGGTCGCGAAAGGGCAAGTGCGGCGGAGCTACCGAGGATGCGAAGTGCAGTTCGACCGAGCGCTGCGGTCTCGCTTTGTAATGATCCTTGACGCTTACCATCTCTGACGACCCGGCTTTGAACTCCCAAACATCGGGGGTTGCTGCCACCAGGTCATATCCGGTTTCGCGAAGAAGACCCCGGTACTGACTTAACTGAGCGCCATCCACCAGAAAATCGAAGTCAAGCTGGCACCGCAGTTCAGGCCGGGGACATGATTCAGGAGAAAGAGTGAATCCCTTGAGGTTTGCATACAACAGACCGGCCGCCTGAAACGACTGGTTCAGTGAGGCCCACTCCGCAAACATGGCGGAGCTTCGTTCCCGGTTGTCAGCGAGATTGCCGCGCAGCCGTGACAACGTTGTCGCGGGGAGAACGGTCTCGAGGTGCAGAGACTCAAGCTGGTCGAGGAAGTAGAGCGCCATCCCGCTCGCGTCCAGCCAGTGGTAAGACTGTTTCCATTCATGTGGCCTGATTTCCCAAAGACGACGCAACGCCGTTTCGGCCGGATCACGGAATGCCGCGACCACAGCCTCCACCACGTTCCTACTTGCGCGTTGCCGCCATTTCATAATCGTCTCCGGATCTTCTTAGTGGCTGTACATTTCGGGTTCGCCAAGGCTACCCGCAGGCGGCAAATGACGCAGGTAGTGGACGATGGACCAAATTTCTTCGTCGCTGAGGGTGCCTTTGGAAGCAGGCATCCCCGAAGGCGCTAACCCGTTGTCGATAATCCATTTCAACTGTCCATCGCTGTATTCCTGCGTTTGCCGCGAAGTCAACAACGGAATAGGCGGAGACATACGGTCGGCAAAGGGAACGCCGGTAAGCTGGCCATCGAGTCCGTGACAAGCGACGCAATAATGACCAAAGGCTTCCTTTCCCGCCGCCAGTGTTTCTTTGTTAAAGGGCAAAGGGTTCTTCTGCGATCGGTTTCCCACGGTGATGTCGTGCTCAGCAGCAACCACGACCGTGCGCTCCAGCGTGCTTGGCTGGCTTACCTTGCAGCCGCCCAGCAACAGGGACAAGCACAACAAGCAGAAGTAGGATTGCCGGCGCATACTTACTCCGTAACGTGGATGATCAACTTCATTGATCCGTGCCCCGCTCCGCAAAAGACCGCGCATTGTGCAGTAAAAGTGCCGGTCTCGGTAGGAGTGAACTCCACCTGGCTGGTCTGGCCTTTGTTGGCTTTGACAACCTGATTGAATTCCTCGAGTTTCAAACCGTGTTGGACGTCCTTGCTGGTTAACGCCAGGATTACGGGTTCTCCCTTCTTGATCGTGATCTCGGAGGGGGTGAACTCAAAACGTTTGGCAACAATCTCGATGCGGCGGGGCTGGTCCTGGGCATGCGACAACCGCCAGGCAAAGGGAAAGGCGAGCAGCAGCGCAGGGATCAAAATGCGTAATGTTGAATTGAATTTCATCAGCTTTTCTCTTCTCTTCTTTTCTTGGTTATGGAGCCAGGTATTTCAAGATGTCGCGTTCGTCCTGGGGACTAAGCAGAGCCCTTACCCGCATGTGGCGGAGCACGGTTCCGGTGATCCGGGGGTTGAGTTGCTCAGGCGGATTGTGGCAACGGCCGCAGTTCGCCTGAAACGCACGCTCTCCCGGATTCGTAACAGCCGTTGCATGTTGGGCCGGTTTGGAAGTAGCATTCGTGTTCGCCTGGGGAGTTTTGACCGCTTGCGCCCAGGTCAGCCAACTTCCCAGTGAAAAAACGAGGAGAGGCAATGGCAGGTGTCTCCAGGTTGAGCGATGTTTGTTCATTGGTGACCTCGCCACATGGGAAAGAGGAAACGGTACGTCAGCGATACATCCCAGATATTCGCGTTGCCGGTGGCGGAAAACTTGCGCGAATAGCTGGTATTAAGGCGCACTTCGTGTGGGAAGTGGTAATCGAGGCCGAAATCAGCCTGTTGGGTATTGGCCGCGGGCAGACCATCGCCTGGGCCTGGGCTATTGCGGAAAGTTTGCTGCATGCGGAAAACGGGCTCTAACCGGCCGAACAGGCTATCAGGCCCTTTCCATTGCGAAAGCCGATAAGCAGTCTCGACCCAGTAGCCTTCCGCGTGCTGTCCGTGCGCATATTCGGAGCGCACTTCTAAAGGAAACCGATACGGTTGCCACCAGAAATGGACTCCGGTTGAATTGTTGTGGGTTCCCTGCAGGAATCGTCCGTAGGAAGTTCCTATTTCGACCCGCTTGCGTGGGGAAATACACGTCGAAACGATAGCCGGCAGCGCGACCCGCTTGAAACTGGGGAACGTTGCTGGAGGCAGAAAAATAGCCAATGTAGTCGATGTGGAACAGCGGCTTGGCGAGCAGCACGCCCCTGGCCATGACCCCGTTACTTGAGCCAGTGGTGCGTGTGCCGATGGGGAAGATAAGCGGAGCGTCCTGGAACTTCGGGATCCAGATGGCGGTAAGGCGCTCGTTGTAAGTGCCGAACGGGGTGAGAAAGCGGCCGGCCGTAAGGGTTAGTTTTTCGGATGCCAGGTAATCGAGTTGGAGATATTGGGTCGTTCGAAGGAAGCTGGCTTGCAAGGGTCCGCTGGTACCGTTTTTCGGTATGTATAGCCCGCGCAGGTCGAACCGGGATTCCGCCAGAAAATGCTTGCCCAACGGGGCAACGATCACGGGCGCAGCCACCGGTTGAAAGAAATTGACTCCGGTGTTTGTACTATCCAAAAAGCCCAGGGCGCCTGAAACGATCGGAACGTTCTGTGCGGATGAGAGATGCGCAGACAGCAACAACAGACAACCGGCAACATGGAAGACAAGTATTAAACGCGAGAACCTCGTTTGCTTGAACTGGGTGGTGATGATTGATCGCATAGGGGGCTACTTGCTTCATCCCCAACGTAACAATCAGCGTGGCGGCAGGTGTCAGTGCTCTGTCATCACAATGTCAATGGTTTGTAAGGGGACCTTTGCCCGTTTCGTGGCCGGTTGCGAAGTGAGAGCGTAGCACTGTTAATCCGTCATGAATCAGTTTGCGACCTGGGTGTTTCGTCTAGGCCCATTTGCGAGGAGAAACCCAGGTCTCAAAAGCGAGACCTGGGCCACCCACTCAACATCTGGAGGTGACTGTGGTATCGGCTCTTGCACAATTCGATTTGGATCGGTCTAATTAAGGCGCTCATGAAATGGCAGAAGAAATACGTTGCGCTGATGGCCTTCGCGCTTCTCGGCTGCTGCGGCGCACAGACTACCCAGCCCCAGGCTCCAATTGCCAAACCCGAACCGGCGTCGCCCCTTCCCCTCAGCCAACTACAACAGATGACCGAGAAAGGAGACGCGGCCGGCGCGCTCAAGGGGCTAGACGTACTCGCGGCCGAGAACCCTGTCCCCACCGGAGTGAAGCTAGCGCAAGGCAAGGCCCTGTATGCCTTAAATCGCCTGGTCGATGCCGAAGCCGCTTTCGCCGCGGCGGTGGCTCAAGACCCGCACGACGCGGATGCCGCGCAGATGGACGGCCTGACCCTATTCCGCCTCGGCAGACCCAACGACGCGATTCCCAAGCTCACCGCAGCCCAGGCTTGGACCGCGCAGACGCGCTTCGACCCCAGTTACGTGCTAGCGCTGTGCTACCTTGATACGCGCCGTTTCGATGATGCCCGCCACGCCTTCGCCGCTCAGTATGGTTTTCCGCCTGATTCGGCATCCGCCTACCTACTCGCCGCGCGCATGATGTTCCGCCGGGAGTACATACCGATCGCCCAGCAGTACGCGCAGAAGGCGATTGAGATTAACCCGCAACTACCGCTCGCGCACTCACTGCTGGGAGAAATCGCTCTCGCCGGAAATCACATGGATGTCGCCATCGCCGAGTTTGAAAAAGAGCGCGCAGGCAACCCGCTGGAAGGCGGTATCTACGACCGGCTGGGGGATGCCTATTCCCGCGCGGGCGATTACCAGAAGGCTCTGCAGGCGCTGCAGCAGGCAGTCATCCTGGAGCCCAATGTGACGGCTCCGTTCATTCTGCTGGGCAAAGTTTTGCTGCGCGAACAATCCCCATCTAGCGCCTTGATGTACCTGGAAAGGGCGGAGGCGATGGATCCCGGCAACTTTATGACCCACAGTCTGCTCGGCCAGGCGTATCGTGCGCTGGGCCGCAAAGAGGACGCCGCAAGAGAGAACCATACCGCGGAAACAATTCAGGCAGCCAGCGAACCTAAGCTGGAGAAGCTGCAGTAGGCAGAGCGATGACGTGCGTCCGCCATCTCGTCTGGCCGCTCACCTTGTGTATTGCAATAGCACTAGGACAAACGCATGGCTCCATGCCGATGGCGAACGAGAATCCCGCATGGGTCACCCCCGTTCCCATGCCTACCGAAGGACCGGTGTACCAGGCCGAAAGCACCAAGGCGATGGCCACACTGCTGAAGAAAATTTATAGCGAAACCGACTTCAGGTTCGATGCCACCAAGCAGGCACAGCGCGCACAATACTATCAGTCTCTGCTGCGTAATAATCTCAACTTCCGCGACGAGGCAACGGTGCGCCAGCAACTAGCCATCGAGCTTCTGGGAGCGGGCTATAGCGAAGCCGCGATTGATGATCTGGAAACCTTGCGCAGCCACAGTGCGGGGCGGCTGCCTGCGGAGAACGATAAGCAACTCGGCGAGTGGCTCGGCCTGGCTTACCTGCGCCTGGGCGAGCAACAGAACTGCATGCAGAACCACGGACAGAAGTCCTGCATCTTTCCTATTCGGGCAGGCGGCGTGCACCACATCACGCGGGGAGCAGAAGGCGCGGTTCGCGAGTTCGCGGCGCTTCTCGAGAAATATCCTAACGACGACGAGTCACGCTGGCTGCTCAATGTCGCTTATATGCAGCTCGGCCAATATCCGCAAAGTGTTCCTGCGAAATGGCTCGTAAACAGTCGCCTATTTGATTCCGAATATGATATTGGCGAGTTCGTCGACCGGGCGACCAGCGCCGGTCTCGACCTCACCAGTCACGCCGGCGGAGCCATCATGGAAGACTTCGACGGCGACGGCCTGCTCGACATCGTGGTCAGTTCTTCCGGGCCGCTCGATCAGATGCATCTCTTCCGCAACAACGGGGTCAAGGACGGTCAACTCTCCTTTACGGACATTACGGCGCAGGCCGGCCTGCTGGGCGAGACCGGAGGGCTCAACCTGGTGCTCACTGATTACAACAATGATGGGCGTCCAGACATTCTGGTTCTGCGCGGCGGCTGGTGGGGCAAGCAGGGGAAGTACCCCATGTCACTGCTGCGAAACAACGGGACCAAAAACGGTCAGGTCACCTTCGACGATGTGACGGAAGAGGCCGGACTCATGTCGCTCCATCCCACCCAAACTGCGGCCTGGGCGGACTTTGATAACGACGGCTGGCTCGATCTGTTCGTGGCCCACGAGTCCACGCCCGACGATCCCAACCCATCGCAACTGTTTCACAACAATCACGACGGCACCTTCACCGAGATGGCTGGGCCGAGCGGTTTGGCTAACCTCGGCTTCGTGAAAGGAGTAGCCTGGGGCGACTTCAATAATGACGGCCGCCCCGATCTATACATCTCCGTTAAGGGCGGCCCCAATTATCTTTTTCGCAATGACGGCCCACTGCACACAGGAGCGTCCGCATCCAGCGGATGGAAGTTCACCGATGTGGCTCATGCGGCCGGTGTCGACCATCAACGGAATAGTTTTGCTACATGGTTCTTTGATTACGATAACGACGGTTGGCCGGATATTTTTGTCGCCGGCTACTCGTTTGTCGCCCCTCAAGACATTGGGGCTTTCGAGATCGGCCACCCCTATCACGCGGAAACTCCGCGCCTTTATCGTAACCAGCACGATGGCACTTTTGAGGACGTCAGCACCAAGGTACGTCTGGACCGTGCCATCCTTCCCATGGGTGCGAACTTTGGCGATCTGGACAATGATGGCTGGCTCGATATCTACCTGGGAACCGGGGAAAGCTCCTACCAGGCGCTGTTGCCGAACCGCATGTTCCGCAATGACCGCGGGGTCGTCTTTCAAGATGTAACGACTTCCGGTGGGTTCGGTAACCTGCAGAAGGGCCATGGAGTGGTTTTTGGAGACCTGGAAAACAACGGAAACGAAGACGTCTTTGAAGAGATGGGAGGAGCTTACCCCGGGGACACGTATCAGAGCATTCTCTACCACAACCCGGGCCACGGAAATCATTGGCTCACGGTCGCACTCGAGGGCGTGGAGACAAACCGCGCGGCTTTTGGGGCACGCATTTGTCTCACGGTTGCGGCCGCCCACGGTCAACGCCACATCTATCGCACCGTAGGCTACGTCTCAAGCTTCGGGGGCAACCCACTCCGTCAACACATCGGCATCGGAGCGGCGCAGAAGGTTGAGAAACTTGAGGTCACGTGGCCGACCTCACACCTGTCGCAAACCTTCACGAACATCGCCGCCGACCAGAGCGTGTCATTGCGTGAAGGGGATAAAACTCTCCAAACCTCTGCTTACTTGCGAAGCCCGCGATAGAGGTCAGTGACGATGGGCGGGATGAGCGATTTGACAACTTTTCTGATCCCTAAACTTGCTTTTACTCTATTGACGCCGGGGCGTTGCTGAAATGCTACTTCGTGCTTGTGGGTCAATTCGGGGTCTTCTTCCGGGCGGCCGTTCGAGTAATAGTACGTCGCAATGGATTTCCGGTTGCGATCAGGCGGGCACGCCAACGGTACCGGGTGACCATGGAACGACACGCTTGTGGTGCTGAAGATGGCACAGCGGTTGAAGATGGGCAGGATTTTCTTCTCCGCCCGCTTTACCTCGCGATCCCACAATTCGAAATGGCCGCCATATTCTTCTTTCCAATCCTTGTTCAGATAGATCAGAACATTGATGCGGCGGTCCAGGCGAAGACCGTGGTGATAACTGAAGTCGGCGTGCACTTCCAAAAGTCCTCCGGGCCTGATCTGGTGGAGTCCTCCGCCAACATAGTGTGGGTCGGGCAGGACACTTTGAATCCCGGTCAGCGTCTCAAGAAACTTGAGCATGGGGCGGGTATTGAGGAAGTAGAGAACATCCCGGATCGATTGAGGCAGTTTCTCCACTGCATCGAAGGCCAGTTTTTTGTGTTGATTCACATCCTTGTATGCACGCCAATCTGCTTCCTTGGGCTCAGGAAAATCGCGGAGCGCGGCTTCGGCCACGTCGACGGGAAGGAAATCATCAAAATAAATGTGTGGGTAAGGCTGGTTGGCCTTGTATTCCTCCGCTTTGGCTTGAGCGAGGGTCTCAAGCTTTTGCGTAAATTGGTCGCTGAGCAAGGCGCTCATTACACTGGTGTCGCTGGGGGATATTGCCTGGACCGTCGGGGGCATCGGTTAAAACTCCGTGATTGTCAATTTGCGCCCGTCAGCGCTGTAAGTTCATAGATTAAACCTATTTACGGGATACGTCATGCTCAAGCGCCAGGCGCGAGCAAGAGTGGTAAAAGAAAGGTGGCTATGGAAAAGACGAAAGATGAGATCGCATCACTGACCGCAGGAAAGATGAAGCTGAAGATCTACCCCAGCAAGAGAGCTGCCGGCGAGGCAGCTGCCCTGGCTGTCGCTGAGGAGATGCGGAGGTTGGCCGCGCTTCATGACCAGTTTGGCGTTATTTTCGCAACCGGGGCCGCCCAATTCGATACGCTGGAGTTTCTAACCTCGACCCCCGCATTGCCCTGGAAAAAAGTGCGAGGTTTTCACCTCGATGAGTATGTCGGCCTGGACGAGAAGCATCCAGCATCCTTTCGCAATTTTCTGCGTCAGCGGCTGACACAACGCGTCGACATGGGAGCTTTTTTCGAAATGGACGGAACCGCCAAGGACCTTGAAGCGGTATGCCGGAACTACGTTAAGGAACTGCACGTTGCTGAGCCACAACTCTGTTTGCTCGGGATTGGCGAGAACGGTCACCTGGCATTTAATGAGCCGGCCGAGGCCGACTTCAATGATCCGTTCGAGATGAAGATCGTCACCCTGGACATGATGTGCCGCCAGCAGCAAGCGGCGGAGGGTTGGTTCCCAAGCTGGGAGCAGGCACCGGAAAGAGCGCTTACGTTAACGATCCCGACTGTGTTCCGTGTACCAAAATTGATTGCCTCGGTGCCTGGGCCACGAAAGGCGAAGGTAATCCGGGCCACGGTTCATGATCCGATTTCTACTGCGTGCCCGTCGACTCTTCTCCGCACACATCCGGACGTGACTGTTTACCTGGACACGGACTCTGCTGCTGAGCTGACGGACAGCTCTTAGCCGCGCAAGGGTCGAAGGACGCTACGGATTTGCCACAGCGTAGCTGCCAACGCTGCGAGGCCGGCGGTCCACACTACGAATGCAATATGCACCACCCAAGCCGGCGCAACCCCTACCCGTCGTAAGACAAAGGGCAGAAAATTCCAGGTGGTGATGTGCACGTAGTCCCATGGATCCTCCGTCATGGCGTGGTTGTTCAGACCCCAGGCATCCATCTTGCCCAGAGCGAACGCGACGATGTTTCTTACACGCAAGAGAATCACAAATGTGGGATGACCGAGGGTTTCCATCTGATAGATTTCCAGCGGTAACCAGAAGGCCAGCGATACTAATTGGACGAACGTGGCCATCGCCAGAAGCGCCAGCCCTGTTATCCAAAGCGGCTTTCCCAGTTGTTGGCGATGACGCAGCAACAGTGGGACCGCGAGTAGCGAAGCCAACTCGACGGTGGTCGAAACGTAACGATCGCCCCACGCGAAGTCTCCGCTCCACACGGTGTAGCGAGCGTAAAAGCTCATGTAAGCCAACAGCAGAGGGCAACTCATGATGGCGTATGCTTTCACGGCGGGACTGAACCGTTTCCAGGCAACGATGCACAGAAGGATCATGAGGACTATCAAAGGATCGAAGAGAAAAATCGACTTCTCGGGGGTGAAGAGCGCCCCGAAAAAGCCCACGTGCCAGGGGGTCTCGAAAGGATAGTTGGGAGGGAGCGAAGGATTGCGCATCCTGGTTTCGCGACCGATGACGGTGATGTAGGTATTGAAGAAAGATCCGAAGCGGTGGAACTGGTAGAGGCGATCGACCAATCCGAAGAACAGGTAGACCGGCAAAGCAGTCGCCACGTATGTTTTCGCGCGCTGCCAAAGGGCTCGGCCCTGAATACCTTCTAGCCATAAAACAAGCAATAGAAAGAGCGCGCCAGCCAGAAGATCCAACCCGGTCGGAAGCCGAGTCAGCAAATTGAGGCCAAACGCAGCGGAGCCAATCAACAGGGCCCGGCGACTGTCAGTGCGCAACCACTCGTATTGAAAGCAAAACCCTGTGATGGACAGAAGAAAAATGTAATTGTTCTCCATCATGTTCTGCGTGTAATGGAGATGCGTGGTGGCCACCAACAAAGCCAGAACGCCCAGTACCGATTGCGCCACGCTGAAATTCAATTGCCGCAGGAAACGGAAGCAGACCAGCGCCGTTAACACTGCCAACAGGATGTTGATGGTGTAGCTGACAATGATGTCGCGCACACTGGGATCGGTGTCGTCATAGTCGGCGAAGATGGGCAGGCGTGCGACATAGGCGCCCACCACATCCGGAGGCAACAAGATCAGGGACTGGCCCATGCTATACCAGCTCTGCAATTTTCCCCCGCGCCCGTGGACGCCAAATTCGGGGAATTCGTTGGGAAACACCTCGGGCTGCCCGGTCCACCATGCGTGGGCCGTTTGCAGACGATGGGTGGTGTCGGCGGAGCCCAGCTCACCCGATTGCACCGCGAACGCGATCAGGCCAGCGGCTAGAGCGAGGAGGAAAAGCGGGTCACGGAACCAGCGGCGAAGATTCAATACAGTCATTATGGCTTAATGTGGCTGCTTGCCCGCAAGATCGGTAATCAGCACCACGTCAGAACTCTTGCGCAGCTGCAGTACCGCCAGCAGATTCCCAGAAGGCGACCATTGGAAGGCGTCCAGATCGTCGTGCGTGGGGCCAATCAACAAATGTGTCGCCGAACCGTCGATCGGCTGATACTGCAACACATAACTACCGTTGGAGACGATCTTGCGAACAATAGCCTTGCCGTCCGGGCTAAAGAGAACTATGCCGGTGGCACTCAGTTCATCTGCATCTGATGAGCAACCTGCTGGGTGTCGATATTGATGATCTGCGCATTGAAGCTCTGCTCCTGGAGAATTCCGGTCGAACGAACCGTGCGTCTCGGGAAAGTAGGAAGCCATTGGCATTGGAAATTCCGTGCAGCTCCTGGTGGGGCGTTCCTCCGGATAAGGGCACGGACCAGAAGGTTGAAGGGGAAGTTCCCTGGGCTTGATCACGGATCGTGAAGTAGGCCTTCTGACTATCCGGTGAGCAATAGGGTGCGCGCGCGATGCCGGTCGTGGTCAGCTGAGTGATTCCACTTCCGTCGCTATTCATGCGAAACAGGCGCGTCTGCGCTCCACCCTTGGGATTCCGGTAAACAGCACAACCCCGTTGGGGCAGGTGTCGATATAAATACCGGCGTCGATATCGCCTATATCCATTGGCTGCACGGTCCCGGTCGCACGTTGAACTTTGCTCAAGCCGGTATTGCGAGTTATGAGAAGTATGTGATCTTCATCCGCCCAGGCCAACGACTGAGGAGAAATGCGCAGAGGTGTGCTTGAGATCATCGCTCCACCGTCCCCCTTGTAGTAAGCGAGACTGGAGTCCTGATTGGTCAGCACCGTCGCCAGCGTCTTGCCATCGGCCGACACCGCAAGCTCCCTATACGCGTTTACATCGTTGGTGACGGGGTGGAAATCACCCTTCGACAAGCCCACGATTCCAATTTGACCGCGGTCAGCATGCGCTTTGTAGTAAAGAACCACCAGATGTTTGCCATCGGGCAGCCATGCCAGGTCGGAACCTGAACGAGTGGGATCGAACTGACTGCCATCTGGCTGACCATGGAGAATTTGCTCTTGGAGTCAAGGTTAAAGACGTTAATGACCGAGACGTTCGATCCCGTCTGTTCGATCCAGGCAATCTGGTTCGGTTGGGGCGACCACACTGGAGCTTCGGCCACGTTGAGAGTGGAGTAAACCACCTGGTCGTTGGCCCCGTCCTTATCCGCGATGTGAATCTCTGAGTACCGGTCTTTGTTCCCAGGCGCCCAGCGCAGGTAGGTGAAGCGAGACCCATCCGGGGAAACGCTCGCCGGACTGTCGATATCGTGGACGAGCTGCCGCGGTGTGCCGCCAAAGACCGGCATCATGAACAGAGAGCGATAGGGCTGTGTTGTCGGGCGTACCCCGGGTGAAATAAAGATAGTTTGCATCCGGGGAAAAACTCAGGCCGACGTAAGCGTAGGGAACCGCTGTCAGAATCTGGGTGTCGGTGTTGGTGGCGATGTTGCGGATCCAAAGCGTTCGCTGGCCGGCATCGTTCTTGACCTCGGCGAGAAATTTGCCATCTCCGGATAAAGCGACGTTTTCCAGCGTTCCCGTATTGGTGATCTGACTCAGAGAAATCGAAGCGAAGGGTACAGCGCGCGGCCAAAAGCGCCAGGCAGCGAACGCTGCCGCCAGAAGCAGGACCAACGCCCCCAATCCGAGAGCAAGTGCAGGAGATCGCCTGGCCGGCGGAGGAGTCACTCCAGGAACGCTGCCTGACCCGGAAGACGAACCGCCGCCACTACTGCTGGGAGGAGCCGGCGGGGGCGATATGCTTGCTCCACTGCCAGAGCTGCTGGGGCTCGAAGGAGCGCTGGTACCCGCGGGAATTGCGGCCGGCCTGGCATAGGATCCGCCGCTGCTCTTGCGCTGCAATCGCTTGAGGTCGGCGCGCAGCTCAGCGGCCGATTGGCAGCGCAACTCGCGGTCCTTTTCCAGCGTCTTGTTAAGCGTTTCCTCGAACTCCGGCGGCAGTTCAGAGTTGACGGAAATCGGCGCCGTCGGGGCGTAGTTCAAAATGCGATCGAACGTGACCGCGGTAGTCGCACCACTAAAAGGATGTTGTCCCGTGGCAAGCTCGTAGAGCACGACACCGAGGGAAAAGACATCGCTGCGTGCATCGAGCGTTTCGCCTCGGGCCTGTTCAGGAGACATATAGGCGATGGTCCCGACCGCTGAACCTGGACTGGTGAGCAGATCGTGTGGCTCCGGAAGGGTTGCGTTCCCGTTGTCGCGCGGAGCCGCATAGCCTTCTTCGATCTTGGCCAGGCCGAAGTCCAGAATCTTTACCTGCCCGGAAGGCGACAGGAAGATGTTTCCGGGCTTGATGTCGCGGTGGAGAATGCCTTTTCGATGCGCTGCATCCAGCGCGTCCGACACCTGCACTCCGAAGTCCAGCAGCCTGGGGTAGGGCATGGACCGCCGATAGTGGAGCTTATCCAGGCTCTCCCCCTCCAGCAGCTCCATCACGATGAAAGGCTGATCACCGCTTTCGTTCAGCTCGTAGATGGTGCAGATGCCGGGATGATTCAACGAGGAGGCAGTGCGGGCCTCGCGCCAGAACCGCTCCAACGCCGCCGGATCCTGGTGAGTGGCCTCGGGCAGCAGCTTGATGGCCACCAGGCGGCCCAGCTTCTGGTCTTCGGCCTCGTAGACCACGCCCATCCCGCCCTGGCCCAAGCGGCGGACGATCCTATAGTGCCCCCGTAGCGTACCGGCGGTCAGCTCTTGCATGCCACCATGATGCAGCGTAGGGGGGAATGCGGCAAGCGAGAACTAGAGGCTTATTTGTCGAGAACGACAGGCCAGTTCAAGATCACCATCATGGTCTGACTGTGGGTTGCTTCCATTCGCGTATTGATCAGAAAGCGCTGCCCGTCCCGAGTCACGTCATACATCACCAACTCCGACCCTGCGACTTGCTCCCGGGCATTGGCCTGAAACAAAGGCACCGGAGTGCCAGCATCGAAGCGCGTTCCGGTGGTAACAGGGGAAGCCATCATCTTCCCGTCCGGCGCAAGATAAAATAGCTCCTTGCCATCACGTCGCCAACGCGGTTGTGTACCTCCATTGTTGGAGACTTGCCATTTCCCATGCGGATCAGGAAACGAGGTCACGTATATCTCCCATCGACCGTTTTCATTGGAGGTGTACGCCATCCATTTTCCATCGGGTGAGAACTGGGCGTTTTTCCTGGTTTCGGTCGCGGTGAACAATGGGTGGGTCTTCAAACCCGGCCATTCCGCAACCCAGGGCCGGGTGGCTTCAGCGTCCCGGTCATAGAGAAAATGCTTAGCGTCGGGAGACCAACTGGTCGGATATTCGTCCGCATTATCGGTTGGGTCCAGCGGCAATAACTTTTCTTCCTCGCTTCCGTCCGCGTTTTTTAGGTAGAGACGAAACGGGCCGGTGTGCGTGGATGAAAAGATGATTTTCTTACCGTCGGGGCTCCATACGGGCTCAGCGTCAATACCCCGCCGAACGTCAGGCGCTGGGAGCTGCCGCGTTCGAAATCGTAGGTCCACACATCAGAGCTCTGGGTTTCCTGGTCCGTCTTGTCGAATGCAACCGACTTGTCGTTGGGAGCAAGGGTGATATTGGCATACACGTCCGGTTTGCCGACTGATCCAATTTCGTTTCCCTGGCGATCGCGCCATACCAATCTGGAGAGCAAAACATCATTGCCCCGCTGCACCACCAGTACGTCGCCGTTCGACGCGGCATAATCGTTGCGCAGAATACGCGGCAAGGACGATACGTCCTTCAGCAGGGGAACCGCTTCGCCCGAGAGTTTCAGGTTGTTCGTGTCGAACTTTTGTGCGAACAGAGTCTTCTCGCGACAGAAAAGAAGATAGCCGGGTGCGGCGTATACCGGGTTGCCCGTCGCTTTGATAAGGAACCTGGTATCGGACGATTCCAGGCTGCCAACGAAGATTGCGTCGGAATCTGGTTGCCCCGACAGGTTGGCTGCCAGGTAGAGGAAGTGCTTGCCGTCAGGCAGGAACATCGGCCAACGATGAGTGTTGACTGCGTGGTTTGGATCGGGTTGGGTTATCGCGGTTGGAGTGCCACCCGAGGCGGGAACTCGATACAGTCCTCCGCTCAGGTGGCCGCTCGGGCTGAATACGATCACTCCATTTCGGTTCCAGGTGCCGCCCCGAGCTGAGGGTGCGTCGCAGATCACCTGGGCCGGGCCACCCGCTATTTCCAGCCTCTTCAACTTTCCGTCGGCAAAGAAGGCGACATCCTTGCCGTCCGGAGACCAGAACGGAAAACTCGCGCCTTCCGTTTCAGCCAACTCTTGCGGCCTCTGGCCGCCCACATCATAGAGCCAGAGAGTCTTGTTCTTTCCTGATTCTGAGGCACCGACGGCGGCGACGGTGCGCCCGTCGGGTGATAGCGCCAAGTCGTGGATTGTAAACGGGACCGCCGCTAAGAAATAGCTCTCTCGCCGGGTGGTGTTCTGGCTGCGCCAAATGAAGATGCCGGCCAGCAGACTGGCCCCCAGAACCACCCCGCACAGCATCCACAAAAGCCAAGCGGCTTTCGATTTCGTTGGCTGCTGCGCCACATAGGAAGGTTGCTCTCCGATCCATTCCAGTTCGAATGACACGTCTCGTGCCGTTTGCCATCGTTGCTCGGGATCCTTGGCTAGGCAGTGGCTGATCAAGTGGTTCAGAACGGGCGAGGTAAGAGGCGCGACGGCGGTGATTGGCTCGGGCTCTTTGCCGATGACGGCGGACACTATGCTTAGCTGGCTGTTCCCCTGGAAGGCTCTTCGCCCGGTCACCATCTCGTAAAGCACAGCGCCGAGCGAAAAGATGTCGCTGCGTGCATCCAGGTCCAGGCCACTTGCCTGCTCCGGCGACATGTAGGGGAGGGTTCCCACCAACGCTCCTTGCTCGTTTGAAGACGAGGGCAGTACGGCCGCGCTTAGCGTAGCGTCGGTCGAAGCTGCCATGCTCGCCCTGGCCAGGCCAAAGTCCAGCAGCTTTGCCCCGGTCTTGGTCAGCATGATATTGCCCGGCTTCAAATCGCGATGCAGTATTCCTTTTCGGTGGGCCTTATCCAATCCTCTCGCGATCTGTGCGCCATATTTGCAGACTTGCTGCGGCGGCAGCGGACCGTTGCGGAGCCGATCCTGCAGCGTCTCGCCTTGGAGGAATTCCATGACGATGAAATCGATGCCATCCTGGTGGCCCACGTCGTAGAGGGTGCAGATGTTTGCATCGTTTAAGGCAGAGATTGCCCTGGCTTCCAGTTCCAGGCGCTGTATGGCCTCGGGATTCGAGGATAGGTGCTGAGGCAAAATCTTGATGGCAACGTCTCGCCCCAAACGCAGGTCTTTGGCTCGATAGACCTCGCCCATTCCACCGGAGCCCAGTCGCGACTGAACTTCGTAACGACCGAGTTTTGTTCCTACAGGAAGCGCCATCAGTTTCCTGCTACTTACGATTTTCAGTGGCCGCGCAGCCTCGGTTCCACAGCTTATACACTCTAACCCAACGGTTTATGATTGCCCCGCTTGAAACCAACCGGCTCGTTTTGCATCCTCTGCAGCTTGCAAACGCCAAACAGACTCAGCTCCTCCTTCCGCAATGGGAGATGGTCAAATTCATGGGTGCCCGGATTCCGTGGCCCTATCCTGCAGATGGAGCCCTCACCTACTATCGCGATGTCGCAATCCCCGAATGGAGCAAGGAAAAGAATGGCACTGGACGTTGCGCTTGCGGCAAGCCCCCGAGGAACATATCGGGGCGATTTCGCTGATTGCCAAAGATGGGCACGCTGCGCGCGGGTTTTGGTTGGGACTTCCCTGGCAAGGCCGCGGCCTGATGACGGAGGCAGTGGTGGCGGTGAATGACTATTGCTTTGATGTTCTCGGTTTTAGCGCCTTGCGTGCGCCAAAGGCGGTCGTCAACCTTTCGTCACGGCGGATTTCGGAGAAGACCGGGATGCGCGTCATCGCGATGGAGGAGCGTGACTACGTCTCCGGTAGATTGCTGAGTGAGGTGTGGGAGATCACGGCCGATGAATGGCCGGCAAAAAGGCAAGCGGTGCGGAATATACTGGAAGCCGAGGACCAGTCGTGAAATCACATGCGATGAAGCTGACGATGGCCTGGGCGCTGTGTTTCTGCGCCTTTTCTTACGCCCAACAAGCGACACAGCAGCAACCGTCCCAGGCGCCCGCGGATAAGAACCCTGAGCTCCCCGCTGGTCCTGGGAAGTCCACTCTGATTCGGGTTTGCAGCTCGTGCCATTCCCCTGACAACGTTATTGCCAATGGCCAGGATAGAGCCGGTTGGGAAGCTACCATCACCAAGATGGCTGGATTTGGCGCCACCGGTACCGATGACGAATACACGGAGATTCTGGAGTACCTGGTAAAGAACTTTCCGGCAGGGTCGAGCACGCCTGTGAATGTGAATAAAGCGACGGCGGCTCAGCTTGAAAGCGGTTTGGGATTCACGACTGCAGAGGCAGAAGCGACCGTTAAGTATCGGGAAAAGAATGGGGATTTTAAAACGATCGACGATTTGAAGAAGGTCCCCGATCTGGATGCCAAGAAGCTGGATGCCAAGAAAGCTAAGCTGGCGTTTTAGGAAAACATTTCCAAGAAAGAGCATCCACACAGAGATCTCTCCACTGCGCTGCGCTCCGGTCGAGATGACAAAGGGGAGGGCGGTGCTTCCAGAGAGAGAAGTTGCTGAACAGAAGCCGCTCTTCGTCGCCCCGGACGAGCGCAAAGGCCCCGAGTGGGAATAGGAACCGCAGGTCCCACCACTGCGCTGCGCTCCGGTCGGGATGACAAAGGGGAGAGAGGGCGCTTCCAGGGAGAGGAGTTGCTGAGCTGCAACCGCAGGTCGAGATGACAAATTTGTTGACGCCTCGGTGAGCGCTACGGCAACTCTTTCAGCCAGACGTTGCGATGGGAAATTTTTAGCACGCCTGGGCCTTCTATCTCGAAAGCGATGAGGCCTTTCGATTGGGCTGAAGGTTGGATCGTTGTCGATCAGGACAGCCATCACATGCCCGTTGAGGATGTGGATCAGTGTGTTTCCATCGGCAATTACCTCGAATTGGTTCCAGTCGCCGACTTTGATGTAGGACTTGAGATCATCGGAGCCTCCTAAAGTAGCGAGCAAACGCGGATGCTTGCCCTGGCTGGTTTCTACCACCTGGCCACGCCAGGCAACGATTCCCCGGCTGCTGCTCTGCTCGTAGAGCTGCCCAGTGTACTTGTTGCCATAGTCGAAATCAGCCTGGTAGCCCTTCATGTTCCACTTGGGATACTTCACCTGCTGGTTGGGGCGTGGCGGAGCGAGTGCACTACGGTACTGGATGCCTCCATTGGCGCCAGCCCCCTCCAGCTTCATCTCCACTTTAAGCATGAAGTTGGCCGGCTGGCCGCCTTTCCAGATGATATTGGTCGTCCCAGATGGGTGCTCGGGGCTCGATTCGCCGACTATGCTGCCATCCTCCACGTGCCAAACTTCGCTGGGCCCATCCCAGGCGTCCAGAGACTTGCCGTCGAAAATCTGCTTCCATCCTTCGTGATCGTTAAAGTCGATGGGGTCGGGTTGGGTGAAGAAGCTGCCGCCAGGATGATGAACCGGCGCCTGGTACCCGTGCGATGGAGACATCGACAACAAGAAAATTAAAGCGATGGCGGAGTTTCTCATGCTTCCCCCTCAACCTTTTCCCACTGCCTGGTACGGGCCGATTTAAGAACCGCGTCGGTTACATAGTCTGTGGCCAGGCCATCGGCAAACGTCGGCGCCGCGTTCTCTTTCCTGCCGACGGCTTGAAGAAAGTCCGCCACCTGGTGGATGAAGGTGTGCTCATAGCCAATTTGCAGGCCCGGCACCCACCAATTCTTCATATAAGGATGGTCGCCGTCCGTAATGTGCACGTTCTTCCAGCCGCGCAGGCGCGATTCATCGCGATGATCAAAGTATTCCAGGCGGTGCAGGTCATGCAGGTCCCACGCGGCAGAGGCCTGTTCGCCGTTCACTTCCAGGGTAAAGAGCGCTTTGTGGCCGCGAGCGTAGCGAGTCGCTTCGAAGGTGGCCGTCGATCCATTGGCAAAGCGGCACAGGAACGAGGACGCATCGTCGATGCCCACCGCTTCCACCTTGCCGGTGAGATTGTGCTTCCGTTCCTTCACGAAGGTCTCGGTCATGGCAGTCACTTCGGTGATGGGCCCGTTCAACCATAACGCCATATCGATGTTGTGAGCGAGCAGGTCGCCGGTGACTCCGCTGCCGGCTACCGAGACATCCAGACGCCAGAGGCCTTCGCCACCTTGCGGCAGGTCGCTGGAGATGGTCCAGTCCTGGAGAAACTGTGAGCGGTAATGGAAGATGCGACCGAAGCGCCCCTCGTCCAGCAACTGTTTCAGCAGAACGACGGCGGGCACACGGCGGTAGTTGTACCAAACCATGTTGGGGACGTTGGCGGATTTGACCGCAGCCACCATCCCCTTCGCTTCCGCGGCCGTGCGCCCCAATGGTTTTTCGCACAGCACCATCTTGCCCGCTTTGGCGGCAGCAATGGCAATTTCGGCGTGGGTGTCGTTGGGACTTGCAATGTCGATCAGGTCGATGTCTTTTCGTTCGACCAGGGTTCGCCAGTCTATCTCAATCGATTGATAGCCCCAGTTTTCCGCAAACCCTCTGACCCGCTCGGCACTGCGTGCGCATACGGCCTTTAGTATCGGCTCTGTAGGGCAGGTCGAAGAACCGGGGCGCCTGCAGGAAGGCGTTCGAATGGGTACGACCCATGAAACCGTAGCCGACTAGTCCGACATTTACGTTGGTAGCGATTTAGGGCCTCCTACGTTCCGGAAATACTGCGCACTAAGCGCACTATGCGCACTAAGCCCCCCACCCATGGGCATTTCGGACTGAAATCAGGGTCCCCAGCACCTCGTTCCAGGTCTTTGGCGCCAGCATGGTGGAATTGGGGAACATGCAGCCATCCCAGCAAATGTGTTCGTAAGCCCGCGTCGGTTTCCCGCTTTCGTCCCGCATCCATAGGCCGGCCACGGTCACGATATCCATCTTGCCCTTGGGATCGGCGGCGGTACAGTGGCGGCCGGTCTTGTCGTGGGAGCCGGTACCATGCACCGTTCCGTCGTTCTGGGCAACATGGAAATCGATCGTCCAGGGCCGCAAGGCATGGGTCACCTTGCGCAGGGCATCCATCAGGACGTCCTGCTGGGACCAGTCAAAATCCTCCGGCAGCAGACGATCTTCGGCGGCGTTGTAGCCGAGCGTGTAGAGGAACGAATGCGCCATGTCGGCTTGAAAGCCGAAAGTCTTGGGCCGGTTCACCATTTCCAGCAATTCGAGCATCCGCTTCCAGCTGTGCATCCCGCCCCAACAGATTTCTCCTTCGGCGGCGAGCCGCTCGCCATGGTCTTCGGCAATGATGCTGGCTTCGCGAAAGGTCTGGGCGATGCGTTTGGTATTGCCTGCCGGGTCCTTTGCCCAGTCCGCCGGCGAGGCAGCGGAGTCAACGCGTATCACCCCGTAGCGGCGGATGCCCAACTGGCGCAGTTTCTTGCCGATGGCACAGGCTTTGGTTACCTGGGTGAGGAAGGCGGCTCGCTCCTGCTCGGAACCCATCGCGGAGCCGCCGCCGGTCGGAGGCCAGACCGGGGCAACGAGCGAGCCCACAACCAGGCCGCGCCGGGCGATGCTGTCGGCAAGACGCTTGAGATCATCATCGGTGGAATCGATGCTGGTGTGCGGCAGGGACAGGAACAGATCGACGCCGTCGAAGTGGATGCCGTCCACCTCAGCCTGGGCGGTCAGATCGAGCATGGTCTCGAGCGGGATAAATGGTTCCGAGTCCGGCCCCTTGCCTACGAGACCGGGCCACATGGCGTTGTGGATTGCCGGGTGCTTGTGCTGCTGGGCTGCGTTCACAGGTTTATTTCCGTAACAGTGGTTGTGCGTCCGGATTGCCGGGCCCGAAATGCTTGAGCAGGACGAGCGGATCGGATGCGCTTGGATTCTCGACGCGAACGCCTGTTTTTGAAACATCCGCAGTTACGAATACTTCGTCCTCGGTCATTTCGCCGAAACGAATCATCGAAGGCGTGGAGACGGCCTGCTTTGCGAGGGTCCCGTAACCCTGGGTCACGATGACTCCGTAGGCAGCGCTGTCTTTGATGGTCACGGAACGCCTGGGAAGTACTGTCAGCTCCTTGGCGGAGTAATAAGGCGTTCCGTAGGTGACCCATTTCTCGACGTAACCATCCGTTCCGGACTTCTCTACCAGGCGTGGAAAGGTCTTATTGGTCTCGGCGAAGCGGGGATTTACGTTGGCTTCCCAATCGAGCATGCTGATCAGGAAGTCGAGATCCTTTTTGTGTTCGGTAGGCACGTCCTTGGTCAGCAGCTCCCAGCCGACGATGCGTCCCTCGACTTCGGACTGAAACATGGCAAAGACGTCGCTGTTCACCTGCGGTTCGTAGGTCACGAGCGATCCGGGGGCGTGGAGAATGCCCGGATTGATCTGCCACCCGGCTCCCGGCTCCAGACGATAGGCGCGGGCGTAAAAGAGGATTCCGTTATCCCCCTGGTTCCATTTCTCCAGGCACTTGCGGATGTCTTCTTTGGTGGTGCCCGGTTCCAGACCCATGTAGGTGTGGGGAAAATTATTTTGTATCTGGTTGTATTGCGGCGGGAAGTAATAGGCTTCCGGCTTGCCCTTCTGCCCTACCAGCTTAGCGAACGCATCGCTCTGATGCATGTGGTGGGGAATGGGGCCCATGTTGTCAAAGAACTTGCAGAGCAGGTTCCATCCACCTTCGCGCTCCATTACGTCGGCGCCGAGCAAGAGGTCTCCAGCAACTTCGACGGCTTCCTTGAGCAGGAATTTTCCGCCGCTGCTGGGCCGCACATAACTGAGCCCCTCGTCGGGTAGAGTGTCGGGGCCGTTCGAAGCTTTGGTCGTGGAGGAGAACCAGCGCTCGTTGATGCCTCCGCGATGGCCGCCAAAGGCGTAAAGATCGTCCGGATGGAGTTTCAGCCTGCGTCCGGGAATCATGAACGATCGCGGAACCCAGCAAGGTTCGAGCCTTAGAATTCCGTTTCCTGCATCGATTGCTTCTTTGATCTGAGATCTGTTTGGCATTGACTGATCATCCCGGAGTATTTTAGTGCTCCAGCGGAATTCCGAAGGAGTAGAGCGTGTTGTCGTGCGTGGTAAAGAAAACGTGGCCGTCGCCAACGGATATTCCAGCCAGATGAGTATAGGTGTGGACCGCGTCTCCGCTGGAAAATAGCTGCTTGCCGGTCGCGGCGTCCAGTGCGTAGAGGGTTGCGTGATGCCCACCATTTCCGCCGTCGAGCGCAAACACGACTCCGTTGGCAACGGCGGGGGGCGCGGGGTTCATGAGATCCAGCGAGACCCAGGCCGGCGTCAACGTCATATGCCCGTCCTGGTCTTCCACCTTGAACGCAACGATGCTGCCATGGGTGGCCGCACCGTTGGAAGCGGCAAATTTAACTGCTGGATCTACGGTCCCTACAATCGAGGCGAAGATCCAGATTGCGCCGGACTTATCCTGCCAGGTGGCCATGCCTTCCCAGGGGGTGCGCTTCCCTGCTTTCGCCAGCGCTGCTGTCTGGGCTAAGGGGGTATGATGATCGGCTCCGCCCAAAGAGGTGCTGTCCAGTAGAACCAGGGTGCCGTTTCCTCCGGGAGCCGCGATCAGTTGCTTGTCCTTGTAGGTGAATACCACCGGACCAGCGTTGAGAGACTTTGCGGGGTTGGCCGGGGTGTACGAGTCTTTGACCTTAAGATCTTTGGCGTTCAGGGCCAGCACGCTTCCGTTATAGACGTACGCGGTTCCATCGGCGCCGATTGCCGGACCCGTCAAGCCGGCCAGGCTCATGTTCTGCGTCTTATAGCTGTTTACCGGATAGTCGGGGGTGTTGATGTCGATGGACCACACGGCATCCGCATCTTTGCGGCAACCGGGCGCAGCCATCGTGTACACGACTTTGTCGTTCATGTTCAGCCCGAAGGAGTTACCGGCCAGGGGCGCGGGCAAAAACTTGACCGGGGGCGCGTAGTCCAGGCCGGTGGCCAGGATCTGCTCATGAATGTAACCGTCACTGGTGAGCACGTAGATTCCCCGCAAGCCGAAGTAGCCACCGCCGGGCACAGCGCCGACACGACGCTGGGAATGAGGAAGCGGGGGCTGCTCCGGAGGGCGTGGTGGCGCGGGTTGACCCGGCTTGGCGGCAGGCCGGGCGCCAAAGCGGATCACGGGCGGCGCCTCGGTCACGATCTGGATATTGGCACAAGCACTGTGGCCACCTGGGAAGTCTTTTTTCCAGATCAGCTCTCCCAGTTCGGAATCGACCGAGTACACGGTGTTTTGATCGGCGACGAGGGCCATGTCTTTAAATCCGCGACCGGTAATCAGACCGGGATAGAGAAGCGGCTCAGTAAAAGAATTCGTTTTTTTGGTCTCGCTGCCCAGCTTGAGTTTCCAAAGAAACTTGAAGTCTTTGGTCACCGTGTCGGTGCTGATTTGTGTCTCGGCCTTCTGCGCGTTGGTGTGTGCCGCGTTGGCGTCGGGGGCGGTCCAGAATCCCCGGGGTGGACCCTGCGCGTAAGCCAGGCCGGAAAATAAGCACGCGGCCGCGAAACAGATGGATGCTGGTTGTGCCAGAAATCTCATAGAGTCTTTCATTCCAGACCGAAGCAATAGATTGTGCCGTCGAATGTGCCGAAAATCACCTTGCCGTCTGCTACCGCAATGCCGGCCTGGTGAAGAAAGGAAGCGATCTGGTCTCCACTGGAATAGAGCTCCTTTCCAGTGACGGCGTCGAGCGCGTAGAGTTTCGCCGGGATGGAATGTTGGATTCGTTGTTCGTAGCTGTACAGTCCGCCGTCTTCGTCATTGGCCTGGGCCGTGAATTCGCCGGCAGCGAGCACGAAGACGATTCCGTTAGCGACAACTGGCGGCTCGGCACTCATCATGTCGCGCGAGAGCCAGGCGGGAGCCAATTCCAATTTGCTTTCCGCGTCCTTCAGCTTGAGGGCAATCACGCCACCATTTGGTGTGGGGCCGTAGGAGACGGGAAAGTCGACAGCCACAGGCCCACCAATGGGCGCCAGCACCCAACGGGTACCGTCCTTATCTTCCCAGCTGGCAAAGCTGCCCCAGCTGCCTTCGGTTTGGAAATTGACGTTTTTGTTCGATACCAGCGGAGAGCGATAAAGCGGGGTTTGATGGCTGGGTCCACCCAGTGACTGGCTGTCCATCAGAAAGTAGCGCCCTTCTTTCCCCGAGGCAACCAGGAGATCTCGCCCCTTGTAGGGGAAGACGACCGGGGTGGTGTTCATATCCAGGTCACGCTTGGTCAGCCAGGCGTGGTTGGTGGGCGTGTAGTAGTCCTTGAGGGTGAGGGCATCATCGGCGGATTTGTAGGCCAGCACAGAGGTCGACAGTTTTCCCGCAGCAACATCGTAGACACCGTCTCCGGTTTCTAAATAGATGGTTCCGTCATTGCCGACCGCGGGACCAGCGGTGCCGAAGATCCCTCCCTGCGGCGGTGTGGAGGAGAAGGCCTTTTTGGTGGTCAGGTCCACGGCATACACTGCGTTTGGTACTCCGTGGCAGGCTTGCCCGGACACGGTGTAGACCACGTTGTTGACCAGGTTCAGCCCGTACGCTTTGCCGTAGGGCGCGGGTAGCATCTGGATGGGCGTGTCCTTGTCCTCGCCAGTAGCCAGTTCCAGGGTGTGCAGGTAGCCATCGTTGGTGAGCACATAGACGAGTCGCTGAGCAGACCCCGCCGGGGTGACCACAGGGGTGGCCGTCAAGGCGTTGTTGCAAATAAAGCCCGCACCCTCGCCGGGCTCCGGGGGAGTATCGGCCGACCACTTGAGGTGCTTTTGCCACAACAGTGATCCGTTCGCTACATCGACTGCGTACACATCGTCTGAGCTGCCCGCCAGGATGGCAACGGTTTTCACACCGTTGGGCGTGGATACGCCCGCCACGATGATCGGCTCGCGGAACGATTGCATGCCCTTCGGCTTGTTGTCGGTCTTTAGCTTCCAAAGCAGGCGGGTGTTTTTAACGTTGTCGACGGTGAATTTGTTTTCGTTTCTCTGCCAGCCGTCACGCTGCGGATTGAAGCTGCCAGTTGGCCACTCCGCAGCACCGGTGGACTGCCCGAAGGACCCATTGAGCCCTGAAACACCAAGGGTTAGGAACACAGCAAATGGAAGCAGCTTCACGCTGGGAACATTATCAATAAGGAAACGCGCTGTCAAAAGGTTGGGATTAGCCAGGGTCATTGGGTTGTCTTATTTCGATCTTTGCGAACGAAAAACATTTCCAGGAAAGAGCATCCCCACATAGATCTCTCCACGTATCGCTTCGGACTTCCGGTCGAGATGACAGTGGCGTTGAGCATCGTTCATTCAGCTTCTGAAACAAAAGCCGCTGTTGTGGGCTTCGCCCATCGTTTTCGGTCCGGGCATACGCTGGGGCGAACGTGGGGCACCCCTGTGGAGTTGTGGGACCCGCAGGAGGCTTGAGGGGGAGACCTGTGGTATCCCACATCTCGCGAAAAACGGGCGAGATGTGGGGCACCCGGCGATTAGTGGCCGGGATAGAGCCAAAAAGTGCGTTCACCGTGTGGTCGAACGCACAGATGGTGGTCAGTTATCATGGGCTTGAGCACTTCCTCTGGAGGATGCCTTGTCTACGGCCGCCAATCATCCCGCTGTTTTCGCGTCTCCTGCTGCCGGCGCTGCGGTTCAGACGCAGAGTGCCCGGATCCCCTGGTACATCTGGACCGGCGTACTGGCCATTACTTCCTCTTCCATCGGGGGCGCGTGGGATGTTTCCTGGCACCGGTCAATCGGCCGCGATACCTTCTGGACCCCTGCTCACATGGCGATTCAAGCCTGCGGTGTGCTCGCCGGCATTATCTGCGTATGGCTCATCGCGCAAGCGACCCTGGGTCACGATAGCAAGCTCAAAGCAGCCTCGGTCAACGTTTTTGGACTCCGTGCTCCGCTGGGTATTTTTCTCGCTGGCTGGGGATGTGTCGCCGTGCTCACCTCAGCGCCCTTCGATAACTGGTGGCATAACGCCTACGGCCTCGACGTCAAAATCGTAAGCCCGCCCCACGCGCTGCTCATTCTTGGTCTTCGCGGTATCGCGACCGGGGTCATGTTCCTCATCCTGGCGGCCATGAACCGGGCGGCGGAAAACGACGAAATCACCTTCAAACGCCTGCAGGCGCTTCTTCTTTATGTCGGAGGCCTGGCAGTCGTGGGCCAGATGTTCTTCGTGCAGGAGTACACCTGGGACGTGAAGCTTCACCAGGCGGCTGCTTATATCGCCATGGGGATCGGTTTGCCACTGTTTTTCGCGCTGTTTTCGCAGGCCTCCCGCTCGCGCTGGGCAGCAACCGCAACGGCTACCGTGTATACCGTTTTCGTCATCGCGGAAATCCTCATTCTTCCGCTCTTTCCCGCTCATCCGAAGCTTGGCCCGGTCTACAACATGGTCACCCACATGGTTCCGGCGAAATTCCCTATCCTGATCCTGGTGCCGGCGCTAGCGCTTGACCTGCTATGGCAGCGGGTGAAGAACTGGAAGATGTGGCAGATTGCCTTGCTCTCGGGCTTCGTGTTCATCGCCGTGCTGACGGCGGTGGAATGGCCTTTTGCCAACTTCCTGCTCTCTGACGCCAGCAAGAACCGCTTTTTCGGCACCGACTATTTCCAATACAACTCTCCGGCCGATGGCTTTGATCGCTTGCGGAAGTGGTTCTATCCCGATCACGGGATCGTGTTGTACGCCGGGCTGCTGAAGGCCGCTGTCTTCGCGTCCATCTCCACCTGGATTGGGCTGCTGTTCGGCCGCTGGATGCGTGGCGTGCAGCGATGAAGAGGTGGTTGTCCCTTCTTTTTACCCTTGCGCTGACCCTTCCGGCGTACGCCCATATCGGCAGCAAGGACGTTTACGAGGAAGTGAACGCCGGGCAATACAAGCTCTACGTCACCATCCGCCCACCCAATGTCATTCCCGGTGTGGCCGCCATTGAAGTTCGCAGCTCAGGCGCGCCGGTTCGTTCCATAAGCATTACGCCCATGCCGTTAACCGGGGAAGGCTCGAAGCACCCGCCCACCTCGGACGCCATGAAGGTCTCAACCGCCGACCCTGCTTTCTTTACCGGATCACTCTGGCTAATGGCCTCCGGGTCATGGCAAGTGCACTTCGAAATCGACGGCAGCGCGGGTAAGGCCAGCACCAGCGTCCCCGTGGCTGCTATGCCTCTTTCGGTCCTTCCCATGGAGCGCCCGCTGGGGATCTTGCTTGCGTTGCTCGGCGTTGTGCTGGTGGTAGGGATCGCGGCCATTGTCGCCGCGGCAGTAGGCCAGTCGCGTCTGAACCCTGGGGTTGCTCCGGGCCCCAGCCAGCGCCGCCGGGCGTTGGCTGCCAGTGCCGTTACCCTGGCCGTTACCCTGCTTATCGTTTATGGCGGATACAAGTGGTGGAACGCGGAAGCGATTGCCTATGCAGGGGACATCTACCACCCTCTCAGCCTGAGCCCGATACTCCGGGGAAACACCCTCGATCTCAAAATCGGGCGGTACGACGACGAGGAGCACGCCTTCAGGACGCGAACCAACGACGATCTGCTGCCCGATCATGGGCACGTGATGCATCTCTACGCCATTCGCCAGCCGAGTATGGATGCCGTCTTCCACCTGCACCCAGCTGTGGCCTCTGACAAACGCCTGCGGATGACACTGCCTTCCATGCCCCCGGGAACGTATCGGCTCTACGCGGATATTGTTCATGCCAACGGATTCCCTGAAACGCTTACCGCGGATTTGATTGTGCCTCCGAATATGCCGCCTGCTCCCCTGGCGCCGGAAGATGCCTCAGCGACACCACCGGCGTTGTCGCAGGGTGAGCTTGGAACGAGCTACAAGCTTCCTGATGGCTACACCATGGTTTGGGACCGGCCTCAGGATCTGAGCGCGAATACGGCGTATGCGTTCCGCTTCCGGCTGCTCGACTCCGCCGGCCAACCCGCGACCGATACGCGGCCCTATCTCGGGATGGCGGGACACGCTGCCTTCGTGAAGACGGACGGAACGGTTTTCGCCCATACTCATCCGGAGGGCTCGGCATCGATGCAAGCCATGATGATCGCTAACGGCGGTTCGGGCGAGATGGCTGACAGCGGCACGATGGGCGGCATGGACATGAGTACACATCCTGTTGCGCCGGTAGTTGAGTTTCCTTATGGGTTTCCGTCACCGGGACGGTATCGGATTTTTATTCAGATGAAGCATTCGGATACGGTCGAGACTGGCGTGTTCGATGCTGAGGTTCGATAAGCGGAACACTCTCGAAGAAAAGTTGTGGGTGGCCCAGGTCTCGCTTTTGAGACTTGGGCTTCTCCTTGCATGTGGGTCCCAGCCGGAACACCCAGGTCTCAAAAGCGAGACCTGGGCCACCCACTTAATATTCGTCCGCGCCCTTTTTCATCTTCCTGGCAGCTTTACTGCGTCGCGTCGCTTTCTATCCAGTATTCGCTTCGCGACTTTAGCACCAGTTGAGGACGGTCCTTGATTTCCAGATGCAGTGCGTGCAGGCCTGCGGTGAGCGACGTCGGACGGAAACTCAGGACATAGTAATTGGGCACATCGTTGGAGACTGAGATTAGACCTGCCTTCAGGTCTTTGATGTTGTGGAAGTGGAAGAACTCGCCTCCGGTCAACTGTGCGATCGATTCGGCAGTGTTGGTACGCAGCGCATTGCGCGCGCTCACAAATGCCATGGTGGCCAAACGGATGGGCGGAGCCAGTTCGCTGAGGCAGTCAAGCACCTGCTTGCTGTAGTGGCCTTCGTACTCGGCATCAGCTCCATCGCGGCTGAAACAGCCGTGCGCGGGGCCCGGTTCCCCAGGGCGATTAAATTTCGATGCCTCGTGGTGGACTGCTGAGTGTGTACTGGAAAACGCAAAGGCGTACATGGTGGTATTGGTGTCGCTAATAAGCCGCAGAGCGTCCGTGAGTGTGGTCGTGCTGCCCTGGTCAAGGGTTTCGCTGAGCAGCAGAATGGCACGGCGGTAGCTCGGGGGCTGGGCCCGCAATTGCTCAACAGCAAATGCCACCCCGTCCAGAATGGATGCGCCCGGGTTACCCTGTGGCAGGTTCGCTAGCTGCCGGGTCGCGTCGGCCGTGTTGGGGGTAAAAGGCAGCAGCAGATGTGGCGTGCTGTCGAAACCTACGACTGCGACGCGGTGCTCGACGTTGCCGATCAGCGCATCCAGGTTCGCATCCAGATCCTCGTAGTCCGCGAGGTGAGCAGCCCCGGCCCCACCGGTTTCGACGCATATGACTAAGGCCAGAGGTTGCGAGTCTGTGTCCGGGTCGAGCGTGAGGTGCTGCGGTATGCCGTCGTCGGTGAGGGTGAAGTCGTCCGCCGTGAGTTCAAAAACCACCTCTCCAGACTTGGTCTTCACCATGGCAGGCACCTCTACCAGGGTTGAGTGCACGGTCAGGGTAGCCGGTCCGGGAGCGCCCTGTTGCGCGGACCCATTGACGGTGGCCAGACACAGCACAAGAGATAAGCAGAGGGCTGATCTCATAAGTAGCTTCATTGTAGGGGCGGATGGGTTAAAAATAGACTAAGGATTCTTTGGGTCTGAACAAAGATGAGCCGTGACGGAGTTAGGTGAACGGACGCTGCCCCGCCACCAGGGCTAAAGCCCTGAATTTTGTAACCGGAACGTTTAAGCGGGTTTTCAAACCCGCTTCCCCGGACTAAAGTCCGGGGCTACACCTAGTCGATGTTGTCGAGGAATAACTTCCGTTGGAAATCCTCAGGAATTTGCCGAACGGGCTCCAGGTGATAGCCACATTCACGGGCAAGCTCGTGCAAAAGCCTTTCCTTATCTTCTCTGGCTAATCCTGAGACAACGATTTTGCAGGCAGAATTAAGAGTTTCCGATGGCAAAGTAACCTCCAACCAGCGTCGAAGTAAGCCGGGATGAACGATTGTCCTTTGCCACAATCAGAACAGTCAATGTTACTTGTTGCCGCGGACATTACCTTTTTGCGCCACCTTTCGCGCACTGGTAATGCTACTTTTGGATCATTTCCCGCGTCCCCACCATGAGCCCCACCACCATTTCAAACAGCCGATTGCGGGTTTCCAGCCTTACCCCGGCGCGAGTAACGTAACGGACCACAATGTCTACTCCCCCAGCAGCCGGCTGCATATCAACCGATGGAGTCGCACTGAACTGCGGCGAGCCCTGTTCATGGGTGACCCGTTTCCATTCCTCCTCCGCCATCTTTGCGTCCGTCTCGGTGGCCTTGATGGTCGCTTCGCGGATTTTGTCGATCATTGGATAAGCCTCCGTTCCCTGAGGAATACTCACCTTGATCTCGTCCCACATCCACTGCCCGGTGGTGGAGAAATTGAAGTACTTGCCGTGAATGGCATATCCGTTCAGGAAAGACACGCGGCGTCCCGTGGGATGACCGTTGGCCGTCCAGTTCCCGGTCTCCAGCAGCCAGGTACGGAACACTCCGATCTCTACCGCCTCACCGACAACGCCATCGATCTCTACCCAGTCCCCGACTCGTATTCCGTTTCGTCCCATGAGCACAAACCAACCACAAAACGCCAGGATGAAGTCCTGGAAGACGACCGTTAATCCAGCCGTGGCCAAGCCCAGGATGGTCGGCATCTGCTGCGGGGTTCCAAAAATTACCAGCAGCACCAGGATGAACCCGAGCACCTGCGTGCCCAGATTCAGAATCGTGCGCAACGTCTGCCTCTGTCGACGGTCCTGCGACATGCGGTCGAACGCCGCCTGCAAACCCCAACCAGCCAGAATGGTTAGCAGCACAATGGCAGCAATCAAGGTCATCGACTGCAGCATGAGATGAAGCAACATTTTGTGCTGCAGCTCGACCTGGCTGTGCCAGCGACCGTACAGCGTCACCAGTTGCTGCTGCGCCGACAACCGGTCGTCGAGGATGCTGAGGATGTTTTGTTGGGTTGCGACCCGTTGCAGTTCCTTCACCCGGTCAGAGTTCGATTCGCCGGGCGCTGTTGCTGCGGCTGCACTGGCTGCAGCCGCCTGGGCCTCGGGAGTGAGCCTGGCATGATCGGCCGTGAGCGCGGCAACATCCGCGGCTGCCAGTTGCTGAGCCTGATCGATCAGCTGCATTCGGGTCCGCTGTGCCCACCACTCTGCGATCTGCCCCGCCAGCGTTTTGTATCGACCGGCAGAGACTACGGCTGTCTCCCCATCGCGGCTTATGGCTGCCTGTTCGTCGTACTTCTTCATGGACGCTTCGCGCGCCGTTAATTCCTGCTGAATCTTCCCTCGATGATCTCCACTAGCCCGGGCCAGGTCTTCCATCGAGTCCGATAACTCGTCCTGGTCAAGGCTTAGCTGAGCCTTGGCAACATCCAGGTCGTCTCCTGTGGGTCCGGCTGCGCCCGGTGCGGCCGCAGCAGGACCAGCCTTCGCCGTCAAGGAGGCGACTTGCGCCTGATCCTGCTTCACCGTCTGCTGCAGCTCGGTAACGCGCTTCTGCAAGGTCAGGGCCTCGCCTGTCAGCTCCCTGGTCTCGGCACTCGCCTGGCGCAGAGATTGAGCGAAGGCCTGGTCCACCTCATGATCTGCCAGCCGCTCTGCTTCGCGCGCAAGATCCAGTTCCTCTGCCGAGACCGCCAGGGCCGCTACCGTCTTTGCCGTCTGCCAAGGCCGCTGGTCTACGATCCCATAGGACCGCGGAGCCGCATTCCACCCTGCTGTTTGCCCATGCAGGAAAGGGAGATGCTGCATAACACCCCGGGTCATGAAGGTCCCCAGGAGACACAACGCCACCACTGCCAGGGACAACGCCGCAGCTATCTTGTGAGCACGATTCATCCCAGCGAACCCTCATTCCAAGAGACACTTTCAGCCTAAACCCCTTGCTGCCGGGCGCCGAAGGTGTGTTGCCCCAGCGAACTAAAATGACTCTAAAAAGAAAATGCCCCTGAACCGGAGTTCAGAGGCATTTCCAGTGAGAAGCCGCGCGGAGCTTTAGGTGCGGACGCAGACCACACTGGTTTCGCTAACCACCCTGGCAACCCCGGGAGCACGGCCGTGGCCGGAAATGTATCCCATCCGATGGCCGTTCGCACAAACGAACCACTGCTCATAGAACCGATCGGAATGCTTGGGAACGCCGGGGAGATTTACCGCTTCATATGCAGTCGGTTGCTCCGTCATGATCTCACCGCACTGTTTGCATTTTTCAGCAGGCATTGTTTTCCTCCTGCGCTATTAGATGAAATGCAACCAGCCTTCGGCAATAACTACGGAGGCGATTTCGATCTTTAGTAATGATGGGCAAGATGCTTGGCTTTTGCGGTCGCTTAGTTGAAGAAGTGATAACAGATCAGGTTACTAAGCCAGCAGCGGACATGAAATGTTTCAAGATATTACTGGCCGAATGCACGGTGCAGGAGTGCGATGGCCTGCGGCCCTTCCACCGGCAGATCTTTGGTGTTGGCTTCGAGCGAGATCAGCCGGTCGTAGTGGATCTGACGGAGCACGGCGAAAAACGGCGCGTAGTTATATTCGTCCCATTTCAGGGGCACGACGCGGCCCTCCGGGTTAGCCATGTGAAGGTGACGTAGATGGTCCTTTACCTGCAAAATATTTGCCGGGTCTTCTTTCTCCACCTCGAAGTGGTAGAAGTCGATCATGAGCTGGATGTTGGGATCATTCACCGCGTTGACCCATGCCAGCGCCTCGGTGGTGTTATTGACGATGTTGGACTCCTGATGCCGTAGCGGTTCGATGGCGATGGTGATATTGCGGGATCGGGCTTCAGGGGCGATGCGCTTGCCAAAGTCGACCAGTTGCTGAAAAGCCTCTTGTCTGGAGAATCCGTCGGGAACCTGGCGCGCCCCGCCGCTGCCGAAAACGACTAGCCGGACGCCCAATCGGGAGACTCGATCGAGTGCACGGCGCACGTATTCCATCTGGCGTTCTTTGTCGATGTTGGGCCCAGTGACTTTGATGTCGGAGGGGATAAATAGATTTGCGCTCAAGACCGGGAGCCCGACCTGCCTGAATTTGGCAGCCACGGTTGCATAATCGGCATCGGAAAGGGCGGCCACTTCGGAAGTGCGCACCTCCATGTAGTCGAAGCCGGCAGCTTTCACGGCATCGATATCCTTTAACGGACCGCAGTAGCCGATCCTCACCTTTCCCTGGGGTTGAGCCAAGGCGGCCAGGACAAGGCAGGCTAACAAAGCTGCGGCCCCAGCAAAACACTGCATGGCCGCCTTCATGATGCTTTCACCATCGCTCGAGTTTATCTCAGCGCTGGCTGCCCTTCGACGCTGCAACGGCGCTACGCCCGTGGGGCCCTTTCCGCAGAGGGACGCGAACGCCCACATGGGGATCTTCCGGCGGCTCTCTCCTCAACCATCGGCGAATGCTTGCCAGCAGCCGGTTCATCATGCCGTCCTGCTCTGCCCCACGAGATCTGCTTTCTCCATTTCCGCGAGGAGATGCTTGAGGCGTACCTCTTCGTTCGAATATCGCCGGGCATTGATGAAGTCATGCTTTGCGATGGATGTACACATGTCCTGGATCGCAGCGTGACGCCGGCTGGCTACTTCTGCGATGGTCAGAGGTGTTTCCTCTGAGAACGCCGCATCCGAAGACGAAGGGTTGCGTTGGAAGGGTAGGATCCTGGTTAGCCACATGGTTTGGGCTCCTTTCACGATGCCAAGAAATTCGATTGCCAGCCAGGCGACCGGCCGAGAATCTCGATTCGCCAAGCGCTCGCCTGTTCTTTGCTCGAAGACAGAAATCATCTCCTCATAGAACTGCTGGCGGAAATCTGCGGGATAGAGCAGGAGCAGGACGCGATATAAACCGATGAGTTTCATTTACGCTCCTTTCAGCCCCAGTCGCGCGGTCGCTGATTGCAGAAGTTGGCGCAGCCGAAGAAGCTCCGCGTTCAGCTGCGTCCGGCCCCTTGCGGTCAGGCGATACGCCTGCTTGTCGCGCGAAGTGTCCTCCTGCTCGAAACGCTCGATCCAGCGATCTTCCAACAGGCGGTGTATCGCTCCGTAAAGCGTGCCGGTGCTGAGTTGAACACGGCCATTACTGAGCTCTTCGACGTCCTTCAGCAGCGCATAGCCATGCTTTGGTTCCGAGGCAAGACTGGTCAACATAAGCATTACGGGCTCACTCAGCGGCTTAGCATCTTTAACGACATGTCGCATGATGACATGTTGCATGGCGCGATGAGGGTTGTCAAGTGCACATCTATGCAGTGCGGTTTTCGGGCGGACCATTGCGGTTCATCCGGGACGCTTCCCGGGAAGCATTTTAGAGAGCCGCAGGGCGCACTGCAGATCCCTCCACTACGCTCCTCCGGAGCTCCGGCCGGGATGACAAGGGTAGGGCGGTTGCGTACCGGAAGAATCGCGACTCGGATGGACGGAGTTAGGATTCGGCTACTCCGCGAAGACTGCAGATCCCTCCACTGCGCTCCTTCGGAGCTCCGGTCGGGATGACAAGGGGAGGGCGGTTACGTACCGGAAGAATCGCAACTCGGATGGACGGCGTTAGGAGCGGCTACTCCGCGAAGACCGCAGATCCCTCCACTACGCTCCTCCGGAGCTCCGGTCGGGATGACAAGGGGAGAGTGGTGGCTCAGGTTGGAGTGGTTGCGGGATGCAGATCCCTCCACGCAAAGAAAGCGAGGGATGGGGCACCCGTCGATTGGTGGCGGGGATATAGCGCAAAAGGCAGTCTCTGGGAAAAGGTGGATAGGTTCAGGCGGCCTGCCACATGGATGGCGACCGATCATTCTGGGCTAACCGGGGATATAGGTCGCTGTGCTCGATACCCATCACCCGGAAATGCGGATTTTGGTCTGATGCGGCGCGTATGGCGCGATCAGCGGTCGGGGCTCCCACGTAAAAGCGCTTGGTGCGCGGATACGCGGGGTTAACAAAAGGCTGGCGGCAAAGCATCACACAATAGGCGTTCATAAACTCTCCCATGGTGTATTGGATGCGTTGTCTACAGGCATCGGCCTATTACAGAAGTACTGTCTATGGCGGTTTTCACGCTTGCAACCCCAACCACTCTACGGCTGTTTTGGCTTGAGGGTGAACAGCTTCAGGTCGATGGCATCCCCCATCGCCTTGTAACCTGCATCGTTCGGATGAAGATGATCTCCGGGGTCGTCCGCGGGCAGGAAGGTATCCGGATGATTCGGATCCCGCACCGCTGCTTCAAGGTCGACAACGCCGTCGAAAGCACCGCCGTTGCGAATCCAGTCATTCACGGCTTTGCGGATCGCTTCCCCGTTCTCGGTGTAATAGCCGGCGCCATGATAGGGCGTCAGGGTGCAGCCGATAACCGCGATTCCATGGGCATGCGCACGCACAATCATTTGATTGAGAGCGGAAATCAGGTCGGCTGCGGTGAGGCCGGAATCTGGATAGCTGTGTAACCGGCCTATGTCGTTGATGCCCTCGAGGATGAGGAGATACTTGCCACCGTTCTGAGCAATCACGTCCCGGTCAAAACGCGCCAGGGCGTTGGGGCCGGCTCCATCGCGCAGAATCTGGTTGCCGCTGATGCCCTCGTTCAACACGGCCAGATCGCGATATTTCGGATCGGCCTGCAAGCGCCGCGCCAGCTCGTCCGGCCAACGCTGGTTGGTGTCGAGAGTGGATTTGGCACCGTCGGTGATCGAGTCCCCTATCGTAATCACCGCGCCCGCGCCGGCAGCAGCGAGGGTGTCGATTCCGTTGAGGTATTCCCAACTGGTCAGGGTGGCGGGTGCGTCCAGGCCGGCGTTCGAGACTACATTGCCTTGTGCGTGATAGCTGGTGGCGTTGCCGAGTTGATGCTCCGTGACTGGACCGGAGGGGCTGGGGAGATAAAAACTAACGGTCAGGTCGGAAAGTGGAGCGAACTTGAAGGGGATCGGATCGCTGACCGTGAGGGCTCCCGCAGGGATCGAAACCGACGGCGTTCCATGAAAGGTGAGGGCCTTTCCCGTGCCAGCGACAATGTCCGCGCCCTTGAGGGTCTGGGCAATCTCGGCCGCGCCGATCAGCAGTGGACTGGTGCCGTACAAATTGGAAAACCGCACCCGGACCATGTCTCCGCCAATGCTGACATGCACGACCTCACGCAGAGTGGCGCCGCTCAATACCGCTTCAGCGGGCTTGGCACGAGCATCCAGCAGAGGCGCCGATGCCCAGGTGCCGACCCACTCGGTAGCCCCTGATTTGGCAAGCAATGGCTGCACAGAAACGGCGGCGGCAAGGACGAGGATCAGGCTTCGACCGATACTGAAGTTGGTCATTGGTTCTCCAGCTAGAGCAGTTTCGCAATTGGTGTAGACCGGAGCGACAGGTCTTGTCGTGGTTTTCTCTCAAGGAAAACCACTCCTCGCGATCTTTGCCAGACCATAGTAATTGCGAAACTGCTCTAGAAGCGGAAGTAGGCACCCACGCTCGGTTCCGAGGTTTGCCGCCTGGCATTGGTGGTCAGGAGCGACGCGTTAAAGTCCGGAGTTTTATAGAGCAGCCCGCGATATTGCAGCCGCAGTCCAAGGTGCGAAGTGAGCACCGGGTAGTTGACGCCGAACTCATAAATGAAGGGCACGCGCCACTGTTGGTTGTATTTTTGACCGCCGACGGTGGTAGGCAAAAAGATAAGGCCGCCTACGCCCACGGCGCCGAAAGGCTGCAAGCCCAAAATCGGAAGCTTCGGCCCTTGCACCAGATACGCGCCAGAAACCTCGTGCATATTGCTTTGCACGTTTATGGGGAACACAGCGGTGGAGTATCTATCAGAGTAGCGGGTGTAGCTGTAATTGATCTCCCAGCCTAGCCAGGGATGAAGGGATTGCCGGGCAGTGGCCAGGACCCCCAACGAATCGGTGGGTTTGTCCTGAACCCCATTCCCATTGGAAGTGCCAGAGAACTGGCCAAAGATATTGACGGCACCTTCCAGATTCTTGAATGTCTGCGCCGTCGCCGGAAGCCATGTGGAGGAAAGAGAAAGAAGGAGGAGAAAGAAAAGGGACCTGCGGATAAACATCAGTTGCCCACGCTCCTGCGCGTAAAAGGAATCAAAGAGATAGCATACGCCAGCGGCCCGTCAGGACTCACTGCTCGGCAGCCGCTGCGGCGTTGTGCTCGTCGATATATTCCTCGATGCACTGCTCGAGGATACCGTGCGCCTGAAGGATGAAATCGATGGCATCACGCCCCGCTCCCTCTCCGCCGGCATTAGGAGTGATGTAGTGAGCGGCGGCCTTCACCTGGTTGCGGGCGTTGGCGGTGGCGATGGCCAGCCCGCATACCCGCATGACCGGCAGATCGATCACGTCATCCCCCACATAGGCGATCTGATCGAGAGTGAACGAAGCACGCTGCATGATTTCGCGCAGGGCGCGAATCTTGTAGTCCTGCCCCATGTAGACGTACTCCATGCGCAGGGCGCGGGCGCGCTGGGCTATCGTTTCGGAAGTACGTTTGGTGACTACGCCGGTGTGGATGCCACCGATGCGCGCAAGGGAAATGCCGATGCCGTCGTGGGCATGGAAGCCTTTGGGTTCGAAGGTATTTTCTCCCTGATTGCCGAGAGCAGCGGGGAGTGTCCATATCTTGCCGTCGGTGAGGACACCATCGACATCGAAGAGTATGAGGCGTATACGGCGGGCGCGCTCTGGGGCGGAAAAATCCATAGCTTTTATTTTATGGACGCGGATGGCGCGACGGTTTGCGTTGGTACAACTTTAGTTTTTTAACTGCATCTTGCCTTCATGTCAGGCTAGCGCAATGATGGGAACGTTATGAGAACTATCAACAGTTTCATCTGCATCTCGCCGGCGCTGCAATCGTGGTCTTGGCGCTGGTCGCCGCTCCCGTCTTTGGCTCAGTTTTTTCAAAATATGCGGGTACCTATAGCTCGGAGGCGCCGGAGACTACCGACGCTACCGGCCCCGCTGGTCCAGCGTTCAGCGTAAGCCTGGGACCGGATGGTACGGCTACCGTCAGCCAGGACGTGGGCAAAGGAGCAATCACTACCTTTGGCCACTGGACCGATGCCGGCAGCCAGATCACGGTCAAGTTCGACGCCGTGGGTGACAAGCCAGGCGATCCACCCATGGTTTTTCAACCCAGCCATGATGGGCTGCAGGCGGTGACCTGGAACCATACGCTGTGGGGAAAAACGACTCCTCCGGCGCTGAAGAAGGAAGAATCCAACTGGCACACCAATAAGAAGCACGGCTTTCTGTGAGTTGCGTGCGGAGGAGGCAGGTGATTAGCCGGGCCTCCTCTGTCCCCTCTGCTTGCGCATCTAAGTAGTAACTATTGCAGCGGTCTGTTGTAGCTCCTTACAGTCTGGTTTTTCTCGTCTCTCGCGAGACTGCGCGACTCTCATTCGAAAAACATTCCCACGAAAACATGCTCCACATAGAGATCTCTCCACTTCGCTGCGCTCTGTCGAGAGACAAGCAGGCGTGCCTCCTTACAGTCTGCAAACGGAGACTTTGCATCACCGCGGGTGGGCCACAGGCTGCTCCTCTGTCGAAAAACATTTCCAAGAAAGATCAGCCGCACCGCAGGTCCCTCCACTTCGCCGCGCCCCGGTCGGAATGACAAAACGGCGGATCCGGAACGGCAGTTGCCATGGAGGGTAGTGCCCATGGTGTGGCCCACGTCTCGCTTTTGAGACCGTGGGTCTCCCCGGTAGCAGTGGGGACCGTGGCGGCTTGAGGGGGAGGCCTGCAGTAACCCAGGTCTCGCGAAAAACGAGCGAGATGTGGGGCACCCGGCTTTTGGCGCGGGGTTAGAGCCCTTAGCGTGCTGCCGGGGGATTTGCGCCTAGAATACTGAAATGTCCTCCGAAATTCATGATGCGCTGGCCTGGGCGCATCCGGTGGTGCGAGAGTGGTTCACCGCCAAATTTTGTACTCCTACTTCTCCCCAGGAATTGGGCTGGCCGTCGATCCTCTCCGGCAAACCGACTCTGATTTCGGCTCCGACCGGCTCGGGTAAGACCCTGGCCGCCTTTCTGATCTGTATCGACAAGCTGATCCGCCAGGCAATGGATGGGTCACTTGCACCTACCACTGCGGTGGTCTACGTTTCCCCACTTAAAGCACTCAGCAACGATGTGCAAAAAAACCTTGAACAGCCATTACGCGAGATTCAGGAACTGGCGATGGCGCGCGGCTATCTGTGCCCTCCAATCCGCACCGCGGTGCGTACCGGTGACACCCTGCCGGCAGAACGCAGGGCGATGCTCAAGCATCCTCCGCACATTCTGGTTACTACGCCTGAATCGCTGTACATCCTGCTGACGTCGGAGAAGAGCCGCAACAATCTTCGTGCAGTGGAGACGGTCATTGTCGACGAAATCCATGCCGTTGCCGACGACAAACGCGGCGCGCACCTGACGCTTACGCTGGAGCGGCTGGACGCGCTGGTTTGCGGAGAAAATCGTCTCAGTCCCGGCTCACTGATCACCGGACGGTCGCAGTGTCCGCTGCGCATCGGACTTTCTGCCACCCAGAACCCGATCGAGCTGGTAGCCAGCTTCCTGGGTGGACGGCGCGGACCCGAGGTCTCCATCGTGCAAGTGGGCCAACACCGCGTCCTCGACCTGAGCATCGAAGTGCCGGGTGAAGAGCTGGGATCGGTGGCGACCAATGCCATCTGGGACGATATCTACGACCGCATGGCGGAGCTGGCCCTGCAGCACCGGTCGACCTTGGTGTTCGTCAATACCCGCGCCATGGTGGAACGGCTGGCCTTTTGCCTGGGCGAGCGGTTGGGAACGGAAAATGTAGCCGCGCACCACGGGAGTCTGTCGCGCAAACTTCGCCTGGAAGCGGAGCGCAAGCTCAAGAACGGTGAGATCCGGCTGCTGGTGGCCACGGCGTCGCTCGAACTGGGCATCGATATCGGCAGTATCGACCTGGTGTGCCAGGTGAATTCGCCGCGGGCGATCGCGGCGGCCATGCAGCGGGTGGGCCGCGCCGGGCACTGGCGCGGCGCTATTCCCAAAGGGCGGTTTTTCTCGACGACCCGGGATGACCTGATGGAATCCGCAGCACTGGTCCGCGCCATGCGTGCCGGGGTGCTGGACAAGCTGGAGATACCCCACTGCCCGATGGATGTGCTCATGCAGCAAGTTGTCGCCGCATGCGCGGCCGAGCCGTGGGAGGAAGATGCGCTGTATGAAGTCTTGCGGCGCGCGCATCCCTATCAAAGCCTTGCACGCAAAGACTATGACGACATTCTTTGCCTGCTGGCGGAAGGGATCGAAGCCAGCCGCGGGCGTTACGGCTCTTACCTGTTGCGCGACCGGGTGAACGGCCGCATGCAGGCGAGGCGTGGTGCACGGACTATCGCTGTTTCGAATGGTGGAACAATTCCCGACACGGCGCTCTACGCGGTGATCGTGATGCCGGAAGGGATGCAAATTGCCACCCTGGATGAGGACTTCGCCGTCGAGTCGTCCGCCGGGGATGTGATTCAGCTGGGCAATACCAGCTGGCGGATCCAGCGCGTGGAGAGCGCAGGACGGGTGTTGGTGGAGGATGCACATGGCCAACCACCCACGGTGCCGTTCTGGCGCGGCGAGGCCCCGCAACGAACTTTTGAGTTGTCGAGCTTCGTCTCGGAGTTGCGCAAAGAGATCAGCGCCCGGACCGGTGACGTGATGCCTGGATACATCAGCCAGACGCACCCGCAGGTAGCGGAGACCGTAGCATGGCTGAAGCAGCAGTGTTGCGTGGATGACGCGGCCGCAGAGCAAATGATCGGCTACATCGTCGCCGGCCGCGCCGTGCTGGGAGCGGTGCCGACACTCGACACCATCATTGCCGAGCGCTTTTTTGACGAGGGCGGGGGAATGCAGTTGATCCTGCATGCCCCCTTCGGCGGCCGGATTAACAAAGCCTGGGGCCTGGCACTGAGGAAACGCTTCTGCCGCGGTTTCAATTTTGAATTGCAGGCCGCAGCCACCGATAACGGACTTAATATTTCGCTGGCCGAACAGCACAGCTTCCCCTTGGGCGACGTGTTCGATTTTCTCACCGAGCAAACCGTCACCGAGTTGCTGGAGCAGGCGTCGCTCGACTCGCCCATCTTCCGCGCCCGCTGGCGCTGGGATGCGGGACGCAGTTTGCAATTGTTACGGTTTTATAACGGCAAACGGATCGCGCCCCAGGTGCAGCGAACCCGCTCCGATGACCTTCTGGCCAGCGTCTTCCCCCAGGTGGCGGCCTGCCAGGAGAACATCCAGGGGGATATCCAGATTCCTGATCACCCGCTTATTCAGGAAGTGATGAAGGATGTATTGAGCGAAGCTATGGATCTGGAGGGGCTGATTGGCTTGCTCGCGGGAATCCGCACGGGCGCCATCCGCTGTCTTGCGGTCGACAGCACGAGCCCATCTGTATTTGCCCACGAGTTGCTGAACGCTTTCCCCTATGCCTTCCTGGACGATGCGCCGCTCGAGGAGCGTCGGGCTCGCGCGGTGAGCATGCGTGGAATGGTCCCGGACAAGCTGCTGGGCGAAGCGGGCCGGCTCGATCCGGCAGCCATCGACGAGTTGCGCGACGAGTGCCGGCCCGATGTGCGGGATGAGCATGAGCTGCATGATCTGCTTTGTTCCCTGGTGGTGGCCCCGGTGGAGATGCAGTCGCTCGACTGGGATTTGTTTTTTGAGCGGCTCCGGTTGCAGGGCCGGGCGACCCTGGCCGAACACGCTGGACGGCAATACATGGTGGCGGCGGAACGGGTGACGTACCTGCGGCTGTTGTGGCCCGATGTGGTGTTCGAGGAAGCACTCGCGTGTCCTGGGGAAGCAAAGGAGTTGGTTTCCGTCGACGTGGTGCGCAAGTGCGTGCAGGGATGGATGGCGCTGCTGGGCCCGGTCACCTCCCGCGGGCTGGGGGCGAGGCTGGGCCTCGAGCCGGCGGCCATCTGGGCTGCCATGCTGGTCATGGAGATGCAAGGCACCATCCTGCGCGGGGTCTTTGAGGGCGGTCAGCCGGCCGGCGACGAAGACGTGGAATGGTGCGAGCGGCGGCTTTTGCAACGGATTCATAAGCGAACGCTGGCCGGGCTGCGCAAACAAATCGAGCCGGTTACGCCGGCGGTCTACATGCAGTGGCTGTTGCGCTGGCAGAGGGTGACGTCGCGCTCTCAGCTGAGCGGAGAGGCCGGAGTACTGGAGGCGCTGCGCCAACTCGAGGGCTTTGAGGCGCCCGCGATTGAGTGGGAGCGGACGCTGCTTCCGCAGCGGGTTGCCGGCTACGATCCGCGCTGGTTGGATACGTTGTGCCTGGAGGGTGTGGTGGGTTGGGGGCGTATCTCGCCGCACCCGGCGTTTGCGACCCATGGCAGCGACTTTTCTGCTCCCAAGCGGGTGGTGCCTACCAGCATGGCGCCGGTGACTTTCTTTGTGCGCGAGGAGGCGCTGTGGATGGACCGCTGCCTGGCCGAGCGGGCCATTCCGGAGCCTGCCTTACAGGCTTGCCTGAGCGAGTTGGCCTGGCAAGTGCGCGCCCACTTGTCGCAATATGGAGCGGTTTTTGCCGGTGACCTGATCCGCGCGATGGGGTGTGCCCGCCGAGCAGGTAAATCGTGCTTTGTGGGAACTGGTCGCGGCCGGCCTGGTAACGGCCGATGGATTCGATAGCCTGCGGGTGCTGATCGACCCCCGGCGTAAAGCACTGTTTCAGGGCGGGCTGAAGCGGGCGCGGAACACAGTTGGACGGTGGTGCCTGCTCAACCCTTCTGCCGGATTGGTGGAAAGCGTCGGCGCCCAGGCAGAGCGGCGCGAGGCGGAGTTGGAATCCGCCTGCTGGATGCTCCTACGACGCTACGGAGTGGTCTTTCGCGACGTGCTGCAGCGGGAGACGACCATCCCCCGGTGGCGCGAGCTACAGGGCATGTTCCGCCGGCTCGAGGCCAGGGGGAGCGTGCGGGGCGGCCGATTTGTCAGTGGTTTCGGGGGAGAACAGTTCGCTGTCCCTGAAGCCGTGGCCTCGCTGCGGGAGACGCGCCTGCATATGCCCGGGGAGCCAGTCACCATAGCCGCTGCCGATCCGCTCAATTTAGCTGGTGTGGTGGTACCCGGAGAGCGTCCGGCAGCGGTGCCGGGGAAGACAATCACGTTTCTCGGGGGCACGGTGCAGGCGGAAGAGCCCGGCCTGGTAGTTACTGCTATGTGAAACAGTATCGAATCATTTCCCCGGACTTGCTAATCTAACGCGTAGGTAATGTAAGGCGAAGCAAGGAGACCGGAAATGAACCTGGCGCTGACCGTAATTGCAATCGGCATCTGGAGCTGGTTGGCAGTGATATGGTTTCGAAGGATTAAGGCGCGCCGCGAGTTTGAGCGGCTCAGCATTACGCCGGAACAACTCCACGAGCTCATTGCCGCAAACAAGGATGTATTGATCCTGGACGTCCGCCAACCCCTCGACCTGCTGGCGGATTCGGAAATCATCGAAGGGGCGCAGAGGATTTCTCCCGAAGAAGCGGCGGCCAACCCGGGTCTTATTCCGACGAACAAGGACCTGATTGTGTACTGTACCTGCCCCAGCGACAAAACCAGCCGCGCCATCGCCATGAAGGCGCAGAGTTTGGCGCCGAATATTGATGTGAGCCGGGTGAAGTTCCTCAAAGGCGGCCTGGCTGCCTGGAAGGCTAAGGGCTATGCCGTGGTGCCTTACGAAAAAACGTTCCACCTGGATACCGGTACGTAGATAGGCATGGGGGATGAAGCGGCCAAGCCGCCACCGGGACCGGCGGCGCTCCAGTTGGGAGAGGATTATTACTACGACGGCCCCTACCTCGTCTTCACGGCCCAGTACCACCTGAAACGAGGGACCTGTTGCCAGTCGGGATGCAGGCATTGCCCGTACCGAGAGCCCTCTCAACCGGAGAATCCCGGCTAGGCGTTATGGGGTGATGACGATTTTGCCTCCCGCGCCTTTTTCTGCCAGGACGTGCGCCTGGCGGATTTCCGCAAGCTTTAGCCTCTTGGTGATGGGGATAGTGAACTCACCTCGCGCGAGTTCTCCTGCCAGCTCCTGCAGCCGCTTCGGGTCCGACTTCGACCAGACCTCGTGCACCTGGAGATCTCTTCCATCCGCGGATTTCGGTTTGCCGACGACGGTGGCGAGAATTCCGTTCTTCCGGATGTGGGGAATGAGGCGATCAATCACCTCGCGCCCAACTGTATCTGCGACTGCGTCTAATGCAGTCAGGCTGCTTAGCTGGCTTTCGTCGTCCACGGCGATTACTTCGTTTACCCCCAGCTTTTCTGCTTCGGCGCGCTGGTTGGAACGAACCCCGGCAATCACATAGGCGCCAAGTTTCCTGGCAACGTGCACCGCTACACGGCCCACGCTGCCTAGCGCACCGGTAATCAGCAGCCGGACGGCTGGTCGCGGGGCAACCCCCAGCTCGATCAATTGCGCGCCAGTCTGCAGGACGAGCGGGAAGGCGCCGGTTTCGTTGGGGTCAAGCCCCGCCGGGATGGGAGCCAGGATGCCGGCTTTGCAGACAACATATTCGGCGTAGGTGTGGTCTGTTACTCCCATGACCAGCGCATCGAGCTTGTCGCTGGTGACCCCCTCTCCCAATGCGACTACCTGACCTGCAAGGTCATAGCCGGGAATAAACGGGAGCTGGAGGGGCATGATTTCCTTCATGTCCCCACGGCGTATTTTGTAATCAATAGGATTGACGCTGGTGGAACTCATTTTCACCAGCACTTCGCCGGCACCGGCTAGAGGGATCGGAATCTCCTCATAAACCAGTTGATCAACGCTTCCGTATCCGTGGAGCAGAACTGCGTTCATTGTGTTCACCCGTCTGCATTATCGCTCAGGACGAATAGGGGCGAGATCCGCGCATCCCAGGTCTCAAAAGCGAGACCTGGGCCACCCATTTATTCGTGGTGGGGATAGAGTTCGAAAGCTAATTCGTGGCGAGGATAGAGCACAAAGCGGTTTCGCTAGGGGGAAGGCGCAGAGGGGGCCCCGGCGCCGGGCGAAGGGTTGGGCGCGGGCGGGGCAGTTGCCGGCACTGGCGCGGCGGCACGGACTAACATCGCCTGGCGCGGGAAACTGAACGTGCCACCCGAATCGTCGATGACGTTGACCTGGCAGATGTAAAGACCGGCGTTCAGACGGTCAAGCGGGACGTCGAAGGCAAAGGCTACGGCATCGCGTCCGGGCACGTTCACGCTGTTGGCCTCGACCAGCGGGGTCTCAAAAACTTTTGTTGTTCCCTGCAGGAACTCGATGCTGGTCAGCACCTTCACGCCCGGCTTGCCTGCGGTGGTAGAAGCCGGACTTACTTTGGCGCCACCGTTTGCGGGATCGTACACCTCGTAGAGCAAGTACATGTGCTGATCGGTGCGGAACACGTGGGCCACATTCGGTACCCAGGTAAAGCCACCGTTGGTAAGCGGATTGTCCTCGTCCTTCTTGCCCGCGGCCGAGCGCTGGCTGGAAAGCACAACAGAGCTGAGCTTCAGTGGGAACTTCTTCAGGTCAGGCAAATTGATGTCGGTCTCAAATGACCCCATGCGGCCGGTTTGATTCTCACGCACCACAAACTTGAGATGGTACTTGCCCAGCGGCAGGGTAAATCCTGTCGTGTACTGGATGTTCTTGCGTGAAACCTGTTGCGAATCATCAATGGCCAGCTTGACGGTCTGGCGAATCTCCGCCATATCCTGCCCTGCCGTGTTTTTGAGTTGCCCGATGATGTCAAGGGTAGCCTTGCTGCGGTCTCCTCCTTTTACGAAGGGGATCTGCGATCCAGGAACGATCAAGGACACGGGCACGTAATAGCGAGGGGTTGCGGAGCCGTTGTCGCTGCGGAAGTAATACGCCTGCAGGTAGACTTCGACGTCAGTGGCAGGCAGGTCGCTGGCCAACTGCTCCTGCAGCTGGCGTTCGCGCTCATCCCTGTTGGCATGCTTGTAGTCGGCCGGGGCGTAGTAGCCGGGGCGATATTCAATCTTGACGTTGGGCTGGTTGATTTTAATCGTCAGCCGGCGATAGCGGCCATCGCGCACGGGGTTGGTGGAGCGGAAACCGATGACATAGTAGGCGGAAGTGTCCTGCTGGATGCGCTGGAACGCCGGGGAGAAGTCGTTGGAATCGAAGAAGGCCTTTCCGCCAGTGTCAGAGGAAAGGGTGGCCATCACTTCCTGGGTGTTGAAATTGGAGTCAAGATTGTTCTGCAGCGCCGCGCCGTTATAGGCCCCTGTGCCGCGCAAGCTGCCGGTGCTGGCATCGCCCAAGCGGAGAAATGGCCTCGAGCCCGCGCGCGTCGACCGAGTAGATTGACATGTTGGCGCGCACCGAAGCATTGATGGCGGCGTGCAGCGAGGCCTGGTTCTCAATACCGTCGCGCTGGATGCCGCCAGAGAAATACAGCAAGGACTTTTTCTCGTTGATATAGGCGAGGGAGTGAGCAATGTCTTCAAACGCGAACAGCTCGCGATCGGTATTGACGTCGTTGTACTCCTGCTCATCGGGAGTGAAGGCAGTGGTATCTTCCACCTGGTTGGTGGTGCTGGTGGCGCCTGATTGAAAGCCCGCTCCCTGGGTTCCGGAGTATTTGTTGACCGCGTTCAGTAATTGTTGCTTATTGGCGGTGAAGTCCTGATCGAGAGACAGGGACTGATCGAGGGAGACGACGGCAACCAGGTCCGCCGGTTGCATCTTCTTACTGATGTAATCGCGGGCTGCGTCCTGGGCGCGTTCCAGATCCTCGGGCTGCATCGAGGTGATGTCGAAGAACATGACGATGAGGCGATGGTTCCGCAATTGTTCGGAAGTGACGTTGCGGTTCATGTTTCCCATGATGGTGTTGGGGGCTTTGCCGTTGATGGTGGCCTCGTTGAGCGGCGCAGCCTGGTCGACGCTTTGAAAGTCAAAGCTGATAATGGATTGCGGTTTGCCATTCTCCAGAACCTGAAAGTCGCTGGCCTTGAGTCCGCGAACCACTTCGCCCGTCTTTTTGTCGCGGACGACAACGTTGGTGAGCACCAGATCGCTGTTTACCTTCAGGGTGTAAGCGGATTGCGCGTCCGGCTGCGTCTGGCTCTGGTCCTGCGCCGACAACCCACCTGTTACGCCTAAGGAGAACAAGACCAGGGAGGTGAATCTGCGCAAGTGACCGTTGACGTTCATTCAAATGCCTCTCTAAAACCGGAAACGGGCGAGGAAGGTAAATTGACGCATGGTACCGGCGGAAGTCACCTGGCCGTAGGTTCCCGATCCTAGTGTCGTATCGACCCCTGAGTATTGGACGGTGTTAAAGACGTTACTGGCAGTGGCGCGGGTTTCGAAGGTGCGCGTTTCATTGAAGCGAACCGTCTTCGAGAGCGATGCATTCACGGAAACCTTGCCCGGTCCGGGGATCGAGTAACGGGAGGCGGTTCCATAGGTGTTTGCGGGGGCAGCGAACGCGCTTTTGTTGAACCAGTTGTCGAGCGAACCACCGCCGGCCGTCAGCGAAGCCCCCGGAACCCGGTCGGGCCGGAGCGATGCCGTGGTGCCGCGGGCTACTTCATCTACCGTCGCCTCATAGTTCGGAGTCAAAGGGTTTCCGCTGGCAAAGGTAAACGTGCCGGAAAGGGAAATACCACTTAGCGAATGCCCCAGGACGCCGGAAGTGATGTAGTGCTCATCGGGGCCGAAGGGTAGCTCATAGAGAAAGTTACCACTGACCTTGTTGCGTACGTCGAAGCTGGAATTGGACTCTTCCGCCAGCAGGTTCTGCCAGTTTTGCGCCACCACCGTCCCCGTTCCTCCGTTGCCTCCGATGGAGCTGGCGTTGTCGATGGAGTGGCTATAGGTATAGGTCGCTTGCAAGGCGATGCCGTCGTGCAGCCGATTGCGCACGCTGACAGTCATCGCGTTGTAATTGGAGAAAGCCACCGAGTTCTCGTAGTCGTAAAAAGTTCCGCTCACCGATGCGTTGGCAGTACGGCCGGGTGCGTCGACGATGTCGAGGCGAGTGCCTTTGGAGCCGTTGTAGCCGATGTTGAGCACGATGCCGAGCGGTAGGGTGCGCTGCAAGTTGATGTTCCACACCTGCACGTATGGGAGCCGGTAGTACTTGTTAACGGCGGAGTTGCCGTTTGCTTGCCCCTCGGGGGTAAAGCCGTCGGCCAAGGTGGGGACAAATCCGACGCTGTTGGTGACTTCGTTGGTTTGCACGTTGGCGTAGGGTGGCTGGAAGGCGAAGTCCTGGATAAATTTCGAATATTGGCCAACGGCGTAGTTAATGCCATAGCCTGCGCGCACGACTGTGTCTTTTATCGGGCGCACCGCAATACCAATGCGGGGGGAAAAGTTGTTGTGCTCAGGGTAGACCAGATCACGAGGATATTTTCCGGTAAAGGGACCAATGCCTCCGGAAACAACCGGAGCCACGGAAGTGAAATCGTTCCCCGTATCGAGGGTCGAAAGGCGGTCATACTTTTCTGAGTAAGGGGAAAAGTACTCGTAGCGCAGGCCGAACAACAGCGTCAGGTTCGCCTTGGCTCGCCAGCTATCCTGCACAAAGGCATCCCAGGCGTTCTGCCGCAGATAGGATTTCTGGTCTGGAGCCTGAAGCGAAGTCTGCTGCGGCAGACCGAGCAGAAGGTCGGCGAGTGAAGAACCGGTCGAAGAAGTGCCGCCGGTGGTCCCGCTGGTGCCGGGCTTCTCGGTAAAGAAGCCGGTAAAGGTATAAGTACCCATGATATTGCCGGTATTTCCAAAGAGGTCGTTGTGGACGCGACGAAAGTCTCCGCCAAAACGGACATTGTGCTTCTTGTGAATCCAGGAGGTAGATTCGGTTGCGGCAATGGTCTGGTTGACCTGGAAGCTGGGCTGCTGCTCGGTTACGCTGGTGAACTGGTTCAGAATGAGGTTGGGCAATCCAAAGAACAGTGGGTTGGCGGGTAGTCCGCTGAGACCGATCTGGCTGGCAACATCTGTGGTGCCGGTGAAATTGTTCTTGGTCTGAGAGTCGCTCCGGTTCCAGTTGAGGCCGAGGTTGTTGGTGAGCCTGCCCTTGCCCACCGAATAGCCGGCGGCCACCGAGTATTGGTGCGTCTGCAGCTTGCCGCCAAGATCGGGAAAGAGGTCGAGCTCATCCGTCGCAATGTGGTTGAAGTTGAAGTTGACATTGACGCTCTGGCGGAGCCCGGAGCCGCCCTGGCCCAGATACTGGCGGATGAGTCCTCCGATTGGGGAACCTCCGGTGCTGGGGCCAAAACTATGGATAAAGCGGACGCCGATCCGGGTGTTGTTTGATTCTGCGGAGGCAAGCCGCTGGTAGTTCTGGAACTGGCCGGAAAGGGTAGGTTCCGGAATGTAATTCAGCAGCTTCGTCGCCTGGGGCGAGATACGCGCCGCCGGGATGACGTTGTTGGGGAACGGCGCGCCAGTAAGCGGATCATAGATGGTAATGTGTGTGCCTTCCTGGGTGGTGAGGGCGGACAAATCGCCACCGCGTTCCGCAGCGTCGGGGACGCTGCCGTACTGGTTGAAGGGCGAGGAGGAGCGCTGGCCCGAAATGTTGAAAAAGATGGTGTCTTTGGTGTCGTGCTCGATGAGGTGCGGGATATACGGTGTGCCTAAAAAGGTGAGCCCAAACTGATTTTGTGCATAGCTGGGCTGCAGCCCGCTCTCCGGCCTGATGTTGAAGGGATCGGCGTTCAGCGCAGAGTTCCCGCCAGTCCAGAAGAAGGCACCGTGGGGCTGGTTGGGCTTGAAACCCACGGAAATTGCCGAAACCACCGCCTCCAAACCCGCCACCCCCTCCACGACCGCCGCGGCCGCCCCCTCCGCCTCCGAAGCCACCTCCTCCACCCCCAAAACCTCCTCCTCCTCCAAAGCCTCCTCCGCCTCCAGCACCGCCGCCACCGGCTCCACCACCACCCGCTCCGCCCTGTCCGCGGCCTCCCTGACCACCGCCACCGGAAAGCGACTGATCCAGCTCGGCGTTGTCGCGAAGCTGCTGCATGTCCACTCCGGCGAAGGGATTGGTCGTGCCTGCCTGTCCGGTAACGGCGACCGATTCGGTGGAGAAGTCCGCGTTGTTGGCGAGCGAAGGCAGGGCAGCTCCGGTAGCGCCGCTGCTGATACCTGCATCCTCGGCGGTGCCGGTAAGACCAGCAAGCAAGGCCAGATTTTGGGCTCCGCCGCCAGTGTTGCGGCGAACGGTTCCGGCCTGGCGGGGACCTGAAGCCGGAGCTCCGGCCACGTTCTGCTGCGGAGTTTCCGGCGGGACCCGCGAAGCTAAAGTAAGCGCGAAATCGGCTTGTTGGTTCGCCGGTGCGGCGGCTGTTGATCCGGCGGCTGGGGGCCCGGAGGCTGGGGATTTGACCACGGCGACTTTGGTCTCCGGAGCAAAGGCTGCGAGCTCAGCCTTAAGCACATACCGGCCGCTAGACGGTATGGTCATGGAATAGTTGCCGTTGATGTCCGTCACGGTGGCGTAGCGCTGGCCAGTGAGCGTATTGGTGGCAACGATGCTGACCCCGGGAAGAGGAACATTTCCCGCCTTAACCGTGCCGTGTACGAGCCCACCCGTGGTGACAGGGGTCGACTGCGCCCCGGCAGCCGGGAGAAGAGCGACCCACACCGACAGCAGCAGGAATAAGCGTCGCATCAGGATCCTATTATCGGCGGCATTCACTGAATCGGAACTCCGTTGGCCTGGCCTGGAACCCGGGGAGGCATGATGCGGAGCGTGGTGGCGAGAAACGTGTCCGCATGCAGTGCCCCCTGGGCGCTGATCGTGTCTCCTATCTTTACATCGGCCAGGGTCACGTCTTCCCGACGCTTGCGGAAGGAAGTGTTTTCGTCCACCGCCACAACTTGCGTCTGCTTGTCGCCGGCGCGCTCGATCGTGATTTTCAGGTCGTGAATGGCGGTCACTTTTCCCATTACCCAGGTTTTGCCAAAGGCCTCGCGCGCCTGCTGCACTTCTTTCGCGTCAATGTCGATTACCAATACTGCTCCCACTGTTCTGGCCTTAGCATCGACCAGTCCGCCTGCCATCAACATGTCTCCCACGTGTACGTCGGCGGCCTCGATCGGCTGCCGATCCTTTATCAGGCGAGTGTTCGGACTGTAAAAGACCTGGTACGTGTCTCCCTCATCGGTACGTATGGTGAAACGGTTGGCCGCGGAGGCGGTCACTGTTCCGCGAACCCCATTGCCCCTACCGAATACCTGTCCCATGCCATTTCCGCTGTCTGGGGGAGCCGTACCATCGTCTTCCTGGGCGCGGCCGACCGGAACCCCCAACACCATCAACAAGAGGGCCCAAACAACGAGTCTTACCGACGGATTCATTGCTCCGGTTAGACGGCGGTACTAAGGCTATGGACGCAGCCGGAGCCATATCCGTTGTCATGACAGAACACTGAGGTAAACTGCCGGGATGGCGATCAACCCGGTCGAAACGCCCGCGCCATCCGCTTCTCCCCATCACATAGAAGGACATTTTGGGTCGACGGCGCTGGTGCGCGATGTGGTGATCGGGATGGCGGACGGCTTGACGGTTCCGTTTGCCCTGGCAGCAGGGCTATCAGGCGCGGTCAATTCGGTGCATGTGGTGGTGCTTGCCGGGCTGGCGGAGATCGCTGCCGGCTCGATTGCCATGGGGCTGGGCGGATTTCTCGCCGCCCAGGGCGATGCCGAGCACTACGCCAGCGAGCGGCTGCGCGAAGAGCGCGAGATTGTGGAACGGACTCGCGACGAAGAAGAGGAAATCTACGAGATTTTCGAGAAATATGGGGTAGAACGCAGCGAGAGCAGGCCGGTGCTTGAGGCGCTGAAACGCCGGCCCCAGGCCTGGGTTGATTTCATGATGCGTTTTGAGCTGGGCCTGGAAGAACCGCATCCGAGCCGCGCCGGCCGTAGTGCCACCACGATCGCTATTTCCTACGTCGTCGGGGGCCTGGTGCCCCTGTTTCCGTACATGGTGGGGAGTAGTTTGCCATCTGCCTTCAATGCGTCGGTAGCCATCACCCTGGTGGCCTTGCTTGTTTTTGGCGGAGTCAAAGGCAGATTGACGGGTTCCGGAACCCTGCGCAGCGCGGTTCAGACGGTGGTGATAGGCGGGTTGGCTGCCGGAGCAGCGTACCTCCTGGCCCGCCTGCTCAGTGTGCATTGATGGGCCTCCAAAAGAGTCGAAAAAAATAGGCAACATCAGGGCCTGTTCTGTCTCTAAGTAGATGGAGAAACGGTTTCTATGACGCCAGTCACGACCAGAACGAAGACTTCCCCCCAGTTCGAGGAGTTCTTACGCGTACGGCGCCAGACCGAAGACCTTTGTCTTCCCTTGTCGCCTGAAGACATGATGGTGCAGTCCTGCGCTGAGGCGAGCCCGGCCAAGTGGCACCTGGCGCACACCACATGGTTTTTCGAAACATTTCTGCTGCGGGAATTCCTTGCCGGCTACCGCGAGTTTCATCCTGATTTTCGCTGGCTGTTTAATAGCTACTACAACTCCGTATCCGACCAGCCGGAAAAGAAATTGCGCGCTTCCTTCTCCCGGCCGCCGGTGGATGCCATCTTGCAATACCGCCAACATGTGGAGGAAGGGATTCAGCGCTTGCTGGCATCCAATCCTCCAGAAGAAGTGACGCAGAGAATTGTGCTCGGGCTCCATCACGAGCAGCAACACCAGGAACTGCTGGCTTACGACATCAAGCACGCTTTTTGGACCAACCCTCTTCGTCCGCCTTATCTCAATGAGCCGGTCATCTTTAATGCGCCACCGTTAAGCAAGCCGGATTGGATCGCATACCAAGGCGGTTTGTGCGAGATCGGATACTCGGGCGACGGGTTTGCCTTCGATAACGAGTCACCCCGCCATCCGGAATACCTCCGACCCTATGCGTTGGCGTCGAGGTTGGTTTCGTGCGGGGAGTATCTCGCGTTCATCGAGGATGGTGGCTACCGCCGTCCGGAGCTTTGGCTCTCCGCTGGGTGGGACACGGTCAAAGCCGAGGGTTGGAAAGCGCCGCTCTATTGGCGCCAGCAGAATGATGCGTGGCTGGTGTACACGCTCTACGGCGAGCTGCCGCTTACCGAATTGCTGCAAACTCCTGTTTGCCACGTGAGCTATTACGAAGCAGACGCTTTTGCTCACTGGGCGGGCAAGCGGCTCCCGACCGAAGCCGAGTGGGAGGTCGCCGCGCAGGGATTGCCGATGACCGGCAACTTCCTGGAGGACCGGACGCTGCATCCTGTGGCCCTGGGCGAGGGGCCGGCAAAGGGTCCCGCGCAGATGTTCGGGGATGTGTGGGAATGGACCCAGAGTGCTTACCTCGGCTACCCCGGTTTCGCCGCGGTGCCGGGTGCTCTGGGCGAATACAACGGAAAATTCATGAGCAGCCAGATGGTGCTGCGTGGCGGATCGGTGGTCACGCCGGCTTCCCATATACGTTCCACCTACCGTAATTTTTTCTCTCCCGCGACGCGCTGGCAGTTTTCCGGCATTCGTTTGGCGAACATCTAACCATTGCAATTTAATCAGTCCCCCGCGGAGAGATCATGTCTGCTATTTCTTTACCCAAGTTGCCGGCGTTTGCGTCGACACCGATCGCGGTGGAGGTGTTTACCGGTCTTACCGGAGATCCAAAAACGCTTTCTCCGTGGTTGTTTTACGACGAGGCGGGTTCGCGGCTGTTCGAAGAGATTACCGAGCTGCCGGAGTACTACGTTACTCGCACCGAGCGGCAGATCCTGGCTGAGCATGCGGATGAGATTGTCTCCGCCGCTGCCGGCGGGCGTGACCTTTCGATGATTGAGTTGGGCGCGGGCACGGCTACCAAGACCGGGCTGCTGCTCAATGCGGCCGTCCGCCTGCAGGGAAGCGTGACGTATTACCCGATTGATGTGTCGCAGACGGCACTGGACGAAGCACGCAGCAGGCTAGAGGCGGAGCTGCCCGAGGTGACGGTAGAACCCATCGTTGCCGACTACACCGAGGGGATTCGGCAGAACAGTAGTGTCCACAGCGGACGAAGGCTGGTGCTGTACATCGGCTCAAGCATTGGGAACTTTTCGCCTGAAGACGCGGTGGAAGTGCTGCGCGGTGTGCGGGCGCAGTTGTCTCCCGGCGATTGCCTTTTGCTGGGTACCGACATGGTGAAAGATGCGCAGATGCTGCACGTAGCCTACGATGATGCGGCAGGCGTGACTGCCCGCTTTAATATGAATGTGCTGACGCGCATCAATCGCGAACTAGAGGGCAATTTCGATCTGCGATTGTTTCGCCATCAGGCGCGGTGGAATGCGCAGGAGTCGCGGGTGGAAATGCACCTGGAGAGTTTGCTGCCGCAGAAGGTTGCGATTCGGGCGCTCGATCTGGAGGTGCGGTTCTTGTCGGGTGAAACGATCCACACTGAAAATAGTTACAAGTTCACTGACGAGAGTGTCCTTGAGTTGCTCACCCGCGCGGGATTTAGATTGCGCCAGCAATGGAGCGATGCAGATAAGTGGTTCACCGTTTATTTGGCGGCCGCCAACTAGTTTTCGGACCGGAACACCCAGGTCTCAAAAGCGAGACCTGGGCCACCCACTCAAAGTATAGAAGCTGCAGCTTGATATTCGATATATGTCTGCGAGCTGCAGCTTGATTTTCGACAGATCACTTCGTGAGTCGCAGCAGAACCACTCCGTGACGCGGCACTGTTGCGGTGTAGCTGCTCTGGAGTTTGCCAAGATCCTTGGCCGCCCAGATATCGTGCGCTTTCGCGCCGCCGGCGAATCCCACATCGCTTAGCTTCAGCGTGATGGGCAAGGCGGTGTCGTCGCGGTTGAATAAGGCTACGGCCTTGGCGCCACCCTGGAGTGGTTTGGCCCAGATTTCGACCGGGCCAACTGCAGAGACACGATCGCCCTGCTTGCCGAGAGGATCCTGATCGATGGCAATTACGTCTCGATTGGTCAGGATAGAAGCCGTGTCGGCCGGCATCTGAGAAAGATCGTTGCCCGCCAGCAGGGGCGCGGCCAGCATCGCCCACAGGCTCATGTGGAGACGATTCTCGTCCAGCGTGAGTTTGCCGTTGCCTACTTCCAACATGTCGGGGTCATTCCAATGGCCCGGTCCAGCGTATTTTGACAAGCCCGCCTGGGAGAACCCGATCAACGTCATCCTGTCCCAGGTGGGATTGATGTCGCCCGTTGTCCGCCACAAGTTGGCTCCGAGCGATGGGCCCCACTCCCACACCGCATCCCAACCGTATTGGCAAAAGCTGTAGACGATCGGGCGGCCGGTTGCCAGCAATGCCTTGTGCATCTTCTCGTAGGCATCTTTCATCATCTGGGCCTGCTTTGCCGGATCATTTGGAGCTTCCGCAATCATGTTTTGGCGGAAGCTACAGAGATCGTATTTGAGATAATCGATGCCCCAGGCCGCATAGGTTTTTGCATCCTGCTCTTCGTGTCCCAGACTCCCTGCGTATTTGGCGCAGGTCTTCGCACCCGGGCCGGAATAGATGCCAATCTTCAGCCCCTTGGAGTGAACGTAATCGGCCAACCCCTTCATATCGGGAAACTTGCTGTTGGCCTGAATGTTCCCCTGAGCATCGCGCTCACCCTGCCAGGTGTCGTCAATGTTCACGTAGATATAGCCGGCATCCTTCATGCCCGAAGAGACCATCGCATCGGCCGCGGCGCGAACATCCTTATCGGTGACCCTGCCGGCAAAGAGGTTCCAGCTATTCCAGCCCATGGGCGGGGTTGCGGCTAATGTATCGGCTTGGGCTAGCAGCGTGGAGGACACAAGCAAAGCAGTAAGCAGAACGGCACGGAATCCCTTGAACATAGACTCTCCTGAACGACAACCCACTATAGGCCACTCGGCTTGCTCGCCACTAGTGGCTTGATGATCTCGTCCAGCAAATCAGCCGTTATCGCGGCAGGTCTTATGATGGTTTGGTTCCCGAAAGAGGCTTCTCTATGGCAAACGCCACGCCGCAGTCCCTTGCTAACCACGCCCGGTTAGACCCGCCTTATCATTACGTCTTAGCGCCGATTTGTTTGGTGGCAATCGTTCTGAGCATCATTCTCCTGGTGCGGCAGCCCGGCATGGGCTCTATCCTCGGAGTCTTGTTGTCCGTCGGCCTTTTCATGCTTGCAGCGAAAGCCAGATCCTATGCCCTCAAGGCCCAGGACCGCGTCATCCGGCTCGAGGAGCGGCTGCGCCTGTCCATGCTGCTTCCTGAAACAGCCAAAGCGCGGATCGCAGAGTTTACCGAGCCGCAGTTGATCGCGCTTCGTTTCGCCTCAGATGCTGAGCTACCGGCACTGGCCATGCGCGCGGTAAACGAGGGCCTAACCAAAAAGCAGATAAAAACGTCCATCCAGAACTGGCGTGCAGACTTCTTCCGGGTTTGAGGTCAGGCGCCCAGACGTCCCAGCCCCAGGCCGATGACATAGGTCACCACGCCCTCCACTGCTCCTACCAGGGTCATCTCTGCGCCGCTGCTCCACCAGGAGCGGACGGTCACCAGCGACTTAGCCGCGCCCACAGCGAAATGGGCGGCAAGCGAAACCACAGCCGAAATGATGACCGCGGTGTAGCCGCTCGAAAAGAAGAACGGCACGATGGGGATGAAGGCTCCTGCGGCGGTTGAAAGAGCGCCTGAGAGAGCGGAGGTGAGTGGATTGCTGAGAGCTTCTTCGGTCGAGTTGAGCCGCTCGAAGGCGAGAGCGCGCAGCATCTGCTCCGGATCGCTGGCTATGTGGTTGACCATGTGGTCCGCATCGTCCTGGGGAAGGCCCTTCACCTGGTAATAGAGCGATAGCAGCTCGCGCGCTTCCGGACCGTTCATGGCAATGGCTTCGCGTTCGCGGGCCAGCTCCGCTTCATAGATTTCGCGCTCGCTTTTGGCGGCGAGGTAGGCGCCGGAGCCCATGGAGAGCGCGCTGGCGATCATGCCGGCAATCCCTGAGAGCAGCACATATTTGCTGTTGCCCAGGGTCGCACCGGAAACCCCGGAGACGATGCCGAAGATCGATCCCAGGCCGTCGTTTACTCCGTAGATGGCATCGCCGATCCACCCGGCAGTGTGAGTGCGCCCCTGATCGCGCCTGGCCAGCATCTGTTCCAGCAGCACTTTCGGATTCGCCACAGGCGTACGAGCACGGCTGGGATAGCGGCGGATGAGACGGGTGAGCTCGCGATAGTGTTCCTGCTCGTCTTCGAGGACCCGGTTGAGGATGGACAGACTCGGTTCATCGCCTAGTTCTTTGAGCTGCAGGCTGTACTTTGCAATATCCCGGCTCTCGTCGATCTCCAGGCGGCGCAAAGCCAGGTGATCGCCGCCAATGCGGTTCTTGAGGCTATCCGCATCGCCGGTTGGTTTGCCGCGGTAGACTGGCTCCGTCCCGCCGAGTTCCTGAATGCGGGCCGCCCAGAGAGCAGCATGCTCTTTTTCTGCAGCCGCCATGTGTTCGAGCGCTTGCTTGCGCCCTGCATCTCGTTCTCTCTCGGCCAGGGCGCGATAGGTAAAGTGGCCCGTCATTTCGGCCTGCCAGTTCTGTTCCAGAATCTGGGCCAGCCGGGGGTTACGGGGCAACGCTGGGATGGATTGAGAGGCGGTATCCAAAATCTTCTCTCCTCAAGGCAAAGCGTAGCATTCTTGCCCATGTTTGCTATGGTTGGCTGATGATGAAGTTTGAGCACCTGCTGACTGAGACGCGCCATCCTGATACGGCGAAAATCGACCAGCTTTCTACTCTGGAGATGCTGGAAGTGATCAACGCCGCGGATCGCTCCGTTGCCGACGCAGTCCACGCCGAGTTGCCACGGATAGCGCAGGCAGTCGACGGCATTGCCGAACGCCTGGAAAAGGGCGGACGGCTGTTTTATACGGGTGCGGGTACGTCCGGGCGCCTGGGCGTGCTGGACGCGTCTGAGTGCCCACCCACCTTCAACGTAGACCCTGGGCTGGTCGTGGGCCTGATTGCCGGCGGGGATTATGCCCTGCGGCATTCCATAGAGGGCGCCGAAGACGACCCCCAGCAAGGGGAAGAAGATCTGAAAAAGCACGGCCTGGTAGCCGGCGATACGCTGGTCGGCATCGCCGCCAGCGGGCGCACGCCCTATGTGCTGGGAGGAATGGCGTATGCCAACCAGTTGGGGGCACTCACGGTGGGCTTGAGTTGCGTGCCCGGCTCTGAAGTAGAGCGGCGGGCGAAGATCGCCATCACTCCGGCGGTAGGACCGGAAGTGATTACAGGGTCGACGCGCTTGCGCGCCGGGACGGCCACCAAACTGGTGCTCAATATGTTGAGCACCGGCGCCATGATCCGCACGGGCATGGTTTACGGCAACCTGATGGTCAATGTGCAGCCAACCAATGAGAAGCTGAAGGATCGGGCGATACGGATCATTGCCGCCGCGACGGGGGTGGACGAAGACCAGGCCGCGGCGCTGCTGACCCAGGCGGGGACGGTGCGGGTGGCCATTGTGATGCAGAAGCTGTCCATTGGCCGCTCACAAGCCATGCAGCGGCTGGACACAGCGCATGGGCGCTTGCGGGCGGCTCTGGGTGAGAAGTGACTCCTGATGGGCAGCTTGCGTCTATTAAGAGATAATGGTGAGCGAATGTGTGGAGGGGCCTTCGGTGAGGAAAAGCTTAGCAAAGTTGCTGATAATGTTGGCGATTACGCCCGTTCCGGCGCTGCTGGCCCAATCCAAAGACCAGCCTGACCAAGGCTTTGGGCCTATTGATAGCAGCGCTCCGGCCAAATCGCCGGACCAGATCATCCAGCAGTTTGCGGCTAAGGAAACAGAGTTTCGCCACGCTCTGGACAATTACACCTACCAGCGCGACGTGCGCATTCAGACCATCAACGACGACGGCAAGGTGGATGGCGAATACCGCCAGGTAGTGCAGATTACCTTCGACAGCAACGGGCGCAAATCGGAGCGGGTGACCTTCGCCCCGCAGAACACGCTGGAGCGCATTCAGATGACCCCGGCCGACGTTTCGGATATCGAACAGCGCCTGCCGTTCGTGTTGACCTCAGAGGACGTGGGGCAATACAACCTGACCTACGTAGGGCGGCAAAAAGTGGACGAGGTTGATTGCTACGTCTTTGACGTCGCGCCCAAGGTGATGGAAAAAGGCAAGCGCTACCTGAAAGGCCGCATCTGGGTGGACCAGAAAGACCTGCAGATCGTGATCACCAGTGCCAAGAATGTTCCCGATGATATGCGCAAAGGCCACGAGGATCTTTCGCCGCCCTTTACCACTTACCGCGAACAGGTCGATGGCAAGTATTGGTTTCCGGTTTATACCAAGGCCGATGCTGAACTTCATTTCTCCGGCGGCAGCGGGTACATGAGCCAGGATGTCCGTATCCGGCAGATTGTGCGCTATACGGACTACAAGCAGTTTCGTTCGACGGTCAAGCTGATCTTTCAGGGACAGGATGTGACTAACAATCAGGGGCAGCCCCAGAATGGGAGTCAGCCGGCGAATGGTCAGCCGCCACAGCAAAGTTCACCGCCCGCGAGTGCGCCCCACTGAGGTCAGGTCGCGGGATAGAGAAAAGACAGACCTTTGATGGGCTTCGCCCCGTCTTCCTTAACCCACGTACGCTGGTGCGAACATGGGGCACCCGTCCAGAGTTGTCTGAGTGAAAGAGTGTGCGAGATATTGGGGAAAAGAAACCGCAGGTCGGTTTCTTTTCCCAATAGTCGGCCCGGAAATATCTTCAAACAGTTACGGCCCGACCAGCCTAGAAAGCCCCTTACCCTGCAGAGAACTCCTCGGCGGCTTATGCGTTGTAGGTGGAGGACGAAACACGGCCTCCACGGCCGGTCCAGTTGGTGTGGAAAAATTCGCCTCGAGGCTTATCGACGCGTTCGTAGGTGTGGGCACCGAAGAAGTCTCTCTGCGCCTGCAGTAGATTTGCAGGCAGACGCGCCGTCCGGTAACCGTCATAGAACGCTAAGGCGGTCGAAAACGCTGGCATGGGCACACCTACCCTGACTCCGTAGATGATCGCCTTCCGCCAGGAAGCCTGGTACTTGTTCATCGCAGTGGAGAAGAACTTGTCCAGCAACAGATTCTGCAGCTTTGGATCCCGGTCGAACGCCGCCTTGATGTCACCCAGAAAGATGCTGCGAATGATGCACCCGCCACGCCACATCAACGCGACGCCACCCATGTTCAGGTTCCAGCCCTGGTCTTTCTCAGCCGCTCGCAGCAACATGTATCCCTGCGCGTAGCTCACCATCTTGGAGCAGTAGAGAGCCAGACGCACCTCTTCGATGAACGCCTTCTTGTCGCTCCCAACCTTGCGCTTACGCGGCCCCTTCAACACTTTTGCTGCCGCTACTCGCTCGCTCTTCAACGCCGACAGGCAGCGTGCGAACACGCTCTCCCCAATGAGTGTCACCGGTTGTCCCAGGTCGAGCGCCGAGATCGCAGTCCACTTACCAGTGCCCTTCTGGCCTGCAGCGTCGAGAATCTTGTCTACCATCGGCTGCCCATCCTCGTCCTTCTTGGCGAAGATGGTGGCGGAGATGTCGATCAGGAAACTATCCAGCTCGCCCTTGTTCCACTCCGTAAAAATCTCGGCGAGTTCGTCGGCAGTGAGGCCTAATCCGTCCTTCAGCAGTTGGTAAGCTTCGCCGATCAGTTGCATGTCGCCGTACTCGATGCCGTTGTGCACCATTTTCACGTAGTGGCCGGCGCCGTCCTCGCCAACCCAATCGCAGCAGGGGGTTCCGTCTTCCACTTTTGCCGCGATGGCCTGGAAGATCTCCTTCACGTGCGGCCACGCTTCTTTATTTCCTCCCGGCATGATCGAAGGACCGAAACGCGCACCTTCTTCGCCGCCGGAAACACCCGTCCCAATAAACAGAATTCCCTTTGCGGCCAGGTCCTTCGTTCGCCGGGTCGAATCGGTGTAGAGCGAATTGCCGCCATCGATAAGGATGTCGCCCGCTTCCAGAAAGGGGAGAACCTGGTTGATGGTCTGGTCGACTACTTCCCCGGCCTTGACCATGATCATCACCCGCCGCGGCTTCTTCAGCAGCGCGCACATTTCCTCGATCGAGTGCGCCCCCACGACTTGCGTCCCTTTAGCCTCGTCGGCTAAGAAGTCATCCACTTTGGAGACGGTGCGGTTAAAGACGGCCACTTTATAACCGTGGTCGTTCATGTTCAACACCAGGTTTTGGCCCATGACCGCCAATCCGATCAGACCTATATCGCAATTTGCTTCTGGCATATTGGCTTCCCCTTACAACCCTCCCGGAGCATACCTGATCTTCGGGGATGGGGGCAAAGCCATGGGGCGGGGTGGGGTGGACTTGCAGGTTTTACCGTGCGGCAGTTAGGGCAGGGCCGGTTTTTTTCAGCCAGCCGCCCCCTCCAACTCAGAAACCAGCGACCCCACGGGATTGGTCACGGCGCGCACCGCGATCGTCCCCATTGGCTCCCCGCGACGGTACATCATGTATGCGGCCACAGCTCCAGCTACGATGGTTCCCCAAAACAACACCCTTTTCATCACGGCTCCTTGAGAGCGCAAGCTTGGACAAGCGCTACTTTGAACTTCTTGGATGCACCCGGCGGCCATGGCAGCGCGGCTGTTTGAGGAAAATATTTTGCACCGCATCTCGCCTACCGGGACGGTTCCACGGTCGGGGCGTTCCCAGGCAATGCGCCGAAGCTATTATGTTCTGCAGGTTGAAAACCCGGGTTCACAAATTCAAGTTTTCCCCTCGGGACCAGGAAGGAAAATCAATGACCATTATCCGAAGAGACTTCTTAAAGCTGGCAGGTACTGGTTTGCCCGGCATTTCACTCGGTGCGCACGCACAAACTGCGACCAAGCCTGGGACTGGCGCAAACGCGGTATTCGATGTGCGGACCTTCGGCGCACGCGGTGATGGCGCCTCGATTGATACTCCGGCGATCAATAAAGCAATCGAAGCAGCGAGCACCCAGGGAGGAGGAACAGTTCGATTTCCCGTGGGCACGTACGCCTGCTACTCGATCCATCTGATGAGCAACGTTGTGCTCTCACTTGAGATGGGCGCCACGATTCTGGCAGCAAGCGGTACCAGCTACGATGCCGCCGAGCCGAATAAGCCGTGGGAGGACTATCAGGACTATGGTCACAATCATTGGCACAATAGCCTGCTATGGGGCGAAGGGATCCACGACGTTGCCATTGTTGGGCCGGGATTGATCTGGGGCAAAGGCCTAAGCCGCGGCAGCTCAGAGGAGCCGCGGGCTGAGACCCCAGGGGTTGGGAATAAGGCGATCGCGCTCAAGAATTGCCATAACGTGCTGCTGCGGGATTTCTCTATTTTGAAGGGCGGTCACTTCGGCATCCTGGCAACAGGGGTCGACAACCTGACCATCGATAATCTAAAGATCGATACCGACCGGGACGGAATGGATATTGACTGCTGCCACAACGTTCGCGTTTCCAATTGCAGCGTTAACTCCCCCTGGGACGATGGGATTTGCCCGAAGAGCTCGTTTTCGCTTGGGTACGCCCGTTCCACAGAGAATGTGACGATTACGAATTGCTATGTAACCGGCGCCTATGTACTGGGGACCATGCTGGACGGAACGTTCAAGCGCCAGCCTGCTGATTTCAAAATCGCTCCCACAGGCCGTATCAAGTGCGGGACAGAGTCGAACGGAGGCTTTAAAAACATCACCATCTCCAATTGCGTTTTTGACGGTTGCCGGGGGTTCGCGCTCGAAAGCGTAGATGGTGCGCTGCTGGAGGATATTACGTTTACCGGTGTGACCATGCGTGACTGCACCAATACGCCGCTGTTCCTCCGGCTTGGAAGCCGCATGCGAGGACCGGCCGGAGTTCCGGTGGGGACGCTGAAGCGGATCATTATCAGTAATGTTGTCAGCTACAATTCCGCGTCGCAATTCAGCGGAGCGGGGCTGATCTCTGGTATCCCTTCCAATCCGATCGAAGACATCAAGATCAACGACCTGTATATGGAGCACCGGGGTGGGGGAACACGCGAGATGGCGGCACGGGCCGTACCGCAAATGGAACAGGGATATCCTGAACCTTACAGGTTCGGGGACATCCCCGCGAGCGGTTTTTTCATACGCAACGTAAACAATATCGAGCTGACGAACGTCGAGATTACCTGGAGCCAGCCGGATGCGCGGCCCGTTTTCTATCTGGATAATGTCAAGGGAGCTGACTTCTTTCGCATTAAAACTCCCAAGGCGGTCACAGCCGGGGTGTTTGAGCTGAAAGATGTTCAGGATTTCAACGTGAGCCTATCGAAAAACATCAAGGACATCCACCTGGACAAGGTTGACCAGAAAACAATCACCGATTGACGACTGGTTTTCCGTCGTCATTTTGGAGAGGTCGCCACGTCACGCGTTGATTGCCAGGCGATCTGCTGCCATTGTCCATTCCGTCGCTGATAGACGGTCAGGATGAAGATATTAATATCGAACGGGGTGGGCTGCACTCGAGAGTCCGTCACTCTCACAGCGTACTCGCCATCGATGACCGCGCCATTTCCCAGCACGCGAACATGCAAACTCCTGGGGCGCCAGGAAATGTAATGCAGCTGGCCGCTACGAATTGCATCCAGATAGCTTTTCTTTGTATCTACTTTGCCGCTGGCATGGATGTAGGTGACGTCATCCGCCATGATCCGCTCCAGTGCAGGCAGATCGGAATGCTCCAGGGCTGTGGTGCGGGCATGTTCGGTCTCCAAAACCTGCTTACCCGGATCGACCGTCACGGGCTGTACGGGTGCGGCCTGAGCTAGGCTCGCCCCCAAAACGAGAGTCAACAGGATCTTATTCACGAGCCCTCTGCCCTCCGTCAGCCGTTGCTGGCAGGTTCGGTTCCGTCCAACATCCTACTCGTTACGCTTCTTCTTTGCATCCGCTACAATCGCAAGAGCGCTTTCCGTTTCGTTGAAGGGCCTATAGCTCAATTGGTTAGAGCAGCGGACTCATAATCCGTTGGTTCCAGGTTCAAGTCCTGGTGGGCCCACCAATAAAATGAATGATTTACATCCTACCTGCAGGCTCGCAAAACAACCCCAAAAATGCTGGTGCCGGTTGGAGAACACGTCGATCAAAGGCGCCTTAATCCGTTGGTTCCAGGTTCAAGTCTTGGTGGGCCCACCAATCGAATGAACGTTTTACAGCCTACCTGCAGGCTCGCAAAACAACCCCAAAAATGCGGGTGCCAGTAGAAGAAACACGCCGATCAAAGGCGCCCTATGCTGAGAATTGCCGGGAGCATATGTTAACGGCGTCCCATCCTGTAGTCGAGATAAAGAACGTGGAACTTAATCTGGCCGTCCACCCTGTACTGGGGTTGGAGGGCCATTTTCACCATGTGGGCGATGCCTCCAGGATTACCTCCGCTCGATTGCACAAGCGACGCCAGTGCGGCATCGAGGTTGCTGGCCCCAAGACCGGTTCTCTCCGCTTCGCGGCGGGCGAATTCCAGTGCAACGGGTTGTGGCCAGTTGAGTAGTTCTAGCCGTTCACTTCTGCCAGCATATAGGGGTTGCAACGCGCCAATATCTTCCATGTGCGAAGAACGAGCTGCCAGAAAAATCGGCGTTCTTCCGTAGTAGCCAAGCTCCTTGATGGGCTTGGTAACAACGCGCGATGGTCCATCTATTTGATCCACAATCAGCAGGAATGGTTTGGCATCCAGAGCTCGATTCACAACCCCCTTCAAGGAGGTGGTGCTCATCGTTGATGTATTCGACGGAAGGCTTCGTACTCCAGGTATTTTGCGGAGACTATCCGTGAGCGAGAGCAACATATCGTGCGCTGAGCAAGCCTGCGAGATATAGAGGGCAAGAGGCTGCGTCTGTACGAACTCTTGAAGCAGCCGGGTCTTCCCAACCCCTTCCGGACCAAATATCAGAAGGGGCTTTCTCCGCCTCGCTTGCAACGTCAATCGCTCGAACTCAGCCCGCCGCGCGAGGATCCGTGCATACTCTGCGCTCTGCTGGAGTTCGACATCAGGTCGTTGCATCTCGCCTCCACGTAACTGCAGTGCGGGTCAAGCGGTGCTTTGCAAGTTAGACCATAACGATGCGGTCATTCATTAACGGATGAACTATGAATCAGCGACAAATGAGTACAGTCCTGGATAACAGCATCCAGGATCGCCACGGCCGGCGTTTCTCTCTGATTGCCATGGCTGCGCTTATACAAGACGGATCTAAGACTTTCAGTGACCATCCCGACCGCGGCACAGAGTTCATGCTCAAATTCAGTCATGCTGGCCTGCAGGCGCTCCAGGTAGTCGTAGCGGATGCGACCTGCATTCATGTCCAGGAGTCTCCCTATTCCGCCGTCCAATCTCCGCAACACGAGCGGACGCAAGAGGAAGCGCGGCAACACCAGAAGGAACGAATCGAGGGAATGAAATACGCGCTCGACCTTGTAGTACAAGTGGCTTTCCACACGGAGCGGGCACTGAATCGAGACATGCTCCACCGGTATTTCGAACAGAAGGCCGGCGGCTTTTTCAAGGCGCTCCAGGATCGTGTTCGTGTGGGCAACAAAGCGACTGGAAAGGGCGCCAAGTTGCGCCTCGATTTTTTCGTCTTCCTGGACTCGCCAGCAGCGAAAAACCCCTTCTACTTCCTGCATCAGAAAGTTTTCGAGAAGAGTACCAAGCGCTTGCCCTGTTTCCTTTGCGTGGAGCGAATAAAATGACTTTAGATGTTGCCGCACTGTGGGAACGGAGGCTTCTACCCGCGCCGTCAGATCACCCTCCACTCGCGCAACGATGTCAGCCGCGTGCTGACGCAGTAACACTCCCAGCTCTCGAACCTCAACCTCTGTTTGCACCAGCAGGTGATCCAAAGCCATCCGTTTGTCATCCAGCTCTTGTGGGCTCAAGGCCTGGGCACGGGTTCCTATCACCGCGGCGAACTTCAAAGTACGAGCAACCTGTAATGCATCCATCGCGACGGAGCGAACGAGAACCTGGCCCTTTTCTTCCCGTAGAAAGTTTCGTAATCGCCGCTCCAACGTTTGTATTCCACTCGAATCCTCGCTGGCCCCATCCCGTTTCCGTTCGAGAGCGCGGCGCGCCGACAGGAAGAAGATCTCAGGCGAATCCATCTGAATACGAGTCAACTCATCCCTGAGGAAACATGAGAGGTCAGAAATCTCGTCCGCCGAGACCAAATCGGTCTTATTCAATAGGAAAAAAAGCTTGGGGATGTCTTCTTTGAGACTTTTGACAAACTGAGACTCGATCTCGGTAATGGGTGGATCGACAGAGAGTACGACGATTGCAGCGTCGACTTGTTGGAGATAACTCTCCGTTGTTCGGGTATTGTGAGCATGCGTGGATCCAATGCCTGGGGTATCGATAAGGACGATCCCAGCCTCAAGAAAAGGAGACGGATAGCTTATTTCCACCGACGCAACCCGCTTCTTGTTGCCCGGATTGGCAGATTCCGTGATGTAGTCTGCCAGCGCGCTCAAAGCAACCTTCTCGCGCTGCCCTGTGCGGTAGAAGATGGCAGCCTCTGGAACTACGCCATATCGAATCTCCGTGATCACGGAAGTCACGGGAAGAACGCCCGTTGGCAGGATTTCAGTCCCAAGAAGCGCATTGATAAAGGAACTTTTGCCTCGCTTCATCTGGCCGAGAACGGCTAGATGAAGCTGATTCGAGGCCAGTTTCTTTTCCAGAGAAAGCAGCTTCTCGCGCAAACCTCCGTTGCCGGCGCCACAGTCCTCCATCAGCAGGAGGGTGCGCAACGCCGACTCCATCGATAGACGCTCTACGCTCTTGTCAACGATGGTCATATCACGGCTCTTATCCGCTTCAGCGGGCCGCTCAGGAATCTCCCGTCGATCGTGAGTAGCGAATCACGTCAACGGTGGAGCTGGCAATCAGGCCGCCCGCAATCATTCGATCCAGGTGAGGAATCAGCTTTTCAATCTGCTGCTCCGTGTCGATCACATTCACCATGATGGGAGCATTCTTCGAGATGGAAAGACTTCGTGCGTGGTAGATCCTGGCGCTAGCCCCAAAGCCTTCAAGGCCGCGATAAACGGTTGCGCCTAGCAGCCCAAGATCCTTGCATTTGGCAACGATCGCCTTGTAGAGAGGCTCCCCCTCCCACATGTCGTGCTCAGTGAAGTGAATGCGTAGCATCCGGGCTTGAAAATGCTCTTTCATGGCTCACCCCCCGGCTCCGCGGCACGATAGGCATATTTGATGATGTCGACGTCTGACAAAACCACGAGCCCTTCGAAAACCATCTGGTCGACGATGGGCAAGAATCCTTGCAATTTCTCCTCGGTGTCGACAACGGACAGCATGATCGAGCAATCGTGTGAAAGATTGAGAGGCTTCTCTTTATGGACTCTGCGGTGGGCGCCGTAACCGAGAATGCCCCGGTAAACGGTCGCTCCGGCAAGATCATTGGCACGCATCGCGCGAACCAGGGCCTGGTGGAGTGGTTTCCCCTGCCACTGGTCACTCTCACCGATGTAGATCCTCATCATTTTCGCTTTGCCCTCGATCTTCACGTGGCCAGGAGGTGGTGCTTTCTTGGGCTTGGATGCCTGTGCAGGTTTTGCAACAGTCGTTTCCTGCAACTCGATCATGCCTGACCCGGCCATCTCCTCGAGCTTCCCCAGCAACTGGTCCACTTTCTCGCGCGTTTCTATGAATTCGATCTTCATGGGAAGATGATCGGAAATCTCGACGAAACTTGAGGAGTGCATATGGTGGTCCGCTCCGAATCCCGCCACTCCCTTCAGCACGGTGGCGCCGGATACACCACGGAAGAAAAGATAGTCGAGGATGCTCGAATACGTCGGCACCCCGTGATGAGTCGACCCCTCGCTCAGGTAAATGGAGACTTTAACGGCCTTTCCGGCTATCAACATATCCTTCTCCTCTATGCATGCAATCCACGTTGTGAAACCAGAAATTCGGCTGCGTGCCCCAGCACTCCCCACTTCGCCGTATCGGGCTGATATTCATCTCGCAGATGGGTGAGCTCATCCACAAGCTGCTTTCGAAACCTTTCCACGACGGCGCTGATGACGGAGGCCAGAACTGGAGGCGCCCCCTGTTTCAGCTTTGCGCCATGGACCATGCAGAGAACCGCCCCGGACCTCAGCCATTGCACGACCAGCTTGCGCTGCGCACAACCGATGAACTCGCGGACACGCTGATCTTCTTCCATCTGCAGTAGAACGCACACATCGCAGAGAGAAGCCGTGTCCGCCTCAGGCCGTTTGGCGAGGAGATTCAGGAAAACGCCGGCGGCGGAAGCTGCCCGCTGCGTTGCCGCGAGGCCCCAGGTATGGAAGCTGCAAAGATGATGTATATCCTTTTGCATCGGATCCTGCAGAAGGGCAGCCTGGAAGTTTTTCATGAACCGGCAAAAAGGACATCCGGTCTCTCCAAGCACCTGCAGGATGGACTCGTAGCGCATTATCTTATTGGCTCTCATGAGAAGACCCTCGCGAGCATCACGCCACACCAAACACCGAGAAGACCGAGGAAGAGGCTTAACGCAACGTACAAAGCGGCAATGAAAAATGCGCCTGTCCTGCAAACCCGAGAATATTTCCCATTCGAACGTAGAAAAGGTGCTGTACGCACCCACAAAGCCTATGGGAACCAGGAATCTCCAGGCGGGATTCATATCTGTGCGCCTGCCCAGGAAAGCCAGGGAGAAGCCGATGATAACGCAAGCCGTGATGTTGATCACGAACGTGCCGTACGGGAATTTGGTTCCCATGCGACCCGCGACGAATGTGCCCACCCCATATCTGGCCAGGGAACCGAGCGAACCTCCAATGGCAATCCAAAGATATTTCTGCAAGTTCTATCTCTCCTTGTTCATGCATGCGCATCCGTAAGGTCGGCTGCATTTGCCGGCCTCCAGTTTCTCAAAAGTTCCAGGTCGACCTTAAGCTGACCTGGATCGGTGGCCGTATCGGAAATCCCGCTGATCCGGTGGATCTGCATACGGTACGCGTCCGCGTAGGAATTGACCAGCAGCTCCAGCTTGCGGACAATCTGCTCGCCCCACTGGGACAATGCCATACCGTAAAGATGTAACTCTTCGGTGAGATGGGAGCCGATGCTTTGCTGCAGGCTGGTGTTGATCCGTGAACGAAGGATTCTCTGCCCCCACACCTTCCCCCACACTTTCCAATGTCCCACGCTGATGGAGCCGGGCAGAGTGGCCAGCTCAAAGCGCGGCATGTCCCGCAGAATCACGCTGAAGTCCTGCTGCGTGGGAGCGTCGCTGCGGCCCATCTCTTGCGCAACCTTTTGCAACTGACCGACTGCGCGGTCACCTGCATTGCGTAAGCGCTCGATGGCCGGTTGAATGAATTCGCCAACTGTCTCATGAACCCATTCAGAAAGCTGGAGAGATGGGACCTGGTTTTCAGCGGTACGGCTTACCCACCCCACAGCACGATTCGCGACCGCATTGAGAACAAGGTTGGATTTTCCCCCGAGTTTGCGGAACTCGTGATCCAGCGCCGTATGTTGTTCCCCTACCTCTCCCGTCACCACGCGGAGTACGGCCTCGAGATTCGACGCGCCCGTCTCCTGGTGCCGGACCGCTCGCTTTTCGCGGTGCAAATTGCTATCAAGTGCCGCCATCATCGCTTCTCGCATGGCTCCGATCTTTCTCGCGATCGAGGCCTCGCGGAGGGCTCGCGCGTTTTCAAAGCGGGGGAGCAATTCGCGTTCGAAGAACTGGTCCAGCAGAACCGATTGATTGCTCAATGCGCTTACTGGATGGACCGCGGCGGTGATTCCGAGCTCGCGCTTGATGTGCTCCTCGATATAGGAAATGGCACGATGAAGATCCCCATTGGCCAGCAGATCGGACTTGCTCAGCAAAATCAGAGCGGGAATGCCCGCCTCGTAAAGCAGCCGCAGTGTTCCAATATCCTCTTCGTTAAGCGTGGCGCCGCCATCAATCAGGAGCAGCGCAAGGTCGCAAGAGGGAAGGTAAGCCAGAGTCTCCGCCGCACCGCGTTTTGCCAGCGAACCGAGCCCTGGGGTATCCACAAGCAGGATGCCCCGCTTCAGTCTGGGAGACGGAACCTCGACAATGGCGCGCACGATGTTCCGAAGGTTACCGGGATTTCCTTGCTCGGTCACCAGACGAGCCAATTCCTCGATCGGAACCAACTCGCTGCGGCCATCTCCATAGGCAACGGCAGCCTTGAGAGCTTTGCCATAACGTAGTTTCGTTGGGACGGCCGTAATCGGGTTTACGCCGACTGGCAAGAGGTCTGTACCGAGAAGAGCATTGAGCAGCGAGGATTTCCCTGAACTCACGCGGCCAAAGAGGGCAACCTCGAACGTATCGTCCTCCAGGCGCGTAGCGAGAGCATCGATCCGCAAGCGGAACTCCACCAGGCCGTTCCGCGTGGCAATCTGCTCCAGAAGCCGGAGTAAGACGACATCAAAACCCGTCCCTTCCAACCGCTGTAGTCTTCCTTCGAGATCCCGGCTTAGCTCCTGGTTGAGGTAACGCTCCATTCCGGTGACTAATGCCCGAAGTTCATGGACAACCCCATTGAGCTCGCTGACGGCATCGTCAGGGACAGGTCCGAACCCTTGCATGTAGTGGGGTTTCAATTCTTCGATCGCGATATCTACGAAGGCCAGATTGGTCAAGATCGCCCCAGTCGCACGAATATCCGCCGGCATGGGTTTCATCTGTTGCCAGGCAATGGTGCGCACTAACTGCGATCGCAAACGGCGGATGTGGTCCTCGATCACCCGGATTTGGGCGGGGTTGATGTCCACCACATAACGTGGAAACGGGGACTGTGACGTGGCCGCATGCAGGATGTCCTCAATATCACCGAGTAGTTTGTCGATGTATTGACAGGTGATTCTGAGCCTGGTCTGTTGAGACTCGTTCAGTTGTCCCGGATGTCGCGTCATTTGCAGTCTCTGATTTTCGTTGGGGCATGGCTAGCCTGAATCAATGCACTACCATCACCGGGCAATGCGCATAACGGAGGACACGCTCTGAGATGGAGCCGAGCATCCAGCGCTGGAAGGAGGAGATTCCGCGCCTGCCCATAATGATCAGCGACGTGTTCGTCTGCTCCGCCCGATGCACTATGTGTTCAGCGGGATGCCCTACCTCAATCTCGGTCTCGAGGTCTACGCTTCTCAGCTTTGCTTGTTCCCGCAACTGAGCAAAGCTTTGCTGGTAATGTTCACGGGCGTGGTCGAGGACGGCATGCAATTCGGCGCGCGCAGCCGGCTCAGGAGGACGAATCACGGCAAAGATCAGCAGTTTGGATTCCATCGCCTCCGCCAGCGAGAAGCCAAGCTCTGTGGCGCGCTGTGCCTGAGGGGAGCCATCGTATGCAACCAAGATGGTCTCAAAGACTTGCCTGGTTTTTCTTGCCATTAGGTCCTCCTAAACTGCCTCGGGCTCAGCGGGTTGCTGCAGCGGTTTCTGACCGTCTCCTGGTGTTTTTTCGGAAGCAGGTGCCGCGGCAAAAAGAATGTGTTGGCTACGATGGTTGGAACGACTGCGCTGGCAATGACAGTTCCCACCAGATAGGAATATTGAGCCTGGCTGATGATTTTGTGGTTCAGCCCGAAGAGCGCCGAGATGGTGCCGAAGGTAAGGCCAGTCGACATCATCAGCGTATAGTAGGCTCCCGCTGATCCCTCGTACCTGTAAACACGCACCGCGGGCAGCACGGCGACGATTTTGCTTAACATTTTGGCGAAGAAGAGCACGAGGAGTGTCACGGGCGCGGCCAGCAGAGCGGGAACCGAAACAAATGAGCCGGCGCGAATGAAATAAAAAGGGGTGAGGAATCCGAAGGTCAGAGTGCGCAATCGACGAATGAGAGCATGGTCCTTGCCTACCGTGCCGGCGAGTACCATGCCAACCAAATAGGCGGGAAGGACAGCTTCGCTGCCAGCCCAGAGCGCCAAACCTCCCATAGCAAAGAGAAGAAACAGGATGTACTTTGCCTCGAGTTCCGAGACGCGGCCGCCGTACTTCCGAAAGAAGCGTGGGGTCAAGAATGGTAAGACCGAGAAAACAACGAGGCTGACTACAACGAAGATGAGCGTCTTGATGGTGAAGGGAGAGAAAATCAGCCCTAACGCAATGACCGTCCCCAGGTCGTTGATGAAGCACGCGGCGAGAATCGCCTTTCCATATTCAGTTGTGTTGAATCCTAGTTCGAGCATCACGGCATACACGACCGCGACGGAGGTGGTCGAAAGTGCGACGCCGCAGAGCCAACTGGGCATGATGGCCCAATGCAGTAGAAAATGCGCGATGAGCGTGCACCCGAAAAAGGGCCCAAAGAAGCCGGCCAGACCAATGGCGAGAGATTCACGCCACTTGGTACGAAAGATGGTTGGGTCCAGCTCGGCGCCGGCCAGGAAGGTAAGTACGATGGCGCCGGTTCCGGCCAGGAATGTTATCCATTCGGTATTTCCCAGCAGTCCGCCGTGGGCAAAAGCGGCGCCAATGATCAATTGAGCTACTGTACCGACGACGATCTCTGACAATGCCGTCGACATGCGGAACCAGATGGCAATCAGCGTCGCGATGAGCGCGAGACCGACCCACAACGCGGAAAGGCTCCATGTATTCATCATGGACTCCAGCTCTAGATTTTAGAAAGGGAACGCGTCGTGGACATGACTCCGCAACAGGCTTCCCTGTCAGGAGTCATCATCTGTCCAGCTTTATGCGGGACAGCGGTTAAGGGTGAACTCCTTCACCGCAACACTCTTACTTTTTAGGACGTGGCTACTGCGTTTGTCAACAAGGAAGCCATCCGCGAGTAGCGGCTGTGATCGGGCTTAGCACGCTAGCAGGTGGTTCTTTCCTAGAAACCAGAGCGACCGAGCGGCATCCCACTCAGCAGTTCCCCCGACAGCGATAAAATTCCCTAACCTGCTGTTGATTAACCACTTAGCCATTCTCTCGATTGGGCTCGCATTCCTTTTTTTTCGTAAAGCCTTTGCAAACGCTGGTGTCGTCTTTTGCCCACGATTCTCGATTTCCTCTTTAGAGCAATTCCGATTCTTCGGTTTGTCTCAACTCGAGCGAGACGCGCGCCTATACTGTAGGCGCGCCCAAAGGCATCCTCGCTCGCGGAGGTCGATCTTGGCAGCAACACATTCCCCGGCGACAGATCCCCAGAGAGACGTGCTCTTCAGCACGTTGTATTCCGAACTGCACCGATTGGCGAGACGGCAATTAGCCGGCCAATTTATTCCTGGACGCCTCGGCGCGACCACGCTGCTCCACGAGGCCTACCTGAACATGGCCAAGGGTGCAGACCATTCGTTTCCTGACCGCGCTCGCTTCATGGCCTATGCTTCGCGCGTGATGCGAGGGCTCATCATCGATCATGCGCGTGCCCGCAACAGCGCGAAAAAAGGTGGCCGTTATCACATCACTGCGGTCACGCTCGATAACCTGGCAAGTCCGGTCGACGCCAAAGAGCTCGCCCTGATCAACGATGCACTGGAAGAACTGACCCTGGTTGAGCCAGAGCTGGCCACACTGGTAGATCTAAAGTTCTTCTGCGGGTTCTCCTTCGCAGAGATCGGGGCGATGCAGATGATTTCAGAGCGTACCGTGCAGCGGAAATGGGAAAAGGCCCGCATCTATCTGCACCAAAGCATCCGCGAGAGATGCGCGCCATGACTAAACCGACTTCTCCCCAGTGGAAGGACGAATGGCAGCTGCTCAGCCCGCTGCTCGACCAAGCGCTTGCCTTGGAGGGAGAGGAGCGCCAGGCATGGATCAAAGCCCAGGAGCCCGAGATTGCCTATCGCCTGGAAATACTCCTTCTTGAACACAGCGTGCTCGCTTCTGATGGGTTCCTGGAAACCGGTGTCGTCGAGTTACCATCGACGACGGCAACACTGGCAGGGCAAACGATTGGAGCCTTCGAGGTTGTTTCCCAGATCGGCCAGGGTGGCATGGGAAGCGTCTGGCTGGCACGGCGCAACGATGGACGTTTCGAACGCCAGGTAGCCTTGAAGTTTCTCAACATCGCACTGCTGGGAAAAGAGGGCGAAGACCGGTTCAAACGCGAAGGCAAGATACTCGCGCTGCTTGCCCACCGTCATATTGCCGAGTTGATCGACGCGGGTGTCAGCTCCGCCGGGCATCCCTATCTTGTGCTCGAGTATGTCGACGGCGAGCAAATCGACCGCTACTGCGATCAGCGCCAGCTTGATCTTCCCACGCGTATCCGCCTTTTCCTCCAGGTACTCGATGCGGTCGCCGCGGCCCACGCAAACCTGATTGTGCATCGCGACCTCAAACCGTCGAACGTGCTGGTTCGTAAGGACGGCGAGGTGAAGCTGCTGGACTTCGGAATCGCCAAGCTGATCGAGGCCGAGAATAACCCGGACCGGCAAACAGCTTTTACCATCGGTGGAACCGCGCTGACGCCCGAATACGCCGCTCCCGAGCAACTAAAAGGCGAGGCCATCACTGTATCCACGGATGTTTACGCGTTGGGTGTGCTGCTCTACCTGTTGCTTACTGGGCGGCATCCTGCCGGCGAGGGGCACCGCTCGCCGGCGGAGCTGGTAAAAGCCATCGTCGAGAGTGAACCGTCGCGCCCCTCTGATGCGGTGGCCGTGGAGAAGCTTCGCCGCGTCCTGCGCGGGGACCTGGACACCATCCTGGCCAAGGCACTCAAGAAGGATCCCCACGAACGTTACGCATCTGTCGGGGCGTTTGCAGACGACCTGCGCCGTTACCTGAAATCCGAGCCGATCAAAGCACGACCCGACACACTCACGTACCGTGCGGGGAAATTCGCTCGCCGGCACCTTACGGGCCTATTCATTGTTGTGCTGGCGCTTGTGGGCGTGGCCGCCGGCATCACCGGAATGCTTCTGCAAGCGCGAACAGCACGCATTCAGCGCGACCTGGCGTTGCGGCAACTGGCGCGAGCCGAGCGCATGACCGACCTCAATGAGCTTTTGCTCAGTAATGCCGCGCCGGTTGGCAAGCCGTTGGCTGTCGACCAGTTGCTGGAACGGGAAGAGCGCGTGATTGAGCATGAACGTAACCCGGACGCTGCCAATCACGTGGAGCTGCAGCTTTCGCTGGGCAACCAGTACTCAAGCGAAGACGAAAACGGCAACGCGTTGCGCGTGCTGAATGCAGCCTATCGGGTTTCGCGCGAGTTGAAGGACCCCTCGATTCGTGCCAAGGCATCCTGTGTTCTTGCCGGGGCCATGGTCCCTGTAGGCGATCTGTCGCGAGCGGAGGCGCTCTATCAGGAAGGCCTGCGCGAGTTGGGGAACGCGCCGCAGTTTGCCTCTGAGCGTGCTGCTTGCCTGCTTCACGGCAGCGAGGTCGCCTATCGGAATGGAAATTCGGGAGAGTCCGTCGCGCGCGCGCGGGCCGCAGAGCAGGCCATCCAGAAGTCACCGGTGCAATGGAATCTCGAGGGCCTCAATATCCTGGTCAATCTGGCAACGGTTCTGGGAGATGCCGGCAACTTTCGCGAGGCTGAAACCATCTTTCAACAAGCATCGGACCTGATGACCACTCTCGGATACGACGATTCCCAGAAGGCGGTGAAACTCTTCGACGACTGGGCGCTCACCCTGAGCTACGACGGACGTGAGCTCGAGGCGCAACAACTTTATCGGCGCGCACTCGATATCAGCCGCAACGATGAAGGCAACAGCGCCGCCGCTCCTGACCTTCTGCTCAACTACGCGGGCTTATTGCAGGAACTAGGACAAAAGGCAGAAGCGGCACGGTATTTTGCCCTCGCATCCCAAAAGGCCCATGAGCTGAATGACAATGTCCTTGTAGATGATGCCGATTTGATGCAGGCCTGGATGTTTACGGACGCGCACGCGTTTGCCCAGGCAACCCGGCAGGTGGATGAGTTGGAGCAGAGGCTGCGGCAACGATATGCGCCAGCGCATTGGGTCTTTGCGGAGCTGTCCTCGGCGAAGGCCGGCATTGCGCTAGGACGGGGCGATCTGCCATCCGCCGCCCATTTCGCGAAGGAGGCGATAGAGATCGATGAGGCCTCCATTCGAAGAATCGGGCAATGCGCGGCCATGCTTTCGACCCTTTTGGTGAGCAAATCCGGCGTGGACCTCAAGAGTGGACAGCGGGAGGAGGCTGCATCCGACGCGAGGCGCGCGATCAAACTTCTTGAAGAAAGGGAGGATCCAAGCATCCTGTCGAGCAATGTGGGCCGCGCTTATCTGGCTCTGGCCCTGGCTCTCGAGGCCGAAGGTAAGCCGGACGAAGCTCAGGGTGCGGCTCGCAAAGCCTATGCGAATCTGCAGACCACGTTAGGCTCCGATCAACCGGACACCCAGAGCGCGCGTCAGCTGACAAATAGTCGCTCGCCAAGCCGCTGACGCCGGTACTTGTTTTTACTGGTTGACGCCTTTCACCGCTGCTTTTCGTTTTCTCCCATAGTGACCTGGCGACGACTGATTTCAGGTTTTGCGCCGGGCTCTCACGTTAGAGGAGAAAACATCCATGCCGAAGTTTGTGATCGAGAGAGAGATTCCTGCAATAGGCAGCGCGACACCAGAACAACTACGAACAATCTCACAGAGCTCCTGCAGCGCGCTGCGGACCATCGGTCCCCAGGTTCAGTGGGTGCATAGCTATGTCACCGAAGATAAGATCTACTGCGTTTATCTGGCGCCCGACGAAGCTGCGATTCGAGAACACGCTCGCTTGGGGGGCTTTCCTGCTAACCGGATCTCGCGGGTGTCCTCAACCATTGATCCGACCACAGCTGAGTGAGTTCGCGTGAGAGGCCGGTCCTGGCAACCGAAAAACATTTCCAAGAAAGGACCGCTGAACCGCAGATCTCTCCACTACGCTGCGCTCCGGTCGAGATGACAAAGGGTAGGGCGGCGCTTCCAGAGAGAGAGGCTGCTGAACAGAAACTAACTTTCATCATCACTTTGGGCCCACCCAAGGTGATAAAAGCGGCTTCCATTTAGCAACTGCTCTCAATGGAAGCACCACCCCACCCTTTGTCATCTCGACCGGAGCGCAGCGTAGTGGAGAGATCTGCGGTTCAGCGGTCCTTTCTTGGAAATGCTCTTCGGTTTCTCTTTCCCGTCGGAGCTAGGAAAGCAGTCACCAAAGCTGAAAGCCCTGAGATTCATATGCCGAGCTACTCCCGAGACTGAAGTCGGTACTCTTCAATAGCCAGAGTCTTTCATGCAGCGAGTAGAGCCAAAGAATAAGCTCCGCATACTGTCGTCTTCCCGGCTCGGATTGCGATTAATCAGATGGAGACTGGACGCGGGCCGCCAAACAATGTTCATGACACCGCGGCTCTCCGCATTGCGACAGGAGCAAAACGATGCAAGAAGAAATTGTAATGAGCAAACGAATCAGGGCTGCCGCCCATGCGGCAAGCCTTACGCTGCGCCTGGTGTTGCTGGGCAGCTTCGCCATGACCACACCACTCTTCTCCCAGAGCGGCACCCCCATGGATCACTCCGCGGCCGCGCAAGCACCGCCGGAGCTTGTCCAGGTTGTACGGGAGAATACGCAAAAGTACGCCGATGTCAACGCTGCTATCAATGCCGGGTATTCTCCCGTCCTTGGCTGTGTGTCAGGGCCCGATCATGGCGCCATGGGGGTGCACTATCTGAAAGCAAGTCTATTGAACGGAGAGGTCGATGCCACGCAGCCCCAGGCCCTGATTTACGAGCCTTTGGGGGGAGGAAAAATGCGGCTGGTTGGCGTCGAGTTCATTGTGGACGCAGCCACCTGGCAAAAGAAGAATCCCGCTCCACCGCAGCTCTATCAGCAGCTGCTGCAGTTGATTCCCAGCCCAAACAGATACGGCCTGGACACTTTTTACGAATTGCACGTGTGGGCATGGCAGGACAATCCAAATGGCGCATTCGTAGACTGGAATAACAAAGTGAACTGCAACCTGCAAGGCACTACGCTGTAGCCGGGAGGCCCCATCCTCCGCAAAGCGCGAAGGATGGGGCGTCGGTTAGAAGTCGTAACGCAGGCCGAACTGCATGCGCCGAGGCAGATTCTGCATTGCGCTGTAAGTGCCGAGGTTTCCTCCCGTGAGCTGGGTACCGAAGTACAAAGGATTGTCGTTGAAACGCACGCTGTTAGTTACGTTAAAGACTTCCCAGGAGAACTTGAGAGCGCCATACTCTGCAAAATTCCACGACTTGGAGAGTCCCGAATCGATGCCAAAAATTCCGTCACCGCGGAAGATATTGCGTTGCCCGGCTTCACCTGGATAAGACAGACGGATGGGGCTGCCGTTGTTGGTTCCGCTGTTGATGGCGTTCGCATTAGCGAAGACTGTGGGGGCGCCGTTGACGACCTGCTTCTTCATCTGAACCTTGCCGGTAACCACTCCATTGCCCTCGATTTGCCAATCGGTCGTCCAGCCGGGATCGGTGAGGCTGAAGGGAAGACCGCTGGTCCAGCGATTGATCCCGGACCATTGCCATCCGCCAAGAAAGGCGTTGGTGAGCAATCCGCCGCCACTGAGATACTTCCTGCCCTGACCTACGGGAAGCAGATAGACCCAATCGGCAGTGATCAGGTGACGGGTATCAAAGTCCGAGACGGCGCGATTGAGACTGGGGTTCCAGGTGTTGATGATGTTGCTTAGGTTGCCCCCGTTTGGGCCGCCTTGTATCTGGTTAAACTCTGTCCCGCGTTCCGTATCCGACCCCATATCGATTGATTTGGAAAACGTATAGCTGAAATCCACGTTAAGGCCGTGGGAGGTGGGGTGACGCAGAATCAATTGAGCAGCGTTGTAATAGCTGGTGCCGATGGTATCGAGCGCGTAGAGCGACGAGAACTGATCCTGCCAAAAGCGGGATCCCGTCGACGGACAATTGTAGTTTATGCCCAGCACAGGGGAATAGCAGTAGAAGTCGAGATCCGCGAGGGCGCTGGTCGCCCCTAAGTTCGAACGGAAAGGGGCCCACTCGTTGTTGTAAATAGCTTGGGTTGCGCTTTCTCCCGGGTATTCCAGGTTAGCCATGTAAGGAAATACGTCTTCGAAATAAGGGATCGCCGGAACGGGGGCGGGGAAGTTTCCGCCGTTTGCATCGACCAGGGCGGAGAGCTGGGCGCCGGCGGTAAAGTAGTCGACACCTGACTGCGTATCACGGAAGTCGACCGGCTCTGCCAGATCGAGGCTTTGCAGTAAGTGACGGCCCAGGCGGCCGACATAGTTAGCTTCCAGGGTGAAGCCGCCTTGAATCTGGCGCTGAATGGAAAGATCGATCGATTCGGAGTAAGGCGTCTTCATTTTATTGTCGAGGCCCCAGGTAATCGCGAAATTCCCAGTCGGCGCCGTGTAGGGATAGGTGACGTTGGTCTGAACCGGGGGGGTGGGGATCGATGGAAAGGTACGGCGATCAACATAGCGCGGTGAGGTTTCATACCCATAGACTCCTGCGGGATTGCTGATGGAAGCGCTGGTGCCGAAGGATCCGTTCTGATCGAAGGTGCTCACCAACTGTTCGCCGTAATGGTCAAAAAAGATTCCGAAACCCGCACGGAACGTTGTTTTGGTATCCGGTGAATAAACGACAGCCACGCGCGGAGCGAAGTTATCCTTCTGCTTCGGCCAATAACCAGGTTTCCCATAGTATTTCCCCGCCGGGGCAAAGGTGAGGTCTGGCTCATAAACCTGCCCCACCTGTGCCGACGCTTCCCGCTGCTTATACCAGGCATCGGTGTCGATGGTGGGAGTAACCTGTTGGCCATGGGTTTCAAACGGAGTCTGCAAGATGGTGTGGCGCAGCCCGAAGGTGACCGTCAGGTTGGGCAATGCACGCCAGGAATCTTGCACGTACCACTCGAATTCGTTGGCGCTGAAATACCGGTTGATGAAGGCTCCATCAGACAACAATGATCCTGCTGTCGCACTCGTGATTTTGTAGTTTTCCTGGATCGTCACCTGGGGGATCGTTCCCACCAGATTGGCGTACGCGATGCCATAAGAATTCGCAAAGCCGGAATCTACCGGCAGGCCGCCAACGGTGGATGGGTCGGGAGGATTTCCGCCCAACCAATATGGATTCGAGGTGGCGGAATCATAAGAGTTAGCATCCGTTCCCCGGTTTTGGTGTACGAGCCTCCAATTGCCTCCGAACTGGAGCGAGTGCTTGCCTTTGTTCCAGCTCAGGTTGTCATTGATGGTATTCACCGGCACGCTGACAACGGTGCTGCGATTCTCTGCCGTGAGGGTAGCCATGAAGCGAAAGTCCACGTAGTCGCCGGTTCCCGGACCACGCTGGCTGTAGCCCTGCCGGATGTAGCCATAGCGCACGTCATTGACCAGGTTGGATGAGATCGACCAGGTGTCACCGCCGGCTATCCCCTTGGTGTTGTCGATCAAGTTGTAGGAAGGGCCCTGCCCGGGAAACTGCTCCGTGCCCGCCGATGTATCTTTCTGCAGGTTGCCTCGCACGAAGATGCGATGGCTCTGACCCGGGGTGAAATCGATGCGACCGATGGATGTATTCAGCGTCAGCGGGGCGGGAGAGGCAAAGGTAAAGGAGCCGGTATTGTAACCGTCGCCGAGCGCCGTACCGTTGGCCGCCGGAAACTGGTTCAGATAGGCCAGCACGTTGGGATTGGGACCCGGACCCCAAGGACAAACTCCGTTGGCCGTGCAGCCGGCGTCGAGGGCCTGTATCTGGCTTACGGAGATGGTTGAAGTCTGTATGGCCCCGGACGGGGTGTCGCCCTGATAAGTGATGATTCCCTGCTGGTAGCTGGCGGTGGGAGCGACCTGGCTGACAATCTGGTTCTCTGCCTGACGCTGGCCTTCGTAATTTCCAAAGAAGAACAGCTTGTCTTTAAATATTGGACCGCCCACAGCGCCTCCAAAGTTGTTGCGGATCAACTTAGGCGGGATGTTGGGTTCGCCGCTGCCTACCTCAGCGGCTTTATTGAACCAGTCATTGGATACGGTTATGGTGGGCCGGTTGTACTCATACGCCGCCCCGTGGAATTTGTTGGTTCCAGACTTGGTGACCATACTGACCTGGGCCCCGGACGAGCGTCCCTGGTCGGCATCGGAGAGTCCGGTGGTCACGCGGAATTCTTCCACCGAGTCCTGGGTTTCACGCAGCACGCCGGTGAAAGCGTAGCCGTTGACCTGATCGTTGTCGTCCAGGCCGTCCAGGGTGATATTGCCCTGGTCGGACCGTCCTCCGTTGACGGCGCCGCTGCGGGGATCGTTCTGCAGCGATGGATTGCTGGGCCGGCCGGAATTCTGACCAAGATAGAGCACCCCGGGCTGCAGGGAGAGCAGATCGGGAATGTTGCGGCCCTCGCTGGGCAATGCCTGGATGAGGGCATTGTTCATGGATTGACCCAGAGAGGCATCGGTGGTGTTGAGTGTTTCGGCTTCCGCGCTTACGTTGACTACCACCTCGTTGGACTGGACAGTAACTGTGAAATCAATGGTCGCGGGTTGATTCACCAGCAATTCGGCGGACTTTTTCTGCTCGCCAAACCCTGGCGCGTCCGCAGTGATGAGGTACTTGGCAGGAGGGATCTGGGAGAAGTTATATTCGCCCGCGCCATTGGTTGTCTCCTCAAAGGAGTGCCCGGTGGCGTTGTCGAGCAGCGTCACTTTTGCCTTGGGCACAAGTGCGCCGCTGGAATCTTTGATCACACCGCGGAGGGACGTGTTTCCGTTCTGGCAAAGGCTGATCGTAGCGGAACCGATCAGAAGACACACGGACACTAGACGCAAGCAGCGCATAGGTAGTACCTCCAAAGAAAGTAAAACTATCCCGTGGCCTCTGCTCTTTTGGCGGAGTCCTTATGCTGGATCAGGCCCGAATGCCGTTAGGTCTTGCACAAATCTGTGGAGAGTCTGTTTCGAAGGCGGTACAACTAGGTTGCATTATTAATAAACGAGGATCTTGACGAGATCAAGAGGTTGTTCGAATTTCTTTGACAACTTTTTGACAACATTTTGACAACACGGGAGGGATTTAGCCTCTCCAGATAGGCAACAGCTCTGGTATTTGCCCGCGAAGCGTCTGCAGAAGCGAATGATGAGGGCTATAAGTGCAGACCGGGTCAATCGCCTCTGCGTCGCCGGTCAATAAGAATGCCTGACAGCGGCACCCGCCGAAATCGTGCTCTTTCCGGGGACAGGCAAGGCATGTCGCCGACATCCAGGCATCCCCGCGAAAACGCTGAAATGCCGGTGACTCTTGCCAGATCCAGGCAAGATCGCGGCTGCGAACGTTGTCGAACACCAGGTTCGGTATGACGGCTGCCGCATGGCAAGGAAGCGCCTGCCCGATGGGGTCGATCAAGATCGTCTGCCGTCCCCAGCCTCCCACACAGGCTTTTGGAAAGCTCCCGAAGTAATCAGGCACGACGCTTTCCAGATGGATCCGGCCTTTCAATCGCTGCCGGGCAGCTTCAACGATGGCGATTGAGCGATGCACCTGTTCCTCGCTCGGCATCAGCAGGGAGCGGTTTTTTAACGCCCAGCCGTAGTACTGCACATGAGCAATCTCAAGCCGATCCGGACCAATTTCCTCCGCCATCGCGATGAACTCCGGCAGGCGATCGAGGTTCATACGATGAACCACCAGGTTGACCGTCAGCGCCAGGGGGAATTTTCGGATGAGTGGGACCAATGCGAGCTTGAGGGCGTGGGCCCGGGCGCCGGCTATGTGGTTGGCGGCCGCCTCGTCCTGATCCTGAAAACTAAGCTGCAGATGCTCGAGCCCGGCATCGACCAGAGCGGAAAGACGATCTTCCTTCAACCCCACGCCCGAAGTAATCATGTTGACGTAAAGTCCGGAATCGCGAGCTGCGGAAACCAGCTCCACCAGATCCCCGCGTAACAGGGGCTCGCCACCGGTAAGATGCAGGTGCAGTACACCCAATCGTCCGGCCTGCGCAAATACCCGCTTCCAGTCTGCGGTCGAGAGCTCGTTTTCCGCCCCTTGCAAGGCGAGCGGATTGGAACAATAGAGACAGTGGAGAGGGCAGCGGTGCGTCAGCTCCGCAATCAACGAGAACGGCGAGGCAATGGGTGTGTTATCGGCGGTGGTCATCTTCGCGCCCGGACCACGCCGCGTTGTTCGAGGCTTGCGAGCAATTCGAGAACGTCTGTCCGCACTTCCGCCGCATCGGCCCCTTCATACTCCAGCAGCAACTCATCCACAATCGCGGTAACGCTGTGTGCTCCATCGACGCGGGCGAGAACATCCCGCGTGGGGCCGCCGAGTTGAAGCGTTCCCTCGGGAACCAGCAGCACATCCTGGGTGGGATGGAGCCGGCAGCCGGGAGCGAACGCGGGGATGGAGTTCATATCCATGTCTATCTGCCTGGAACAAAAGCCCCTGGCGGTATGTTGCCGGGAGTGACGTACGCATAATCGATGGCGTCCAATTGCGCCCACAGGATGGCGCATTTCTGCTCCAGGGCATGGATCACCTGCTCTTGTTCCGCACGGGTCCGCGCATGCGTCGAGACAAAATCAAGGGCGAAGTCTGCGTCCTCCCCTGCCTGGGTCAAGCGTCCTACGAAATAGGCCAAGCCCGGTACCAGGTAGGGATAATGCACTTTCATCTTATCCATGCGCAGCGAGATCAAGTCGCGGGAAAACAGTTCCGTTAACGAGGATGCCACCGCAACCAGCAGCGAACTGTCGCGAACCAGCGCGAGATAAGCATCGACGGCGTACCGGACACCCGGGAGCACCCCAGTACAGGGCAAAACCTGCTCCCGCGATAGACCGGAAGCTTCCGCGAGACGGATCCATTTCTCAATGCCGCCGTAGCCGTCGTGATCGCCATCGTGATCGAGGATGCGCTTTCTCCATGCCCGCCGGAAAGCGGGGTCGTCGCTCTTGGCCAACAGCAAGGCGTCCTTGATGGGAATGCGGCTTTGGTAATAGTAGCGATTGAGGGCCCAGGCCTGAAGCTGTCCGCGGGTCAACTGGCCCTCGTGCATGCGGAGATGGAATGGGTGAAGGTGATGGTAGCGTTTCGCGCCCACGTCCAGGAGGCGATTTTTCAGTTCCTCGCGCGACAAATGCTCTTCCGCGCGACTGGTCAGTGTGTCAGTTGCCATCCGTCATACCCTATCTGCCATCCAGCAGCGATGACCGCCCGGTACTGTTCGCTACGAGGGTCGAGCACCGGGTTGGTGTTGTTGAGGTGGACAAAGATCTTTTTGGGAACGTTCAGATCTGATAGCAGGGCGAGGGTACTGCCCTCTCCGCTCATCGGAATGTGGCCGATGGCGCGAGCCAGCGGCGTTCCCGAATGCGTGTTACTTAACTCCGAGTCACTCCAGAATGTGCCATCCACCAGGATCGCCTGGCAGGCGCCGTAAACGGATCGGAGGCTTTCCGTTATTCGGGGAACAGAGGGGGTATAGGCGATGCGTTGACCTCCGGCCTCAAGCAGTAACCCAAGACTGGCCTGGCCCGGTTCACAAGGTCCGAGCTGCCGCGCATAGAAGGGCATTTCCCCTGGTAAAGGGATGGGCGTGCAGACAATGCCGGTCTTCCCGAGAGGAAAGGGGGCGCCTGGTTTGATCTCAATCCAGGTGAGCTGCCTGGGAACCCGGTCCAGCATGGCAAAGAAGCTATTTGACTCGAGTGCCTGACGCACGAGGGCTGTGGAGTAGACCGTGAGCGGCTGAAATTCCCTTAGCAGGAGGAGTCCCAGGGTTTGGTCGAGGTCTGCAGTGGTCAGGATAATGCCCTGGATCGGAGTATTCCGCCTGCCCAACTTGTTGCTGGGATGAAGTTCAGGGTTGGCTTCAATTTGGAATCTCAGGTCAGGAGACGCGTTCAAGAGGAAGAAGTCACCCTGTTCGTCCCAGACTGCTGCTTGAAGTTGAAACCGAGGCGGAATCACCCCGGGTTCCATCCGGCATCGAGTGCAAAGTTCACAGGCGCAGTTCCACTGGGGGATGCCACCACCGGCGGCCGTCCCCAGCAGCCTGAAATTCAACATTCGTTAGATTTCCGCGGGGGCGTAGCAGTTAATCTCACATCCAAGGCTTACTTCTTTGATTTCCGGGCGGGTCCAGACCTTTTTCACGGCAGTCTCCTGTTTTTGATGAAACGCGCGGCTGAAGCAGTCCGCTCATTCCTGAGCCCGATTATACGGGTCCAGGCCAAAAGGCGAGCTAATCAATCGTGCGCCCGGGAAATTACGTAACCTTACGGAGCGTCGGAGAACGGACATCGACTGAAGATCGGATTACTAAAGTTACGTCGGAGCCCCAGTCAACGTCCAACGGCTGACCCTCCAAGTCGCAAACCTTCCGGCGGTTCCCTACATCAGCTCTTCGACAAAGGCTCGCGCCACGTCAGGGGGAATGCGGGAACTCTGTTTGACCAACGGTTCGGTGGCCAGCACAGGTTCGGATTCATGCAGGGTGGGCACGTCGGTACGCTCGAAGAATTTGCCGATGGGAATTTCATCACCCCATAGCAAAGACTTCTCCATCGCGGCCATCCAGTTGGTCGAGTCATACTCGGGATTGTCTTCCAGCTTCTTCACCCGCGGCCGGAACCACTGGAAGGTGTTGTCGTGGTTGTAAGTAACACACGGGCTGAAGACATCGAGGAAGGAGAAGCCTTTGTGCTGAATCGCCTGCTTGATGAGCTCGGTCAAATGTTTCTGCTCGGCGCTGAAGCCGCGAGCTATAAACGTTGCCCCCGCAGAAAGGGCCAGTGAAATGGGATTGATCGGACCTTCCACGTTGCCAAAGGGCATACTCTTGGTTTTCATGCCTTTGCGGCTGGTGGGCGAGGTTTGCCCGGTGGTCAGCCCGTAAATCTGGTTGTCCATGACGATGTAAGTCAGATCGACGTTGCGGCGCATGGTGTGCATGAAGTGATTGCCGCCGATACCGAAGCCGTCCCCGTCCCCGCCGGTAACCAGTACCGTCATTCCGTGGTTCGCCATTTTGAAGCCGGTAGCCACAGCCAGCGAGCGTCCATGCAGGGTGTGCATTCCGTAAGTATTGATGAATCCGGGGAAATTCGAGGAGCACCCGATGCCGCTGATGGTCGCAACGTCATGATTGGGAATCTGCAGCTCGACCAGCGCCTTCTGAACTGCCGCAAGTACGCCGAAATCACCACAGCCTGGACACCAGTCGGGATCCACCTTGCCCTTGAGGTCCGCCATGGTGGTCAGTTTTGGAGCTGCTATGTCTGTCGCCATCGTTGTTTCTCCTAAACCATGATTTCGTGCATGGGAACGGAAAGGTTTGTCGTGCCTTTCAGCTGCTCTTTGACTGCTTCCACGATGTGATGCGGCATAAAGGGTTCGCCGTCATACTTGCGGATGTGCCCGTTGGCCACAAAGCTGGTTTCGCTGCGCAGGTAGCGGGCAAACTGTCCACTGTAGTTGTTCTCGATGATGATGGTGTGGCGGGAGCGTTTCAAGATGTCGGCAATGGCGTCGCCGTGCAGCGGTACAAGCCAACGAATCTGCAATTGGTTGGCGGTGATTCCCTGATCTGCCAGCAGCTCGCGCGCTTCCTCGATCACACCCTGGGTCGATCCCCAGCCGACCAGGGTCACATCCGCATCGGCCGGCCCCTGCAGCTTTGGCGGCTGAACTGAGGCTTCAATGCCGGCGACCTTGCGCATCCGCTTTTCCATCATGGCGCGGCGCTTCACGGTGTTGGTGTATTCGTCCGAGATCAGCACGCCGTCTTCATCGTGCTCGTCGCTCGAGACCACATGGGTGTGGCCGGGTACCCCGGGAATGGCGCGCGGAGAGACTCCGCTCTCAGTAATGAGGTAGCGCTTGTAGTCTCCGTGACCGTTGCCATTGGCGGAAGTGATCATCTCCCCACGATCGACCTCGGGGGCAAAGTTGAGAATGGCGGGATCGACGCTGAGGCGGCCTTCGGCTAACAGCAGGTCGCAGAGCACGATACCGGGGCACTGGAAGCGTTCGGCAATGTTGAAGATTTCCGGGATGAGGGTGAAGCAGTCACCGATATCCAGCGGAGCGGCGATGACGCGAGGGTAGTCGCCGAAGGCGGCGCCCAGCATCTGCCAGAGGTCGCCCTGCTCGGTCTTGGTGGGAACTCCGGTAGACGGGCCCGCACGCTGGCAGTCAATCACCACCACGGGAATTTCGGCCTGGGCAGAGAGGCCGAGGGCCTCGCTCATGAGGGCAAAACCGCCGCCTGAGGTGGCGCACATGGCGCGAACGCCAGCGTGAGCGGCGCCGATGGCCATGTTGATGACACCGATTTCGTCTTCCACCTGGCGGACCATGATGTTGGCTTTGCGGGCGTGGTCGGCCATCCAGTGCAGGACGCCGGTCGACGGGCTCATGGGATAAGCGCAATAGAACTTGACCCCAGCCGCCGCTCCGCCCATGGCCATTGCGGCGTTCCCGCCCAGGACGGCGTAGCGGGTGTCCGTCATGGGCAGCGGGTTGGCAAATGCTTTGAAGTTCTGCGTGGCGTAGTCATAGCCAGTGCGCGCCAGGCCGACGTTTTCGTCGATGACGGCCTTCTCTTTCTTGCGGAACTGCTCGTTAAGGACCTGCTCCAGCGCCTGAAATCCAACGCCGGTCATGCTGAGCGCGGCGCCGATGGCCAGGGTGTTCTGCGCGATCTTGTTGCGGCTGATGTCGGCCAGCTTCGACACCGGCAGCGGGCACAACTGTACCCCGTCGGCGGCCTTGCCGGGTTTGATGGTGTCAGCGTTGTAGATACAGGCGCCGCCACTGCTCAGCAAGCCCAAGTGCCGATCCATGGTGTCCTGGTTCAGCGGGATCAGCAGGTCGATCCGATCGCCCATGTTGGTGATTTTGTCAGGGCCGGTGCGGATGGTGAGAAACGTGTGGCCGCCGCGAATGATGGATTGGTAGGCGTTGTAGACGTTCAGATGGAGCCCGCGACGGCTGAAGATTTTCGCGAAAATATCACCGGGGGTGGCAACGCCCTGTCCGGCGGCGCCCCCTATTCCAATAGCGAAGGACTGCCTCATCGATTTTCTCCAGGCTGCGGAGCCCCCGGACATACCGCCGAGGCCACCGGATCTGATCCCGTCAAACAAAAACAAGACGACTTTGATGACGCCATTTTTGAACGGGAACCAGCATACACCCAGCTTCTAACGTCTGGCAGCCCCCCTCCTCGATCACGTTCTATCGAAAGCATTTCACCAGCTCCAACCTCCAGACGTTGAGTGGGTGGCCCAGCCACTTCATGTTCCGCCGCGCCAGTTTCGTCGACGGGGATATGACCCAAAAGCCCCGGTTTGGAACATGGTTCAGAGGCGCACCGGACGAGGTAAGAAGGCGTAATCTGGATTGTTCTGCACTCCCTGCGCTATGGTGAGGAATGGGTAAGAGTCTTCCAATAGCACCGGTCGAGCACCCCTGGGCCACTATCCTCGTGCTCCTGTTCGCTGCGTTTGTTTTTGGGGGGATCCCGCTGTCTCTCGCCTGGCTATGGGCTAAGGTCTACTCGCCGGCCAAGCCGGGGATCCAGAAGAATGCCACTTACGAGTGCGGTCTGGAAGCTAAGGGCGACGCCTGGGTGCAGCTCGATGTCTCCTATTACCTCTACGCCATTGTTTTCTTGATTTTCGACGTGGAAGCGGTGTTTTTGCTGCCGTTCGCCGCCGCTTTCTCCGGGCTTTCGCTGGCTGCCTGCCTGGCCATGCTGGTTTTCCTGCTCTTACTGGTGGAGGGCCTGGTCTGGGCCTGCCAAAAAGGTGTGTTGACTTGGAGCTAATGAGGTTGGAATGGACCAGGACTTAAAGAACGAACTAAGCAAACACGGGATCTTCGCCACCACGTTTGAAGAGCTGTATAACTGGGGCCGCAAGAATTCCGTTTGGCCGCTTACCTTCGGCTTAGCCTGCTGCGCCATCGAGATGATCGCGACCACCATGGCGCGGTACGATCTGGCGCGGTTCGGGGCCGAGATCTTTCGTCCTTCGCCTCGTCAAGCCGACCTGATGATCGTTTCCGGCACGGTGACCAAGAAGATGGCTCCCCAGGTGGTGCGGCTTTATAACCAGATGCCGGAGCCCAAATACGTGATTGCCATGGGGGCGTGCGCCATTTCCGGCGGCCCCTTTCGCGATGGCTACAACGTGCTGAAAGGGATCGACCGCTTCATTCCTGTGGATGTGCATATCCCCGGGTGTCCTCCCCGGCCGGAGGCACTGATCCATGCGTTCATGGCCCTGCAGGAGAAGATCAGCACCCAACAACTGACTGGCGAGGCGAGGCCAAGGCATTTAAAGCAGGAACTGCCGAGTGAGTTCCCGGTGCCGGAGTTTGGCGAGCACGGATTGGAGCCGGCGCAGAATGACGAGGTCTTCCACAATCCGCTAAAGGTGCTTCAGGGATGACCTTGGAGGAAATCAGGGGCCGGTTGCAGTCGGGCGTTCCGGGTTGCCGGGTGGAGCTAGTGGTGAACGGCAGCCCTTCGGGCCAGAATTCGCTATTGATCGATCGCGAACATGGGCTCGCGGCGGCCACCCTGCTGTGTGACCAGATCCAATTGGATTTTTGCTCCAACGTGACCGCGGTGGACTGGCCAGACCGCGAGAAGACAGACAAAGTCAAAACGAAACAAATGGTCGACGGGATCGAGAAAGAGATCGAGCAAACGATCAAGACCAGGATTCCCGGGTTTCTGGAAGTGGTCTATCACCTGTTTTCGATGACCAAACATCTGGGCCCGGTGGTGATACGGATGCGCACCGGCAACCGCAGCGATGACGTCACCGTACCATCGCTGACCCCGATCTGGAGGAGCGCGGAATTCCAGGAGCGGGAGGCCTTCGATCTGTACGGAGTGGTGTTCGAAGGGCATCCGGATTTGCGGCGCATCCTGATGTGGGAGGGTTTTACGGATTACCCCATGCGGAAGGACTATGTTCCTCCGCCCGACGACGAGCTCGAACTGTTGAGGGAGCAATGAACCAGGTGGCTGAAGACATCATGGAAATATCGATGGGGCCGCAGCACCCATCGACCCACGGCGTCTTTCGCATGGATGTTCGCCTGGAGGGGGAGCGTGTTCTGCGGCTCAAGCCGGTGTTCGGCTATTTGCACCGCAATCACGAGAAAATTGCCGAGAGCGCAAGCTACCTGGCAGCGATTCCCTACACCGACCGGTTGGACTATCTCTGCTCCATGACCAACAACTGGGGTTACGCCCTGGCGGTCGAGAAGCTGGCAGGACTGGCCGTGCCGGAGCGCGCGGAATATATCCGGGTGATCGTGGCGGAGCTGACCCGGCTGCAGAATCATGCCGGCATGGTGGGGTTTCTGTTGCAGGATATGGGGGCCAGCGGCACGCCGCTGATGTATGCCTTCACCCAGCGGGAAAAGGTCCTGGACCTGTTCGAAGATTTGAGCGGCGCGCGCATGATGTGCAACTACATGCGCTTCGGCGGGGTGCGCGTGGATTGCTCACCGGAATGGCTCCGCCAAACGGCCAGCCTGGTGGGGGCATTTAATGGCTTCCTGGACGAGTTTGAACAGCTGCTGACGGGAAACGAAATCCTGATGGCGCGCACCCAGGGCGTGGGTGTGCTGCCACGTGAACTGGCGATCAATGCGGGAGTCACCGGACCCGGTCTGCGCGCCAGCGGAGTGAATTACGATCTGCGCAAGGTCGATCGCTACGGAGTGTACGAGCGGTTCCAGTTCCGCGTACCGCTGGGCGAGCACGGAGACGTATTCGACCGCTACATGATGCGGGTGCTCGAAATGCGCGAGTCGGTGAAGATACTGGAGCAGGCACTGCGTGACATTCCTGGTGGGACCATCATGGATCCCAAAGCGAGGCTGCGCGGACTACGGCCCAAGGTGGGCGAAGCTTACGGGCGCATTGAATCGCCCAAAGGAGAGCTTGGATTTTATTTGATCAGCGACGGCTCGCCCAATCCATACCGCTACCGGGTGCGGCCGCCAAGCCTGATCAACCTTACCGTGCTCGAGGATATGTGTTTGGGACAGAACATCGCCGACGTGGTGGTGATCCTGGGAAGCATTGATATTGTCATGGGAGAAGTGGACCGCTAGACAGCAACAGCACACGAGGGTAGAGCAAATGTTGGGCCTGGGCATCATCAAAGGGTTAGTAGAAACTGCGCGGAACTTTCTGGGCAGCTTCGTCGATAAGAAGCGCCTGGTTACAGTTCAGTTTCCTGAAGAGCGGCTTCCGGTGGCGGAGGCGGCGCGCAACTTCCCTTTCCTCATTTACGATGGCGTGGACCCGGAACAAGGGCTGCGCTGCGTAGCCTGCCAGATTTGCGAGAAAGAGTGCCCGCCCAGATGCATCACCATCGAAAAAAGCAAAGACAAAAAGCCCGACTTTATCGGCAAGCAGCAGTTCTATCCGGCAGTCTTCGATATCGATGTATCGGTTTGCATGAGCTGCCAGATCTGCGTGGAAGTCTGCCCCTTCGACGCCATTCGCATGGATAACGAATTCGAATTGAGCACTACCGACCGCTTCGGCGGGCTTTTATGGACGAAAGAGAAATTGGCCCGGCCTAACGAGTATTACGAGGCTATCCATCCAACCGAAGCAGCCGAGGTCGAGGCCAGGCGGGCCGAAGAAAAAGCGCAAGCTGACGCCAAGAAGCAACCATCCGCGGTGACGCAGTAATGCTCGACCAGGTGTTTGTGTCGCTCAAGCACTGGCTCCTGGGCTACTCACCTGCAGCGATCCAGCCGGCGGTCTCGATTCTGCTTACCATCCTTCCTATCCTGCTCGTTTTCCCTGTGCTCTTTGCGTTGACCACGGTGCTCGAGCGCAAAGGCCTGGGCCGGATTCAGAACCGATATGGTCCAAACCGGGTGGGATACTACGGCATCCTGCAGCCCATGGCGGATGCGTTGAAGTCGCTGACCAAAGAGGACATCGTCCCCGCGTCCGCCGATCGCGCCGTTCATTTTCTAGCGCCCCTGATTCTGTTGGCAGTGGCATTTCTGCCTTATGCGGTTCTTCCTATCGGGCGGAACATGATTGCCGCAAACCTGGATGCCGGGGTGCTTTTTTTCTTCGCCATCGGTGCGATCTCAGAGCTATCGGTTTTTATGGCGGGTTGGTCCAGCCGCAACAAGTACTCCCTGCTCGGCGCCATGCGCGCAGTGGCCCAGATGATCAGCTATGAGGTGCCGCTGCTGCTCTCTTCGATCGCCGTCATCATGGCAGCCGGTTCTCTTAACACCGTCGAGATCGTGAACAAGCAAGCCGGCTTCTCGGGAATTTTTCCCCACTGGTATGTGCTTACCCCATGGGGCTTCGCCGGATTTGTCCTGTTCATGATCGCTGCCACGGCCGAAACCAACCGCTCTCCCTTCGACCTGCCGGAAGGAGAGTCGGAGATTATTGCGGGCTATTACATCGAGTACTCCGGCTTTAAATTCGCCTTGTTCTTTCTCGGCGAATATCTGGGCATGTTTGCCATCAGTGGTCTTGGGATCACTCTTTTTCTGGGCGGATGGGGAGCGCCGTTGCCCTTTTTGACCTGGGTCCCCTCCTGGATATGGTTTTTTACGAAATTGCTGGGCCTCATCATCGGCTTCATCTGGGTGCGCGGGACTCTGCCCCGCTTGCGCATGGACCAGCTGATGAACTTCGCCTGGAAGTTTATGTTGCCCATGGCGCTGGTAGTCGTGGTGTCGGCCGGAGCATGGCGCTTCTTGCCCCAGGGTGTGACGCGATGGTTGGTTAGCACGTTGTTGCTTGCAGTGGCCTATGGGTTGCTGGCCCGTGGAGTGGAAACCAGAAACAAAATCGCGAAGCGAACCTATCGTTTTGCTGAATGAGCCAGATGAGCGCTGCGTTTCTAATTCTTGCGATCGTGACCATGGTTGCCGCATGCGCGGCGATGACGCTGCGCGGCCTGGTGCACTGCGCGCTGGCCCTGGCGGTTGCGTTTGCCGGCATTGGGACGCTTTACCTTAGCCTGGGCGCGCAGTTCCTCGGCCTGGCGCAATTGCTGGTCTACGTGGGCGCGATCGCCGTTCTGATCGTGTTTGTCATCCTGCTTACCCGCGGCGGTGAGAGCGACGCGAGCCCCTTGATCCCGGCGGGCCTCCCGATCACAGGGATTGTGGTGGCGACGACGATGCTCGCGCTCCTTGCCTGGGCGGTGTTCCATAGTTTTGCGATTCATTCCCTGGGACCGCCTGCTTCTTCGGTCAGCGTGCGTGAATTGGGCACCGTGTTAATGGCAGAGTATGTGCTGCCGCTGGAAGTGATCGGGCTGATGCTGACGGCCGCGCTGATAGGGGCTGTGGTTGTGGCCATGAAGGAGAAACAGGACACGCAATGACTCCGTTGGCAGGGTGTTTGCTGGTTTCTTCCATGTTGTTTGCGGTTGGTCTTGCTGGGGCGTTGACCCGCAGGAACACCATCCTGGTGCTGGTTGGCATTGAACTGATGTTGAATGCAGCCAATCTCAACTTCGTTGCCTTTTGGCGCTTTGGCCACAACGCCGGTGGGTCAGCGGGCATGATCTTTGCACTTTTTTCCATCGCCGTCGCGGCGGCGGAAGCGGCGGTTGGACTGGCACTGATCCTGGCAGTGTACCGGCATACGAAAACTACAGACCTGAGCCTGCTCACAAGGAGGGCTCAATAGGGTGTTGACGCCGGGCATTCCCGCAATCCTGCGCTATCTGTGGTTGATACCGGCACTCCCCATCGTCGCCGCCGGCATTGGTGCGCTGCTGAAGCAGAGCCGGCGCAAATTGGCGGCCGCGATCGCGATTGTCTCCATGACGCTTTCTTTGGTGCTGGCGGTGTTTGCCTTTGCCTACGTGCTGCCGCAACCGGCGCGGCTCTTCTTCAACTTCCAATGGATGCAGTTCGGATCGGAATGGGTGAAGCTTGGCTGGGTGTTGGACCCGCTGGCAGCAGTCATGCTGGTGATGGTCACGTTTGTGGGGCTGCTGATCTTCATTTACAGCGTGGCGTATATGCACCACGACGAAAACTTCACGCGGTTCTTCTGCTTCCTTTCCCTCTTCGCGGGAGCGATGCTGGGCTTGTTGATCGCCAACAGCCTGCTGCTGCTGTTTATGTGTTGGGAAGTGGTGGGCCTGACCTCGTACCTGCTGATTGGTTTTTGGTATGAAAGGCCGGCAGCGGCGGCCGCTGCCAAGAAAGCGTTCATCACTACCAGGATCGGGGACCTCGGTCTGCTGCTGGGCATGGTTTGGCTCTACGGGCAAACCGGCACGCTGCTTTTTTACGATAACGGCGCAGGGTGCATGGAGCACGGACCGTTGTCCTTCCTAACAAGCAAAACCCTGACCGGCGTTGCGCTGCTGATCTTTTGTGGAGCGGTGGGCAAATCGGGGCAGTTGCCACTCCACGTTTGGCTGCCGGATGCAATGGAAGGCCCGACACCGGTCAGCGCCTTGATTCATGCCGCGACCATGGTGGCGGCCGGCGTCTACCTGGTGGCGCGCGTGTATCCGCTCATGAGCCTGTCAACCAATGCCCTCGAAGTGGTCACCTGGGTGGGTGCCTTGACCGCGATTTTCGCCGCGCTGGTGGCCGTGGCGCAGGACGACATCAAGCGCATCCTGGCTTACTCGACTGTCTCCCAACTGGGTTACATGATGATGGGCATCGGCGTGGGCGGAGTAGCGGTGGGTGTTTTCCACTTGATTGCCCATGCCTTTTTCAAAGCGCTGCTGTTTCTTGGCGCCGGATCGGTGATCCACGGTTTGATGGGAGAGCAGGACATTCGCGAAATGGGCGGCATTCGCAAATGGATGCCGGTGACCTTTGCGACCTATGCGGTCGGCACACTGGCACTATGCGGATTTCCTTTATTTTTCTCTGGCTTTTGGAGCAAAGATGCCATCCTGCATGCTGCCTATGGCTGGAACGTCTCCCGCATACCGTTCTACCTCGGCGCGGTGGGAGCACTGCTCACGGCCTTCTACATGACCCGCCAGGTGTGCTACGTATTTTTCGGCGTCCGGCGCAGGGATCCGGTACCGGAACCGATTGTGCCTGCGGAGACGGCAGCGTCTGACCCGGCCGAAGCCGCCCATGAGAGTCCTTCAGCGATGACTGTGCCGTTGATGCTGCTGGCAGCGTTCGCGGTGCTGCTCGGATTCATCGCGACCCCCGCATGGCCCTGGTTGCAGGCATTTCTGGAATTGAGACAGGCTCGCTTCGACTTCGGCCAACTGGCAGAAGCCGGACTTCCCGCGCTCATGGTGGTCTCTTCTTTGCTGGTATTTGCCGGTCTGTACTTGGGTTGGTGGATGTATGGACGAAGGCCGATCAGGCACGCCGGCGATCTGGATGCGCTGGGGCGGCTTCAGCCGGCACTCTTCCATGCGCTGCACAAGGGTTTTTATATCGACGAGTTCTATGCGCTGACTATTCTGCGGCTGGCATGGTGGATGGCGAACCTGGCTAATTTCATTGACCGATGGATCTGGAGCGGCATGCCACGCGGCTGTATCTGCGTTGATCCAGGGCGTTGGATGGATGGATTCTTCGCTCGATCGCTGGGTGGTGAATAAAGGATTCGATGAAGGATGTAACAGCGTGGCCGGTGGTGGCCGATTGCTGGCGCGGTTACAGAACGGGCTCATACAGAATTACCTTCGGTTACTGGGGGCCGCGGTAGCAGCGTTGGCTTTCTTTCTGCTGCTGGGACACAAAGGATGAGCAGCAACTTGCCCCTGGTCAGCGCCCTTACGTTGTTACCTTTTGTAGGCGGGATTGTAGTATTGCTGGCCGGGCGGTCCGCCGCGCGGCTGACTGCCGCCGCATTCGCGACCGTAGCGGTTGCCTATACCGGATGGCTTTGGTTGCACTTCCAACCTGCGATGACGACGATGCAATTGGAGGAAGTACATTCGCTGGAGCCGTCGATCGGGCTTTCATACCACGTTGGCCTGGATGGGCTGAGCCTGCTGATGCTGGCCGTCTCATCGATCACCGTGCTTATGGCCGTCGCTGCCTCGTGGAACAATCCGAAACAAGGCCCGGCTTATTTTGCCTTTCTGCTTTTTCTCGAGACCGGGCTGTTTGGAACCTATACCGCGCTGAACTTTCTCCACTGGTTCCTCTATTGGGAGTTGAGCCTGATTCCGGCGTTCTTCCTGATCCGCATGTGGGGCGGTCCGGGACGGGCGCGCGCAGCGACCCAGTTCTTCGTATACACCATGGTCGGCAGCATAACGTTGCTGCTGGCGTTTCTGGCCATCTTTCTGGCTAGCGGCAGCTTCGATTTTCTGGAGCTGACCCGGATGGCGCAGAATGGCCAGTTGGCTGCCGCCATTGGCCAGAACCTGCACTGGCGCCAGTGGGACAGCAACCACATCACCATGTATTTGTTTTACGGCGCGTTCCTGGGATTCGCTGTCAAAACGCCGATCGTTCCCTTTCACGGCTGGCTTGCTTCTGCCTACTCCGAAGCCGCACCAGAGACCACGATGGTGCTGACCGGCGCTTTGTCGAAGATGGGCGTTTACGGGTTTCTCAGGATCCTGCTGCCCATTTTCCCAGAGCAGATGTGGCGCATCCATAGCATTCTTCTCTGGTTGGCCATAGCCACCATTGTGCTGCCCGCATTCACTGCATGGGCGCAAACTGACTTGAAGAGAATGTTCGCCTATGGGTCGATCAACCACCTGGGATATTGCATTCTCGGCATAGTCGCGGTCGCAGGCTCGAGCGGCGCGGAGCCTAGCCAGGTAAGCGAAAAGGCGGCAGCGCTTACCGGAGTGATGCTGCAGCTGTTCAGCCACGGCATCACCGCAGCGGCCTTGTTCTGGTTTTTGGCGCTGCTCGAACGGCGTAGCGGAGGGCTCACCGGGCTCAACGATTTTGGCGGCCTTCGCCGCGCGATACCGGTATTCAGTGGACTGATGGGGATCACTCTCTTCGCTTCGCTAGGCTTGCCCGGCCTCATCGGTTTCCCGGGAGAATTTCTGATCTTTAAAGGAGTATTCCCACTGGACTGGTGGGCGGCCGCACTGGCATTACTCGGCCTGCTGATGACCGCGGTCTTCCTGCTCACCATCGTGCAGCGCGTGTTCTCAGGTGAACTGCCTGACCGTTGGAAAAAGATGCCGGACCTGACCGCGGCTGAACAGTGCCTGCTGGCTCCCGCGGTCTTCCTCATGTTCGTGGCCGGGCTCTATCCGCAGTTGATTAGCGGGATGATTCATGGCACGGTCATGCAACTTGTCGGCCTGGTGAGGTATTGACCATGCTTGCCTGGACGATCTACGTCTCATTCCTCGGCGCAGTTGCGGTTACACTTGCGTCCGGGAAAAGTCCGTTGTTGATTCGCGCGCTCGCTTTGCTGACCACGCTGGCTGGGTTGGGCATCGCGATAATGGCTGTGGCGCATGATCGATCAGGCCAGTTAATTACCGTTGCAAGGACGCCATGGATCCCTTCGCTGGGCATCGAATATCACCTGGCGGCTGACGGCATCAGCCTGGTTCTGGTTTTGTTGACTGGAATTGCGGCCGTCGCCGGCGTTCTTTTTTCCTGGAACGTCGAACTGCGAATCAAGGAATTCTTCGCGCTGTACCTGGTGCTGATCGGCGCGGTGTATGGCGTCTTTCTCAGCTTTGACCTGTTTCAGCTTTTTGTTTTCTACGAAATCGCGATCATTCCTAAGTATTTCCTGATTGCGATTTGGGGCTCGACTCGCCGGGAGTACGCGGCGATGAAGCTGGTGCTTTACTCCTTCGCGGGCAGTGCCCTGGTGCTGGCCGGCATGGTCGCCGCGTATGTCGTTTCAGGCGAACGCACGCTGAACCTGGAGACGCTGTCGCACTTCCCGTTTCCGGCACACTTTCAAATGTGGGCTTTCCCGCTGGTTTTTGTTGGATTCGCCGTGCTGGCCGGCATGTGGCCCTTTCACACCTGGGCTCCTACCGGCCACGCTGCTGCGCCAACCGCCGCTTCCATGCTCCTGGCCGGCGTAGTCATGAAATTAGGAGCCTATGGATGCCTTCGCGTCGCCATCATGCTGTTTCCGCGCGGGCTTGATGCATGGGGCTTTCATGTACTCGGGTTTGGATCGTGGCAACAGGTGTTCGCAGTGCTCGCGGTCATCGGGATCGTTTACGGCGCAAGCATCGCGCTGGTACAGAAGGACCTCAAGTTTGTGGTCGGCTATTCGAGCGTGAGCCATATGGGTTTCGTCCTGCTGGGGCTGATGACCCTGAACCAGATTGGTTTGTCCGGCGCGGTGTATCAGATGTTCTCCCATGGAGTCATCGCCGGGCTGTTGTTCGCCGTAGTGGGGCGCATGGTGTATGACCGTACCCACACTCGTGACCTGGGTGAACTATCGCGTTTGCCGCTCGCAAAGCTGATTCCCTTTGCCGCAGTGACCTTTGTATTGGCATTGATGGCGTCTATTGGGCTTCCGGGATTCAGCGGTTTTATCGCCGAGCTCGAAGTGCTGATCGGCAGCTGGCATTCTTTTCCCTGGATGAGTTGGATCGCCGGAGCGGGAATCCTGATCGGCATTGCTTTTTCGTGGCGTGCGCTCGAAGCCACGTTTCTAGGTGAGCCCGCAACCGAGCCAGAGCATGCGTTGCCCGCCATTACGCTGCCGGAGCGCCTTGGAACATGCCTGCTATTGGCGAGCACGATCGCGTTGGGCCTCTACCCCAAACTGCTGATGAACCTGATTCTGCCGGTCCTCAGTGGGCCGTTGTTCGAGCAGCTTCGCCGGGGTGACTGGCGATGACCGGAACCGGCTACCCAGAGCTGCTGTGGCTGACGGCGCCCGAGATCGTCGTGGCGTTGACCGCGCTCCTGGTGCTGGTGCTCGACCTGGGCCCGCTGCGGCGGTCCGCTCTTGCCATCCGCTTTCGCGCAACTAACCTGGTGGCGTGCATTGGATGCCTCCTGGCGATGCTGGTGCTGCTGAAATTCCCTGCCCAGGGCGGCCTGGCGGCGGGGATGCTGGTTGTTAACCCACTTACCCAGCTGATGCAGATAGCTCTCCTGGCAATTGCGATTCTCGTTCTTTTCCTGGTGAACTCCGCGCGTTTCACCACCCATGTCGGCGAGTATTGTGCGCTGATACTGTTTGCCACCACCGCGATGATGTTATTGGTGAGCACGCAAAATCTCCTCGTCATCTTCGTCAGCATCGAGTTCCTGAGTCTCTCGCTATACATCCTTACTGCGTTCGACAAGCAACAGCCGGGACTCGGCGGAGGCAGGACTCAAATATTTCCTGTTTGGCGGCATGTCCGCCGGCATTCTGCTCTTTGGCATGAGCCTGCTCTACGGCCTGTCGGGCTCGTTAGCGCTGGACCAGATCGCAATTGCGGTCAAGACTTCGCCGAGCGATCCATTGTTGACCTTTGCCATGGTCATGGTGTTCGCGGGATTCGGTTTCAAGATTGCGGCTGCGCCCTTTCATATGTGGGCTCCCGAGGTATACCAGGGGGCGCCAACGTCGAGCGCGGCACTGGTAGCATCCAGTTCTAAAGTCGCTGGCTTCTTCGCATTGTTTGTTGTCTTCTACGCGGGACTGATACCCACAGCGGGGAGTGCCACGCAAGGACATTATTCGAGCGGATGGGCGGCCCTTAATCGCGATCGTGGCCGTGATCTCGATGGTCTGGGGAAACCTGGCGGCGATTTCCCAAACCAGCGTCCGGCGGTTGCTCGCCTACTCTGCCATCGGACATGCGGGTTATATGTTGATTGCGCTGGTGGTTCACAGCCGGCAGAGTTTGATTGCGCTGGTGTACTACGTCATTACCTATGCATTGGCGACTGTGGGCGCTTTTGGAGTGCTGGCTGCGCTGGAGAATGAAAAGGTAGACAGCATTGCGGATTTTCGCGGACTGGGTAAGCGCGCTCCCGGCCTGGCGTTTTGCATGTTGATCTTTTTGCTTTCGTTGGCCGGTGTTCCCCCGCTATCGGGCTTCTTTGGTAAGTTCTACGTGTTTGTTTCGGCACTGAACGGCGAAGACCGTTTTGGCTTGTTGTGGATCGTGCTGTTGGCGCTGGCCATGAGTGTCGTTTCGTTTTACTACTACCTGAAGGTGCTCAAGCAGGCTTATGTCTCTGAGCCATCAGCAGGAGCCACTACCATAGCAGTGCCTGCGACCACCCGAATCGCAGTATGGGCAGCAGCCGCGTTGGTTGTGCTTCTGGGCTGCTTACCGGATCTGCTGCTCAACCGGATTGCCATCGCGCTCCGTTAACAATAAAGCTGCAGCCTGCGTCCAGTTAAAGAAGATTCAAATGGCGCGGAGGAATGTGGCGGGGGGAATATTAAGTGGGTGGCCCAGGTCTCGCTTTTGAGACCTGGGTGTTCCGGCTGTGACCGATTTGCGAGAGAAACCCAGGTCTCAAAAGCGAGACCTGGGCCACCCACTTTGAAGTTTGAGGGGCATTTATACTCCCTTGGCAACGCACTGTTACTCCGCTAGCAAACACACCGTCGTTGATAGCATTGTCAGAGAAGCAAAGGAGCAAGCATGCCGATCGTTCGCATCGACTTCCTGGAAGGCAAAGCACCGGAGTACGGAGTTCAGGTTGGCTTGATCGTCGCCCGGGCGCTGACGGACGTTCTGAATGTCCCAAAAGACGACCTGTTCCAGATCATCACCACCCATGCCGAAACCGGCTTGCAGTTTGATCGGGATTATCTTGGCATCCACCGGACGGACGATTGCATATTTTTGCAAATCACGTTGAACAGTGGTCGAACGGTCGAGATGAAGCAGCGTTTTTATAAAGCGGTCGCCGACGGCCTGCACCAAAACCTCAAGTTGCGCAGAGAAGACCTCTTGATCAACCTGGTCGAGGTGCCGAAGGAAAACTGGTCGTTCGGCAATGGAGAAGCTCAGTACGCACCGGCTGCAGGCTGAGGTCAAGCCCGCCCGGGCGCCAATTGGGCGTGAGCGCCTGCAGCCTGCTGATAGGCGGCAAACGTATCGCGAATGTCCTCATAGAGCGGTGCAATGATCGTCGCCAGTCTCTCAGCAAGGCCCAGCACATCGGATGCCTGGGGGGAAACCGGAGTGCCCGTGTCCTGGTAGTACTTCTGAATCGCTTCCTTCAGCCGCGCGGCCGAAAGGCGAATTTCTGGGACCGCAGCAACCTGCTTTCCCTTCACCTCACTGGCCATGGCATGCATCACCTGGGCAACGTCCTTTTCGAACGCAACGCCCGCGAGTGCAATAGGCTCGGGTAAATGGGCGAGCGGTGTGTGCTGGAGGTACTGCACGGAAGCGATTTGCACCTGCAGCAGGGTACGGAGCGTTGGCTGCCATCTCCGGATATCGTCTCGGATCTGGAGTTGTCGCCGGCGCGAGGGGCCGAACTCGAGTAAGACCGCGTCACCTTGCGCCGTTGCTGCCGGAAAACCCGCGGTGAGCTGATCGCGCAGTTGGCGAATCCGTTTGATTGCTTTCACCTGATCCTTTTCCAGCAACTGCTCGGTAAGTTCCGCAAACATCTCAAGGTTGCGCGCAAAGATGCTTTGCATTTCGTCCAGCGCACTCTTCACCCACAAATGATCGTAGATCAGCCACATCATCATCAAGCCAAGCAGAACTCCAAAGACACGGTCGCGGGCAATGGAAAGCGAAGTCTGGATAGTGAACTCCTGCACGTTGATCAGAAAAAAGGCCAGGGCTAGCTGCACGCCGAGATACGAAATCCTTGGAGAAGCGGTCGCAATCCAGGACGACAATGCGGTCACAAACATGAACAAGAGAGTGAAGCCGGTAATCGAGTCGAGGTATGGCAGCACAAAAATCTGCGCTCCAAATCCAAAAATGACGCCCCCGATGATAGCCCCTCCGAGGCGGAGCAGTTGCTTCTGCCGCGATGAGCCAATGGTGGAAAGGGCGGTGATGATACAGGTGGCCATGCAGGTACTAAGCCCCGGCCAGTCAATCGCGGTATAGACAATGTAACTGGCGAAAGAGGCGAGGGTACCGCGCAAAGCAAACTGCACGTGAGCCGGATTTGAGAAAGCATCACTGGCGAAGAAGCGCGGCGCCTGCTCTTCATCCAAAGGCGCTCGAACGAATTCTCCCAACTGGGTAGACCCCGAAAATGCCTCGGGGATCAGCGAAACGATTGTTTCCATCGCCGACAAAAATGGCAGCTTTGAAGGATCCTGATCCGCAGGACGTTGGATCTTTCCTGGCAGCCGCCGCAGCGCCAGATCCTTGCTCAGCATTTCCACCTCATCCGCGAGATGCCGCAGGCGGGCCTTATCGGCCGGATCAACCTGCACCGCGGGTTGACCTGACTTTTTAGCGCGCTCGATGAGAGCGAGATGGAAATTGGCGGCAACATCTACCAATTGACCCACCATCGCAACAACCGCCCCCATCTGGCCCTTGAAGTGCAAGCTAAATTGAGAACGAAGGATCAACCTTCGAAGCCGCGAGGTGGAAACGCTGGTATAGAGCGAGAGTTTTTTCTGCGACACAGTGTCGAGGGGCTGGCCTGCGGCGGCAGAACGCAGGACATTCTCCACCGTCTGCAGGCGGTCATCGATTCCCTCGGTGAGGTCCGTCGTGGGATGAACTCGGCGGAAAACATACTCAACCACGACCGTCACCACCACGCCCAGGGCGACCACGCCGGCCAGCCATAGGGTGCCCTCGACCCGGTCGTTTACGTTGAGAGTGCTTCGGTCCCAGAGCGGGATAGCGCCGGCAACGGTGAAGCCAAAGGCCACCGCAGTTCCGTAATCGTTAATGATGCCGATCAGGAAAAAGGACACGAAAAGGCTGACACCAATCCCCAGAAAGTGCGTCAGCGGATCGTCCACAAACATGGCGGCGCCGAGCAACGTGTAGGCGGTGGCCGTCAGAAAAGCCGCAATGGTCCGCAGACCGGCAACGAAAGTGGCCGTGGGATTCTCGCGGCTTAGGAATAGGGTAAAAATAACCCCCAGAAAGCCGTTGGGAATCTGGAACGTCATGACCAGTATCATCACCAGCGTCGCGGCGATCGTGATGCGCGCTACAACCCAGGCTCTTCCCGGATATGGCGTCATTTCGGTCTTGAGAAAATTCCAAAGAAATTCCCCGGCCTCATCGAGGGCGTTGGGCTTGGAGACTGCCGGCAACGCTTTACCCTGGGCCGCCATACCTAGTTCCATCCACGGATCACGACCACCGCAGACTCGCTCAGACGGAAAGGCTCCGTCTCTGGCGCATTGATGCGAACGCGCACCGGGAAGCGGCTCGCCAGGTGCACCCAGTTCAAGGAGCGTTGCACATCCGGCAAACCAGAGGTTGTAAACGACCCCACCAGAGTGGTGTCCGGCGTCACCCCGAAGCCAACGCTGTCGACGATGCCTTCATATCTCACCGTGGGACGGGAGAGAACGTAAACATAGGCCTTCATCCCGGGCAGGATTCGATGCAATTGCGTTTCGCGGAAGTTCGCGACCGCCCACCAGGTGCGGACATCGATCAGAGTAAAAACCTGCTGGCCGGTATGGGCATAGGCGCCCCGAGAGATAGTCATGTTGGTCACGCGTGCATCAAAGGGCGCATACACACTGCAGTTGTTCAGGTTGTACTCCGCGGTGCGAATGGCCGAGGCTCTTCCCTCACGCTGAGCGGTGAGGGGATCAAGCGTAAGCACGCTGTGTTGCGATTGGTTGAGTTGTGAGTGACTTTGCTCCCTGGCGGCCCTTGTCTGCTCTAACTGGGCCTGCGCGGATACCACCTGCGCCTGGGCCAAAAGCAGTTGCGCGCGAAGCTGCTGCACGGTCTGTTGTCGTGCCGTAACCGCGGTTCTGACCTGGTCCACCTGGTCTACGGTTACAAATTGCTTGGCCAGCAACGGCTCAATGCGATGAAAGTTATTGGTCTGATAGAGCAGTTCGGCGTTAGCGCTGTCGAGTGCAGCCTGCACAGAGGAGACATTTGCCTTGGCTTCGCCGACCGCGGCTACCGCGCGATCGACGTTGGCAGTCGCGCTGTCGGTATTGGCCATGGCCGCACCAACGGCGCTTACCTGGGAGGCAATCGTCCTTCGCTGGTCGACAATCTGCCCCTCCAGCGTGTTCAGGTCGGACTTCGCTTTTTCGAGCGTGTATTCGTAGGGCCGCGGATCGATTTGAAACAACAGATCCCCCTGTTTGCGATATTGATTGTCCTGGACCGCGAGCTGGACGATAGGGCCGTCTACCTGTGGAGCGATGCCGATGAAGTTGGCAAATACCTCCGCATCATCCGTTCGTGGGTACTCGTTGGTGCGGGCTATCACCAAAGCTCCCGTGATCAAGGCAGCGGCGACAATGCAAATACTGACAATCCTGCCGAGACGCCGGCGCTGCGGATTTGTGTCGTTATCGGGCATCGCCTCTCCTTCCGGACTAACTAAAGAACACAAGCCAAAGGGTGAATGTAAAAAAAGCAGTCAAGCAGGGATAGACCAGGATGAGCGGCGCCAACAGCTCATTTTCAAGATTGATGCGCACGAAAAACAAGCGAACGGCAACGGCGAGCAGGATGCCGATAACGCCGCAGACGATCCATGCGGGAAAATACGATCCCAGAATATTGAACGAAGGAGCGCGGGAACATCCGGCGACCAGCAGCGCACCGGCGAAGGACAATCCGGTCACGGTAGCCCGGAGCAACCCTCGGCCTAGCGGCGAGCGCAGGATTCTTGTCTGCTTTTCTATCAGTTTAGCGGGCATAGGTTCACGGGCCTTTCGCATGGAGCAGGTCTCCGGTCTGGAAGGCTAATGCGGCCACCCCAGTCAGCAGTTGGGTCCGGGCGCTGACATCGGCGGTGCGCGCTGCAGCCAGAGCGCGTTGTGCCGAGACTACATCGATCTGGCTGCGCACGCCGTAGTTGTAGGACTGCAATGCCGCGTTGTAGGAAGAAGACGCCGCCTCGAGCAAAGCGGCTGCCGCTTTTTGTTGACGGAGCGCGGTGCGCGCGGTGGAGTAGGCGGCCCACACTTCGTTTTCCACCTGGTCGCGTATTGCGTCGACTTCGGCGGCTGCCTGTTTTTGATCGGCCTTCGCTTTCGCCACTCGACTCTCGCGTGCGAATCCGTCAAACAGGGTCCAGCTCAGGCTCAATCTCGCGTTCCAGAATTCCTGATTGGCGGAATAGACACCGGGAAACCCAGGCTGTTCGGAGAAGTTCTTGGCCAGACCTGCTGCCCCACTCAGACTCAAGGTGGGCAGGTACGCCGTCTTGGCTTCTTTCACTTCTGCGTGGGCGGCACGCAGCTCCGCGACGCGCTGCATAAGATCAGGCCGCTGGGCAAGTGCCTTGTCAATCGAGGTCTCCACCGTGTCGGCCAGATTCTCGGGAATGGTCAACGATTGAATGCTTTCGACCTGCAACGGGTTGACTGGTGAAACGCCAAGAGCCGTAGCGAGATCGCCGTGAGCGATCTCGGATGCCCCGATGGCTGCCTGTAGATCATATTCCGCTTGTGCTTCCGCACTGCGGGCCTCAAGTACGTCGGGCAGCGTCGCGAGTCCCAGCTCGAGCCGTGATTCGGCATCCTGTTGCACCGTCTGCGCATTCTTGAGGTTGGCTTCCGCCACGTCCTCCTGGCCTTTGGTGTTGAGGACGCGATAGTAGGCAGCCATTACCTGGAAGATGACCTTGCGGTGGGTATCGTTGAAGAGGAAGTTGGCGGCCAGCAGGTTGTTTCGGCTGATAGCAATCTCCTGCACTCGCCTGCCAAAGTCGAAGACGGTGTAGTCCACCTCGAGCGCGGGAGAAAATGTCTGAACGGTCTGGCGGTAATAGTTGGGTGCGAAGAAGAGGTTATCGCGCACGCTCTGCGCAACCGCCACTGCGGCCAAAGTTGGATAGAGAGTCGCCTTACTGATCCCGAGGTCGGCGGCGCGTGCCTTGGCGTTTTCCCATGCCACGCGGGTGTCGGGGTTGTTTTGCTCGGCCAGGTTGACTAGTTCCGCCAGAGTATAAGTCTTGTTTGGATCGGGAGCCAAGACCGGGGTGGGACGTGGCGGAGCTGTTACCGGCTTTCCCTGCCAGGGTTGGCTAGGAGAAGCCGGCGCTCTTTGGGCGCTCGTGGTAGCTCCCGCGAGCAACATGGCGAGCATCGTGACCGAGTTGACGACAAATCGCTTCATTCCCCAACGCGCTGACACTCAAAAGCCAATTTCCTATAGATGTATACCCTGAGTCAATGGTCGTGCACATCAATAAGGAAATTCGACCCGAGCAACCGGATGATAGCATTCCGATTTCGGCGGGGTGAAGAATGAGGGATTTGGTGCTTACGATTGTGCCCGGCCGGAGAGGAAAACGGGCGGAGTTTTTGTCCGCCCGTCCCTCGTCAGGGGCTAGAGGAAGCGACTACCGATAGGCATTCGCGATAACTACTTCCAGGTTGAGAGGAGTAGCAATGGGTTGATTGCTCACCATGCCAGGCGTGAAGCGATACTGACTCACGGCAGCAAGGACGCTAGCGTCCACTCCCGGTGAAGCCGACCTGACGATCTTGAGATCTTCGGGTTTACCATTCTTGTCAACGACCATGCCGACAACAACCGTGCAGTCGTTGCTGAACAGGCGAGCAGTGCTTGTCGAATCTGCGACCACGTCGACGTGATAAATCAGCTTTGGAGCGATGACCCCAGTGGAAATGCGCTTGACTTGCGGCGCAGGCCCGTTACTCGCGACCTGGGTTTGTGCAGGCGTGTTTGCCTGAGCGTGAAGCATAAAAGAGGACAGAGAGAGGATGGCCACTATTACTTTACGCATATAAATAGTTCTCCAAGTTAGAGGTGCCCGTCACCAATCTATCGTCGCTATTACACGACTGTCAAGATGTTTTTTTAAGATATTGAATTCATTAGTGATTTTTAACATTTGTTTACTACGAAGTGACGCTCTCTCTAGAAAAGTGAGAAATCGCTTGAAGCTGGCGGAGCCGCGGACGACCGCCCCCGAAATAAGCAACAGACGCGGTGACGATTTCTATTTGGAAGGCGGGGTGCTTCGAGGGAATGACTGGGCCAGGTAGCCGCTGATCTGGTCGAACTCTTCGTCGGTGGCAACAGCTCCGCGTGCGGACATATTTTGCACCAGGCTATTCCACTCCTGCGCGCTCAACCGTTGGCTGGCAGCGAGGTCGGGTGAGTGACATCCGGAACAGACTCTGACCGTTAGGTCGTGCCCGGGTCCAGGCGGCAAATGAGTCTGTGCCGGCGATGACGGAGATGCAGTGACAGTAGGCGCGGCGCTCTGCGTAGCGTTCTGCGTAGGCGCAGCTAACGTGTCTATGCTCTCACCACCCGATAGACTGAAGACCACGAGTGCATCGCTGGCCAGCGTCGCGCCTATCCCGAAACCGCCGGTAGCGACGACGGCAATGTACTGCCGGCCTTTGGCATCCGCGTAGGTGATCGGAGTGGACTCCGCGGAAGCGGGCAATTTTACTGTCCAAATCTCCTTGCCGGTCCTGGTCTCAAATGCGCGGAAGCGGGCATCATCCGTGGCGCCAAGGAACGTCAGGCCACTGGCGGTAACGATCGCGCCACCAAGGCCGGGACGTCCGGTATTTTGTTTGCCTGCAGGCAAGCTGTCGGTCACGCCCAGGGTGCTTCGCCAGGCAATCTTTCCCGTGTTCACATCCACTGCAACCAGTTGCCCCCAAGGTGTAGGGGTGCAGGGCAGGTGATTGCTGGGGTCCCAGAAGCGAACGATCCCGGCAAGTGGTCCGGAGTTGCTATAGCTACCGTCCGGGTTACGAATGATCCGCATTGGCTGAGCCAGGTTGTTTATATTGACGACAAACAAACCGAGCCTGGGGTCGTAGGCTCCGCCATAATAATTCACTCCGCCCTGCGTGCCAGGCAGGCCCACGGTGTAGCGGTCAAGCGCGGTCGGCGTGTAAGGAACCGCACCCAACAGCATGTTGTTACTGTCGACGTATTGCTCGCACCACGCTTTATGTTCGGGCGTGTCTTTGTAAAGGTTGTCACGGCTCAGCGTGTTTTGCGCCAGGGGCTCGGGCAAGAGCGGAAAGGGCTGGCTTCGAGAAGTCTGCTCCCCGGGAACATTGCTCTGCGGCACAGGCCGTTCCTCAATCCCGTAGATCGGCTTTCCGGTGACTCGGTTAAGAATGAACATCAGCGCATTCTTGTTCACCGTTGCCACCACAGGGATGGTCTTCCCGTTTCGCTTTATATCAAACAGTGTCGGTGGCGTTTCCAGGTCCATATCCCAAATATCGTGGTGAACCACCTGGAAATACCACAACAGCTTGCCGGTATCCGCCTTGACCGCAACCAGCGATGAGCCGAAAAGGTTATTGCCGGGGCGATCCACACCAACGCGGTCATTGTTGGGCGCTCCAAAGGGCATGTAAAGAATTCCGCGCGCGGCGTCGACGGTCATGTAACCCCACACGTTCACGCCAGAACGATCTTTCCAGCTGTCGCCTGCCCACGTCTCATGCCCCGCTTCGCCCGGGCGAGGCACGGAGTGAAAGGTCCAGACCAGTCTGCCGGTGCGCGCATCCCAGGCGCGAGTATCCCCGGCGGGGCCCACGCCACCGTTCAAGCCGCCCGGACCTTCCCCCGGTCCGGAACCGGTGATGACCAGGTTCTTGTAGATCAGGGGTGGCGTAGGCAGGATGTAGCTCTTATCTTTGCCGGTGGTCATCACCTCGGGAGTCTTCAGATCGACCATCCCGTGGTCGCCGAAATCAGGATTGAGCTGACCGGTGGCGGCGCTGATGGAATACATTCGGCCTCGACGGGTGCCGAAGATGATAGCCGGCCCAGCACCCTCCCCACCGGACCAGAAGTTGGCCCCGCTCACCGATGCCTGGTCGCCGTCGGGGATCTGGAACACCCACTGTTCGTGCCCAGTCGCGGCATCAAGGGCAACTACCCGGCTGTACGGAGTCACCACGTACATGGTGGGGCCCACCACCAGCGGCTGATCCTCCGATGGATGCAGGCTGGCGCTGCCGGCAGGCTTCATGTGGTAAACCCACGCCACCTTCAACTGGTTCACGTTTGCGGGCGTAATTTCCGTCAGTGGAGAGTAGCGTGTGCCCCCGGGGTCCCGCCCCGGCATGGGCCAGTCGGCCCCTGTATCGGGTGCGCCTGCAGACCCGAGCAAGGGCAGCAACAACAGCACACCAATCAGCCCGCGACCCTTATTCAAAGCGAAGCACCTTCTATGTTGAGTGTGGCGTTCAATCTTTCCTGCGCGCGTTCCCGCTCCCTTTGGCGACCGGCGCGCTCGGGGTTGAGGTAGAGCCAGCATAGTGCTGCGATCACATCGGAAGCGATCATCAAGTGGATCAGGGCGGCCCAGTTGCCGGCGGTCCTTTGCAGGATCAAGCCGCCAACAACCGGCATAACAAATCCGGCAAGATTGCCCAGCATATTCATCGTCGCAGCCACGGTTGCCGTGTAGGATCCGCCGATCTCTACGCAGGCGTCCCAGGAGACGGGCATGGTCAGGTCGCTGCAGAGACTGGCCAGGCCCATACAGATCATGGCGGTGGTCACCGCCTGCGTACGCATAAAGATAAACAACAACAGCGCAGTACCCATCAGGCCAAAGAATGCGATCCTGCGCCGCGGCAAACCAGCCGGAGCCAGTCCGGTCAGCAAAGCACCGACGCCTCCGAACAACAGCGGGAGCACCGACAGTCCCGCCGCGTGGGCCGCCGTCAGGCCGCGACCCTCGCGCAAATACGTTGGCAGCCAGGTGATGTAGAAGTACCAGGTGAACGAAACGCAAAAGTATTGCAGACACAGAACCATTACTTCGGGCGTGAGCAGCAACGACAGCCACTTCTTCTGGCCCGCGTGGTGGGTCATCATCACCCGCGACTTCTCGAGCAATTCTTTTTCGGCATCGTTGACGGAAGTGTGCTGGCGAGGATTGTCCCTGTACCAAAGCCAAAACACGGCGCACCAAACCAGCCCCAGCGACGCGAAGCCCACAAAGGAGAATCTCCATCCGATCCACCCGATGCAGGCCAGCACCAGCGGCGGCGTGGCGGCCCCGCCCCAGCGCGCAAAGGCCCACAGCAAAGCTTGCGCGGTGACGCGCTCGCGCGCCGGCAACCACATGCTGAGCATGCGGGTGAGGATGGGGAAACAACCCGCCTCACCGGCTCCGAACAGGAAGCGAATCAGCCAGAGAGAAACGAAGTTCCAGGCCGCGCCGGTCAACGCGGTAAACGCTGACCAGCCCAGAACGATCTGCATCAACACCCGGCGGACGCCGATCTTATCGCCCAGCAAGCCGATGGGAACTTCAAATAAAGCGTAGGAAAGGCCAAAGGCTCCGAAGACCAGGCCCATCTGCGCCTTGTTCAGGTGCAGATCATGGGAGATGGGGCCAGCAGCCTGAGAAATGGCCACCCGCTGCACGTAGGAGAGGATGGCGAGACCGATGGCCAGTGCGACAATGCTGTACCGCGTTCGACTCGCCTTCATCCCCAGGCCCTCTGTGGTAGAAATCCGCCCGGTCAGGGTACCAGCAAAAACGGATGCAGAGCGAGGGGTATCATTTTCAGATGAAGATCGACCTATCGGGCCGGACGGCAGTGATCACCGGAGGCAGCCGCGGTCTTGGCGAGGCCATGGCAAAATCTCTTTCCCAGGCGGGCGCCCAGATCGCGCTGGTAGCCAGGGATGTGCAGCGATTGGAGTCGGTGCGCGATGCGATCACGGCGACGGGTGGAACGGCGGCCATCTTTACCGCCGATGTGACCCGGGAAGAGGATGTGGCGGCGGTAGCGCGCGCAGTCGCGGAGCGCTTCGGCCATACGCAGATTTTGATCAACAACGCGGGCATCAATATCCGCAAACCGGTCATCGATTTTCCGCTGCAGGAGTTTCGCAGCGTGGTGGACTCCAGCCTGATTTCTACATTTCTCATGTGCCGGGCGTTTGTTCCCGGGATGAAGGGCACGGGCTACGGCCGGGTGGTGAATATGTCTTCCATCATGGGCCACATCTCGCTGCCTGGGCGTAGCCCCTATTCTTCCGCCAAGGCGGGTTTGCTCGGCTTTACGCGCGCCCTGGCGTTGGAAGTGGCCGGGGAAGGAATTACCGTCAACGCGATCAGTCCGGGGCCAGTTGCCACTGACATGAATGCGGTCATCATCAACGATCCCGAAGTGAACGCCCAATTCGTGGCCAACATGCCCATTGGACGATGGGGCAAGCCGGAAGAGATCGGCGCACTTGCCTGTTATCTCTGCTCGGAGTTGGCCGGGTTCCTTACCGGTACCGACATCGTGATCGACGGGGGCTGGACCGCTAAGTGATGAAACACAAGAACTCGTGAGCGCCCGGAAAAGAAACTGCAGTCCCGCTACCACGCTAGGGTCGAAAAACATTTCCAAGAAGGAGCATCCACACAGAGATCTCTCCACTGCGCTTCGCTTCGGTCGAGATGACAAAGGGGAGAGGGGCGCCTCCATCGAGAAAAGCTGCTGAACAAACACGGGCCTCAGCGAGACCTGGGCCACCCACTCCAAAGTCTGGCAGTGCCGCTTTATTTTCGACGGAGGAGCCATGGGCCTTGGGTCCACACAAGGTGATGAAAAATGGCTTCTGTTCAGCAACGACTCTCTCTGGAAGCGCCACCCTCCCCTTTGTCATCTCGACCGAAGCGAAGCGCAGTGGAGAGATCTCTGTGTGGATGCTCCTTCTTGGAAATGTTTGTCGATTTTTCTACGCGTACATGCCGGCTCGCTTATCTCTAGGCTCACGGTCCGACGATTCGCTGGCGGCCAACACCGCCGCGGCCAGCTTCGATGGTTGAGAGGGAGAGATAACCACATGCGGATTATGGAGCACATCGATGACTCGTACGTACAATCGGTTGCGCACCTTGAGGCGCTCCGAGGCCCGAGTTACGTAACGTATCACGACGTCGACTCCTGTGCCGGCAGGACGCAAATCCATCGACGAGCTCGCGCTGGCATGGCTCATGCCGCTGTGCCGCGGAACCCGCTTCCATTCCTGCTCCGCCAGCCGGGCGTCTTGCTCTGTCTCTTCCAATACCGCTTTGTGAATGAGCGCGACCTTGGCGTATGTGTCCGTAGATTGTGGAAGACTTACGGAAATCTCATCCCACATCCATTGCCCGACGGTAGAAAAATTGAAGTACTGGCCCGTCACCGCGTAATTGTTGATGAAGGTTGCGCGGCGTCCGGTGGGATGTCCTTTGTCAGCCCAGGCATGGTTTTCGAGGATCGTGGTTCGGAAAAGATTGATCTCAATGACCTCGCCGGCGATACCATTAATCTCCACCCAGTCCCCTACACGGACTCCATTCTTGCCCATGAGAATGAACCAGCCAAAGAACGCGAGAATAAAGCTTTGCAAAGCGACGGTGAGACCTGCCGTCGCCAGACCGAGGATGGTCGATATCTGGCTGGGCACACCGAACGTTGCCAGCAGCACACAGATCGCGCCAAGCAACTGCACACTGAGCCGCAGAATCGTGCGCAGTGTTTGCAAACGCCGCCGGTCCAGTGCACGTCGCTCCAGCAACGCCACCCCTGCCGACTCCACAAGAAGGGCGCAAATTAAAGTAAACGCAATCGCCGCCAGCGAGCGCATCGCCATGTGGGTGACGATGCGGTGCTGCAGCATCACCTGGTTTGACCACTTGCTGTAAACTCCCGCGAGCTGCTGCTGGGTTTGAATGCGGTCGTCGTAAATGCTAAGAAGCTGGCGCTGTTCCCGCCTCTGCTGCAGGCTCGCGAGTCTGGCAGCACTTGGCTTGGCTGCATTGCCGGCCGCAGCATCCGAGCTGGCCTCAGCCTTGGCTTCAAGCGCATTGTGCTGCGCCGTCAAACTGGCTGTATCCAAATGCGCCTGCTCGATCGCCTGCTGGATCAATTGATGACGGCTGCGCTGGCTGAACCAGGCCTCAACCCGGTGGGCAAGGGTACCATACTGGCGGGTAGAAATAACCGCCATCTGGCTGTCGCCGCCTGACTGCGCATTCATCTTGCTCATCGCGGCTTCGTGGGCCGCAAGCTCCTGCTGGATCTTAGTGCGTACGTCGCCCGAGGCCCGCGCGAGATCATGCTCGGCATCGTTCAGTTCATCCTGGTCAAGTGCGAGTTGTGCCTGAGCGATTTTCAAGTCGTCCTGGGCGGTGCCCGTTGTCTGGGTTAAGCTCTGCACCTGCGCCTGGTCGTCTTTGAGGGTCGCCTGCAGCTGTGCCACTTTCTGGGTAAGCTCCAACGCTTCCCCTGTAGGCACGGCGCGCAGTTCGCCGGCCTGGCGCAAAGCGGCTGCAAACGCCTGGTTCACATCGTGATCGGCTAGCCGTTCGGCCTCATGCGCATACTCTTCTTCTTCCTTGCTGACGGCGAGCGGCGCAAGCGCCTGGGCAATCTGCCAGGGATGCAGATCGACGGCCGTCGTCTGCGCGGTGGCAGCCGTACTGGGCTGTGCTTTTCCTCCCTTCAGAAAGGGCAAATGAGCCATCGCATCCCGTGTGGTCCAGGAAAAAATCAGGCACATTACCAGCAAACCGAGAAGAACAAGCAGTGAAAGGAACCTGGCCGGGCCAAGCATGCGTTGGAGCGCGGTATGCTCCCCAGTTCTGGAAGGCGCCAGGTTGGTTGCCATGGCGCAATTCTGACAGCTCACCCGGGTATGCCGGTAGACCTCAGGAGTTGTAGCCGGACGCCTCTCATCCGGCAACAAATGCTGTGCATTTCTACTTGACTGGGCTCTTTATACTCGAAGCGCATGAACCGCCGCGATTTCATAGCCCGGAGCGCTCTTGCCGGCGTCGCACTGGCCGCTCCCGCAGCGTTCGCTGACACGCCGGCGGCGCAAGTAAGCATACGCATCGGTCCTCCATTGTTTAGCATCGCAACTGATTTTCCAGGCCTTGGTTATGAGATATCTTCCGTGGCCAGACCTGGCTTGCTGAGCCCAGCAAATCGTACCTATGTTGAGTTGGTGCGGACACTCGGTCGTGAAGGTGTGGTGCGAGTGGGCGGGAATACCGCAGACTACGCCCGGTACGCGGCGGCGGCCACACCCGTTTCCAGCCCCTACGGAACCACGGTGAATGATCACGCCCTCAAAGAACTGGGCGGGTTCCTCGAGGCCACAGGATGGAAATTGATTTGGGCATTAAACCTGGGCAGCGGCACAGAGGAAGACGCGGTTGCCGAGGCGAAAGCGGTGGTCGCAGTCGCGCGAGACCGGCTACTGGCCTTCGAGATCGGCAACGAACCTGACCTGTTTTCCCACGAGAAGCATCGACCGCCAGGCTACGGATATGAGCAATGGCTGGCGGACTACCGCCGCTACAAGACTGCCCTTCGAACCCAGCTCCCGGGCATTCCATTCGCGGGTCCGGACGCCGCGGGCAAAACCGAATGGGTCAGCCGGTTTGCCGTCGACGAGGGCAAAGACATTGTTCTGCTCACTCACCACTATTACCGCGAAGGACAGAACTCCGGCAGTACGATCGGGAAGTTGTTGGGAGTGGACCCGAAGCTTCAGCCGCAGCTCGATCAATTGCGCGCTGCCTCACAGCGCTGCGGCGTGCCGTATCGTATATGCGAAGTGAACTCGTTCTCGGGCGGTGGGCGGCCCGGAGTGAGCGACACCATGGCTTCGGCCTTATGGGTGCTCGACTACATGTTCACTCTTGCTACGAACAACTGCGGCGGGGTCAACATGGAAACAGGGGTGAATCAACTCGGATTCATCAGTTCCTACTCTCCCATCGGCGACGACGAACAGGGGCATTATTCGGCCAAGCCGGAATACTACGGAATGCTGGCTTTCTCGGTCGCGGGCCGCGGCGAACTGTTGCAGACGGAGGTAGGCCCCACTACCGCGGAGATCAAAGCCTACGCCACGCGCTCGAAAGACAGTGCACTGACAATCACGCTCATCAACAAGGGCGCGACTGGCGCTATCCTGCGCCTGGATACAAAAAGTTCCAGTCGGCAGGCCTCGATGATCAGGCTCGAGGCCCCTGCGGTGGATGCGAGGACGCAGGTAACATTGGGTGGCGCGGAGACCACAGCGGCCGGCACCTGGAAGGCTTCGAAGAAAGAAGTGCTGTCAGTGAACAATGGGCAGCTGACGATTCCGCTCGCCGCGGCCAGCGCGGCGATACTTAATTTTCTGTAGGGAGGATGCTCTGAAGATCAAAGAACCAGTATGTATTGTGCCCGCCGGGGACGCGTGCGGCGAGGGTGTGCTGTGGGATCGGGATAGCCAGTCCATCTATTGGACCGACATCAATCGTTTCCTCGTGCATCGCTATTCGTTGCCGGAAGACACGGTCAAGACCTGGTTCTTTTCTGAGCCAGTAACCTGCGTATTGCGGACCAACCGTAAAGGCACGCTGTGCTTGTCTCTCGGTTCGGGTCTGGCGCTTTGGCAACCGGCCAGCGATACGCCGCACGTAAAGTTGTTTGCCCTTCCCGGTTGGCCCTTCGTCCGCTGTAATGATGCGGGGGTAGATCCGGGCGGAAGAGCGTGGGTCGGGTCGATGCGCAACAATGTGAAAGAAGACGGCGCTCCCGGTGAAGCAGGTGGGGAAGACGGTGTTCTCTACCGCATCGATGGGACTGGCGCGTCCATAGAGTGTAGACGGCAGCTAGGAATTGCGAACACGCTGCTTTGGAGTCCCGAGCGCACCAGATTCTATTTTGGTGACACGCTCAAGAACTGCATCTGGTCCTACGAGTTCGACTTGGCAACAGGAAATATCCGCGGCGAGCAGCCTTTCTTCCAGGGCTTTGAACGTGGCAAGCCGGACGGTTCGGCCATGGACACGGATGGCTACGTGTGGAATTGCCGTTACGGCGGAGGTTGTATCGTGCGTGTGGCTCCGGACGGAACCATTGATCGTGTGATTGAGATGCCGGTAATCCGGCCGACAAATTGTACCTTCGGAGGACCGGGTGGCAATGTGCTTTACGTTACTTCAGCCTCGCCCGAGCCCGGGCAGTGGGAGCGATTCGGGGGCGGGCTATTTGCGCTCGAGACCGATGTAACCGGGATGCCGGAAAATGAATTCAAACTGCCCTAGAACGAATCTGGCAGCTTAAAGACAGAAACCGCAGACCGCTCCACCAGACGGTGGAGAGATCTGCGGTTTCGTGTTTAGCTGCGACCGCGCTTTATTAGAAGTTCTGAAGCGTGATCGTGACTCCATTCGCAGTGTACGCATTGCTCTTGATCGTGACCGTGCTGCTCACCTGCGAGGCTGAGGTCGTGTATTTGTAAGTCAGGCTGCACTTACCGCCGGCTGCGACTGTGGTTCCGCTGCAACCATCGGTGGTGATTGAGAACGGCCCGGTTGGCGCCGTAATCGTGATGTTTTGCAGTGGCAGGTTGCCGGTGTTGGTGATGGTGGTCGTGAGTGAAGAGTTCGCTGTCTTGAACGACATCACACCGGCGTTCACCATCAACTCATCGACGGTTCCGTTGAGATCGGTGACGTAGACATCGCCAGATCCATCCATCGTGATTCCGGTGGGGTTGACGAGTCCAGTCATCGGTAGCTGCGTGGTTTCGTTGCTGCCCGAGTGATTGGCCGGGATCATTAGCACGCGCGGACCGCTATCGGTGATGAACAGATCGCCGTTGGGATCGAAGGCCATCCCTGCGGGCGAGTTAAAGGTGCATGGGCTCACAGTACCGTCGCAGGGCGAGAGGGAAATTGCTGTTCCACCTCCGCCGCTGAGCGGAACCTGGACAATCTGGCTGGTGGTGGAAGGCGAAGCCGAAGTACCTCCATCGGCCACGTACAGATTGGCGCCTGCATTGTCGACCGCCAACCCTTGCGGGAAGATTACGCTGGCACCCAGGTTGAGCAAGCTCGGCGTATACGACGCGAAGGTTTCTCCAGGAATCATAATGACCCGGCCTGTCGCGGCTGCGTCGGCAATGTACATGTTGCCGCCAAAGTCGTTCTCGGCCGCCAGCGGAAGCGTGAGGGTGAAGCTGCCGGTCCCTAGCTGCGTTGCCGCCTTGGCGGGATTGAAGCTGATCACCTTCGCCGCATTGGCGTCCGTGACCACCAGGTTGCCAAAAGCGTCGAACGTCAGGTCACTGGGATAAACGACCGTAGTGGGGCTGGCTGGAACCCAGGTACTCAACACACCGCCGCTCAGCTTATCGATCTGGCCTACGTTCGGTGTGCTGGTCGTGTACGTACCGTTGCCGATGTACAAGCTCGCATTGGCAGTGTCGTTCGGGTTAAAGGCCAGGCCCTGTGGCTGCATCAGCGCGTTGTTCAGTACCAGCGTCTGCGCACTGCTCAGCGAAATCTGAGAGGCTGCTCCCAGGCCTGAAAGGAAAGCGTACAGATGCGGTTCAGCGCTTCCTCCGCTAGGAGTGAAGTCCACCTGAATCGCTCCTTTACGAATCCCCGGTAAACCTGGCTTGAAGGCGACGCTGAAGATGCAAAGCGTGCCTTGCGGGAGAGGCTGGTTGGCCAGCGCCGTAGGCGTGGAACCCTCGTAGCATTGAACACCGTTATCACTGAAGTCCGCGATTGATCCATTCACCGGGCTGTAATTGTAGGACAAGGTACCGGCCTGAGTGAAGGTATAAGGCACATTGAGGGTCGTCGCGGTTCCGCCGACCGTCGTGGTCTGGGCCCCGAATACGGGGTTCAGCAAGCCGATCACCTGCGTGTTGCTGTTGGCCACGTAGTTGGTGTCACCTGAATAATTCACCGTTACCGTGTTTGGCCCGGGATTGAAGTAGAAGCTGTTCAAGCTCAACAGCGCCGACGAACTCGATCCCGATCCGGGTACGAGCGTGCCGGTACCCAGCGTCTGGCTGCCAAACGTCACCGTTACGGTTCCGGTTGGAGCAGCATTGTTTCCGTTCACGTTTACGGTATACGGCGTCGGCTGGCTGAAGTAGCAGCATTCATCCGTAGGATAACCGGCGGTGCCGCCGATCCCCGTCGCGCCGGTCGTGCCGACTACCAGCTGCACGGTTGCCGTCGCAGTATTGAAGTCAGCCGCGTTGGGCCCAGTAGCAGTAAACACTACCTTCAAGGTATAGGTGCCTGCCGGCAGTACCTGCCCAAGCGCCGCACCGGGGCGGCCAACAACAGTGTATCTAAAGTTCCCGGGCAATGTGTTGCCCTGGAACGTAGCAGTCGCATCGAGCTGGGTACCGCTCAGTGCGGTGCCGGTGGGGATCGCATCCGGCGTGGGCCAGTTAAGAATCGGGGTAGCCTTGGTCACGACGATAGTCGTGCTGCCGGTGGCACTGTTGTAGCCGGCAGGGTTGTTAGGCGTGAAGGCCACGTCGAGCGTGTGAGTGCCGACGGCGAGGATTGTACCCGCAGGCGGCGTGTAGACATAGGTTCCGGGCACAACAACCTGGTTATTGGTGCCAAAGCCAAGAGCCATGATTACCACGTTGCGGTCGTTCGGCAAGGTGACGCTCACCAGCGTTCTGGTGGGATCCGCCGCTATCTGATAACCGTACAACCTGTAAGTCCCCGGATTGCTTCCACCACTTTGCGTGTTGGCGTGGTTGGTCGTAGCCACCACGGTCTCATCGCCAAAAGTGCCCCCCCCCGTGCGGTTCCAGGCACTCATGTCCACGGTCTCGGTTACAGCGTTGCCGGTGGAATAAGTGAGGAGGAACGCCGCGCCGGGTGCGTTCCCTTTATTTCCATTCTCAACGATGTCTGCGGCGGCGCCAATCAGGTAAACGGATGAGTAATTACCGGGTTGGGTCAGGGTGTAGACCGCACCACTGGAAATGGCGTTGGGAACCGTAGGCTGACCCAGGGTGAATGTAGTGCCCTGATAATTCACCTGGCCGGCCGTCGCGGGGGTGCCCAGGTTCAACTCGTTGTAAGAGTATGCGTCGCCTGCGTCATCAAAGCCGGCGAGACCAAAGGGTGTGCCGTCGGTAGCGGTTGAAACCACCAACAACTGACTGATAGGAACAACCGGGGTGGGTTGGGCCTGGGCCATGGCGACGGCATCCAGCTGGGTTGAGCTGAGCGGGGTTCCGTAGGTAATCGGCGCCGGCGTAGGCCAGGAAATCGTCGGCGTTGTGGTGGTAGCCGGGGCTACGACCTGCAAGAAGACTTCGTCGTTCGCCGAGGTGTAATCCAAAGTATCGGTCGGGGTGAACGACACTTGGAGCGGATCAGCATTCCCTACCGGTTCGATCGTACCTGAAGGTGGGTTGTAAACAAACGTTCCCGGAATCTGCGGCGTCTGCAGGTCCATCGACAGCATGACGATATTGCGGGTATTCGGTAGCGTGATGCTCTGGACTGTCTTGTTTACATTGAGCGGAATGTCATAGCCGAATACGCAGACTGAGAATGGCTGGCTCGATCCGTCGTCGAAGTTACGCTTCTCACTGCAGTTAACCACCGATTCGCCCGGCCAGCCGGCAGCATTAAACCAGTCACTCATATTCTGGTTAAACACCGTGGTGGTGCCGTCTGTGTAGGTCACGGTGAAAGTCTGGGCCGCGTTGATGTTATTCACCATCGCGCCCAGCATGAACAAATCGGTAAAGGTGCCCGCAGGCAGCGGGATGACCAGCCCGGACGTCGCACCCGTGGGAGTGGCGACCGCGTCCGGCGCATTGGCTGGCCCCATGTTGAAGGTCAGGCCGTTCCACACTACCGTTGCGCCGAGTGTCGCAGTGGAATAGGAGTATCCATCGTTATCGAAGCCGCCAGTCGAATAAGTGGAACCCGGGGTATAGATACCGTAGACGTTGTAGGGAAGTGGTACGGAAACGGTACCTGAGGTCGCGGTGGCATCCAATTGGAAGCCGTTCAACGGCGTTCCGTAGGAGATTGGCGTGGGCGTGGGCCAAATGATGACCGGGACACCCTGATTGACGACGATCTGCACCGTCGTCGACTGGGTCGCATAAGTCGGATTTGTCGGGACGAAGGTTACCGATAGCGTATGCGTTCCAGCGGTAAGAACCGTGGTCGCGGCGGGAGTATAGGTGAAGGTACCGGCCAGCGGAACTCCAGCCACAGTATCCGTCGCATTCAACTGTACGCTGCTCAGCGGAGTGGGGTAGGTGATGGGCGCCGGGGTATTCCAGGTCAGGACCGACGGGTTCAAGGTCGATCCGGGCACCACGTTGCTGTTACTGGCGGTAAACGCGCAGTCACCCCCGTAGGTTGCATTAAAGCTTTCTGACGCCGCGAACGCAAAGCTCGTATTGAGCACTGCGACTCCGCTGGAAAGAGGAGCTGTACCGATCACCGTCGTGCCGTTTTTGAAAGTGACCAATTCCCCGTTGGTAGTTTGGGAACCGTAGGCCGATGGGGTAAGCGTGGCCTGCAGCGTGACTTGCTGACCCACAAAATTATTTGCCGGTGTAACGGTCAGGACGAGCCCCGTCGACTGGGCATTCCCGGTGAAGGTTTGCGGCGCCGATGCGCTTGACCCATAGTTACTGTCGCCGGCATAGCTGGCGACCACGTTTTGCGGGGTCGTCGTGCATCCATTGATAGTGATGTTGCTGATCGATGCCGACTCTGATTGGCCAGACAGAAGCACACTCAGGCCGTTGCCGGTGATGGCGGTTATATCGACCCGATCGTCGCCATTGATATCTCCTGCGGTGGCGAAAATTGAAGCGGTTCCCAAACTGTAATAAGTCGCCGCCTGAAAGGTACCCGTGGCGGTACCCAGCAATACGCCGACACTGGTACTGCCATTGGCGGAGATAATGTCCGGGTTGCCGTCGCGATTGAAGTCTCCAATGGTCAGATAGTACGGACCAGCGTTCATGGCGTACTTGACTGGGGCCGCGAAGGTGGGGGACGCTGTCTTCAGGTTAATCGAAATATAGATTTGGTTATCCGGGGCGCTGGTAGTTGCCAGGTCCGGCCATCCGTCGTGATTAAAGTCACCCAGCGCAACCGAACCTACCTGGCTGGAGCCGAGGGCGACGGGGATAAATGTCTGGAATGTTCCATCGCCGTTGCCTAACAGAATGCTGGCCGAACCGGTAGCGTCCGAGGCCACTGCAAGATCTAGAAATCCATCCTGGTTGATATCCCCGACCACGACATTCCAGGGCGCATTGCCAACCGTATACGGCACTGCCTTTTGGAAGGTCCCATCGCCATTCCCGAGGAGAACCGCAACCTGGTTCAGAGCAGCATTGGTGGCCACCAGATCGGCCACACCGTCACGGTTGAAGTCACCCGTGGCCAGCAGTCTGGACGCTGTGGGCCCGGTCCCGATAGCCGCCACCGGGACGTTCTTGGGAGCCTGGAAGGTTCCATCCCCGTTGCCGAGGTAGACGTTGATGCTGCCGACAGAGCCAGGCCCCGATGCGCTGAGTACGGCCAGGTCCTGCTTGCCATCCTGGTTGAAGTCTCCCACCACCACTGCGGTAGGCTCAAAAGGAGAGGGGGGCGTAAGCGACGTACCGTTGGTAAACGTACCGTCACCCTTGCCCAGCAGAATGACGATCGGACCGGTGTTGGTGGGGACGGCAAAATCCGGCCGGCCGTCACCGTTGAAGTCGCCTTCCGCCGGGCCGTTGGTGCTTCCGGTCTGACCGTTGTTCATCCCGGTGATGGGATAATTCGTCGGAGCCGTGAAACCGTTCTGCAGGGTCGCGGGATTAAGCGGCGCGGTACCCAGAACAAAATTGGAGGTGGTATCAGTGAAGGTAACAGTTCCCGTCGGCGCCGAAGGACCAAAGGCGGATACGGTTCCCTTAAAGGAGTAAGGTCCGGGGGCGGTACCGGTAGTTGTCAGCGCGGTCGCGGACGCATAGGGAATGGCAAAAGGGACCGACTGCGCAGGAGAAGAGCTGGTGGCAAAGAAAGAAGTGCCGCTATAGATGGCCTGGAATTGGTGGGTTCCCACTCCGCCGACTTCTGTCTCAAGAATTGCGGTGCCGGCATTGCCGTTGGTGGATTGAACCTGAACCGTGCCCAGGACTTCGCTGACCCCATTATAGGTATCAGTGAAGCTCACAGTTCCTCCGGCCACGGTATACTCCGTGGCCAACACCTGCGCCGTCAAGGTGATGACAGCCCCACTGTTGGGATTGTCGGGCGCGGTTAACAGGGAGGTAGTGGTGGAGGTTAAAGCCCATGCCGCAGGGCTGGCAGTCACCAACGCGAGAGCGCTCAACAGCACTGGCACCAATCGGCCCAGAGATATCTGTCGGGGATTCAAACGGCGCCTAAGAGCTACGATGGGAAAGTGCGTCATGGGTTTTGAAGCTCCAATTTCTATGTTTTAGTTCGCCAGTGTGATCTAAAGAAACGCACGGCTGACAAAGAAGGCAGTAATACATCGCAGTGGCCTTGTTGGCGCACCTGTAGTCATGAGCTGTGCCAGTTAGCGTCAACTGCTGGAGAATACCTTCGCTTTTGACACATTGTTATTACCCTTATGGGGGATTTAGTAACAGTGTTCGACTTTTAGCAGTGGGGAACTTCTTGCTTGCAAGTTCCGAGAGCAAAGGCGTGGGTAACACTCGCGAATTGACTGCTCTGTCATCGGCAATCGAGTCACTGGTATCCTTCCCGAGGACAGTCAAATAGGAGCGAGCACCGAGCGAACATCCCTATGGACAAGAGAGAATTTCTGAAAACATCCGGCGTTTTCCTTGCCGGCACAATTTTGTCGCCCTTTGGGTCGGGCGAGCAGCCAACTGCGCCGCGGACAAACTGGTCAGGGAATTACACCTACAGCACTCGCCAACTGTATGAGCCTCAGACGGTTGAGGAAGTGCAGGAGGTGGTCAAGCGGACAAAGAAGATACGAGCGTTGGGCGCCCGCCACTCCTTCAATGGGATCGCCGACAGCACCGAAAACCAGATCTCGCTGGCTCACCTCAACCAGATGACTCTGAACCGGGAGGCGCGCACGGTGACCGTCGGAGCAGGGGTAACCTATAGCGAACTGGCTCCGTATCTTGAGAGCCAGGGTTATGCCCTGCCCAATCTGGCCTCTTTACCGCATATTTCGATCCCCGGCGCTATCGCTACAGCCACCCACGGCTCGGGCATCAAGAATGGCAATCTGGCCACGCCGGTGTCCGGCCTGGAACTAGTGACGGCCGGGGGTGAGTTGCTGACTCTGTCCCGGGAGCGGGATGGGGATCGCTTCCACGGGGCGGTGGTGAACCTGGGCGCGATCGGGATCGTGACCAAGGTCACGCTCGATGTGCAACCTACCTATAAGGTTGCGCAAGTCGTCTATCAGAACCTGTCCATGAATGTATTGGAAGGCCACCTGGACGAAATCTTTGCCAGTGCCTACAGCGTGAGCCTGTTCACCGACTGGCAGAATCACCGCATAAGCCAGGTGTGGGTGAAACGCCGCCTTTCCACGGACAGCGCACCGCACTTCGAGCCCGAGTTGTTCGGCGCCACGCTGGCCACGCAAAAGCTGCATCCGCTGGCCGGGCACTCCGCTGAAAGTTGTACCGAACAACTGGGCATCCCCGGACCCTGGTACGAACGGCTGCCCCACTTCCGCATCGGCGCCACCCCCAGCAGCGGCGCGGAATTGCAATCCGAATACCTCATTCCCCGGGAAAAGGGTTACCAGGCCATACTGGCCGTCGAGCAACTTCGAGAGCACGTGACTCCCCATCTGTTTATCACGGAGTTGAGGACCATTGACGCAGATGATTTGTGGATGAGCACTGCCTATCAACGACCGTCGATGGCCATTCACTTCACCTGGAAGCCGGAGTGGCCGGCGGTGAAGGCCGTGCTGCCCATGATTGAAGAGAAGTTAGCGCCTTTCGACGCGCGTCCGCACTGGGGCAAGCTGTTTGCCATGAACGCTTCGCGGATCAAGCCCCTCTACCCGGAAATGGCGAAATATCAAGAATTTCTTGCCCACTACGACGCTAAGGGGAAGTTCCGCAATCGCTTCATTGAAACCAATATTTACGGGGTTTGATGAGCAGGGAGAAACCCAGGTCTCCTAAGGAACAAGTGTGCTTTCCGCGGGAGGTTGAAGGGTGAGATCTGCGTATCCCACCCTTCGCGAAGAACGCGAAGATAGGGCACCCGTCGATTGCCCCGATTTCCTGCACGCAGCTCTGGACAGGACCGCGTGTGCGCCTTTCTTTTAAGGAAAGGCGCATGAAGTGCAGGGAACTCACGAGGCTCCACAGGAAATCGGGGTTGGTGGCGGGATGGACCCCAAAAAGTGTGTTCCTTCCAGCCTTCACTTGCCGGCGGCAAGCGAGTTTGCTCAAAAACGAGACTTGGGCCCACCCACTTATAGTCGAGGGCTTGGCGGACTGGTGCCGCTGCAGACCATGGGCTTCGGGTCTGATGAAGTTGTCCCGTCGGGACTTACATAGACTCGTTTGATCCTGAGGAGATTGGTCGCTGGGACTGGGGCAGCGTTTACCGGATGTCTTCTTCCGGTTCGCGCAACACTTCTTCCTCGATCTCCATGTCTCGATACTCGTGTGAGTCGAATACCTGGCCACAGTCCAGACATTCAACATATTCGACGTCCTCTTCACGCGCTACGACGCGCACTTTGGGGTGTTTGCAGGCGGTGTCCATCTGGGGGTCTGGTTGTGAAACGTGTGCTTCTCGGCAAGATTGTACCCGCCGGATTCAGCCTGTCAAATGAGTTTCTGCGTTTCCAGTGACCGACGGGTGTATTTTCATTGAAATGAGGGGCTTCCCAAGTTAACTCGAGAGCTCGGTAACCGTACGCACTTGTTCCGGCTTGAGACCGGCGTCTTCTAGTTTGCCAAAAATCATTTTCCCCGATGCCGTCTGCAAGACACTGGTCACCGTAATTTCCACGGCGCGCCCAATCATGCGACGCGCATGGTCGACGACCACCATGGTCCCATCGTCCAGGTAACCGACACCCTGGTTGTATTCCTTGCCCTCTTTCAGAACCAGTATGTTCATCTTTTCGCCAGGCAAGACCAGCGGCTTCAAAGAATTAGCCAGATCGTTCAGGTTCAGCACGTGCACGTGGTGCAATTGGGCCACCTTGCTCAGATTGAAGTCATTGGTCACGATGGGAGCGGCCATTTTCTTTGCCAGCTCGATCAGTTTCAGATCTACTTCGCGCAGCTGGGGAAAGTCGTCTTCAATGATCTGTACGGAGAGTAGGGGGTTAGCCTGCATCTTCTGCAAAATATCCAGACCTCTGCGCCCGCGCTGGCGGCGGGAATTATCGGAGGAATCGGCGACCGTCTGCAGCTCGCGCAACACAAACTCGGGCACCAGCAGCGTTCCCTCCAGGAATCCGGTGTCCACCACATCTGCTATGCGGCCATCGATGATGGCACTGGTGTCGAGGATTTTGAGGCTACGCTTACCGCCCGCCGCTCGTTCGCCGGCAAAGAGTTCGGCCAGGCCTCCGGTAAAGTTCAGCAAGTCACCCTTGCTCGCCCCCACCATGAGCCCGATATACGACATCAGCATGAGCACAAATAGCTGAAGTAAAGCCCGGGTTCCCCCCGGAGGCAGGCTTCCACCCAGCACCATACCGAACAGCGCCGCCCCTGCAATCCCCAACAGGCTGCCAAGAACCGCGCCCAGCAGACGCTTGATACTCAGCGCCCGGACGCGCAACTCAAAGACGATCACGGCGGCTGCAGCGAGCGTGCCCAGGATCGCCGAGGTCCAGGGCTGCAAACCGAAGGGGCGAAAAAAGAAACACGAAGCGGTAAGAACGACAACAAATAGAACGCGGATGACAGCTAAATCCATGGGACTCCAAGCGACCACCGGAGTATACCGATGGCATAGGCTTCGGGGCAAAAAGAATTCCCGAAGCCACCTCACGAGCGGCTTCGGGAATGGACCGATTTCCGACTTCCTGTGCTTCGGTAATCCTTAGTATTTGGGTACTCTGGGATCGATTTGCTCGCTCCAGGCCTGGATTCCGCCGGCCAGGTTCTTTACTTTAAAACCGGCTTGCTGCAGGAACTCAGCTGCCTTCTGGCTGCGGCCCCCCATCTTGCAATGAGCGACGATCTCCCGCTCGCGATCCAGTTCCCCTACCCGCTTCTGCAGATCGCCCAGGGGGATAAGATACCCACCGATCTCCGCAATCTTGAATTCATGCGGTTCGCGGACATCGAGCAGGAAGTAATTCTTGCCCGCGTCCTGCTGCTGCTTGAATGCAGTGACATCGATCTGCTCAATACCATTGACCAGTACGGCATCTTTGGCCGGCGGCGGCTCGATTCCACAGAACTGCTCATAATCGATGAGCTGGGTTACGGTCGGATGAGTGCCGCATACCGGGCAATCCGGGTTCTTGCGCAATTTCAGCTCCCGGAAGCGCATGCCAAGTGAATCCACCAACAGCAGACGCCCGATCAGCGGGTCGCCCACACCGAGGATCAATTTAATGACTTCCGTCGCCTGGATAATACCCACCAACCCGGGGAGGATGCCAAGCACACCGCCTTCGGCGCAGGAAGGAACCAGCCCCGCTGGAGGCGGCTCGGGATACAGGCAACGGTAGCAAGGTCCCTGCTCCGTGGCAAAGACGCTGGACTGTCCTTCGAAGCGGAAAATGGAACCATAGACGTTGGGCTTTCCGCTCAACACGCAGGCGTCATTGACCAGGTAGCGGGTCGGAAAGTTGTCAGTGCCATCGGCTACGATGTCGAAATCCTTGAATATCTCCATGGCATTGGAGCTCAGCAACATGGTGTTGTATTTAACGATATTCATGTGCGGATTCAGCGCTTTGAGCTTCTCTTCCGCCGAGTCGAGCTTGGGCCGGCCCACGTCTTTGGTGCTGTGAATGATTTGCCGCTGCAGGTTGCTCGAGTCGACGACGTCGAAATCGACCAGCCCCAGCGTACCCACTCCAGCCGCAGCCAGGTAGAAGGCCAGGGGCGAACCCAAACCGCCGGTACCCACACAAAGGACCCTGGCTGCTTTGAGCTTCTGCTGCCCTTCCATGCCCACTTCGGGGAGGATCAGGTGGCGGGAATAACGCGCGATTTCGTCGTTGTTGAGCGACGGCAGTGCCACCACGGGAACTTCGGTCAGGGTTGCCATGTCTACTCCTCCGGCAATCGATGGGATGATTGACAAGCTATCGCTGTCCTTGACTGCCGTATTCTCTTTCTCGCTTAGATAGCGGATGTCTTCGTCGTTCAGGTAAACGTTCACGAAAGCGCGGAGCTTGCCATCTTCTGAATACAGATGCTTCTTCAGTTCCGGATGGCTAAGGGTAAGTTCATCCAGCGCCTGGCTCACGGTCGCGGCCTCTACCGTCACCGTGGCCTGCTTGGCCACAAACTGACGCAAGGGGGTAGGGATGTGAATCTTCATTCGTCCAACTCTCTCTCTTTTTCTAATCTGATTGCGCATCGGGACTACGGGGCCGGCGGTCAACAGCGTTCGTGCCACAACGCTATTTCTTCGTTTTCAAACCGCTTGTCGTCTTCGCCCGCTCCGGCGAGAAAAAATGAGTTGGTCTGCTCGGCTTTGCCCTTTGCGACGCTGGTGATCACGTAGGAGCAACCGAACCAGTGCGCTTCATTGAGATCGGTGGACGACCAGCGCGCAGGATGGTCGGGATGTGAATGGTAGAAACCGACTATGTCCAAGCTGCGCTCCCGCGCCTTTCGCTGAATGGCAATCAGCTCCTGGGGCGCAATGTGGTACCGGTTATGTGCGGAATCGGTCCGTGTGTTGCCGGCTCGGACAGCGAGTTCGACCTCATTGGCACCATCCAGAGCCTTCCCCAGCAGCACTCCGCAACATTCATGGGGATAGGTCTCTTCGCCGTGCTCCCGCAACTGGCGGTAAACCGGATCACAAATCCTCAGCACCGAACTGGCCATTATTGTTCCCAAAATCGCTCACTCAGATACTTGTCAGCCGAATCACATAAAATGGTCACGATCACTGCGTCTCTGCCTGCGGCGGCTTCTTCCTCGCCTATCCGCAAACTAGCTGCCACCGCGGCAGCCGCGGAGATGCCCAGCAACAGACCCTCTGACCGGCCCAACCGCTTGGCCATTTCGTAGGCTCCTTCGGTTGACTGCTCCACATGGCGATCTGCTACACCGGCATCATAAATAGGAGGCACAATCGCGGTGGCCATAAACTTCAAGCCTTCCAGCCCATGGAACGGCGAATCGGGCTGCATGGCAATGCACTCGATGTTCGGATTCAGCTCCTTCAGACGTCGGGTGGTGCCCATGAACGTTCCGCTGGTGCCCAGTCCGGCCAGAAAGTGGGTGATCCTTCCCTCCGTCTGCTGCCAAATCTCGTTCGCCGTACCTTTATAGTGTGCCTTCCAATTGGCCTGGTTGCCATACTGATCGGCGTAATAATACCTGGTTTTATCCTGAGCCAGTTCACGCGCTTTCAAGATGGCGCCGTCGGACCCGTCCGCCGGATCCGTCCACACGATGTTCGCCCCATAGGCGGAAAGGATCCGCTTCCGCTCGGGCGAGACGTTGGACGGCATGCACAGGGTAACCGGAAACCCTTTGGCCGCGCCCAGCATGGCGTAGGCGATACCGGTATTGCCGCTGGTCGCATCCAGCAAGTGCCTTCCTGCGAGCAGGCCCTGGGCCTCGGCTGCGGCCACAATCGCCGATGCGGCTCGATCCTTGACCGAGCCCCCCGGGTTCGCCCACTCCGCCTTGCCCAGCAGGGTGATGCCTGGGAGATGACTGGTAAGCCGATCGAGTCGGAGGAGTGGAGTATTCCCAATCCGTTCCAGGATGCTACTGCCCAGAGTACGCGGCGTCGAGTTCGCTTCAATTTGGACTTCGGTTTGCATGTTTTCTGTTCGTCCACGCACGTTGCGGCATCAACGCCGGTGTGCGAAAGTAAAGTGAAGCACTTCTAGTGTAGCTGCCAGTGAAAAACCAGGACAATCCGTAGTCAGTCGCAAGCCATGCGAACAAAAGTACACTTCCTGAATTTCGAGCAAGTATTAGCCACTTTGCGCTCCTCTGGATTTGATGTAGAGCCAGTGCCTGGGGTCGCAAACCAAGTACTGGTGCGCAAATATGGCGCCGCTGCGATCCTGGCCCGGGCGGGGGAGCCTTCCGGTGCCGACAAGAAGCTCCCGCACACGGCGGTTTGGTGGAGGGAGCGGCCGGGATACCTGTTAGGGGGCGAGGTAGCGACCCTGCTCGATCGCGGATTCCAAAAGTTCTGGAAGACCAGGCGGCTCGAAGTTCCGGCAATCGCGGAGTCTCTCCAGGCGGTTCATCGCTTTGCCGAAGAGCTGCGAGAAGTGATCGGTGAACCCAGTTTGTACAACGAATCGCTGGGTACTACCAGCGACAGCTACCACTACGATCGCGTCAAAGGGCGCGAGCTTCCGCTTGCCGAGCGACCTGTTCCGGCGTGGGAACTGCCTCCTAAGGTGTAGGTATTCCGGCCTTAGCCATCGCCCGGTGGCGGGGCTTCGGTCCTAATGAACAAACGGTAGAGACCGGAACGAAAGGCTGTGGTGGGGCTTCGCCCATCGTTTTCGGCCCACGTACGCTGGTGCGAACATGGGGCACCCCTGTAGATCTGTGGGACCCGCAACCGGCTTAAGGGGGAGACCTGCGGTATCCCACATCTCGCGAAAAACCAGCGAGATGTGGGGCCCGGCGATCGGTGCGGGGTAGAGAACAAATGCTACTTTTTGGATCGCTCGCGCTGTAGTTCCCTGTAGACGTCGCTTTTTGACACGCCCCGCTCACGTGCTATGCGCTTAAGAGCGTCCTTCTCGTCCAGGCCCTCGGCTTCCATCAATTGGATCACTTGCTGCCGTACACTGGCGGCCTCTTTAGCCGGTAGACCGGCGCTTGTAGCCTCGATCAATAGCACTATTTCGCCGCGTACCCGCTCGCGCGAGGATAACGCCAACCGTACTTCCCTCGCCGTGCCGCGCAAATACTCCTCATGGATCTTGGTCAGCTCACGCGCAACCACCACGCGCACTTGTTCTCCCCACACTGCTTCGACATCGGTCAATGTATCCAGAATGCGATGGGGAGCTTCATAGATGACGAGCGTGAGGCCAGGATTTGTCGAAGCCAACGATTCGAGTTGGGTCCGGCGCGCACCCGGCTTGGCTGCGAGAAAGCCTACATACAGGAAGCGCTCCGTATCGAGGCCCGAGGCGATGAGCGCACTGAGTGCAGCATTCGCTCCGGGAATGGGGATCACGCGCACACCCGATGCCACCGCAGCCCGGACCAACTCAAACCCGGGATCAGAAAACGCCGGCGTGCCCGCATCGCTGACCACCGCAACCCGGCCACCCTGCTGCAACAAAGCGATCAGCTCGAGTGTCCGCGCCTGTTCATTGTGCTCGTGATAGCTGATGGTGGGAGTCGAAATATCAAAGTGGTTCAGCAGCTTTTGCGTCTGGCGCGTATCCTCGCACGCGATCCGGTCAACCTCCTTCAGCACCCGCAGGGCGCGCAGTGTGATGTCCTCGAGATTGCCAATAGGGGTAGCGACCAGATAAAGCCCGGGATCGAGCAACGATTATTCCTGGCTCTGGCGACGCAATTTTCGGCTCTCTGCCAGCAGGCTCATGGAGTGCATTAGATTTTGCAGGGTCACGATACCGACAATGCGCTCGCCTTCGGTCACGGGCACTAACGAAAGTCCACGGCCGGCAAAGCGGCTAATCGTTGTGCCTAACGAGTCCTCAGGTTGAGCCACGTGGAAGCTGCGCGACATCACCGCCTGCACATAGCCGTTCCCTTCGCTGCGCAACGCGGAAAGAATGCTCTGACGCGAGATGATGCCCACCAGGCTGTCGCCGCGCACCACGGGAAAATCATCCTGCAAGCTGTGAATCGACTTGTGCAACGCATCTTCGAGCGTGTCTGAGGGAGCCAGCATGGAAAACTCCGTCAGCATGATGTCTTGCATATTGACCGTATCGACCACACTTTGGAAGAGCACGCCTTGGTCCTCCAACTGAGCGCCAATCAGGATAAAAAATCCTGCCAACAGCAACCAGGGGTTCATCAGCACCAAACCGGCAATGATTGCCGTCATAGCCAGGATCTGGCCCAGACCTGTCGCCACGCGTGACGCCTGCGCCCTGCCCTGCGCCCGGGCAACGCCGCCGCGCACTACTCTTCCCCCGTCCAGAGGATAGGCAGGCAGCAGATTCAGCACACCAAGAAAAATATTGAACCAAACGATACTGCGAATCAGGTGAGTCGGGGTTATCCAGGGACGGTCGAGAAGATTCAGCGTCGGCGACATGCCCAGCACCAGCATGGCCACCACCAAGGCAAAACTCAGGTTGGCCAAAGGTCCGGTCACTGCCATGCGCCACTGCACTTTGCGGGCGCCCGCATTCTCTGCGCTTTCGGCATTGGCGTAAGCCACCAGGCCGCCGATCGGAAGCAGCAGAATATTTCTCAGTTGTAATCCGTGATAGGCCGCCACGATCATGCGCGCCACTTCGCGTACCGCCACCGCACTCAGCAGCACCAGCCACAAGCCCACTCCACGAAACATGGTGAGATGGACGCTCTCGGCGTACGCCATGCAGATGCCGAGCAGCAGAATGAAGAAGGTGTGAATACGCAACTCCACGCCCATCCATCGGCCCAGCGGAAACGACCATCCACGCATTGCGTCCGTCCTTAGATCTTTCGTCCTTAGACCCTTATTGTAGAGCTTGCAGCTTCCGCAGCTACGAAAGGATTCATTTACCATCAAATCCGATGCGGGTGATCGCCGGCACATACCGTTCGCGGCGGGTGATCGCGCCCCGCGGGCTCGCCACCCGGCCAACCAGTGATCGGTTACGTGAAACTCTCTTTAATGTTCTCGGCGCCCGGGTCGATGGCACTGTTTTTGTCGACCTGTACGCCGGCTCGGGAGCAGTCGGCATCGAGGCTCTCAGCCGCGGTGCAAGCTTAGTCTACTTTGTCGATAAGGCACCGTCTGCGATGGCAGCGATTCGTAGCAATCTCGCTGCCCTGGACATCCATTCCGGCTTCCAACTTGAATCGAGCAGCGTTTCCTCCGCGCTGGGCCGTCTCTCCGCGGCCGGAATCATCTTTCTGGATCCGCCCTACGAGGCGGCAAGCGAATACGAGCGCACACTCAGCACCATCGGTCAGAATGCAGATTCCCTGCTGGCTCCTGATAGCATCGTCGTCGCCGAACACAGCCGCAAGACTCAGCCGGCGGAACACTACGGCGCACTGCAACGATATCGGGTGCTGGAGCAGGGAGACGCGGGTTTGAGCTTCTACAACAGGTAGCCACCGCCGCGGTGCTGGCCGGTCTTCAAATCGACCTCAAACGGGAGCTCCTGATCAGTTTTCATCTCCCATCCCAATCCCAGCAGGGTTTCTCTTTGAATCGATGTAATGCGGATTCCATCCCAGCTCAGCCGGCCGGTTTGCCAGGCCTTCCCTTCTGGTCCCCAGGCAAGCAGCGAATGAAAGCTCGCAAATATGAGCAGATGCTGCTCCGCAGCCGTCGTGACCGCGGTCACTGGCCGATACACCACCTGTTCCCATCTCGCGGGGTCCCGAGTGTCGATCAGATAAGCGTAGCCACCGGCAACAGCACAAATCCAGGCAGCATCGGGACAGGCCCAAACACCACTGGGCACAGCAGCGCCGGCAAACCCCAGGGCACAGGTGGCCAGAAACGGAGCCGAACGGGCAGGGCGAATCATGATTTCCAGCGCACCATGCTCCACTTCCTCAACCTGCACGGGATAGACGAACTGCCGGCTGGGCAATATCAGTGGGCGGGAGGCAAGCACCTCCGCTTCCCACTCATGAGGAAATGTGCAGTCGATCAGAGTTTGCTCTCCCAAAGATCCACCCGTTCGCGCACGCTTAACACATGGGCCGGCAGATCGAGCCGGCTGCCATCCTCGAACAGTGGAATCAGCTTGTCGAATTCCGGACCAGAGTGTGCTCCGGTCAGGATGATCCGTACGGGGTGAAAGAGATCCTTTCCCTTGACTCCGGTTTCCGCCTTGACCTCGTTCATCAATTCCTTAAAACGCTCAGGAGTCATCGCGCCGGCTTCGGCGCGGACCTTCGCCTTGAACGCCTGCGCTACTTTCACTCCTGCTTCGGAATTGAGCATGGCCGTGTCTTCCGGCGTCGTCTCCGCGATACGCCAGACAACGGCAGCCCTTTCCGGTAGCTGCTGCAGTTGGTCAACGGCCGGCAGAAACAGGGCGAGCACTCGATCGAACCAGTCCACTACGGGTTCACTCGCGGATTCTGGCATCAAATTGAGTTTCGCAAAGTGGGGCCAAGCCAGTGCTCTCAACTCCGGCAAAAGAGAATTCTTCATTGCCTGCCGGTTAAGCCAATGCAGCTTGTCCCAATCAAAAACCGCAGGAGAAGGCGTCACGCGCTCGAGTTTGAACTCGGCGATCAGCTCTTCACGAGTAAAGGTCTCCCGCGTTCCACCTTCGGCGCCCCAGCCAAGCAGGGCGAGATAGTTTGCCAGCGCCTGGGGCAGAATTCCCATCTCGCGGAAGCTGGCCACCGAAGTGGCACCGTGACGCTTCGACAACCGCTCGCGATCGCTGCCCAGGATGGTCGAGAGATGAGCAAACTGCGGCAGGGTCCAACCGAATGCCTGGTAAATCGCCACTTGCCGGGGAGTGTTCGAGATGTGATCGTCGCCGCGAATCACATGCGTGATCTTCATCAGCGCATCGTCGATAGTGACTACGTAGTTGTAGACCGGGATGCCGGAAGAGCGAACCAGGATAAAGTCACCCACCGCCTCGCTCAGAAACTCCACATCGCCGCGAACGATGTCGTGGAAGCGCAGCGGCGCATCGGGCACGGCCAGCCGCACGGCGAAAGGCTCGCCGGCAGTTGCCCGGGCGATGGATTCCGCTGGCGTCAATGTTCTGCATTTGCCTGAGTAAACCTGGGTTCGCTGCTGGCTGAGAGCCAGCTGCCGCTCCTGCTCCAGTTCTTCGGCCGTACAGAAACAACGGTAAGCTTTGCCCTCCTTGAGCAGCTGGTCCGTATGCCCGCGATAGATCTCCAAACGCTCGCTCTGGCGGTAGGGCGAATAAGGCCCGCCGATCTGCGGCCCCTCCTGCCAGTCCAGACCCAACCAGCGCAAATCTTCTATCAGCTGCGTTTCGTACCGGACCTCGCTCCGCTCCACGTCGGTGTCTTCGATGCGGAGCACAAACTCGCCTCCGTTGTGGCGGGCGAAGAGCCAGTTGTAGAGCGCGGTGCGGGCGTTGCCCACGTGCAACATACCGGTGGGTGAGGGTGCAAAGCGCACCCGAGGGGATGAATTAGGCATAGGTCTATTCTTCGTCATTTGCCGAAAGATGAGTACTGCTTCTAGTAAATTGCGGGCGTGCAGAAAAGTGCGAAAAAAGCGATAAAAGCGATAAAAGGGTCCCGGAAATAACAGCTAGCGGAAGTGCTCCCATCCCGCTGCCACCAGTTCAGTACGGACGCCATCGCGATCCAGCGTCACCTGCGGGCCCTTTCCGCGCTTCTTCATGCGGCCAACGGGGTGCACCAAAACTCCACCTAACTGTTTTTGTATCAACGTTTTAGGCGACGCCGTGAAGAGTAGCTCGTAGTCTTCTCCGCCGTGCAGCGCCTGCTCCAACGTTGCACGAGCGTCCACGGGAAGTGCCGCGGCATCAATTTCGGCCGCCAGACCGCTCTCATCGCATAGATGGGCCAAGTCGGTTGAGAGCCCATCGCTCACGTCAATGGCAGCCGTCGCCAGCTTCCGCGCTTTTCTACCAACAGCTAACCTCGGCTCCGGATAGAGATGTGGATGGCCGGCGGTAGACGTCCGGCGGAACTTAGCCGGCTGCTGCTCGAGGGCGAGCAACTCAGCTGCAGACCCGCCCAGCGCGCCCGTGACATAAAGCAGGTCTCCGGCTCGTGCACCGGAGCGCAGAAGAGCCTCTCCTTTGGGCACGCTCCCCAGCAGCACTATGTCCGCAATCACCATCGGAGCCTTTGCTGTATCCCCACCGGCCAACGGGACCTGGCAGCGCTCAGCGAGCGCCATGAGGCCGTTGAAGAAGCGCTCCATCCACGATCCTGTGAGCTCTTCGGGTAGTCCGAGCGAAAGAAAGGCTGCTTCCGGACGTGCCCCCATGGCCGCCAAGTCGCTCAAACCGCGTGCGAGGCAACGGTGGCCCACACTTTCCGGGGGGTGCCATTGGCGATGGAAATGTACATTTTCAAGGGAGAGATCCGTGGTGACGACTACCTCCTGATTCCTCCGCGGCCGAAGTATTGCGCAGTCATCGCCAATGCCAAGGGAGAGAATTCCCTTCTTACGCCAGCCCGTCCGGAGGGCCCTTTTTCGTACTTCTGCGATCAGTTCCCGCTCGCCAACCATGCCGCAAGCATACCGGCTAGTTATCAAAGCAGCAGACTGAGTCCCACTTTCCGGGTTTGACCCAGTAGATTCACTCTGGTAGGTTCAAGACTCGACCTTTGTGCAAAGTACCAGTCAGCCGCGGTGGGCGGCGTGCTTTGGACTTAGGTTATTTCCCCTTTAGAGTGACTGCGTTGCGCAAGCGTTACTACATCATCTTTGTGGCCCGTCAGGAAGACGGTGAATTGCGCAAGATCCCCATCCCCTTGCACTATGCCTATATTTTTGTTGCGGCAGCAGTGATCGGTCTTTTTACTATCACCGGGATGGCCGGATCGTATAGCCGCATGCTGCTTAAAACAGCGCGTTTTAACCAGGTCCGCACTGAGCGCGAGACGATTCGCCACGACTATCTGCAGATGGAACAAGTGGCGCACGAGAAAGATGTTCAGGCTGCTTCGCTCGGTTCCCTGGCCAGTGAAGTCAGCGCTCTTTACGGTCTGCGGCAAAGCCGGGTAGCTAAAGCGCCCTTGCATTTGTCAGCCACAGCTAACCCGAGCGTGAGCGACGGAATCAGCGATCAACAGTACAACCAATCACTCGACCAGCTCCTGGCTCTTCGCTCTTCCGCGATGTCAGGAGAAATCATGCACGGCCTCGACTTCTCCAACCGGTTCCCCTCCGGCTTCGGCGGCCCGTTGAACGTGGCTTACGCGCCGTCGATTTGGCCGGTGCAGGGAATCGTGACCAGTTCCTTCGGCGCCCGTATGGATCCCTTCAACGGGGAGGGGGCTTTCCATACCGGAATCGACATTTCGGCCAGCAAAGGCGATGCCGTACGCGCACCCGCTGACGGCACTGTAATCAAGGCCGGAATGGGAACAGGATACGGACGCGAGGTGGTAGTCGATCACGGCCACGGAATGCAAACCTTGTACGCTCATCTTTCCGGGTTCGCTGTCATCGCCGGCCAAGACGTTCGCCGTGGCGACATTCTCGGCTATGTCGGTTCTTCGGGTCACAGTACCGGTCCTCACCTGCACTACGAGGTGCGCATCCACGATACCCCGGTGAATCCTTCCAAGTATCTGCATGCCGCCCCAGCGCGGCAATTAGCGAGCACCCCATCAGCACCCACGCCTACCACTTCGGGCGGCGCAGACTAAAGCCGCACTTCTTCCTGCTATGTTTCTGCCTGGCAACGCTCTGCCCGGCGCAGGTGAGTCCTCATTCCGCAGGCTTTGACAGGAACGACTACCCCGGAGACAAGCTCCTACCGGAGTTACATCGTACTTTCGCTTACAGCGGATACTGGCTGAACAATCCGCCGGGTGAAAACGGTAATACCTGGACGGGCAAGCGCGAAACACTCAAGCGAAACGGTTTTGGCTTCATGATCCTGTACAACGGACGCCTGGATGCCGAGCTCAAAGGTAAGGACGCGGCGGCACTCGGCCGTTCCGACGCTGCGGCGGCGATTGTGGGCGCCCAACGGGAGGGTTTTCCTCCAGGCGCGATTGTGTTTCTCGATCAGGAGGAGGGCGGACGGCTTATGCCGGAGCAGAGCGCTTATCTATTTTCCTGGATTCAAGCGATACGAGCTTCGCGATACAAGCCTGGGGTTTATTGCAACGGGATATTGGTGCCGGATGGCTCGAGCAAAATCAGCACCGCGCAGGACATTCTGAGCCATGATCATGACGTGGCACTGTGGGTAGTCAACGACCAGTGCCCACCGTCGCCGGGCTGCGTTCTCCCTCGCAAATCGCTCGGACCAGCCTCCAGCGGAGTTTCTCAGGCGCTGGTGTGGCAGTATTCGCGATCGCCGAAAACCGAATACGCCCGTCAATGCCCGGGGTACGCAGCGGATACACAGTGCTATGCGCCCGGTCTACCGCATAGCCCGCAGACATTTGTGGATCTGAACGTGTCTTCGTCAGCAGACCCTTCCCACGGACGCTAGACAGGGACGGCGCTGCACACTTCATCTGCACGAGAACCCATGATCGGGTGCCCCGTCCTTCGCGTTCTTGGCGAAGGGTGGGACAAGCAGAATATGCGGGGAAGGGTCTCGGGTGTAGAGCAGTTGTATCCCACCCTTCGCCAAGAACGCGAAGGATGGGGCACCCGGCTTTTGTGGCCGGGATAGATTCCTGCTTAACCCTCTTGCAACATGCTGGGCTCTTCGGGAGCGCGCAGCCGGACCAGCCGGTCGATGGCATACGGGGCACGGTGGGATGAGGTGTGATAATGCCGCACCTGCAATTCACCCAGTAGTCCGATGGCCAGCATCTGAATGCCCGCCAGGATCAAAACGCCCGCCACTACAAACAGCGGCCCGTGGGCATCCATGACGGCTTGATGGGTAAAGACCTTCAGCCCGGCCAGCCACAACGAAACCGCGCCGCCGAGAAAAATGCCGAGCGCGCCGAACGTCCCGAAGAAATGGAGCGGACGGGTCATGTACTTCAGCAAAAAGCGGATAGTCAAAAGGTCGAAAAAGACGCGCACAGTGCGCGAAATCCCATAGTGAGATTTTCCCCGCTCCCGGTTCACATTCTTAATCGGGATTTCACAAATACTGGCGCCATACCAGGAAGCCAGCGCCGGGATAAAACGATGCATCTCACCATACAGCGGGATGTTGTGGATCACCTCACGGCGATAAGCCTTGAACGTGGTGCCAAAATCGTGAATGTCGACGCCGGAAAGTTTAGCCATAAGCCAGTTGGCGCAGCGCGAAGGAATCCTACGCATGACAAAATTGTCGATGCGCGCCTTACGCCATCCGCTGACGACGTCGTAACCCTCTTCCAGCTTGGCAACGAACTCGGGGATCTCGGACGGATCATGCTGCAGATCGCCATCCATGGCCAGGATGTAGTCACCCTGCGAATGATCAAAGCCAGCGGCAAGCGCGGAGGTCTGGCCAAAGTTGCGCCTCAGTTTGACCACCAGGACCCGGCTATCTACAGCTGCAATCTCTTCCAGCAGCTTGTAGGTGCGATCATTTGACCCGTCGTCCACAAGCACCAGTTCAAAGCTATCGCCAATCTGCTCCATAACCGCCTTCAGGCGGTCATACAGAGCAGTAACGTTCTCTTCCTCGTTATGGAAGGGCACGACGATCGAATATTTTGGCATCTTAATAGTATAGAACCCAAACAAAGCCAGCTCCAAGGCGGATTCGCTACTTTTTCTCGCCTGCTTTTCCCCTAACGGCCATCCCATTTGTCCAGCTCCTCAAGCAGAACCTCGCGGGCTCGCTCGCAAGCAGCGCGATCCACATCGTGGTGGGTCACCAGGCGTACCGAATGCGCACCCACGGTCCCAGCCAAGACGCCCCGGCTGGCTAACGCACTGACGAAAGCTTTGGCGTCGCCCTCACCGCGGAGGTTGAAAATAATGATGTTGGTCTCGACCAGCTCCGGATCGAGCTCGATCTGAGGCAGTTCGCTCAACGCGCAAGCCAAAAACCTGGCATTGTCATGATCCTCCTGGAGCCGGGCTGTCATCTCCTCCAAGGCGATCAAACCAGCGGCAGCCAGAACCCCTGCCTGGCGCATCCCCCCACCCAACGCCTTGCGGAAATTACGGGCCCGGTCGATGTTTTCCCGGCTGCTGACCAGCATTGATCCCACCGGCGCACACAATCCTTTGGAGAGACAGAACATGACGGAGCTGAATCCGCTGGTCAGCCGGTCGACGGGGATATCGAGGGCGGTCGCGGCATTGAAAATACGTGCCCCGTCCAGATGGACCGGTAGACCCAGCTCCGCTGCCCCGGCGAGGATCGCCTCCGCAATCTCCTGCGGCATAACCGTGCCCCCAGCAAGATTGTGGGTGTTCTCGAGCGAAATCAGGCCCGTCTTGGCACCGAAATGGCTGCCATCGAAAACCACTTTCCGGATGAGCGGCCAGGTGAGGATCCCTCGATCGGCATACACCGTGCGCAACTGGCACCCGGAGAACGCCGAAACCATGGCCATCTCCCAATCCACCAGGTGGCCGCGGGATTCGCAAATGACCTCCTCACCGTGCTGGGTGTGCATGCGAATCGCAATCTGGTTTCCCATGGTGCCGGTGGGTACAAACAGCCCTGCCTCGTGGCCAAAAATCTCCGCTGCCCGGGCTTCCAGGCGATTGACTGTGGGATCTTCCCCGTAAACGTCATCGCCTACTTCGGCCGCAGCCATCGCATTCCGCATGGCGGGCGTAGGACGGGTGACCGTATCGCTGCGCAGGTCAATCAGAGGCAACAATTCAGCTCCTCTACTCCAAGAAAGCGGGCAAAGACATCGTTCGAAAGCAAAGCCCCCCGGCGGGTAAGACTCACCACGCCATTTTCGTCGGTCAGCAGTGCAAGCCCGCATAGCTCCCGGACCACGGGCTCAAACAGTTCCACCCGGTCGCACCCGAACTCTGTCGCCAGAGTCCTGCCACGCCACCCCCGCACGCAGTCGCAGCCCCAAAAACCATGCTTCCTCCAGCTCTTCGCGTGGGCTCAGCGGCATGTTAGATCCTGGCGGTGAGGATCCGGCACAGATATTCGGCCAGCACCGCCGTTGAATTGAAACGCAGAGCGGACCCCGCCGGAGTGCGGACCATGGAGTGCGCATCCAGCCCAAAACCAAGATAAGGCTGGCGCCGCCAGTACTTCAGGTTATGGCGCGAGCCACTCCCGCCGCGGGCGAAGTTTGAGATCTCGTATTGCCGCAGCCCCTGATCTTCGAGATACGCAATGGCCGTCTCGTAGAGGTCGGCAGTCAGTTCCTCGCTGGGCACTGCCGGCGCGTGATAGCGAAAGCCCCCCGCCAGCAATTCCCTCCCCAGGCGCGAGTCCTCGTCAATCTCCAACATGTAAACGCTGGCATGTTCCACGCCCGTCGCGGCGAGCACCTCGAGCGACTCCTGCCAACTAGCCGCCGTCTGATGGGGCATGCCGGCGATGAGATCGATACTTAGATTGCGCACTCCGGCGGCACGCACCCTTTCCAGATCCCGCAGCACCACGGCGCGGGTGTGGTAGCGTCCGGTGGCCGCAGCCTCCCGGTCCACCAATGATTGGACACCGAAGCTGATCCGGTTCACACCCAGTGCCAACATGGCCTCAAGACCGGGGTCGTCCAGCTGCCCCGGAGCACACTCGACCGTAATCTCCGCCCCGGGCAAGATGGTGAATTCCTGTCGCAGGGTTTGGGCAAGCTCATTCAGCAGGGCCGGGGAAAGCACGCTGGGGGTGCCTCCGCCCAGGTAGATGCTATCCACCTGCTCCGGAATGGCTACGTCATCCAACCGGTGCCGCGCACTGCGCACTTCCCCGCAAAGCTGGGCGACATATTGGGCATGTGCGCTTACCGTCGAAACTCCAGAGGCGAAGTTGCAGTAACTGCATTTGGCGCGGCAAAAAGGAACTGAAACGTAAATCCCAAGAGAATTCATCCAGGTCCTATTGTCCCATCGCACTGGAACGTAAAATAGAAGTTTGGGCAGTCATGGCTGAAAAACCCCAGCAACCGGACGATGACGTTGTCGGTAAAGCTTATGACAGCAGGCTGATGCGCCGGCTGTTGACTTACCTTCGGCCCTACAAATTGCAGGCGTCTATTTCGCTGGTGGCGATCCTGCTCAAGGCCGGGGCAGATGTGCTCGGCCCCTATCTCACCAAAGTTGCCGTCGATCGCTACATGACCGCGCGGCCGGCGCTCCACCCGCCCGCCTGGACGCGCTGGCTGAGCTCCAAACCCTTGACCGGGGTCACCCAAATCGCCGGCATCTACCTGGGCGCTCTGCTATGCAGCTATCTGCTGGAGTTCGTACAGACCTACCTGATGCAGTGGACCGGGCAGAAAGTCATGTTCGACATGCGCAGGCAGATCTTCCGCCACATTCAGCGCATGCACGTGAGCTTTTTCGACCGCAATCCAGTAGGGCGCCTGGTCACGCGCCTGACCAGCGATGTGGACGCGCTGAACGAAATGTTCACCTCCGGGGTGTTCGCGATCTTCGAGGATGTGTTCGTTCTGGTTCTGATCGTTGTCATCATGCTGCGTATGAATTGGTGGCTGGCCCTGATCGCTTTTGGGGTGCTGCCTCCGATCCTCGGCATCACCAAGATCTTTCGCAAACACGTACGCGACTCCTACCGCCGCATCCGCTCCGCCATCGCCCGCATCAACGCCTCCACCCAGGAACATGTAAGCGGCATGAGCGTGGTGCAGCTCTTCAACCGCGAGCAGCGATCCTACGAGGAGTTCGAAGGCGTCAACCGGCAGCACATGGTGGCCTTCAAAGACGCCATCCTGGCGTATGCGCTCTACTATCCGGCCATCGAGTTGCTGAGCTCGGTGGCCATCGCCCTGGTCATCTGGCTGGGTGGGAATGGTGTGCTGCGCAACGCGGTCTCGATCGGGGTATTGGTCGCCTTTATCCAGTATTCGCAGCGCTTCTTCCGCCCTATTCAGGACCTGAGCGAGAAATACAACATCCTCCAGGCCGCCATGGCGGCGAGCGAGCGCGTCTTCAAGCTGCTTGATACCCCACCCGAGCTGCAGAGCCCGGCAGACCCTCGCGCCTGCGACGGGACCGGGCGCATCGAGTTCCGCCATGTCTGGTTCACCTATCAAAAACTCGATGCCCGGCAATTAGCAGTTATCGACCAAGCCGAAGGAACGGAAGCGATTCTGGCCGCCACACCCGAGGTGGAATGGATTCTCAAAGACGTGTCCTTTCTCATCGAGCCTGACCAGACGGCGGCCATCGTGGGCCACACCGGCGCCGGCAAGACCACCATCATCGGCCTGATGATGCGCTTCTACGAAATTCAACGCGGCAGCGTGCTGATCAACGGGGTGGATGTTCGGGAGCAGGATGTCACCAAACTGCGGCGTAATTTCGGGGTTGTGCTGCAGGATCCCTTCCTGTTCACCGGAACCATCGCCGAGAACATTCGTCTGGGCTCAGCCTGGATCACCGACGAGCGCATGAAGGCTGCTGCAGACGAGGTGAACGTGGGCGACTTTATCCGCGACCTTCCGCAAGGGTTCGATGAGCCGCTGCGGGAGCGGGGCAACAGCCTTTCGACGGGTCAAAAGCAGCTCATCAATTTTGCCCGCGCCCTGGCCCATGATCCGCGCATCCTGATACTTGATGAGGCCACCTCGAGCGTAGATACGGACACGGAAATGCGGGTTCGCTCGGCGCTGGAGCGCATGGTGAGAGGCCGAACTTCCGTCATCATCGCGCATCGGCTCTCAACCGTGCAGCAGGCGGACAGGATCCTGGTGATGCACAAGGGCGTGTTGCGCGAGATCGGCACCCACCAGGAACTGCTTGCGCAACGCGGCATCTACTGGAGGCTATACCAGCTGCAATACAAAGATCAGGAAGTGCAACTCGCGCAGGCTGCCGGCGGCCTTTTGGACGCCAGCTTGGCGGTAGGTACAGATTGATTTTCGAGGGGGGAATCGTGAGCCTCCGGAAGGCCCAGGTCTCCTAAGGAACATCTGCATTACGGTGGAAGATTGAAGGGCGAGATTTGCGTATCCGGCCCTTCGCAAAGAACGCGAAGGATGGGGCGGCTACCGCGGGAAGAACAGATGTTTTGCCCGCGGTAGCCGCATGGGGCAACCGTCGATGGGTTGAGGGGCTAGAGTCAAAAAGGGAGTTCCAGAGTCTGGAGGTTCGGCTGTTTTTCGAGAGAGTGTAAGCGTGGCGAGCCCAAAAATTTTTCTTTCTGCCGGCGAGGCCAGCGGCGAGCATTACGGCGCACTGCTGATGGCGGAGATTTCGCGCCTGGCCCCGCGGGCTGACTTTTTCGGTCTCGGCGGCACGCGCATGGCGGCCGCCGGATTACGCCGAGTAGTCCGCGCCGAGGATGTTGCCGTCATGGGCATAACGGAAGTGATCCTGCACATGCCCCATGTCTACCGCGAGTACAGAAGGTTGAAAGCCAGCCTGCGCGCGGAACGCCCCGACCTTGCCATCCTGATCGACTTCCCCGACGTAAACCTGAGTCTGGCTGCCGAGTTGCGCCGTCTGAACATACCGGTGGTCTACTTCGTAAGTCCGCAGTTGTGGGCCTGGAAAAAGTGGCGGGTACGAGGAGTCAAGCGTAATGTCACTCGCATGCTGGTGATTTTCCCCTTTGAAGAGGATTTCTACCGCTCTCATGGGATCGCCGCCGACTTTGTGGGTCATCCGCTCGCGGACCTTGATCCGCCCACAGTGACTCGGGAGGCGTTTGCTCGCGAAAACCATCTGGACGCGTCAAAATTCTGGGTTGGCTTGCTGCCGGGAAGCCGCTTCAGGGAGCTGAAAGCCAACTTGCCGCCAATGCTAGAAGCCGCACGATTGTTGGGTCCGGGATACGAATTCCTCCTACCCGTGGCCCCCACGTTGAAGGACGCGCAGGTGAAAGCGCTCGCCGGACCGGCTAAAGTGGTTCATGATGCGCGCGCAGTGTTGCAGCACGCCCGCGCCAGTGTGGTGGCCAGCGGCACCGCCACCGTCGAGGCGGCGCTGATCGGCAACCCCTTCGTGGTTGTTTACCGGGTCTCACGGATCACCTATGCGGTGGCCAAGCGGGTGGTCAGGGTGGCCCACGTGGGCATGGTCAACCTGATCGCGGGGCGCCGTATTGTGCCCGAACTCATCCAGCATGATTTCACCGCATCCAAGGTCGTGGAGCAGCTGCGCCCGCTGCTCGAAAACCAGGAGGCTCGTGCAACAATGCAGTCAGACTTACGCAGCGTGGGGGCTGCACTGAAGGTGAGCCGGGAAGGCGCCATTGAACATGCAGCTCGTATCGCGCTTGCATTGATCCCCGCTGCGGAGTCGCCGCGGTTGCAATCTGCTTTGATTCCATCATGGCCTGTTGAATGACTTCGATGACGCTTAGAACCAGCACTCCGACCCGGGTTGTGATCCTGCTGACCGCTTTGCTGGGCTTCAGCGCCCCGCATCTGCATGCCGCCGAGCGGTCCAACATCAACATCACCGGCTACGTGATCGACGCTCAGCTCGATCCCGCGGAACACACGCTCAAAGCGACCGCAAAGGTGACCTTCACCGCTACCGACACGGTAAGCACAGCTATCTTTGAACTGCACAACGCGCTCAAAATCGATAGCGTAGTCGATGAGCAGCGCCATCAGCTGAGCGGAGAGCGTGGTCCCAACGCCACCATCAGCGTCGCCCTACCGTCCCCGCTGAGCAAAGGTTCGGCGGCCACGTTGACGTTCGTCTATAGCGGAACGCTCAGCGGCACGGAAGAGAGCCCCGTAGAAGGGCTGAAGGTCGCGGCGATCGGCGATCCCATCACTTATTTGTTGTATGCGGGCCGCTGGTTCCCCATGGTCGGGTATCTGACGGACCGGTTCACGGCGGAGATCCACGTTACTATTCCCTCCGGGTACAAGGTGATCGGCAGCGGTCTCACCAGTAGTCCACGCTCTGTTTCCGGTGGCGAGCAATACAGTTTCAACTGGACCAAGCCTAGCTTCCCCGGCACGATCATCGCCGGTAAATTTGAAGATCCCATGGTGGTTGCCGGGTCGCCTAATGTGAAGGTCTACCTCACCGCTGCGCATAAGCAGAGTGGTCCTGATTACGCACAAACAGCCAACAAGGAATTCGATTTCTTTGACGAGAGCTTTGGCGAAGGTCCATCCCACCTGATGAATGTGGTGGAACTACCGGACGATACCTTGCCTGCGTACTGGGCTCCTGAGATCGCTGCCATCGCCGGCGCCCGTATTGGCGACCGTAACAACTACCGCTTGCTGGCCAACACCATGGCGCGACAGTGGTGGGGGGTTATGGTGTCCCCGGCGACACTCAATGACGCCTGGATCACCAACGGCATGTCGAGATATGGGGAGCTGATGTATGTCGAGAAGATGTCCGGTCTGGCTGGCTTGCAGGCGGCCGTGATCGACATCTCGGCCAGCGCCCTGGCCTACGACACCGCTCCGCTCACTTCGACCGGACGCCTGGATCCCTTCAGTCCGCAGTTCCAATCCATGACTTTGGACAAAGGCGGCATGGTCTTCCACATGCTGCGGTGGGAGATCGGGGACGACAATTTCAACAAAACGCTGCGCGCGATCGTGACCCAATACGGCGAGAAACCCATCCGCACCCGGGACGTAGAAAGGATCGCTGAACAAGAGTCACAGCAACAGCTCACGGCTTTCTTTGCGCAATGGCTGGACGGAACGGGTGCGCCGCAGTTCCTCGATAAGTACACCGTTTATCGGTTAGGGAACAACAAGGGTTTCCGTACTATTGGGGAGATTGGCCAGGATCTGGATCTTTTTAATATGCCGGTTGAGCTGCGGGTTGAGACCGAAGGCAAGACCGAAATGAAACGCGTGGATGTTGTGGGGACGAGCTCCCAGTATGTGGTCGACACGTTTGGACGTCCACGTCATATTTCTATTGATCCTGACAATTGGGTGCTTAAGAATACTCCGGATATGCAGGTGCGCATTGCGATTTTGCGTGGCCAGCAATTGGTAGCCGAGGGGGATACGCCGGGGGCTCTGGCGGAGTATCAAAAGGCACTTACGGCCAACCCGAACAGCTCGCTTGCCAGTTACCGCATTGGCGAAGTGTTGTTTAATCAGCGTAACTACCAAGCGGCTGCCAATGCGTATCGAGATGCGCTGCGTGGAGATGATGAGCCGAAATGGACTGAGGTGTGGAGTCACATTGCGCTGGGGAAGATTTTCGATGTTACCGGCCAGCGAGACAGGGCGGTGAACGAATATCGCCAGGCTGTGCAGACCAACGACAATACTCAGGGAGCGGTGAACGAGGCGCGCAAGTACTTGCAGCAGCCTTATAAACGGCCGGATACGGACTAAAACCGCTGCCTCAGTTTTTCTACGGCCTCAACGAAACACATTTCCAAGAAGTGACCGCTGAACCGCAGATCTCTCCACTACGCTTCGCTTCGGTCGAGATGACAAAAGGGAGGGCGGTTGTGGCCCTCAGCAGAGATCCAGGGATGGGCAAACCGCAGGTCCCTCCACTTCGCTACGCTCCGGTCGGGATGACAATTCATGGGGTCACGGGACAGATTCCCTCGACAGAATTGTCATCGCGACCGGAGGAATCATGCGCCACTGCACCCACCCAAGACGAAGAAAAACGGCTCCTGTTCAGCCACTTCTCTCACAGGAAGAGCCACCTCTCCCCTTGTCATCCCGACCGGAGCGTAGCGAAGTGGAGGGACCTGCGGTTCAGCGGTCACTTCTTGGAAATGTTTTCGACAGAGCGTTGTGGTGGGGCCTATTGCTTGCTACTCGTAGCGGAGAGCTTCTACCGGATCGAGGCTGGCGGCCCGCAATGCTGGCAACATACCGCTGACTAAGCCCACCACTGCCAAAATCACCGTCGCGACGATGACTGTGTTGGGCGAAATCAACAGTTGAATATCCGCAGCTTCTCCGTTCGCCGCAATTGCACTGTACAAGGTGATTCTCCCCACGGCTACGGAAACAAGATAAGCAAGCGCAATCCCGCAGATTCCGCCTACCCCGGTTATTACCAGCGCTTCGCTCAGAAACTGGATCAGGATGTGCCTTCGCGAGGCACCCAATGCCTTCTCTATGCCAATTTCGCGGGTGCGCTGCTGCACCGCCACCAGCATGATGTTCATCAAGCCGATGCCCGCAATACCCAGCGTCAGCGTTCCAATGAACGCCATCAATACCTGCAACCCAGTCTCGATAATACGAAACTGCGACAGTTGCTCTAACAAGTTCGCCACAAAGATCGCGTTGTGGTCGGAAGCCGGAAATCCATGAGCCGAGCCCAACGCTCCCCGTAACGCCGACTCAGTCGTTTGATAATTACCTCGATAATTGAACCAGATCGCGTCCAGATATTTGGTATCTTTCACATCGCTCATGGTGGTGAACGGTATGTAGACAACGCGATTGATGTTGTCGTCCCCTTCCTGCATTTTCGCCCGCAACACGCCAATGACCGTGAAACTCACGCCCTTGATGCGGATTCTCTGGCCAAGCGGATACAACCCGGAATACAACTTGGTCTTGGCTTCAGAACCAATGACCGCTACGTGATTCCGTTCCTCCAGGTCTTTGTCGGTGTAAAAGCGGCCGTAATCAAGATCGAGTTTTTGTACGTCGGCATTAGCGGGATACGATCCAGCCACCGTCCAGGTATAGCTGTGAGCATCGTTTTGTACCGTAACGTCCTTGGTCGCCTCGGGCACGATATGCAGGATGCCGGGGACGGTGTTCTGAAGAAGCTCGACGTCGGCGAGCTGGAATTTCACCTGGACGCCGGCCTTCTTGCCCCCGGCTTGCTCGCTGGTGGTCCCGGGAAAGACGCCCATCAAGTTGGTTCCGAACTGGGAGAAGATGGCCTCGATCGCCCGGCCAAAGCCGGCCCCGTAAGCCATCAGCAGGACCACCGTAGCGATGCCCCACGCCATACCGATCATGGTGATCAGAGTGCGCCGGCGGTTGTAAAGCATGGCCTCATACGCCTGGCTGAACAGGTCGCGCAACATGAATTTCTCCTACTCCCGGCGCAATGCTTCGACCGGATCGAGCTTGGCTGCCTGCCCAGCGGGATAAACTCCAGCCACGATGCCGCTCAGGCAAAGTGCGCCGAAGGCCAGGGCGGCAGACCAGGGCACCAACCGGGGCGCATCGAAACCCTGCATGCTGTCGCCTACGACTCGATTCAAGGCGTACATCAGGAAGCCCGCCGCGGCGATGCCCACCGCACCGCTAAGACCGGTCAAAAACATACCTTCCAGCAGGAACTGGGTCATGATGTTGCGGTTGGTCGCCCCCAACGCTTTACGCAGCCCGATCTCCCGAGTCCGTTCGGCCACCGAGACCAGCATGATGTTCACCACTCCGAGGGCGCCCAAAGCCAGGGTAACGATCCCCACCCCGCCAAGGAATAAGTCCATGGCATCGAAAATCTTGCCTACCATTCGCTGCGAATTGACCGAGTCCCACTCCTCGAACGCGTCCGGCGCGTGGGGATCAAACCCATGCTCCTTGGCAACGATGGCGTGCACTTGCTCGACGGCCGGGACGCTGTCGTTCTTCACCACCGGCTGATATTGCAAGGAGGTCACCGCATCCCGGGGGATGTTCTCCCCGGTCAGGGGAAACAGCTCGAGCATGGTCGTCAAAGGTATATAAACGCGCTGATTGTCACTGTCGTTGTTACCGCGGGCGATACTGCCAGCCACCCCGATCACCTGAAAGCGCGCGCCGTTGAGGAGCACCCATTCCCCCAGGGAAGGCCGGCCGGGAAAGAGCAAGGCGGCGGCTTTCTTGCCCAGCACGAGCACCCGCCGGCGCTGCTCCAGATCGTCGGCACGCACGAACCGGCCCGCCTCGATAGGAACAAACCGGATCTCGCTGTAGTTTGGCTCGACCCCGGTCACTTCCCCGCTGCTGGTCGACTCATCGCTTACTTCTTTGATGGTCGTATTTTGCAGCATGGCGGTGATGTTGCGCACCTTGGACGCCCCGGCGCGCACCGCCGCCTCGTCGGAAAGGGTCAGTTTGTAGGGGCGCATGCCGGTGTGCTGGCTGGGGACGGCGGGAATATTGCCGCCCCACATCATGATCACGTTGTTGCCCAGAGAAGCCATCTCGCGGCGATTTCCGGAACGGAATCCCTCGCCGAAGCCAATCAACAGCAACATCGATCCCACACCCCAGGCAATGCCAAACATGGTCAAAAAAGCGCGCAGCTTGTTGGACCAGATAGAGCGAAACACTTCGCCGAAGATGTCAGCCGGGGATTGCATGCTGTCACCCATTTATACGAATAAACCCGGGTGGTTGTTCCCGCAAGGGCGTTCCATTGCTTGGCGGGCCACCAGGGCTAAAGCCCCGCAATTTATATACCGAGCGTTCTCGCGGGTTTGAAAACCCGCTTCCCCGGACTGAAGTCCGGGGCTGGCACCAAAGGTTGAAGAGTTTAGCAGGAAGGATTACTTGAGATGCAGAGCCGCCATGGCCTCATCCGCGCTGGGCGAGCTGGACTTGAGATAATCCCCCACCCGCTTACGCTCGTCGGCGGAAAGTGTGGGAGCGAGAGCGAGGATGCGCCTCAGCGTGGTCGAAATGTCATCGATGTAGTTCATCATTCTTATAGCTTCGCCGGAAAGTGGCATGGTTCTTCCTCGTTACAATGGTCTAGCTCCATTTTCCGTGCTGGGGGCGAATTCGTAAAGCGGCCGGCTTGAATTAACCAGGGAGCGCATCCAATGGAGCATGTCCATCACCAGCGACTTTCCGTTACCGAGCGAAGCCGTGCCTGAAACCCTCCCGGCCAAAATGAGCCCTCGGCAGGAAGCCTCCAACGACATGCGGGAATGCGTGGAACGGGTGCTGCGCAGCGACGTCCGGGCTCCGGTCTCCACCTACCGGGTGCAAATGCAGAAGGACTTCAACTTTGGCAACGCCCAGGACATCGTGGGCTACCTCAAGAAGCTCGGCATCAGCGACTTCTACTCCTCGCCGATTTTCGAAGCCCGGCCCGGCAGCATGCACGGTTATGACGTGACTCGCCACGACCGACTCAATCCTGAACTCGGTGGGGACGAGGGTTTTCTCAGCTTCTCGGGGGAATTGCAGCGCCAGGGACTAGGCCTGCTGCTGGACATTGTTCCCAACCACATGGGGGTGGGTAACGACTCCGTCTGGTGGCAGGACGTACTCGAGAACGGCCACTCTTCGCAGTATTCAGAATATTTCGATATCGATTGGAAGCCGCTCAAACCGGCCCTGCGCAACAAGCTTCTTCTGCCCATTTTGGGCAATCAATACGGTACCGAACTGGAAAACAAGCGCATCCAGGTCTCGATCGAAAACGGGCGCGCGCGGGTTCACTACTACGGCCACATGATGCCGGTAGCCCCGCGCACCGTGCACCTGATCTTTGACCAGTTTGACGGCGGCCCGAACCCCCTACCCCAGCCCTTCCGTGAACTTCTAAAGCAGATCGACGAGCTTCCGCCGCATGAGACTGCCAACGACGAATTGCGCGAGCGGCGGCGCCAGCGGCTGGCATCACTTGCTGCCCATGTTGCAGGAGGCGCTGCGCTCGCCGGAAATGCAGCCGTTCGTACGACAAGCGCTCGAGACCATCAACGGCACAGAAGGAGATCCCCACAGCTTCGACCGCCTGCACCTGCTGCTCGACGCGCAGCCCTACCGGCTGGCATCCTGGCGTACCTCGGCCGAAGAGATCAACTACCGGCGTTTCTTTGATGTGAATGACCTGGTCGGCCTGCGCATGGAGAATCCCCAGGTCTTTGCCGCTACCCATTGCCTCATCCGGGAGTTGCTGGCGACCCATCGGGTGACCGGGCTGCGCATCGACCACTGCGACGGCATGTTCAACCCCCGGCAGTACCTCATCCGTCTGCAGCTCCTCTATCTCGCCAGCCAGTGTGGGGGGGAAGTGCCACGGCAGGAGACCGCCGCCAACGGAATTGAGCGGAGCATACTGGATCCGGTTCGCGGATACGATTGGTCGCAAAGCCAGGGGCCGCTCTACACCGTGGTCGAAAAGATCCTGGAACCGCGGGAATATCTGCCGCCGGAATGGCCGGTGCGCGGCACGTCCGGCTATGACTTCGTCTACCTGGCCAATGGCATCTTCATTCAGAGCGCCAACGAGAGGCGATTCAACGTTCTTTATGCCCAGGTGCTGGGACACACCGTGGACCCCGACGAGATCATTTACCGATCAAAACTTCAGGTGATGCAGACGGCGCTGGCAAGCGAAGTCTATACCCTTACCAACCTGCTGAGCCGGATTGCTGCTTCCAATCGAAAGGCCCGCGACTTCACCGATAACATTCTGGAGACCGTCATCCGGCAGACTATCGCCGCCTTCCCGGTCTACCGCACCTACATTGACGACCGGGGTGAGTATGGAGAGCGGGATGTGGCATTCTTGCGCTTCTCGATCGCCCGGGCCAAGCGCCTGAATCCGGATATCGACAGCTCCGCATTCGACTTTCTTCGGGAGACGCTGCTGCTGCAGGGCAATTCTCCGTCGGCCAGGCAAAAGCCTGATCCGCAAATGCTTTACTTTGCGCTCAAATTCCAGCAACTCACCGGGCCGATAATGGCCAAGGGCGTGGAAGACACGGCGTTCTATGTTTACACGCGCTTTCTTTCCTCCAACGAGGTCGGTGGTTCGGCAAAGTCCTTTGGCATTTCGCTCGACACCCTGCACCAGAGCAACCAGGAGCGCGTGAGGCACTCGCCTGACACCATGCTCACCACCTCCACGCATGACACCAAGCGCAGCGAAGATGTGCGCAACCGGCTCAACGTGCTCTCCGAAATGCCCCAGGTGTGGTCGTCTTCCGTGCACCGTTGGCAGCGCATGAATGCCAAGTTCAAGAAGAAGATGGAAGACGGCCGCATCGCGCCCGATAGCAACGAAGAATACCTGCTCTACCAAACCATCCTGGGCGCATGGCCATGGCAGATGCAAAGCCATCAGGATCGCGCCCACTACGTGGAGCGGATCCGGCAGTATGCCTTCAAAGCGCTGAGCGAAGCCAAGGTTAACCTGAGTTGGATCAATCCTGACCCGGTGTACATGAAGGCGGTCCATGAGTTCATCACCGCCATTCTGATGCCGGGCGCCCGGGGAAAAGAAAGCCCGTTCGTTGCCTCGCTCAGCTCGCTCCTGCCGCAGTTACAGTTGTTCGGGGCAGTCAATTCCCTCGCCCAGGTGGTGCTTAAAATTGCCGTGCCGGGCATACCCGACTTTTATCAGGGCAACGAGCTTTGGGAGCTGAACCTGGTGGACCCGGATAACCGGCGGCCCGTCGACTACCATCAGCGCTCTGCCTACCTCGATGGATTGCTTGAACTGTCAGAGCGGGAAGGTCCGGTCGCAGTATGCCATGAGGTGCTCAGCAACCTCGCCGACGGGCGGGCGAAGCTTTGGACAACGCAACGCGCGCTCGACTTACGTACCCGGGAACATGCGATCTTCCGCCACGGGGAATACACAGCGCTCGAAGTTGCCGGGGACCACAAGGAAAATGCGATCGCATTCGTGCGCCGCGATGCAAAGAGCGAGCGAAGCGTTTTGGCCGTGCTGCCGCGTTTCTCTTACACCCTGCTGCGGGGCAAGCCGGAACTGCCGCTCGGACCGGCCTGGGGTAACGATCAGTTGCGCGTCCCGGTTTCTCCCGGAACCCGCTATACGAATGTTTTTACGGGCGAGTCCCTGAGCGTTTCAGAACAGCAAATCCTACCGCTGAGCGCAATCCTGGCCACTTTCCCGGTGGCTCTTCTCGTTAGCGAGGAGTAGGCGGAGGCAGCCTCGACTGGCGTGACGGGGCTACGCCTTGAGACTCGTTTCGATACAGCCGCCTATCGACGTGGCCCAAAAAGCCGATAACCCGGCAAAGAGCCCGTAAAGAGCTTGCAAGAAGGGGGCCGGTGAAGCTAATGTCCATCTTCTCCGCCCAATTGCGCCCATTTCCGAATCTCTTCAGCGATCCGCAAGCGGCAACCGGATTCGACGCGAGTGGTGCACCTGGGACGCCGGAGGACGATTCGCACTGTCGCTCGGGAGTTCCATCCAGGGCCAAATGCCTTTGAAGAAGACGATCGCTCTTGCGGCACTCGGCCTTCCCACCCTGGGAGTACTTGCCTACAAGGATGCTCTTGCCTCCCTGTTCGGGATGAATTACCTTCCCCACCGGTATTGCTATCTCGCCCAGCCATGGCTGATCTGGTCAAATGTAACCATGGATGCTCTCATTGCAGTGTCCTACGTTGTGATCTTTGGCTGCCTTTTCTGGATTGCAGGCAGACTCCGCCGCTTCCCGGAGATCCACGCCTTTCTCTGGGTCTTCATCGCCTTTGGGATTTTCATCGTCGCTTGCGCATCCACACACCTGATGGAGGTGGTAACCATCTGGTGGCCGGTTTATCGGCTCTCGGTTGCGTTTAAGGTTCTCTGCGCCGCTTCGTCCGTTGCTACCGCCATCCTCTTTGCCAAGGCCGCGCCGGAGCTCACACGGGGAATCCATCAATTTCTCAATACGTTCTCGACCACCCAGCAGGCATACGCCTCCGGTGTGGAGGAGCGAGAGCAGGTGGAAGGGCAATTCAGGAGTAGCCAGGCCCAACTGCAAGCCATTTTGGACAATGTTCTCGACAGCATCATCATGATCGACGCGGCCGGGACCATTGTCTCCACCAATGCCGCGGTGGCGAAGATGTTTGCCTACCAAGCCGAGGAACTGGTGGGTAAGAACGTAAAAATGCTGATGCCCGAACCGAATCGGAGCGATCATGACGGCCATCTGGCTCGCTACCAGTCGACCGGCATGACCAAGGCCATCGGAGTGGGCCGCGAACTGGAGGGTCTAACGCGATCGGGCACGGTCTTTCCGATGGAGCTGACCATCACCGAACTATCACTGCTGGGCCAGCGAATGTTCGTCGGGCTGATACGCGATATCAGCGACCGCAGGCTTTCCGAAGGGATGCGCGAGCGGTTCGCCGCGGTCGTCGACTCGTCCAACGACGCGATTATCTCCAAGACCCTGGAGGGAATCATTACCGCGTGGAATCGCGGTGCGGAGAAGATCTTCGGGTACACCGCCTCCGAAGTCGTGGGCCAACCAATGCTGCTTTTGATACCTCCGGACCGTATAGGCGAGGAATCTGAAATCCTGGCCTGCATCCGGCGCGGGCAGAGCGTAGAACATTTCGAAACCGTGCGCGTTTGCAAGGACGGCACCAGGATCGACGTTTCGGTGACCATTTCACCGATTCGCGATAGCAATGGTGTCATTGCCGGCGCCTCAAAAATTGCCCGTGATATCACCGAGCGCAAGCGTGGGGAAGAAGCCTTACGCGAGAAGGAACACCTTCTTTCGGAATCCCAGCGCATCGCCTATGTTGGGAGCTGGACTTATAACCTTTTCGATCCCGGCGGCCGGCTGACCTGGTCGGAGCAGATGTATAAAATCCACGGGGTCTCACCGGAGAGCTTCGCTCCCACGGTGGAATCACTTATCGGCTTGATCTTGGCTGAAGACCAGCCGCGGATGCAGGAATGGATTGCGGCCTGCGTGGCGGGCGAAAAGCCGGGAGATTGTGAGTTTCGCGTTTTGTTGTCGAACGGCAGAGTCCGTTCCCTGAATGGCCGAGCCGAATTGCAACGTGATTCCCAGAACAAACCGATCCGCTTGGTGGGCACCGTGCAGGACATCACCGAGCGCCGCCAGGCGGAAGACGCCCTGCGGGAAAGCAAAGAACAATTTCAGGCCATGGCGAATGGCATGCCGCAATTGGCCTCTATAGCCGATGCCGATGGTTCGATCGTCTGGTACAACCAGCGCTGGTACGAATTCACAGGCACCACCTTCGAACAAATGCAGGGGTGGGGTTGGCACACTGTACCCGATCCTGACTTCCTACCCATTGTCATAGAGAGATGGAAGCAGGCAATCGCGGCCGGAGCTCCGTTTGAGATGGAATTTCCTTTGCGCGGCGCTGACGGACTCTTTCGCGCCTTCCTGACTCGAGTGGTGCCGCTGAAGAATTCCGCCGGCCAGGTTGTTCGCTGGTTTGGCACCAACACTGACATAAGCGAACGTAAACAGGCAGAGGAGCAACTAGCCCTGCAAGCCGAGCAATTGAGTCAATCTCGGCAGGCCCTGGAAGAACAGTCATTCATGCTCCAGTCGGTGCTTGACAGCATGGCCGAGGGATTGGTGGCTGCCGATGAACAAGGGAAGTTCATCATATGGAATCCGGCAGCGAAAAAGCTTCTCGGTCTTGGCGCCGCTGACCTGCCTCCCAACCAATGGTCCGCACATTACGGCGTCTACTTCCCGGACAAAGTCACACTTATTCCGCCGGGTCAAACTCCGCTGGAACGCGCCATACTGGGCGAGGTGGTCCAGGGTGAGATCTTCTTGCGCAATCCTCAGCTGGAGCGGGAAGTCTGGCTGGAAATCAACAGTTCCCCTCTGCGTGGCAAAGATGGAGCGCTGCGCGGCGGAGTCGCTGCCTTCCGCGACATTAGCCAAAGGAAAGCAGATGAACATGAGATTCGCGCACTGAATAATAATTTGGAAGACAGGATAGCCAAACGTACAGAACAATTGGAGGCCGCCAATCGCGAACTGGAGGCGTTTTCGTATTCCGTTTCCCACGATCTGCGCACCCCTTTGCGCCACATCTCCGGTTTCGCCCGGATCCTGGTGAACGATTTTGGGGCAGAGATGACCGGCGAAGCCCGAGAACATTTGCAGCGTATTGAAGACGCCGTTCTCCGCATGGGGCTGCTGGTGGATGCGTTGCTGAACATGGCGGTTTTGCGTCGACGGCCTCTAAGGCTGAGCCCCACGGAACTAAATCGGCTCATCGCGGAGGTGATCTCGGTGCTTGCGCCGGAGTGCGAGGGACGGGAAGTGGAGTGGCGGATTGGCCGGCTGCCCTCGCTCGAATGCGACCCAGTCCTGATGAGCCAGGTTTTTCAAAACCTGTTGAGCAATGCTCTTAAGTATTCCTCGAGCCGGCGCCCGGCGGTGATCGAAGTTGACACCATTGAAGAACCTGGTAAACCGGTTATTGTGCTGGTACGAGACAACGGCGCCGGATTTGACATGAGGTACTCGCGCAAACTTTTCGGCATGTTTCAGCGCCTGCACACCGAATCGGAGTTTGTCGGGACTGGAGTGGGTTTGGCCACGGTGCACCGCATCATTCAGAAGCACGGGGGACTTATCTGGGCCGAAGGGGAGCCCGATCACGGAGCAACATTTTATTTCTCCCTCCAAGTAGCCGAACCGGCCGAAGTGACTGCAAAGGCTATGGCATTTCCACTGACCTGGCCAAACGGTCTCGCCTAAAAACAATTTTTCAAGTCATCGGCCTCTCTTGCCGATCATGTAAGAAGAACCTGGAATAATTCTGTGCATCTGGGGGGTCGGAGTATGCAAGGCCAAAGGGAGATCTTACTGGTTGAGGACGAAGACGCCGATGCCGACCTCGCTTCCAGAGCCTTCCGCCACGCCGAGACCGCGAATTCCTTAGTCCGGGTCCGCGATGGCGTCGAAGCACTGGATTATCTGTTTGCCCGCGGAAAATTTGCAAGCAGGGACGTCCACGATCTGCCCATGTTCATTCTGCTGGATCTCAACATTCCCAAGGTAAGCGGCCTGGAAGTTCTGGCTGAGATTCGGGCCAACGCACGCACCAGGCATTTGCCTGTCATTATCCTTACTTCTTCCGGCGAGGAGAAAGACCGGTTATCGGCGTACGATCGTTTTGCCAATAGCTACATCATCAAACCGCTCGACTATGACAAATTTGTAGCCGCGACCCTACAGCTCAGCTTGTATTGGTGCAAATTAAATGCGCCTCCGCCGCCCCTGTTGGAAGCCTGATCAAAACAGTTGCTCACGTTTTCGTCGGCTCTACCCACCCATCGCGATCGGTCACCTCTGCCAGCTGTGCCAGCCCGTGAGCCTGCTGGCCGCTGAGGGCGTCGGGAGCCATGCGCCAGGTCCAGTTATTCTCCGGCGTCGAGGGCGTGTTCATGCGCGCTTCCGACCCCAGCACCAGTACGTCCTGTACGGGGAAAATGCAAACGTCCGCCACCGAGTTCGAAGCCGCGCGAATCAACGTCCACACCACGTCATTTTGCGCAGGATTGAGGTAGACGTAGACCGCCTGCCTCTCCGTTTCCGTCACCCCGTGTTCCCACCAGCCAAGCGTGGTGTCGTTATCGTGGGTTCCGGTATACACCACAGTGTTGGTTACATAACGGTGAGGCAGGTAGTTGTGCGCCGGCCGGTCGCTGAAGCCGAATTGCAAAACCCGCATGCCAGGAAAGCCGAACTGCTCGCGCAGCGCATCCACTTCGCGGGTAATCATGCCCAGATCTTCGGCAATGATGGGTAGATCGCCGTAATTTTTCCTTGAGCACGGTAAAGAGAGCGGCGCCCGGTGCTTTGACCCACTCACCGTGAATCGCGGTCTCGTCCTCGGCAGGAATGGCCCAGTAGGCTTCAAAGCCGCGAAAATGGTCCAGCCGGATAATGTCGTAGAGGGCGTGGGTTCGGCGCATACGGTCGACCCACCAGTCGAAGCCCCGGCGTTTGCAGCATCTCCCACTTGTAGATCGGATTCCCCCAGCGCTGGCCGGTGGCACTGAAATAGTCCGGAGGCACACCGGCAACCCGAATCGGAGTGAGATCTTTCTTCAGCTCGAAGATTTCCGGATGGGTCCACACGTCGGCGCTATCGAAATTAACAAAAATCGCCACGTCGCCAATGAAGCGTATCTCGCGCTCGGCGCAATAGGCACGCAGAGCTTTCCACTGCTCATCAAAGGCGAACTGCACCGCATGCTCCACTTCCAACTCGGCCTGGCTCTGCTTGTTGCAATTGCTGCAGCGCGTCTGCATCCCGATGGGCAAACTCCTTCGGCCAGGACAGCCACGCGCCAGTCGAGAATCTTTGCCGCAAGACGCTATACCGAGCCCAGTCCTCCAGCCAGAAAGTATTCTCTTCCCGAAAGCGCTGAAAGCGGGCCCATTGCTGGTCGTCATGATGGGAAAGGAAGTTGTGAGCAGCTTGCAACAGCAGCGGCCATTTGCGTTGCTCCACTTCCTCAAAGTGCACGTTTCCATGATGGCCAGGCAACCCGGCGATTTGCTCCGCGTGAGAGCCACCCCGCTTCCACCAGTTTCTCTAGGCTGATCAGCAATGGGTTCCCGGCAAAAGCAGAAAGCGCGGCGTAGGGCGAATTGCCGTAGCCGGTTGGGTTCAGCGGAAGAACCTGCCACAGACGCTGTTTGGCATCGGCCAGAAAATCAGCAAAGGCATAGGCAGCCGGACCAAAGTCGCCGATGCCACCGTACGAAGGCAATGAGGAAACGTGAAGTAGCAGACCAGACGATCGTTCGAGGGCCATTTAGTACCTGTGGGAGAGGGCGGAAGAAACAATGGCCATCTTATGGGACAGATTCCAAAGCGGCGGCTGCTGGTTGCTCAGCAGCCAAGGCCCTCACAGGCATAGAGCCTAACAGGCAAACGCAACCCAAATTTGAAAGGAACCAAACCTATCACCGAAAGGATCGCTTTGGAATTTCTGAAAAGAAAAAACATCTCCAAGAAAGAGCATCCACACAGAGATCTCTCCACTTCGCTCCCCCGGATTTCCTGTCGAGAACTGTGACGTTGATTAACTTCATGCGGTTTCCTTTACGGGAAACCGCACCCGTGGTCCTGGCAAATAGAGCAAAGTAGGAAATCCGGGTACGCTTCGGTCGAGATGACAAAGGGAAGAGTGGTCATGGCCCGGGGCAGAGTGGGCCACCCACTCAATTATTCGTCCGCGCGGGTGGCTAGCTTTGCAGACCCTGGGTTAGCCCGGTCTGCGCTTTTTTATTCATGCGGATGTCGCCCTGCTTCTGATAGCGATCCGTTAGCGAGGTCACAAAGACTGCAAACATCTGCTCGCGCCGCTCCGCGAGGAGCGATTCACGCGTGGTGTCGAAGTTCTTGGCGATCTCCGCTGGAGTTGGTTCCTGCTTATCAACGATCTTGGCCACGATCCCGGCATGCCCGGTGTTGATCGCCTTGCTGATCTGCCCTACCTTAAGGTCGAACAAGTCAGGAGCCGAGGTAGACAAGTCTCCGACATCCGGCACCTGCCCGGTGTGGCCGACCAGATCGCTGCTCTTGATGGTCGCGCCGAGTTCCTTGGCGGCCTGGGCCAGGTTGTTTTCCGCCTTCGCCTTATCTGCCAACTCGTTGGTTTTGCGCGCCAGCAGCTGAGGCAACTGTTGCTCCCGGAAATCGTCCACCAGGTGCGACTTGTATTCCTCAAACACCGGTGCGTGTGCCGGCTTGAGGTCTTGCACCTGGAAGATCGCAAAGCCGTCACCGGTGGAACTAACCTGCGGAGCTGCTCCCGGTTTCGCGCTGAAAGCCAGACCCAGCAACTTGGCTCCGTCAGGCAGCCCCGGCAGCACCGCATTTTGGGGTACGTAATCCGTGGTCACTACCTGCAGGTGATGGGCTTCGGCAGTTTTTGCCAAGCCAGACTTGCTTGCTTCGTTTGCCAGCTGCTGCGCATATGCGGCCTGTTGATCCGCCTCTTGCTGACGCGTCAACGTGGCCAGGATTTGCGCCTTCACCTCGTCGAGAGGCTTCAAATGCGCGGTCTGCTTCTCTTCGACTTGCAGGATGTGATAGCCGAATTGGGTCTTGATCACATCGGAAGTTTGCCCGGGCTGCAGGGCAAACGCTGTCTTCTCAAATTCCGGCACAGTCACGCCGCGTTGGATCATGCCCAACTCGCCGCCCTGCTCCTTGCTGCCGGGATCGTCGGAGTTAGCCTTTGCCAGCGCGGCAAAATCGGCACCACCCTTGATTTGCTTAAGCAGGTCTTGCGCCTTCTGCTTGGCTGCGGCATCGGTCTTTGCGTCGGCGCCCGTCGCCGACTTGATCAGGATGTGCCGTACCTTCACTTCTTCCGGAACCTGATAATCCTTCTGATGGGACTGGTAGTACTGCTCCACCTGCTGGTTGCTCACCGCCGGAGCGCCGCCCGGTACATCGTTCTGGTTCAGGGCGATGTAGGTTAGCTTGCGGGTCTCAGGAACCGCATCCTTGTAGCGCGCCGCGTTCTGCTTGAAGAATGCCTGCAGCTCAGCGTCGGTAGGATTGATCTGCTTGCGCAGGTCCTCGGAGTTGATGACCGCGTAATCGAACTTGATCTTGGTCCCCTGTTGCCGATAGGAGTCGCGAACATCCTGATCCGAAACCGTGACGCCCCCGGTCACCATGGCCTCCAGGCGGTTGATCTCGATCTCTTTCTTGACCTGAGTTTCGAAATCCTGGATGGAGGTATGAAAGTAGTTGGATACGAAGTCCGCATACTTGTCTTCGCCGATGAATTGTCCGCCGGGAAACAACGCCTGTGAGAAGGGCCCGGTTTGCATAGCCCGGCGAAGATCCGCGTCGCCCACCTGGAGACCGAGGCGGTTGGCTTCCTGCAGCAGCACTTCGCGTTGGATCAGCGCTTGCGCTGCCTGCGGCATGATGTAGGGAAGCACCATATCCGGATAGTGCTTCTGCTGCAGAATTCGTTCCGCAACCTGCTGCACTTCGGGAGTGGAAATCGAGGTAGTGGTGCCGAAGTAGCGGCCCATGAATCCTCCGCTATGCACCGTAGCGTAGGTGTCGGAGGAGGTATTGGTATCGGCCATGATGCCCGGCACGAGCGTGATCACCATGGTGCCAATGGCAACAGCGATGATGACGATGAAGATGATCTTTACGAAACGGTTGTCTTTGGTTTGCAGGAAACGAATCATTGGGTAATAGCGACCTTTATAAAGCGGCCTTTTAAGTATAGAGCAATACAAATGGCGGGGCTTTTAGCCCCGCCATGAACTGACTTTGCTTTGCCCTGCTTACTACCTCCAGCGGCGGTAGTAGTACGGGTAACCGTACACATAAGCCCGGGGGTACGCATAGACATACGGGCCGGGATACGGGTAGCCGTAAGCATAGGGATACGGAGCATATCCTGGGGGCGGCGGCGCATACGCTGCTGCCGGACCCGGGTAACCGTAACCGTAAGGCCCCGCTGCGTAACGCGGGCCCTGCGGCGGTCCTGACTCTGCCTCCATACGCGCAGCCTCCTGGTAAGAAACCGGCTGCACGGTAGCTGGGCTGGTCAGATGGAAGCTAAGCACGGCTTCCGGAGGAACCACGCTACGCGGACCCGGTGTGGCTGCCGAAGCGCCCAATCCTACTCCGGTACCCGCCACGGCGCCGATGGCCGCACCAGGACCACCGCCGGCGACTGCGCCAATCACTGCACCCAGCGCTGCGGCGCCGACCGTGTTGCCGGCAGTATAACCACCCTTACCCGGACTGCTGGTGTTGAACACATCGGTGGCCAGCGAGTAAGAATTGCCGCCCAGGTTCAGCGAAGTGAGTTGCAGCGCTATGCTTGCGCCGCCCTTCAATTCGCCCGCCTTCTTCACGTCGACGATCTCGGCCAGTCACCCCCGCGCCACGCGGAATCGCCAGCACGTTGCCAGAGTAGATGTTCTGGGCGACCGTTCCCTGGAAGTAGTCTCCAGGCTTCACCTTCTTCGAATCCAGCGGCTCGCTGGTGCGGATCGGCAGCAGCAATCCAGCAGACAGAGTCACCGGACCGGATGGTGGGGGTGGCGCCTGAGCCGCGCCCTGATATTGGCCCGAACCCTGATAATTGTTTGGCTGGTTCTGCCCCGGTTGATATGCGGGGCGTGGGGCCTGTCCGTAGCCTACGGGCGGATTGCCGGCGGGGCGCCCATGCCCGATCCTGATTCGTGTTGCTGGCCAGGATATTGTGGTGGACCCTGATCTTGATTCTGCCCCTGATTCGGGTCCTGCGCCGCGGCGTCGGGCGGAGGAACCTGCCCATTCTGAGCATCGGGCGGCGGTCCAGCCGGACCCCAGTCGCCTTGCTGGCCAGGCGTCGCCGTCTGCTGGCCGGTCTGTTGCGCCGACGCACCCAAGGCCGGAGCCAGCGCTAACGTCGCACCCAGCGCTCCGGAAAGCATCCATTGCCAATGATTTCTACTCATCAACTCCATTGTTAACCCCCAAGCCCCGGGCGAATCGCCCGATCCGTCCGCCGGGACTACTGCATAGACGGCGATACACACAGTCCGTCACTGGTGATAACCCTATTTGAAAACAAAAGTTATCCGGAAAATTGCCCTGTGCATTATTTCCTGACTGCGGTAACCGCCACCTTTGGGTTAGTTAGGTCTTTACAGGGTCCCCCGTTCCCGTGGTATCCATGCTTGCATGCCTGCCACCACGGAGAAACGTCTTCATCTGAGCGAGATTGCTCCTACCATCATCCAATCTGAAATCCGGTCCATGACGGTGGAGTGCGACGCCGTCGGGGGCGTAAACCTGGCCCAGGGAGTATGCGACACTCCCCTGCCCGAGGTGGTGGAGGAAGCCGCCATCCAGGCGATCCGCGACGGCTATAACATCTATACCCGCCTGGATGGAGTGGCCGTGCTCCGCCAGGCGATTGCGGAGAAACTGGAGCGCCACAACGGCCTCAGGGCCGATCCCGATAAGGAGGTCCTGGTCACGTCGGGCGCCACGGGCGCCATGGCATCCGCTTGCCTTGCGCTGTTCGATCCCGGCGATGAGGTCATCCTGTTCGAGCCATTTTACGGATACCACTTGAGCACCCTGCTTTCTATGCGCGTCCAGCCGGTGGTGGTGCCGATGGAGCCCTCCACGTGGCAGATCGACTTTGATCGCCTGCGTGCAGCCATAACCCCCCGCACCCGTGCCCTGATCATCAACAGCCCCGGCAATCCCTGCGGCAAAGTATTCACCCACCTGGAGTTGGAAGCCATCGCCGCCCTGGTAATCGAATACGACCTCTTCGTGCTGACCGACGAAATCTACGAATACTTCATCTATGACGGGCAGTCGCATATAAGCCCGGCGACCATTCCGGGCATGGCGGAGCGGACCATCACTATCTCCGGCTTCTCCAAGACCTTCAGCATGACGGGGTGGAGGGTGGGCTACCTCACCGCCAGCAGCAAGTGGATTCCCGCCATCGGGTACTTCCACGATCTGCAGTATGTGTGCACTCCATCGCCTTTTCAGTACGCCGCCGCCGCCGGACTTCGCGCCCTGCCCGACAGCTTCTACCACGGGCTGGCGACCGAATACCAGGAGAAGCGGGATCAGATCTGCGACGCCCTGGCGGCTGCCGGCCTTACCCCCGCCGTACCCACCGGAGCCTATTACGTGCTCGCCGATGCCACCAGAATCGAGGGGGATCGGGCCAGCGTCAAGGCGCGGAACCTGCTTCGCGCGACAGGAGTTGGGGCGGTCGCCGGTTCAGCCTTCTACGGTCCCGGCCGGGGAGAAAACGTGCTTCGCTTCTGCTTTGCGAAGCAGGCGTCCGAGCTCGACCGGGCCTGCACCGCGTTGCGCAACTTCGGCGTTTAACGGCCGGGAACGACAGGCTGTGGTGGGGCTTCGCCCATGTTTTCGGCCCAAGTACGCTTTGGCGAGAGGCACCCGGCGATTGGTGGCGGGGATAGAGCCAGGGCGCGACTTCTCGCGGGACTTTCGCCCGTGCGTATCTGATTGAAAACAGGTCGTTCGGCTGTGAACCCCCGGCCTATATTTTTGACCAGCCTGAATCTATTTGGTGAAGCCGAGCATCAGATACCTTGACAACAGAACACTCAAGTGCGAGTCTAAAGTCCATAAACTCGCACGAGTGCTGTGCGTGCAGGAGCGTAACGAATGGCAAAGATTATCGGTATTGATTTAGGCACCACAAACTCAGTGGTGGCTGTGATGGAAGGTGGAGAGCCTAAGGTCATACCCAACGAAGAGGGTGGCCGGACAACTCCATCCGTGGTCGCGTTCACCAAGAGCGGCGAGCGGTTGGTAGGTCAGGTGGCAAAACGCCAGGCGATCACCAACCCGGAAAACACTATTTATTCGATCAAGCGCTTCATGGGCCGCCGTGCGAACGAAGTGACGGACGAAATGAAGATGGTCCCCTACAAGGTAAAGGCCCAGGGCGACCACGTGGTCGTAGTAGCACAGGGCAAGGACTACACCCCACCCGAGATCTCGGCAATGATTCTGCAGAAGCTGAAAAAGGCTGCGGAAGACTATCTCGGCAGCTCAGTTTCAGAAGCAGTCATCACCGTCCCGGCATACTTCAACGATGCGCAGCGCCAGGCGACCAAGGACGCCGGCAAAATTGCCGGTCTCGACGTAAAGCGCATTGTCAACGAGCCTACAGCGGCGGCGTTGGCCTATGGCCTGGATAAGAAGAAAGACGAAACGATCATCGTCTATGACTTCGGCGGCGGAACCTTCGATGTTTCCGTGCTGGAAGTGGGCGAGGGCGTGATCGAGGTTAAGTCGACCAATGGTGATACCCACCTGGGCGGCGACAACCTTGACCAACGCGTCGTGGACTGGTTGATCGACGAATTCAAGAAAGATGAGGGATTAGACCTGCGGGCAAAGGGCAACGAAATGGCCCTGCAACGCCTGAAGGATGCGGCGGAGAGAGCCAAGATCGAGCTCTCTACAGCGATGGAGACCGAGATCAATCTGCCCTTTATCACGGCAGACGCGACCGGGCCGAAGCACCTGGTGAAAAAATTGACCCGGGCCAAGCTCGAGCAGTTGGTCGATGACCTGCTGCAGCGCTCGATCGAGCCCTGCAAGCGGGCGATGGCAGATGCGCAGATCGATGCCAGCAAGATCGACGAAGTGGTACTGGTCGGCGGGCAGACGCGCATGCCCAAGATCCAGCAACTGGTTAAGGACCTGTTCGGCAAGGAGCCCCATAAGGGCGTCAACCCGGACGAGGTAGTAGCCATCGGTGCTGCAATTCAGGCCGGCGTACTGGCAGGAGAAGTAACCGATCTGTTGCTGCTCGATGTCACCCCGCTGACCCTGGCCATTGAAACGTTGGGTGGAGTAGCGACCAAGATGATCGGCCGCAATACGACGATCCCGACCAAGAAGACGGAGACTTTCTCGACCGCAGCCGATAACCAGACTGAGGTGGAAGTTCACGTACTGCAGGGCGAGCGTCCTATGGCAGCGCAGAACCGGACCCTGGGCAAGTTCAAGCTGAGTGGAATTCCTCCCGCTCCGCGCGGCGTGCCGCAGGTGGAAGTGACCTTCGATATCGATGCCAACGGCATTCTGAACGTGACGGCGAAAGACAACGCCACGGGCAAAGACCAGAAGATCACCATCACCTCCTCTTCGGGTCTAAGCAAGGAAGAAGTGGATCGGATGGCAAAAGAAGCCGAGGCGCACGCTTCCGAAGATCAAACGAAGCGGGACGAGGTGGAAGCGCGGAACTCGCTCGACAACATGGTCTACAACGTGGAGAAGATGCTGAAGGATAACGGCGACAAGGTTACCGGCAGCGAAAAGAGTGACGTGGAATCAGCGCTGGCACAGGCTAAGCAGTCGCTGCAAGGCAGCTCCAGCGTGGATGAAATGAACAGCGCGCGGGAGAAACTGACTGCTGCTTCGCATAAGCTGGCCGAGGCCATGTACAAGTCGAACGCATCCGGAGCATCGGCGGCGAGCGACGCTTCCGCTGGAGCCCCGGCGGAGGAAAAGAAGGACGAAGGCGTGATTGACGCCGAATACGTGGACGTCGCGGACAAGAAGTAACACTTACTCTCAGTCAGGCGGGTTTCGCAAGGGGCGCTCAACCGCTAGGAGCGCCCCTTGCTTTATCAGAGCAAGAACCACGGGCAACAAAATGGCGGAAGGCAGGACACAATGACTGAGACGATGTGGAAATACGAACAATTGAGGGCGGGAAAAATCTACAACCAGGTCATGTTCAACACGCGGGAAGAAGCGGAAAGCTTCGCCGCGCAGATGACCCGGGTCGAACCCGATCTGTTCTGGAGAATTGAACCGGTTGAAGCCCGTTTGTGGTGGAACTGAACTAACCCTGGGCCGCCGTTTCGGCGGCCCGGCTGCGTTCGAAACGTAAAATTGAATTAAGCAAACTATGGCCCAGACACCAACAAAAGATTATTACGCCATTCTTGGAATCAAGAAGACGGCAACTTCGGACGACATCCGCAAAGCCTTCCGGAAGCTTGCGCGCAAGCACCACCCCGATGTCAATCCCGGGGATAAGAAGGCGGAAGAAAAGTTCAAGGAAATTTCGGAAGCCAATGACATCCTGAGCGACGAGAAAAAGCGCAAGGTTTACGATGCGCTGGGGTACTACTCCGACCAGATTGATCCAGCGGCGGCAGAAGCCGCGGCCCGGGGAGGCTATGGATTTTCCGGTGGCGGCGGTCAGGCTGGGGGCTCTACGCGGCAACCCGGCGGAGGCCGAGGTGTCCCGATCGACTTTGGCGGCTTTGACTTCTCCGACTACGCGGCTGGCCGCGGCGGCGAACCCGCCGGCGGAGCCTCAGGGTCGAGTTGGGGCGGCTTCCGGGATATCTTCTCCAGCGTCTTTAACCAGGGAGGACAAAAGAACCGGGGTCCGCAGGAAGGGACTGACCTGGAGTACCAGGTCACGGTGGATTTCTGGACCGCGATCCGCGGCGGCGTGGCAAAAATCCAGATAACACGGCAGGAGACCTGCCCCAGTTGTAAAGGAAAACCCAGCGGCGGCGGCGGAACCTGCCCGGAGTGTCAAGGCACAGGACAAGTTACCCAAATGGGCGGGCGGATGAAGTTCAACATCTCCTGTCCGGAATGCAAAGGCACTGGCAAACTCGAAGACGAATGCTCAGCCTGCGGAGGCGAGGGAACGGTAACCCGCAACGAAACAGTGGAAGTTCGTATCAAGGCCGGCACGCGCGATGGTCAGCGAATCCGGTTAGCAGGCAAGGGCAACGCGGGAGTCAATGGCGGCCCAGCGGGCGATCTGTACCTCATCATCAAAATCAGTACTCATCCCGTGTTCAACCGCAGCGGGGATGATATTCAGGTAACGATCCCAATCACAGTGCCCGAAGCAGCGCTGGGGGCCAAGATTGAGGTGCCGACCGTCGATGGCCGGGCGCAGTTGAAGATCCCCCCCGGGACACAGAGCGGCCAGAAGCTGCGGATGCGCGGCAAAGGAGTTCCCTCGGCAACCCACGAAGGAACCCGCGGCGACGAGATTGTCACGGTAGAGATCGTGGTGCCCCCGGTGCGGGACGAGCGATCGAAGGAAATTTTGCGGGAGTTCGCCAAGCTCAATCCGGAAGATCCCAGAGCTGCGACTTTCGCCGGTGTATAAAGAGGCGCGAGAAACAAAATGCCCACGAAACGTAAATCCAAGGGTGCATACATGATCTCGGCGGTAGCCGAGATGTACGAAATCCATCCGCAGACGCTGCGGCTATACGAGCGCGAAGGACTGCTGCAGCCGTCGCGCACCGTCGGCAACACACGTCTCTACACCGATGAAGATCTGGAGCGGCTGGAGTTCATTCTTAACCTGGCACGCGATCTGGGCGTCAACATTGCCGGCATCGCCATCATCCTCCAGATGCGGGAGCGGATGGAGGAAATGAACCGCCAGATGCAGGACTTTGTCGAGTACGTGCGCAGCGAGATGCTGGCCAAGATGCAGCAAGGCATGGGTGGAAGTGAGGGCGCCCTGGTCGCGTTGCGGAGGCCCGTGGTGGTCCCGGCGGCCGCTTCCCGCAGACGCTAACTCTACTTTCGGAGCCTTTTCCGGGCAAAGTGTACTCTAAAGGGAAGTTTCCCAAAGCATGATGCATTTCCTGCTGATACTGAGCATTGTCGGCATCATCACCTCGACCATGTATGCCCTCCTGGTGGTCGTAGGAGCCTTGCGCCTGGCAGGGCGACGAAAGGCTGCGGAAGCGGGCGTGTTCACACCGCCGGTCAGCTTGCTCAAGCCTCTCCACGGGTGGGAACCGGACCTCGAATCGCACCTGGAAAGCTTCTTTGAACAGAAGTACCCCGAATTTGAGATCATTTTTTGCGCTCGCGATGACCGGGACCCGGGCCTGGAGACCGCCCGGCGAGTGGCTGCGCGTTATCCTGGGATTCGCTCCACTTTCCTGCTGAGCGGTCCAGCGCCCTACGCCAACGCAAAGGTATGGTCGCTGGAGCGTATGCAGAGTGCGGCCGCGCACAAGTTTTTCGTAGTCAGCGACAGCGATGTTTCTGTCACCCCGGATTACCTGCAGGCGGTGATGGGGCCTTTTATCGATCCCCAGGTTGGCCTGGTGACCTGCCTTTACCGTGGAGTGGGCAGCAATCTCTGGTCGAGGCTGGAAGCGGTTGGGATGTCGGTCGAGATGTCCTCCGGGGTGCTGGTTGCGGAGTTGATCGAAGGCATGAAGTTTGCCCTGGGGCCGACCATGGTGGTCCGCCGGGAAAGCCTGGAAGCGGCAGGCGGTTTTCGTGTCCTGGGGCCCTATCACGCGGACGACTTCATGTTGGGGAACCTGATCGCTGCGCACGGACACCGGGTGGTCCTGTCCACCCACACGATTGACCACCATGTCCTGAATACTTCTTTTCTTCCGTCCGTGCTGCACCAGATCCGCTGGATGAAAAGCACTCGTTTTTCGCGGCCCAAGGGACATCTCGGAACCGCACTCACGTTCAGCATGCCCTATGGGTTGCTGGGTGCGGGGGTTGCGGTGGCATTGCATCGCCCGATGCTGGGTGCACTTCTGCTGTTGTGGAGTTGGGCCTCGCGTGTAGGCCTCGGAGCTCTGGTCGGCGGCCTTGTGGTGGATGAACCGCGGTTGGTACGGAGCGCCCTGCTCTATCCTCTCCGCGACCTGCTTGGATTTTCCTATTGGATTGCCAGCTACCTGAGCAATCAGGTGCGCTGGCGCGGTGAAGTGTATAACCTGCTCGAGGATGGCTTCATGCGCAATGATTCGCAGTCGACTAAGCGCGAGCCCGAAGCTATTCTCACCGCTTAATATTTTCCCTGTGGTCCTGGGACTTCTCTGTGAGGGGAGTGACCTCAAGGGCTAAAGCCCGGGAATATTTCAAGCCGTTTATGGCACGACTAAAGTCGTGGTACAGAGCCCAGTTCTCTCCCAAACTCTAAACCCCATTGCTGTTCGGAAGATTACGTACACCAGGGCTTAAAGCCCTCAATTTATAGACCGAATCGTTCCCGCGGGTTTGAAAACCCGCTCCCCCGGACTAAAGTCCGGGGCTGGCACAAAACCGCTTCAAGTCAGAGGGGTCGATCGGTGAAGAGAGCTTTGTCCGAAAGCTCCTGCAGGAGATAAGCGCGTTTTCCCAGCAGGCCGTCCACGTGGGCGCGAACGTCTCCGGGCACGAAGAGAAAGCGGCGGGGCCCGGCGCCCCACAGCGCCAGCAGGTCCTGATCACTGATTAGCACCCGCGGAGCATCAGGATAATTTGAACCCCAAAGCACCGAACTCACCCGCCCATTGACCAATAACGCCTGCCTTTGGGTATAGAAAAGCAGCGAGGAACCATCGGCCACATCCCCATACAGGATCAACGTGGCGGCGGTCCCCTTCGGAGCGATGTGGTTGATCGTGTCGGCCATGGCGCGCGAGGAGAGCATCGGCTCGAAGCGCACCAGGGCGATATGAGCGGCGATGAGAAAGACAGCCGAGGTAAAAGCGACGCTGACCGTAGCCTCGAAATGATGACGCTGACGGCGTAACACCAAGGCCGTTATCGGACCCAGCAGAAGGCCAACCGCAGCCAGCCCAGCGGGCAAACGCAAAGCGGCAAAGGATGGGCCGGTGAGATCAAACAGGTGAGCCATCGAGAGCGTGTAGCCGGCCACGTCCCGATGCGCCAGTAGGGCGCCAATATCACTCGCCGAAGGCAGGTTGCGAGAGGACCACAATCCATATCCCAAAGCAATCGCGGCAACAACACCAATACCCACCAGAAAAACCTGTCCCGCGGTCAGCCACTTGCTCGAGATCTCGGCTTCCTCGCCCGCCAGCGCACCGGCCGTGAGCAGCAGCAGGGGGAAATAAACGGGAAAGGTGTAGTACTCCTGATTCGTCGACATGGAGAAAAAGAGCAGGATCACGGCCGCGTAGATGGTCAGCAGCAAGTTGGTCCTCACCCGGAAAAGCGCCGAGCGCGCGCTGACAAAGTCCCATCGGGTCCGGGCGGCCCATGCGCGCCTGAGAACGACCGGCAAGTAGATACTCCAGGGAAAAAGCCAGACCAGGTGCAGGCTCCAGTAGAGAACGAAGGGAAGCTTGTTGTAATCGACTGGATAGCGCTTGCCCAGGAAGCGCAGCACTTGCTCGTTGATGAAGTAGAAATAGAAGAACCCGTGAACATTTCCCATGGCCGGAATATTGCCCACGGGATGACCGGCACCCGGATTGCGCAGCCCGGCGAGAATGTGCCACGGAGCCGCGATGACAAAGAACAGCAGCAAACCGGAGGCCAGGCGGAATTCACGCCAACGGCGCCAATCGCCGGTGAACAGCAGGTACGGCACGGCGGCAAGGAAGAAGAAGACAGGCGCCACCAATCCCTTGGCCAACATGGCCAGACCCAATGCCGCCCAGGTCAAGTAAAAGCGAAAGGGTTTCTCATCCTCCAGTCCAATGAGAAAATTGTAGAAAGCAAAGGCCAGCAGGAGGGTCAGCAGAACTTCCGGAATGAAGATTCGGGTGAAGAGAAAAACGCCCACACTGGTCAGGATGCTCAGGGCGGCGTAGAACGCAGCCCGGTCTCCGTAGGCGCGACGGCCCCACGCCCAAGCCAGGATAGCGAGGCCAAGCACGCCAAGCGAAAGCGGGAGGTGGGTAGCAAAAACGTTGAATCCGAAGAGATGATAATCCGCAGCGGCCAGCCAATAAGGCAGCGGAGGTTTCTCCAGATAACGGATACCATCCACTTTCAGCGTAACCCAGTCGCCGCTCCTGGCCATATACTGGGCGGCAGCCGCATGGTTGGCGTCGGCGTCGTCCAGAAGAGGGGGCGCAAAGAGGGCGGCAAAGTGCACCGCAGCAAAAACGAGCAGCAGCAGTGTCCAGGCTCGCCGAGGAGTAAGGGCAAAGGAGTTCTCGGGAGGCGCTTCAAGGGAAAGAGCGAAGTGATTCGACATGGCTTACAAAAGCGCGACAACTAAACAGCAGGATACCAGCCAGCCGCGAGCCCACTTAATCGCGACAGCAGAAGCCTTCAACGCCGCGGTCACGCAATGCGTTGCGGATGCTGCTCCGGAAGCGGTGCATGTCCTGAGAACGGGCTCTCGCCGTCTGCAGGCGATGCTCGAAGCCATGCTGCGCGAAGACGCGGCCGTTTCCCTGCAACAGCCCGCCAAGGGATGGCTGCGCCAGCTGAAACAGGTTCGCCGGGCAGCCGGTTCGGTGCGCGATCTGGACGTCCACCGCAAGCTGCTGGAACACTGGACCGCCAATGAAAACAGCCCGCTCGAAAAGCAGGCGGGAGTGCTCGATGCCTGGCTCAAAGGCCGGCGCAAACATTTGGCCGCGGATATGCAGAAAAAGATCGGCAAACGGCAGCCGGAACTGGAACAGCGGCAGGCTGCGTTCCTGGCTGCACTCGACTCTGTTGCTCTCGATGGGCTGCGGGTTCCGCGATCGGCCGATGCTGTGGCTTTGGAGCAATTCGTACGCGCGGCGGACGCCATGCCCTCGCTGGATGCGGAGAACCTGCACGACTTTCGTAAAGTGACCAAGAAGGCGCGCTATGTAGCCGAATCCGGCAGCGCGGGACAGGAATACAGCAGTGTCGCCAAGGCCTTGAAGCGGGTTCAAGATGCAATCGGCGACTGGCATGACTGGGTATGCCTGTCACAAGAGGCCGGCGCGGCTCTGAGTAAAGGCGGCACAGAATTGACTGCGTCTCTCGGACGCGAGGTAGATCGCCATTTTTCCACAGCCCTGAGAACCACGCAAACCATGCGCGGCCGCCTGCTGGGCGAGTGGATGGCGGCCCATGGCAAGCGACCACCCGCATCTGTAACGCTGGGAGACAGAGGGATCGCTTCCGGCTTTTAGCTTCAGTGGACGGATGGCTGTTAAAGCAATTGTAAGAACAAGTGGTGTATCTTGAGGTGAACTCCCCCAGAAGATGCAGACGTACGCAGCGATTGATATTGGTTCCAACTCCTGCCGATTGAAAATCGCACGAGTCCAGCAACATCAGCTCAAAGTGCTCCATGAGGACCGCGAAGTTACGCGGTTGGGAGCGAGCGTTTTCGAGACCGGCGTGATTTCCCCTGAAGCGATGGCGGGCACCATAGTCGCCCTGAAACGCTTCTATCGTGCGGTGAAGCTGCATGGTGGCGACCACGTGCGCGCCGTGGCCACATCGGCCTTGCGCGATGCTCGCAACGCGCAGGCCTTTCTTGCGTGGGTAAAATCCGAAACGGGTTGGGAAGTGGAGATCATCTCCGGCCTCGAAGAGGCACGCCTGATCCACCGCGGGGTGATGGGCGAACCCGGCACGCAAGGCCGATGCCTGCTGATCGACGTGGGCGGCGGCAGTTGCGAGATCACCCTGTCCGACCACAAACGCATTCAGGAAACGGTGAGCCTTCCGTTGGGCGCGGTCCGCCTGACGAAAGAATTCCTTCCCGATGATCCGCCCACTGAAGAGCAATTGGCCCGCATGAAGCAATTTGTCGCCCGGGAGTTGCGCAAGGGACAGCGACGTCTGGGTGCTCTGCGGGTGTCCCTAGGTGGTGGCCACATCGGGAACGGCAGCCGCGTTGTCACAGGCAAGCCAGGCAATGCGCAAGAGCTCGGGCAAGAACGGCCGGGTCAAGAGGAAACCGTTGACCGAGACCCGCAACGTGCGCCTGCTGACCACCAAGCTCACGGGATTGAACAACACTCAACGCAGCAGCATCCCCGGCATCGGCCCCAGACGGAGCGAGATCGTGGTGGCGGGCGCGCATGTCTATGCCGCGGTGCTGGAGCACTTTGCTCTCCCCGGGTTCGTTTACTCCGAGCTCGGCCTGCGCGACGGCATCCTGTCGCAGATGCTTGCGGAACAGGACGCCAAGACCGCAGCCCATCAGGCATTCGAACGGGAACGTTGGCAGGGGGTTCTGGCCACCTGCAAACGATACGGAGTAGACCCCCGGCAGGCGGACGCGGTGCGCCACCATGCTTTGCAACTATTCCGCGATATGCAGCCGGTGCATGAGCTGCCCCGGGAATACGGGTCCTGGCTGGAGGCAGCCGCCATGATGCGCGACGTGGGCAAATTCATGAACTATCAGGGCCACCATCGGCATGCGCAATACATCATCGCCAACTCCGAGCTGTTCGGGTTTACTCCCCAGCAAAGAGCCATCATGTCGGCCATCGCCCGCTACCTGGGCAAGTCCCGTCCCGACCCGGAGGACCGTACCATGCGGCCAATCCCTCCCGAGGAATTTGCCCGAGTGCAACGGGCAGTCGTGCTGCTACGGCTGGCAGTCGCCCTCAACCAGGATCGGGCCAGCGACGTGCTCAAAGTCACCCTGCGGGTCTATCCCAAGCGGGTGTTGATGGAGCTCAGCCCGGGACGAACGGGGGCAGAGCTGGAACTCTGGTCGCTGCGCAAGGAAGCCGACTATTTCCTTGAGGTCTTCCGGCGGGAGCTTTTCGCCGCGCTGGCATAGACCAGGCGCAGGATCCGGGGGTCCAGCACGGAGATCAACTGTCCCGGCCGGCGGGTGCAATCGACCCTTGCGATTGCGCCCTTGCGCATGCGTATGCCGGCAGGCCTGGGAGCGCATATGAGGGAGCCCAGGAATTCCGGCAGGTTGGGATTGTGGCCCACCACCAAAACGTTTTCATGTGCGGAGAGAGTGGTGACCAAAGCCTGAAATGCGGGCACCGTACCTGACGGAGAAAGGGCATCGTGGATCTGGATCTTGCCTTCGTAAGCCACCTCGGTGCCGACCAGCGAAGCCGTCTGCAAAGCGCGCTTGAGAGGGCTGGAGACGATGAGGTCAAACTGGACTCTTAGAGCGTTCAAATACCTGGCAACGAGCAGGCACTGCTCTTTGCCTTCCTTGTCGAGCGGCCGCTTGACGTCAATGGTAGGGGAAGCGCGGCGTACGCCGGCGCTCGCGTGGCGCAGAATGTAAAGGTTCATCGAGTTGAGACTTCTCTTCTCAGGCCGCGGAGTGGTCTTGGCCTATCCGACTGATTCATCAGATTGTAACAATTCTGCAGGCACAAGAGAAGGCCTTCGTCAGAAGACCGGCGAGGGCGTGGGCAGGGGACCGAAGGGCGGCTCAGGGTCAGGATCAGCCGGGGGAAGAGGTATGGGATTTGGATCTGGGTCGGGAGCGGGGTCGGGACCGGGCCGGGGGAAAACGTCAGGATCTGAGGAACTCATTCTGGTTGGAAGTGCTGCCGCGGGCGGACGGTTGCCTTGGGCAGTTTCGCAATTACCCTGCTCTGGCAAAAGCCGCGAGGAGTGGTTTTCCTTGAGAGAAAACCACGAAAAGGCCTGTGGCTTCGGTCTACACCAATTGCGAAACTGCCTTTGCCACCCTACGGCAGCGGCTTCTTCTCTGAATGTGGAGTCTTGTCGGGGTTTTCGGGAGCTTTCGGTTGATCGACGGACTCGGTTTGATCAGGTTCCTTTTCGGGGGCCACTCCCCCCAATGGGAATTTGGTTTCATGCTGGTCGAGCAGTGAGACAGTGGGGTCGCTCACCTCTGCTGGTTTGGGCGGCAGCGCTATCACCGGGCCAGGCCCAAAAATTTGGGGTGGCGGCCCAGATAGGGTCTCCGGTTTGGCCAAAGGCTCCGTGCGCAATTTCTGCACCAGGTCACGCAGCGTAGGTTCGGACAGGTATGCGTCACTGCCGGTCGTAGGAACTTCAGCCTCAAGCTCCGCCATCTCATCGGGCTCGAGTCCGTCCACAGCAATGCGGGGGGGATCTGCAGCCATAACCAATGTTGCTTCGACCCCTCGTTGCCAGAACCGGCCAGCCAGCAAAAGAAACAACCCAAGCTGTGCCAGCAGGCACGCAACCCATACCTGGTGGGCGGGAAGCAATCTCCACAGAAAGAGGCACAGGGCAAAGGCGAAGACACCCGCCAGGCCAGCAACAAGGAAACTGCCAAAGGTACTGAAAAAATGGCGGAACAGTAGCCGCAGGGCGGGCAACAGCGCGGGCAGGATCCTGCGCTCGCCATCCATGGCGTTGCGCACGATGTACATCTCGACCAGGTCCCACCAGAGCCGGACCAGCAGTGCCACCAGCAGAATCAGCCCAGCGCTGACTGCCGAGCAGATGAAGAACTGGCGCTCGACGTAGACATTGCCCACGCGATCCAATAGCAGTTCCCGGATGCCAAACAGGAGGCCCACGATCAGAGTGGCTGCGAAGCCGGCCACGATGGCCGCGCGTACAAAGCGCCAAAAATAAGCGATGCCGCCACGTAGCATTACGGAAAACCGCGGCGGCTCTGCGGATACATAAATAAACACGCTGCCGGAGAAAAGCACAAAAAGCACCAGAACCTGGACCACATTGAGCCAAACGGCGGTGTGGATCACCATGGGGAAAAAGCCGGCGCCGCGAAGCTGAATTTCCAGCTCTCGCAGATACGAAGTATCAATAGTGCCTGCAATGTTCCTGGCGGCAAGGCTGTGATCAAGGTAAGGAGCGAGCCCGCTCGCGAGCGGTACGCCGGCCAGCGCGGCAAAAAGCAGATTTACGGCGTAGGTCCAGACCACGCAAGGCCAATTGCGTAGACCCAGTTGAAATCCCTGCAGAAGAAGATTGGGTCGCGGGCGCTTTGCCCGTTCCAGTGGCAGTGCGGAAGTTTGTAATTCGATCGTCATGTCAGACCAGGAACGATAGCCATTGCGCCAGCAATTGCTGCGCCACGACCCAGTAATTCGTCAATTTGCAACGAGCAGTCAAGTCTCGTTGCAGACTGTAACTGTTGTTAAAAAAATTAGTGTCGAGGAGTACGTTCCGATCGGGGTCGAGCCGGGCGTAACTGGCCCGCGAAGGAGTGTCCCAGGAAAACCGGGCCCAGCGATCATTACCATCCCAGACGGCTTGCTGCTTCGAACCGTCGGCAAATGTTACTTCCAGCTTTACTGGAAAAAGGAAAGTACCGTTGCGCCGCAACATCACGCTGGTGTGGTAGGGCCCCCCGGCACTGCCGTTCTTCGACGAATCAGCGGGCTCCGAAGTAACAGAGTCCACGGAGTAGTCAAGCACATCGGTGCCTTCAAAAGCCTGGACCAGGTAAGGATCCAGGTCTTTGCGCCCGGTTACATCTTCGACGGTGGCAAAAAAATCGGATCCGGTGGGATGTTGAAAGCGGTAGCGCAGGAAGTAGGCGCGCAAGACCTGGCGAAGCATCGGCTCTCCGACCACCGATTGGAGAGTGGTGAGCGCGGTAGCCGTCTTACCGTACACGACGCTACCGTAACTGAACGTATTGGCGAATTTCCAGCCCAGGCGCACAATTGGGTCTTCGTTCGGATGCCGGAGATAGGCCAGTCGTTGGTCCTCTTCGTCGCTCAAATAGAGGGTGCGCCCGTTCAGATTCGAAGTATTTTGACCGAAGAGCGAGCCCATTACTTTGCTTTCGCTGTAGGAATTAATCCCTTCGTCCAGCCACGGTTCTTCAAATTCATTGCTGGCCACCATGCCGTACCAGTATTGATGACCGAACTCGTGAACAGTGGTCTCGTCCATGCCCTCGTGATACCACGACGGCTCCCACCAATCCGCTCCGGCTGTGATCAGCGTCGGGTACTCCATTCCGCCGATCTCCGAATCCGGCTCGGGATCGATCAACGTGATCTGCTTGTAAGGATAGGGTCCATACCACTCATCGAATTTCTGCATGCTCTGCTTCAGAGTAGCGAGATAGCGCTGACGTTTATCGGCATTCGCGGCCAGGACCAACGCGTGCAACTTCACCGTGCCAAGGCTGTTCTCGAACACATCGTCGGCCACCAGAAAGTGTGGTGAAGCGGCCCAGGCGAAGTCGTGGATATCTTCGCCGCGGAAACTGAGCGTGCTGGTTCCGTCGGAATTGATCTGCTCCCCGGTCTGGATGCCGCTGGCGCCGACGATGTAACGCTGCGGCAACGTGAGGTCCACGTTGTAGGTACCAAAATCGGCAAAGAATTCTGTGTCAGCGTGATATTGATGGCAATTCCACTGGTCGTGCCAAAGGACGCCGACTTTGGGAAACCACTGCGCGCCCATGATGAAATCCCGCTTGTATCCACTTCTCGCAACCGCGAGGGGGAACTTGTCATGGAAGGCCAGTTGCAAACGAATTACCTCCCCGGGCGCAACCGGTTTGGGTAGGGCAACTTCCATCACTGTATGGTCTTCCTGATTGCCGTCGTCCGGGGCAACGAAGCGTGTACTTTGTGAAACGTCGCCGTAGCCCTCGATGGAAATGCTCTTGATGTCGATGGAGCCTTGCTCGTCCTTACCGTACGAAATTCCGATGCCGTCGCGGTGCGACTCCATGGAAAAGGTCGACTGGGGACGGAATGCGTTGAGGTAGAGGTGAAAAGGGATGCTGGTAATGGGCTGGTTGGAGGGATTGCGGTATTCGATACTCTCGGTTGCGTCCAGGGTCTTTGCCTCGGTATTGAGGCTGGCCTGGATTCGATAAGCTACCACCCGCTGGGAGAGAGCTTTGCCATCAGGCGAGTAGACCGCGGACACCTGTCCCTGTGCGGAGAGGAAACACAGAAGGGGGAAAATCGCCAGCAGGCGCGATTGCAGCGAGGGCATGCGGCATTCTAGTTCATTTTCGCGGTGCAGAGGATAGCGTCCAGAGTTCGGAGCGCAAGAGTCCAGCCAGGAAGCGGCGCTCGTGACTGAGCACCAAGCCTCGGCGGACCATGCAGCCGGCGTAGTCAGGCAGGGCGCGGACCGGCAAACCGGTCAGTAGGCCGAATACTCTATACAGCGCGGCGATGATTCCACGGGCGAGAAAAGCGGTAAGCGGATTGCGGGGAACGGCGAACTCCGACACGACCCATTGCGCACCGGGCTGAGCATGGGGAAGGACACGGTCGAAGAGTTGCTCCAATTGATGAGGAAAGAAGCAGTCCAGGAAAAAGTGAGAGACGATCAGATCGTAATGCCCGCGGGGCTCCCATTGCAGAGCATCGGCAAGGTGCGGACGGATGTTCTCCCCGCCGGATTGGCGAACGCGGCGGTCGAGTATTGTGAGCATGGACCGGCTGGAGTCGACTACATCCGCACGAAGACCAGAATTGACTGCCAGCAGTTGCAGCAAAAAGCGTCCGTCTCCATCGCCTAAGAGCAGGGCGTGGCGGGCGCCGGTCAAGTGCGCGAGTTGCGCGCTGCGGCAGCGGGCAAGCCACGGACCGAAGCTCAGGTATTCGAGCCATCGATACAAGCGGGCAACGGGATCGAAGTTTACGGTTCTCAATGCATTTCGACTTCTATACCGTGTGAAATCTTCACCGGGCAAAGGGAAACAAGGCCAACGGTGTCAGTAGCGCGGCATCGGCGGCGATGCGCAGTTGAAGGGGCGAAAGATGTGAGCTTCGCGTATCCAGCGCAAAGAGCAGCCCACTGCTGAGCAGGGCCGCAAGATAAACCGCCATCAGGCCCCGCGAAGGGGCAAGGACAGCCGCGGTCAGCGAAAGCAGCGCAATCATGGTTACGATTGTGCGAAGGTGCAGGCTCGCCCAGTGGGTAGTGGCGTGGAGTTTACCCCCTTCCCACTTCTCGATACCCACACAATTGATCCAGCAAAGCAGCGCGAAGAAGATGACGGCCGGCGCCAGCTGCCCTTTCCCGGCATGAAGCCGAGACCAGGCGGGAACGGCAGTGGCGAAAGCGAAAATGAGGGCCACTGCCAGTTCCTTCGGTAGCCGGCGAGCCGCCATGCGATGAACGGAAAACAGATAAAGCACGGCGAAAAAACCGATCCACGCGTCGTCGCGCCTCGCCTCGGGCCGCATGTGAGTGACCACCGTCCACGCCAACGGAATGACCAGTAGGACGGACGCCAGCAGAAAGGTGGTGCGATGGCGAGCGTGGAAATGATGGCGTTCGCGGAGCATCTCGCCCGGGCGTAGCCCGTCGAGGATGCGATCAGCCACGTAGAGCAACCAGGTGCCACCGGGGAGAAGCAGCGCCTGGATGAAGGATAAGTGAAGGTGCATGGCGTAAACGAAAAACCACGACCAGAGGGCGGCCACGGTGGGTGCATCGAGGCTTAACAGATGCCAGCATTGCGCAAGATGGTAAAGACGTTGAGCCAAGATTCAGTCTACGAGAGCGAAGGCAAACTTTGTAGTTTTACTTCGTATCTGCTAGGGTGAAAATGTGGACAAAGCCCAGACTTTGGCTTTAGCAGCCGAGCTTCGGGTTGCGATCGGCAACCTGAAACGGCGATTCCGTGATCAGGCCAGTTTAGGGGACCTGACCTGGTCTCAGCTCTGCGTGATCGGGCGCTTGGACCGGGAGGGACCCGCGACCGTGACGACTCTCGCGCGATTGGAAGGGGTGCGTCCGCAGTCCATGGGCGCAACGGTTTCTGCACTCGAAACTGCAGGGCTGGTGCGTGGTTCACAGGACCCCGCTGATGGCCGGCAAACCATCCTCTCACTCACTGATGCCTGCCAGGAATGGCTTAAGGCGGGACGGGCGGCTAAAGAAGACTGGCTGGCCCGCGTCATCCAAACCAAACTCGCGGCCGCGGAGCAAGAAGAACTTGCGCATGCAGTGAAACTGCTCAAGCGCCTCGTCGAAGGAGAATCATCATGGCATTAACCGCGCTTGACCAAAAGACAGGTCTGATCATCATCGATTTGCAGAAAGGCATCGTCGCGTTGCCCACCGCACACCCAACCGCCGAAGTCGTCAAGCACGCGCGCATCATGGCGGACGCATTTCGCCGCCACGACTTGCCCGTCGTGCTGGTCAACGTAGCCGGCGGCGCACCCGGCCGAGCGGAACAAACGCGTAGCACGCAAGGTTTTCCTGCCGGATGGACCGATCTCGTCCCAGAGCTGAACAAGCATCCCGGCGACCACACAGTGACCAAGCAGACGTGGGGTGCTTTCACCAACACCGGCCTGAATGAACACCTGAAGAAGCAGGGTGTCACCCAGGTGGTGATCGCGGGCGTCGCCACGAGCATCGGAGTCGAGTCGACCGCGCGCCAGGCACACGAACTCGGATACCACGTCACCCTGGCGATCGACGCCATGACCGACATGCATCTGGACGCTCACCTGCACAGCACGACACGAATCTTTCCCCGCCTGGGGGAAACGGGAACCACCCAGGAGATCGTTGCTCAGCTCGAAAAAAGGGGAACGAGCTGAGGACAAGGCGAACTGGGCAGAGCCGTATCCTGTGCGGCGTCCAGTCATCGTTGAGTGGGTGGCCCTCGCTTTTGAGACCTGGATTTCTCCTTGCAATGGTCCGAACCGGAACACCCAGGTCTCAAAAGCGAGACCTGGGCCACCCACTTAAGTTTCCTCCGCTCCAATTAAGAGGCGGTTGGTTGCGCCTTCCGCGCTGCTCTGCGCCGCGGCGGCTTGGCTGGGGCTGCAGCTTTCCCGACTTCGGCTAAGGCCATAGCAACTTCCTGCGGCTCCCAAGCCGGTAGGGGAATGCCGTCGACACTGTCACGGCCCTCAGCCACGCGGATTAAAAAATCCTGAGCGCTGAAACACTTGCCCTCGGGCGCACGAACCCGGGGATAGTTGCCGTCGGCGGTCTCAATCCGCGACTTGGAAGTGTCAGCCAGATATGCAGCCAGAATCTCGTGGCGAATGCGATTACGTATTTGCGCATCCCGGATGGGAAAAACAACTTCACAGCGTTCAAACAGGTTGCGGGGCATCCAATCTGCGCTGCCACAATAGATTTCGTCCGCGCCCCCGTTGGCAAAATAAAAGACGCGGCTGTGCTCGAGAAACCGGCCTACCACCGAGCGCACCCGAACGTTCTCGCTGACCCCGGGAATGCCGGGACGGATGGAACAAATACCGCGCACGATCAGATCAATCTGTACGCCAGCCTTCGAAGCTTCATAAAGCGCTTCAATCACTGCCTGTTCCAGCAGCGAATTCATCTTGGCGATAATATGCGCGGGTCGTCCTGCCAACGCGTGTTCCCGCTCGCGATGGATCATGCGGATGGTGCTCTCCGCCAGAGTAAGCGGCGCCACCAGCAAAGGTGCGTAGTCGTCTGATTCAGAGTGGGCGGTGAGGTAATTGAAGACACTATGCACGCTGGCCGTAATCTCTGGATCGGCAGTCAGCAGGCTGATGTCGGTGTAAAAGCGCGCTGTGTTGGGGTTGTAGTTGCCGGTGCCGAGATGGGCATAGCGGCGAGTCACACCGTCCGGATCGCGGCGTATGAGCAGGGCCAGCTTGCAATGCGTCTTGAGCCCCACGATGCCATGGAACACCTGCACCCCGGCATCCTCAAGATTGCGGGCCCAGCGGATGTTCGATGCCTCATCAAAACGAGCCATGAGCTCCACGACAACCGTCACCTCTTTGGTCAGCGCCGCTTCGGTCAGGGCATGAAACATGGGGGAGTCGGAGCTGGTGCGGTAAAGCGTCTGCTTCATCGAGACCACCCGCGGATCCTGCGCCCCCAACTGGATGAAGTTGACCACGGCATCGTAGGAATCGAAGGGGTGGTGGAGCATCAAGTCATGGTGGCGGAGTTCGTCGAAAAGATCTTCTGAACGTCGATTGAGACGGAGTTCCCGGGGCAGGAAGTCTCTGAATTTGAGGTCCGGGCGGGGAGTGTCGGTGTACAGATTCATCAGGCGAGACAGGTTGACGGGCCCATCCGTTGAAAATACCTGGCTATCCTCGAGCTCGAAATTCATGCGCAGGCGGTCGACGATCTCGGCATCCGCACCTTCCTCGATCTCCAGACGGACGGCATCTCCTTTGCGGCGATTGTGCAGCTCGGAGCGGACACTATCCAGCAGACTGCGCGATTCCTCTTCCTGGAAATAGAGGTTGCTGTTGCGGGTGACGCGAAAGGCGGCGGTAGAAAGGATTTCATAGCCGCGGTACATCCCGGTGGCGTTGTGCTCGATCAGGTCGGCGAGGAAGACGAAGTCGCGGGTTGCGGAGCTGGAGGGCACGGGCACCAGCCGGGGGAGCGCGCGGGGAACGGTGAGCACGCCCAGCAGCGCCCCGCTTGCGCCTTTGCGCTTGCGGCGCAAGAGCAGAGCCAGGCAGAGCGCCTTGTTGAGGACCCGGGGGAAGGGGTGCGCCGGATCGATGGTGATTGGCGTCAGCAGGGGGTCTACTTCGCGCTGGTAGTACTCCAGGGCATGAGCGCGGGCGGTATCGTCCACTTCGCCCCAATTCAGTACGCGTACACCGTTCTTGTAGAGTGCGGGGCGTAGGTCCTGGGTCCAACAGCGGTACTGGTCGCGGACGAATTCGTGCATATCGGCGACCACGACATCGAGGGTTTGCCGCGGGGTCAAGCCGTCGAAGCCCGGTTCCGTGTATCCATCTTCAATGCGTTGCATGATGCCGGCCACGCGGATCTCTACGAACTCATCCAGGTTGCTGGCGGTGATGGCAAGGAACTTAACCCGTTCCAGTAGGGGATTGTCAGGATCCTGCGCTTCTTCGAGCACTCGCCGGTTAAAACTCAGCCAAGATTCATCGCGACCGATGAATAAACTTTGAGGATCTTTCGTCACACTGTCCATAGGGAGATTGGCGACAACCCAACGATCGTACTCATATTGTCTGCCTTGTCTACCTTACTAAACCACGATCGGGAACCGGTGACTGAAGAAAGTCAAAATCTTCCACGATTTGACGCCCGGAGAGTGGTTGCGGGAGGATGGAAGATGACAGAGTTGCGGGGCCAACCGACAAGGAGACACGTATGAACGAGCAAGCTTTGGGGCAGTTGATGGCCGAGGATACGGCGTTGCACCTTTTTCAGATCGCGGCCTTGCTGTTAGGCGATGAGCAAGAAGCGGTTTCCCTGGTCGAGGAGAGCGTGGCCAAAGTGGAGGCTGATCCTTGTGCTGAGGGGACGCTGGCGTATGACGAGGCGCGCAATTTGCTGGTGCAGACCGCGGTCCAACGAATGGCCGGCTTGTATCCGGAAGCGTTCGTTGTACCCAGCGCGCCACCGGCGGATGCCGTTTGCCTTGAAACCGATGATCTGGATGCCGTAGGTTTGACCGGGGAACAGTTTGGCGCGATGATTTCGGGTCCTGGCCGGGCCAGAATGCGCGAATGGCTGGATCGTTTGGCGCCTGCGCTGCGGGCAATCTTTGTGCTGCGTGCGGTAGCCGGACAAGACGGCGAGCAGACGGCGGAGAGCCTTCGCCAGAGCGGCGCCAGGGGGGCTCAAGCGTGGCGGCGAGACCAGGTTGGGACTGCGTATCGCCAGGCGCTGTGCTCGCTGGCTACCTGCCTCATGAGTGCGCAGACTGCTCTCATGCCGGCTTGAACCGGATAAAGTCTTCCCGACCCAGTTTCACCCTTCCCGCAGCGGTGCGTTCCTCAGCGCTGATAGGCTTTATTTTGAATAGTTGACGGGCCATTCGGCATCGAAGTTGGTGCTGCCTTTTTTTGGGCCATAGGTTTGTTTGCCGAGGTTGACTGCCGGATGAGACGTAATTCGGGTGCATTGTGGGTTACGGGGCTGGTAATGCTCCTCAGTTTGACCCTGAGCCCGCCCGCGTCACACGGCCAAGGACAGCCCTCGGGAGCTGGTGGGTTCCCAGGGGCTGGAGCGCCCAGCGGCAGTAGCTCCAGCGGCACGTCCGTGCAGGCGGCGCCGGCGCAGGTGAACAGCAATACGTACCAGGGCAGCATTGTGAAACAGGCTCCGGTACCGGGTGTTCTTGCGCTGAGCCTGGATCAGGCCATCCACATGGGATTGCAATATAACCTTGGCCTGGTGCTCTCGGGCACGAACGCAGGGTCGGCGCGGGCGCAGCAGCTACAGCAACTGCAGGCCTTGCTGCCCACGGTCACCGGGACGGCCAAAGAGTCGGTACAACAAATCAACCTGAAGGCCGAAGGTATCTCGATTCCCGGCTTTCCGAGCATCATCGGGCCGTTTGCGTATACCGACATTAGAGGTTCGGTGCAGTGGTCGCTCCTGAACTTGTCTTCGCTGGATAATTATCTGGCCTCGAAACATAACTTCCAGGGATCGAAGCTCTCGATCGAGGATGCCAAAGACATGGTGGTGCTTACGGTCGGCAATGCGTATCTACTTTGCATCGCGGACGCGTCGCGCGTGCAATCGGCGCAAGCCCAGGTAAACACCTCGAAAGTGTCGCTCGATCAAGCAGTGGCGAATCATCAGGCGGGTACTGCCCCGCTGCTGGACGAGCTGCGCGCCCGGGTGGACTACCAGACGCAACAGCAGACTTTAATTTCGGCGCAAAACCAGTATCAGAAAGACAAAATCGCGTTGGCCCGCGCCATCGGACTGCCGCTCGAACAAAGCTACGAGTTGGCCGACCAGGCGCCTTTCAAGGCTCTGGACAACGTGGACGTAAACGCCGCGGTGCAGCAGGGGTTAGCCCGCCGGCAGGACTTGCAGGCGTTGCAGCAGCAGGTAGAGGGCGCGCGGGCTACGCGTTCCGCAGCCACCGCCGAACGCTACCCTACCATCGCCTTTTCCGGCGACTATGGGGACATCGGGCCGACTCTGGGCCATTCCCACGGAACATTTGACGCGGTAGGCACTGCTTCGGTGCCGCTGTTTGAAGAGGCTAAACTGCGTGGGGATGCGCGCGACGCGCAAGCGCAACTGGAACAGAAGCAGGCGCAGTTGAACGACCTGCGCGGGCAGATCAGCGCCGATGTGCGCGACAGTATTCTCGACATTGAAGCAGCAGCGAAGCAGGTATCGGTTGCCACCAGCAACGCAGCATTGGCAACCGAGGCTTTGAGCGAAGCGCAACAGCGATACGCAGCTGGCGTCGCCGATAATCTTGCAGTATCGCAAGCCCAGGCATCGATGGCCCAGGCCGATGACCAACTGGTTTCGAGCCTTTACCAGCACAACGTGGCGAAGCTGTCTCTCGCCCGGGCCATGGGCATCGCACAAACGAATTACAAGGATTATGTGGGAGGTAAGTAGCGGTGGCGGAACAGAATGCGGAATCAGGCCGTGCAACTACCGTAGAAGAAGAGGGTCCCCAGGCCGGCAACAACGACCAGCAGGATCTCGACAGCCCTCCCCGCAAGAAGGGTCGGCGTCGCTTTATTGTCATCGGCGTGGTCGCGGTGCTCGTGGTGGGCGCGCTGCTGTTCTGGTGGCACTCCACCTATTACGAAGACACGGACGACGCGCAGGTGGATGGTCACCTGATCCAGATCAGCGCCCGGGTTGCCGGGCAGGTGATCAAGGTCAACGTGGAAGAGAACCAGGTTGTACAGGCCGGAACCGAGATCGCTGAGATCGATCCGAAGGATTTTGAAGTAGCCGTACAGCAGGACGAAGCCAGCCTGCAGAGTGCCGAAGCAAATTATGAAGCGGTGCGCGTGAACGTGCCAGTAATTGGAGTGAATACCAGTTCTACTCTGCAGTCGGCTAACTATGGAGTGCGTACGTCGACCTCGTCGGTGCAGCAGGCGCAGGGACAATTGCTAGCGGCCCAGGCGCAGGTGCAACAGGCGGAAGCGAACAACGTCAAAGCCCAGCTGGATCTTGAGCGGTACAGGCCGTTGGTCGAAAAAGACGTGATTTCGAAGCAGCAGTTCGACGCTGCGGTAGCTGCGGCCGATGCGGACAAGGCAGCGGTGGCCGGCGCGAAGGCAAGCGAAGCGGCTGCTGAGGATGCGGTCCGCATTGCGCGCGACCGGGTGATCCAGTCCCAGGCCGATTTAAAGACCGCGGAAACGGCGCCGGACCAGGTCAAGATTCAAAAGGCCAAAGCCGACCAGGCGGCGGCACAGATGCAGCAGGCTCAGGCGGCGCTGGCGCAAGCTAAATTGAACCTGAGTTATACCCGCATCGTTGCCCCGGTCAACGGGATCATCACCAAGAAGAGCCTGGAAGTGATGCAAAATGTCAGCGTAGGGCAAAATCTTATGACCCTGGTTTCGCTCGACGATATTTGGATCACGGCGAATTTTAAAGAGACGCAATTAAAGCTGATGCGTCCCGGACAGCATGTCAAGATTCATGTTGACGCTTACGGGAAAGATTACGACGGTACAGTCACCCAGATTGGCGGCGCGACCGGTTCGGTGCTGAGTTTGTTTCCCCCGGAAAATGCCACGGGCAATTATGTGAAGGTGGTGCAGCGGGTTCCGGTGAGAATCGATCTGACGGATCGCAGCGAGGATAAGGATCATTTGTTGCGGCCGGGCTTGTCGGTGGAACCTACGGTTCGGGTGAAGTAAGGCGAGGCTCTATCACGCGAGTTCCAAGGCCGGCATCGGTGGGTCTCTCAACGGCTAGCTCTGTCGAAATCGAACTGTAACTTCGAGACTTTGAGTGGGTGGCCCAGGTCTCAAAATCGAGACCTGGGCCACCCACTCGAACATTCGTCCGCACCATTCTCTTCTTCTTAGTTGGGCTCCGACGATCGACGCTCTGCAAAAAAACATTTCCTAGAACAGACCGCTGAACCGCAGATCTCTCCACTTCGCTACGCTTCGGTCGAGATGACAAAGGGTAGGGTCGTTATGGACCGGAACAGAGGTTGAGGGAAGAGAAATTGCAGATCTGTGGAGCCCGCTACAGGATTGAGGGGAAGACCTGCGGTATCCCACATCTCGCATAAAACGAGCGAGATGTGGGGCACCCGGCGGTGGTAGCGGGGATAGAGCCAAGGTTAGTAATAGAGCTTCAGAGCGAACTGGATTTGTCTTGGATCGTAGGGCGCGAAGCGGGTTGATCCGATTTCGCCGAAGTTTGAACTGGTGAAGTTGCCGGAGTTAGAAACGGCATTTACACCGTTGCCGCCGAAGTTCGGGGAGTTGAATGTCGGATGGTTGAGGATGTTAAAGAACTCAGCCCGGAATTGCATGGTAGAAGCGTTCGTTGATCGGGATCGCTTTGAAGGCCGAAAAATCAAACCTGGCTAAACCCGGTCCCACGGTTGTTCCCTGGCTTCCGCCCAAATACTGAGTGGTCGCTTCGCACCCCGGGGTTGGGGCAGCCCCCAATCGGGCAGGGTTGTTGGAAAGCCGCGGGATTTCCGATCCAATTGAGCTTTCCGTTCGAGTCAATGTGCAGTGCCGAGTTTCTGGACTCTGTCCTGCAACTTTGACGTCATAACAGTTCGTTCCGGAGGTGGTCGCTGTCGGACAAGAGAACGTAATCGGCTGGCCGCCCTGAAGACCACTGATCACATTTGCGCTCCATCCACCTACAACTGCATTCTCCAGCTTGCTTGCATTGGCAAGGAATTTCTTGCCGGTGCCAAACGGCAACTCGTAACCGCCGCTGAGGTGGAATACGTTGCGGATGTCGTAAGTCGAGCGGACCGTAATCGAATTCAGGACCGTAGCCTGGCACGTCCGGCGCGCGATAACCCGCTAAGCTTCCGCCATTCAACAGGTCCTGAGCATCGCCAAGCGCCTTTGACCAGGTGTAAGCTGGCGAGGAATTGCAAACCGTTGGCGAACTGCTTTTCCAGCTTGGTTTGCAGGGAGTTGTAGTTGCTGGTTCCGGCAGTTATGTTGTAACTCGAACCGTGATTGAAATCGGGAAACGGAACTGCATTGGTGGTACTTGCACCGGCCGGCAGCAAGGTTGTCACGTTGTTGGTGCCGGGGCCGATCTGCATATGGTTGCCGCGTGTGTAGACATACGCGACCTGCGCGGACATGCGTACGGGTGATGCGAATACTGCAAGTCAAGTTAGAGCTTATGGTCACGGGGGTTTTAGGTAATCGAACTGCAGTCCCTGCAAGGACAAGCCCTGAGCGTTCACGTCGAGGGGCGTAAACGCAATGCAGGACAAACCAGAACCGAGGGTTGCAGTTCCGCCCGGACCCGCTGTTGGGCAGCCGGCCCACGGAGAACCCACACTGATCGGTGCGGCGCTCGGAGTAGCCGAGATTCTGTTGTGCATAGTTGAAGTTGAAGACGAAGGGATAATTTTCGCCGATATTCGGCCCGTATCCCTGGTTATCAAATGAGTTGTAGAAGAGACCAAAGCCCGCTCGCGCCACCAGCTTATCGCTGAGGCTTGATACGCGAAGCCGATGCGCGGCGCAAAATTGGTCGTTTGTGTGTTGCACCAATCCCTGCCCGTATTTGTTGGTCTCCTCAAGCGCGATGCCGTCCTTAGCCAACAGATCAAGAAATCCGTTGCCGTTAAGAGACGGATTGTTAGCCGTCGAAGACAATTGCCGATTGTCCTTGCCGGTTGCCGGGAGCAGGTACGCCGGACCGCGAGAACGGGATTGGAGCCAGGAATGAAGTTCGCCTGTCCGCCATTGGTTTCGAGAATCGGCCCGAACCAGTCATAACGCAGGCCGAGATTCAGAGTCAGCTTAGGAGTTATCTTCCAGTCGTCCTGAAAGTACGCCGCGAAATACTTCTTCTCATCGTAGGTCTTGTTAATGTTGGAGGCCTGCACCTGGTCGGCGCCTCCCACGTAATTCACTCCACCCGCAACGGTCGCCGCTGTTGGAGCCAGCAGGAATTGCGCGCGGCCGGTTCGACCTCCGCCCACGTTCGGGATATCTGTGTAACTGATCAGACGTAGCTGTCGCTGTTGTAGTCGAAATTGCCTCGTGAGTAGCCGGCTGCAAGGTCGAAAACTTTACGTTCTGGAATTCGATGCCCATCTTGAAGCTGTGCTGGCCGTAAATCTTGGTAAAGTCGTCGGTGATCTGGAGAGTGTCGCTGACCTCATCCGAGGGCAGGTAAGAGTTGCTGCCCAGGCTGCGACAGTCCACTGATGGTGATGGACGGGAAGGCCGCCGTTTTCAGCCGTCTGCGGGATACCCTGAATTCCGTATTGCGCCGGAATGCCAAGTCGGTGCCCTCCGGGTCCGAATCGCGTGGTGAGAAGGTGGTTTACCCCCACGCGCGCCACGTTGACCAGGCTCGGAGAAAAGACGTGAGTCCATGCCGAGGCAGACTGATAGGACTTCGCACTCTGATCGCCTTCCTGGAAGCCGCCGCCGTCCGCGATGCCTCCAAATGGTCCGGGAATAAATTGCGGGTCATCTACCCAGCTAAAGCGGGAAAAGATCTGGTCTTTCTGGGTGATGTCGATAGTCGACCCGAACGTCAAAGGCGTTGCGATGCTCATAGAGAGCTGGGGCTCGATGCAAAATTTGAACTGAAGCTCCGCCAGTGGTCGGCGGCGGGTAGAGATTCAAGAGCTTGATGGCGTTCGGATCCAACCGGCCGGCAGGAAGTTGATTCAGCCCGCAGCCGGCGAGAGTGAAGTTGCGTGGTGGAAGCTGCACAAGTGCCGAAGGGATCGCGAACATAGACGGTGCTGTGCTGGAGTGTTACTATGCCCGGAAACAGGATCCAAGCGCGCCCGCTGCGACCGCGCGGGTGGTAGCCGGATCCAGAATTGTGCCCAGCGGTATCTGCCGTCCCAGCGCGTCGGCCCTGGAACGTTGTGCCTTGCCCGGTGATGATGTCGGCAAGATTGGTGTAACCGCTGTTGCGCTCCGCCAGAGTAGGCACGGTAAACCCGGACTGGGTATTGCCCTGCACGCGCCGCAGACCCTCATAGTCGCCGAAATAGAAAATTTTGTTCTTGATGATCGGACCGCCGATGGAGGCTCCGAACTGATTCTGGCGCAACTCCCCCTTGCCAATGCCGGCGTTGTCTTCGAACCAATCGGCGGCATCGAGCTTATCGTTGCGGAAAAACTCCCAGACCGCACCGTGGATGCTGTTGGTGCCGGACTTGACGGTGGCGTTCAGAACGGCGCCCGCGGCACGACCGAGCTCAGCGCTGAAGTCCGCTGTCTGCGACTTTGAATTCCGCAATCGCATCCAGCGGGGGAAGAACGATGTAGTTCGTGCCGTTCAGGAAGTCGACGGCATTGGAATTGTTGTCAATGCCATCGAGCAGGTAGTTGTTCTGCGACGGGTTGCAGCCCGTTGGCGGTGAAGGCGCCAGACTGCGCATTGCCTCGGGTATCCGCTTGCGGCGTGTTCGCGCCCGCGCCCAGCTGGGCGAGGAAGGTGAAGTTGCGCCCGTTGAGCGGCAGATTATTGATCGTTTGACCGGTCACCGTTTGTCCGACCGAAGACTCTGAGGTCTGCAGCTCCGGCGGGGCGGTAGTCACCTCAACGGTTTGCGAGGTAGCGCCGGGTTTCAGTTGCACGTTCACCTGCAAGACCTGACCGACATTTACCTGCAAGTTGGTTTGGGTAGTGGTGGTGAAACCCGGGGCATTCACGGTGATGGAGTAATGCCCGATTCGGACCGGCGAGAAAGTGTATGCACCGGATGCATTCGTCGTGGTGGTTGAGTGTAATGCCCTGGTCGGTGTTGAGGAGCGTCACCTGCGCGTTGGGAATAACCGCACCGCTGGGATCCTGAACCGTTCCGGTAATAGATCCTTCGTCCACCTGACCGAAGATGCGCTGGCTTTGCAGCAGCAGGAGAAATAGGACTGTTAGGGTTATGTGGCCAACTATTTTAAAACGACTAAGGGCGCAGCGATCACGGCGCATTCCGAAAAATCCTCCAAGGTCTTGCTTATCGTGCTTGTCCTTGTTTGCTTGCACTTTTAGCTGACTGTGGAGTAACCGTTTACACCACCCAAAACAATGTAGATTAGGAAAAATCTCTTTGTCAACTTTTGGGTGGATATCGGCTTACACCCAAAGTGAATAGGCCCTTGCCGACACGACAAATTTTGACGATATTTGAGTGAGGTACAACCGGCTTGAATGTTTCGAGGACATATTAGACGCAACTCAGTCCATTTTTGTTTCCGAAGGTTTTAGTTAGCGTGGTTTGAGGCCAGAGAGGATCGTGCCACTAAGCCCTTAGGTTGACCTTTACAGTCGTCACCTTAGGAGCTGTTTCTGATACTTTATAAGCGGTATGCCGGGCCCAAGTTATTTGGATGGAATTTTCAGGCGACAACCAACGCAGCCAGCTCTCCAGGATCAGCCACTGTTGCTGATACGGTTCCACGGGGAATGGAGGGCCCAATCGCAATCGCCTGGTTATGGCCTTCAAACCAAACCAGGAACGCCGATTGATCAGCTCCTGGAAGCCGCTGCTGATTAATCCAGTTGTAATACGCGCCCATGTCCGCGTCGACTAAGGAACCGGCTAAGTCGACTTCGGCGTTGGTATGGCCACTGCTCAGCAGCTCGTTCATAGGCCGCTGCCGCTGCCTGGGGGCAAAGCGCACCAGCATGGTGAGGGGCTGTGCCCGGCGCAGGGCCTCGCGGGCTGTCCATTGGGCAAAGGTGGTGCTGAAGATCTGGGTTCCGGAACCTTCCGTGAGCAGTCTCACCTGAAAGCGGTCGAGTACCGCGTCTCCAGCTTTGCTCATGCCCAGGTCGGAGGGGAGCAACGCCGCCAGGTGGGTACCTAGTTCTTCCGGCCCCATGCCTGGCTTCTGAATCTGTGTTTGAATGTTGTGCAGCAAGGCTGCGCGGACGGGCTCCAGCGCCTGGTAAGACACGGAAGTGAGCAAAGGGCTGTGATCCACTGGATGACCGCCATCGATATACCAATGGCTGAATGGCGCTGGATGCGCTTTAGCCCGCGCCTCCACCGCATTCAGCAACAGTGTCAGTCCGTTCTCGGGCTTGACTCCCGCAAAATAGGCGCCGTGCGGGCGCAGATTGCGGAAGATTGGCGCGTCATAGGAGACAACACCCTGCCCGATTACGGCGATACCCAGCCTACGCACGGGAAGGGGATCAGGAGGCGTCGCGGACCGCAAGCGATCGCCGTAAACGGTCGCGGCCTTACGGAAATTGTCCAACTGCTGCGTGGTCCACAGGTAGGCCGACAGCTGCTCCACAAACCGGCTGGGCCGATTGATCCAATCGGACTGTTCGAGTTCTGACGAAAGGGACAATTGCGAGAAGGCCTGAAACCAATCGGTCACCTGCGGCGGTGAAAGAGAGCTGAGGTTGGCGAGTTCCTTGTCGATTTCTTTGCGCTCGGCGGGAAACTTGTAGTCGTAGTCGATGAGTTCGCGCAGCAGGCTAGGCACAAAAGTGAGCGGAAGCTGCTGCAAAGCGCCGAGGTGGGCCACAACCACGGCCCTTGCCTGGGGAGGATAGCCTGCGAACTGCTCGGCCTTGAGATCGCGTGGAAGCATAGAACTAAACCAGCTCCTGGATCACCTTGCCCTGGCAAAGCGACGGGCTGAACCCCATCATGGCTCCCAGTGTGGGTACGAGGTCAATCGATTGCATCGGATGGTCGTAGACGACGCCTGGCCGAACACCGGCGCCCAGCGCGATCATCCAGGTAGTGCGTGAAGCTACGTCGCCGGTGCGGTGGTGCTGAAATCCGTTGCCACCGGCATCCTGATCTGCATCGCGTCCAAAATCCGGCAGGATAAAGAGGGTTGTGTTTCCCGCATATTCGGGTTCACTTTCGCACCGTCTTCCAGAGGTCGGCGCAAAGGCGATCGGTGCGGCGAATGGCATCCACGTAGAGCGAGTAAGCGCCCGCGTGGGCGATATCGATGTCGTGCATGGTGATCCAAAGCAGGCTTGGTGACTCCTGCTGCATGAGCCGGCGCGCGATAAACATTGATAATTCGTCGGGGCTGGATACAGTGCGCGCGTGGGCCTTGAAGTCGTCTACGGAAAGCTTGAGGATCATTTCCAGCTGCTGCAGCTCAAACTCACTTCCTGCAAGTGGGGGCGTGTAAAGAGGAGTTTCGTAGTTGTCCCGCAAGAGGTGCTCGTAGTCGGTGGAAGTGCCAGACATGGCCGCACCCAGCAGGTGCTTGGGTAATACGACTGTTGCCCCCATCCCCGGACCGAAAGAACGGTAGTCGCTCTCGCCGATGCGGTTAAAGCCGTTGCTGGGCGCGACCACCCAAGCGTCGGAGACGGGACGATGCAGATCCTTGCGAAAGTACTCGAAGACTGTCGGGTGCTGCGGCGGGACCGCGGAAAAATTGTTCAAGGTTTCGTAGACCCCGGTGGCCAGGCTCGCGGTTGCCACGTAATGACCCAGGATGCCCTGGTTCACCACCTGGGTAAAAAAACTTGATTGCGGTATGAGTTCCTTAAGCAGATTGGGGATGTTTTCCCGGCCTTCCGGAGCAAAAGTTTCCTGATCGCGGGCACCTCCGCCGAAGGTGATGACGATAGTTTTGCGTTTCTTTTGGGCGACAGCACCGCGCACCAGCGGACTCGCGCTCAACAGGGTGCTGCCTACAGCCAAGCCGGCCGCATCGCGCAGGAAGTCGCGGCGGCTGCGGCCTAGGTGCTGCGCGAGTTGTTGCGCAGTGTCAAGTTCTGTTTGACCTCGTCGCACCCTAGGCTTTACCGTCTCCTTGAGAAGTATACCCAGGTGCCTCCACTCCTTCGCTCCTTTCGGGATGGACAATTCAGAATTGTGTCGGCGAAGGGCTTCGGAATGAGACATCAGTGGTATCCCACCACTTCGCTCAATTCAACCGCAGTTGGACGGGGCACCCGGCTGATCGACTTGGGCGGTGGAAACGATCATGGCTTGGCGGAGGTTTCTCCCTTCGCGGAATAGACGAACTGGCGGACTTCATCCTTCTGCTTATCCAATTCAGCCATGTGCGCGGCTCGCTGGCGTTGATAGATATCGAATTCCGATTGGGCGCGATCTTTCTGCCCCGTGTGAACATAATCCTGTCCAAGGCGGTAGTGGGCGTCGGGTAGATTGGGATTCAGCTCGAGAGCTCGCTCATACTCTGGTATGGACTTTGCATATTCATGCTGGTCGGCGTAGAGGTTGCCCAACTGCACGTGGGCTTCGGGAAGCGTCTGGTCCAGTGTGATTGATTTTTGCAGCAAAGATTCGACTTGCTTGAGATCGAAGGCTGGATCTTCGGCCCGTTTGCCTTTCCATAAACTCATGGCGTAATAGTATTGGGCCTGCGCATTGCGCGGCTGGAGCTCAGAGAAGCGGTGAAACCTTTGGATCACTTCGTCCGCGTGATTGGGAGAGCTGTCATAGGCTTTGGAGAGAAAAAGATAACAACGCGGATCAGCCGGATTTAAATCGGCAGCCGCGAGCAGCGCCTTGACGGCTTCGTCATATTTGCCCCGCAAATAATACGCCATGCCGAGGCCGATCAATAAACGAGTAGAGTTGGGATATCGCTGCGAGGCTGTCTCGAACACTTGAATGGCCGGCTCGTAGGTCCGATGAACAAGAAGTTCGCTGCCCCAGTCGAAGAGGTTGCCCTCGCTCGGATCCATCTGTGCGGCGGCTTCATATTCGTTCACCGCGGGCACAAACTCTCCGCTCTTTTCATCGATTTGAGCCAGCAGGTTATGCAATTCTCCGGTATTTTTAGTCTGTTCCAGATTTTGAACGAGTTGCGTGGCTTGACCAAGCTTTCCAGTTTGAAAATACGCCAGCGCGAGATCATATCCGTTGTCGTAAGAAGGACGAATCTCCTGCGCTTTTTCGAGCAGTGGCACCGCGTCCGCAATCCTTCTGGACTGGATGTAGAGTTCACCTAGATTGTGGTTAGCATCGTAGTTGCGAGGTTCCAGTTCAAGAGCCTTACGAAACTGCGCCTCTGCCAACTCCAGTTTGCCTGAATGGAAGAGACTGGCCGCCAGATTCGTTCGGGCGGCTGCCGAATCCGGCTTCAATCGAACCGCGATTTCGAGCTGCTCTACGGCCTTGGCGTCCTGTGACTCTCCGGCATAAACCAGCCCCAAAAGTTCATGAACCTCAAAGGTCTTTGGCGCATAGGGCAACAGAGCCTCCAGCTGCGCCGCAGCCTCCTGAAGCCGTCCCGCGTCATATTGAGCCACGGCCGATTGAAACTGGCGGGTTAATGCCTGGGACTGATTCCCCTGGGTCTGGTTTGGATGGTCCTGGCCTGCGACAAGCGTCGCGCAAAACACAAGAGAATTAAGAACCATCCCCCGGGACCAGTACATTTTGCTCACAGCCCACCTTTGTTGATACCGCGTGAGCGAAGCGCTACGCAGAAACACCCCGAAAGGCCGCAAAAGCGGCCTTTACGGGGTGTTTTCATCTTAGCCTAGTAATACAACTTCAAAGCAAATTGTATTTGCCTCGGAGCGTTGGGAGCATCGCGGGTAGATCCGATGGCGCCGAAGTTAGCGTTGTTGAAGTTGGTTGAGTTCGCGATGGAGACAACGCCGTTGCCGCCGAATCCCGGAGCATTGAAATTCGGATGGTTGACGATGTTGAAGAACTCCGCCCGGAACTCCATGCTGAAGCGTTCATTGATCGGAATGTTTTTGAATGTTGAGAAGTCGAACCGGTGGTAGCTTGGCCCGGTCGTCGTCCCCGGACGGTCGCCCAGAACACCAAACCCAGTCTCAGGTACGCATCCGGCTGGTGTCGGTGTTGGGTTACCCAGTTCGCAAGGCTGTTGGAAGGCTGCCGGGTTTCCCAACCAATAGGGAGTCAATTTGCCGCTATCTGGCCGGACCTTGATTCCGAGCTTCGGGCTCTGCCCGGGTACGGTCACATCGAAGCAGCCTGTGCCGGCGGTCGTTCCAGTCGGGCAATTGAGGGAGAGAGGCTGGCCACCTTGAAGGGTAGTGATCCAGTTTATGCTCCACCCTCCGACGAATCCATTCCCCAGCTTGCCCGTGTTGCTCAGATAAGGCTTATCTTTGCCGAAGGGTAGTTGGTACCCGCCGCTGAAATGGAATACGTTGGTGATGTTGAAAGAGGCCAATGACCAATCTCCACGGACACCAAAGCCTGGCACGTCTGGTGCGCGACCGCCGTTCAGACTACCGCCATTCAACAAGTCGCCGGCGTCCGTAAAGGTTCTTGAAAACGTGTACGTGAGCAGGTAACTCAGTCCGCTCGAGAACTGCTGTTCGAGCTTGGTTTGTAAGCCGTTGTAAACGCTGGATCCAATCATTCGCCCAGTCGAACCACCTGCGAAATCCGGAAACGGCTCCAGACCCGTGGGCCCACCACCGACCGGACCCGTGGTACTAGCGTTGTAGGGCAGGAGTGCGGTCACGTTATTCGCGCCAAGGTTCATCTGCAGATTGTCGGCCTTTGTCAGTACATATCCGACCTGCGCCGACATTGAGTGAGTGATCGCATACTGGAAAGAGAGGTTAGCGGCCAGGGTTTTGGGATCTACGAAATTGAACTGAAGTCCCTGCAGCCCCAACTGGGATGCGTTCACGTCAAGAGGGGTGAATGCATGGCAGGAGAAGCCGGACTCAAAGGTCGCTGTTTGACCCGGACCTGCTGTCGCGCAGCTAGCGTACGGCGTGCTGTAACTAACAGGTGCGACTGAAGATAAGCCGTTAGGGGAGCCGCTAGGAACTATGGGGACGTAGTTGAAGTTGTACACGAAGGGGTAATTCTCACCAATATTCGGTCCGTAACCCTGATTCTCGAAGGCGTTCCAAAAGAGACCCACACCACCGCGCGCCACCAGCCTCGGGGATACCTCATAGGCAAAGCCGAAGCGGGGCGCAAAATTATTGTATTGTGGCTTGAGCAATCCCTTGCCGTACTTGTCGGTCGACAAAAGCGCAATTCCATCCTTGGCCAGCAGATCGGTAAAGCCGTTGCCGGCCAGGGACGGATTATTGGCCGTCGAAGACAATTGCCTATTGTCCTTGCCCGAAGCCGGGATGATGAACGTCGGAGTTCCATTGTTATTGAGCCCGTGGGGAACGAAGTTGGCTTGGCCGCCATTGGTCTCGTTAATGGGCCCAAAGTATTCCCAACGCAAGCCGAGATTGAGAGTCAGCTTGGGACTGACCTTCCAGTCGTCCTGGAAGTAAGTCGCGAAATAGGCTCTTTCGTCGTAGGTTTTGTTGATGTTGGAGGAGCGGACATCGTCAGAGCCTCCGGAGAAATTCACTCCATTCGGAACTGTCGCAGCTGTCGGCGGAAGAACAAATTGCGCGATACCCGTGGTGCTGCCGTTATTGTTCGGAATATCTGTGAAGGTACCATCATAGTCGAATTGGCCGTGCGACCAGGCGGGCTGGAGGGTATTGAACACTACGTGCTGGTATTCAACGCCCATCTTGAAACCGTGAGCGCCGTAAACCTTGGAAAAGTCGTCGACTACCTGAGTGGTCTGGGTGGTTTCGTCCGAAGGCAGGAAGGAATTGCCGCCCAGAGTCTGCAGCCCACCAAATGAGAAGGCGGGCAGACCGCCGTTGTTATCCACCTGTGGGATATCCGGGATTCCGTATTGCGCCGGAACGCCGTATGTGGAACCTTCCGGGCCGAAGCGTGAGGTGTGCAGGTGGTCCCATCCGACCCTCGCCACATTGACCGTAGTCGGCGTGAACAGATGGGTATACGCCGCCACACCCTGGAAAGACTTTGCCGTCTGCACGCCCTGCTGGAAGCCGCCGCCGTCCGCTATGCCTGTAAAGGGCCCAGGAATAAATTGAGGGTTGTCCCAATAGCTGGCGCGCGCAAATATCTGGTTTTTGTCGGACACATCGAAGTCCGCCCCGGACGTCAAACTGGTTGTTGTGCTGGTAGAGGTTGGGACTGACTGCATAGTTTGAACTGACTCCGCCGGCGGTGGGTAGTGGGAAAAGATTCAACAGCTTGACGGCGTTGGGATCGATGCGGCCGCCAGGAAGCTGGTTCAACCCGCAGCCGGCGAGCGTGAAACTGGTGGTGGAAGCCGGACAAGTGCCGAAGGGATCGCGAACGTACACGAGACTGGTAGAAGTGTTGGTAAGTCCGGAAACAGGATCCACCGCGCCCGCGGCGACTGAGCGGGTGGTTGCGGGGTCGAGGACGGTGCCGACCGGTATCAATCGCCCCAAGCCATCAGCTCGCGCCGCGCTCGAGGCATTAGCGGAGACTAACTCGGAGAGATTGGAGTAGCCGCTGTTGCGCTGCAACACGGTGGGCACTGCGATTCCCGATTGGGTGTTGCCCTGTACGTGCCGGAAACCTTGATAATCACCAAAATAGAAAATCTTGTTCTTTATGACGGGGCCGCCGATGGAAGCTCCGAACTGGTTCCAGCGCAGCTCTCCTTTTTTTAATCCGTTGTTATCTTCAAACCAGTCCGCTGCGTCGAGCACATCGTTGCGGAAAAATTCCCAGGCCGCGCCGTGGATACTGTTCGTGCCGGACTTGACCGTAGCGTTGAGGACGGCGCCTGCGGCACGTCCCAGTTCGGCACTGAAGTCCGAAGTCTGCACCTTGAATTCCGCGATCGCGTCGGGCGGAGGAAGAACAACAAAATTTGTTCCGTTCAGGAAGTCCACGTTGTCGGAATTGTTGTCAATGCCGTCCAGCAGGTAGTTGTTCTGCGCAGGGCGCAGACCGTTGGCGGAGAAGGCTCCGTTCGCCGCATTACCGCGAGTGTCCGCCTGCGGAGTGTTCACGCCGGCCGCCAATTGAGCCAGGAAAGTAAAGTTGCGCCCGTTCAAAGGCAGGTTATTCACGCTCCGCTCGTTGACCACTTGGCCAACCGAAGCATCTTCGGTCTGCAACTGGGGCGGCGCAGTGGTCACCTCAACGGTTTGCGACTCGGCGCCGGGCTTAAGTTCAATATTGACACGTAGATTCTGACTCACGGCCACATTTATATGCTCCTGGGTGGTCACAGAGAAGCCGGGAGCAGTGGCGGACACGGAGTAGTTCCCGATTCTGACGGGCGAGAAGGTGTATACGCCGGAGCTGTCCGTATTTGTCGTCTGGGTCAAACCTTGATCCGTGTTCAGGAGGGTCACTTTTGCGTTGGGAACTACCGCGCCGGTAGCGTCCTGAACCAGTCCAGTAACTGATCCTTCGTCGACCTGGCCGAATGCAGACGGCGCCAGAAGCATGCAGCAGGATGTGAGGGTTATGCAGACAAGTGATTTAAAGCGGCGAGAGAGATTGCGATCATAGCCCATCCGAAAATCCTCCAAAGTCTTTCAAAACACGGTCATTTGCGCTTTTGAGCGCTGACTCGACTGCGTAACCGTTTTCAAGAATGGCCCGAAAGCCTTCCCAGAAGTAGCCCAGTAACCGGTTACATTGGTTGCCAGAGAAAACTATTCCAGACAAATAACCTTTGTCAACCAAAAGGTTGAGATGGTTTCCGTCAAAAGGTGGAAATCGCACCTAGGGAGGATCGAGATCGTTTCTTTTTGGGGCGATTCGGGCTGGATCCGGCCTTGGCGCCACAGCCCGGGTGCCCCATCCTTCGCGCTCTTTGCGAAGGGTGGGATGCCACTACTCTGCATCCGGAGCCCTTCCACCGCATACTGGTCTTTTCCCACCCTCGCAAAGAGCGCGAAGGATGGAGCGGATACCGCGGGAAGCACGTGCTTTTACCCGCGGTAGCCGCAATGGGGCACCCGGGGAGTGACTATCTGGCGCCGTGGGTCGGCGAAGCCGGTGGTCAACTTTACTGTTAGTGTGATGGGAGGGGACAGGCGACGTGCGGTGCCCTCGGTTCCACCCAATTTTCGACGGAAACACTGTGTTCAAGCCAGTTTTTCGTATACCAACCGTAAACGTATACCAACCGCAAAAATGATCCAACGGACCCCTTAAGGATGGCGCGTCACAAGAACGAGAACCAGTTCCCTTCCCGCCGGGCAGTCCTTAAGAGCATGGGGTTGGCGCCCCTGCTCCTCCGGCCCGCTCCCTTCCATGGATACTCATTCTTGTTCGGTTCCCCGAAGAGCGTCCCCAATCGGAACGGCGGTTTCCCTTTCTCCGATGTACGTCTGACGCCCCACTATCCGGTCGCCTCCCCTTTGGAAGATGTCCTCCGTCTTGTCGCTCCGGGTTCCGATGATTACATTACGGAAAAATATGCCTGGGAAATTGAGTTGCTTCTCGAACAGTGGGGCCAGGCTCTCAAGGCATCGGTCCGCGACCTTGCAGTCGTGGCAAAGTCACTGGATCCGTCGATCGAAGCCTCCCCACTCGTCCCGGCCAACGAAATCACGCTGCGGGCTGGGAACGGGATCACGATCACGAGGAGAGTGTTCAACGGCAAGGCTGTTTCCGGGCGGGAGCGGTTTTTGCAGCAAATCCGAGCCTGGCTGGGTCAGGTCTCAGGGGTGGAGACGGCGGAATTCCAAATTACCGGTATCGAGGAGATCGCCAGCGCCCCGCCGGCGGTTCGCCTGGATATCCGCTATGACATAGTCGCCAACCGGAACGATGAGCGGCGTGAAGAGCGGGTTGGATCATGGCATACCGAGTGGTCACGCGATGAATCAGGAGGGTGGAAAGCCCGGAGGTGGGAGGCCCGCGAAGAAACACTCAGCGAAACGCAAGGACCGATGTTTATTGACATAACCTGGCAAACACTCGGCCGAGCGGAATCGTACACAAAGCAGATGCTTCGTGGCTCCGACTATTGGCGGACCGTGCTGGACGGTGCATGCGGCATAGACGTTTACGGCAACAATGGTGTGGCGGCGGGTGACTTCGACAATGACGGTTTCGACGATCTCTATGTTTGCCAGCCGTCGGGCCTGCCAAACCGGCTTTACCGCAACCGGGGTGACGGGACACTGGAAGACGTAACAGAAAAAGCGGGGGTCGGAGTGCTCGACAATACTGCGTGCGCCCTGTTCGCCGACTTTGAAAACAAGGGACGGCAGGACCTTCTTGTCGTTTGCGGCAGCGGTCCCCTGCTTTTTCTGAATCAAGGGGATGGGACCTTCAAGATCAAGCGCGACGCCTTCAAGTTTGCGCGTCCTCCGGAGGGAACGTTTACCCACGCGGCGGTAGCCGACTACGATCGTGACGGACGTCTCGATGTTTACTTCTGCGTCTATAGCTACTACCTGGGGCTGGATCAGTATCACTACCCGGTACCCTATTTCGATGCCCGCAATGGTCCCCCCAATTTCCTGCTGCACAACGAAGGGAACGCAACCTTTGTAGACAGAACCGAGGCGGCAGGATTGAACGCCGAGAACGACCGCTATAGTTTCGCTTGCGCCTGGGGCTCCTACGCTGCCAACGGCTTGCCCGATCTTTATGTGGCCAACGATTTCGGGCGCAGCAACCTGTACCGCAACAACGGTGATGGGACATTCACGGCTGTCTCAGGCGAAGCCCGTATCGACGAACCGGGGGCTGGAATGAGCGCCTGCTGGTCTGACTTCGATAACGACGGCAAACAGGATGTCTACGTTGCCGACATGTGGTCGTCCGCGGGGCAAAGAGTTTCCGGGCAAAAGCGCTTTCACGAAAAAGCGCCGGAAGAAATCCGCGCGCTCTACCGGCGGCACGCGCGAGGTAATGCGCTCTATCGAAACCTGGGGAATGGAAAGTTTCAAGACATCAGCCAGCAAGCCGGAACCGAGATGGGCCGTTGGTCCTGGTGTTCGGATTTGTGGGATTTCGATCACGATGGCTACCCTGACCTTTACGTCGCCAATGGGTACATCTCCGCGCCGGAACGGGACGACCTGGCAAGTTTTTTCTGGCGGCAGGTGGTAGCGAAATCACCTGAGGACGATACACCTTCCCTGGCTTACGAGCATGGATGGAATGCCATCAATGAATTGATTCGGTCAGACCGCTCCTGGAGCGGCTATGAACGAAATGTGATGTTCGCGAACAACCGCGATGGCACATTCACCGAGGTGTCAGGCGCAGTGGGATTGGACTTTCCTGAGGACAGCCGCTCCTTTGTTCTGGCCGATATAGACCATGACGGGCGGTTGGAGGTCATCCTCAAAAATCGTAATGCCCCGCAATTGCGGATCCTGCACAACGTGATGAAGGAACCTGGTCAATCGATCGCGTTTCGACTAAAAGGTCAGACGAGCAACCGCGATGCCATCGGAACCTCGATCACACTCGAAGTCGGCACCCTCCACCAGACGAAGTATTTGCAGGCAGGATCGGGGTTTATTGCTCAGCACTCTAAGGAAATATTCTTTGGCGTCGGAAAACCGGAAGGCACAATTCGAGCCACGGTCCGCTGGCCAAGTGGGCTTTCTCAGGAATTCACGAGTCTCCCGGTCAACCATCGGATCGCAATTGAGGAGGGCTCCGCGGAATTTGTCGCCAAGCCATTCGCCGCACCACCTCAGGCCTACGCGCAAGCCGGACCACCGCTAAAGTTAGAACCGCTGCCCTCGCAGATAGACACGTGGCTGATTGAACCGTTGAAAGCACCGGAGCTTTCGCTGCCGGATCTCGCGGGCAACATGCGAGAACTGCGAAGCCTGCAGGGTGGCTGCGTGCTTCTCAATTTCTGGGCGACGACTGCGCCGCTCTGCACCGAGCAGCTGAGGCTTTTTAATAAGAACCAGCCGGCGCTGGCCAAAAACAAACTGGAGATTTTTGCCGTAAACGTTGATGACGCCGGCGACATAGGAACGGCACGATCGTTTGCGGCGCTGGAGAGGTTCTCCTTTCCTGTTCTTTTTGCCACGGAAGATGTGGCGGGCGTTTATAACATCATCTACCGTTACCTGTTCGACCGTCGCAGGGACCTCGCAATTCCAACCGCTTTCCTGCTGGATGAGCGAGGGCATGATCGTCAAGGTGTATCAAGGTCCGATCGATCTTCAGCGATTGCTGGAGGATGTCAAGGCTATCCCAACCACCACCGCCGATCGCATGCGAAAAGCGCTTCCGTTTGGTGGCGTGCCCTATCAGGTTGCGTTCCAGCGCAATGACTTCACCTACGGAGTGGCGCTCTTCCAGCATGGCTACCTCGACGCGGCGGCGGCCGCCTTCGAGCAGGTGATCGCGCAGAAACCGGACAATCCGGAAGCCTATTACAACCTTGGCACGCTCCACCTAAGACAAAATAATCTCCAGCAGGCGCGTCAGTATATTGAACAAACCTTGAAGTTGCGCCCGAATTATCCAGAGGCTTGGAACAATCTGGGTATGATCGCGGCCCAACAAGGGCAGCCAGATGAAGCAGTACGGGACTTCCAGGAATCACTCAGTCAGAGGCCGAACTACGCGATCGCCTTGCTCAACCTGGGAAATCTTTATCGCCGGCAGGGCGCGTTCGATAAGGCACAAATGCTCTTGAATCGCGCGCTCGAGATTCAACCCGATGATCCTGAGACTAACTATAGCCTGGGGATGTTTTACGCTCAGCAAGGGCAAACGCAATCGGCGGCGGATTATCTGCAAAAGGCAATCGATCTGCGTCCGGGTTATCCCGAGGCGCTGAACAACCTCGGCGTTCTCTTTGTTCGAGTCAATAATTATGCAAGTGCGGAAGCGCAATTCAAGACTTGCATACGAGCCGCTCCAAACTTCGATCAGTCGTATCTCAACCTTGCCCGTCTCTACGTGCTGCAGAACGATAAGGAGAAGGCAAGAGAAGCGCTGCAGGAACTGCTGCGAGTGCAGCCTGAACATCGAGGGGCGCAACAGGCTCTCGAAATGCTAAAATCGCAGCCTTGATGGGCCACTCGGCGACGTTTGGATGGTGAGTCGCATATTCATGCAGCAAACAAACAGAGTCGCGATCGCATGGTCCACCGCGTCGAGTGCATGCCGAGCTGGAAGTCTCTTTTTGCTTCTTCTTAGCAGCTTGACGCTCGCTGCCCAGCAGCCATCCTCTAAACTCTCCCCAAACCTCCAGCAGGCTGAAGAGCTACGCCAGCACGGCCTATTCGATCAGGCGACGGCTAAGGTGCAAGAGGAACTCGAGCATAATCCTGCCAACGTGGAAGCCTACAACATGCTGGGCTTTATATACATCGGGGAAAAGGATTACGGCAAAGCTGCCGAAGCACTCCAGCATGCATTGAAAATAGCTCCCGGCTCGGCAAAGACTCGCAACAACCTGGGAAACGTCTATTTGTCTGAGCAGAGGCCCGATTTGGCCGAGAATGAATTTCGAACCGTGTTGCGGAGTGATCCCGGCAACCGCGATGCGAACTACAACCTTGGTCTCTTGCTCATGAGCAAGGGATCGCCCGGTGAGGCCATTCCGCACTTTGAACGCGTGCGTCCCGCGACTGTCGAAACACAGTTCAATTTGATTCATGCCTATCTCGCAAGCAACCGCACCGCGGAGGGCCTGCGGCTGGCAACCGAACTTTCAGCCCAGAACAGGAATGATATCCAGGTTCATTTCACGCTTGGAACCATGTTGGCCGCGGAAAAACAATACAAGCCTGCTCAGTCAGAACTGGAAAAGGCCGATGCATTGCGGCCGGGCACCTTCGAAATCCTCTACAACCTGGGACAAACCTACCTTCGCGCGGGAGAAAACTCCAAAGCGGAATTCGTACTCAACCGCGCACTCAAGTTGAAACCCGATTCGCCTGACACGCTCCACCTGCTGGCGCAGGTCTATTCGAATGAGTCACGCCCGCTCGACGCACTGGAACTGCTGGTTCGCGCTCACAAAATGGCGCCGGAGAATACAGACGTCATCTTTCTGATGGCCCGCGTCAGCATGTCTCAGAATTATTACGAAGATGCCATACCGCTTCTGGAATCGGGCCTTGCGCTCGCCCCGCAGCGCGCCGATCTGCTGGCCGCGCTGGGCGAAAGCTATTTCATGGCCGGTAAGGTGGACAAGGCCATCGAAACATTCCAGAAACTGATCGCCCTCGATCCATCAGCACGGTCCTACGTGTTCCTTGGCATCTCTTACCGGCATCTCGGGCGATTCGACGAGGCAAAACGATATTTTCAGGAAGGCCTCAAGCTCGATCCTCATAACACCGCATGCCTGTTCAATCTCGGCTTCATCGCAGAGCGGCAGGGAGACGCCGCACAAGCCGAAGCGATGTTTCAGCAAGCCCTCCATTCCAGTCCGGACTTTGCCCCCGCGCTGTTGGAACTGGCCAACCTGCGCATCGTGAGCAAGAAATATTCAGAAGCCGCCGACTTGCTCAGGAAATACGTAGAGGTTAGCCATAATCCCGCGACCGGATATTACAAGCTATCGATGGTGGAGCGAAATCTACACCAGACCGAGGCCGCCGATCGCGATCTGAAGGTATTTCAAACACTGTCCAAGGACGCTCCAACCGGTCCCTATCCCTATGAGCACCTCTTCGACTATCTGGATAATCGCTCGAAGCTCGCTCCCCAGGCCCAGAATCAATTAGATATTACGCAACTCCACGATGAGATCAGCAAGCATCCAGATCAGCCAGAGGATCTCTACTTGCTGGCCGAGGCCTATCTCAAATCCGGAAAGACGGCGGAAGCGAAAGACACCATCGCTCAGCTCGACAAGTTGAGCGCAGGCGACTACCGCACACAAAATGGAATTGGCGTCCTGCTCGCCCGTTATCGCCTGTATGACGACGCCATCCAGCACTTCCGCGATGCGCTGCAGGCGAACGCAGGTTCGGACGAAGTAATATTCAACCTCGCCGACGCGTACTTCCGAAAAGGTCAGTATGCCGAAGCACTCAACGCCGCCGGGCAGGTTTCAGAGCAGGGCCGCAAAGACGATCCCTATCTGGCTCTGCTGGGAGATATCTACGCACACCTGGGTGACGCCGCCCGCGCTGAAGAAATCTACCGCGATGCCATCACCCGTAATCCAGACAACGATCAGGACTATCTCTCGCTCGCGCTGCTGCAGTTGCGGGAGCATAACACCGCCGGCGCAAAGCAGACACTGATGCAGGGACAGGCCCGCGTTCCAGGCTCGGGAAAGATTCTCTGGGGCCTGGGTCTGGTTTCGGCCCTGGAAGGAAATACGGCAGAAGCCGGCCAGCATCTCGAACGGGCGGTGGATTTGCTTCCGGAATGGCCCGGCAGCTATTCAACCCTGGGTGTTTTCTATTTTCAAACCGGACAGATCGATAAAGCCAAAGAAGTCCTGAACCGCTTCAAGAACAGCAACGAACGCGGCGCCCTGGATATCAACCGCATTGAGCAGGTCCTGGCAACGGCGCCGGCAACATCCCCGGCTGCCAATGAGCCCATGACCATGGCCAACCGGCAGCAACTGCTACAACTCGCGCTGTCGCTTGCCGATAGGACGCTCTGAGACGTGGCCCACCGATTCTGCCTTAGCATTCTGATGACCCTGGTCGGAGCTTCCAGCCTCGGCTGCTGCTCCGCAAGCCGGCAAAGCACCAGACGCTGCGATCACCGTTCGCTATACCGACGTGCGCAAGGCCGCCGGGATCACGTTTGTTCAGGACTCCACTCAAACGGATGAAAAGTATTACCTCGAAACCATGGGCACCGGTGTGGGATGGATCGATTACGACCAGGACGGATTGATGGACCTCTACTTTGTCCAGTCCGCGGCTACGGACATCTACAAGCCGCCGCATCCGTTACGCTCAGCGCTCTATCACAACAATGGCGACGGAACCTTCACCGACGTCACCGAGAAAGCCGGTGTCGGTGGGGAAGGACATTACGGCCAGGGCGTCGCCGTAGGAGACTTTGACAATGACGGCTGGCCTGATCTCTATGTAACCGGCTATGGGCGTGCCATTCTCTACCACAATAACCACGACGGAACCTTCACCGACGTCACTGCCAAGGCTGGGGTCGCCGGCGAAGGGGGATGGTCAACGAGTGCGGGATGGTTTGACTACGATAAAGACGGGTGGCTTGACCTGGTGGTCACCAATTACATTGACTGGTCCCCGAAGAACAATCTCTGGTGTGGAGAACGCGCTCCTGGTTATCGTTCTTACTGCAATCCAGGCAACTACAAAGGCCAGAGAACCAAGCTCTACCATAACAATCACGATGGCACTTTTGCTGACGTGAGCGAAAAGTCTGGGGTCGGGCTGCCCGAATCGAAAGGGATGGGACTGGTGCTGGCCGACTTCGACAACGATGGCTGGCCGGACATCGCCATCGCCAACGACACCTGGCCGAATTTCCTGTTTTTGAATAATCACGACGGTACGTTCAAGGATGTCTCTCTGATATCCGGGCTGGCCGCCAGCGAAGATGGGAAATACGAAGCGGGGATGGGCATCGACGCTGCCGATGTAAACGGCGACGGTTTGCTGGACGTGTACATTACCCATCTTGATTTGGAATTAAACCGGCTGTACCTCAACAACGGCGACACCACCTTTACCGACGACACGTATGCCTCGGGGATTGGCGCCAAGGCGAGACTGCTTAGCGGGGTGGCGGCCAAGTTCCTCGACTACGACAACGATGGCTGGGTGGACATCGTGCAACTGAACGGCGCCATGCTGGACAACGTGACTCTTTACCACAGCGAGATCTCCTACAAAGAACCGCTGCTCATGTTCCGCAACCTGGGCGTGGGCCGTTTCGAAATGACGTCCTCTCAACTCGGTCCTGACTTTCTTCGTCCGGTTGCAGGGCGTGGTCTGGCTACAGCAGATTTCGACAATGATGGCGACATCGACATTGCCGTCAACAACCGCGGCGACTATCCCGAGCTCCTGCGCAACAACGGGGGCAATGCCAATCACTGGCTCGAGGTTTTATTGATCGGGACAAAATCGAACCGGGATGGCACCGGCGCCCAACTGAAATTGACCTCGGAAGGATTCGCGCAGGTGAAGCAGGCAGAGGGTGGAACGAGCTACATGTCGGCGAGCGATCCGCGGATTCATTTTGGACTGGGCAAGCGAGCCAAAATCGAATCGTTGGTGATCACGTGGCCCAGCGGGCAGGTTGACAAGTTGGCGAACCTGCCCATCGATACCATCATCGCGGTCAAAGAAGGCACGGGCATTGTCCCTCATCCGTTCCCCAAAGTGCCAGCCCAATGAGTCTCTATAATCGTCGCAAGCTATGATTTTTCCACGAAGGCGCTTTCTCGGCTCATCTCTCTTCATGCTCGGCAGCCCGCTGATAGAGGCTCTTGCAACTCCCCTGTGGAATTGGAGAAACCCTGACCTGGTGGAAGCCGCAGTCTCGACTCCCACTGCAACATCTCCGGTCCAGTTTGTGGATGTGGCTCAGCAAGCCGGGTTGACGATCCCGAACGTGTGGGGGGGCGTAGATCATAAGAGATCAATCATCGAGGCCAAAGGAAGCGGACTGGCCTTCTTCGACTATGACAATGACGGATGGCTGGACATCTATCTCACCAATGGAGACCGGCTGGACGCGCATTGGCCTTCGGGACAAGCACCAACTTCTCTGCTGTACAAGAACAACCGCGATGGCACGTTTACCAACGTCACGGAAAAATCAGGATTGGGGCGCACCGGTTGGCAGACCGGCGTCTGCGTGGGCGATTACAACAACGATGGATGGGATGACTTATTTTGCTGTTTCTGGGGACACAACATTCTTTTCCGCAACAACGGAGACGGCACGTTTACTGATGTCACTCACAAAGCCGGCCTTGACCAGGAGAAGGTGCGCTGGGGCGCAGGTTGTACTTTTCTCGACTACGACCGGGACAGTCACCTCGATCTTTTTGTCTGCAACTATATAAAGTTAGATCCGTCAACGATCCCTCCCGCCAGCGACACCACCTATTGCCAGTGGAAGGGCGTACCTATCATGTGCGGTCCGCGGGGACTTCCAGGCGATACGAACATCCTTTATCACAACAATGGAGACGGCACGTTTAGCGATGTTTCAGAGAAGTCGGGAATTCTGAAACCGGGCCCACGATACTCGATCACCGCGGTCTCCTACGACTTCGATAACGATGGCTGGCCGGACATCTATGTGGCAGTCGATTCTGAGCCCAGCATTCTTTTCAAGAACAACCACGACGGGACGTTCACCGATGTCGCGGTCATGGCAGGTTGCGCCTACAGTGACAACGGACACGAGCAGGCGGGGATGGGCGTTGCCGTGGCCGATTATGACTGTGACGGCTGGTTCGATATTTTCAAGACCAACTTCGCGGATGATACCAGCAACCTGTACCACAACAATGGCGATGGAACCTTCAGCGACGTCAGCTTTGCCTCCGGCGTTGGGGTCAACAACCGGTATGTCGCCTGGGGCTGCGGCTTTGTCGATTACGACAACGACGGATGGCAGGACATCATCCAGATCAACGGACACGTGTACCCGGAGATTGATAAGTACAATTTCGGGCAGACCTTCAAAAATCCGCGACTAGTGTACAAGAACCTGGGGAATGGCCGATTTAAAGATGTGTCAGCAGAAATGGGGCCCGGCATCAGCGAACAGTATTCCAGCCGCGGCGCTGCGTTCGGCGACTATAACAACAACGGCAACATGGATGTCCTGATCCTGAACCTGAACGATCCACCATCACTGCTTCGCAATCAAGGGGGCAACCAGCAGAACTGGATCAAGATCAAGTTGATTGGGACCAGGTGCAACCGGACAGCCATCGGGGCTCGGGTGCGAGTGACTACGGGAAAACATATTCAGATGGATGAAGTGCACAGCGGCGCGAGTGTTATGTCGCAAAGTGATTTGCGATTGCATTTCGGTCTGGGCAAGATTGATAGCGTCGACGTGATTGAGGTGCAATGGCCGACTACGCAGAAGATTGAACGCTTCACCCAGGTGAAGGCAAACCAGATCGTCACCATTCGCGAGGGGACTGGGATCGTTAAGCCGCATCCCTGATTTCCCGCTCGCTCAGGTTCCGGTTTCCAATACCCACTTGTCATTGGAGGCAGGGCGCAGCGGAGTAGAAAGGCCGGCGACTTCTCCCGCGCGCACGGCCGCGGTCGATTGCCGAATGACCAGTTCTGCACGAATGGTGTGAGTGAGACCTTTGCTTTCTGCGCGCTGGCTGGCTGTATAAAGCGCATTAAAGGCAAACGCTGCAATCTCTGCTCGCGAGAGGCGGATCGTGGTGAGCGGCGGCGACATAAAGCTGCTCAATGCAATGTCATCAAACCCTACGACCGAAATGTCATTGGGAACCCGCAGCCCTGCGGCATAGATCGCACCCATAATCCCGATGGCAGTCAGATCGTTCGAGGCCAATACGGCGGTCGGAAGCACGGGCAGCTTTAAAATTTCTGACATAGCGGCGTAGCCGCCATCGAAGCGATGGTTGGCCGCACGAATGAATGCTTCACTGCATTTTAGTTTCTTGCGCTTCAACGATGCTAAAAATGCTTCGTAACGAGTTCTCGCCGAGGCGAGGTTTGCCGGGCCGCTGACAAATGCAATCCTGCGGTGCCCGAGCGAGGTCAGGTGGTCCATCGCCTGATCTACGCCGCTGTCATAGTCGAGAGAAATATTGCTAATGCCGGGGCCGACGGCGCCGGTGTCGAGAAAAACGATGGGGATGCCCCGGCCACTCAGCATCTGGATCAGCTCGGGGTCCATCTCCGAGGTCATGATCGCCACCCCGTCTACCTTGCGCTCCAGCATCCGCCGGACACAAATCTCCATACGATCTGCCTGGTAGTCGGTATTGGCTATCAGGACTTCGTAACTATGTTCGACCGCCAGGCGCTCGAAGCACTTCACCAGCTCGGGGAAGAATGGATTTTCAATGTCGGAGATGATCAGGCCATAGATGTGACTCTTACCGGTGCCCAGGGTGCGCGCGTGGGTGTTTGGGTAATATCCGGTGCGGAGGATGGCCGCCCGGACACGTTTCTCCGTTTGTGCGTCCACAGGCGCGGTCCCGTTCACCACGCGTGAAACCGTGGCTGTGGAAACTCCGGCTCTCTTCGCTACTTCCCTGATGTTCATGCGTTCGCTTAGCGGGACTGGCGGCTCACGAAGGTTTGATGCCGAATTTTTTAATGCTGCTTTCTATCAGTGCAGCAATTTGTCTTGCCATGATACACCGCAGCATCTAACCGAAAGCAATCGGCTTACGGTACCTCCGGAAGGTACTGCCTACTAAACAAACGATTTGCCTGTCATTTAGCTAGGAGCGCGTCCAACCCTGCCTGAGCAATTTGTTCGTCAATCTCGGACTTTGCACCGCTGGCAGCGATCCCGCCGATGAGCTGGCCATCGACCCGGATCGGCAGCCCGCCCTGGTTGGGAAAGAATTCCGGAAAAGCAAGGGCTTCCACGTTTCCTTTCTTTACCGACTCGGCTGCTTCTCGTGAAGGGCTGCCGTAGGCTGCCGCATCCCGTGCTTTCCTTTGCGCAAATTGCAAGGTGTTGAGCGAGGCGCCGTCTCCCTTTTCGAGAAAGAGCAGGTTCCCGCTTTCGTCAACGATACAAATGGTCACTCCCACGTTCAGTTCTTTGGCTTTGCTTTCAGAGGCCGCGACCATGGTCTTGATAGCGGCCAAATTCAAATACTTTTTGCTGGGTAGTTCGGCGGCACAGGCCGTCATGACCGGAACCAGGAGTAACGCTACATACTTATGCATGCGAGGCCTCGTTGGTTTACTTAGAAACCGGATGATAACCCGGCTGCCCCTCGAGTACTACCAGGAATTGCTTCACTTCTCGCCGCTGGCGCTCGACGGTCGCAGCCTGCTGCTTTTCGATCTCGTCATGAAGTTGAAATTCCTGTCTGGCTTTTTCCGGGGCTCCGATCCGGTCGTAAGCTACGCCCAGGCGGTAATGGGCCTCACCCAGCTGAGGCTGGGCCTCGATCGCCCTGGTGTAATAGGCAATCGCCTTCTCAGTCTGGTGTTGGGAGAAAGAGAGAATCCCAAGTTGCAGGTAAGCGTCGGCGCATTTGGGATCGATGGTTACCGCTCGGGTTAGAAGTGTTTCCGCTTGCTGTCGCGCCTCACGGGCCGCCTGGTCGGATGTCTGCTGAAGGCCCTTCAAAATGGCCATGGCGTAAAGATAGTTGGCAAGCGAGTTTTGCGGCTGCTCCCTGACCAACCGTGCCAGTCTTGGCGCGACGCACCCGAGCGGCGTGGGGGCGGCCATCTCGATCCGCCCCAGGAAGAGGTAAGGCTGGGGGTCGACCGGGTTCAGGTCTGAAGCAGCACACAGGCTGGCGGCCGCGTCCTCGTAGAGAGCGCCGGCAAATTGCGCCGTGCCCAGTGCTGTTAACATTCTGGCCGATTTCGGATAGGCCTTGGTTCCCTGCCTGAAAACCTCCGCCGCTTGCCAGACCGCCCGATGGAGCAATAGCTCTGAGCCCCAGGCAAAATAATTCTGTTCGCTGGGGTCAAGGCGGACTGCCTGCTCATCTTCATGGACCGCGGCCAGGGGGTCGCTCACCTTCTCATCGAGTTCTCCCAACAGGCGATGCAGGTCGGCGCTGTCCTGGTGCGAGAGCAGTTTTTGGGCGTGCTCCCGCGCCCGCGAAAAATCGCCGGCTCCCATCAAGGCTGCGGCGAGGTCGTACTCGTTGCCGGCATTCGACGGATCCGCCTGATAGGCGGCCTGCAGCAGCGGAATTGATTCTCGATACCGGCCTGCATGCAAATAGAACGCGCCCAACTCATGGTTGGCTGCGAAATTCCCTGGAGCGCCGGCAAGGGCCGCGCGCAACCTGGTTTCGGATTCGTACGCTTGTTTCGCTTCGCCCGGCGGTTTCAGGGCAAGAGTTTCGCGCGCCAGGTCTTCACTGGTCCGCAAGGTGGAATCTGATCCGTGACCGCCCACGGCGGTCCAATCGGTGACGCCGGCGATGGTGAAATCTGGCTTATCGGCGAATTCCATGGCCTGGCTAGGATCGGTTTGCGCCCCTTGCGCCGCGGTTTGCGAAAAAGTGTGGTGGGCTATTCCCGCCAGGAGCGCAATGGGGATGACCGGCCAAACAAATCTGCGTAGTGAACCGTCCAAGGAGACCCGACTTTCTCTTGTCGGAATTTTACTAGGTGCCCAACTAGGCGCAGTACAAGTTACTGATTTCCACCGCCTTACTCGGCCTCGCGTGCAGAAACGCTGCGCTTACGAACCGTTTTCCCTCCAGCTATCATCTATAGTGGAGATCAATCAGGGGCCAGCTGCACTATGCCGTTAGCGATCGACTTTTTCCTGCATTTCGCCTACTTCATCCTTTTTCTATGGGTGATGGCGGAGCAGCTGGGAGTGCCCATCCCCAGCCTGCCCCTGCTGCTGGCCGCAGGAACTTTGACCGCCACGCACAAGCTATCGCTTCCCTTTGTCCTGCTGGCCGCAGTTGCCGGCTGTTTTGTGAGCGATTCGCTCTGGTATCTGCTGGGCAAGCGTTTTGGCAGCACCATGGTGAAGCTGGTGTGCCGGCTCTCCTTTGAGAGGACCACCTGCGTTCGCAAGACTGAGGACTACTTCACCAAGTATGGCGAGCAGGCGCTGCTGGTGGCCAAGTTTGTACCTGGTTTGGGAACGGTCGCGGCGCCGATCGCCGGCCAGACGGGAATGAGATACCGGGTATTCCTGGCTTACGACCTGGCGGGAGCATTGTTCTGGGCGGCAACGGTTACCCTGGTTGGCCGCTTTTTCGGTGATGTTCTGCGCGTCCATCCTGGGGCGCTCTCGTGGATGGGCCATTTCGCAGGCGCTCTATTCATACTCGCCGTTGCCGGCCTGCTGGGCTACCGCATCTTTAAGCAACAAGCCTTCCTGAAGCAGGTGCGGACTTCACGCCTGGATCCGGTGGAGCTTAAGCGCATGTTGGACGGCGGCCAAAACCCCTACATCGTGGACTTGCGTCACCCGCTGGACTACCTGCCCGACCCCAGGGTGCTGCCGGGAGCCATCCGGCTGTCTCCTGAGAGCCTGATGCTACGCAGTGGGGAGATCCCGCGGGATCGCGACGTAATTCTCTACTGCACCTGCCCCAGCGAGGCCACAGCAGCAAAGATGGCGATGAAACTGCGGCAGCATGGCATCTACCGGGTTCGGCCACTGCTGGGTGGGTTTGATCAGTGGAAAAAACTCGGCTTTCCCCTGGAACAGTACGAGGACCAGCCCGCCAGTATCGCCTGAGTGACGAAGTCGATACGCCCGGGGAGAGAACTCCTGCGATGGCGGCGATTTTGGCCCCTGAATCGATGACAATTCTGAGGTACGAAGGGCATCCCTACTTCCGGGGATGGCCCCCCAGACGATGCTCCTGCTAGCTTGCCCCTGGTTCCCTGTGGGACGGAGAAACTATCTGTATGGCGTTTACTGAGACCTACCATTGCGATGTTTGCGGCAATCCAAGGGGCGATGCGGAAGACTGGTGGCTGGCAATGACTGAGCCGGCGTCGCTCATTCCTACCGCTCCGGAGCAGCCCATGCTGAAGTTGACGCAATGGAACATCCTGCTGTCCCATGCCGCCAAGGTCCGCCACCTGTGCGGCGCCCGCTGCGCCCAGACCCTGATGGACCGGTGGATGCGCGGGGAGTAGAGAAATCCGCGGATAGTATGGTGATGAGGGATCTCATTGGCATACGACGACCTAAGGGCCTGGATCAAGGCGCTGGACAAAGCAGGCGAGCTCAAGCGCATCCACGAACCAGTCGACCCTGTTCTTGAAATTTCCGAGATTACCGACAGAGTTTCCAAACGCGCGCGTCCCTCCTGGTGGCTCCGCATTGCTATTTGAGAATGTAAAGGGCTATCCGGGCAGACAGGTATTGATGAATCAGTTCGGGAGCGAGCGGCGCATGAAGATGGCGCTCGAGGTCGATAGCCTGGATGACGTGGCCGGACGCATTAAAGAGCTGCTTGAACTCAAATCGCCAGAAGGGCTGCTGGGAAAACTGAAAATGCTTCCTATGCTGGCGGAAGTAGGCCGCTTTTTTCCCCGCACCGTGGCGGCAAAAGATGCCCCTTGCAAGCAGGTCATCCTGCGGGAAAATTTCAGCGTGCTCGATTTTCCGGTGCTTCAGTGCTGGCCGCTAGACGGCGGCCGCTTTATCACCCTGCCCTGCGTGATCACCCGTGATCCCAAAAGCGGGAAGCGCAACATGGGTATGTATCGCATGCAGGTGTACGACCACCAGACTACGGGCATGCACTGGCAGCGGCAGAAGGTGGCCGCCGAGCACCTGCGCGAACGACTGCGGGCCGCGGCGGTCAGCGATGCTTCGGGCGATGCGAGTGCCGCACGCGTCAGGGTGATGGCAGAAACGGCAGGGGGAACGACCGCCATCTCCCTGGCTGAAGGCAAAGACCGCCGTCTCGAAGTGGCAGTGGTTATCGGTACTGATCCAGCGACCACTTTTTCCGCCATCGTGCCCGCGCCCCCCGAGGTGGAGGAATTCGTCATCGCGGGATTTCTGCGGCAAGCGCCGGTAGATCTGGTGAACTGCGAAACGGTAGATCTGCAGGTGCCGGCAAACGCGGAGATCGTTCTTGAAGGTTATGTGGCGTTGGACGAACTGCGCATGGAGGGCCCCTTCGGCGACCACACCGGCTTCTACACCATGGCAGAGGAGTACCCGGTCTTTCACATCACCTGTATCACCCATCGCAAGGACCCGGTCTATGCCGCCACCATCGTGGGCAAACCGCCCATGGAAGACGCCTGGATGGGCAAAGCAGTGGAGCGCATCTTTTTGCCCTTGATGCGCCTCACCATACCGGAAATTGTGGACGTGAACCTGCCGGTAGAAGGCGTTTTTCACAACCTGATGATCGTCTCTATCCGCAAGAGCTATGCCGGCCAGGCGCGCAAGGTGATGCACGGCATCTGGTCGCTCGGCCAGGCCATGTTTACCAAGTGCATCATTGTGGTCGATGAGGACTGCGATGTGCAGGACGTAGGTGAGGTAACGTTACGCGTGGCCAACAATATCGATCCAGAGCGAGACATCCAATTCACGCTGGGGCCTGTCGACTCACTCGATCATGCCTCCCGCCTGCCAAACTACGGCAGCAAGATGGGCATCGACGCCACCCGCAAGTGGAATGCGGAAGGCTTTACCCGGCCGTGGCCGCAAATGATCGCCATGGATCCTTCCACCCGGGCCCGCGTGGATGCCATCTGGAAAAAGCTGGGACTTGAGTAGTGGTCGGCCGTCTGTGGAGGAAGCTGCAAAGGAGACAACAGGCTGCCTGGCCTCGCATGGAACAGGGAGAATATCGCAGCTATCGCGCCGTGCACCCCTTCGACACCCAGTTTGATGTAGACACCAGCGGGCTGGTCTACGAGCTGCCTTCGGGCCACCAGCATGATGTATACAACAACGGTTACTTTGCCGTCGCGCCGTCAGTCTTTCACTCAGTGATGGGTGCGATGCGCGAGCGTTTGCAGCTGGATTTTCAACGCTACACCTTCATCGATGCCGGTTCGGGTAAAGGCCGCGCCCTACTGCTCGCTTCGGACTATCCTTTCCGCGAAATCATCGGAGTGGAGCTTTCGCCTGAGCTGGACCGCATCGCTCGGGCCAATATCGGGCGCTATACCGCGCGCCGACCTCACCCGCCTGTGGTATCCATCCTGGGTGATGCGGCCGAGTTCGATTGGCCACCCGGCCCGTTGATCGTCTACATGTGGAATGCGTTTACCAGGCCAGTGATGGAGCGGGTATTCGAAAATCTGCAAGCTTGGTTCGCACGAGACCCCCAGGAGTTGTACCTGGTATACATGCACCCGGAGCTGGAATCGACGGTTTCTGAGCATCCCTGGCTGACCAGGCTCTGGCGGGAAGAATTCACCATGAGCGAAGAAGACTATTCGGCGTGGGCCTTTCCTACCCGAGCGGAGGTCTGTGCCGTCTACGGCACTAAAGTCACGAAAACCAGGTGACTATTTGCCACTGGCTCAGCAGTTCAAGGAACAAAAGAGTGTGCCGTGGGTGCTACGATTTTCTTGAACTGAACAAAGCTTGCCTCAATAAAAGCTCCGCCGAACCGATAGAACGAATGTGACAGTCATTGTAATTTTCCTCTCGATACACTTGCCTTCCTCTCCAGGGGGCGTGGATCGGGATATTTAGAAACCCGACTGCTCTACCGTCCTCTTCTGTACGGGTCCAAAAACAGGAGAATGCCCGGACCCCCCGCCGCGCAGCTGCAAATAAGGATCGGATGTTCGCATGAATGACCTGATACGGAAAGCCGGCCTTTGCCTGCTTGTGGCGCTCACTACCTGCAGTGTGACCCGCGCGCAGGACACAGCAGCCTATTCGAACCGCAAGGTCTTCAGCGGCTTTGTCGAGTACTCCAACGATTCCAGCCACATGTTGCTTGGCTACGCCGACGGACGCAAGATAACCGCGTTGGGCGCCAGTTTTGAGCGACGGAGTTTTCTCGGCTCGAATTTAAGCGGATCGTGGCTCGCCGAAGTGCGGCCTTTCATGACCGTGACTGATCCCACCATGACGGGCTTCGCGCTGAAATTTCCCCAGCAACCCAGCTATTCAGGGACGGTATTGTTTACTTCGCCCGTGCCGGTAGACAGCCCGGTAAAAAGCACTCCTATCAACGTGATCCTGGTGACGCAAAACCAGGCATATGCCGGAACTGCCACCTACCTCGGTGGAACACGATCAACGTATGTGAGCGGCTTTAGCCCGCTTGGCTATAAGCTCAGCGCGTTTCCGCACCGGCGCATGCAGCCTTTCGTGACCGGTCTGGGGGGCTTCGCAGTGTCTCCTCGCGACATACCGGTGTTTAACAGTTCTACCTTCAACTTCACTTTTGAAGCCGGCGCTGGGGTGGAGATCTATCAGAGCCACACACGCTCGTGCCAGTTGGAATACCGCTACCACCATCTGGCGAACGCGGGCGGTGGGAGCTCCGCCAACCCGGGGATTGATTCCGGGGTTGTCAAAGTCACTTATTCCTTCGGCCGTTAAGATCCGTTTGCTGAATCTCGTAAAAAATACAGACATTTGAACGCCCAAAATGTTCGAGAATGGATCAATCCATTCAATGACACGCGATGTGCGTCTTCTCATCCTGGCGATGACGGCCGGTTCCGCGGACGGGTGGAGCTACGTCGGGCTGGGACACGCCTTCGTCGCAAACATGACCGGTAACACGGTCCTGATGGGCGTTGCCGTCTTTCAAAATCACGGCGCTCTCCTTCATCCCGCAATCGCTCTCGCATCCTATGCCACCGGAGTGCTGATTGGTTCGCTCCTGACGGGTGACGTACGCGCCGACAATGGCTGGTCGAAAACAATTTCGTGGACGCTGATGGTGGAAGCCCTCCTATTGGTGAGCGCTGAAGCCGGGTGGGTCGCGACTCAGCTGCACGCCAGCCACTCGCCCAGTCTCATCCTGTTGTTGGTTGCCCTGGCAGTCGCGATCGGAATACAAAGCAGCGTCATGGTTCAGTTGCAAATTCCAGGGATCGTCACCACGTACATCACGGGAACCTGGACCACAATGTTGAGCGGATTCGTGAACCTGGCAAGGCGTACAGGGGCCCCGGCACAAAAGCTGGAATTCGAGCAGCGGTTGATGATGCAAGCCGCCGTTCTATCGGTATATTTCCTCTCCGCCGTGCTGACAGGCTGGCTCTTCCGCCACCTCCCTATCGCGGTCGGGGCAGTGCCGGCGCTCAGCTTATTTTTGGTCGCCGTTCACGGAATTCTTTTCGGATGAATTCTTGCGTCTAATATCGAGACCGAATTTGGGCGCGGTGTTCGTCCCTGTCACCTTGACCGGGATTTCCGCCCCGGCGCCATGCTTGTGAAAGAACGGATCGACGACTTTCAACGGCCAGCTCTTCCACCACGAAGCGACCATCTGTGACAACTTCGCGTCCGTCCTTACCTTGCCGGTGAAGTCGAACTTTTTCCCGTCTAAGGTGTAGACACCTTGCATTTGAACCGTCGCTCCTGGCATGACGAAGTTCAAATTTTCCAAAGTGAGTTGTCCATCGGCCATTTTGAATTTTCCCGTCATACGGGAGACCACGTCCTCTGCTCCGGGCTTGGCGTCTTTCGGATCGCCCTGGGCTCGCAAGCTCAGCATGTCCACCTTGTCCTCAACGTCCGGGTTGGTAAAGTGCATCTGGTTGAGCCCGAAGGTCCCCTGCATTCCCAGTTTTTGGGTCACGCTCTCCTTGCCCGGGCGGATATGCAGCTTGGTCTTCATCGCCAGCACACCGGTCATGACCGGCGGCTGGGTCTTGACGGCGAGTTGCAGAAAGTCTTGAATGCGGCCTGCAGGAACGTCGACGTCGAGGTCGATGGTGTGGCCCTTCCCTTTCACATTAACGACCGCACCGCTGCAGGAAAACTCAGATGCGCCCAGCTTTGCCTGTACCGGCTGCAGATACGTATCGCCGGTCGTTCCATCGACAATGGCCGAGAATCGAGTGTAAAGGGGTACGGGGTAGTTTGCGGTATCAAGGGTGAAATCCGGCACATCCGCTGTTCCTCGCACTTCGATCCTGTTAAGGCGGCCGGCGAACTCCCCGGCGGAATGGAGTATGCCGCCGATTCCCTTGATGGTGCCTAAATCAGCATGCTGGAACGTGTAGTTGCCGGTAACGGCGGAGTCACCCGGGGACTCCGGATTCCATGGACCGAAGGTGCCAACCGCGTGGATGTCCCCGGTTGGGATTGCGTTGGTCAGGGTCGCGTCATAGGGCGATGGAGAATCCTGGCTCACGTTGCGTAGCACGATGTGCTTCAATGCGAAAACCTTTGGATCCTTGTCCGGCTTATCGGTGTCGATCACCAACTGTGAATCGTCGAACACAATCCTATCCACGAGGATCTTGATCTTGCCCTGGTGGCGGGATTTTTGCCCGTTCTGGCGCACAGACTTGGGCGGAATCTTGATCTGCAGTCCCTGGACATTTGCGGTTCGAACGTGGGTCGGCTTGAGAAACAAACCAATCAGGCTGGCATGAAACTCGAATTGCCGCACCGCAATGATTGGGTCTTTCGCACCCGCAGCGACGACGTCATCAGGAGCGAAGATTCGCAGACCTTTGCCGGAGACTGCCAATCCTTTGATGAGCGACACCTGGAGGTCATCCAACTCTACATGGCTGTCGAAGCGGGTGCTGAGGGTTTCGATAACCCGCCCTTTGAGAATCGGTCCCGCTCGCTTCAGCACAATTTCACCCACGACCAGCAGCACAACGAATGCGATAAGCGTGATCCAGGCGGCTAGACGCCAGCCCCTGTACTTTCGCGGACTTTGCCTGCTTTGACTTTGCGGCCCCAAATTTTTGATCGTGCCCAAAAATACACCCAGTACCAGTGGATGCAGTTCTCTTTGACTAAGTTTCCGCAAAAAAGAACCAGACCTACCGGTTTTCCTGTTGCAGGTCAAAGTTACACGCTTCGCGGAATCCATGGCGTCAACTTACGTGAACGACCGGACGCTTGGCAGGATCTTTAATGGCGCGGCGGAGGACCTCGTGGGTCAGGGGAGCAGTATCGCCCTCGCCTAGAAAGACGTAGCGCATACCATTAATGACGGGATTGACATCGGTCCAGTGAAAGTAGACATGGGGAATGCACTCCATGCCTTGCTTGAGGTAGATGAGCAGCGCGGCGATGGAATTTGCGATCGCGGCGCTCCTGGCATGGAAGATCTGATTCGATCCATCTCGAAGCCCGTAGACCTGCAGAAATTCCGTGAAGTCGGAGGTGTCTCCCCGTTCCACCTCCACAAAGTAGATGAGAGAGTCGGGCGAAAGCCCATAGTTCTGGCGCAGTTCCGCCTTTGCCTGTTCGCGGTCTTTGCTGGAGTTACCCGGCTTCCAGGCGATGAGGTGGATCGTCTTGTGAGCACTTTCGGCTGCAAAAGCCTGCGCCTGAGGGTCTAGTTCGACGCCTGTAATGCGCAGCTCGGTGGAACGGAAGGTCCGCGACACCAGCGACGTAAAAGTCATGGTGAAGATGAATATGCAAGAGATCTTGAGCCCCTCAGGCCGCTCATAAATATTCACCAACGTGGTGTAGATGAAGATGAGGCATACGAGGCCGAGAACCGCACGAGCGAGCCACGTGGCTGCAGCGATCGTCACCGCGAAGGCCGCAGAGGTGATAAGGACAAGAACGCCGGTAGCGTAAGCTCCGCCCTGAGCATCCACGTTCGCGTGGAAGAGACGGGTAACAATAAATGCGACAGACACAAAGACCAGCACCAGGGGACGCGAGGCGCGGGCCCACTCCGGCGCCATCCCGAAGCCGGGAAGGTAGCGCGGGATCAGGTTCAGAAGCCCGGCCATGGCAGACGCTCCCGCAAAGGCGAGTATAAGAATAGTGCTTACGTCGTAGAGAGAGCCGAAGTAGCTGCCGAGATATAGGTGAGCAAGGTAGGCCACGGCTCTGCCGTTGGCCGGTCCTCCCTCTTGAAAATCGGCCGCGGGGATGAGCAGGGTGGTGATGAAGCTGGTGGCTATCAGGAAGACACTCATGATGATGGCGGCTCTCGCCAGCAGTAGCCGGGTGTTGCGGATGCGCTCTTCCAGATTTTGGCTTTGGATCAGCGGCATGACCGCGACGCCGGTCTCGAATCCCGAGAGGCCCAGGGCAAGACGGGGAAACAGCAGGCACGAGAGACCGATCATGGAGAGCAGACTGCCATGCTGCGTAAACAGGGCACGCTTCCAGTCAACAATGATCATGGGGTGCAGAAGCACATGAAAGATACCGACGAGGCAAACAATCGCGTTCAGCGCGAGATAGACGCCAACTAGAACAACTGCGACGTTGATTGCTTCTTTGAAACCCTTGAGGAAGATGGCGCCGAGGATAGCGAGCAGGAGGAGGGTGACACCCATCTGGTTCTGCAGGGCAGGCGGAGTGTAGGGGTTGTGGACAAAATGGGCAGCCGCGTCCGCAGCGGAAAGAGTCATTGTGATGATGAAATCGGTGGTGGCAAAGCCCAACAGGACAAGCACCAATACCTTGCCGGTCCACCCCGGAAACAATCTCTCGAGCATCGCTACGCTGCCTTGCCCGTAGGGGCTCGCAGCAGCGACCCGATTGTAGACCGGCACCGCTGCAAAGAGCGTCACCAGAACCAGAACCAGAGTCGCAAGAGGTGACAGCATGCCGGCGGCAAGGTAGGCGATGCCCGATTGATACCCAAGGGTGGAGAAGTAGTCCACCCCGGTGAGGCACATCACCTTCTGCCAGGGATGTTTGCCTTTATCGTCGCGCTGGTTACCACTCTCAGGGTGTTCCATGCCGGCAAACAGCCAATCAGAAAAAGACACAGGTGCTCCTTAATCGCCGCTGTTACCTGGACAGCCAGGGCCTTTGCACGGAGTAGCTGGGGATCGCGGTGAAGCCCGCTTTGTTGACGACGATGAGCTTTCTCCTGGCAAGCCATCCGGCGGCTGCCTGGGCGGAGCTTTTCGATATCCCGATTGACTCTGCCAATTGCTGATAGCTGATGGTCACTGCTTTACCCTGGCGCTGCTGCTCCGCGGCGAGCCACAGATACACCAGAAAACTCACCGGCCTGCGGTCGTGTCCAACCAGGTCGCGCATCAAGACGTCCACTATGTAATCGTCCAGGGTCAGCATCGCTATATCAACGGTTAATATAGCATCGAGTACCTGATTGCACGTTTGAATGATGCAAGTTATGGTGCGATGGAGTTTTTTTTGGAGGAAGCGACATGATTCGCGGCGTCAAAATTGTCAGTATTCCGGTGCGTAACCAGGATGTTGCGTTGAAGTTCTACACCGAGCAGATCGGATTTAAGGTTGCCACCGATCAGCACTTTGGGCAGGGACAACGATGGATTGAACTGCTTATTCCGGGTGCCGATACTTCGCTCGCGCTCTTTACGCCCGAGGGTCATGAAAACAGGATTGGCGGTTTTCAGCCGCTCACCTTCTGGTGTGACGACGTGTTTGCAACGGCAAAAGTCCTTAAGTCCAAAGGCGTGGAATTGACGGCTGAGCCGAAGAAGGAAATGTGGGGAACCATGGCGAAGTTCAAGGACCCCGATGGCAACGAATTCGTATTTTCAAGCAGGTAGACTCGATACGGCCGGAACACCCAGGCCTCAAAAGCGAGACCTGGGCCACCCACTTAACCTTCGCCCGCGCCATTTTCATTTTCTCAGGTGCGCCGCAGGCTAATGGCTCTGCTGTGAGGGTTATTCCTCACGCAGGGCTTCCATCGGATGCACTGTGGCCGCGCGCTGTGCGGGCAACAGGCTCGCGATCATTGCCACCGCAACCATCCCGGCGATCGCAGCGCCCAGGGTCAACGGATCTCGCGGCTTCAGTCCATACAGCATCGAAGCTGCGGCGGTTCCTGCAGCCAATGCCAACCCGGTTCCTATTGCCAGGCCAATCAGCAGTAGAATCGCAGCTTCTCGCAACACCATCACCAATATGTCGTTACGGTTCGCGCCCAGTGCCATGCGGACACCAATCTCATTCCTGCGCCGCACCACCATATAGGAGATCACCCCGTACAGACCCACCATCGCCAGAATCGTCGCCAGCGCGCCAAAGAAACCTGACAGCGTGGCCATCAATTGCTCACGAAGAAGTCCTTCGCGGATTTGCGTCTTGAACACGCTGAAGGTAAGAACCAGCGACGGGTTCATCTCGTTCGCAGCGCGCTTGATGGAGGAAATAAGCGAAGTCAATGGCTCATCCGAACGAATCATCAGCTTCGAGTCTTCTTCCGGCCCGTTGGCCTGAGTGAATGAGACAAACGCAATGGGCCTGGGGTCTTCGCGTAGCTCGTAATACTTTGTGTTCTTCACCAGTCCAACAATCCGATAGGTCTGGTCAGGCTTCCCTGAATCGCTAAAAACCCTTCCCAGCGGATTTGCACCACCCATAAATTTGTGCGTGAATGCCTCGTTTACGATTGCCACACGCGGGGAACTGGGAGTATCGGTCTGGTTGAAATCACGCCCTGTCAGCAAGGGCGTCTCCATGGTGCGGAAATATCCCGGGCTGACCCGGCTAAGCGTCACGTCCTGCCGCTGCGGACCGTTGGGAATATCGATGTTATCGTCCCAACCGCTGTGATTCAGAGGAACGACGAGGGTCTCTGCAGCGGAACCTATTCCAGGGATGCTCTGCATGCGCGCCAACAATGCCTGCTTATAGGCCATCTGGCTGGCTGGCGGCAATTTGAGCGGAGAAAAATCAAAATCAACCACCAGGAGGTGGTCCTGCTCAAAGCCAGCATCCTGTGTCAGCAGATTTTGGAAAGTTCGGACGAATAAGAACGCTCCGGTTAAGAGGACGAGCGACAACGCGATCTGCGAGACAACCAGCGCCCGGCGCAGTAGAAACCGATCTCGGGACGCGGTGAGCCCACGGCCCGCCTTCATCACCACCCCGGGATCAGTGCGCGAGGCTTGCATCGCCGGAACCAACCCGAAGAGTACGCAGGTAAGAATGGCAAGTGCCGTGGCAAACCCGAGCACGCGCCAATCAGGGGTTAGCTCTACAAAGATCTGATTGTCGTGAGTGCTGAGAAAAGCCACCAGCAAGCGGCTCAGGATTTGTGCCAACGCTGCGCCGGCGATTGTGCCTAGCGCCGCAAGCAGCAGGCTCTCCGCCAGTAATTGACGAATCAGCCGCGAGCGCGAGGCACCAAGCGTCAAGCGCAACGCCATTTCCCGCTGCCGGACACTCGCCCGCGCCAGCATCAGGTTGGCGAGGTTCGCACAAGCAATCAGCAGTACCAAGCCCGATAGCGCGAGCAGCAACCACAACGGATCCTCATAGTCGTGACGCAGACCGGATACACCCGTTGCAGCAGGCAACGCCCCGAAACGAAACGCCAGGTAATCCTTTTTTTGTATCGCATCGTACTCGCCGGGCAAGGTGGCTGCGAAGACTTCCGGCGAGATGGCAGCCAACTGCGTGGAAGCGCGCTCGATGGTCCAGCCCGGCTTTAAACGTCCGATGGTAGCGATCCACCACTCGGCCGGGCCATCCATGAGCGAGCCTTTGGTAGAAAACACGGCTTCGCTGCAGATGGCTATGGCAACGTCAAAATTCTGCCCCACATCCACGCCGTAGAAGTTGGCTTGGGTTACGCCAATGATCTGAAATGGCTGCCCATTCAAGGTGAGCTTGCTTCCCAGGGCCTCCGGACGCCCGCCAAATTCTCGCTGCCAGAATGTGTAGCTCAGGACGGCGCCTTGGGAGCCGCAACCACGATAATCATCCGCTGGAGAGATAAGACGCCCCAGCACAGGCTGCACTCCCAGCACGTCGAAAAACTCTCCGCTTACCATCAAAGTGTTGGCATAGCGCGCTTCCCCGCCCTGGCCAAGGTTGCGCCGGGCTGGAGCCCAGGCGGCGATACGGGAGAATCCCTGTTGCTGCTCACGCAAGCCATTCCAGAGGGCGCCGGTGAGGTCAGAATCGGGGGAATAGAAGTCTCCGTGGCAACAATGGGGGGAATCGACAATCTTGACCCTCGCCAGTTGCTGCGGATTTTTTACTGGTAGGGTGCGCAAGCGGACAGCATCCAGCAATTGAAAGATGGTCGTATTGGCGCCGATGCCTAATGCGAGCGATAGGATTGCCACCATAGCGAATCCTGGATTTTTCCGCAGTAGTCGTGCGCCGAAGCGCAGGTCGTTCCAGATTCCCGCAAAAAATCCTGCATTCTCGTCTTTCCCCAAAGGCACTGGCGGATGGGCTGCTTGCAGGCTCGCCTTCAATCCGGAAACCAGGGCACCGTCACTCAGCTCCTGGAGCAAGGACCCGTAAGCGACCTTAGGATCGCTTCCGCCAGCCAGCATCTCGTCATAACGATCGCGCAGATGCTGGCTTAGCTCTTCCACCAGCTCTGCTTCGCGCATCGGCTCGAGGTTAAGGGTAGCAATGGCGGATCGGATTTCCTTCGCCCAATCAGGCATTCTCTGCCTCCGTGATGCGATGGATTGCGTTGACGAAATCAAGCCAGGTAGCGCGCTGGGTTTTGAGGATCTGCTTTCCATCATTGGTCAGCCGGTAGTAGCGCCGCCGGCGCTGGCCGGCTTTTTCCACCCATCGTCCGGCAATCCATCCACGCTTTTCCAGGCGGTATAGCAATGGGTAAAACGAGGCGACGTTGAACTTCAAGACCCCATCGGAGCGCTCTTCGATGAGCTTGCTGATCTCATAACCGTGCCGCGCGCGGTGCTCAACCAGGGAAAGGATCAGCAGTTCCGCACTGCCCTTTTTCAACTCTCGATCAACTGGCGGTGCTATATGTTTCATAGCAACATATGGTAGCGCCATATGGGCGAATGTCAAGTTGAGGGTTCGCGAGGTCGCTTCCCAGGAAGGATTTGAGAGAGCCGCAGGGCGCACTGCAGATCCCTCCACTTCGGTCGGGATGACAAGGGGAGAGGGGTCTGCTCACGTTGGAGTGGTTAGTGGATGGTAGCAACGGCAGGTTCCTGGCCGCTGTTTCTGGGGATTTAGGATTGAGGAGTGCGTCTGGCGTTACGCGTAGCGGAACAGTGCTTTGAAGCCGTAATCCATGTGCTGCTGTATATGGCAGTGGAATAAAGACAGGCCTGGCTGGTCCGCAACAAAGTCCACTACGGCCCGGCCGTAATACGGAACCACGACGGTGTCTTTCAGGATGCCTCCGGTCTTAACGCCATTCATCTCCACCAGCTCGAGTTGGTGGCGATGCAGGTGAAGAGGGTGCGCATCATCCGTGCGGTTGCGAAACACCAAACGATAGCGAGTTCCCTGCTTTAAAACGAATTCTTTTTCGTGTGGGTACGGCTTTCCGTTTACCAGCCAGGTATTGAATTTGCCCGAGCCACCCGGAATCTTTTCAAAGACCATATCGATGGTCTGACCGGGTGCAACCGGATTCTCGTTGATTTTGCCAAACAGCGTGTAGTCCCACGCGGTTCCTGATGGCACGACCCACTGGGGTTGCCGGTGCTGGTTTTCGTATTCCACGATGACACCCAGCCCAGTGTTGCGAATCCTCTCCTCGGTGGCGCCCAGGATCCATACGCCGGGCTGGTTCATTTCGACAATTGCATCCACCCGCTCCCCGGCCCCCAACAGAATTGCAGTCACCTTTTGAGGATTTGGCACCGGGTTGCCATCCAGCGCGATTACCTGGAACTGATGCCCGGCGAGCGCGATGCGCCGGTTTTCAATCGCGCTCGCATTTAACAGATGCATCAGGACCCGCTGACCCTGCTTTACCCGAATCGGCTCCCCTGCCCCCAGCGCCTTATCGTTAATGGAATAGGTCATGGAGTTGACTTCAAGACCATTCGGATCCGTATTCATGACCGCGGGCTTCTCCGGCTGCGGCCCGGCATGGCCGTCATCGTCATCGTCATCCATATTGCTGGTAAAGAAAGGCTCCCAGTCGCGCAGCGAAAGAAAAAGCTCCTGGTCATACTGGCCCGGGTCTTTGCCGCCGTCGACGTAAACGAAGCCGAACTGGCCGGTATAGCTTCCGCGATGCAGATCGGCTTCCGCCATCGCGTGGGAATGGTACCAGCGAGATCCGGCGGGACCCGGCGTAAGCTGATAGCGGCGACGGCCGCGTGCAGGAACGGGCGGAGTGCCCTGTTCCTCGACTCCATCCACGTCGGAAGGAATCAACATGCCATGCCAATGCACCAACTCTGGTATGTCCGTATCGTTGATGACGTCGACGCTGACGGTTTTGCCTTCGCGCATGCGGAGGATGGGTCCAGGGGAGCTGTCGTTGTAGCCGATCGTGCTCAGAATATGGTCGGGGGCGAGCTCAACGGTAACCGGAGCAATCCGCAGGGTGTAGTCGGCTTTGGAGGTCTCGTGGCCCGGGGCAGGAGCGCCCATCGGCATTTGCGACGCCTGCGCCAGCAGCCTGGCGGCAGCCGATTGCGCAAAGGCCGCGCCGCCCACCTTCAAGAAGTCCCGCCGCTTCAAACCACTGCCCCCTCGGCCTGACTGGAGAAATCGTCTCACACCTTTGCGTGGGGCCACAAACTACCGGCTCTCTGCTTGCGTCTATCAGACGAGAGCCGCAGTCATTCTGATAATCTCAAGTCACGCGCGGGGAAGGTTCAGCCCATGAAGCTCCTGCAAGCCAGTTCGGCAGCGCTCGTTGGGATGGCGGTGTGCAGCGCACTCTACGCCTACCAGCGGACGGCGGACTTCGGCTTCGGCGATGACGCGGAAACGAACGTAAAGGCTGAGTTTTACTGGTCCCGGCTTAGTTACACCTCAAGCGTAGGCAGCAGCAGCTTCGGAGGTGGTTACGGAGGTTATGGGGGCTACGGTTGGGGCCGCACCTGGTCGCGGGATTATCCCAAGGCGGATCGCCAGGTTTTACTTGCATTGAAGCGCCTTACGCGGATTCAGGGCCGATCCACAGAGCAGGTCGTCGACCTCGATTCTGACAAGATTTTTGATTACCCCTGGGTCTATGCCGTGCAGGTGCAAACCTGGACCTTCACGGATGAGGAAGCCAAGCGTCTAAGGGAATACCTGCTCAAGGGCGGCTTTCTGATGGTGGACGATTTTCACGGCACGGCGGATTGGGAGGACTTCATGGAGGGTATGCGCCAGGTATTTCCCGACCGCCCGGTGGAAGACCTGGACAACAAGGACGAGATCTTCCACGTACTTTATGACCTCGATGAGCGCATGCAAGTGCCCGGGGAACAATGGATACGCACCCACAGGACGTATGAAAAGGACGGCTACGTGCCCAAGTGGCGTGCCATCCGCGATGATAAGGGCCGAATCGTCGTTGCCATCTGTCACAACATGCACCTCGGCGACGCCTGGGAATGGGCGGATGATCCGGATTACCCGGAGACGTTCGCATCCATGGCGTTTCGGGTGGGATTGAACTACATCGTTTACGGCATGACGCATTGAGATCGAGCGATCGCGGAAAACCCGGTTTCGTTACATGTTGCAATTCTTCTTCAAGTACCCGATGCCGGTGTTTTCCAAAGGCAAGTTTGTCCTGCTTGGCGCGTGGCCCGGCTGGCTGCTGCTGCTGCTGATCGTCGCCTGCATGGCGGCCTTTGCGGTCATCATCTGGTCGCGGCTGCCCGGGGCGGCGGCAGCACACATCAGCAAGTGGCGCGCGGGGGCCATCTGGCTTCTGCAGTCGCTGCTGATCGCGACGGTGCTGGTCTTGCTGTGGCAACCGGCGATCACGGTGGCCGAGCTGGCGTCGCAGCAGAACGTAATCGCAGTTGTACTCGATGATTCGCGCAGCATGGCGATTGCCGATAGCGGCAGCGACGGAAAGACGCCCCGCGAAGCAGTGGCCCAGAAGGCACTCGAGGACGGCGTGCTGGCAGGTTTGCAAAAAAAGTTTCAAACCCGGCTCTATCGCCTTGATACCAGGGTGGCCCAAGCCGCTGCGCTTAAGGATATCCAGCCCGCAGCCCCGGCCACGCACCTGAACGACAGCCTGCGTCAACTGGCAAACGATACATCCGATTTGCCGATTGGCGCCGTTGTGCTGCTGAGCGATGGTTCAGACAACTCCGGAGACCTGGCGCTCGAGACCATCCGCGCGCTGCGCAATCGCCGCTTGCCTGTTCATACCGTCGGCTTCGGGAAAGAGCAGCTGGCGCACGATGTGGAATTGAGTGATGTAAGCGTGGCGACCCGGGCGATGGCCGATTCTCGCATCCCGGCTACCGTCACGTTCCATCAACGGGGCTACGCCGGCAGCAAAGCGCTGCTGTTGGTTCGCGACGGTGACAGAACCGTGGGTTCGCGGGAAATTACATTCAACAGCGAAGGCGCAAGCCAGGTTGAAACCGTCTTTTTTTCTGCGGGTGGCGCTGGGGTCAAGAACCTGCATTTCCTGCTCGGCCCGCTGCCTGGCGAAGAAAATCTGACCAACAACTCAATGGCACGCCTGCTCGGGGTGGCGGACGACAAGCGCCGCATCCTTTATGTCGAGGGGGAACCGCGCTGGGAGTACAAGTTCATCCGGCGGGCAGAAGATGACGACAAACTTGTGCAGGTGGCGTCCATGCTGCGCACCACCGAGAACAAGATTTACCGCCAGGGAATCAGCAATCCGAAAGAGCTGGAGAATGGCTTCCCTGTTCGTCCGGAAGACCTCTTTTCCTACGACGGCATCATCCTGGGCTCAGTGGAAGCCGGCTACTTTACTCCTCTGCAGCAGGAATTGCTGCGCGAGTTTGTGGACCGTCGCGGCGGCGGGCTCCTCTTCCTGGGTGGACGCTTCTCGCTTTCGGATGGAGGCTGGCGCGGCTCCAGCCTGGTGGATTTATTGCCCACCATCCTGCCCGACAGCAGAAACACCTTTCACCGCAATCCTGCGACTGCAGAACTCACTGCCGCGGGATCGGACAGCCCCATTACCCGCCTGATGGATGACCCGACAAAGAACCTAGACCGCTGGAAGCGGCTGACCTACCTGATGGACTATCAGGATGCGGGCGCGCCCAAACCCGGGGCCACGGTGCTGGCCCAGCTCAACTCCGGCAGCCGCAAATTGCCCTTGCTGGTCACGCAGAATTACGGCCGTGGCCGCACCGCGGTCATGGCAACGTCAGGCACCTGGCGATGGCAGATGAGCCAACCGCTGGGTGACCCGGCGCACGATCTCTTTTGGCAACAACTGCTGCGCTGGCTGGTGCTGGATTCTCCGGGACAAGTTGTGGTGACCGCACCGGGTCAAACTCTAATGGACGATGGCCAAATTCAGCTCACCGCGAACGTGCGCGACAAGGAATACATGCCCGTCAGCGATGCCAAGGTGACCGCCCATCTGACCGGCCCGGACGGCCTCTCGGCCCTGGTGGATATGACTCCCGCCGCCGACAGTCCGGGAGTGTTCCACGCCAACTGGACGGCAGAAAAACCGGGTTCCTATCTGGCTGAAGTCACAGCCTCGGGCCAAACGGAAAATGGCACGCTTCCTTTCGAACGCATCGACGGAGTCGCGGAGAACTTTCACACGGAACAGAACCGTGAGCTGCTGGAGAAACTGGCGTCAGAAACCGGCGGCCGTTATTGGAGGCCAGACGAACTGACGCGGCTGCCCAACGAGATCTCTTATTCCGATGCAGGCATCTCGGTGAGAGACATCAAAGAACTGTGGAATATGCCGGTGGTGTTTCTGTGGCTGCTGTTCCTCATATCCACCGAGTGGCTGTTGCGGCGCAAGTGGGGTGTGGTATGAGGCCGGCCATCATCTGCTTGTTGTTGGCCGCCCTATCGGCGCATGCCAGCGTCTACTATGTCACGGTCGCGGGGCTTGGGGGCGAACCGGACTACGAGCAGCGATTTACCGCCAACGCGAAGGATCTGGACAAATTGTTTAAGGATTCCGGCAGCGGCGCACACGTTTATACCTTGACTGGTCCTCAGGCGACCAGGGCACATCTGCGGAGACGCTCACTTCTGTCGCCCATGATGCCAAGCCTGAAGATGACTTCGTGCTTATGTTGATCGGGCACGGATCCTACGATGGGACAGACTACAAGTTCAACCTGGTGGGACCTGATATTACGGCCGCGGAACTCGCCAGCTTCTGCGAACGTATTTCCGCCAGGCGACAATTGATCGTCAACACCACTAGCTCCAGTGGTGGATCGGTTACTGCCCTTGAGAAGCCAGGTCGAGGCGTCATCGCCGCCACCAAGAACGGCACAGAAAAAAATGCGACTGTCTTCGCGCGGTATTGGGTTGAGGCGCTCCAGGACCCCACGGCTGACATTGATAAAAGCGATTCGATCAACGCCATGGAGGCATTTCAATATGCCCAACGCAAGACCGCCGCTTTTTATGAATCGCAAAAGCGTTTGGCTACGGAACATCCCGTGTTTGAGGACACGGGAAAAGGCGAACCCGTCCGTGATGCTTCGAAGAACGAGGGAGTGTTGCTCAAAAACTTTACCGTGCTGCGCATCGGTGCAGCTCAGAAGCAAGCCAATGACCCGGCCAAGCAAGCCTTGCTCCAGAAGAAGGAAGACCTTGAACAAAAAATCGATGCCCTCAAATATCAGAAGGCGGCGATGGACCCAACGGAATATAAGCAGCAGTTGACAGCAGCCCTGGTCGAGCTGGCGCAAGTGCAACAGGAACTTGATAAATGAACTGGCAGCAAAAATTCGGCATAGTACTCACGGTGCTCGGCAGCATCAGCCATTGCCACGCCGCGAACTCTCCGGATGCCTGCCACGTTCTCCGCAAACACGGTCAGCAAACACAAGCGAAGGCTTGTTATGAGTCACTGGTACATAGCAATTCGGCCTACTTGCGAGCGGAAGGCTACTGGGGCCTGGAGCAGTATGACCAGGCCAATGAGGAGTTTCGCATCGCCACAGCGGCCCAGGACAGTGACCCGCTTTACAAGGTGCGATGGGGAATGCTGCTGCATCAGCGATTCAACAACAATGATGCCGTGGGCCTCTTCAAAGAAGCGCTGCAGAGAGACCCCAAAAATGCGCAGGCATACTTAGGCCTCGCCATCGTCAGCGCGGATGGTTTTGACGGGAAAGCCCCGGAGTACGCCAGCCAGGCGCTGGAGCTTGATCCTAAGCTGGTCGAAGCTCATGAATTCGCCGCCAATCTCGCGCTCGAGAATGCAGATACAGAACACGCCGTCGCGCAAGCGGATGAGGCACTCGGCTTGTCCTCCGATGCCCTGAACGCGATGGCGATTCACGCGGCGGTCGAGTTGCTGGCGGATCGGCCTCCTGACCTGTGGCTAGATAAAATCCGCAAAGTGAACCCCACCTATGGTGAGGGCTACGCCCTGGTCGCTCATCATCTGGAACTCAATTATCGTTTTGAGGATGCCATCGTCTACTACCGCAAGGCGATCGAAGCCGACCCTCGTCTGTGGTCCGCCCGCTCCCAACTGGGCGTGAGCCTGATGCGGCTGGGCCAGGAAGATGAGCCCTTCAAGCAGTTGGAGATGTGCTACAACAACGGTTACCGTGACGCAGAGACGGTGAACAGCCTGCGCCTTCTGGATAGCTACAAGAACTTCGTTACCTACAAGGAAAACGGGACCATCCTGCGGCTGCGCAAGAACGAAGCGGAGTTGCTGCATCCCTATTTTGAAGCCGAGTTGCAACGGATCATCGCCACGTATGACAAGAAATACCAGACGAAACTCACAGGGCCGGTGCAGGTTGAGGTGTATCCCGACCATGAGGATTTTGCAGTACGAACCATGGGTATGCCTGGACTCGGCGCGCTCGGAGTCACTTTTGGACAAGTGGTGGCTATGGACAGCCCGGCGGCGCGCAAGCCTGGAGACTTTAACTGGGGCAGCACGCTTTGGCATGAAATGAGCCACGTCTACGTGCTCTCGCTGACCAACGGCCGAGTACCGCGGTGGTTCACCGAAGGCGTGGCCGTGCATGAAGAGACCCAGGTATCCCCGGAGTGGGGGGATCGCGTGTCACCCGACATCCTGGTCGCGATTCGGGATAAGAAGCTTGTTGCCGATTGCTAAATTGGATCGCGGCTTTATCTTTCCCGATTATCCAGCGCAGGTGGTGGTGTCGTATTTCGAGGCAGGCAGCATTTGCGATTACATCAAGAGCCATTGGGGCGAAGGAAAGCTGCTCGACATGATCCATTCGTATGCGCAGCGAAAGAGCACTCCGGAGGTAATTCAGGAGAACCTTGGAGTTTCGCCGGATACATTCGATAAGCAATATCTGGAGTGGGTAGACCAGCGCTACGGAAAGATGGCGGCCAACTTTGATGAATGGCGCAAATCGCTGGAGCGGGTGGCAGTGGCATCTAAGCTCAAGCAGAACGACGTTGTGATACAGCAGGGTAACGCGGTGATCCGCATGTATCCCGAGTACATCGGGGACGCGAACGCGTATGAGTTTGTGGCGTTAGCGGAACTGGACAAAGGCGACAAGAAGGGCGCTGCTGCAGTGCTGACGGAGTACGAAAAGATGGGTGGCGAGGATCCTGGAATCCTCAAGAAGCTAGCGTCGCTGGAAGAGGACTTGGGGCAGCCGAAAGAAGCTGCTGCGACGTTGGAGCGGATCAACTACGTCTACCCGGTTCACGATGAGGATCTACACCGTCACCTGGGAGATTTGTGGTTTACACAAGCGAATTACCCGGGAGCGATCCGTGAATACAACGCGGTGGTGGCCCTCAACCCGGCAGACAAAGCTGGAGCGCAATTTAATCTTGCGCGGGCTTACTACGCATCGGGACAGCGTGAGAAGGCTGAAGAAAGCGTACTCGCGGCGCTTGAGGTAGCGCCCGGCTATCGCCCGGCGCAGAAATTGCTATTGGAAATTGAGCACCCGGAACAGAAGGACGCACCGAAAACGAACTAGGAGAGACGGGATCTTTGTCGGGAGAGAGAAAAAACAGAGCTTTGATGGGGCTTCGCCCCGTCCTTATAAGCCCACGTACGCTGGTGCGAACATGGGGCACCCCGACGGAGTTGGTGTGAGTGGAAGGGTTTCGTGCTGGGAGAAAGTGTCAGACAAGATCACGTAGTGGAGAGGATGGAAATTGCCGATGGTAACGCTCCCTGAACTTAGCCAGGACGCAGCCCAACTGCAACACCGCATCGAACGGTTTTATGCGGTCCGTGACGGCATTCTTGCCCAGGTGCGCCAGGTCATCGTGGGCCAGGATGAAGTGCTCGATCAGATCCTCACCGCACTGTTCGTCGGTGGCCACTGCCTGATTACCGGCTTGCCCGGTACGGCCAAAACACTGATGGTGCGGACCATCGCGGAGACGCTCGGCCTGAGTTTCCGGCGCATCCAGTTCACCCCCGACCTGATGCCGTCCGACATCACCGGGACCGACATCATTGAAGAGGATCTCACTACCGGTCATCGCAAGTGGACCTTCGTCCAAGGCCCCATTTTTGGCAATGTGATCCTGGCTGACGAGATCAACCGCACTCCGCCCAAGACACAGGCCGCGCTGCTCGAAGCCATGCAGGAGCGCTCCTGCACTGTCCGCGGTCATATCTATTCGTTACCCGCGCCGTTCTTCGTGCTAGCCACCCAGAACCCTATCGAGCTCGAGGGCACGTATGCTCTGCCTGAAGCGCAGTTGGATCGGTTCCTCTTCAATACCATCCTCGACTACCTTAGCGCCAGCGACGAACTCAAAGTGGTCGACCTTACCACGACGACCAAGGTGGCAACCGTCGAGCCCGTCACCAGTGCCCAGGAGTTACTCGATTTCCAGCAGCTGGTTCGCATGGTTCCGATCGGTGAACCGGTCGCCAAATACGTCGTCAACCTGGTGCGCGCGACTCGCTACAAGAACGAGAACGCGCCTGACTTCGTGAAGAAATACGTTAACTACGGCGGCAGCGTACGTGCCGCCCAATTCATCGTCCTGGCGGCAAAAGCGCGCGCACTCTCCCGCCGCCGCTACCACGTCACTTATGACGACGTAACCTCGCTCGCGATCCCGGTGTTGCGCCATCGCATCCTGCTCAATTTTCATGCTGAATCGGAGCGTGTCGACGCAGACGAAATTCTCCGCCGCCTGATCGAACACATGCCGCCACCCAGGGAGAACTGATGCTGCAGCGTTTTCTCGATCCCGGAGTCCTCGCCAGCATCAGCAGCCTGGACCTGCTGGCCAGAACGGTGGTGGATGGCTTCGTCGCCGGTCTCCATCGCTCTCCGGATTTTGGCTTCAGCCAGGAGTTCGCCGAGTACCGCGCTTATACCCCCGGGGACGATCTGCGCCACGTCGATTGGAATCTCTTTGCCCGCACCGAGCGCGCTTACCTGAAGCGCTATCGCGGAGACACCAACAGCCAGCTCACCATCCTGCTCGACGCCAGCAATTCCATGGATTACACCGCGAGCCCAGCCAGGCCGAGCAAGATGGATTATGCCCGCTTTGCCGCCGCTTCGCTCTGTTATCTCGCCATTCACAACCAGCGCGATGCTGCCGGGCTGATTGTCTTCGATGATGAAGTGCGCAACTACATCCGGCCTTCCACCAGGCAAGGGCAACTCCACCGGCTGTTAGCCGGGCTGGAACAGGCTGAGCCGCGCGCCCGCACCGACTTTACCAAGCCGCTGCTGCACTTCCAAAATCTTTTGCATCGCCGCGGCATTGTGATCATGTTCTCCGATTTCTATGAGGACCCGGCCTCCATTGTGCGCACCATCGAACCGTTGCGCTACCACGGCAACGAGGTGGTGCTGTTCCATGTGCTCGATCCTAAGGAGATCAGGCCGGAGCTGCACGGACCCGCCATCCTGGTCGACCTTGAGACCGATCAACGCCTGGAGGTGATCCCGGAATACACCCGCACCGAATACAGCAAGAAGATCGACGACCACATCGAGCAGCTGCGTAACCGGACTCGCGGGGCGGGCATGGACTACCACCTGCTGGTCACCGACCAGCCGCTCGACACCACGCTGCGCGAGTATCTCGCTATACGCCAGGGAGGCCGCTGATGGGCTTCTTCAATCCATGGTTCCTGCTCGGCCTCGCGGCGATCGGTTTGCCTGTCTACCTCCATCTGCTGCGGCGTCACGTGACGACACCTCTGCCCTTCAGTTCGCTGATGTTCTTCGAGCGAGGCATACAAAGCTCCACCCGCCACCAGCGGCTGCGCTACCTGCTGCTTTTCGCGCTGCGCACTGCGTTATTGCTGCTGCTGGTGCTTGCCTTTGCCAATCCATTTATTCGCCGGGCGAGCGCGGGTGCGAACGACAAGCTCCTGCTGTTAGTGGTCGACGATTCTTTTAGCATGAAGGCGGGCTCGCGCTTTGCGGATGCGAAGCAAGCTGCCTTGCAGGTATTGGCGTCGCGACCAAGGTCGCAGTCTGCCGAGGTCATGGCACTGGGCGGCCGTCTGGCTATCTTGACCCAGCCCATTCAGGATGAAGCAGCTTTACGCTCTGCCGTCGAAAGTATCCAGCCTGGAGATGCGCGCGCGAATTTGGGCGAGCTGGCGCATGGAGTTCGCGCCCTGGTCGAGTCGGTTCACACCCCAGTAGAGTTGCACCTCTTCAGCGATATGCAGAAGACCGGCATGCCGGCAAATTTTGTTGATATGGAGTTGCCGGCAAGCGTTTCTGTTGTGCTGCACCCGGTGGGAGGCGCAGCCACGCCAAACTGGACCGTCGAGAGCATTCACTTTCCGGCTCAGCTGGCCGATCCGAAAGACCCCAGGAAATCGCGGGTGCAGGCCGTGATTGCCGGCTATGGGACACCGGCTGCATCAAGGACTGTCTCGCTCGAAGTCAACAACAAGACCGTCGCCACGCGCAAAGTGAATCTCCCGGCGGATGGCCGAGCAACGGTTGAGTTCGCGCCGCTGGATGTGCCCTATGGACTCAACCACTGCGCCATCAGGATCGATTCGGCCGACGGCTTTCCCGCCGATGACGTCAGCGTATTCGCAGTCAAACGGTCCGATCCGGAACGAGTCTTGTTTGTGCATCAGGCCAGCGATACGCGGTCACCTGTCTACTTTGGAGCGGCGCTGGGCGCAGCCACCCAGGCCTCCTTCATTCTGCAGGCGATCGATAGCGACAAGTCCACTGACATCGATCCTTCGAAGTATGCGTTTGTGGTTCTTTCTGATGCTGTTCCGCTTCCGTCCATTTTTGAGAATGCTCTCTTGCGTTATGTGCGCAGCGGTGGCGGCCTCCTGATCGCAGCCGGAACCTCAGCCGCACATCATGCCCGCATTCCTATCTACGGCGGGTATTCTTCCGATGCCCGCTCCTATACGCAGAATGGAAACGCCACCGTTGGCGATACCGACCTTACCCACGCAGTCATGAATGGTACGGGTTGGGCCGATACAAAGATCTATTATGTCGCCGGAGTGGATGCGTCCCGCGCGCATGTGATCGCACGGCTCACTGACGGAACACCGCTTCTGCTGGAAAAGCAGATTGGCGAGGGCCACGTGATTCTCTTTGCCTCCGGATTAGACGGCCTGACCAATGATCTACCCGTTCGACCCGCGTTTGTACCGTTTGTTGACAGAGCTGCGCGCTATCTTTCCGGCAGTGACGACGTCAGCGGCAGCAAGCTGGTGGACTCGGTTGTTCCTTTACGCACCCAGGCCGGCAATCCTTCGTCGACCGGGGTCGAGATTATCGATCCGGACGGTCACCGTGCATTGTCATTGACCGAGGCGGCAACGGCGCAGTCCTTCCAGTTAACCCGCGCCGGCTTCTATCGCATTCGTTTTGCGAACGGAAAGGACGCGTTGATCGGCGTGAATCCAGATCGACGCGAGTCAAACCTCGAGCCCATTGCACCCGACCTGCTCGCACTCTGGGGAAAGGGTTCGACAGCGCCGGCGACATCGGCCGCGTACGTGCAGGAAAAAAATAGCGCCCACAGCATCTGGTGGTACGTTATGCTTCTTGTATTGGTGGCGGCGGTTGCCGAGTCCATCGTTGCCAGCCGCTACCTCGGCATACAGAGGGAGGAGGCATGAGCAACGCCAATCCAGACTCGAATCGTGCCCGGCTCAATCTTTATATTCACCAGCTGCACCAGCGACTGCGTCTAGGTGTCTCGCTGCGTGGCGTGGCCATCCTCATGGCCACTGCTTTAGTAACCACCATCTTTCTTGTACTTATCCTGAACGCGTTTGCTTTTCCGCTACGTGGTCTTACCGGCGCTCGTTCGTTGTTGCTGCTCGCCCTTGCCTGCGCTGCCGCGCTCGCGATCGCGCTCCCTTTACTGCGACTCACGCGCAGCCGCGCCACCGTGGTGGCGGAATCCGTCTATCCTGAATTCCAGCAGCGGCTGCTCACCTTCGATGACCGGGAGAAGAAAGGCAACGATCCTTTCCTTGAGCTGCTTGCGGCCGACACACTTTCCGTAGCCCGCCAGGCGCAGCCGGCTAACCTCGTATCCAATAATAGGCTTTACTTTTTTGCCGGAGCCGGCGCTGCCTGCGTTGCTGTGCTGGTCTGGCTGGTTGCCGCAGGCCCCGGCTATCTTGGCTATGGAGCGTCGCTGCTCTGGACCGGACCTAAAGCTACTCCGCTTTATGACATCCGAGTGACGCCGGGAGATGCTGCTGTTCGCCGTAACAGCGATCAACTCATCACCGCCAGCATCATCGGTTTGAAGCCCCAGAGGGTGAGACTGTTTGCGCATTACAAAAGTTCGGGAAAGGGCGCGTGGGAGCCGGTGGCGATGCAGTCTGCGAACGCCTCTGACTTTCAATTCCTCTTCGCAGGATTGCCCGAAGACGTTGAATATTACGTAGAGGCCGGTCCGCTCACCTCCCGCCATTACAAAGTGCGCGTGGTGGATCTGCCGTCGGTCAAGCAACTCAAGGTGACCTACCACTACCCCAAATGGACCGGCATGGCTCCGGTGTCTGAAGATCGCGGTGGGGATCTGCGCGCCCTGGAAGGCACCGACGCGGAGTTGACTGTGAAGATGGACCGGCCGCTGCACAATGGCCAACTCACCCTCGACGATGGGAAACAGATTACGTTGAGCGGCGGTGAGGACAATGTCTACAAGGGTTCCATTCTGATGCAGAAGGATGGCGCTTACCACGTTGCCGCGCTTGATCAGGGCCAGCCGGTGCGCTTGTCGGAGGATTACTTCATTGCTACCGACAAAGCGAACCCGCCGGACATCGCCATCGACCGTCCCACGGGCGACTATCGCGCCAGTCCCATTGAGGAAGTCACCGTAGGCGTGAAGGCCTCGGATCAGTTTGCGTTGAACAAGGTAAGCCTTCATTACTCGGTGAACGGTGGATCAGAAAAAACCATCGACCTGCCGGAGCAGCCAGGAGCAAAGGAAGTGAGCGGCTCAACCACGTTGAGCCTGGAAGATTTCAAGCTGGTTCCAGGAGATCTGGTCAGCCTGTACGCCACGGCGAAGGATGGTCATAGCGAAGCGCGTACCGACATGGCCTTTATTCAGGCAGACCCATTCGAGCGCGAATTCTCGCAATCGCAGCAGATGGGCGGCGGTGGCGGCGGCGGTATGGGAAGCCAGACCGACATTTCCAAGCGCGAGAAAGAGCTGATCGCTGCGACGTGGAAGCGGCAAAACGACAAGGCGGCCACGGCAAAAGATGCAGCCGAGGCGGGCAAGTTCCTCTCCGGGGTACAGACCAAGTTACAGGATCAGGCGCTGGCGCTTGCCGCGCGCATGGACAGCCGGGATCTCTCCTCTGCCAACGAGGAATTCAATAGCTTCGGGCACGACATGCAAGCGGCAGCCGCGGCGATGACGCCTTCGTCGGACAAGCTGAAGCAAATGCAGTGGCACGACGCCATCCCGGCGGAACAGAAGGCCTTGCAGTACCTGTTGCGCGCGGAAGCTACCTTCCGCAAGATCCAGGTTGCGTTCGGTCAACAAGGCGGGGGTGGTGGCGGGGGCGGCGGTGCAGGCCGGGATTTGGCAAGCTTGTTCGATCTGGAACTGGACACCGAGAAGAATCAGTATGAGACGGCCCAAACCGGCTCCGCGGCTGATCAGCGTGCTAAAGCAGTAGACGATGCCTTGGCCAAGCTCGATGCACTAGCTCGCCGTCAGGAGGAGCTCGCACAGCAGCAACGCAATCAGCCTCAAACCATGCAGGAACGCTGGCAGCAGGAAATGCTGCGCCGCCAGGCAGAAGAACTGCAACGCCAGATGGAGCAGATGGCCCAGAACGGTCAACAAGGCCAGCAGGGACAACAGGTCAACAAGGGCAACAAGGGCAACAAGGGCAGCGGAGCGCGAGTAGCTCCTCGGGTGGATCATCCTCGGGACAGTCATCCTCGGGTAAGGCTCAGTCCTCCGGATCGCAGTCATCAGCTGGCTCTGGAAGTGCGTCCGATCCGCGAGTAACCCAGGCACTCAACCGGCTGCGCAACGCAGATGAAGCAATGAAGCAGAGCGCCGGCCAGCAGCAGAGTAGCGACGCGGCGCGACGGGCCGCCGATCAGCTCCGCCAGGCTGCGGGCTTGATGAGCGGCGCGCAGCAGCAACAGGCTACCGGCAAACTCGATTCGCTATCTCGTGAAAGCGATCGCCTGAGTAAGGAAGAACGGGCGCAGGCCGACCGCATCCGCGGCATGACCGGGCAAGCCGGCGTCACTAATCAGGAGCAGTATTCCGCCAGGATTCAGCAGCGCAACAAACTGGCGGAGGACCGGCAACAACTCTCAGACGACCTAGCACAGTTGCAAAAGAATCTGCGTAACTCGGCGCGTGAGTTGGCGCCGACACAGCCGCAATCTGCGTCGAAACTGCGCGATGCTCTGGGAGGTATGGACCAGACCGACCTGACTAACCGGGTGCAGCGATCTGCGGACTGGCTACGCCGGGGGGTGAACCCCAACACGAACGGAATTGAAGAGGGTATCGGCAAGGGCCTGGAACAATTGAGTCAACAGGTGCACGAGGCGCAGCAGGGGCTTGGTCCGGCAAAACCTGGCCAGGGTGCCTCACCGAGTGGCGAGCAAACAGCAGCGCTCGACCATGTGGAACGCTTCCGCGACCAGGTTGAGTCTCTGACTGCGCGAGGACAAAGTTCGTTGGGCCGCCAGCCTGGTCAGCAGCCCGGGCAGAGCGGACAGCCAGGACAAGGCGCACAGCAGGGACAAGCCAATCAAGGGAGTTGGAGCAGCCATGGTGGCCCGGGTGCCCAGATCGGCGGCGGAAACCAGGTCGCCCAGGACAACTTGAGTGGCGACATCGGCAATAGAACCTCAGGTGGTGGAGCAGTCGGCACCGCCTGGAACAACATCAACACCGGGAATAATCACTTCGATCGGAATGGCCGGGCGGTCGACCCGGACAATTCGCCGGCACCGGCCGACCCGGAACGTACTTACCAGCAAGGGTTGGCGGAGCTGAGCCAGCTTCACCATCTGGCCCAAAATGATCCGGCAGCCCTGAAACAGATTCAAGAGTTAGCACGAGAGATGCAGCGCCTGGATCCACGCCGGTTCCCGGGGAATCCGATTATGGTGGAACAGCTTCACGCCGAGGTGCTTAGCGGGGTTGACAAGCTGGAGCTCCAGCTCCGTCAAGATTCGGATGGCCAGACGCCGGGACAGGTGCGTACCACGAAGGATCCTCAAATCCCGCCCGGCTATGAGGAAGCAGTTGCGGACTATTATCGCCGCCTCAGCAAGGGCCAGGAGTGACTCACTTACCGTGGTAGTCCTTGAAGAGTTCGGGGAATTGCTGTTTTAGTGCTTCCACCTTCGGACGGTCACACACCAGGATGTAGGGATTGTTTGGGTTGTGCAGGGCGTAGTCCTGATGGTAGGCCTCCGCATCGTAGAAGCCCTTGAGCGGCACAACCTGGGTCACGATGGGTTTGGGAAAAACCTTGGCCGCATCCAGTTGCGCAATGTAGTCCTTGCTGATCTTCTGCTGTTCGTCGTTGGCATAGAAGATGACGGAACGGTAGGATTCGCCTACGTCTGGTCCCTGGCGGTTGAGCTGCGTCGGGTCGTGGACTACGGAAAAGAAGATTTGCAGGAGCTGACCATAGGTAATCTTCGACGGGTCGTACACCACCTTGACCGACTCCGCATGTCCGGTATTTTCCTGGCCAACCTGTTCATACGTCGCCGTGAACGCGGACCCGCCTGAGTACCCGGCCGTCGTAGCGAGCACTCCTTTTACCCGTTCGAACACTGACTGCGTTCCCCAAAAGCACCCGCCCGCAAAGACTGCCGTCTGCTTTCCTGATGTTTGGGCTAGCGGGGCATCGTGTGCCGGCGCGGGTATTGGAGTCTTGGTTGCCGCGGTGCACCCGATCGAGGCAGAAAAGGCTAGCAGCATAGCAACCAACGTATTGCGTATGGCGAAGGAACCTGACATTCGAGTCTCCTAAGAACTACACCAGGTATTGAGACGTCCATCCGATGAGGAGGTTACAGGCGCATCCTGAAACCTTCATGCTGTGAAATAGAAGACTGCTCTAGAATAGCGCTGTGATGCGTCGATCTGCTGCTTTGGTCATTCCTGCGCTCGCTTTTACCCTCCTCGCCGGGCAACTAGCGCTTGTTGCCCAGCAGATGGAACACTCCGCGCCTTCCACTCCCTCCACTCAACTGACCATCAAGACCTACGAGGGCAAAACGCTGAACTTCAGCCCCGATGAGCTGGCTGCCCTGCCCCACAAACAGGTGTCCGTCTTCAATGCTCACAGCAAGGCGAACGAGACCTACTCTGGCGTCCTGCTGGCCGATCTTTTGAGCAAAGCCGGCGTGCCCCTGGGGGAAAGCGTGCGGGGTAAGCTTTTCATGATTGGGATCGTTGCCGAAGGAATGGACAACTACAGCGTCCTCTACTCGCTGGCCGAAGTAGACCCTTCCATACACACCGGCGACGTGATTGTTGCGGATATGCTTGACGGGCAAAAGCTGGGTAAGGATGGCGCGTTCAAGATGGTATCCAGCGAAGAGAAGCGCCCGGCGCGCTGGGTGCGTAACCTAACCTCGATTTCAGTAGTCAAGGTAGCACCTTAGCCTTTTGTTGACGCCGGACCAGGCCCGCTATAATTGATGCCAGGGCCTCTGTGATACGCAACTACTCCATTCTCGCTAAGTTCTTTGTCTGCCTCAGTTTGCTGAGTGTGTTCCCTGGCGCAGCGGTCGCTCTGGGCGCGGATCTTCCGACCTACCGGCTGCGTCTCTATCACCTTCATACCGGTGAACATATCGATGTGGTCTACCGCGTAGGCGATCAGTATCTTCCCGATCGCGTCGCGGAGCTGGACCATTTTCTTCGCGACCACCGCACCGGCGATGTAAAGGACTATGACGTGAAGGAGTTTGATCTTCTTCACGATCTGCTGGTCAAGCTGGGACACCCCGATGGCGTAATTGACATTGTGTGCGGCTATCGTACTCCGTGGAGCAACAACTACTTGCGCGAGCATGGCCATGGTGTTGCCGAGCATAGCCAGCACATGGAAGCGAAGGCCATCGACATTCGGATTCCGGGGGTATCAAGTGCAGAAGTCCGCGATGCGGCGCTCTCGCTGGGCCGTGGGGGCGTGGGGTACTACGCGCAATCCAACTTCGTGCATGTGGACGTGGGCCGGGTACGCCGCTGGTAGCCCTCTCCATCCTCCTCAACGACGGCTCGCGGACGTAATCCTCTTCGGTTCGCGGCGTTAGTCGGAACTGGTCGTGCATTCAGCAGTCTGATGGCGAGCGCCAGTTGCCATAAGATGTTCTATGTCTCGGACGGACTGGATTCCCCCCCGGGCGCCGACTGCGGCACAATTCAAGGCAGCCGCGGCGCACCCGAAATCGAGCTGCCGCTCGAGAGGCCAGTCTTGCAACAGTCCATAGATAAAGCCGGCGTGGAAAATGTCTCCCGCGCCTGTGGTATCGACCACGGGCACAGAATAAGCACAGGCGTGGTGTAACTGCTTTCCGTTCCAGGCCAGCACGCCATGTTCACCCAGGGTCGCAGCGGCGAGACGACATCCATACCTGCGTTGCATTTGACGCAGGGCCATTTCTAAATCCGACTCCGCCATGAGCCGGCCTGGGATGTCCCTACTCACGATGAGGTAGTCCACATTTTCAAGCAGCTTCTCTACCCCGGGATAAAGTTCATCGAGATCGGCGATGACGGGGATGCCAGCGGCACGGGCCCAGCCGGCCGCCGTGGTCGCTGCGACGGTGTCATAGCCATCGACGTGGAGGGCACGAGCGTTCATGATCCATGCAGGATCCAGGTCGCCAGGCTTTAGGGCTACCCGGGGATCACGCCGGCAGAGCACGGTTCGCTCCCCGCCACCGTCTACCAGTATGAGCGACTGCGGACTGGTGCCTCCGGAAACGGTGATGAGCTGCGCCTCCACGCCAGCGGCGGCAAATGCTTCGCGATGCAAGGTCGCGGGGCTGTCGTCTCCCAGAATGCCTACGTAGCGAGTCGACATCCCCCAGTGTTGGCACGCCACGACGGCAGTTGCGACCTGGCCGCCAGGTAATATCCGCGCGGAGTCGTATTCGACTTTGGAACCGCGTGCCGGATAATTCGTAAGTGCGATGAGTGTGTCGGTCGCATTCAGCCCAACACCCACAAGATCTACCCTGGACGATTTCGTCATCATGCCAGTGTAGCCTTCCGGACGCCCGGGCGGCGGTTCCTGTAGAAATGTGCGAACTAAGCAGACTAAGTCCCCTTTGCCCAAAATCCTTCGTGCACCTGGCCTGCTTCGTCTTGCAACAGAGGTCCGTCGACGACAATCTTTTTCTGGCCGCGAGCGAATACCTCGCGGCAGGGCAGATCAAGGGTCGGATTTTCGCCGGAGCTGCCGGTATAGCGGAGCAGGCCAGTTTCGGCCAAGGCAAAGACCACCCGGCCAATCCCGGTCCAATAGATCGCCCCGGCACACATGGCGCAAGGTTCGGTGCTGGTGTACAGGGTGCAGCGGGCGAGCTCTGCTTCACTGAAAAGCCGGGCCGCCTGACTGCAGGCGACCATCTCAGCATGCTGGGTGGGGTCGCCGGCCGGGCGGACCGCATTGTTTCGAGCAGCGACGACAGTCTCTCCCCGCTCGTTCACGATCAGGGCGCCGAAGGGATGCCGCCCGTCCTGCCGCGCGGATCGCGCCAGCTCAATTGCCTGCCGCAAGAAAACCACGTCCTGTTCCGATACTTCGCCCACGGTTAGCCTTCCGTTCTTGAGGAAAAGAAAAGGTTGAGAAACACGGCGGTGGCAGCGGCCAGGAAGATGCCGCTGTTCAAGAAGAGGCGGGCGGCGACCGGAGCATGGGCAAACAGTTGCGGCGACGCAATGGGCAGCACGCCCATACTCACCGAAACGGCAACGATGATCGCGTTACTGGTGTCGCGATAGCGGACCCGGGTTAGTTCCTCAATGCCGGCCATGGTGGTCATGCCGAACATCACCAACGACGCTCCGCCGAGAACTGGGCGCGGAATTGCGGCAATCACCGCAGCCAACTTGGGGAGAAATCCAAGTAGTACCAACAACCCGCCTCCGGCCGCCACCGCATAACGGCTCTTGATCTTCGACAGTGCTAGCAGGCCGGTGTTCTGGGAATAAACGTTGTAAGGGAAGCTGTTGAATATGCCGCCCAGCATGGTCGAGAGGCCATCGGCGCGGAAGGCCGCCGTTAAGGTTGCAGGGCCGATCGGGCGGCCGGTGATTTCTCCGATTGCGAGGCAGTTGCCGGTGGTCTCCGTCATTACCACCAGCATGGAGAGGCTCATCACCAGGGCGGGCAGAAAGATGAAACGCGGGGGTCCGAAGAGCAAGGGATGCGCCATGGCAAACCACGGCGTTGCCGACACCTGGCGGAAGCTTGCCTGGCCCGCCAGTGCTGCCAGAGCGGTGCCGCCCATCAGCCCCAGCAACACGCTGAGATGAGCGAACATACCCCGGCCGAAACGCTGGATGGCAACGATCAGCGCTATGGTCGCAAAGCCTAATCCGAGGTGAGTCAGGCTGCCGAAATCAGGCGCCGAAGCGTCTCCTCCACCTAGCCAGGCGCCTGCTACGGGCAACAGAGACAGGCCAATCACGGTGATCACCGAGCCGATCACGACCGGGGGGAAAAAGCGCAGCATGCGGCTGAAAAAGGGGCCAACCAGGATGGTGAATAACCCGCAGCTGATGACCGCTCCGTAGAGTGCCGGGATGCCGTAGTGGCTGCCAATGAGGATCATGGGCGCCACGCAAATGAACGAACAGCCCTGAATGAGCGGGAGGCGTGCGCCGAACTTCCACCAGCCAAGGGTTTGCAGCAAGGTCGCTAGTCCAGAGGTGAACAGGTCGGCGCTGATGAGGGCAATTACCTGGCGGGGCGTGAAGTTTAGCGCGGCGCCCAGGATGAGCGGTACGGCAACGGTGCCGGCATACATCACCAGCACGTGCTGCAGCCCAAAACAGAGCAACCGGGGAAGACTTTCTATTTCATCACTGGAGTCGGCGTGGGATAGCAGTGACCCCGGCGCGACGGGACCCAGAGTGGGGTTGACATCAGCAGAGGCGGTCATTCGGAGGTTACATCATAGCGTGCATGATTGTTGGATCATCAGGGGATTTATTGTTGTTCTTCCTTCCCGTCTCGTTTAGTAATTGCCAATGACTTTCAGAAGATTTTGTCTTTTGGGTTTGCTGCTGAGCCCGCTGGTTTGCTTTCGCTCAGGCTCCGGCCAAGCTGGTAGTAAGGAATGCATACATTCTGACGATGGCGCAGGGCCAGCGCGAGCCGGTAAAAGGCTATCTTGTGGTGGGCGATGATGGACGTTTGTCCGCTGTAGCGGCGGGCGATCCGCCGGCCGAGCTGCGGTCGCGGGAGAGCCTGGATGCCGGTGGGCACTGGGTTATCCCTGGCTTTATCTCCGCCCACAGCCACCTCTGGCAAAGCGCGTTTCGCGGCTTGGGCTCAGACCAGACGCTGTTGGGATGGATCGACGCGCTCTACAAGCCGGCCGTCAAAGCAAGCCCGGACGACATGTACTGGTTCACTCTGGATGGCGCGCTCGACCACCTGCAGCATGGCATCACGACGGCCTATAACTTCAACTTCGAAGCACGGAACCGGGCCCGCAATGCTTCGACTGCCGACGAGTATGACCAAAAAGGCTTCCGCGCGGAGATGGACTCCGGCATCCGGTTTGTGCACAGCATGTCAGTGGGCAAGGCTACCGCGCTGGGCGTGCAGCCGAGTTATGGCGCAGAGCAGGCACGTGTGCCTTTGAAGGCCTTTTTAGACTGGACGGCTACGCAGCCGCAGTCATCCAACTTTCTTGCCGTGATGATCAGCGGCGGCACCGCATTCAACAATACCTATCAACAGACATTGATGGAAAAGCAGCTGGGTGACGAGTTCCATCTGGGCAATGAGAGTCACTATCTCGAACCGCCGGAGACGCAATATGAGCAGCAGAGCAAATTCCGATGGTTTATGGATAGCGGGCTGCTTTCGAAGCAATTGATCTTCGGACACTTCATTCATACCAACAGCTTCATCCTGGCGGAGAGCGGGAAAGCGGGCGTGGCCATGAGCTGGAATCCACTGTCGAATGGACGGCTCGCTTCAGGAGTGGCCGATATCCCCGCCTGCCTGAAGGCCGGCATCCGGGTGGGCATGGGCGTCGATGGCGAAGCCAGCGCCGATGTGGCGGACCCCTTTGAAAATATGCGTACCGGGCTCTATGCGATCCGCGACAAGTATGAAGACGCGAAGATCATGAGTCCCTACGACGTGCTGCGCCTCCACACCATGGGCAGCGCGGATGTGCTCGGTGTAGCGGACCGGCTGGGCAGCCTGGAGCCGGGAAAATTTGCCGACTTCCTGATGGTCGATCCGACGCGGTTCCGGACCGTCTTCGATCCTTATGCTTCGCTGGTGTTCGTTGCCGGAGAGCGCGACCTGGAACGCGTTTACGTGGGCGGTGATTTGCTGGTGCAGAATGGAACGCTCCTCAAACAGGACATTTCGAAAGTAAGAGCGGAAGTGAACCAGCGGGTCGGCGCTTTGCGTTGAAAGTCCAGTGGCAGAAGATTCGCGGTTTCAATCTGTGACGCGGTATGCGAGAATCGGGCTCCGATCCGAACCCCGAGTTTCTATAAGGCAAGCCTGATGTCTGAAAAAACTGCCGCCTGTCCCCTTACCCTTGACGTTACCCATGACGGCAGCACTGTGGTCGTGAAGTTGAACGGCAGACTTGTGTCGGGTGTGAACGATATTCTTTACACCCGGGTCAAAGCGCTGATACCGGACACGAAGCGAATCGTGCTCGACCTTACGAATCTTACCCGGGTAGACAGCATGGGTCTGGGCACACTGGTTCGTCTGTCGGTTTCTGCCCGGTCGGCTGGCTGCAGTTTAGAACTCCTCAATCTTGGCAAGCAGGTTCGCCAGCTACTTGGGATGACGAACCTCTTGTCAGTCTTCGCGATCATTGGAGAACACGGCATCAAGATGGGCTGAACGGGTAGAAGAGCTCGCCGAAGAAGTTCTGTATTGCCTTTGCCGAACGGGCATCGGAAAGGGCATGGTAGGCGACCCCCGGGATTTGGAGTCCGCCCTGATGGGTAAAGCCGTGCATGGCTTCTCCATACATGATCAATTGCCAGTCGGCGCGAGCAAGTTTCATCTCTTCGATGAAGGCGTTCACCTGCTCCATGGAGACATGCGGGTCTAACGCGCCGTGGCAGATGAGTATTCTCGCCTTAACGGAATTCGGCTGGCACTTACAGGGCGTATCGAGAGTCCCGTGGACGCTGACTGCACCCATGAGGTCGAACCCGCTTCTGGCCAGCTCAAGCACAGCCATTCCACCGAAGCAGTAGCCTATGGCGGCAAGGCGGTCATCCACCTGGGGGTGCTGTCGCAATACGTCGATTCCGGCGGATGCGCGCCCACATAGCTTCGCCGTGTCGCTACGCAGCTCCGTGATGCGGGACATAACGCGCTGCCTGTTCCCCGCCACACCATGGCCGTACATATCGCAAGCGAATGCAACGTAGCCAAGGTTGGCGAAGCGCCTTGCCCGCTCTTTGGCGTGGTCATCCAGCCCCGCACCTCCGTGGATAACCAGGATTCCTGGTCGCTTTTCGATGGACGTGTCGTCCCAGGCAAACATGCCGGTCAGGGGCTGGCCGTCGTGGTTGTAATCGACTGCGGGTGTGTGAATGGGCAATGTGTTTTCCTCCGATGGGGGAATTGGTACGCGACTCCCTATGCGAAGCCCGGAAGGGTAGAAGCATGAATCTCCGTTATTTATTATAACACAAATACTGATACAAATCAAGCAAAGCTCGGCGGGCGTAGCGATTCACATAATTTGAGCCAGAAAGGAAGGGGGAGCGTGCGGAGAAGTGGGCGACTGAGGCGTTTGTCTGGCCGGCAGGGAGGCCGGAGAAGCTATAAAAGATTGAGCGACAAAATTGACAATGATCCTCACTCACCTCTCTTGACGAGAGTTTGCGAGGTAGAGATTTGAGTGTGCACTTGGTTTCCGCCTCCCTTTCTGAGTGTCGCTTATGGATGGCGTAACTTGTGCCCCGTGGGCCCACCTGCGGCCAGGATTACGGGGCCTATCCTGCGCCGATCAATCTGGATCGATTGTGTAGGAGACGTCGCTTGTGGCTTGGATTCTGGCTGCGAGGTCTGAGCAGGACTGCTGATACCAGTCGCCGCTATAGCTGCGCAAGTTAATAACGCCGCCAGGATGATCCTTGCAGTAGGCCTTGCCTGAACTCTCTGTCTCTCCAGGAGTCGGTCCGGATTTTGTTGGTTTGGGGTCAATGGAATCACCTTCTTCCTTGCGCCGTTGCGCCTTGGTTTCCGATTGAATGGGTATAAGAGGAGGTGGCAGATTTTGAAGCAAGTCCAGCAAGTTGCAATTCAGCCAGCCGAGCCATTCTTATCCGATCGGCTGCTAGTTGAAGAGCATCACCCGAAATCGTGCACTTGGCTAGTGGCTTCTAGTAATTAAAGATGCGGTACTTTCGTAATCGAACTGTGGGTACCGAACTTGTCATCCTCACCGGCGCATCAGGTTCCGGCAAGACAGCCATAGCTCGCGAGATAGAAGCAAACCATCCGGAAATTACCGTTTTTCGATTCGACGGCATTGGCGTTCCTTCCCCTGAGATCATGGCAACTTATGGCCACGGCTACCAACCCGGAGGAGCGTGGCAAAGGGCGATGACTCTGCAGTGGTTTGAACGGATCGCACCAGTTCTGAAGTCTGGCCAACGCGTGCTGTTCGAAGGGCAGATGAGGATCGCTTTCGTGCAGGAAGCGCTCGATACTCAGGGGATTACAGGCGCGCGGATCATCTGCGTCGAGTGTGACGACGCGACCAGAACAGCTCGACTTGCGCATGATCGTCTTCAGCCAGAGCTGGCCAACGAGAGCATGATGGGCTGGAGCCGCTACCTGCATCAGGAAACCATCGCCGCCGGATATGAAATCCTCGACACGACAGCTCTTTCGTTGACCGAGAGCATTCAGCACGTCCTCGCGACCCTGGAACGAACCAAGAAATGAGAGCGCTAGCGCAGCGCTCTTCTTACGCTCTCAGTTCGAGGAGGAACGCGTCGTAGAACTCCTGCAGGTATGCATGTCTTTGGGCCGCCATTCGACGTCCAGCCACAGTATTGAAGCCTGTTGCCAAAGTTAAGAGTTTCTTCGGGAAATGATCGAGCGCATAGCTTGTATCGTCCAAAGCCCGGTCTTCACCTGTGGGATCAGCCGAATGATAGAGCTTGGAGCCCAGTCGACCTGCGGTGTAGAAGCAGCGCGCGACGCCTACCAGTCCAATCGCATCGAGCCGATCGGCATCCTGGAGGATTCTGGCCTCCGGGGTGGTGGGCACCAGCCCCGCAGAGTAGCTATGACGCAAGACCGCGCCTGTGACGACTTCTATGTCGCGGGTTGCCCAACCCAACTTCCTGAGAACTTCACCAGCCCTCTCGGCGGATAGCCGCGAGGCCTGGTCACGAAGTGGCGAGCCTTTCTCTACGTGGACGCAATCGTGCAACAATACCGCGGCTGCAAGCAGATGCAAGTTTGCGCCCTCCTCCTCGGCGAGGAGGCGTGCGTTCTGCCACACGCGATTTACGTGGTTCAGGTCATGAGAGCCATCAGTCGATTCATCAAGCCAAGGTTGCAATTGGGCGGCGAGGTCCTGAAACGGCGCGAAAGCTTCGACAAACATGGGCGATAGTTTATCTCGTTTCCGAAACTGCCCCTCAACGTGCTAGCGAGGATCCGAATTCCCATTGCAATACTTGACTGCGGCTTAGCAACAGGACCACGTCTATACGCGGTCGATCAGAGTGGATCGCTTCGATCACCCTATGAATCGAGATCCCGGGATCTGGACTCACATGAACCTGCGAGGGGTAAACGCAGCCTGTCTAAATCAGACAGGCCCGCGAGTGATTGCCAGATGCTTTGGCTTCTTCAACGTTCGCTCTCTGGACATTCGAATACCTTCCTGGCATCAACTGTGAGCACGGAGGGCACGACAGTGCCATTGGCGAGTACCAGCGATGCAATGATGGCACGAGCCTCCCGACCTCCGGCGACATACACCACATCGAAGGTTGCCGTGCGAACCAAGCTTCCCGATGCGTAGACGCCGACTGTGAAGGTGCCGGTGCAGTCAGCGTTCACTGTGCCGGTTCCCTTGAGTGTCACATTCGCGACGGTGCCGCCCGAACTGCTGGTAGCTATCCCCACAAGATCGCCGCCCGCGTTGAGCGAATACCTGGCGACGGCGGCAAACGGAACGGCGACACTCGCAGGATAGACCGAGCCGGTTTCGGTATATGCCCAATCTCCAGCTACAACAGCGGCTGAGCAAGCCATGGAACGGGAAGACTCTCCCGCATCTGATCCCCCGGTCTGCGCGTACAAACCTTGCGCCGACCCCATCCACAGCATGCCCACGGTGGCCAGCATAGCCGCCGTCATGCGAGTACGAGTCGATCCATTCATGTCGTGTTTCATCGTCTTCTCCTCCTAAGCCGGTGACGCCGAAGCCTTTGGTCTTCGGTCGCGTTTCCCGGCGATCTTTGGAGACGATAGGCCTGCGGCGGAGCCTGTTCAATGCACCGCAGGTCATTCCAATCTCAAAAGAAAGTCATCGGATAAGTGCTCCGCCTTCTATGCTTTGCCCACTAATCCACCTAAACAGAGGTAGACTGGTGCCGCAGCGGGATCTCCGGTCAGAAAGTACGTAAAACAGTGAACGACAGCCTCCATCCATGCCACCGAGTCCGCTTCGGTCTCTTCGAAGTGGATCTCGGCACAGGCGAGCTTTGGCGATCGGGGCGGAAGCTGAAGCTGACCGGGCAGCCATTCTCCGTGCTCGCCATCCTGCTCGAGCGGCCGGGGGAAGTGATCGCCCGCGAGGAGGTTCAGCGCCGGCTGTGGCCGGACACCTTCGTGGACGTCGATCACAATCTAAACGCAGCGATCAACAAGCTGCGAGAGACCCTGGCCGATTCGGCAGAGAAACCTCGTTTCGTGGAAACACTCTCCCGCCGCGGATACCGGTTCATCGCTCCTATCCAGATTGGTGCCGCACAGACAGGCGCACCCTCCGGCGTTGACACTGTGCACCTCGTGAGCCGGCGAAAGAACTCCTTGCACACACACGCCGAAGACGGCTTCTGGATTGCCGTGCTTCCGTTGGCCTCGAGTGACGCCGACAAAGATCTTGCGGATCGCGCCGTATCGTTGGCCGAAGAGATTGTCACCGGTCTCTCACGTTTTTCTTACCTTCGCGTTATTTCACTGAGCTCCACGTCACAATACCCCGGCGGATCGGTCGACGTGCGAGTAGCGGGCAAGGAACTCGGGGCACGGTATGTACTCGAGGGCAGCCTTCGCTGCGTCGGCGTCAGGGCGCGCCTCTCGGTGCAGTTGGTGGACTGTGCATCAGGAGCTCATCTCTGGGCCGAAACCTACCATCGGCCCTTCGCCGAGCAGGCTGCTTTTGATGTGATGGACGATGTCGTGCCCCAGATTGTGTCGACCATTGCAGACACCCACGGCATTTTGCCGCGCAGTATGAGTGAGGCACTCCGCACGCGCGATCCTTTGAAACTGAGCCCATACGAGGCGGTGCTCCGGAGCTTCGCACATTTTCAGCGCGTAAGTGCCCAGGAACATGCGCCGGCGCGAGTGGCACTGGAACGCGCGGTCCGAAAAGAACCCGGCTATGCCGATGCCTGGGCCATGCTGTCGCTCATCTACAAGGAGGAATTTACTCACCGATTCAACCTGCTGCCGGACCCGCTCGGGCGTGCGCTCGCGGCCGCGCAGCACGCGGTAGAGATCGCGCCATCGAATCATCTCGCTTTCCATGCGTTGGCGTCGGTCGAGTTCTTTCGCAAGAACCTGGATGCTTTCCGAATCGCGACAGTGCGGGCTCTGGCTCTGAATTCGATGGATGGATTCACGCTCGCGTACCTCGGCTTCCTCACCGCCTATGCCGGCGATTGGGAACGGGGCGGAGGGCTCTCGGCGAAGGCTCGCAGTCTGAATCCTCACCACCCTGGGTGGTATTGGTTTGTGCCGTGCTTCGATGCATATCGGAACGGAGACTATGAAAGATCCTTGGGATTGGCTCGCACGGTAAATATGCCGGGCTTCTGGCGTACTCAACTGGCCATCGCCGCGAACTCCGGGCAACTCGGCAATCAGGCTCTAGCGCACCAGGCCTGGCAGATTCTTCTGACCCAGAGACCGGATATTGGCGGAGTTCCTCGCGAGGAACTAGCCGTCTGGTGGCAACCAGATATGGTCGAACACCTTATCGCCGGCATCCACAAAGCCGGCCTTCCGGTGTAGTGCCGTTCGGTGATGGCAACAGTCACTTTGAAACTCCACACTCTGCTTCTCTCTTGACCATTGGATAGTCGAGTGTCTACCATCATCGCCAAGGTGAGGGTAGAATGTCTTCTATTACGAAGCAGGCCCAGCAATGGGGCGGACTGGTGCGGGAAACGGGTTCCGCGTTCTGTAGAGCAAGCAGATGACCGAAGCTGTGGCGCGCGTGATATGGCCGGCCGCCACGGAGGACTGACATGAAATGGTGGCAGAGGAAGAAGAGAGATGCAGATCTGGAGCGAGAGCTCCGCTCCGACCTGGAATTGGAAGAAGAGGAGCAGCGGGAGGGTGGCGCTTCAGGAGAAGAGGCTCGGTACGCAGCCTTGCGCGCCTTTGGCAATCCTACTCTCGTTCGCGAACAGACTCGCGCCACCTGGTCCTGGTACTGGTTTGAATCCCTCGCACGCGATCTGCGCCTTGGTCTGCGAGCGCTTGGCCGCAGCCCCGGTTTTACCGTCATTGCCATCTTGGTGATGGCGCTGGGCATTGGCGCCAACGTCGCCCTGTTCACGGTAGTGCGTGGCGTTTTGCTCAAGCCCTTGCCGTTCCAGGATCCGGATCGCCTCGTGATGCTCTATGAGACGGGTCTTCATCAAGACGACACGGCCGGTTCCAACGAGGTCTCCGGCGGTATGTACGCCGAGTGGAAGAAGCAGAACCGCAGCTATAGCAGTCTCGCGCTCGCGCAGGGTATCCGGGTCCAGCTTTCCGGTTCCGGCGGGCAATTGCCGGAGAAGCCGTATAGTGCGTTGTTTTCATGGGACCTGCTCCGCACGCTGGGCGTGCAGCCCGCGCTGGGCCGCGATTTTACGCAGGCCGATGACAACCCCGCAGGCAGCGGCACGGTGTTGCTGAGTTGGGGCCTGTGGAAGCGTCGTTTTGGCAGTGACCCTGCCATCCTGAACCAGACCATCTATCTGGACGCCAGGCCGTTCACCGTTATCGGCGTGATGCCCGCCTGGTTCGATTTTCCCGACCCGTCCACGCAGCTATGGACACCGGTTTACCACGACGAGCCCGAAGACACGATGACCTCGTTCAGCAATCACATGTTTCTCGTTGTAGGGCGGCTGAAGCCGGGAGTCAGCGCGTCGCAAGGCGTGGCCGATCTGAGCATCATTTCCCAGCGCATCCACAATGCGCACCTCAACGACCCATTCGTATTTCAAAGCGCCAGGAGCCGTCCGCTGCTGGAGCACATGGTAGGCGAAATCAAGAAGCCGCTCTATGTACTGCTGGCGGCGACCTGCTGCCTGCTGCTGATCGCCTGCCTCAATGTGGCCAATCTGCTGGTGGCGCGCGCGGCGGCACGGCGCAAAGAACTGGCTATCCGCACCGCATTGGGCGGAAGCTGGCTCCGCCTGATAGGCGAGCGGCTGATGGAGTGCCTGCTGCTTTCGGCCTCCGGCGGCGCGCTGGGACTTTTGCTCGCCTTGGCCGCTCTTCATTGGCTGACGCAAACTCGCGACGACATGAGCCGCGTCGAATCCATCCACATCGACGCCGTGGTGGCGGCGTTTACGGTCGGCGTTATCGTGCTGTGCGCGCTGTTTTCCGGATTCATCGCTGCGTTCAGCACCAGCGACAAGCGCATTCTCGGCGCGCTGCATGAGGCATCGAATCCGGTGAGCGGGGGCAGCGCGCGGGCCACGCTGCGCAAGGTGCTGCTTACGCTCGAAGTCGGACTGAGTGTGATCTTGCTCATTGGCGCCGGACTGCTGCTCAAGAGCTATGAACGGCTGCGCTCCGCCGACATGGGCTGCATCACGCAAGACGTGATCATCTATGCACTTGGGCCTCCCTGATGCCCACTATGCGAAGCCGCCCAGCGAGCCAACTTCTACGACACGCTGCTCGATCGTGTGCGTGCTCTGCCCGGAGTGGACGCGACAGGCTTTGTGACGGCGGCTCCTGGGCAGGGCTATGGTATGGATTGAGACCTTCAGCATCGTGGAGCATCCGCCCTTGCCACAGGGCACTGGCCTGTCCGCCTTAAGCCGCTGGGCTGATGCGAAGTATTTCGGCGCCATGGGCATTCCGATTATGCGCGGACGTACTTTTGACGGAGGAAAGCGACTGGATGCTGCCAACGAAGTCATCATCAGCCAATCCTTCGCCAGGCAGTACTTTCCGAGCGAAGATCCGCTGGGCAAAGCACCTCCACGTGCGCGGGAAAAATGCGGTCATTGTGGGGATTGTGGGCGACACCCGCTATGCCATCGGCGAAGCGCCGCGGCCGATGCAATATTACCCGCTGGATGCCGGCGTCGAGACCGTCGGCACGCTTGTGATTCGGTCCAGCCACGGCCCCGAGCAGTTCGCTCTTCCGGTACAGCGGATCGTATCGGAGATGGACCGCGATCTTCCCGTGTCGGACGTGCTCACCATGAACCAGCTACTCGGCAAATCGACCCTGGACCAGAGCTTCAACACGACGCTGCTCGTCATTTTTGCCACGCTGTCGCTGGTCCTTGCGGCGGCGGGCCTGTTCGGGGTGATGTCGTACATCACAGCGCAGCGGAAGACGGAAATCGGCATCCGTATCGCGCTGGGCGCAAGGCGTGAGCAGGTGATGCGGCAGATGTTGCTGGACGGAATGGGGCCCGCGGTCTTTGGTCTTGCCGTGGGACTCGCAGCAAGCGTGGAAGCGGGCCGGCTTATGCGCGACTTGCTCTATGAGATCAAGCCGCTCGATCCGGCGGTTTTTGCCGCAGTTGCCGCAACGCTGCTCGCGGTGGGCGTATTTGCATGTATCGTTCCCGCATGGCGTGCATCACGCCTCGATCCGATGCAGGCATTGAGAGCCGAATAGGCTGACTTTCATTCGCAGCGCAATGCTGCCATCGGGTCGATGCGGATGGCTCGCCGCGACGGAAGATACGCCGCCGCCAGTGCGACCAGCATCAGCAGGAGCGCAACACCGATAAACGTGAGTGGATCCGTCGCCGTTATTCCGAAAAGCAGGGCGGACAGAAAATGGGTCAATATCAGAGCCGCAGGAATGCCTGCCGCCAACCCAAACAGCACCAGCTTTGCCGATTCCCCAAGCACCATTTGTCGAATGCTCGCGGGCGTTGCTCCCAGCGCCATACGCACGCCGATTTCTCGTGTGCGGCGCGAGACGGAAAAAGAGATGACGCCGAAGATCCCGATAGCGGCAAGCAAAAGCGCGATGGCGCTGAACAACCCCAGGAGCACCGTGCGGAATCGAGGCTCCGCCACGGACGCATGCATAGCCTCCGGGAATGATTCAATGTCCGTCACCGGCAGATCCTTGTCGATATTATGAGTTTCCGTTTGAATGGCGGCTGCGATCTCGGCCACGCCTAGGCTGCTCCGCACCACCACCTCGCTTCCCCAGAACGGAACCTGCGCGAAGGGGACATACATCATCGGACCGGGATTGCTGGCGATCGAAACGTCGTGGATGTCGGCCACCACTCCTACTATTTCCCGCGCGACATCGCCATGGGGTGGAAATCCGAAAATGAGTTGTCTGCCAAGGGGATTCTCTCCGGGAAAATAACGCCGGGCCAGCGCCTCGCTGATTAACGCGACAGGCGACGTCGAGGCGGAATCGTCCTCGGAAAACAGTCTTCCTCGCATCAGGGAAATGCCCATGACGTGAAAATAGCGCGGACTGGCCGCGACGTAGTTTGCGGTATCCGTTGCGCCCTGCTCCAGCGGCGGATTGCCGGCAATGGCAAAGGGCAAGTTGATACTGTTATTCAGGATGGGCAGCGGAACGGCAATGGCTGAATCCTGCAGGCCCGGCATCGCTTGCAGTCGCGTCATCAACTCATTCGAGAAGGCGGTCCACTGCTCCGGCCTCGAATATTGATAACGAGGCAGTGAAATTTCCGCCTTCACCATATTCTCTGTCTCAAAGCCGGGGGCTACCGACAGCAACCGGGCAAAGCTGCGCATCAGCAGTCCGGCACCGACGAGTAGAACCATGGCCACTGCTACTTCCGCCGCAGCCAGGAAGCTGCGGGCGCGCTGTGAGCCTCTGGCATCTCCCGCAGGGGAGCCCTCTTTGAGATTTGCCTGCGGATCGGAGCGGGTTGTGTGGAGTACAGGCGCCAGGCCGAAAAACACGCTGGCGGCCAAGGACAGCACAAAAGCAAATCCTAGAACGGAACCGTCCACGCGAATGGAACGAAGCTGGGTTAATCCCGTGGGTAGTAGTGAGGTGAGGGCGGACACGCTCCACCACGCCAGAAACACTCCCGTGACACCACCCAGAAGCCCCAGAATAGCGCTCTCTGTCAGCAGCTGACGGGCTATGCGTCGTTGGCTTGCCCCCAGCGCAATGCGAACAGCGATCTCCCTGGAGCGCGAGGTCGCGCGCGCCAAAAGCAGGTTCGCAATATTAGCGCACGCGATCAAGAGTACGAGTCCGGCAGCGCTCAAGAGGAGGAGCAGCGGCTCCTTCACGTCGCCAACGATCACCTGCTGCAGCGGCTCGATCGCAATTCCCCATCCCTTCTCCGCAGGAAACTGACCGGCCAGCCCTGCGCTGATCGTCTGCAATTCCGCTCGTGCCTGATCAGGCGAGACTCCGCCGCGCAGCCTGGCAATCACCGGGAGCCAATGTTCCTGAGGGGGCCGCGTTAACCAGCCGCTGAACAGCGGATCCTGAAGGAGGGGTATCCAGACCTGCTCCGTCTGGTTGAAGAATGGTGTCCGGAAGCCGCCCGGCATAATACCAACCACAGTGAAGGCACGCTGATCGAGCGTTATCGAGGTGCCCGCAATTCCCGGGTCGGCTCCGAATCGGCTACGCCATAGCTGTTCGCTCAGAACCACGACCGACGCGGCGCCGCGTATGCCGTCTTGTGGCGACAGCGCGCGGCCAAGCAGAGGCTTCGTCCCAAAAAGAGAAAAGAACTCTGGGGTAACTGCCAGGGTGCTCACGTCGGCCGGCTCTCCGTGTCCAGTGAGCGTGAGCGCGTGGCCTGCAAGTCCGGCGACCGAGGTGAATGCGCGGCTGTGGTCTCGCAACTCAACGAATGCAGGATAGGACACTCCCGCGCCGACGACGCCTGCCTTGGCCTCCGACACGTCGACAAGCTGGGCGGGGTTGGCATAGGGCAACGGCCTGAGGAGAACGGCATTGACCAGGGAGAAAATTGCGGCGTTCGCTCCGATGCCCAGCGCGAGCGTCAGCACCGCGATTGCGGTGAACCCCGGCGACTTGGCCAACATGCGCACCGCATAGCGCAGGTCCTGCCAGAGCGAGTCGGCCGCAGACTCCCATCCGGCCGCCCAGACTTTCTGGCGCACCGATTCGGCGCTGCCCGCTTCCGCGCGCGCTGCACGAAGCGCTGCTTCGCGGCTCATTCCGCGCCGCGTCTTCTCCTCAACCGAGGCGGTCTGAAAACTAAGTAGCTCTTCCTGGATCTCTGCGTTGCGCTGGTTGCGGTGAACCAGAGCGCGAATCCCCTCGATCACATTGCGCATCATGGATATGACAGTCCTCTCAGGCTTCGAGAATGCGGTTGATGGCTGCGATTTGGCGGCCCCATTGCCGGCGCTCTTGCTGCAGAGCTTTTCGGCCCCGCTCGGTCAGGGCGTAATATTTGGCACAGCGATTGTTTTCAGTAGCGCGCCACTCGGCTTTGATCCGTCCCATGCGCTCCATGCGGCTCAACGCGGGCAGAAGAGATCCGGGATTGACGCGAAAGACGCCCTTGCTGATCTGCTCGATCCGCAAGGCGATGCCGTAGCCGTGTATCGGCTCCAGGGCAAGCGTCTTCAGGACGAGCATTTCCAGTGTTCCCTGGACCATGTCCCGGTTTTCTGCGGCCATGCGGTGGGCTCCTCCACTCGATAAACAAGAGGAATACTCCGACTCCTCTCGGTTGTCAAGAGAAGGGAGCTTTCCGGCACACTGCTGCGAAGAAGTAAACGATCCCCGCTGCCACCGCAGGTGAAGATGGAATGGCTGAGCCGGTCTCGAATTTCCAATGCAATTTTCCGCTAGACTCATCGATCGCATAGAGATTCCCGTCGTTGCTTCCGACGTAGACAACTCCGCCGACGATAGCGGGCGATGATACGACCTCGCCATTTGTATGAAAAGACCAGCGAACCCCGTGGAATTCGGGCACACCTGCGCCGGCGTAGACTCCTGAGTGGCCAGGATCCCCGCGGAACATCGGACTCCCTTGGCCAAAACTGTGAATCCCGACAAAGAAAGGTAAGAGAGCGAACAATGCCAGACGTGCGTGGTTCATTCTATGCATATTCCTGCGAGGAGTGGGATCCGTGCTTGTTCGCCTCTGCCAATAACTGTAGCGCCATGGCATCGTTCACGCACACATCTTCCTGTCTCCTCAGATTGGCGAATAGAACCTCGTCAAGATGCGGCCGCATCGCCTGCAAGGACGCGGTTTGCGTTGGGCTGAGGACGCAACAGCAAATAGAAGGCTATGACGTGCGTGATCATCAGCGCCGGCACATAGATGATTGGTATTGCGTATGCTGCGCCTAACTCCCCTGGTTGCGCGGGGAGACCGACCTGGATCGCGTGGTAATAGGCCAGGATGAGATCGACTGCCCCCACAAGATTGAAGGCGACGACGAAGGACCAGAAGAGCGGACGTATTCTTACCGTGAGAAGCGCCAGGAGAGCCAGGACTCCGGTCGCGAAGTCACCGTAGGCGGAAAACACCGCGAAACCGGCGGGCAGGTTGGGACCGACGACGCCTGGAATCAAAAAGACGAGCCCGAAGAAGCGGAAGCTGTGCAGCGTTGCGATCGCGCGCTGCGCACCGAATCGGTCCATTGCCTTGAGCCTGGGGAAGATGTAGGCAACGAAGCAAAGCAGCCACGCGACGTAACCAAGGACGAGATGCAACTGGAAAATGATTGTGGGCGACATTGTAGCCTCCTGCTCGCATAGGATTATACAGATAATCCTATGGACTCAAAAAAGTTTGAAGCCGGATTAAAGGCAGACAGCACCCCAAATTCCCGAATAAAATGCGATTTGCGCTACCGACTCAGGAAATTACATACTGCGCAAGAGGAATTCTCGTGCTTGCCAGCACCTTCTCTTGTGCGGCGCGATTAGGCATCATGCGTGCGATCTCGACTGCGCCGATCATCATTGAAAAGATCACAAAGAAAGCACGTTCCTTGTCGGCAGTTCGCCGGCCTGGCATAAAGGGAAGCATTCGATCCCGGTAGTTGACGAGCTCGGCGAAGACCTGGCTCCTCATCGTCTCGTCGACCCGCGCCAGTTCGGGGGCAAGCGCGGGCAGCGGACAGCCGCGCTCGGCGTGATCGCAGTATTCCAGGCTGAGATACGACTTCACAATTGCCTTCCACGGTGCCTCGGAGCGCGACTGCTCGGCCGCGTGAGCCAGTTTATCGGCGATATCCCGGAAGGCCTCCCGGACCGACTCCATGACCAACTCATCCTTGCTCCCGAAATGCTTGTAAAAGCCTCCATGCGTCAGACCGGTGTCGCGCATAACCGCCGCAACCGCTGCGCCGCTCAGACCCTCCCCGCGTACTCGACGTGAGGCGTCTTTCACAATCTTCTGGTGGACTTCCGCTTTGTGTTCGGGTCGGTAACGCATAGTCCATCATAGGATGCGCAGGATCATCCCACAAAGCCAACCGTGCTGGGCTGACCTCAAAAGAATTCGAACCCATAAGATTATTCATATCATCCTATGACAGAAAGGAGTACCTCCATGTCTCACCCCATTTTGGTCACAGGCGCAGCCGGCGGTCAGCAGGGATCAACCGGGCGTCTCGTCACGAGTCTCCTGCTCAAGCAGGGCATTCCCGTTCGCGCATTTGTCCACAAACTCGATGCCAGGTCCGACGAACTCCGGCAACTCGGTGCGGAAATTATCGAGGGCGACCTCCTCAGCCCGGCCTCAGTCGCGGTGGCTATGAACGATGTGAAACGGGCTTACTTCACCTACCCGGTGACTGATGGATTGCTCGAAGCCACCACCATTTTTGCTGCAACGGCTCGCGACGTTGGCCTGGAACTGGTGGTGAACAATTCACAGTTTCAGGGCACTTCCGATGATCCGGTATTTCGAGATCTCCGCTACGCAGCCTCATTCCGCAATCTGCAGCATCGGCTCGCCGATCGAGTTTTCGATTGGGCTCAGGTTGGGGCCGTTCACATTCAAGCGCCACCCTATTATGAAAACGTACGCGCGCTCGTGAGCCGCAGCGTGGCCGAACAAGATGCCGCGTTCCTGCCCTGGGGCGATGGCGACGCTGTCATTCCGCTCGCCGGCGCCGAAGACGTAGCCAGAGTTGCTGCAGCTCTTTTGGCTGGCTCCGATGTTGCATCGGAAAAGGTATATTCGCTGGTGACCGAAACTAGAACGGTGAGGGAGATTGTTGAAATTCTTGGCAACGCTATCGGGCGGCCGATTCGCTATGTGCCAATCACTGACGAGCAGTGGGCGGAGGCTGTCAGGCAACGAATGAATCCTCACGCGCTCGATCATTTGACCAGCCTTTGGCGGTATTTTCGGAAGGGTGAGACACGCGCCGCCCAGCCGACCGATGCGGTCCGTTCGGTAACCGGCACGAATCCGCAAACGTTGGAGGAGTTCTTCCTACTGACGGCTGAATCTTTTGGCACCGGAAAGGGATAGCCAACGATAACGCCGCGGCCTTCAAGACCACATCAGTCACCGAGCAGATCAATTTGCAGTTTCGTGCTGAAACTCATACCCTCTTTAATCGAGTGAAATTCGGTCAGTCCAACAGGTGATATGGAAAATAAAGAAGCAGCGTTCGCTCCCGATCGAAGAGAGTTCGTCAAGCTGGCCGTTGGAGGGGCGCTCAGTGCCTCCGGAGTTTTTACATCGTCCCGCACCGCTTCGGCAACCGTGCATCCGAGTGCTGCGGGAATCAAATTATGCGCGCAAACCGGCGCCAGACCCACTGACGATGATTTGCTTTTTCTAAAGCAGATGGGCGCCGAATACGTCAGTGTGGCGTCCACGCCCGACCTTCGGACGGCGGAAGGGTTTCTGCAGATCAAGAAGCGCTATGCGGATGCCGGAATCACGGTCTGGAACATCGGCAACTCAAGCGTGCACAACATGCCTGAGGTCACACTCAATCTTCCCGGGCGCGACCAGAAGATCGAGGAATACAAACAATACATTCGCAACCTGGGCCAGGCCGGCATTTACTACACCACCTACGCCCATATGGGCAACGGCATTTGGAGCAGCGGTAGAGCTACTATCCGCGGCGCCTCTGGCAGAGAATTCGACATGGCGAGCCCCAACAAGGTGGGCATTTGGGGCGATAAGAAGTTTTATGAGCCGCTTTCTCATGGACGAGTGTTTTCCAAGGAAGAGATTTGGGAGAACTACACTTACTTCATTAAACAGGTAGCGCTGGTTGCTGAAGAGAACAGTGTCCGCATCGGAATTCACCCGGATGATCCGCCGGAGCCGATATTGGCTGGAGTTCCGCGCTGCATCTTTGCCAATTTCGAGGGCTATAAGCGAGCGATGGAGATTGCGAATAGTCCCAACGTCGGCATTTGTCTATGTTGCGGAACTTGGAATGAAGGCGGCCCTCAACTCACGCAGAAAGACCCGGTGGAGATGATCCGCTATTTCGGGGCAGAGAAAATCTGGAAGATCCATTTCCGTAATGTGAGTGCACCGTTACCGCACTTCGTCGAAACCTTCATGGATAACGGGTATTACGACATGTCCAAGATCATGACGGCGTTGGTGGAGGTCAAGTTCGACGGCATCGTGATCCTCGACCACACACCGGAAGTTGTAGGTGGACATTATCCGGAACAGGCGTATGGCTTCGCGTACATGAAGGCATTAAAGAATCGGGCCACCGCAGAGAGCAAAACATAATTGCGCGATTCAGATGAATTCCCGGTCGACTCATTCAATCTACTTTGGATGGTCTGTTCGGTTGAGCGCTCCTTTAATCGAAGCCGCTGGTAAATGGTTTCACCCTTGGCTCGGCGGCTGGTACGTGTGTGCGCCCGCTTTCAATTGGGTCACCATGTACTCCGATGTGCGTAGGGCGAAGGCGAGGATCGAAAGGGTGGTGGTCTTGTCGGTGCAATTTAGAAATACGCTGGCATCGGCTACGTAGAGGTTGGGCACGCCGTGCGTCTGGCCGAAGCGATTGGTGACAAAATGCTTTGGATCTCAGCTCCTGAGTTGGTTACGCATGGGAAGCCGGAGGGGGAGCGAGAAAACCTGACTCCGATGAGGTGACCTCGGAGACGTAGCGAAAATCACCGGGAGTGACTCCCCGCCAAAGAGCGAGACGATACGCTGCCACTTGCAACGGAACGATTTCGAACAAGGGTGCAAGCAGCGGCGGTATGTCGGGCCAGTCCACCAGGGAGGGCGCGTGGTGGACTCCATCCCCAGGCTTCGCGGAAGGCCCGATCCAACGAACGTCTGCTCCCAGGGAAAAAAGGTCATCAGCCAGGGAACGATCGAGGATCTGCGTTTGCGGTGGGGTGCCGAAGACCACGGCACGGAAATCCTTCGATACAACTTCAGCGGGCCCGTGCCGGAACTGACCCGAGGACATGCCGACTGCCACCGTCTTCGCTGTTTCGTGCAGCAGGAGCGCTCCTTCGTGGACAGAGGCAAGCGCCGGTCCGCGCCCGAGGAGGTAGAGCGTGCCGCCCATGAGCAAGTCTTGCCAGGAATCGCCGGCGCGCAGGCATCGGTCGATATGCGCGGAGAGTGTCGGCAGGGCTGCTGCACAAGTTTCATTGAGTTGATGACTGTCACCCGCCAATACCTCTTCCGCTAGTAGCAGCAGGGTGAGCACGGTGCCGGTGTAGGTCTGCACAGCGATCAGTTTGTCGGCCTGCGCGCCGATGGCCAGGGTCAGGTGGGCGAGCTGTTCGAGTTTGGAGCCAGGGACATTGGTGACGGCGATGACCGTCATGCCAGCGTGGCGCATCTTTTCGGCGAGCAGAACGGGCTCGATGGATTCGCCTGAACGCGAGATCACTATGCCCAGATCTGCGGCCCGCAGAGACGCGCTACCGTAGTGCAGTAGTTCTGCGCTTTCCACCGCGTGCGCGAGATAGCCTTGCTGCTGCAAATGGCTGACCGCGGGCACGGCGGCAAACAGGGAGCCGCCCATACCGGTAACGATCACCCTGCCCTGGCCGTTGCGGATTTTCCCGGCACACGCACGCAGGTTTGCGCGGCCGGCTCCTTGGTGAAGGGCGAGCACGGCGCGATGCGATGCAGGTTGCGCCAGGATGTTATCCAGCATGGCTGGGGCGGTCATCTATTTTCTCCGGTTCAGCCATTCATCGACGGGGCGCTCTGCCGTTGGCTTGTAGGGGAGGAGCACCTTGTGCCCCAAACCCGCCGAGGCATAGGCAGCGTACACGGCTTCCAAGACGACCTTGCCGTCTTCGCCGGTAGCCTGGGGCTCTTCCACTCCCCGGATGGCACGAGCGAAGTGACTCATCTCTTGCGGGAAACCATAATTCCACAGCTCTTCGAACACAGGATAAGTCCAACCGGTGGTGGTGGGTGCTTTTTCGACAGCGTAGCCGAAGCCGTATTGGCTATAGGTTGGGAGGGCATTGCCCATATGAAGGTTTGCGATGGTGAGGCCGCCCTCGCCGTAGACTTCCACGCGATCGTCCATGCCACCACGGCGAGCCCAACTATTCTCAATGATGCTGAAGGCGTTGCCCTCGAACTCGATGATGGTGACAGCTTCATCATCGAGTTGTGTTTTGTCGCCGTGGACATAGGTTCCGAGATGAGCGTAAGCGCTGACCATTTTGCGGCGGCCAAGGAACCAGTAAGCAAAGGCGATCCCATGGCAGCCGAGATCGAGCAGCGCCCCACCGCCTGCCTGTTTTACATCCCAGAACCATTCGGCATGGGGACCAAAGTGCTTTTCGCTTTGCTTGATGAGGTGCACTTTGCCGAAGGCTCCTGAGTCGGCCATCTCTTTCGCCTTGGCATACTTTGGCGTGAAGAAGAGTTCCTCGGCATATAACAGCAATACACCGTTGGCACGGCATGCTCCGATCATCCGATCCGCTTCGGCGGGTGTGACACAAAGCGGCTTCTCGCAGATTACATGCTTACCGGCAGCAGCCGCGGTAAGAGTCATCTCGCAATGCAGTGCGTTGGGAGCAGTGATGGTTACTGCTTCAATCTGCGGATCGCGGACCAGTTGTTTGTAATCGTGATAGACACGTGCAATCTTAAACCGGTCTGCGAGCGCCTGTGCGTGAGCAGCGGTGGGGGAAGCCACGGCCTCTACCGACATATCGGCTGGGATCATGCTGATAGCGGCGGCGTGGCAATCGGCCTGGAACTGGGAACCAATGATGCCGACGCGTACCGGACCATTTTTCATATTGACCTCTCTACTTAAAACGATGGGCCTTGCCGACTCATGATACCTTGTGCCGCGTTCTCGCCGGCGGAAGCAGATGCGGCGAGCATTAGACGGTGGCGATTTGCCCCGTAAGGTTCGCCCGCGCCTTCGCTGGCTCTTCCGCCGCCGCCGCCAGCCACCGGATCGGCAATAACACTACGGCTTTCCCCTCATACTCCCAGAAGAAGAGGGTGATGATGTCCACTACGTGCGCCGCAAAATACACCGCAACGAATCCGAGCGTCCATCGTCCCCACGACCTCTCGCGGTCCATGCCGAAGAGGGAAAGCAGTACGGCCCACAAAGACACGTCCGCCGCGAAGTCGAAAAGCTGCATCCTGAGTTCGCTTTCGCCTCCGGCGATTGGACACAACCAATTCGACGCTATGCTACCGACGCAGCCCTTCGGACCGAAGCCTGAAAGAGAATCAGGAAAGCTTCCACTTGGTTGAAAGCATGGCGATCTTATCGTTCATGGTGGGCTGCTGAGGCACCTGGTGCGCTTGTTGCTTCGGTCTCTGGCCGCCTTGCGCGGGTCCCATGAGGGCCTTGATGGAGAGAGCGATGCGTTTGGTTTTAAGGTCAGCGCTGAGGACCTTGACCTTAACGATCTGACCGGCTTTGACGGCCTCAGAAGGCTCCTTGATAAAGCGGTTGGAGAGCTCGCTGATGTGGACCAGACCGTCCTGGTGGACGCCGATGTCCACGAAGGCCCCAAACTTGGTGACGTTGGTGACGACGCCCTCAAGGACCATGCCGGGCTGAACGTCGGCGAACTCGCGGACGGCCTCGGAGAAGTTGGGGGCGATGAACTGGTCCCGTGGATCGCGACCGGGCTTACGGAGTTCTTCAAGGATGTCCGAGACGGTGAAGGTCCCGGCGGAGAGCTGCTTTGCGTCGACTTTGTTGAGGAGCTGAGGGCTCTGGATGAGTTCGGCGACGGGGGTGTTGAGGGATCGGGCAATCTGCTCGACGACCGGGTAAGACTCGGGATGGACGGCGGTGCGGTCGAGGGGGTTCTCGCCGTCTCGGATGCGAAGGAAGCCGGCGGCCTGCTCGAAGGTTTTGGCGCCGATACCGGGAACCTGATTGAGCTGGGTGCGAGAGCGGAACTTTCCGTGCTCGTCGCGGTAAGCGACGATGTTGACGGCGGTGCGTTCGGTGACGCCAGCAACGTAGCGGAGCAAGGTCCAAGAGGAGGTGTTGAGGTCGACGCCGACGCGATTGACACAACTTTCGATGACGGTCTCAAGGGACTGCTGGAGCTGACGCTGATCGACGTCGTGCTGGTACTGGCCGACACCGATGGATTTGGGATCGACCTTGACGAGCTCGGAGAGCGGGTCCTGGAGACGACGGGCGATCGAGATGGCGCCGCGGACGGTGAGGTCGAGCTCAGGAAACTCCTGGCGGGCGATGTCGGAAGCGGAGTAAATGCTGGCTCCGGACTCGGAGACAGTGACGGAGAAGACATTGCTTGGCTCGCGCTCGCGAAGGAAGGCACGGACGAAGGCGTCGGTCTCGCGGGAGGCTGTGCCGTTGCCGATGGCGATGGCACGGACGTTGTATTTGGCGATCAGCGCAGCGAGGGTGTCGCCTGCTCCGGAGGCTGCGTTCTTGGAAGTATGAAGGTAAAGGACGTCGCTTGCGAGGAACTTTCCGGTCTCGTCGACGACGGCGAGCTTGCAGCCGGTACGGAGGCCCGGGTCGATGCCCAGGACAGAGATAGGCCCGGCGGGCGCCGCGAGGAGAAGGTTCTGAAGGTTATCGCGAAAGACCTGGATCGCGTCGGCGTCGGAGCGTTTTTTGAGCTCGAGGCGTAGCTCGCCCTGAATGGAAGGGCTGAGGAGACGCTTCCAGGAGTCGTCGATGGCCAGCTCGAGGTGCGGGGTCCAGTCCCCGGTTTGGCGGAGGATACGGGTGCGGACGAGCGAGGTGGCGCGGAGCGGATCAATCTCGATGAGGAAGTAGAGGACGGACTCGGTCTCGCCGCGGCGAATGGCAAGCATGCGGTGCGAGGGGATGGTCTTTACCGGCTCGCGATAGTCATAATACATCTTGAATTTTTCCTGTTCATCGACCGCGTCGAAAGATTTCTTGCTGACGATGATGCCTTCCTCGAACAGGAGTTGGCGGAGTGCCTTACGGAGGTCAGCGTCCTCACTGATGGTTTCGGCGACGATATGGCGGGCGCCTTCGAGGGCGTCCTCGACGGTGGGCACTTCCCTTTCGGGGCTGACAAAGGTGGCTGCGAATTCGGCGAGGGGCTGCGCTGCTGGGAGCTGCGCCCAGAGGTAGTCGGCGAGCGACGCCAGGCCGCGGTCGCGGGCGATGGTGGCCTTGGTGCGCCGCTTGGGGCGATAGGGGAGGTACAGATCCTCGAGCTCGGACTTGTCGAAGGTGGCGTCGATACGAGCCTTAAGGTCATCAGTGAGCTTGCCCTGCTCGAGGATGGAGGCGAGAATGCTCTCGCGGCGGCTGACGAGATCGAGGAAGTAGGCTAACTTCTCCTCGATGTCGCGGATCTGGACCTCGTCGAGGTTGCCGGTGGCCTCCTTGCGGTAGCGCGCGATGAAGGGGACGGTGCCGCCATCGTTGAGCAGGCCGATGACGGCGACGAGCGACTGGAGGGGGAGCTTGAGGCACTTTGCGATGTGCAGGAGGATTTCAGGGGAGAGGGCCTTTGCGTCGGACATGTTTGCTCTGTATATTCGTAGCGGCAAAGGGTCTGGAAAACGGGTCCGTCGAGCGTCCATTCCGGGCAAAATCATGACCAACCTGGCAACCCTTAGGGTCGAGATCGCGGCGGGAATTTGGTTTGATGTCGAGGCCCCGAGACAGGACCCGCAACGATGAGAGGAATAACGTGGCCCATCCGATGAGCGACATTGTGATCGCACGATAGTTGGTGCCGGGAGGGGGGCGAACCCCCACGAGGTTGCCCTCGGCAGATTTTGAGTTGCCGCCGATCTTCCCAAAATCATGGCGGACCGGGTGCAACTGCAGCAGGTACTGATGAACCTCATGCTCAATGGTATCGAGGCGATGAAGGAGACCGGCGGAGTCCTCACGGTCAAGACGGGACGAGGCGAGGGCGGTTGGGATGGCAACAACTTGTGAAGACAAGTCTCGAGCAGTGCCAAAGGTCATTCGGAGTGGAGTGTAGTGATCGGATCGAGGCGCATGGCGCGCAGCGCAGGGACGTAACTCGCGGCGATGGCGACGGCGGTGAGCACGGCAGTTACGCCGGCGAAGGTGGAGAGGTCGTAGGGCGAGACACCGTAAAGCAGGCCAGCCATGAGGTGAGAAACAATAAGCGCGCCCACCAAGCCTACACCGGCGCCGGCGCCGGCCAGAGTGAGGCCCTGGCGTAAAACCATCCTGAGGATATCGTGCTTTTGCGCGCCCAGCGCGAAGCGAATGGCGATCTCGCGCGATTGCTCATGGACCAGGAAGGAAATGGTTCCATAAATTCCCAGGCTCGCGAGTAGCAGGGCTGTGCCAGCAAACAGCGCCACCATTTCCATGGAGAATCGGCGCACGGAAAGCGAAGACGAGAGAACGTCGTCCAAGGTCTCCGCGCGGAAGACGGGAAGCTCCGCATCGACGGACTGGATTTGCGTGCGCACCTGCGCGGAGATGGCGCTTGGATCGACCTGTCCGCGCAGAAAGAAAGCTAGATCTTTTGCGGGGCGCTGGTAGATGTCGAGGTAAACCTGCGGAATTCCGGCGTCCGCAAGCGATTCGGTGCGCGCGTCGGCGATTACGCCGACGATGGTGGTCCAGTCCGGCTTGTAAGCACTCAACCGGACGCGCTTGCCGACCGGGTCCCGGTCGGGCCAGTAGGTGCGCGCGGCGGCCTGATTGATGACCGCGACCGAAGGCGTGGCTTCAAGGTCCTGGTCGACGAAGAGGCGTCCGCGCAGCAACGTCATGCCTAGCAGGTGAAAGTATTCGGGTGAGACGATCGACGTATCGATCAGAGGAGGCTGACTGCTCTGATCGGCCTGGCCTTCGCGGGGCAAATCGCGGATAGGGGAAACATGTTGAGATCGTTCTTGTCATGGCCGAGGGGAAGAGCCGCCCGATCGCCGACGGCCGTTTCTTCCACACCTGGAAGCGTCCGGTTGCGACGGAGAACTTCGCGCAGCAGCACCGATTCCTGCGTGGCGGTGCTGTAAATGTCGTTTTTGGGATCGTTGGGAACCGGCAGCCAGGTCTCGATTGCCATGACGCGGCTGGGATTGAAGCCGGGCGGAACCTTGAACAAGTCCCAGAAGCTGCGCAGCAGAAGGCCGGCGGCGATCATCAGCACCAGGGAGAGGGCTAATTCACCAATCACCAGAGCATGGCGCAAGCGCGAGCGCTGCCGGGAACCGTTGGAACCACGACCTTCCTGCCGGAGTGTCGTGTTCAAATCCAGGCGGCTCATGAGCCACGCCGGGGCAAGCCCGAAGATGGTTCCGGCGGCGACGGAGACGACGATGGCAAACGCCAGCACGCCCCAGCTAATGGATATGTCATTGAGATGCGGCAGGCTTTCGGGAACGAACTGCAGCAGGAATTTCCGGGTGCAGAAGAGAACCGCGAAACCAGTGATGCCGCCAAGCACGAAGAGCAACAAGCTCTCGGTGAGGAGCTGACGAATGAGGCGCGTTCTTGCGGCTCCCAATGCCTGGCGAACCGCCATCTCGCGTCCTCGCGCGCTGGCGCGAGCCAGCAGCAGATTGGCGACGTTGACGCAGCTGATCAGCAGCACCAGGCCCACCGCGCCGAAAAGCAGAATGAGCGACTGGCGAACGTTGCCGACAAGAGTCTCGGCTAGGGGAATCAGGCGGATTTTCCATGCGGCTTGCGCAGGATAATCCGCCGGATATTGCTTCTTCAGCGAGGCAACCAGCGCGTCGATATGTGCCTGTGCCGAGGCCACCGGCAGACCCGGTTTCAAACGCGCGAAGGCCGTCGCCAATCGCGAGTTGCGCAGCGGAGGTGGAAACGGCACAGCGGCAAAGCCGGCTGCCGACCACGCCTCCGTATTCCGCTCCTCGCTAGTCTTTCCCTGGTCGCGAAAACCAGGCGGCATCACGCCCACCACGTGATACACATCGTTATCCAGGCGCACCGTTCTTCCCGAGAATGCGCGGGTCCGCTCCAAATGCCCTCTTCCAGAGCCCGTCGCTGATCACCACCTCCGGGCTGAAGCCCGGCGTCTTGTCGCCCGGATCGAACGTGCGCCCCAACTGCGCGCCCACTCCCAGCATCGCAAAGTAATTCGGCGTCACAACCTTCGCCGCGATACGCGTGGGCTGTGCGCTGCCCGTAAGATTCCCGGAGCCGAAACCGTCGAGGGCCACGTATTGAAAAATCCCCGAGTTCTCCAGGTCCTTCCACTCAGGAACCGAAACGTTAATATCCTGTGCGCCCACACCCGGAAGATCGGCCTCAATGCGCACCAGTTCGCTGGGGTTGGGGTAGGGCAAAGGATGCAGCAGGGTTGCGTCGATGACGCTGTAGATGGCGGTGGTGGCTCCAACGCCGAGGGCCATGGTGGCGATGACGATCAGAGAAAATCCGGGAGACCGGTGCAGCATTCGAAAAGCGTAGCGGAGATCGAGAAGAAAATTCTCAGCAAGCGGAAGACCCTGCTCGGCGTGGTGTTGCTCGCGAATGGCCTGGGCCGCGCCCAGCTTCAGTGCGGCCTGCCTGCGCGCCTCGACGGGCGACATGCCGGCGCGCAAATTCTCCTCAGTCTGCAAGGCCACATGTTCGGCCATCTCCTCACGGAGGCGCTGGTCGGCGCGCCTTCCGGTGGTGAAGTTCGAGAGGCGAATGAAAAAGCGGCGCAGAAATCTCATGGCAGGTCCTCGGCTTTGACCTCAAAGAAGCGCGCGATGATAGCCGCGGTCTGATTCCAATCGCGGGTCTCCGTCTGCAACTGTTTGCGGCCCGTCGCGGTAAGGCGATAGAAGCGGGCGCGGCGGTTGTTTTCCGATGCGCCCCATTGCGAAACGATGGAGCCCTCATGCTCAAGCTTGAGCAGCAGGGGATAGAGCGTGCCCTGGTTTAGAGCCAGAATGTCTCCGCTGATCTGCTCAATGCGGCGGGCGATGCCGTAGCCGTGCTGCGGGCCCAGAACATCGAGTGTCTTGAGGACCATCAGCGCAAGCGTTCCTTGCAAAACGTCGGGTTTTTCCTTCATGGAAAGACCAACCTTTAGGTTTCCTACAGAAAGGATGGCATGGTTCCTTTTGGAAAGCAACAGGAAATTTTGCGCGATCTTTCGACGTCAAGTCCAGAAGAGCTGTCAGGAAACTGCCGGCAGACTGTTAATTGAGGGCGGCGTAGTTGTGATTACTAACGAAAAGTCGGCCAGTGTCGAGCGATCAGGCGATGGCCTCAGCTTCGCAGTTTTTTCCATCAGATGAAGTGACAGGGAAGAATAAGAATTTCCGGACGGGAGTAGGCACTTCGCCGGTAATCTCGTAGCCTCGTTTGTTATACCAGGCAATTACGGGAACTTCTGATTGATTGAATTTGCGAGCTTCTGCGCCCGCGCAGAATCACCTGCCAAGGCAAAAGCCAGGGCAAGATTGAGATCTGAAGATCTCGCTTGCCGGCCGGCAAGAGCGTTTGTTGCGGCGACTTAGGACTGCCTGCCTCGATGCCGTTGCGTGTCGCCTTTGCCCATCGTAGCGCCGCGAGAACCGGCCGATTCGTCTTCAAGTTCCGCGATTGTCGGTTTTTTGTAAAATTCGATTTCATCCTTTTTGGACTTTTTAGAGCATTGGCAGCGCGGGTTTCTTTAGAGCCTCAGGCGCCAGGTATCGGGTTTCTTTTCCATAGAGGAAAGGACCCGGTTGTCTGGAGCAGAAGCGGACACGGGGGCATGAGGCGCCGACGAGGCCGCTTCCGAGGGGCTAGAGGAGCGGGCAAAGATGGATCCACTCAAGAGAAAGTCTGGGTCGGGGGTAGAGCCAAGGTGCGAAGGCGCGCCTGCCGCCTCGCCGGGCGGGGGATCGGGAACGCCAAACACATCTTCGTCTGGGGCAGGGTCGGGGCCAGGCTGAGGGCCGGTGGTTTTCCCTGTTGCTCGCGAAGCCAGGCGGCGGTATCGATTTGCGGATCAACAGGTGGAGGGGCGGATTTGTTCTGAGCGGAGCCGGCGCGGCGATTCGTATTCCGATCAGGGATCAGGCCTTCGATGGCGACGATCATGGAGAGGGCCTTGATCTGGGCGGACATGCTGTTTCGAGTCATGTCAGGATCCAGGTCGGCGATTTCCCAGAGGCGGGCCAGGACTCGCTCGCGGCCCAGGTTCAGCCGGCGCTGCTCTTCAGATTCTTGCAACAGAGGCGATCGTGTATGGCGGCCCGGTGCTCGAGCATGTAGGCGCGGACCCGGGGTTTGGCTTTGGTGTAGGCGGCGGTGTCGGGGTTGAGACCGGCGGCTTCGGCGGCCTGACGGTCGGTCATAGTTCCAGAGAGAACCAGGTGGGCAAAGGTTATTTCCTGGTCAGTGACGAGGTCGCTGACTTGACTTTTGGGCATAAGTGGCTCCGTTTGTAGGGAGGTTGTGAGGTTGCGAGAGAGAAGCTGCGGGCAGAGGTCTCTGAGCTCCGTGAAACACGGTGGGAGCCCATGTTCAGATTTCTGATCATGCTTAAAAAGTAGTATGGCTTTTGCTTGTGCTCAAGGGGGGATTAGATGTTCGTTCCAACTAAGTTGGTTGAACTCTAAAGTTTCTGCCGATGATACTGCAAGGCTGCTTGCAAGCGCTGAACCTTTCCACACACAGGTCGATCATCGGCCGGTCAACAGCTCAACAAATGATTCGCACCGTAGTTCTAATTCACAGAGGAAGCCCAGGTAACATCCCTGCCCCAGTGGACTGTAACAGCTGATCAGTAGAGCCGCAGGGGCTAAACAGGCTGCGGAAAAATTCGCGCTTGAGAAGCAGCCACCAGGGCTATGATAAAGCCCAATTCTCAGCCCTTTGCGGCCCGACTAAAGTCGGGTCCTGATACAAAACAGAGCTTCTTCAACACCCTAAACAGCCGCTTTTATGGTCAAGAAGATATGGCTCGGAAAAAAGTGCTCTTAGCGGCTAAAGCCGATGTGTTCTCGTTCGGATACGTACGGGCTGAAGCCCGTACCCTTCAAAAACTAAAGTTTTTCAGCAGCCTCCAAGGTCGTGCCCTGATACAAAGCACGATAGCCTCAGACCCCTGAAGGGCTGGCGCATTTGCGCAGGTTTGGTTCTA
>CAWBRJ010000045.1:0-31139 GCA_963790935.1 uncultured Acidobacteriaceae bacterium | reverse complement strand
TCCTACAGCAGCAGATATTCTTGAAGCAGTCGTGCGTTTGTTGAAACATCCCGAGGACATTACGTGAAGAAAACCCTGCTGCCCATTGAAGCGGTTCCGCCAAGCTGGACCTAACAGAAGACCTCTATGAGAAGCGCGGCCCGTTCAGTGCGAAGCTGAGTCTGGACCTGCTCAAAGACGCGCGATTCCGCCGCGGCGGAAACCTGGTGCTGGTAACAGCAACGACTCCGACGGTCTCCGGTGAAGGCAAGACCGTTACATCGATCGGGCTGGTGCAGGGTCTGGAGAACATTGGTAAGCGCGCGGTACTTACATCGCGCGAGCCGTCGCTGGGCCCGGTGTTTGGCATGAAGGGTGGGGCGGCCGGTGGTGGGCGCTCGCAGGTGGAACCTGCGGAGAAGATCAATCTTCACTTCCATGGTGACTTTCATGCCATCACCTCGGCGACAATCTTCTGGCGGCGCTTATAGATTCGCACATGTTCCATGGCAACCCACTTGACCTCGATCCTGGTGGCATCACGTGGCCACGTACGCTGGACATGAACGATCGCGCGCTGCGCCACATCACCGTCAGCAAAACGGGCGCGGAGAAGAAGCAACGCGATGGCAGCAATCGCCCCAGCAGCTTCCTCATTACGGCGGCTTCGGAAATTATGGCCATCCTGGCGCTTGCTGCTGACCGCGAGGACCTGCGCGCCCGGTTGGCGCGGATCGTGATCGGGCAGGACCGCAAGGGTAATCCAGTGCGCGCAGCAGACCTGGACGCGACCGGGCCGATGATGGCGCTGTTGCAGGAGGCGTTGCTGCCGAACCTGGTGCAGACGACCGAGGGCACGCCGGCTATGGTACATTGCGGGCCGTTTGGAAACATCGCCCATGGCACCAGCTCCGTCGTCTCACAGAAGATGGGGATGCGGATGGCGGACTACGTGGTCAATGAGGCTGGCTTCGGATCGGACCTGGGCTTTGAAAAGTATATGGACCTCGTAAGCCCTTTGTCAGGCATCAAGCCTTCTGTTGCCGTGCTGGTGACGACGGTTCAGAGCGTGAAGCAACAAGGCGAAGGCGACCTGCAGCGAGGGTCCACGAACCTGGAAAAACACATTGCCATTGTTCGCGGCTTTGGATTGCCTGTGGTGGTCGCGATCAATCGATTCCCTGCCGATACCGAGGCGGAGCTTGACATCCTGCGCACGTTCTGCGAAACACGCGGAGCGGATTTCGCACTTTCTGAGGCGTACGCAAAGGGCGGAGAGGGGGCGGCGGCGCTGGCGCAGAAAGTCGTCGAGGTGATCGAGGCAAACCCGGACGTCGAGCTGACGACCGCCTACGATTTTGGCGACCCGGTGATCGAAAAGATCACCAAGGTGGCGCAGAAAGTGTATGGCGCGGACGCCATTGAGCTGAGCGACCGTGCAAAGGAAAACCTCACCCGCTTCACGCGCTGGGGTTTCGGCAAACTACCCATCTGCATCGCAAAGACACAGTACTCGCTCAGCGACGATCCCAAGCGCCTGGGCGCGCCGACAGGATGGACGCTCCACGTAACGGACATTGCACTTTCCGCGGGCGCGGGGTTTCTCGTCGTCATCTCGGGCGCAATGATGCTGATGCCAGGACTGCCCAAAGTGTCCCGCGCGCTGGGAATCGACGTAGACGAGCGGGGTGAAATCACCGGGATGTCGTAAGCGTTGGAGAAGAGGCTGTACGGATGTGCGACCTCGGTTTACCCGCTGGTGAAAGCAATCGAAGAAAATCGTTTTCGGCCCACGTACGCCGGTGCGAACGTGGGGCACCCCTGAAGAGCTGTGGGGACCGCAGCAGGCTTGAGGGGGAGGCCTGCGGGATCGAGCGCGAAAGCGCATTCTCTCTGAGGTTTGCTTGTCTCTTCCCCGGAAACAATCTTCTGCCGAGCCTTGGCCAGGCCGGCGAACAGCTCTGATTTTGCCGCTCGTTCCTCCCCCGCAGAAGAACCGGTCGCGGCCATTGGACTCGAGGCCCGAAACGTAGATTCCGTCCGGCATGTCGATCTTCTCAAGAACATTTCCGTTGTGAGGATCGAGTCGCCGCAGATCGCTCTCCTCGCCCTCCCAGGTAGCGTGCCAGAGTTCTCCATTCAGCCAGGTGACCCCGGTGACGAAGCGGTTGGACTCGATGGTGCGAAGAATTGCTCCCGTCTCAGGATCGATTTGATGTATTTTGCGGTTTCGGTACTGCCCTACCCACAACGTTCCTTCGGCCCACGCAAGGCCCGAGTCTCCGCCACCCCCGGGCGCCGGAATGGTCGCGAGCACATCGCCGCTCTGCGGATCGATCTTCTGAATACGGTCTTCGACGATTTGAAATAGATGCCGGCCGTCAAAGGCCGTTCCTGCATGGGCGGCCACATCGATCGCACGCACCGCCTTGCCGCGCTCGGGATCAAAAGCGTTGAGCTTGTCTCCGGAAGCAAACCAGACGTGCTGACCGTCATAGGTGACTCCGTGCACTCTTGCGGCGCCCGGAAAGGGGCCATATTCCTGGAGGATTTCGGCTGTAGATCGTTTCATAGGTCCACCTTACTCAATTGGCAGCGCCGCGGGGAGTAACAAAGTGGTCGTGAATCCCGGCACGGGCGGGGTTATCCAGCGCCGAGCACGCGCGCGGCCAAACGACTGTACCCTGCCTGCCTCGGCGAGCGTGTCGAGCGCGCGTTGCACCGAACGCTGGCTGGTGCCAAGCGCAAGGGCGAGAGCCGAACTTGACCACGCCTCACCATCGACGAGGAAGGCGAGCACTGCCCCATGCTCGTCTTCGAGCGGCCGGGCCAAGACGAGCACCTCGTTGGAACAGCGCGGCACGAGCGCAAAACCGCGCGGGGTCGCATTCACGTCCGCCAGCTTTCGCAGCAGCTTGCGAAGCCGCCCTATCTCCACTCGCAATCGCGCGCGATGCGATTCATCGACGAACCTCGATCCGAATGCCCGGGCAACCAGCGCGTCCCTCGGCACGTCACCAGGCCATGCTTCCCCCAGCGCTCGAGCCAGCGCGAACAATACCGGGCGGGTTGCGAGCGAAACGATTGTGCACCCGTTACGCACCGCATAACGGCACGCGTCCACGACGAGTGCCTGCGAAGCCAGCAATGCTTCCACCTGTTCCAGCAATAGCGACTGCTCGTGGCCCTTCGTGATCAGACGCGCGGCGGGCGTGTTCAGAACGCGGGAGGCGCTTTCGACTTCCGCCGTGAGCGCGGGGATACCCGAGAGTCGCGCTGCACTCTGGGCCCGTGAGAGCGCAGCGCGCGCCGCGTTCGTGTGCAAGCGCCGTATCGCGATTCCCGCAACCACGAGTTCGTGAACGGCTCTCAACGCGGGTGGGAGCAGGGTCGGGTCGAGGTCGGCAACCATCCGCTCCGCCTGGTCGAGATGCCCGATCAGCAAAAAACGGCGCGCCGCGAGACATCGCGCATGCGCGGCATTGACGTGGTCGCCGTGTTGTTCGAGCGTCGCCCGCGCCGTATCGAGCGCCTTCGCCGGCCAGCCCAGGTCGCGGGAGGCGAGCGCGACTTCAGCCTCGGCGACGATACAGCGTGCGCGAGCTACGGCTTCTTTGGGACTGAAGGCGCGCGCAGCCCTTCGCAGCAGCTCTTTCGCCCGAATAAGATCGCCGAGCTGTGCCATCGCAATGCCTCGAAGCGCCAGCGCAGGCGGGTCGTCACGCAGCGCGACTCGCTTCAACGCCCCGAGAGGATCACCCGCGGCCAACGCACGTGCTGCTGCCGTGATCAGCGAATCCATCGGAATCCCGCCACACTTGTCACTCCCACCCCTTGCCAATCCCGCGCTAAGTTTAGCTTGTGACCGATCACGAACGGGATCACATGAGAACGCACGAGCAGACAGGGACACGCCAAACAATGACACCTATGGAGATGCATGAATCGAAAACGCCGGCAGCGATTTTTATCGGCAGATGGACCCCCATGGTCTTGTTCTCTCTCAAGGAGAGACCGCATCGCCACGGTGAGCTGCGCCGGCACCTGGGGAGCATCTCGCAGCGCATGCTTACGAGAACTCTTCGCCATCTCGAATCCTGCGGCTTGATTGCACGCCGGGTGACGAGATCGAAAACCACCGCCGTCGAGTATTCCCTGACCCGGCAGGGCAGAACCATTATCGCTCCGCTGCGAGGCATGTGCCGCTGGGCGAAACGATACCGCAGGGAGGTGAGCGCCGACGTACACCTTCCAGAATCAGGTTTGGCTGCAAAGCAGTCAACGGGACTTGGCTACTGAAAACGAAAGGAGCGAAGGATGAGAGCGATTCAGATCATTGCAGCAATTGCCGGTCTACTCCTGCTTGTCTAGGTACACGGATGTTCCTAATTGCGCCGGCGAGGACGAACTGGCAAGCTGGACCGTGCCAAGCGGCGACAGCGCGTAAGCGGGAACGCAACACCCGAAAGGACGAATTTAGAAGTCACGAGGAGAGACATATATGTGCCCATTATGCATCGCAAGCACAGCAGCCATGGTTGCCGGAGCCGGATCCACGGGAGGAATTCTGGCAGTGTGCATCGGCAGCTTCAGAAAATTTACGAAAGCAAATCGCCTCAGTCTATTTCAGAAAGCAAAGGAGAAATAAGATGGCAACAAGCAAAGAAAGAGACAAAGAAACGGGAAAGAGCATATCGCAATAAACACACCCCCAGCCGTATCGCAGCAGGAGTGGGAGGCTGCGCGCCAGCAACTACTGGTCAAGGAGAAGGAGTTGACCCGCGCCCGTGACGCGCTGGCTGCCGAACGCCGGCGGATGCCCTGGATGGCTGTGGACAGGAAGTACGAGTTCGACGGACCCAAGGGCAAGGTAAGCCTGCTCGAGCTGTTCGAGGGCCGCCCTCAGTTGGTCGTCTATCGCGCCTTCTTTGAACCCGGGGTGTTCGGGTGGCCTGAACACGCCTGCCGCGGTTGCTCCCTGGGCGCCGATCAGGTCGCTCACCTGTCCCATTTAAACGCCCGCGACACCACCCTCGTCTACGCCTCACGCGCGCCGCAGGCGGACATCGCGCGCCTGAAGGCACGAATGGGCTGGGAGATGCCGTGGTACACCATCACCGACAGCTTCGACGCGGACTTCGGCGTCGATCAATGGCACGGCCACAACGTGTTCTTCCGCGACGGCGAGCGGGTGTTCCGCACTTACTTCATCAACAACCGCGGCGACGAGGCGATGGGGACCACCTGGAGCTACCTCGATCTCACACCGCTCGGCCGTCAGGAAACCTGGGAGGACTCGCCGGAGGGTTACCCCCAAACCCCGCCGTACAAGTGGTGGAACTGGCACGACAACTACGAAGCCGCGGCCTCGCCTGACCCGAAGTGGGTCGAGATCGTCGACCCAGATGCCGCGTTCCGAAAGCGCGCCGCAGAGGTGAAAGGGAGCTAAATCATGAACGCTGGAACACCCAGGTCTCAAAAGCGAGACCTGGGCCACCCGGCGATTGGTGGCGGGGATAGAGCCCCCCACGTTTGAGTTTAGGGTTACGCGATGTTGTCCAGGGCGCGCTTGAGCTTTTGGGCAGGCTCTTCCTGTCGTCTTAACAAGTCAAAAGCATTTCTCGATTTTGCACTCTGCTCCGCCCAGTGGACCGGACGCGCAATCCTGCTCAGCCAGTCGGCTATCTGCTCCGGCCCGGAGCAGATAGTTGACGCTTCAAGGCCCAATTCCTGCAAGAAGCCGGCGGTAGCAGAAGCCTTGTGCACACATCCAACAATCGGAAGCTCGAGCGCCATGTAGTCCAGAATGCGGGATGGAATGGAGTAGCGGCTCCTGAGATCGAGTCTTGGATCCAGCTTGGGGCCGGGCAAAAAAGCCACATGAGCACGGCTGAGTTCAACGTCAAGGTCCTGCTGCGTGGGACAAAACCCGCCCACGCTGACCCGGTTCTTGAGCGTGGTCTTAGCCTGGCGCAGGATCTTCGGCGAGCCTAGATACGACACCTCGACCTTCAACCCTTTGCGCTCCAGCAGAGGAATAGCCCGATCCAGATCGTCCAGGCCTTCCGCATACGAGCTGACGTTGCCATGCATAACAATCTTGAGCGGGCCGCGCTGCCGTGGCTTGGCCGTGACCAACGACTCATCCCTGGAGAAGCAAAGCAACTCGGCATCGCTGCGTATCAAGGAAACATCGTCCAGCAGTGGCTGACTCACACAAAAGACACTCTCCGCCCGTTCCACCAGCTGCCGCAACGCACCGGAGAAAACATCGCCCTGCAATACGTCCCAAAGATGAAGCACGAAGGGAGCCCCGACCAGGTTGGCCAACTCCAGGCAACGTTGCGCATCGGGTTCACTCAGGGGGGCTATATAGGCACTCGAGACGCGAGCACGATATTCCTTCTTGAGGCGTTCGACCATCGGGGTACGTAAATCGCTTCCATTCCACAGACTGATGCCCAAGCGCTCGCATACACGCAACAAGCTGGGGTTATGGAGAAAGGAATAACGGCTGAGCAAAGTATTTTCAAAAAGGACGGAACGCGGATCCATTTGCTGCAGGCCGTTGCTCCACCAGTGAAAATGCAGCCAATCCTGATGAGGCTCCATCAAGCGAAGCGTCTGCACTCCGATCGCAGTGCGCGGAGACAGCGAGAATCGATTAATAAATAAAGGAACGCGATGGCCGGCAGACATAAACTTTCCCGTGATTTCTTTTATCGGATGTGGTCGGGATAAATTTCAGTACTACAGCTACAAATGTCCAAAATATATCAGTGACAGGATCAATTCAAATAGAACATTCCGGTGGAGTGGACGTTACGGCGGTCCTTGTCGTGGTTACCGTGGTGCGGGCAAAGTCTTCGATCGCCGTCGCCGATTGTGGGTTTCCCTCAAATATTAATAAATTAGTTGACTTCCTGGGCCGGGTCTATTACCCTTAATTTCGGGACAACTGTATGCCACCTAAAAAATCGCCGACGCTCACGGAAGCCGAGTTGAGGCTGATGAAAGTTCTCTGGGAACGCGGGGAATCGACAGTCAGCGACATCGCCGCGGCACTGCCCAAGAAGACTGCCCTGGCCTACAACTCCGTGCTCACGACGGTGAGAATTTTGGAGCAAAAAGGCTATGTGCGGCATCGCAAAGAAGGCCGTGCCTTTTACTACGTACCGGTAGTCCAGGAAGACGAAGCCGGCAGCTCTGAAGTACGCCTGGTGCTGAGCCGTTTCTTTGGCAACTCACGGGAAAAGCTGATGTTATCCCTGTTGGGCGACGCGGATGTAACCCCCGAAGAATTGCAGCGTCTAAGAGATGCGATCCAGCAGGCGGAGTAAGTAACCCCATGGAAGCGATGCTATTGCGGCAGTTCATATCGACCAGTCCTGCAGAACTGCTGATCTCCAGCATCTGGCAAGGCTTGCTGTTGACCGCTTTGGCCTGGGCCGCGCTCAAGCTGGCGCCTGGGCTGCGGGCATCCACTCGCTTCACTTTGTGGTTCATCACCTTCCTCGCGGTCGCTCTGCTTCCCTGTTTTGCGCTGGCCCGCGCATGGTTCGGTGTGGATTCCCCGGCCGTCACAAACTTTCCCGAATCAGCCGTTGCTCTGCACCTGAATATAGTCTGGGCTTTTGTGCTCGAAGCTGTATGGGGGATCGCTTCCCTGTTTTCGCTCGTCCGCCTGCTCTCGAGCGCGATGCAGATGAGAGCGGTGCTACGCAGCTCCGTCGTCGTTTCTGACTTGCCGGAAGAGATCCAGTCGGCACTGTCGCGGAATGGCAAGCGTTCGGTTGCGTTACGCACCTCGGACGCAGTCGATGCGCCCAGCGTGATTGGCTTCTTCCGTCCCGCTGTGGTGATTCCCCGCGGCTTGTGGAGCGAGTTAGCGCCCGCCGATCTGAGGCAGATCATCTTGCACGAAATAGCTCATCTGGACCGGAGAGACGACTGGACGAATCTGCTGCAGAAACTGTTACGAGCACTCTGCCCTCTGAATCCAGCTCTTTTTTGGGCGGAGCGTCACCTCTGCCGCGAACGGGAACATGCTTGTGATGACGCTGTGCTCGATGCGGCTGGCAATGCGCGCGCCTATGCAACCTGCCTGACGAAACTAGCCGAAGCCAAGCTGGTCAGGCGCGTCGCTTCGCTCGCGCCGGGCTTTTGGCAGCGGCATTCCGAACTCACAGGCAGAGTGGAGAACATACTTCATCGCCGCCGCCGCCTCGGTCCGGCCTTTACCCGCGGCCTGGTCGCGGCCGGCCTGGCTGTTTCCCTCTCTGGCGCGATCGTGCTGCAACGCTGCCCAGGATTTATTTCTTTCACCGCCGCCAGCCCGGTTGCCGCAGCCGTACAGCCCCATTACCAACCTCAGGAAGCCCCTCAGGCTCGCTATCAGCAGGCAGTCTTTCATCCGCCTGCAAACAACAACGCAAATGCAATCGTGCCCAAGGCCCACGCGGCACGGCAAGTTCGCAAATATCGCCGCTTCCAGTTCGTTCAGTTGGTTGAAGACCAGGACGGCGGAGGCGTTACCTTGACTCTCTTTACCGTCGATGTTCCCGAGACTTCGCCGGGGCAAGCTATTCCCACACCCCACAACTGGATCGCTTTCCAGATTTAAGAACTTAACCCTGAAAGAGGAAAACTAATGTCCAATGAAACTAATTTATTAAGAGCTAAGGCCAGGCGCTTCGGTGTACCTGTGCTCGCTGTCGGCCTTGCCTTCTCGACTGGAGCGATCATCTTCAGCCACCAGCACGTGAATGCTGCGACCGCCGCTGATAATCCGATCGCTCCAATCAACAATGCGAGCATCGATCCCCTGCTGGCGCTTGACCAGGCCACCGAAGCGGTGGCTTCGCGGGTTACACCGGCAGTAGTCAACATTGCCGTTACCTCTCATCGGACGGAACAGCCGGCGATGGAAGGCCAGGGCGAGGATCAGGGTCAGGGTGAAGATCAGCAAGACAATCCTTTCTCTCAATTCTTCGGTCCTGGACCCGGCCAGCGTCGCGGTATGCCCGGCATGGGCCAGGGCCAACGGCAGATCGAGCATGGCATTGGCAGCGGCGTGATCATCTCCCCTGATGGATACATCGTGACCAACAATCACGTGGTCGAAGGGGCGGTGGAAGTGCGGGTAACCCTGCATGACCGCAGGAGCTTCCCGGCCAAGGTAATTGGCACCGACAAGCTTACAGATCTGGCAGTGGTCAAGATCGACGCCAAGGACCTGCCGGCGATCGCCTGGGGTGATTCGACCCAGCTGGTTCCGGGACAGTCTGTGCTCGCGATCGGGAGTCCGTTTGGTTATTTCCGCTTTTCCGTCACCCGCGGGATTGTCAGCGCAGTCGACCGGCCGAACCCGTACTCGGATGACGCTCGCAAGCCGGGTGGATTTATTCAGACCGATGCTGCTATTAATCCGGGCAACTCTGGTGGCCCGCTGGTGAATGCTCATGGCCAACTGGTTGGCATCAACACCTTCCTTATCTCGGAGAGCGGAGGCTTCTCTGGTGCCGGCTTTGCTATCCCCACCCAGACGGTGCACCCGGTGGTCGACTCGCTGATCAAGAACGGCGTGGTCCATCATGGATATCTGGGAGTTGGATTGAACGATGTGACTCCTGAAAATTCGAAGTTCTTCAACCTGACTGGAAACACCGGGGCATTGATTGCCTCTGTCACCCCTGATTCTCCCGCGAGCCGCGCAGGCTTGAAGGAGGGCGATGTGGTGACGGCTGTCAACGGCCACTCGGTGGAAACAGGAAGTGATTTGCAGGTGATTGTCAGCGAAGATGCGCCCGGCTCCAAGATCGAGTTGGACGTGGTGCGGAATGGCCATCCCGAGAAAGTCAACCTGACCGTTGGCGAATACCACAAGGACCAACAAGTCGCGGCCAACACCAGCGACGAGTCTGGTCACGCTCGGCTCGGCATCGCGATCGCCGATCTGACTCCGGATGTTCGCCAGCAGCTGAATCTTCCCTCGGATGTTAAGGGAGTTGCGGTTGCACAGGTTCAGCCGGGCAGTCCTGCGGAAGATGCGGGCTTGAGCGGTGGCGATGTGATTCTCGAAATCAATCGCAAGCCGGTAACCTCGGCGGATCAGTTCCGCAACGATGTAAAGTCGGCGCCTGAGAATCAAGACATGTTGCTTCGGGTGTGGGCGAACGGTGGGACCAGCTACCGGGTTGTTCACCCGGAGAGTGCGTCTGGGTCCAACGGTGAGTAGTTAATTCGGACTGGCACGTACGGCACGGCTTCGGCCGTGCCGTTTTTTTCTCCACGGGATTTTTGCGTCCGGGCAAAAGCCCCGTGGAAGCAGTGGAGGACCTGCTTTAGATTTGCGAAAAGCTCAACGGGCTTAAATACAAATTGGAGATGTTGCTTACAATTTCCGGGTCGGTGTTGCCCGGCTTACGCGAAAGCTCCTTCCACGCCGGATCCGATGCAAATACCGGCCACTTTTTATTCAAATCGGCCACGTCTTCAAACGTGAGCATGTAGGTCAGGCTCGGCATTCGATGCCCGATCAGCGTGTCTCCAAAAAAGACAGGGGCTAACCCAGTCCGGACAAAGATCGCAATCTCTGCCTCGTTGAACATCTCGACTTTCCGAATATGCGCCGCATCCGTCGCGCTCTCGTAAGTTCTGAGCTGGAAAATTCGCTTTTCTGTTTTCGGCGCAACCAGCTTTGGCCATCCTGCAAAGGCAGACAACAGCGAAGTCTCCACTCGCACAAACGGGGGCGCCGCCGCGGGCGCTTCCCAGAACGCCGTCGCTGCTTTGCGGAACTGAGCATCCGCAGCCAGGCGAGTCTCGAGCGTAACCAGCGTCTCTACAGAAGTAGCCGGGATGAGCAGATAATACGTGGGTGTCTGGGGACCAATATCCACCTTGAATGCCCCGACCGGGCCAACAGACAACTGATTCAATGCCGGAATCAGGGCGTGTTCAAAATAGTTTTGGGTCAACGCCAGTTGCGGTCCTGTGGTGAGGGTATATTTCCGAAGCTGGTAGAACTCCTGGGTAGTTTGTACCATTGCCCGCCCCTCCCCGCTCAAAGCCGCCCCCGCCATGGCAATCGCGGATGTGACAAATCTTCGTCTCTCCAATACTTCCTCCTACTCAACCAGCGCAAGTGTAAACCCGTCGTATCCCTTGCTGCCTACGGTCTGGATGGTGGTAGCGCTAATGCGTGGTTCAGCGGCCAGCATCTCGTGCATGCGGCGGGCGCCCTGGACATTTGCATCGTTGCTCTTGCCATCGATCAAGGCTCCATCACGAACCACATTGTCTACGATGATGAGACTGCCAGGGCGTGACAGCTTCAGCGACCATTCGAGATAGTGCGGTATGCTCTGCTTGTCAGCATCGATGAAGAATAAATCAAAGGGACCGAGACCCTCCGCCCCCAACTTCTGGATGCTGGTACGGGCGTCGCCCAGGCGCACCTGCACCGTTTGAGCGAACCCTGCCCGAGCGATATTGCCACGCGCCACCTCCGCATGCTTTGGGTCCGCTTCCAGAGTGATCAAACGGCCACCCGGTCCAAGGGCTCGCGCCAGCCAGATGCTGCTGTATCCACCCAGCGTGCCTATCTCGAGAATCCGCGTGGCGCCGGCGAGCTGCGCCAGCAGCATGAGAAGTTTTCCCTGACTCGGAGAGACGCTGATCGGCGGCAGCCCCGCCGCCTCACTGTCAGCAAGAGCCGCATCCAGAGCTGCGTCGTGCGGCATCAGAAGGGCGGTGGTGTATTGGTCGACCGCTGTCCATAATTGCTTGTCCATCAGAATGCTCCTACACTAAGTTTCAAAATGCCCACTTCCTATAACCAGATTACAGGGCAAAGCCTGGAAAGGCTGGCGGCGCTCAGCGACGGCATCTTCGCCGTGGCCATGACGTTGTTGGTCCTGGACCTTCACGTGCCGGCGCGCGAATTGATTCACAGCCAGGGGGAGTTGTGGCACACGCTCGCCGGCGCTGCACCTCAGCTCATTAGCTACATGATGAGCTTTATGACGCTGGGGATTTTCTGGAATGGGCAGCAGGCACAACTAAACTCCTTTACCCACAGTGATCGTCAGCTGTCGTGGATCCATATTGCCTTTTTGTTCCTGGTATCGGTGATGCCCTTCTCCACCCGCTTGCTCGCGGAATTCATCTCCTACCGCACGGTCCTCGTGGCCTACTGGGGGAATATTCTGCTGCTCGGCGCGGTGCTGTTCGTGAGCTGGCGCTATGCGAGACGAGCAGGTCTGTTGCAGGAAGAGATTACCCATCAGAAACAATGTGCCATGGAACGGCGGATCGTCGTCGGGCAGGCGCTCTATGCATTTGGCGCTTGCCTATGCCTGGTAAACACCTACCTCAGCATCGCGTTTATTGTCCTGGTGCAATTGAACTTCGCCCTGGCGCCGCGGCTACCCTTTCTCTCTGAAATCTAGTAGCTACAGCCGCTCAGATTCCACTATGTGAACGCCGGGAGGAGCGGTGATGGCTGCTTCCAGCAGAGCCCTGGCAATCTTGTCCGCTGGGACCACGCGGTAGTGCCGCGGCAATATCGGTCGCAGCGAATGAAACACCCGGATAGTGCGCGCCTCCCAGGCGCGATGTGGCTTGCGCGGCCCGAGGATGCCCGAAGGCCGCACCAGGGTCAGCGAGGGGAAGCCGCCGGCGATCAGTCTTTGTTCCACCTCGCCTTTGACTCGGGTGTAAAAGGCGCGCGCCTTTGGGTTGGCGCCGATCGAGGAGTTGAAAGCAAAGCTCTGCGCACCGTGCTCGTGCAAGAGTCTGGCCACCGTAAGAGGGTAATCGACATCCACTTTGCGAAAAGCCGCATGCGAACCCGCCTCGCGCATGGTGGTGCCCAGAGTGCAGATGCCTGCATCCACGTTCCACCACGGGGCGTCGGCCGGAAGAGCATCGAAGTCGACCAGGGGATTTTCCAGACGGGGCTGCGGAGGCAAGGCTTTCCGCGTGACGGCGACCACCTTCGACACCCGGCTGTCGGCAAGCGCCTGGCGCAGGACGGATTGGCCGACCAGCCCAGTTGCGCCCACCAGTAACAGATCTGTCATAGTCTTGCTCCTTGCAGCAATAATAGGCCATGGAGAACTTCCGCCTACGGGTGTTTCGGGCCGTCGCGCACCACCTTAACTTCCGCATAGCAGCGGAGGAGTTGTTGTTGACCCAGTCGGCGGTGACCCAGCAGATCAAGGCGCTGGAGTCGGAAATGGATGTTCCCTTATTTGACCGCGCCGGTGGCCGCGTTTCTCTCACCCCTGCGGGTGCTGCGTTATTGCCTTTTGCCGACAGGCTCGCGGCCCTGGCTGCAGAAGCTCGCGAAGCGGTGGCGGCTGCCAATGGCGCAAGCGCTGGACGTTTGGCCCTGGGTGCTTCGCAGACGATCGGACAATATTTGTTGCCCAAGCTGATCGCCGGCTTTCTCGAGCAGAACCCTAAAGTGGACATCAGCGTGGTCGGTGGAAACACGCAAACCATCCTCGAAGCGCTGGTCGAGCACCGGGTGCAGCTCTGCCTGATCGAAGGACCGGCCATGCGCAGAGACGTGCAGGTGGAACCTTTTATGGAGGACCACATGGTCTGCGTTGTGCCTGCAGGCCATCAGTGGGCCGACAAGGAGATTGACGTGAAAGAGCTGCAGCAGGCCATGCTGGTGGCTCGCGAACTGGGTTCGGGCTCGCGCCGGATCGTCGAGCAAGCGATGGAGAAGGCTGGATTGGAAGTGAAAAAATTGCGGCTGCTGATGACGTTCGATTCGACAGAAGGCCTTCTGAGCGCGGTCGAAGCCGGGTTGGGGGTGGCTTTCGTATCCCGTTGGGCGGTACGCAACCAGCTTGCGCTGGGAACACTGAAGCTGGCCAGGGTACGAGGACTAAACCTGGCGCGTATGTTCTCGCTGGCCACCGTCGCCGGGCCGGAACCCGCCGGGATTGCCCGCGCATTCCATCGTTTCGTGTTGGAGCGCGCAGAAGGACTGGCGCCGCGCGCCACGGGCCGGAAAGCGCCGGACAAAGATTAGGGGGATTAGATCGATATGTAGTTAAAGTAAATCGCCAGCAACGAAGCGCCGGCGACGATGATCCACAGACTGACGCCCTGCACGAAAGGACGAACCCCAACCTGCTGCAGGGTCCTCTTCGAAAGACTGGTTCCGATAAGAAACAGCGTAGCCGTGAGTCCAGCTTTGCCGAGATGGTTCATCGTTCCAAACTGAGTCGCAAACTGTGGAAGATAACTAGCCGCGGCCGCTGCAAGACAAAAAAGAAAAATGAACCAGGGTACCCTCACCTTAGCCTTCCCACCGGACTTCCCTGTTCGCGCCATGTAGGCCGCCGCAAGCAATGAGACGGGAACAATCCAAAGTGCGCGCGCCAACTTCACCGTTGTGCCGACCGCCAAAGCCTGATTACCATACTTCGCCGCCGCACCCACCACTGAACTAGTGTCGTGGATGGCCAAAGCGGACCAAAGCCCGAATTGATTCTGGCTCAGATGCAAGGCATGGCCGATCAAAGGAAAGATCAGCAGGGCCACGGAATTGAGCACAAACACGGTCCCCATGGAGACGCTTATCTCTTCCTGATCGGCGCCGGTAATCGGAGAGATTGCAGCGATCGCACTTCCTCCGCAAATCGCGGTGCCCGCCGAAATCAAGAACGACGCCTTGCCCGCCACTTTAAGCAGACTGCCGAAGAGAAGCCCAAGCAACATGGCACAGCTAATGCTGATCGCCGTATACAAGAACCCGGAGCGGCCGGCATGCAACACCTGCTTCAGGTTCATACCAAAGCCAAGAGCAACGACTGAAGCCTGCAACAACCACTTCGCCAACTCGTGACTTTGCAGGCGAAACGGATGCTCGAACGCAAATCCGAAAGCGATTCCGCCAGCCAACGCAACGGAGGGAGAAATAACACCGCTGGCTGCTAGAAGAAGGCATACGAAAAAGATCGTTCTGCTGTTCATAGACTGACTATCGACGAATGCTGAAAGGGAGTCCAAGCAGTAATAATGATGAGCAATTAGCCTAATGAATGTTCAGAAATGGACACTTGCGGGTGAAAGCGGACATGGGCTCCCCCGCCAGCAGGACCGGAAGACGTTCTTTCCCAGACAGTTGCGGTCTGGCTCTGCAATTGCTTCTGCGGAGCACGAGGCGAACCATGAAGAATCTGCTGCAGGACCTGCGATTTGCCCTTCGCCACCTGCGCCGCTCACCCGGCTTTGCCGTCACCGCTGTCCTCATCCTGGCGTTGGGGATCGCGGCAAACGTCATCGTTTTTGGAGTTCTGCAGAACATCATCCTGCAACCTTTGGACGCCCCTCGTGCTGACCGCGTGGTTACCTTCGCAAATAGCGCAGGGGGATACCCGATCTATTCCTACCCTGAAGTGCGAGACGTGCGCGACGGCAACACCGTCTTCTCTGCAGTGGCTGCAGACGCACTTACAACGTTTGGCGTTGAGGTCAACGGTGTCACCCGGCCTGCCTGGGGATACGAAGTGAGCGGGCAATATTTCGAAGTCATGGGTACGCAACCTTTCCTGGGACGACTGCTTCGGCGCGCCGACGACGACCACCCAGGCGCTCAAGAAGTTGCCGTAATCAGCTGGCCGGCGTGGAAATCAAAGTTCGGCGCCGATCCCAATATCGTGGGCAAGGTGGTTCGCGTTGATAAGCATCCCTACACCATCGTGGGCGTAACTCCGGAGGGGTTTTACGGAACAGAAAAGTTCATACAGCCGGAAATCTTCCTCCCCATGGCCAATGAAGCATCGTTGGATGGAGTGAACTGGCTGGAATCACGGCAGGAAAAGGAAAAGGTGTTCGCGATTGCGCGCATCAGGGACGGCATCACCAAGGCCCAGGTGCAGGCTGACCTGAACACCATCGCCGCCCGCATGGCCCGCCAGTATCCGAAAGACGAAGAAAAGCTGGCATTCGTTCTTGCTCGTCCTGGTATGATCGCCGATTTTGTCGGCGGCGCGGTGCGCCGGTTTCTGGGTGGCATCCTGTTGCTGGCCGGCATTGTGCTGCTCGCCGCCTGCGCTAATTTGGGCGGCCTGTTCGCAGCGCGAACCGCAGACCGCACTCGCGAGATTGCCATTCGCATGGCGATCGGATCGAGCCGCTGGCGCATCCTGCGCCAGGTTCTGATGGAGGCATTCGTAATTTCTATCCTTGGTGGCGCGTGCGCCTGCGGTTTGGCATGGGTCGCTCTCGCCGGGCTCGCCCGTTGGCATCCACCCTCGGACTACCCGGTAAAGTTGCTGGTAGCGCCACAGCCGTCGCTTATCCTCATGGCCTTCGCGATTTCGGTGCTCGCCTGCGTACTGTTTGGAGTGATGCCGCTGCGGCAAATATTCAATACCGACCCGAACGATGCCGTTAAAGGCGCCGGAAGCCAACCCGGCCCCGGGCGACGTTGGGCCTTCCGTGACCTCCTGCTGGCGGCCCAGATCGCGCTTTGCTGCGTCACCATCACGGCGGCCTTCGTCTCCATGCGTGGCTTGCTTAAGTCGCTCACCGTCGATAAAGGTTTCAATCCGAACAATGCAGTTCTGACAAAATTTGATTTAAGTCAGGCTAACTATTCCGCAACGGCTGCGGAACAGGTTCAACGCCGGCTATTGGAAAAGGTGTCGCAGTTACCTGGAGTGGAAGCAGCCGGTTATGGCAACACCACGCCTCTCTCGGATATGGTTGACATCCCCGTCTTTCCGGAACCAACGACCGACTTTAAAGAGTCCAACAAGGCCTTTGATACTTATTACTTCTCAGTCTCTCCGGGGTACCTTGCCGCTGCGCAAACCCCGCTGCTGACGGGACGGGACTTCAGCTTCACCGATAAAGCAGACGCGCCGCCGGTGGCCATTGTGAATCAGTATTTCGCCCGCCATCTGTTCCACTCCGAGCAAGCTGTCGGCCGCTACTTCAAAGACAGCTCAGGCAAATCGATCCAGATCGTCGGTATGGTGCCTGACGGAAAGTATTTTCTACTGAGTGAAGAGCCGCAGGAGGCTGCCTACTTCCCCATCCTGCAGAGACCGAACACATCGACGCATCTCGTCGTGCGCACGCGGCCAGATCCGTCCGGGGTCGCCGTTGCCGGAATGGTGGCCACCGTCCGCAAAGTGGTTCACGATTTCGACCCCGGCATTCCTATTCGCTTATCGAGCGACTGGACCAGCGCGCTGGCGTGGAGTTTGTTCCCTGCCCAGATCGCTACCGTTTCCCTTGGCATCTTTGGAGCGTTTGGGCTTTTGCTCTCAATCACCGGAACCTTCGGCCTGGCCTCCTACACCGTCAGCAAGCGACTGCGCGAACTGAGCATCCGTGTTGCGCTGGGGGCGCAAGCAAGAGAGATCCTCTCCGCCGCGTTGGGTCGGATGCTGATCCTGCTCGCTACGGGATCCCTGGTTGGGATTCTCCTTGGGGTCGCAGCCAGCCGAATACTTGCCGCCATCGTCTTTCAGGCTTCTGCACAAGACCCACTGGTGCTCCTGGCTGTTAGCCTCACCATTCTTTTCACCGGCTGCCTCTCGGTAGCAGGGCCAGTACGCCGTGCGTTGCGTCTCGACCCTGCTAGTGTGCTTCGCGAACAGTAGGCCTTCAGTCCCGGGCCTAGAGTGGTCACGAGTGGCGTGGGGTTAGTGGGCTGAATTGGCCGAACACTCATTCGGCAATTTTCCGCAGGATGACCTTCGCCTTATTTTCGCCTAATCTAAAGCAGTGAAGAAAACACTATTCCCCGTCAGCCCCGCTGCGTTGCGCCGGGAACTGAGTCAGCGCAATGCTGTGAGGGCAGCCAACCTGGGCGCTGAGATGACCTACGGCGCGATACCCAGCGTTATCTACTGCGAGGACGAAGCTGGGGCACACGGCAACTTTCTCCCCGCCTCCTACCAGCGAATTCTCAAGCAAGCCGACTGGAGATCGCGTCTTACCAAGGTCTATACCGGATCCCGCTTTGTTCCCAGAAGCAGGCGACCGCACCCGGCGCGAACTGGAATGCGCCAACAGCTCCGACGCGCTGCTGATGAACATCTTTTGCTATCCAGGGATGCTTCGCCGGCCGGCGCTCTGTTCCCTTCTCGGGCTTGCGCCGGGTATCCGGCCCAGCTTTGGTTTCAGACCGCGGATTCCCCTGAAAAACGGCGCGCAGGATCGAACGGAAATCGACCTGAAGTTGGGGGATCTCCTGGTTGAGGCCAAATTGACGGAAGGAAATTTCCAGACCGCGCGGTTGGACCTGGTGCATCGCTATCGCGATCTGGAATCAGTCTTCGATCTGACGCGGCTGCCCATGACACAAGAAAAATACCGCTCGTCGCAACTCATCCGCGGCGCCCTCGCTGCTCACGCGCATGGGGCAAGCTTTGCTGTGTTCTGCGATCAGCGACGTCAGGATCTTATCGACGGTTGTTTTGAAGTTTTTGCAGCCATCATGAGCGCAGAACTCAGATGCCGCCTGAGCGTGGTTACCTGGCAGGAAATTGCTGCCGCCATGCCGCGGACCATAACAAATTTTCTGGCCGAGAAATATGGCATCAGCGCGGCGTCCACTGCGGATGGCTGGTGAACAACCCTCCCAGAAAGCCCAACTGGTACACGAGAAAGAATCCGAAGCAAACACTGACCACACCGGAAGCAACACTAAAGACACGGCTGAGACTGCCGAAGCGATTGCCCGCATAGGCAAGCGGAACAGCCATCACGGCGGTCATGCACATCATGCCTACCATCGTGCCTGCGCCAAAAATCAACAAGTAAATCGTCGCCCATGCCGGACTGTGAATGGTAGATAAAACCAGCAGCGCAACCGCCGCCGATCCTGCCAGGCCGTGCACGATGCCGATCACCAAAGGCCGCACACATTGATAAACGCCGAAGCGGCCAACGGAACGGTCGATCAATGTTTCTGCTTTGTCGAGTGGTTTGCCGTTCCGCGTTAGATATGACGTCAAGCGCTGCATCACGCCGGTCAGATTCAACACCCCGAGAAGTATCAGCATCAGCGCAACGCTGAACTCCATGGAGAGGCCGAGACGCGGCGGGATCACTACACCGAAGAGAATGATCATGCTCCCTACGGCAAAGATGGTCAGCGTGTGCCCCAGTCCCCAAATGCTGCCGATCAACCCTGCCTGACGGATGCTGCGCTGTTTGCTCACTATGGTCGAAACTGCCACGACATGGTCGGGGTCGGTGGAGTGGCGCATGCCCAGCAACAGGCCCACTCCGCCAATAAACAGAAATGGCCCAAGCTTTTCTTTGCTGAGATTCTGGAAGTCGATGCCGGTGGTGAGAAAGGCGCGAACCGCAATGCCGGCCCCAAGCACGGTCATGAACGCTGCCGAGGCTACTGGAAGCCAGCGCGTGGTCATTGGGCCATTCACCTGCAGGCCGCGCCATAAAGCGGCGCCCGTAGACCATGAGCATACCGAAGCTGATCAGCACCGCCGCCAGGCCGAGACTGAAGGCAATGATGAGAAAAAAGCCCAGACCGATGCGATGCAGGGCGAAGGCGCTGAGCAGAACCACCAGCGCCGCGGGGCAAGGAATGATGCCTCCGGTAATCCCCAGGGCAAAGAGCTGGTAGAGAGAAACGGGTTTGCCCGGTACCGTGGGTTCGGGTGCGTCCTTGTTTGCGGGAAGAAAACCAGTGGCCATGAAGCTGTCCGGAAGTATGGGAGTGGTCGAGATCCAAACCGCTCCAGCGGCGCAGGAACATGTATCCACCCAGCCCGGCAATGGTCAGGCCGGAGAAGACACCCAGCCACGGATACAACTGCTCGGGCACGATGTAACGCGAGGCGTAGAGAGTAATCGCGCCCAGGGCAAACACCCCCGCCGTATGCGAAGCGGTCACGATGACCCCGAGCAGCAACGCGTGCCGCGCCGTACCTCGAGAGCCGACCAGGTAGGCAGCGACGATCGTCTTACCGTGGCCTGGTTCCAGGGCGTGCAAGGCGCCCAGTCCGAAGGCAATGAAGGCGGCCGTGATGAGGAACCACAGGCTCAGCTTGCGGGTAGTGATCAGCTCAGTGAATGCGCTGCGCGGGGTCGCTTGCTGATTCGCTTGTAGATGCAACGGTGGCGCAGCGGCGGGCGGGGCGGCTGCTCTTACTATGGGTGCCACCCGCTTCGCGTGCGCGTGCGGGGCTGGCATGGCCGGGAAATCGAAATTGTATGGTCGCGGATAAGTCCTGGGGCGGGCTGTTGAGCAAATCGGTAGGGTAGTTGGTTAGCTCAGCGCTGCGGTCAGTTTTTGGCGCCGAGCTGCTGATAACCATCGTTCCTGGATTCGCTACAGCAACAATCTCTTTCCATCCCGCATGTCCGGGATAATTGTTGTCGAAATATCGCAAGTTGCCGGCCGTTTCAGCCACTAACGAATTCTGAGGCTTATCACCAGCCCTCCCCTTTGTCATCGTCCCGACCGGAAGTGGAGGGACCGGAGCGAAGCGCAGTGGAGGGATCTGCAGTTCTTCCCCCTGCGCGATACGCCGCCTGGTAAACAAATCCCATCTTCATGGTCGGAAGCCCGCCCGCGCCGGGAGGGAAAATCACCTGGCTGGAAAGAAGCTTGAGCGGCAGTCGCTTGCCGTCGAGCATCAGGGTGAGGCCACCCGCGAATTCCTGACCGCGTGATTCGACGAAGCGCTTAACCGATGGATCTGCTACATCGGCGGTGACATTACCCTGCTGCAATTCCTGGTAGGTTGGGATCTCCGCCAGGTCGATGATGTAGGTGAGCTTGATGCCATCGCGATCGAAGGAAATCTTCGAGTAATGGTTCACGCTGAAGTTGCCCATGGGATGGGCGAAGCTGCTCGGCGCCACCAACAGGAGCGTCAGCACGCAAAGTAGTCTTACGGAACATTGGTTTGTCCTTGGCTGGCGGTCAGTCCCGGCTGGGCGTCAAGCGTCTTCAACTGCTGCTGGGCCACTTCGGAGTAGATCACGTGGAAGTGTGGATTGATGCCGAGCGCCGTTTGCAGCCGCTCCTTGGCTTGGCTGGGCTGCCCCAGGCGGCTGGCGATCATACCTGCGTGAAAGAACAACAGAGCATCCCTTGCACCGGGGCGAAGCGCATGGTCCATCGCATCGCTGGCTTCCTGATATTTGCCATTTTTGTAGAGCGCCCAGGCAAGTGCATCCCAGGTGTAAATATCGTGGCGCACTTCAAATTCCTTGTGGGCCAGGGTGAGTGCCTCGTCCAGCTTGATGTCGTGGTCCGCGTAAAACAGGGCCAGATCACGGTTGTGCAGCACCTGGTTTATGTGACCCAGCAATCCGATGTATTCCACCAGCTGATACTGCTTTTTCGCCTCGGCGCTATTGCCGGCCTTGGTGTACATGTCTCCCAGTTCAGCCACGTACATAGGCATAGGCACGACGGCCACTGGCGCTCTGGTAAAGCTTGATGGCTTCAGCGTAGCGTCCCTGGTTGCCGCGAAGCTTACCCAGGCCGGCCATGGCGCGATAATCACCGGGATGGATTGTTGAGCGCAGTCAGGTACGCACTGTTCGCGGCAGCCACATCCCCCGCCTGCGACTCGTATTCCCCCAGTTCGTAGTAGAGCCAGGCCAGATTTTCCGCCGGCAGGCGGGCTTCGGTCCCGGCCGCTACCGCGCTTTGCATCAGCCGAATCGCTCCCCGCGTATCGCCGGAGACAAATTTGAGATAGGATGTCCGGCTGTCGCGCACATACACATTGTGTGGATCCGCAGCCGACTCGCCGGAGACGTCCAGCCGCGAGTAAGCGATCGCTGCTCGTTCATACTCGCCCATATCCGCATTGGCATCGCCCACAATCGCGAACGGAGAGAGATCGCCCGATCCGAGCGCGAGCGCCTTCTGCGCATAGGTAACGGCATCGCTGAAGCGATGCTCGCCCATGCAGACCTCCGCCATGGTGGAGTAGGCGGCGTCGGCAGAAAAATCCGCACTGTTCAGATCGAGCGACTTATTCAGTGCCTGCTCCGCCTGCTGAAAATCTTCTACGTCGCCGGTCTCTCTGGCGCGCTGGAAAAACGCGGCGCCCAGAGCAGAGTAAGCAGCCGGATCTTTAGGGTTGCTCTGCACCCGGGTCTGCATAGTTTTGAATCAGGCGCTCCGTGCCGGTGGCGTGAGGAAGCAGCAGCGCCGCCGGCACGGGTGAGAACACAACCGGCGAAAAGGATAGCCGGAGCGAGGGTTTCTTCCGTCATCGGTTGCGACGAGACTGTTAGCGCAGGACCGGCGGCTGGCTTCGCTTGCCGGGTGAACAGGGCCCACGCGCGCCCGATTCCTGCTTGTCTCCGGGTAGCCGGGGAAAAGTTCATCGGCACGCTGCAGCATCTGGCCGGCGGAATCCAGCTTGCCCATGTCGATCTCGATGGCCGCGATGCGATTGGCGATCGAGGCCAACTCACCGGTCTCGCGGGCGATACTTCGGCGTAAGCGCGATCGAACACATCGAGCGCACCCTCGCGATCGCCGTAATGCACGCGCAAATCCGCTGCGATCAGCAAGCCGGGCACGTTGAAGGGCTGAAGGTTCAGCATCCATTGCGCCTGATCGTGTTGCATCGTCATAATTGCCCAGTCCCATGTACGCGCGCGCCAGGTATCCACGCACCGTCGCATCGTCGGGATTATGTGAGTTCAGCTCCTTCGCCTCGTCTCTGGCACGTACATACTCATGCTGTTCGAGCAGCAGAGCCACCTGAGTCTTACGCAGCTGGAAATCCTGCGGAGCAAGGCCGAGGCCGGTGGCGATGGCGTCCGCTGCCTGGCGATCGTAGTCAGCCGACTCTGTTTCCTGCGCGCGGCTGATGAGCGCCAACGCAAGATCGTTATAGGCCTCAGACTTTTTCGGATCAGATGCGATCTGCTGCCGGGCGGCCGCGATTCGCTGCTCAGCCGGAGTGGCTTGGCTGGCCGTAAGCGTGCTGCAACAGAAGTGAACCGGAGATAAGAAGAATTGCAGTAGCAAGTTTCATCACGAGCCTTCACGAAAAAGCGAAAGTCTCCGGGCACTCCTCAGGGTGGAGCGCCCGGAAGCCTTCGGCAGGATTACAACGTTACTCGACAGGGCAGGTGCTGCTACCGCCCTGGTTTGCCGGCGGAGCATCACCCGTGATTGCTGCTGGTGAGAGTTGGCTGATCACCGCAACCTGTTTCGCTGGGGTCGATGTGACGGCTATCGCGGCCACTGTAAGCGAAGTGCACATACGGGAAAGTTTCCTGTGTGGGCACATCGGGAGCATTGACGCCATCGCCAATCAGGTTATTGGGAGCAACATTAAACTTCGGATTGAGCACGCCGGCAACGACGCGCGCTGCAATATCCACTACATCGTCGGTCACTCTCCGTCCATTGGGGAAGCCTGCGCCGTCGCCGGCAAGCAAACCCATCCGGCTGCGGCTAGCCTCCGGAGTGGGCGGCACACCGGTATTGAGGCGCAACAAGTCGGCAACCGGGCCTGCCGGTGTGCCGGCAGCGGCAATCGGCGGAGCATAGGTCACCAACGGAAGCAGATCAGTCCGCGGCGGTGTTGGGATGTTGATTCCGTAAGCCGCGTTAAACACGCGTGCCAGCGTCGGATCCAGATCGAAGCTGGCGAAGTTTGCATCGGTTACGGGCTGTGACATGCTCCAGGTGTCTTTGTACCCGGTGCCGATGATCAGTTCGTTGATCAGCGGATTACCGAGACGCTGGATCTGTGCCCAGTTGCCAAAGTTCTCCGCTTCTGTGGGCGCACGGCGAACGGTGAACTGTGCCCGGGAAGTGGTTGCCCAGGCTCCTATCGTTGCCGCCGCATCAGAAGCCTTGTGCTGGTTTCCATCCGAGGTTAGATAGTTGATCGGCACCTCGATGGCAATGGTGTTCACGTTAAAGCCGGAGACGGCATTGGGAGCAAGATTCAGGAGGTCGTCCTTATCCTGCGCTGCGGTCGATACAACGCCCGTGCCCGCACCCTTGCGGAAATTCAAGGTGTCGAAGGCTGCACCCAAATCGATGAAGAAAGGATCCGCTACGGTACCGGCAAATACGCGGATATCTCCGCGATCTCCGGCAACCGTATAGATTCCCTGCTGGGCCAGTGCCTCGTAGTTAGGCATGGTCCGGGGGCCTACATTGGTGGGAACGGCAAAAAGAGTCGTGCCGCTTACCGGGGTGAGCGGAATGCGCTGCGCACCGCGATACATGGTAACGGTATACGTCTGGCGAAGGCTCAAACCGGCTGCCCCTGGTCCATCCAGCGAGGTAATCGCGGGTGGAACAATCGCTGTGCCCGGCGCCACTGGCGCGGGTGAATTCTTTGGAGCGGTGAGTCCGCTACCGACCCCGGCGAAACCGGTAAACAACTGGGGAGCCCTGATTTGTGTCTGGAATTGGATATTGAAGGTCACATCGGCCAATGCGTCGTGATTGTTATCGATCTTGATCTGGTAAAGAACGTTGGGATCGAAGGGAAAATAATTGGGCCCGTTGCTGGGTTCGAGGAAAGGATCGACATTCATGATGAACGTGACCCGATCCGGATGGTCGTAGCTGACAAACGCGTAGAAGTCTGTGATATCAGCTGCGTGGTCTAAGGCTGTGATTGGTGCTTCGCGATGACTTGATGCGAATACTCCGGGTGGGGTAATCAGCAGCAGGCACATCGCAAGTCCGACGAAGGACTGGCGTCTTGGCATGCGTGTCTCCCTTTATTTACCTGTTTGCGATGGACGCAAGTCGGTCAGGCGGTTTGAGAAGCGTAGGAACGAATGCACCATCGGTACAGAAGTTACGCGGGCCGGATGCAACTGGATGGCACCCACTTCATAAAACAGAAGAAATTGTTCATGGCACGCTCAGGGCTCTTCGTGTACCCCGCAAAACTCTTGAGAGCTCGGTCCCAATACAATTGGGACATGAGGCCTCGAGTTCATTACGCTATTACCGCCGCCGCTGGAGCGCTCGCCCTTACCACCAGCGCCACACCCGTCACCGCGCAACCGGCCTTCGGTCCCGCGAATCCCTTTTATGCTCCAAGCAGCCTGCCTTTTCAGGCGCCCCCGTTCGACAAGATTCAGGACAGCGATTATCAGCCGGCGATCGAAGCGGGCATGGCGCAGCAATTGGCGGAGATACGGGTGATCGCCGATAACCCCGAACCGCCGAGCTTCGAGAACACAGTGGTTGCCCTGGAAAAGAGCGGACGCCTGCTGGACCGGGTGAACTCGGTCTTCGATGCCGTGACCGGCGCGAACACCAACCCCGATCTACAAAAAGTGCAGCAGATCGAAGCTCCCAAACTGGCCGCTCATAATGACGCGATTTATCTCGACTCCAAACTCTACCATCGGGTGGAAGCCGTCTACGAGCAACGCAATGCACTTCACCTGGATCCCGAATCACTGCGGCTGATTGAGTTCTATCATCGCGAGTTCGTGCATGCCGGGGCCAACCTCTCCGATGCTGATAAGACGCGGCTCAGAGAGATGAATGAAGAGATATCGACTCTGGAGAACGACTTCAGAACCAAGCTGTTGGCCGCTACCCAGGAAGCCGCGTACGGCGCCACGGAACAAGGCAAGCTGGCGGGGTTAAGCGACGCTCAGTTGGCAGCGGCACTGGAAGCAGCGAAACAGAGGAAGCAGGAAGGCTGGGTGCTGACGCTGCAAAACACTACCCAGCAACCTTACCTGGCCGATCTGACGGATCGCGCTACACGCGAGGCGGTGTTTGAGCACTCCTGGAATCGTGCCGAGCGCGGCGGCCCGAACGACACACGCGCAACCGTTATCCGTCTGGCCGAGCTTCGCGCTAATAAAGCGAAGCTGCTCGGCTTCCCGAATTTTGCCGCCTGGAAGCTCGAAGATCAGATGGCCAAGACGCCGGAGGCTGCGATCCGGTTCATGGATGACCTGGTCCCGCCGGCGACCGCAAACGCGGCCGGCGAAGCTGAGGACATCCGGCACCTTATGAAACGGCGATGAGTTGCAGCCGTGGGATTGGGACTTCTATTCCAAGCAGGTACGCAAGGCAAAGTTTGATATTGAAGATTCCCAGGTCAGGCCCTATTTCGAACTCAACCAGGTATTGGAGAACGGAGTGTTCTACGCTGCCAACCAGCTCTACGGGCTGACGTTTAGCGAGCGTAAAGACCTTCCCGTTTATCACCCCGACGTGCGTGTCTTCGAAGTGAAGGATGCGGATGGCAAGCCCCTGGCGCTCTTTTACTGTGACTATTTCAAACGGGACAACAAGAATGGCGGGGCCTGGATGAGCAATCTGGTTGGCCAATCCAAGCTGCTGGGTACTCTTCCTGTGGTCTACAACGTGGCTAATTTCCCCAAACCTGCCCCGGGCCAGCCGGCGCTGCTCAACTTTTCTGATGTCACCACCATGTTTCACGAGTTTGGCCACGCGCTCCACGGCATGTTTTCGGATACCCGGTACCCGAGTCTTTCCGGCACGTCGGTGGCGCGTGACTTCGTTGAGTTCCCTTCCCAGTTCAACGAGCACTGGGCTACTTATCCCGCGGTCTTCCATCACTATGCGAAGCATTATGAAACGGGCGCACCCATGCCCGAAGAGTTGGCGGCCAAGCTTATCAAAGCACACACCTTCAATCAGGGATATGCGCTGACAGAGATCCTGGCTGCGGCCGAGCTCGACATGCAGTGGCACACCTTAAACGCAGGCACGGCGATCGACAACACTGACACGTTTGAGAAGGAGGCGTTGGCCCGGACTCATCTCGCCATCAGCTATGTGCCGCCGCGCTACCGCTCCAGCTATTTCTCGCATATTTTTTCGGGAGGTTACGCTGCGGGCTACTACGCGTATCTATGGAGCGAGATGCTGGATGACGACGCTTATCAATGGTTCCTGGACCACGGCGGATTGACGCGAGCCAATGGGGATCGGTTGCGCCGCATGGTTTTGTCACGCGGGAATACGGAAGATCTGGCGGCGATGTACAAAGCATGGCTGGGAACCGATCCCAGCGTGAAGCCGATGCTGAAAGAACGCGGGCTGAAGCAGTGAGCCGGTAGCTCCTAATGAACAAGGGGCGGGCCGCGCTCTTCCGACAGATCGGTTGCTGTGGGAGAACTGCAGATCCTCCACTACGCTCCTCCGGAGCTCCGGTCGGGATGACAAGGGGAGCGTAGTGGCCTACCTCGGAAGGCGCGATAGGGATGTGTGGATTTTGCGGAGTAGCCATCCCCATCTCTGTCCTCCAAGTCGCCATCCTTCCGAAAGGTAACCGCCCCTCCCCCTTGTCATCCCGACCGGAGCTCCGGAGGAGCGTAGTGGAGGGATCTGATTTCCCACAGCAACCGATCTCAACTGCTTCGACTTTCCCACTCTTCAACGACTCTATCCGGCTCGGGTTTGGAATTCATCTGCTTCATATATGGATGGTGTAGCTTGGGAGGTGGCAGGTAAGGGTGCACATACTCGTTATCAATAGCGGTTCTTCGTCCATCAAGTTTTCGATCTTTGAAGGCGCCCAGGAACCAACCAGCCTGCCGCGCGCGTTATTTACCGGCGAGATCACCGGCATGGGCGGACCCCACCTTGGCTATACCTTACGGGACGCGGCCGGCCAGGAATTAAGCAGCGCGAACCCGCAGAAGGCCGACCCGATGAAGCTGTTGCAGGATGCCATCAGCCGGCCAGGAATGCCACCCATCGATGCGGTCGGCTACCGCGTGGTGCATCCGGGCGCGCTCCTTGACCGGCACCAGAGGATCACCGACCAGGTACTCAAAGATCTGGAGCAAGCCGTGGTGTTTGCCCCGCTGCACGATCCCCAGGCGATCACCCTCATCCGCGACATGATGAGCAGGTTTCCCCAAGCCCGGCACTATGCCTGTTTCGACACCATCTTCCACCAGACCATGCCGGCAGAGGCTTCCACCTACGCCATACCCGTCGAGTATCGCCGCCAGGGAGTACGCCGATATGGCTTTCATGGGCTTTCCTGTGAAGCGGTGGTTGACGATATCCGAGCTGCTGCGGATGGGCCCTTTCCGCATCATATGGTCATCGCCCATCTGGGCAGCGGCTGTAGCGCTACTGCCCTGGTGGATGGACGCTCGGTGGACAACACTATGGGCCTGACGCCGACGGGTGGGGTCGTCATGGGCACCCGGCCCGGGGATCTTGACCCTGGACTGGTGCTTTATCTCTTACGGCAAGCCAAGGGTGACCGCGTGGCTGCCATGAACTCGGTCGAAACCCTGCTCAATCACCAGGCCGGGATGGTCGCCCTGTCGGGCCAACCCAACGATATGCGGGAAACCCGCAAGGCTGCCCAGCAAGGGAGCGCCGACGCCCGGCTGGCCCTCGACGTCTTCACGCGCTCAGTGCGCAAGGCCATCGGAGCCTTTGCGTGGTTGATGGGCGGCCTGGATGCCGTGGTCTTCACTGGCGGAATTGGGGAGCACGATGTGCAATCCCGGGCAGAGATCTTACGCGGCTTGGAAAACACCGGTGTGATCCTCGACACAGAAGCGAACGAAGCCGGCGGCGATAATCTCCGTCGTGTGAGCAGCCCAGATTCCAAAGTGGCCGTTTGGGTGGTCACCGCGCAGGAAGACCGAATGATCGCAGTGCACGTGGGCCAGATGGAAGCAGCACAACAGTAAAAGGAGCAACAATGAGCAACGTCGCGACCCTTCCCCTGGCGGCCTCTGGCTTCGAGCCTCTCACCGCTGATGAAGTCAGAAAGATGAATGCCTACTGGCGTGCCTGCAATTATCTTTCCGCGGGTATGTTGTATCTCTGCTCAAACCCTCTTTTGCGCGAGCCTCTCAAGCCGGAGCACATCAAGAATCGCCTGCTTGGACACTGGGGTTCCGACCCGGGACAAAGCTTTATCTGGGTTCACATGAACCGGCTAATCAAGAAGTACGACCTCAACACCATTTACCTCTCCGGACCAGGCCATGGAGCGCCCGCGACTCTCTCCAACTGCTACCTCGAAGGGGTGTACTCGGAGGTTTATCCCGACAAGGGCCAGGATGTGGCTGGGCTGCAGAAATTCTTCAAGCAGTTTTCCTTTCCTGGAGGAATTGGCAGCCATTGCACACCGGAGACTCCGGGATCGATCCATGAAGGCGGTGAACTCGGTTACAGCCTGTCCCATGGATTTGGAGCAGCCTTCGACAATCCCGACCTGATCGTGACCGTTGCCGTGGGTGACGGGGAGTCGGAAACCGGACCGCTGGCCACCAGCTGGCACTCCAACAAATTCCTCAACCCGGTACGTGACGGCGCCGTGCTTCCCATCCTGCATTTGAACGGCTACAAGATTGCCAACCCTACCATCCTGGCCCGCATACCGGCAGACGAGCTGGACATGCTTTTCAAAGGCTTGGGCTGGAATCCGTACGTGGTCGAGGGCGACGACCCGGACCAGATGCACCGCAAAATGGCCGAGGTGCTGGAAGGCTGCGTGCTTGAGATCCGCGCCATCCAGGAAAAGGCCCGCAGTGCGTCGTCCAGCCAGACGGCCGAGCGACCGAAATGGCCCATGATCATTCTCCGCACTCCTAAAGGCTGGACTGGCCCCAAGTCGGTGGATGGCCACAAGGTTGAAGGATTCTGGCGGGCCCACCAGATCCCCATTCTTGATCCAAAACCAACCCACCGCACCTGGCGCTGGTGGAAGCCTGGATGCGCAGCTATAAGCCGGAGGAATTGTTCGACGAATCCGGGCGGTTGATTGCGGAACTCAGGGAAATGGCGCCCACGGGAACGCGGCGGATCAGCGCCAACCCGCACGCCAACGGCGGCTTGCTGCGCAAGCCCCTGGACCTGCCAGACTTTCGCGACTACGCCGTCAACGTAGACAAGCCAGGCCAGAATTGCTCTCGTCGACGGAAACGCTGGGACGCTTCCTGCGCGACGTGATGCGCCGCAACATGACCAGCTTCCGCGTCTTCGGCCCGGACGAAACCGCCTCCAACAAACTACAGATCTCTACGAAGCAGTGGTAAGACGTGGATGGAAGAATGATGCCGGAGGACCAGGACGGCGGAGTCCTGGCCAGGGACGGACGAGTCATGGAGATGCTCAGCGAGCACACCCTGGAAGGCTGGCTCGAAGGCTATCTCCTGACCGGCCGGCACGGCTTCTTCTCCACCTACGAGGCCTTTGTCCACATCATCGACTCGATGTTCAACCAGCATGCCAAGTGGCTGGAGAAAAGCAAGCTCGAACTACGGTGGCGAGCCCCGTCTCTTCGCTGAACCTGCTGATCACCTCGCTGGTATGGCGGCAGGATCATAACGGCTTCACCCATCAGGATCCCGGATTTCTGGACGTCGTCACCAATAAGAGCCCGGAAGTGACGCGCATTTATCTTCCACCGGATGCCAACTGCCTGCTGAGCGTCGCCGACCACTGCCTGCGCAGCACCAACTACGTCAATGTGATCGTTGCCGACAAGGCAGCCGCATCTGCAGTATCTGGATATGGAAGCCGCCGTGAAGCATTGCACCAAGGGCATCGGCATTTGGGACTGGGCCAGCAACGACCCAGGCGAGGAGCCGGACGTCGTGATGGCGTGCGCGGGCGACATTGCCACGATGGAAGCGCTGGCGGCAGTGGCGATTCTGCGCGAGCACTTTCCGGAATTGAAGATTCGCTTCGTCAATGTAGTCGATCTGTTCCGGCTGGTGCCGGAACCGAACATCCACACGGACTATCCGACCGCGACTTCGACTCTCTGTTCACCCAGGGCAAACCCGTCATCTTCAACTTTCACGGCTATCCCTCGCTGATCCAAAGCTGACCTATCGACGACGAATCACGACAACATCCATGTGCGCGGCTACAAGGAAAAGGGCAACATCAATACCCCGCTGGAGCTCGCGATTCTGAATCAGGTGGACCGCTTCAATCTGGCGATCGACGTGATCGATCGGGTGCCGAAAATGCGAGGAGGCGGGCGCCCATCTCAAAAAAAAGTGAAAGAACAAATCACCGACGCGATTGATTACGCGCACGAAAATGGGATCGAGACCGAAAGGAAATTCGAGAGTGGAAATGGCCCCTGAAGTAAAAACAGCGGCAGGCCAAGAATAACTAACGAGTGGGTGGCCCAGGTCTCGCTTTTGAGACCTGGGTTTCG
>CAWBRJ010000044.1:0-95771 GCA_963790935.1 uncultured Acidobacteriaceae bacterium | reverse complement strand
GACAGATCTTCATGCTCTTTTCGGATCCGGCTCTGACTGCGGAAAAGATCCTTTTTTCGGGTAAGACCGCGCCTGAGATCGAGGTAACCGACGAGTACGGAGTGACCCACCGGGTGTGGAAGGTCAGCGATATGAGCACCATCAATATCCTCCTGGGGGCGATGGAGGATAAGAAGCTGATCATTGCCGACGGTCACCACCGGTATGAAACGGCCCTCAAGTACTCGCTCGAGCATGCACCACCCACCCTCGCCCGGACAGAGAGGAACCTGGCCAACACCACGCCCCAGCCTTCCTATCCCGAGGCGGCCGTCATGATGACCTTCGTCAACATGGACTCGGCCGGCATCACCATCCTCCCCACTCATCGGGTGGTTTCGGGGAGGATTTTTCTCCGGCAACGTTCCTGGAGCAGGCGAAGGAGTTTTTCCACGTGCAGTCGGTGACGGCGGAAGATGCGCTGGCCCTGACCAGGTTGCTGGCTCGCCAAACTGGTACGGCCTTTGTCGCCATCACCCCTCTCGGGTATCACATGCTCAGGGCCAAACCGGACGTGGTGGCCCAGGCGCTGGCCAGGCTTCCCGAGCGGCAGCGGAAGCTGGATTTAACCCAGCTGCATTCGCTGGTGCTGGAACAATTGTTGGGCATTACCGCGGAAGCGATCCGCGAGCAACAGAACCTGCGCTATGTGCGCGACGCCGGCGAAGCGATGGAGCAGGTCTCAAGGAGAGAAGCGGACGTGGCTTTTCTGACCAATCCCATCACTCTGGGTCAGTTGCGTGAAGTTGCCTTCGCAGGCGATGTCATGCCCCAGAAGTCCACGGACTTCTATCAAACTGCTGAGCGGTCTTGCTATCTATGCGTTGGATTGAGCGGGGAGAGCCCTCCTCGCGATCGCGCTTGCCCTGATATCCGGGCCGGCCGTCGCTCAGCACCCCGAATGCTCCGCCGTCTGCCCCGCGGCCGCGCGCCCAACGCCCCGGTTTGCGGTGGTGATTGACGCGGCTCATGGGGACGCTGATACGGGCGCGCGGTTGTCTGACCGGCCGCCGGAAAAAGACCTCGCTCTGACGTTATTGGTGCGTTTGCGCTCGACCCTGGCGGCGCACGGCATTTCCGTGGTCACTACCCGGGAATTGATAGTGCCTGCCGGCGGTCAACCGGGCGGAGACGGCTAACCACGTGGGCGCGGCTGCCTGCATCAGTCTGCACGCTACTACCAGCGGCAGTGGCGTGCATCTTTTTACTGCTTCGTTGACGCCTGTTCCGATCACCCGTTTTCTGCCCTGGGATACGGCCCAGGGCGCGTATGCCGAGCAGAGTTCGCGGTTATCGTCGGAATTGGATTCCGCCATGACCCATGCGGAGATTCCCGTGACCCTGGGCCGCACCGCCCTGCAGCCACTGGACAGCTTCACCTGTCCGGCGGTGGTGGTGGAGTTCGCGCCGCTGTACGGTACTGGCCGGGTGACCGCGCTTCGGACCCCGGATACCAGGACAGGATTGTAGCCGCCCTGGCTGCTGCCGTTGAACAATGGCAGCGCGATTGGAGACAGCAGCCATGATCTCCCGCGGGCAGCGCATTTTGTTCTGGATCCTGCTGGGCAGCTCCGTGCTCATGGCGGTGGTTCCGCTGCGCATGCGGGAGAGGGCCATGGACCGCCTGCTCGCATCCGCCGAAACCAGCCCGCTGACCCTCCGGCTGGAAGACCGGTACAGAGTGTAACCCTGATGGTTGCCAATGATATGGACGGGTCGGTTCAGACCGCTATCAGAATCTGGCGCTGCCGGTTGATGCCAATGCGCGAGCGCACGCATCTGCAGCATTTGATTGTTCAGTATGCAAAGCCAAACTCCAAGCACCCGATTGCGACGAATAAGGGTGTGAACGAAATATTTTTCATGACCCTTCCCCTTGATGCCAACCAGGTCGTACCGGGGACGGTAGCGGTGGTCGACCTGAGCGGATCGTTTGTCGAGGCCCATCCTTCCGGAATCGAGCCGGAGACGCTCACCCTGCTTTCTATTATCGGTACGCTGCATGCCAACTTTCCCCAGATCGCGCAGGTTCGTTTTCTGGTGGATGGCCAACAACGCGATACCCTTGCCGGCCATGCTGATCTAACCCGGGTATATCTCGCTTCCGATGCACCTGGAGTCAAACACCTGTGAAGATCGGTGTATTCGACTCCGGGTTTGGAGGGCTGACGGTGCTGCGGGCGCTGTTGCCTTTGCTGCCGGGAGCTGAGTTTCTCTACCTGGGTGACACGGCGCGGTTGCCGTATGGGTCGAAATCCCGCGCCACCATTGTGCGCTATGCGCTTTCGAGCACCCGCTTTCTGCTCGACCAGGGTGCGGAGTTTTTGGTGATCGCCTGCAACACAGCCAGCGCGCTGGCTCTGAAGGAGATTCGCGATTCCACCGAAGTGCCGGTTCTGGGCGTGATCGAGACCGGAGCTGACGAGGCGGCCGCCTCGTCGAAGACGCGGGAGATCCTGGTGATCGGCACCGACGCAACCATTGCCAGCCATGCGTACGCCGGGGCGTGCCGAGAGCGAGGCCTGCGTACCATCGAGAAGGCCTGCCCCTTGCTGGTACCGCTGGTGGAAGAAGGCTGGGTCGATCATCCGGTCACGGCCGAGGTGATCAGGATTTACCTGACTGAATTGTTGGAGCAGGCGCAGGAAGCAGAACTCGATCCGGACACGTTGGTGTTGGGCTGCACGCATTACCCGCTGCTGCGCCCGATGATGGAAGCAGCGGTTGCTCCCGCGATCCGGGTGATCGATTCGGCCCAGGCGACGGCTACCCAGGCGGCCCGGATGCTCGGCGGCCATTCTGCTTTGTCCAGGAACCCTGCCCAGCGTTGCCATTGCCGTTTCTTTGCTACGGATTCGGTGACCAAGTTCCAAAGGTTGGGTGCGCGGTTTTTAGGGGCCGCGATCCACGAGGTGGAACTGGTAGACCTGGGTGGCTGATATATCCTAACCAGATGATAGATCTGAAAGGTCAGACGGCAGTCGTATTCGGCCTGGCCAATAAGCGCAGTATCGCCTGGGCCATCGCCCAAAAGCTTTCCGCGGCCGGAGCGCAGATTGCTATTTGCTACCAGAATGAACGTCTCCGGGCGGAAGCAGAAGCCCTTGCTGGGGAGCTACCGGATGCCGCTGTTTTCCAGTGCGACGTTTCAAGCGACGAAGAGATCGACCAGGTCTTTGCCCAGCTGAAGGAGCGCTACGGGAAACTTCACACCCTGGTGCACTCGGTGGCGTTTGCTCCTGCGGAAGCGCTGCAAAATGATTTTCTGTTGACGAGCCGCGATGCGTTTCGCATCGCTCACGAGATCAGCGTGTACTCCCTCATCGCTTTGAGCCGGGGAGCTGCGCCGCTGATGACCGATGGCGGCAGCATCATGACTCTGACTTACTATGGATCGCAGAAAGTGGTGCCGCGTTATAACGTGATGGGTGTCGCGAAAGCGGCGCTCGAAGCTACAGTACGGTATCTCGCTGCGGATCTTGGCGGGCAAAAGATCCGGGTGAATGCGATCTCCGCCGGTCCCATTAAGACCCTCGCGGCGCGCGGGATCGGGGGCTTAAGTGAAATGCTCAAGGTACATGCCGCCCGCGCTCCGCTGCAGAGGAATATTGAGCCTGCTGAGGTTGGCAATGCGGCGGTGTTTCTGGCTTCGGATCTGTCGTCGGGAATCAGCGGTGAGGTTTTGTACGTGGATTGTGGCTACAACGTCGTGGCGTTTGCCAGTTCTGAGCTGGAGCATATGCGCGGGTGAGTTAGGGATCTGTGCGGGTTTGTTGGGTCCGAGAAACCCAGGTCTCAAAAACGAGACCTGGGCCACCCGCTCGTAGGGTTGCTCCAGATGCGGTTGGACAGGTTACCGGAAAATTCGGGACTGAGCAGGTACCGCAGGGGCTAAAAGCCCGACATATTTCCAGTCGTCTATGGCCCGTCGGTAACATGCGCACCCTTGATGATGCCACTTCCATCATCCCCCCTAAAATTCCGTACCGTTTTCCCCAGTACGCTTCAAGCTGGCCTATCAGCGGCGCCTTCCCACAACGCGCCCACGTGTCGCGCCTTCCCGGTTTGCTTCCCGCCTTCGTGCCCACCGCTGCAAACGTAACTTTCTCCGCTCCGTGTCGGAGTACGCTGTGCGCTCAAGCACCGCCATTCAAGCGGTTACGCCGCTCTAGCGGTTACGCCGCTCTACCCCAGGGGCCTTCGCTCCGGTCCGGGTTTGTTGTCCCGATCCATCATCACTTATTCGGCCCCATCCGCCCCACTCGCAGGCACAGCGCGATTTCACTGCTCTGCAGCTTATACGCCCTGCCTTCGCTGTGCGTTGCCGCCTAGGCGACCCGCTACTGGTTCCGCGCTTTCACCGCTCATTCTTTCTCAGCATGTCGCCCTCTGCGACTCCGGGAGTCCGGCGGCTGTATACACCCAGTTCCTTCACCGCCGACGCTGGCCTTCGTCCCTTTAGTACAGACTCGGCACTCCCATACATCCCGCAAATCCGTTTCACGCGGGGGGCACCTTTCGAAGCTTCACTACGGTTCGCTCGCGCTACAACCTGCTGATTTGTTCACCCTCCTGACGGATCGGACCACGCTTGCACACAGCACGCGAGGATTTTTACTACCGGGCTTCCGACGTTTGGTCACCCACTCCGTCGCCGGTTATCGCTACGGTGGCAACTGGGTAATTTCCACCGGCGGGACTTACACCCGCTAGAATGGCAGCTAGCATCGCTCCACTAAAGTCGTGCCCTGATACAAAACAGAGCTTTTCCGCAGCCCGTAACGTTGTTCCCTGAGACAAAATCGAGTTCTCACGCAGGCTCTAAAGCCGGCTATGGCAGTGTCATTTACGGCACGGCTGAACCCGTGCCCTTCCAGGACCCAGTTCTCACGCGGACTCTTTAGCCCCTGAGGGCATCTTTTTTTGTCAGCGCGTAAGAGAATCTAGAGGATAGAAAAAACGTACCTCAGCGGCTAAAGCCGGGCCTGGCCGTGCTATTTACGGCACGGCTGAAGCCGTGCCCTTCCACAACGACCGCGTTCTCATGCAAGATCTAGACTCAAGTTTTTGCTTTGACGATTGCATACACCAGGGCTAAAGCCCTCATTTTATATACCGGAGCGTTCCGCGGGCTTAAAAGCCCGCTCCCCCGGACTAAAGTCCGGGGCTGGCACAAAGGACTGCAGCCTGTACAGGCTGCGGCTAGCCTGGGTTGGGCTGGTTTGTTAGTAGCTCTTCGCGAACATTCTTGAGCACGGCCAACGAGCGTTGCACTCCGACCTCTCCGCTTAGGATCGGGTCTTCGTTTTCGATGCTCAGCATTCCGTTGTAGCCAACTTCCATGTAGGCGGCGATGATGTCCTTCCAGGCGCTCGCTCCATGCCCGTAGCCGACCGCGCGAAAGAACTCTGACGCCTCGTGGTCATCCTTCTTTCCGAAATTCAAGACCCCAAAGCGGTCTACATTCTGGGGGAAGAACGCCGTGTCTTTCATGTGCGCATGATAGATCGCGCCCTGCTTACCGAGAAAGCGGATGACCTCCACCGCATTGCATTGCTGCCAGAAAAGATGGCTCAAATCGCAGTTGGCGCCGATCTCCTCCCCGGCCGCCTCGCGCAGACGCATCAAGGTGCGCGGATTGTAGACCACGAAATTCGGATGCATCTCGAGCGCAATGCGATGAACACCGTGCTCACGAGCAAACTTCGCCGTCTCCTGCCAGTATGGAATCACGCGCTCCTTCCACTGCCACTGAAGCGCGGCCCCGTGCTCGGGCGGCCAGTCGTAAATGACCCAATTAGGAACCGTGTCGGTAGCCGAACCACCCGGACAACCGGAAAAACCCACCACCGTCGGAATCTCAAGCATGCCGGCCAACTGAATGGTTTGACGAAACTGATCCGTGGCCTCCTTTGCCTTGGCTGCGTCCGGATAGAGCGCATTGTTATGGCAACTCAGAGTCATGACCGGAATGCCGCGGTCATCAAATTTCTTCTTCCAGGCCCGCGCCTTCGCAGGGTCCGCCACCAGCTCCGGGCGCGGACAGTGCGGCGATCCGTTGGGCCCAGCCGCGCCAACCTCTACTGCTTCAATCCCCAGGCTGGCAAACTTGTCCAGCATCTCGTCCAGAGAAAGCTTGTTAAAAGGAGGATCGAACACGCCGATGGGCAATTTCTTTACCGGCGTTGATTGCTTCTCCTGCGATGTGCTCTGCGCGGGTGACGATGGGGAGAACGGAGCAGCGGATGCCAATGCTGCCGCTGTGGTACCCAGGAATTGCCGACGGTTCATGAAACGCTCCAAAGGATTACGATCGAAGTATATTCTGTCAATAGGTCGCACGGCCTCCGCTCGCGTCGTAGCATTGCGCGGTGACAAAGGAACACTCACTGCTGGCCAAGAAGTGGACAACGTTTGCTATCTCCTCGGGTTTGCCAGTGCGCCGCATGGGAATTTTGTCAGTCATGTACGCAACCTGCTCGGGAGTAAGTTGATCGAGTATCTGGGTCTGGACCACCGCCGGCGAGACTGCGTTCACGCAAATGCCCTCCGTGGCCACTTCTTTGGCCAATGCCTTGGTAAGCCCAATCACTCCGGCTTTGGTTGCCGAATAGGGCGTCATGCGAGGGTTCCCTTCCTTACCGGCGATCGAAGCAATATTTACGATCCGGCCGTAGGATCGGCTCCGCATGTGGGCAATGACGGCGCGGCAGAAGTTGAATACGCCGGTCAAATTGATGGCGATGTTGCGCTGCCAGTCCTCATCTGTTTGCTCCCAGATGAAGGCGGCCGGACCGGCAATGCCCGCATTGTTTACCAGGATGTCGATCCTGCCCGTCTGCTGCAACACTTGCTCCACAGCCCGGGCGACTGAGGCCGCATTGGCGACGTTGGCTTCTATGGCAAAGGAGCGATTCGGAAGAGCCGCAGCAACTCGCTGAGCCCCGGATAAATTCACATCGACGACGGCAACGGTCGCTCCCGCATCCGCGAGCCGAATCGCAATTGCTTCGCCGATCCCGGCCGCAGCACCGGTAACGATGGCAGTCCTGCCTGCAAGCGAGAACATCTCCGCATCGGTCATTTCTTGTGCTCCCCTGCACTCCGGGGATTGTATGAACGTGAAACACAAGAGTCAATCAAGGGCTGGATGGGACCGGGAGCTCATTTTGACTATCACATCTTGACAATCATATGGAGCGAGCGTAGCGTGACACCCATGGACGACCCCAACACAGACGTCATCCAAGGCACCCTCGACATGCTCATTTTGAAGACGCTGAGCCTCGAGCCCATGCACGGGTTTGGCATTGCCCGGCGGGTGGAACAGATCTCACGCGGTGTGTTCAAGGTCAATCCAGGATCGCTGCTGACTGCATTGCAGCGGCTCGAGCGTGCTGGATTGCTGGACGCAGAGTGGCGTCAGACGGCGAATTCGCGACGGGCCAAGTTCTATATCTTGACCCGGGCCGGCACGAAGCGACTGGAAGTGGAAACCGCAGACTGGACTCGGCGGGCATCGGCCATTGCACGGCTCCTCAGGACGGAGGGTTAACATGTGGCGCCAGCTGGCATACGGTCTACGCAGTCTGTTCCATCGATCCCGGCGGGACCAGGACGTTGCCGACGAAGTGGAACAGTATTTCGAGGAAGCGACTGCTGATTGGAGATCGCGCGGACTCTCTCCCGAACACGCCAAGCGCGCCGCACGGCTCGAATCGGGCAGCCTGACGAGCGTGCAAGAGCAGGTGCGTTCTTATGGTTGGGAGAATGCGATTACAAGTTTCGTTGGCGACCTCCGCTTCGCGCTGCGGCAGTTGTGGAAGCATCCGTCGTTCGCTGCAACCGCGATCTTGACCCTCGCGCTGGGAATTGGCGCAAACACCGCCATTTTTACTGTTGTCCAATCGATTCTGCTAGCGCCGCTGCCCTATGAGGACGGTGGCAGAATTGCCGTTCTCAATACACGCTGGACCAACAGCGGACATACCAGCCCTCGGGTCACTGGCCTGGACGCCAGCGATGTACGCGATCAGGCCACAAGCCTCGAGGCAGTGAGCCTCTACTCCGGGGGCAGCCTGGGCGTCCAATTGCGAGACCACGCTGTGTTCACGTCATTGGCTGCAGTCGATAGCAATTTTGCGCGAGTCTTCCGCCTGCATCCCATCGCCGGGCGTGTTTTTACCGATGCGGATGCGCATCGGGCAGTCATGATCAGCGAGCAATTTGCCCGGGACAACTTCGGCGGCGCACAAGCTGCGCTGGGCCAGACGATTAAGGTCGAGAACGAAGCGCTGCAGATCACCGGTATACTTCCCGGGTCCTTCGACTTCCCCAACAAAACGCAGGTCTGGGAAGCCTTTCCGTTGCGGCCTGAGTCGCAGTCTCGCAGTGCGTTCAATTACAAAGCAGTCGCGCGCCTGCAACCGGGCGTCACCTTCCAGGCGGCACAAACTGGGCTCGACGGAATCTCGCGCCGGCTTGAGATCGCCTATCCCGTCGACAACGCCCACAAGCAAATAATGCTGCTGCCCTTGCAGCAGGCACTGACTGGGGAGACGCGCCCCACACTCCTGCTCCTCTGGGCTACGGTTGCGCTGATCCTGCTGATCGCGTGCGTCAACGTCACCCATCTGCAACTGGTGCGCTCGATGGAGCGGCAGCAAGAACTTGCGATACGACAAGCGCTTGGTTCCTCGCGCCGGCAGGTGATGCAGCCAGTCGTCCTCGAGAGCCTGCTGATTTCGCTCATTGGGGGCGTTTGCGGAGTGGGGCTCGCCATCCCGGGCCTGCATGGGCTGCTGGCCATCGCGCCTGAGAAACTGCCTCGCGCCACTGAGATTCATCTCAACGGGTGGGTGCTGGCGTTTACCCTGGGGCTTTCACTGGCCACTACGTTGGTGTCGGCCCTGCTGCCGGCGCGCCGGGCGGCCAAAGTGAACCCTGCCGATGCGCTCAAGCAGGATAGCTCGCGGGGCATGTCGCGCCCCGGTGCATCGCTGCTTCGCGACGGCCTGGTGGTGGCGGAAGTAACAGCGACCTTTGTTCTGGCCGTGGGCGCAGGGCTCCTGCTGCACACCATGGCGAACCTGCTCACACGCGACCTGGGATTCGAGACACGACAGCTCCTGGTTGTCGAGGCGGATGCGCCGGCGCACTCCGAACAAGACGCCCTGAGCGTGGTGCGGCAGTACGATGAGCTATTCCTTCACCTCGCTGCGTTGCCGGGTGTGGAGCACGTTGCCGCAATCATGGGCCTGCCCACCGGCACCTATGGCTCGAATGGTTACTACGAAGTGAGCGGCGGACCACCCGTCGATCATGATCATGCACCATGGGCCAATTGGAGCGTTGCGAGTCCTGGCTATTTTCAAACCATGGGCATCCCACTCAAGCGGGGGCGCGACTTCAGTTCAGGTGATTTGGACAGCAGCCAGTTCGTCGCCGTCATCAGTGAGTCCCTGGCCAGGCAAAGCTTCGGCAACTCGGATCCCATCGGCAGACAAATCCGATGCGGGCTCGATTCGGACAAATGGATGACGGTCATCGGGGTGGCCGGCGATGTGCGTCAGGAGTCTCCCGCTGAGAAGCCCGGACCCACGCTGTACATGCCCATGTCTCAGCATCCGTTTTATGCCAACCAGATTCATCTCGTGCTGCGGACGCAGGTGCGTCCGCTGACCTTGATGAACGCGGTGCGCGAGAAGATCATGCAAACAAATCCACAAATTGCTTTGCGCTTCACCACCATGGATGCCATGGTCAACCAGTCGATGACGACGGAACGTTTCCGCGCCGCCCTGGTTTCCTGCTTCGCCGGGGTCGGTTTGCTACTGGCCACGCTCGGCGTCTATGGAACCATGGCATATTCCGTGACCCAACGTACTTTCGAGATTGGCATACGTATGGCCTTTGGCGCGGAAAAGGGCAGCATCCTGCGCGCGGTTCTCGAGCACGCCGCGATGTTGGCCGGGTGCGGAATAGCTCTCGGGCTGCTGCTGAGTTTGGCCCTGGCACGCATGATCACCAGCATGCTGGTCGGAGTGAGTCCGTTGGACCCGGTGAGCCTGGGGACGGCGTCCGTGGTGCTATTGATTGCGGCAGTGGCTGCCGCGTTCGGTCCGGGATGGAAGGCAACTCATGTGGACCCTATGGTGGCGCTTACGCGCCGAGTAGTGCGCTGCAGGCTCGCGGGGGGTTTGTATCCTATATAAAGCTGGGCAATGTGCCGTCCCCGTTCGACAAGCTCAGGGCAGGCTCTTCGGGACTCGCCTCATAAACCTTATCCTACCCGGCACTCCCGTGCCGGGCTACAGGCTGTTCCGTCCCTACGGGACTGCTTTTCAAAGATTGCGACGAATGGCCCTCCGAGGCTAAAGAGGGTGTGTGAGTACCCGGAAAAGAAACCGCAGGTCCCTCCACTACGCTCCCCCGGATTTCCTGTCGAGATCCGTGGCGTTGATCTATTCCGTGCGGCTCTCTTAAGGAGAGCCGCATCCGTGGTCGTTGCCGCACCGTGAGGTAGGAAATCCGGGTCCGCTCCGGTCGGGATGACAATTCTATGCGGGGGTCAAATCCACATATCCCACCGTGGTGGCCCGAAACAAAACATCGTCCTATTCACGCCAGGTTAACGTCACTGTCGAAAACTATTCGTTGAATGACAAAATTTGTATGGGCCGCTGTGGTCCTTTTATCCCTGGCACCTTGGAGTGCAAGAGCGGAAAGCGTCTGTCCTCGCCCAGAACCCGGGAGCATCGTCGAAGAACCAGAAGACCTGCGCAGCCAAAATGGTGTTCTGGAAGCACAACTCACCGCGAGCAATGCCGCACAAGCAGATGGCTCCGTGCGCTACTGCTACACGGATGCAGCCGGACACGAATCGCCTAACCTGCGGGTGCATCCCGGCGACCTGGTTGTTCTTCACCTGACCAATGCCTTAAGACAGACCGACACGAGCAGCGGTAATACCGCACCCATGCACGCGCATGCGCATGCTTCCTCCAACCCCTGCAGCAGCGGGATGATGAGCCCCGTCTCTACCAATCTGCATTTCCACGGTCTTACCATTCCACCGGTTTGCCATCAGGACGACGTGATGAAAACGTCTGTGCAACCGGGAGATGCGGCTTTTGAATATCGTTTTCGTATTCCGGAGAACGAACCGCCGGGCCTCTACTGGTACCACCCTCACATTCACGGCTTCAGCAAACAACAGCTTCTTGGAGGAGCCTCCGGAGCGCTGATTGTGGAAGGAATCGAACGCGCCAAGAAAGCTGCCGCCGGATTGCCGGAGCGTGTTTTCATCATCCGCGATCAGGACCTCCTCAACCCGAATGCCCCTCCTAACAAATCGGAACCAGTGGTGCCGAAGTTCATGATTGATCGCGATGGAGACGCAGCCAACAACGGCACCGGCTTCGGTAAGCCGGCCAAAGACCTCTCCATCAATTACGTTCCTGTTCCCTACCCCGACTACCCTCCCGCCACCATTGAAATGAAGCCGGGAGAACGGCAGCTGTGGCGTGTGCTCAACGCTTCCGCCATCACCTACCTCAATCTCAGCGTGCTGTTTAACCGTGCGCCGCAGCCGCTGGGATTGGTGGCGATGGACGGTGTCCCTATCGATCAGGATGATTCCCTGAAAGACTCAGTCGAGTCGCAGACGCATATAGGGTTGCCGCCAGGTGCGCGGGCTGAATTCATTGTGACCGGCCCTGCTGCCGGTGAGACTGGTTTGTTCGTCACGCGGACCGTGGACACTGGCCCGGGAGGGGAAAACGATCCCAATCGGGCTCTAGCTAAGATTGTTCCTTCGGCCACTGCACCTGAGTCTCGATCGAAGTTACAGAGTTCGCCCGAACCTCTTCCTCCATCGAACGAGGCATGGCTGGGATCTGTGGTTCCCGTGCGCGTACGGCACTTGTATTTTTCTGAAAAATTGATCGACCCGAACGACCCCACCAGCGCCGTCGAATTCTACCTGACTGTCGACGGAGAAGAACCCAAAATGTTCGACATGAGTTCAGAAATCCCCAACATCGTGGCCCAGCAGGGGACTGTCGAAGACTGGATTATAGAAAACCGCTCGCAGGAGTTGCACGCTTTTCACATTCATCAGCTGCATTTTCTGCTTCTCGAATATATGGGAAAACAGGTCAAGGAAGACATTTTGCGCGACACCGTGAACGTGCCCTACTATAACGGCCGCTTGCTTGCCTACCCCAGCGTTCGCCTGCGCATGGACTTTCGCGACCCCAACACAGTAGGCACATTCGTCTATCATTGCCATCTTCTAGAACATGAAGACAAAGGAATGATGGGATCCATTCAAGTGAAGCCCGCTGCACCTTTAACAGACCACATTGCAGCATCACGATGATTCGTAGAGTTAATTTTTGGTACATCCAGGCAAATTCACAACGTGTTCATGGAATAAAGATGCCACGTTAATTTTATGCGCATATTTCTCGAACGGGTTGGACATAGAGTTCCGACTCGGGAGGAAGTATGACAGCAAAACACCTCGCATGCACAGCCATGCGGGCAATACGAACGGGACTGGTCTCCACCGCGATTTTCCAGCTGGCAGTTGGCAGCTCTTTCGCGAATGGACAAACAGCGACCACGCCGCCCTCACGCGACAACGATACCGCTACGCCCATCAAGCACGTGATCGTCATCATCGGCGAGAACCGTACTTTTGATCACATCTTCGCTACCTATGTACCGGTGAAAGGTGAGACGGTAAACAATCTTCTTTCCGAGGGTATTGTCAAGGCCGATGGCACCCCTGGTCCGAACTTTCCCAAGGCGGAACAGAAGGCAGCCAGCGATACGGCGCCCGACGCATTCTTATTGAGCCCCACCACCAGCTCCCTACCCGGATCCGTGCTTCCCGCACCTATCAATGGCGGCCCCACCGATTCCTATGTAAAGGACGACAGCCTCACCCTGGCAGTGCAATCTGAAAATGGCCTGCCTGCGGACTATTACGCATATCTCGTATCCGGCGGTTCGGGTCTTACGGGTAAAGTTCCCGATACTCGCATCAAGAACGTGAGTGCTCTTCCTCCTGGTCCTTTTCAGCTAACCAACGGAGACACCTTCACCTACAACTCGTATGCCGCCAGCCCGGTGCATCGCTTCTACCAGATGTGGCAGCAGCTGGATTGCGACGTCAGCCACGCGACCGCCAGCAACCCTTCTGGTTGTGACGCGGCGCTGTTTCCCTGGGTTGAGACAACGGTGGGCGCGGGCACCAATGGCCTGGCGCAGCCCGCAACCTTCAGCACCGAGTATTCACCCAACGCCACAATAACCGGCGAAGGGTCTACCTCTATGGGCTTTTATAACGTCCAGAACGGGGATGCTCCTTACTTCAAGTACCTGGCCGATCACTATGCCATGAGCGACAACTTTCACCAGTCGGTAGACGGCGGAACCGGCGCCAACCACATCATGTTTGGCCATGGCGACGCGATCTGGTTCAGCGACGGCAAGGGCAATGCAGCAACCCCTCCCCATAACGTAACGGTTGCGGCGGGCACCGCCAATGCCGGCGTCGTGGACGAGGTTGAGAACCCTAATCCGGCTGCTAAAACCAACAACTGGTACACAGAAGACGGTTACGGCGGCGGTTCCTTTGGTGCAGCCTCCTACGGGGGCGGCTCTTACACCAATTGCGCGGACACAACCCAGCCAGGTGTGGCTGCGATCACGAAGTACCTCAAGTCGTTGCCCAACCCCATCGCTCCCAATTGTGAGGCGGGTCACTACTACCTGCTCAACAACTACAACCCTGGGTATTTCGGCAATGGCGCCAACGCTTTCACCGACACCAACGCCAACAACACCGTCTTCACCATTCCGCCGTCTTCGACTCCGAGTATCGGTGACGACCTGATCAAGAATAATATTTCCTGGAAGTATTACGGCGATCAATGGAACAACTATGTGCCGGATCCTTACCAGCTCAATTACAACGCCATCGGCAAACTCACGGATGAGTACTGCAACATTTGCAATCCATTCCAGTACGACACCTCGATCATGGCCAATGCCAAGGTTCGCACTGCCCACATACAAGACACGGCAAACCTCTACAGTGACATCAAGGCAGGAACCCTGCCGGCGGTCTCGATCGTCAAGCCGAGCGGACTCGTCGACGGCCACCCATCCTCGTCCAAGCTGGACCTGTTCGAAGGCTTCACCAAGAAAATCGTGGATGAAGTCAAGAAGAATCCAACCCTGTGGAAGGACACCGCAATTTTCATCACTGAGGATGAAGGCGGCGGCTTCTACGATTCGGGATACGTGCAGCCTCTGGATTACTTCGGCGACGGCACGCGCATCCCGCTGATCGTTGTATCGCCGTATACCAAGGCGGGTCACATCGCTCACGACTACGCTGACCACGTCTCCATCCTGAAGTTCATCGAGGCAAACTGGGGTGTGGAGACAGTCTCCACCCGCAGCCGCGATAACTACCCCAACCCGATTGCCACAGCAGACAATCCCTATGTGCCGGTCAATAGCCCAGCGATTGACGACCTGATGAGCCTGTTTACCTTCTCCTATCAATAATTCTGTTCGATAAGTATGGCCGGAGCTGGCTTGCCAGTTCCGGCCCTTTTTTTTGGCGAGCGAGATTAAAAGAGGGGAGCGAGGGCCACCGCCGACAGGCCGCTCAGGAAGAGAACATATTCCAGAACAGCAGCATTACAGCAGCGTTCTCTCACTCGCGCTGCGCTCCGGTCGAAAACATTCTCAGGAGAGGACAGCTGAACCGAATCTCCAGGCGCGGAGATTCGGGCGAGATGACAAAGGGGGAAGCCGATCGCTTCCAATCAATTAGTATGCTGAAAGAGCCGTTTTTCATCACCTTGGGTCGGCCCTAAAGCCGCGATGCTTCGCTCTGGCGAAAAATCATGCCCAAGAAAGAGCCAGTCCGCACCGCAGATCTCTCCCACTGCGCTGCGCTCCGGTCGGGATGACAAAGGGGAGGGCGGTGCTTCCAGAGAAAGTAGTTGCTGAACAGAAGCCGTGTTTCATCAGCTTGCGGCGAGGCCCAAAGTCTGGACCAGACCGTCAACAGGTACTTTAAGGGTTGGCTTCCTTCTCCTTCAGTTTGAGGGTGATATTACGCGTGTCCCCGCCGGCATGCTCAATCAGAATTTCGCCGTCGCTGCGCTTGATCACGCTGGGAAACTTCTCTCCCCATTCCACCAGCAAAATGGCGTCTTCAGCGGCCAACTCGTCAAAGCCTATGGTCTCCAGCTGACGCTCGTCGGGAATACGGTAGAGGTCTATGTGGTAGAGCTTGGTGCTGTGGTCCTTGCCGTCAACCCGGCGCCTGCCGTCATATTCGTGAACCAGGGTGAAGGTGGGGCTGGTCACTTCATCCGGATCGGCCGCATCCAGGGCCTGTGCGATTCCCTTCACCAGCGTGGTTTTGCCCGCACCCAGGTCTCCACGAAGAAAAAGCAACATCGGAGATGACAGCAGCTGGGCTATTTCTCCACCGATGGCGATGGTTTCCCTGCTGCTGTTGCTGACGAATCGTCGAACGGTCATTCTTGCTCCTTCAACATGCCAGGAATTCCCTGTAACCAAACATATCCGCCCGGGTCCTCGGTCCGGAAGCGGAATGCCTCATAGAGATGCGACACGGTATCCATGGCCAACAAGGTATGTTGGTCTTGCCAACGTACAGCAAAATCGCCCGCCAATCCATGAAGATACACGGCGGCCTCCACGGCCTCAGCCGGCTGCTCGGGATATTGGCCGATCATGGCAGCGACGATCCCGGTCAAAATATCTCCGCTGCCGCCCTTAGCCATTCCCGGATTGCCGGTGGTATTGATGGCAATGCGCCCATCGGGATGGGCGATAAGGGTACGCCATCCTTTCAGCACCAGGGTCACGGAGTGCGTGGTTGCAAAGTGCCGGGCCAGGCCCTCCCGATCCGCCTCGACCTCGGGAATGCTCATGCCCGCCAGCCGGGCCATTTCGCCTGGGTGCGGGGTCAGTACCATGAGCCGGTCACGACCGTTCCACTGGCCGGGATGCGCGGCCAGCGCATTGAGTGCGTCGGCATCAATGACCATGGGCACTTTGGTTCGTTCGAGCAGGCCAAGGAAGAAGTTGACCGCTTCCTCCTCCTGGCCCATGCCCGGGCCAATGGCGATGACCGATTTTTTTTCGAGGATAGGATCCAAGTGCGCGGGTTCGAGGTTGCGGCTGGAGATTTCGCCCTTCTCTCCTTCCAGCAGTGCGGTGGTCATCAGCTCCGGGGCCACCGCGGCGACGGCAGGCAGAATGGATTGAGCAACTGCAGCGGTGACCAGCCCGGCGCCGGTTCGCAGGGCGGCGACCGAGCTCATGGAGGGAGCGCCGGACTTGCCTCGGGCTCCGCCGATGACCAGGATGTGCCCGAACCGGCCTTTGTTGGAGTCCGCGGGGCGGGGACGGTCTGCGATGGCTTTCGCCGCTCCCGCCCAGGTGAGGCCGGTATCGGACTCGATCGCCTCGGCCGGCGAACCGATGCCGGCTACCACGATTGGTCCCCGGGTAAGCATTCCCGAAACATGGGCCAGCTTGGGCGCGGTAAAGGTGACCACGGCATCGGCGCGGTAGGCTTCAGGGGAAAAGAATTGTCGCGAGTCCGCGTCCCAGCCCGACGGCAGATCCACTGCAACCACTGGAGTGCGGGAATAGCGCTCGAGGAGTTTGCGGCCCGCAATGGCCAGACCCCGCATCGGGGGATGAAACCCTGTCCCCAGTACAGCGTCGATGAACAGCTGTGCACCCTGCAACAGAGCCTGGTGGCCGGAGCGCTCGAGGTCGACTTCTTCCTTGACGGTGATCGGCGCCATGGGAAGGCGTTCCAGCATAGCTTTTGCGTCGCCGTGCACCTCGGAAGGATCCCCCAACAGAAAGACGGAGACGGCACAACCGGCATCGGTCAGATGCCGCGCCGCGACCATTCCGTCGCCTCCATTGTTGCCCTTGCCGCACAGCACCACGATGCTCCGGCATTGGGGCAGTTCACGCAGGACGAAACGTGCGACTGCCCGCCCGGCATGCTCCATCAGTTCCAGTGAAGAGATCCCGAAGCGCTCGCTGGTAACCCGATCCGCTCGCCCCATTTCGTCCGCGGTCAATATCCTCATTCCTGCATCGTAGAGCATTCCTGGCTGTGACAGAGCCGGGGGAGACATGATGCTCCTCTGGCGTGCGGAGGCAAGCACGAGCGGGTGGGGTACTCGCTTTCGATAGCGTGGCCCTTATTATTTAACTTGCCATGTCGAAAAGCGAAGTAATCGCAAATCTGATTACCCTTGTTTGGGTACGAAAAAACATATTGATAAAATCAATGTGCCTGCTATAAGAGTCACCAGCCATCCGAGTACTTCCGTCAGGGCTAGACATCGCTCCACAAGGCACGCATCTCCGGATTATTTTTCACTGCAAGAAATTGGCCCGGTTGTCCCCCAAACATACAACCCGAGCTTTGATGCCTTCGAATGACTGACGCATCCTGCAGATATTGGTCCTGGCCGCCGATGTGGTAAACGCTTGTCCTAGGCCCACGAACAGTTAGAACTCGGGATGAAAGATATTAGAACGACCTATGAACGGCGGAAATATCTATGATTGTCGAGAACCTGTCTACTTACACCGCATCGGAGAACACGACCAAATCACTTTCTGAGGATGAACTCCGCTCCTTTTCAAGCAACGGATTTGTCGCCCTGACGAGCATCGCACGGGCTGATGAAGTAGCCGGGATCCGGAAGATACTGCAGGATCTTGTCGACAGGCGAGCAGGCGAGAAAGAAGGGTCCTTTTTCGACACTATGGAAGGCTCAAACAGCCGAGGGGTTCTAAGATCCATCCAGATCAACAATCCCAGCCTCCATCATCGCCAGCTGCTGGAAACAAATTATGTGCGCAATGCCACACGAATCGCTCAGCAGCTGCTCTCTCCACAGTGCATTCTGTTGAGTGACTTTCTTCTTCTGAAGCCGGCGAACGTCGGTGCTGGTACTCCCTGGCATCAGGACGAAGCCTATTCAGATCCGGAATATGATCATGCACAACTCACGTTCTGGATGCCACTCCAGGATGTCGGCCCACAGGATGGCTGCATGATCTATCTGCCAGGCTCCAATCGTATGGGAGTTTTGGAACATCGTAGCCTGGATAATGATCCCCGCACCCATGCGTTTGAGTGCGCTGTCAGCTTTAGTGACGAACAATCTGTCTGTTGTCCGCTGCCGGCCGGCGGATGCGTCGTTCACGGGCAGCGAACCCTGCATTGCTCCACTAATAACGTATCAAGCGTTGACCGCTATGCATACCTTCTTACCTTTGGGGTTCCACCAACACTATCCAGGAATCCTCGTAAAGCCCCGTGGCTGGAGCAAAGACAGAGCGCCGATCAGCTAAGGAAAAGAGCGTGGATGCTTAGAGGCGGTGTCTTCGTGCTCTTGTTGCGAAAGATTCGAAAATATCGCGCCTTAGCACCGTCCATGTACCTGGTGTATTTGAGGAGGGGTTTTAAGGTTTTCAAAGTTCACAGGTAGGACTGCGCAACGATTAAGACCAGATATCGGTTCAACTTTGTGCGGTATGAGAAAAAGGTAGGGTAAGCGGTGAACTTCAACCGCCGCTTACCCGTCGTTGCTTTCACCGCTTGGGAGAGAGCCGGTAGGCATGCATTTCTGTGCAAGCCGGCAACACGCAACCCTGACCTGCGATCTCTTCATCGTCGTTGATCGAATACGCACCCATCAGATGCAAGGTTGAGTTCGCCGGGATGAGTGTGTTGAGGTCCTGCATCTTCCCGTCTTTCCAAAAGAAAGCGCTCATCCCGTTGGGATCGACGGAAAAACCGACGACCTCATCGCGGTTGTTCACCGTTCTGCAGCAGCCCGCCACGGTCACGAACGCCGACGGCGTTAGCGTACCAAGGTCTTGCTTGCCTCTAGCCTTGGTCCATAGGAACGAGTGCACGGTGCCGTCGTTTGCTTCCGATGTCCCCACGACATCGCCGAGGTCATTGATGCTGGACGCATTGTTGGACATGGTATGGTTCTGGTCTCCGAACCTCCCGAGATCTTTAGGCGTACCGTCCGCTTCCCAAAGCACAGCGTGCAACCCGTTTACCGCTGCGGGGGGCAAGCCCTGAGTGGCGCAGGTGCCAGAGGAACCGACGGCTTGACCAAGATCGTTGAGGCCCATGGCGAAGGCGACAGTGTCGCCCTTAAGCGGCTGGAGCTCGTGAATCTGGCCATTCGAATCCCACTTCACCGCTTCATAACGGAAGACCTGAGAAGGGGTACCCTTGGAGCAGGTGGAGTCACGAACGCCGTTCTCTGACCAGCCGATCACCTGGCCCAAATTGTTGACCTCGAAAGCGTTGGAATTGCGCCCGCCGGGTAGCCTGGGGAGCGCGGTCAATTTGCCGTAACGCCAGATGGCGCCGCGGCACTGGAGATGGGTCCCAAAAGTGCAAAAGTCTTCGTTATCAGGATCTTTTACGGCAAGCTCCGACCCAACCGCGGCCTCGCCATACAAGTTAGGCCCATCCGCCCCACTGTTGAGGCCCGCCGAGTGTGCCAATGTCCACCAGCGGGCCGGCGCCATACCAAAGGAAGGAATGTTGCGGGCCGTTGGGAACCAGGTTCGATTGGCCAGCCACCCATCCGATACTGTTCATGTCATTCGATGTAGCGTAGTTGCCTTTTCCCAACGCCCCAAGGTCGGTGACGGTGTATTGCGGTTGCTTACAAGCTGGTGCCTGGGCTGGAGCAGCCGCCGACACCAGCGTGGCCACCAGGCCCCGGGGATAAGAGAGGTGAACTTCGTTTGCATCTTCATTTTGTCTCCTTTGACTGTTCGTAGCCCCGCCGGCTGGATCGTTGTTGTCTTCTGCACGCGAGCGAGCAGCGAATTCAGGCAGATCAGTGCTGAGCCATCAGCAGCCTGTAATCGATGTAGCTCGCCTGAACTGAGCCATTGCTCCAATTCAGGCTGTTCCAGGTTCGAGATCACTCCCGTAGTCTCGAGAGCGACCATTTCCACTTCGGCCGCGCATCGCTCACACCATGCGCGCAGCGAACTCCGGCCGCGCAGGATCAACAACGAATCGGTTTCGATGGTGATCTTGGTCTGCTTTGCCATGAAGCCTCCTTTGCGAAGTGCCCGGAACGAGAGCAAGATTGCCGGGAAGCTGCTTGAAAAGTCCTTCCTGGCGGTCTGAAAATTTCTGATAATTTCTCCTCGCTCTGCAAGTGCCAGAAACAACAGCCACTTACTGCGAACAGCACAGATGGCATCCACCTAGGTAGGCGGCTCGGTGCATGCTAGAATTCCGGCTCAAATGGCCTTCAGCGAGAACCCGAAGCTTCCGGAACTGTATGAGTTCGGTCCCTTTCGGGTGGATCCTGCGCGGGAAACGCTGCTCAAGGCGGGGGTGGCCGTCCCACTCACACCCAAAACGTTTCAGATCCTTCTGGTCTTAGTTCGACACGGCCATGAGATCGTCACCAAAGACGACCTGATGAAGTCGGTCTGGCCGGACACCTTTGTGGAGGAAGCCAATCTAAGTCGCAATATCTTTATGCTGCGCAAAGCGATGGGTGAGACCGCGCAGGATCACCGTTACATTGTCACCATCCCCGGTCGCGGTTACCGCCTCACAGAAAATGTCCGCCTGGTGCCCGGCGAGGAGTTCGCGATCGCCGCAGCCAGCCACTCCCGGGTACAGATCGAAGTGAAGGAGACCAGGCCTTGGAGGTGGATCGCTGTGGCCACCGTGATCTTATTGGCGGTAGCTGCGGGCTTATGGCGATGGCTCTCCCCTCGCCGGGCCGTCCTTAGCGCAAAAGACACGGTCGTGCTCGCCGACTTCGCCAACTCCACCGGCGACCCCATGTTCGACGAGACCCTTCGCCAGGGCCTGGCGATTCAGCTCAGGCAGTCACCCTTCCTCAGCCTCATTTCCGATCAGCGCGTCGCCCATACGCTTCACCTGATGGGCCACGCAGCAGGTACCCGGCTGACTCCGGAGCTGGCTCGCGGAATCTGCGAGCGGACCGGCAGCGCCGCCGTCCTCGATGGCTCCATTGCACCTCTCGGGAGCCAATATGTCGTTACGCTGCAGGCCAGGAGCTGCCGCAGCGGGGAGGCCCTCGACCAGGAACAGACGCAGGCAGCCAGAAAGGAAGACGTACTGAGTGCGTTGAGCCAGATTGCCAGTCGCTTTCGCAATCGTGTCGGTGAGTCGCTGACCACCATCCAGGAGCACAACACCCCACTGAATGAGGCAACGACCCCTTCGCTCGAAGCACTGGAGGCATACAGCGCAGGCTGGAAGCTGCACACCACAAGTGGGGCCATGGCGGCTTTCCCACTGTTGAAGCGCGCGGTGGAGATCGATCCCAATTTCGCACTAGCCCAGGCAACACTGGGCCGCGAATACGCTGATATCGATGAATCCGATCTCTCTGCCGAGGCCACCACCAAGGCCTGGCAGTTACGCGACCATACCAGCGACCGGGAAAAGTTCTACATCACTGCTACTTACGAGGGCCTGGCCACAGGAAACCTGGAAAAGGCCCGGCAGAACGATGAGGCTTGGTTACAAACCTACCCTCGTGATCCCGTGCCCTACACGATGTTATCGGGTTATCCAAGCAAGGCAGCGGGCCGATACCAACAGGCTCTCGCGGGGACCAGGAAGGCCATCGAGCTGGACCCTGATTTCTCGATTGCCTACTACAATTTCGCGGTTCTGAATGTCTATCTTGGCCATGTGGAGGAGGGTGAGAACGTGCTCCGCCGCGCCGCCGGACGAGGGCTCGAAATCGACGAATTCCTCATGCTCGAACATGACATCGCTTTCCTGAAAGGCGATCAGGCAGGCATGGAACGCGCCGTGGCGCGCGCCCGGGTGAGATCTGGAGGGGATACCTGGATCTCCAACAAGGAGGCCTTTGCCCAAGCCTACTTCGGTCACCTGCAATCGGCGCGAATCCTGTCTCAACGCGCTGTGGACCAGGCCCACGAGGAAAACCAGACGGAAAGGGCCGGCCTCTGGGAGGCTGGAGCATCCTTACGCGAAGCGTTTTTTGGCAATCCGCCGCAAGCCAGAGAGAATGCAGCGGCTGCGCTCCGGCACTCCAACAACCGCGAGGTGGAGTTTGGGGTAGCGTTGGCGTTGGCGATGACGGGAGATGTCTCCCGCGCGCAGTCGCTCGCCGGCGATATAGATAGGCGCTTCCCTGAAGATACAGTGGTTCACTTGAATTATCTGCCTGTGCTTCGCGCGCGTCTCGCACTGGGCCAAGGCGATGCAACCAAGGCCATCGAGCTGTTGCAGGTGACAGCTCCTTATGAGTTAGGCAACTCCCGCCTTTTATTCGGTGCGCTCTACCCTGTCTACTTCCGCGGCGAGGCTTACCTGGCCGCCGACCAAGGCGCTGACGCGGCGATCGAGTTCCAAAAGATTCTCGACCACCGTGGCATCGTAGGCAGCGATCCCATCGGTGCTCTGGCGCATTTGCAGTTGGCAAGAGCGGCCGCGTTAACGGGAGACAAGACCAAAGCAAAAACTGCTTACCAGGATTTCTTCATGCTTTGGAAAGACGCTGACCCTGGCATACCCGTCCTCAAACAAGCCCGCGCTGAGTATCGGAAACTGGACTAGCTTCCCCCGCCATACAGGTTGCGGATAAGTCCGGACGAGGCAAGAAAAATGCCCTCAGCGGCCAAAGCCGGGTATGGCAGTGTTATTTACGGCACGGCTGAAGCCGTGCCCTTCCGGTGAAACCGAGTTCTCACGCAGGCTATGCAGCCACCAGGGCTAAAGCCCTCAAATATATATGCCGGGTCGTTTCCGCGGGTTTAAAAACCCGCTCCCCCGGACTGAAGTCCGGGCTGGCACCAACGGATTGGCTCGGATGGGCCGTCCCTCGTTGAAGGGATTGGCAGTGGTGAGACCCGCAGGAGCTTTAGCCCTGACGTATTTCCAATCCTTGCGGCGCGGCTGAAGCCGTGCCCTTCCCAGGAAGAGTTGTTCCGCAGCATGTATGGTCCGCTTTTCCAGAACCGTCATTCTCCTCCCGCTGTTTGTAGATTAAGGTCAGAGAAAACGTAACCGAGATAGTTTACTGTCTTCAAATAAGCAGGATTTGCCGGATCATCTTCGATTTTCTTCCGCAACTGCATAATATAGGTCCGAAGGTATTCTCGTTCCTCACCGTATTCAGGGCCCCACACCGAGTAAGAAGTTTTGCATGGAGAATGGGGTGACCAGCATGGGTCATCAGACAGGCAATCAGGTCAAACTCAGTCGGCGTGAGACGGATCTCCTTACCGTTCTTCTTCAGCAAGCGCCGCTCCGGATGCAACTCGAAGATGCCAACCTGAATTATCTCTTTGACCGCAGGCGGCGGTGTGCGGCTCCGTCGAAGAACAGCACGGATTCTTGCCGTCAACTCGCGTATCTGGAACGGCTTGGTGATGTAGTCGTCCGCACCAGCATCCAGGACTTCTACTTTATCCTCTTCGCTGTCCCGCACGGTGACCGCGAGGATGGAAATTTGCGGAAATTCCCGGCGCACACGGCGGCAGGTTTCTACACCACCCATCCCCGGCATGTTCAGGTCCATCAATATCAGGTCGTAGTCGACCATCCGCAGGCGCGTCAACGCTTCTTCTCCTGTAGAAGCTTCGCCGATCTCAAACCGAAGCGCAGATAGCGTTGCTTTCAACCCACGGCGAATCGACGTGTCATCCTCCACCAGTAGAAGCGTTCCTTCCGTGCTATCCATTTTTTTCCTTCTTGTATCGCTGGATTGAGAGGGCGAAGCGGGTCGCCGTGTCGCTACACTCCACCCACACCCGACCGCCATGCACCTCGGCTATTTTCTTCACAATCGAGAGGCCCAACCCTGTACCTGCTGGACCGTGGACGGCATCGCTCCCGCGATAGAACCGCTCGAAGATCCGGGTTCGTTCTTCCAACCGGATCGCAGAACCGTTGATGGTTGCGTTCTGCACCTCAACCACCGTCTCCGACGGCACCTGCCTGATGGTGATCGGGATCGGACTCGCCAATCGCAGAATATTTGGCTGCATTGTCAACCAGCTGCTGCAAAGCGAGTTCGATCATCGGAGCGTCGAGTTGATCGCTTTGCAGGTTGTCGGGGAGAGCTATCTCTATCCGAGCGCGGACCTCTTCTTCCTGCTGACGCACGACCTTCGAAACCAGATCTGAGATGGAGGTATTCGAACGACGCACATGAACTTCCTTAGTCTCAAGAGCCGCGGTTTGCAGAAGGCGAGTGGTGAGTTGGCTGAGCATGGTGACCCGCTCATCGATGATGGACACCAACTCCAGCTGGGTTGAACTCAAGTGATCGATGGCAAGCAGGCCAGAACTTGCTGTCTTGATGCCTGTCAGCGGTGTTTTAAAACCGTGTGCCAGAGCATCGAGAACCGCGGTGCGCAGCTTCTCCCCGTCACGCTCCACCTCAGCCCGGTTCTCCAGTTGGATGGCCCGGGTGCGCGCGAAGGTAATAGCGGCAATGGAGGCGACCGCATCGGCCGACAGAGGATCAATCCTCCACCCGCGCATCGTCATACCGCCTATGATCTTCGTGCCCAGCCTGAGGACGCGCCGCGAACAGCACACGTTGATCTCGTCACTGTCTCGTCTCTTCCAGATAAGTTTCATACGCCTGCTGATTGCCTGGCGTTGGCGCAGTTTCTGGTGGAAGTTCAGTCGTGTCATCGACAATCCAGAACTGGACATCGTTGACGTTAAATATTTCTCGTATAAGACCGCAGAGCTGATCGCTTGTCGATCTGCGTTGGTCAATCAACAACACCGCGCGGCTCAGCTCATAAAGCTTTACCGCTCTTGCGCGTTGGTCTTCGGCCTGGGCAGCGTGCAAACGGACTTTGTTGGAAAGGCCGCTCACCAGTAGAGCGGTCGCTTCGAAAGTAACGAGTGATACCCAATTCTGAGGGTCTGCCACCACGAATGTGAATAACGGCGCCGTGAACAAGAAGTTCAAGCACCAGAACGCAGTCACCGAAACTACGGTTGCTTGAACAAACCCGAAGCGGAGCGCAACCAGCAGCACCAGAATCAATTCGAGAGAACCGGCGGTCGAAAGGTTTACCCGAAGTAGAAACCCGATGACTGCAATGGCAATGGCCGACGTGCCAAGCAGAAGGCCCATGCCCGCTGCTCGGAGAAGTTCAGCGCGGGAAAGGCGGAGCAGCGGATGCTGCGACGCTATGCCAGGCCTTTGCTCCGCTCCGTCGTCCCTTACGCGCTCCCACCCGATAGCCATAGCTCACGCCGCGCGGTAGTTCTCCGTACCAAACAAGCCACCTTTAAAATAGCGCTCCACACATAAGGAATCGGTAAGGATTCACCCTTCCGGCACAGCAAACTCGACCACGCGGAAGTTTCCCCATAAGGAAGGCATAAAGAAAATGTACTTCGCCACCAGATGCCTCCCTTATGCATTTCGCTCTCTACTTGCGTAGCGGGTTGTGAAATCTGCTGTGAGGCACCAACATGTTCGCTCCAACGATTAAAATTCACTCTACTATTTCGAGGCTTTCGTACGTTGTACTGCGTTTGCTCCCCGGCTCGCCGGTGGCAGCAATCGGATCTATCTTCCTGGCGATATGCGCGATGAGTATTGCGGCAACGTCCGCTCACGCACAATCCACATTTGGGAGTATTCGCGGCATCGCCACCGACTCATCCGGCGCCGCTATCCCGGGAGCCGCCGTCGCGCTGCACAGCGTAGAGGAGAACACCGACCGCACCACCACAACGGACGGTGACGGGGCGTATCTATTCAACAACGTCAAGGCCGGCCAGTACGTTGTTACCGTCGCCCGCACGGGCTTCTCGACCACAAACATCCAGGGGGTTGCACTCAACGCACGACAAGATCTCCGCGTGAACGCCACGCTCGCGGTCGCCGCCGCTGATGCGGTCACTGTCGACGTGAACGCCGCAGCCGACCAGATCAACACCGAGAGCGCCACGCTCAGCGACTCCAAAGACAACACCCTGATTACCCAGCTGCCTCTGAACAATCGGGCAACCACGACCAGCCCGCTCGGTTCGCTGGCACTTTCACCCAATGTGCAGCAGGACAGTGCAGGCAACGTCGCCGTCGATGGCGCCAGCTCTTCGCAAATCAACTACTCGGTCGACGGCATCTCCACGGCCAACGTCCGCCAGAACGGCGCTTTGCAGGATGCCTATCCTTCGCAGGAAGGTATCGCCGCCGTTAAGGTAACGGCCTTCAATAATAGTGCCGAGTTTTCTCAGGTTGGCGATGTGACGTTCACCACCAAGAGCGGCGGGAACAATTTTCATGGCAGCCTGTTTGAGTACTTTCAAAACGATGCACTGGATGCAGATCCCTATGGCTTCGCGGGCAAGGCGCCTAAGCACTTCAATACCTTCGGCGGCTCTTTGGGTGGGCCGGTGACCATCCCCCATTTCTACAACGGACGCAACAAGACTTTTTTCTTCGCCGACTATGAAGGCAATCGGCGCTCGACCGCCACGCTGCAGCAGTTTCTTGTTCCCAGCGCGGCTGACCGCACCGGCAACCTTGCCGACATTGGGGGACCGATTATCCCCGCGGGCTCTATTAGCCCGACCGCTCAAGCGCTGCTGGCGTATTACCCGTTACCCAATGTCTCGGGTCAGTCCAGCTACAATTTCGAGAACTTTCAGCAGACACCGGCGAGAACCGACGGCGCCGATCTCAGGATCGATCAGGTCCTCGGATCAAAACAGTCGATTTATGGCCGCTTTAGCCGCAAGAACATTACCTCCGATGTTGCAAATCCTTTTCTGCCCAACGATGTCGACAGCATCCACAACCGCAGTCTGCTGGTTTCTGACACCTACACCATTAGCCAGAACATGCTGAACGAATTCCGTTATGGCTTCACCAATGTGACCACCAGCGTCAACTTCCCCATCGAAGGCGCAAGTGCATTGCAGCAGCTTGGGCTCGAAGGCGTGAACATCAGCCAGCATCCGTTCACGCACGCATTCCCCACGTTCAATTTCAACGCCGGCACCGGGTTCACCCCGATTGGCCGTGACAAGGCCGGCATTACTCAATCGAAGACCACCCAGTTCTCTGACAATCTGACCTTCACGCGCGGCAAGCATACGCTGAAGGGCGGCATCGATGTCCGTCATGTACGGTACTTCGACCTGGAGAGCTTTGCTCCCGAGTTCAACTCAGACGACTTCGGCAACTTTGTCTTTCAGGGCGGGTTTACCGGCAGCGCGTTCGGCGATTTTCTTCTTGGTGAGCCCACCACGCTCTACTTCGCGGTCTCGAGCCCAGATGTCGGAGGCACCGCCACACAGTACAGTTTCTTTGGACAGGATGAGTGGAACCTCAACAGCCGTCTCACCCTCAGCTACGGTCTGCGGTGGCAGGTCCTGCCCTCCTTTGTGGAGAATGGCGGCAATCTTGCCAACTTCGACCAACGAAACAACTCGATCGTTGTTCCGGATAACCTCGCAGCGTATCTACAGAAGCAGAACATTGTCTCCTCTAACGTCGCGTTTCAGCAGTCATTCAATGCGTGTAACCTGGACCAGACGTTCCTGCCGTGCACCAAGTACGTCACCGCCAGTCAGGACGGCCTGCCGGAGGGCTTGCGGCAGACTTACAAAGGCAATTTCCAGCCGCGTATCGCTTTTGCGTATCGCCCCTTTAACGACACCAAGACGGTCATTCGCGGCGGCTTCGGCATCTACACCATGACCAACCTCGGTCCACTGTCTTTCAACAACAGTGGCAACCCGACCTCGAACCTTCACGTTTACTCCAACTCTGGTACTCAGGCGGCTCCGCTGATCAAGTTTCCCAACACCGCTCCGCCTTCTGTCGGTGTTGTCTACGGTGGCGGCGGCCTGGATCAGGGAGTGGATCCGAATTACCGCGACCCTCAGTCCAACCAATGGAGCCTCACCGTTGAGCGCGAGCTTACGGCGAATAATTCACTGCGCGTCAGCTACGTGGGAATGCATAGCTATCGCTTGAACATCACCGAAGACCTCAACCAGATTCCCGCCAGCACGATCCCCTACAACCAGGGAGCCACTTCCGGCGTCTACGTTGACAAGCGCGCGCCGTATCAGAACTGGACCACGCTCTACTCCACCTTCAACCACGGCGAGGCCAACTACAAGGCGTTGCAGATTGAAGGAACGCATCGCATGTCCAATGGCCTTTATTACAATGCTAACTACACGCTTGCCGTCAATAAGGCAGACAACCAGGGCGATACCCCGAACTCCTTCGCGGGTGAAGTCAACTATGGCATTCCGATCACTAACCGCTTCGACACCTATTCCGACTATGGCAACGAAGAAGGCACACGCCGCAATCGCTTTCTTCTGACCGGCATTTATCAGCTTCCTTTCGGCGAAGGCCGCAAGTACCTTACCCATGGCAACTGGCTGAACGAAGTCTTCGGCGGTTGGAACCTCAATACCATAACCCTGCTGGAAACCGGCCCCTGGCTTACCCCCAGCATCAGCCCCGGAGGCTGCCAGGTCGCGCCCGACCCTGTCACAGGCCAGTGCCCGAGCGATGCCAGCGGCATCCCGCAGACGAATGACCAGTCCAACACCAACGTAACCAATCGTGGCGCGTTCCTGCGTCCCGACGTGGTTTCGCATAACTACTACGCCGGGCAGTCGCGCTCGCATTACTTTAACCTTGCGGCATTCTCACCCACACCGGTCGGCGCCGGGCGCTTCGGCAACGCAGGTGTTGGGACTCTGGAAGGCCCCGGCACTGCGGCAGTGAGCTTTGGCCTGGCGAAGGTCTTTACGGTCACGGAAGGGGTGCATGTGCGCTTTGAATCGACCTTCACCAATGTTCTTAACCACACCAATTTCCTGCCGCCGGCCACGCAGATCGACAATACCTCGACGTTCGGTCAGCTCACAGCTCCGCAGACGGCAGAGAATGCTGGTAACCGAACCGGGCAACTCGCGTTGAGGTTAGATTTCTAATTTCAATCAGAGATGTGCGGGCGTTCGTATCGAACGCCCGTTCTCAATTGGGGGAGAACCCAGGTCTCAAAAGCGAGACCTGAGCCACCCACTCAATGCGTTGGTTCGCTCGATGCTGTGGTTCGCTCGATGCTGTGGTTCACTCGATGCTGTGGTTCACTCGTTGCTGTGACGGTCGTGCTAGAGGAGGCGCTGCATAAACGAAAGACTGAGCCACTCTCCGAACTTCTTGCCCGCTTCCGGCAAAGTTCCGATCGGCACGAATCCAAGCGACTCATGGAGAGCAACGGAGGGTACATTGACCCCGCAAATACAGGCAACGATGCTGTGACAACACCTCGCCTTACAAAGTGAAATCAATTCACTCAGAAGCTTCGTCCCTACTCCGTAGCCTTTACAATCTGCGCGCACGTAAATGGAATCCTCAACTGTAAAGCGATAGCCCTCGCGCGGACGGAAGGGTGAGGCGTAGCAGTATCCCACGACATAGCCTTCGAGCTCGGCTACTAAATACGGGAGACCGTTGTCCAATACGACCTGCAATCTGCGCTGCATCGTGGCTTCGCCTGGAGCGACAAGGTCGAAGGTCGCCGTGGTTGTTTCCACAAAGTGGGCATAAATTGCTGTCACTGCGGCCATATCGGCAGGGGTTGCCGCTCGTACCAGGCATTCGGAAATCTTTGCAGCAACAGGTGTCATTTCAAATGAGCACAAACCCAGTCGATCCTCTGCTCTGCCAAAGGCTGCAGACATCGGCGAGAAGCACCAGATCTTATTTAACGCGGAAATGAATAAAGAAATAGTAAGGGTTTAGACGCGGTAGCTCGTGGCCGTGGAGGGGTGAGGCTAAAGGAGAGAGAGTTTCTTGTCGCACTCCGCAAGTGCCTCTTTTACCTCCAGGCGTGCATAGATCTCGCAAGCCTCTTGCCAGAGGGATCTGGCTGCCGTCGTCTCGCCCTTTGCCTCTCTGATCAGAGCCAGTGCTCGGAGGGTATGAGCAAGATCGAGAGCGCTCTCTTCGCCATTTTCCCGGTACACCTTCTCTGCTTCGAGATAGAGCGGCTCGGCCTCTGCAGGCCGATTTGTCTGCATCCACAGGTCGGCCTCGTGCCGGAGGGCGCAGGCCAGCATCTTCGATGGCCCGATTTGTCGATAGAGCACGCCGCGTTTGCGTAGTGGTGCCGGGCCGCCTGGTAATTTCCAATACCGTCTTCGGCCTCTGCCAATCCGCCAAGAGCCTCCGCCAGAGACGAGCGATCACCCTCTTCTGAAGCTTTGCGCACCACGTCAATGAAGATCGCACGAGAAGCCGAAAGCCGGTTTTCTTGCCGCTCCCGATGTCCTTCCGCAAGCAATTCGTTGAATTTGTCAGTCATTTGCTTTGTAGCTTATCAGTGTGATTGCGTAACAGAGCAACCGTCTCGGAACAGAAGCGCAGGGTTAAAGTAACAATATCCTTTTCCGTTAAGCCTGCTCCTCCGGAAAATCGGAAAAGCGAAATTTACGTATCCCACCCTTTCGCGTAAAAACCGCCCCGGATGAATCGGGGCTACACCAACGCATTGGCACGAAGCAGCAGCCTGAGAGACGCGGTCAACCTCCCGCTGGTTCTCCCGGGTGCCCATCATCCAGGTTGCCCAGCGTCTCGTGTGCGATGCCGGAAGCGGAGACCGCGGCCGGGTAGCCACCGTAGAAAGCAAGATGAGTAATCGCTTCGCTTAGCTCCGTCTTGCTAACGCCGTTGGCAATCGCCATACGCAGGTGGGCGGGAAGCTGTTCGGGACGGTAGAGAACAACCAAAGCTGCGACCGTGATCAGGCTACGGTCGCGCTTGGAGAGCCCAGGGCGCTCCCACACGCGGCTGAAGAGCGGGTCTTCAATGAGTGCAGAAAGCTCAGGCGTGAACGGACGAGCAACGTCGCGAGGACTCGGGTGATTGCTACTCATGGATTGTTTCCTCCAGACGTTACCAGGTGATCGGTTGCCCCTGCTTCAGTGTCAGGACCTGGATTCCTGTTCCAGATAATTTCTCCTCCAGATGCTCCGGGCGGCCCGTAAGCGCAGGGAAGGTCCCATAGTGCATGGGGATGATCTTTTTCACCTTCAGCAACCGTGCGGCATAGGCAGCTTCCTCGGGCCCCATCGTATAGAAGTCGCCAATGGGCAAGAAGGCCAGCTCGGGATGGTAAATATCGGCGTACAAGGCCAATTCCGAAAAAATTGCCGTGTCCCCGGCAAAGTAAGCGCGGCGGCCGTCCTTGAAGGTCAAGATAAAGCCGACCGGTTCTCCTCCATAAATCATTTTGTCGCCGTCGCTGATGGAAGAACTGTGCAGCGCGTGCGTCATGGTGAGCTTTACAAAACCCAGATCAACCGTGCCTCCCTTGTTGAAGCCGATGGTGTTCTTCACTCCTTTTGAGGCGCAGAAGCCGGCGACTTCGACCATAGCAGCTACTTTTGATCCGAAGCGTTTCGCCAGCGGAACTACGTCCCCCATGTGGTCCCCGTGCCCGTGAGAAACAGCAATCGCATCGGCCTTTTCGATCTTGTAGTCCTTTGGATAAGCGGGATTCCCCTCGATCCAGGGATCCAATAGCAGGACTTCTCCAGATTCGAATTTGATCTCGAAGTTTGCATGCCCGAGCCAGGTAATTTGAACCATTTGTTTCCTCCAGTATTCCTTTGCCACACATCCAGATTAGCCGATTCATGCGCATGATCGCGATCGACGAAAACTGCGATGCTAGAATCCACGCTATGTCACTGGATTCGATTCGGGTGAACAGGTTGCTTGCCCTCGGCTGCCTGGCCGGTTCCCTGTTGACTGCGAGCAATAAGCCTGCTTGCGGGCAGCCCAGGGATGGGCTATCGCCCACCGAAGTCAAAATGGTCCGCTCAGTGGATGCCCACGCTGATTCGGATCTGGCGCTGCTTGAGAAACTTGTCGACCTCAACAGCGGAACCATGCACCTGGCGGGCGTCGAAGCGGTGAAAGACAGCCTTACGCCGCAGTTCGAATCGCTCGGTTTCAAAGTGCGGTGGGTGCCTATGCAATCCCAAACTGGCCGCGCGGGAGACCTCATCGCCGAACATCTTTGCCCTGGCGGAGAGGGCCAGTGCGGAAAGAAGCTGCTGCTCATCGGCCACATGGATACGGTCTTCGAACCATCCAGCTCGTTTCAGCAGTACGCGCTTGTCCCCAATACTGACGGCAAGATCGCCACTGGTCCGGGCGTCGCTGACATGAAGGGTGGACTGGTCGTGATGCTGGCCGCATTGCGAGCTATGCAGGAAGCCGGCGTGCTCGAACACTGTGAAATCCGTATTGTTCTGAGCGGCGACGAAGAGCGTATTGGTGCGCCTATGCAGGTCGCGCGCCACGACCTGATCGAAGCCGCTAAACAGAGTGACGTCGCTCTTGAGTTCGAGCCGAGCGTACGCCTGAACGGGCAGGATACGATCAGCATCGCGCGCAGAAGCTCCACCACCTGGCATATCGAGACAACCGGCATAAGCGGGCATTCATCGCAGATCTTCGGTGATCGCCTCGGCTTCGGCGCCATCTACGAGCTGGCGCGCATCCTGGATGCCTTCCGCAAAGAGCTGCCGGAGGAGGGGCTCACGTATAACGTTGGTCTCATCCTCGGGGGCGCGACTGCGCAGATGAATGCAGACAGCACCGGAGGGTCGGCCACGGGAAAAGCAAACGTCGTTGCGCCCGCAGCCATTGCCGGCGGCGATCTGCGCACACTGAATGATGAGCAGACCGCGCGCGTGGAGGAGAAGATGCGCGCCATTGTTGCAGCCCACCTGCCGAGGACCGGCGCGAATATCGCTTTCGATGAAAGTTATCCTGCCATGGCCAGGACAGCGGCTGGAGAGAAGTTGTTAGCCGAGTGGAACGACGGGAGCGTAGCGCTGGGCTTGGGGCCTGTTGTCGAAGCGGGACCGATGACCCGGGGCGCAGGAGACATTTCTTTTGTCGCTCCGTATCTGCCGGGCTTGGTCGGCGTGGGAATACTCGGGGAGGGGTACCACGCGGAGGGAGAAACGGCTTACCTTGATTCACTGTCCAAACAAGCTAAGCGCAACGCGGTTCTGATGGAACGGCTTAGTCATCAGCCTTCCGGCCATTGAGCACATCCGGCATCTCGTTATGGACAAAGGGTAGGGTCTGGAACGAAAAGCTGTCGTGGGGCTTCGCCCATCGTATTCGGCCCACGTACGCTTAGGCGAACGTGGGGCACCCCTGTGGAGTTGTGGCGCCCGCAGCAGGCTTGAGGGGAAGACCTGCGGTATCCCACATCTCGCGAAAAACGAGCGAGATGTGGGGCACCCGGCGATTGTGGCGGGGATGGAGAACCCAAAAGCATGGTCGCGGACCTGAGCCCGAGCGATGGGCAAGGAAACTGCGAGAACGAACAAGCTATTCGATGTAGGCGGGGGCTTTCTTGAGACGATGGAAGGTTGCCGGGTCGTGCTCGATCCAGAGTTGGGCGCCGCTCTGCTTCAAGTAGGCCTCCATCGCCGCGCGACTCGCCAGCGTCTGCTGCTGATTCGCCTCATCTTTAGGAGGCCGGGACGCGGTTCGCTCCGCCGCATAATGCCATAGATCCCCCGCAATCAGGACTGGTCCGGTCTTAGGCAACTTCAACGCCAGAACCTGGTGGCCAGGAGTATGACCAGGAGCGGATTTGATCACCACAGTTCCATCGCCAAATACATCGTAGTCAGTGTTTGGCAAAATTATCGTCTTGCTGTTGCGGAGCCGGTCGTAAGCGGACTGGTCCTCGGGCTTGGCAGCGAACATTGCATCCCGCTCCGCGGCATGGACCAGCCAGGTGGAACCGGCAAACGCGTTCGCATTCGCCACGTGATCGGAATGGTAATGGGAAAGAGCAAGGTAGGTGATGTTCTCCGGGCGATAGCCAAGGGCCGCCAGCTGCGGCAGCAAGGGCCTTGGGGAGGTTTCCGTGTCGGAGCCGTCCGTCTGAGTCGCCGGCCCATCGCCCTTGAAGGCACTGTCCGGAATCACCCCCACATCCCACATCAGAGTTCCCTTGGGATGAACGATCAGGTAACACGGCACTACCATGTCGGGGTTTTTAACATCGCCCTTGTTCAAGCCGTACTCTAGCGGATTTTCGCCTTTGATCAGGCCGCAGTCGAAGAGGTAGACACGCAGGGAGGTCACCGGAGTAGCTACCTTGCCGGCGAGCGTAAGCTGAGCTGCTACTGCAAAAACGATCGATAAGAGGAATAGCGAACGAGTTTGCCGGCTTCTTGTCATGATCCTCCGCAATCCTGCGATGTCTCCAGCAGCATCTTCTCACGCCTGCCCGCCGACTGGTTCAGTGCCCGATGGAGCCCCGCCTGATGGAAGCTGGGAACGGGAACTCCCGCACCACGAGCAGAATGGCTGATCTACTGGAATCTCGCGGCTACAACTTACACAAGGTGCAGCGAGCGGCCGGCGTATTACAAAGTAGAGAAGAAATCCCAGTAGATTCGGCATCAGCATGGCCACCAGCATCCAACCGGCCGCCCGCATGCCTCGCCGGCGAGCGTCCGCAAAGACGAAACCCAGACAGAGAAGCCAAATTGCGATTACCATGCCGACGGCCAGGGCGCCTGCGGCATACCCAAACATAGTCCGCAACACGGCCCCGTTGGCGATGGCGTAACAGCCCACAGCCAATCCGATCAACACTGCCGCGGCGACGATGGCGACAGCCCATACCTGAACGGCTTTGGGGACAACATTCAAAAAACGGTTTTTCATAAAAACCTCGCTTCCCGATGGGACAGCACGGGCAGTATTGGAAACAGCAGTGAAAGGCACAAGGAGGGTATTACCCATACAAGCAGCAGTAACCTCTGTACTTGCATGGGCGGCAGGTTGAGGGCGGCCGCAACCAGATTGCCGAATTCAAGAGCAACGAAGGAGCCCGTGATCAGCAACACCAGGGCGCCAACGCAGCCCCACACGATTCGCCGGCGATGAGACTGTGCGGTCTCGAGCTGCTGTGCGCGCACAGTGAGCGACCAAAGAACTTTTTGCTCCAGCCCAGGATCAACGTCAAATGAAAAGCCACCAAGACTGGCGATGACCCGGGTGCCGGCACTTAGATATTCCTGACATTGAGCGCAAGCTGCCAAGTGTTCCTGAAGAGAGCGATCATCCTCAGGTGATGCGCCGCCGGCCAGAGTTTTGTCAATGACGTCCCGGAATGTCGCGTGAGGATCAGTTTTCATGCTTTGCTCCATCCAGTAGGGTTCGTAGTGTCTGCAGTCCCCGATAAATTCTTGAAGCAACTGTACTGACTGGTGCTCCTACCACCGTTGCCACTTCCTGCAATGACAAATCCTCCTGAAAGCGAAGGACGAGCACTTCGCGATAGATAAAGTCCAGAGTCTGCATGGATTGTGCAAGACGCTGGGCATCTTCGGTGCGCGCTGCGAGCACAAAGGGGGACGGGTCATTGGAAGCAGGGGATCGAGGAGCTTTGTCCTGTTCCCCGTCGTCATCCGAGTCGAGATCCGTAGCCAGACTCCAGGTTTTCCGCCTGCGCATGTGATCGATGGCGAGATTGCGGGCGATGGTAAAAAGCCAGGGCTCAAAACGAGAGCGTCCGTCATAGGAGCGGCCGCGCTCAAGAACCCGGACCCATGTTTCCTGTACCAAGTCATCGACCTCGTCGCGCTTTCCCAACAGATAGATAAGGTAGCGAACCAGACGATACTGATATTGCTCGACCAGAGCGTGGAGCAGAGCAATATCGCGTTCGCGAAGACCACGCGCTATTTGCTGTGAATCGCTGCTCACTCGTCCAACCGATGTCATATCGTATTCGGTCATACGTGGGGTATACGGACGAAGAGCTGGAAATTACGCAAACTTCGGAATTTAGCTCCAGGAATCGAACTTGTATCCCGTTGACATCGACAAGAGACGGGGTCATTCTCTGTATTTAGATGGAAACCTTCCTTCAGGATATCCGCTACGCCATCCGCGGCTTCGGTCGCAACCCCGTTTTTACGCTCACACTTATTGTTACGCTGATGCTGGGCATCGGAGCGACGACAGCCATCTTCAGCATCGTCGATCGCATCCTCTTTCGCGACCTCCCGTATGCCCATGCGGAGCGACTGGTCTCGGTCGGCATGGTGCACTCAGTTGAGACGCAGGAGTTCCTGATGGGCAACTTCTACTACAACTGGCGCGACCATCAGAAACCCTTCGAAGCGATGACCTCAGAGCAGGCCACCGCCCATGAGTGCGACCTGACGGAAGGAAAGCCGGCGCAACTTAATTGCGAATCTGTCGAAGGTAATTTTTTATCGGTCCTCGGCGTGTCACCCGTTCTGGGCCGCAACTTCCTTGCCGACGAAACCCGTCCCCGAGCTCCGGATGTCGCACTTATCTCTTATGGTCTATGGCTGAGTCATTACGGCCGGGATCCAGGCATTCTGAATAAGACGATTGCGATCGACGGCAGTCCGGTCCGCGTCATTGGCGTGCTTCCCAGAAATTGGGAGATGCCTCGGCTGCAAGCCATCGATGTGGTGTTTCCGATGACGGTGGACGAAGCGGCCGATCGAACGGCCAACGGCGGCTATGGAGGGCCGCGGCGGGCCTTTGCCCGGCTCAAGCCCGGGGTCACCGTGCAACAGGCACAAGCTGAGATTGAGCCGCTCTTTCAGCAGGATTTGAAGTCAGTTCCGGCAGAACTTCGTTACGACGTGCACCTGAAGATTCGCTCTCTCCGCGAACGCCAAATGCAGGCCGCCCGCGCAGCCGCGTGGGTTCTGCTGGCCGCAGTATGTGTGATGCTGCTGATTGCCTGCGCCAACGTTGCCAGCCTGCTGATGGCGCGCGGCGCCTCCAGGGGTCGTGAGCTTGCGGTTCGTTCTGCTCTGGGGGCAAGTCGAGCCAGGCTGGTGCGGCAGGCGTTGACTGAAGCGATGATGCTGTCCATTGCAGGAGCGCTCGCGGGCTGCGCGCTGGCGGAGGGTCTGTTGCATCTTTTCATCGCAATTGCCCCGCCGGGCATCCCATACCTCGACAAGACCGGGCTTGACCTGCGCATCATCGGCTTCACCGTGTTGCTTTCGATTGCGTGCGGCGTATTGTTTGGCTTGGCGCCGTCGGTACAGAAGCCGAACCGAGAGGCACTCAATGGACGCCTCACACTCGCTTCCCATGCGACGCTGCGTCAATGGTTGGTGGTTACGCAAATTGCCGCCAGCATGGTCTTGCTTGCCGGAGCAGTGCTGTTGTTGCGAAGCTTCCGCAATCTCGAGAACCAGCACCTCGGGATGCGCGAGGATTCCACCTTGACGGTCAGCGTTACCTTGGGAGAACACAACTATCCCACAGCGCAAAGCATGATGACGTTCTTTCAGCAATTGGAGCGGCGCCTTCAGTTCGGTCCCGGAGTCAGTCTCGTGGCAACTACCGATTCGCTGCCCCCGCTGTCCGAGCACAACAAGACACGCTTTGATTTGATCTCTGTTTCCGGCCAACCACCTTTCACACGCAAAACAGGTGCCGTGGTCACTTATCGTCTTGTCTCGCGTGACTACTTCCGTGCTCTAGACATTCCGATCTTGCAGGGTAAGAGCTTCGACGACCAAGAGCTCAACTCAAGCGAACACCCGTTGGTTCTCAGTCAGTGGCTGGCATCGCTGCTATTCCCCGGTAAGAGCGCCGTGGGCGAGCGGATTCGGTTTGGATCGGCCGCGGACGATGTTTGGTGCACCGTCGTGGGAGTGGCGGCCAACGTAAAGAATGGCGGCCTCACGGGTGAGGAGGAGCCGGAATATTACGCGCTGCGGCGGAATCGGCCTGAGGATTGGGACAACCGCGGGCGGTGGGGTAGAACGTCCGTGGTCGTGGTTCGCAGCGCTCTCGGCCCGAAAGCAATGACCCCTTGGATTCGTTCCCAGGTAGCAGCTATCGACCCGACTCTCCCCGTCGATATTGCGACGCTGCGCGAGCGTGTGAGCAAGCTGGCCGATCAGCCGAGATTCCAGACCACCCTGGTGAGCTTCTTCGCCGCGACAGGGCTCGTGCTGTCGATGGTCGGGCTCTATGGAGTGATCACTTTTCTGGTTGCGCAACGGACACAGGAAATTGGAGTCCGCATGGCGTTGGGGGCCGACAGAGGCGACATTCTACGGTTGGTGATCGGGCGCAGCCTAAAGCTCATTATCATAGGAACCGCGCTGGGTCTGGTTGCCGCCCTATCGGTGACACGCGTGATGTCGAGCCTGTTGTACAGCATTGGCCCACACGATCCGGTTACGTTCGGATTGGTGACGCTGCTGCTCATCCTGGTAGCACTGGTTGCTACGTTAATCCCGGCGAGATCTGCAACCAGGGTCGATCCGATCGTAGCTCTACGATGTGAATGATGATCTCATTGTGGTTCGCTGGTTCGCTTTGCCGACCGAAACGCAATGAGTGCCAAGGTCACGATCACGACAACCAACGCACCCCACAGCAGACCGGGATATCTCTCGGTGAGCGGGCGTTGGTCGGGACGGGGCCGGTATTCGGGATTTCGTTGCTCCGGTCCCGCCATGGCCTGTGCGGCATCGGTCTGCGGCGTAAACAGCGTGGCATAGTCGTAACGAGCCGCAGTCAACGCTGGATCGCCATAGAACAGAGTGTATTGGCCTGAGCCGGCAGCTTCGAAGCATAAGCTCCGTTGCAGCATTTGCAGCGGAACAGACTGTACCGCCAAAGGTATGTCGTCGCCATTGTCGATAGTGACCGTCCACTTCGCCGGCTTATCGAGGACCGCCCCTGGCGCGTCGATGGCAAGATCCTCTTCGTCAATCCGATGACCATTCTGCACGCTATGGATACGCAGAAGATTCCCCGTCACCGTCTGCGGGCGCAGCGGCTCGACAGCATCCGTCGCCGGAGGGGGTTCCGCCGCCGTCACGGTGATGGTTACATTTCTGCTGAAGTTGACCGGCTCCGGACCAACCGCGAAGGCGAGGCGATCAACCGGAACAAGGGCGGGCACGCTGAACTCGAGAACGGAAGCATGACCCTTCTGCATAACGCTCGACGACTGGGCAACATTCTCATACCTGGTCTCAGAAGCGGGCAGCTTGTCGACTGCGAGCCCGGTGATGCTTTCTGGTGTAAGCGGGCCCGCGATCTGAAAGTGCAGGTAGCGAAAGTCTGAGGTTGGAATGTGCAGGACGGTGCTGCGGCCAAGCTTCTGATGACTTAGATCGAAGATCGTATAGGAGCCCAGCGTGGTTCGGGAAGAGTCTGCCTGTGCCTGGCTGCCGGAAACGGTGACTGTCGCAATAAAATCCTGTTCGGCTACATCGAGTTGGAGATCACTGTAGCTGCCTTCGGGCATGGCCGCATCGAATGAAACTTCGCCGCCGCGTCTGCCAAGATTCATCGGGACAATCGATGTTTCTCGAACTTCGACCGGCGCGCTGAGGTGAATGACATAGGGTGTTTCTTTGCCATCGTGATACAGGCGAAGATCGGAAAACTGCGGTGAGGCGTGGGCAAAGAGCTCTGAGTCAAGAACAAGGCAGGTTTGCATCGGACGCTGTGGCGTATTCTGGACGGGCCTTTCCCGGGAGAAGTACTGAACCTCCGGTGAAACAGCCGTGGCAGCGAGCAGAACAACAGCCAACTTGACCTTCATGAAGCGTGCCCACGCAGGTTGAGTAGATCCCGCTGGTAGACGAAACTGACGCCAAGGAGCAGGGCTCCAAGACCGATGAAACTGAGAATCCTGTATCCCTGGCTTAGCTCGCTCACATCCACCAAGAAGACTTTGCCGATCGCCACCGCCAGCAGCACCAGGGCCTGCCAGCGCAGGTAGGCCGAGCGCCGCCAAAATCCAACGCTCAGCAGGATGGCGCCGAAAGCCATGAAGAACGCCGAGTACGTAAACTGCGCGTACATTCGATAATCGTGCATCAGGCGCCAATTGCCCTGCCATTGCCGGAACCACCAGTAGCTGTGAATCTCCCAACCGATGGCCACCAGCGTCAGGGCATTCACCACCAGCACTGCGGCGGCGGCGAGGGTATACCACGGGAGCTCACCCGGTTCGGGTTCATTTAACTGCGCCTTTCGCGCCATCACGAACACCAAAGTGAAGGCCGCAATACCCACGCAGTAGGTGGCAAACCGTTCGTTCAGCAATGGCATCGTCGAGGCTGGCGGGTTCACGACCAGCAACGCAGCCAGACCGAGTAACAGGCAGATCACCGCCAACCCGCGCAGCAGCGGCGAATGGATTCGCCTGGAAAACCACAGCAGTGCTGTCCCTTCGGTAAGCCAGCCAATCGTCAACCATCGCCCGTGTGCTTTGAGCGGAATCGCAATGCTCAGGAACACCACTGCCGCCGTTAGATGAAGCGCGGATAATATTGCGGGACTCTGATGCAATCTGCCTTCTGCCGGCAGGCGCAGCAGCAGCAGATAAAAGGCGGCGAAGCCAACCGCAATCCACGGACCGGCCCAATTCGAACCAGAGGAATCAAATATGTTGTAGAACGCGATAAAACCGAGAGCCGCATTGCTGATGGGCAGCAACACCAAAGCAAGATTATCCCAACCCGAAACACGAGTCTCGTCTTCCAGGCTCACGCGGACCACTCGAGGCGCCAGGGCGAAGATGACGAAGAAGCAGCCAATGAAAAATGCTGTCCGGCCAGCCTGAGCGTGCGTGTAAAAAGCGACCCACCATGCGAAGACAAACAAGACCGTGCCGGTAAAGGCGCCAAACAACAGGCGCGACCACGGGCGAAGGGCGACGAGCACCAATACTGCGATGTCAAGCAGCAACAAATAACTGAACAAGGTAACTTCGGAGTTTTCGCCGGTTGAGACCAGGATCGGTATGCTCAGGCCGCCCACGATCGCGTACAGCGCCAAAAGCTCAGAGTCCTGCGACCAGGACATGAATCCGTTGAAGGCGGTGACCACGATCATGGCTGCGAAGGCCACTGCTGCAGGGATGAGATGGAAAAGCGAGAATGCCGCCCAAAGCGATAAATAAAGGATGCCACTGCCCAGGGCTTTCAACGAATAGGAGAAACCACTATATCCGCTGCTTCGGATTCGCTCCGACCATACGATCAACCCCACACCTGCGATCAGGCCTACCAGCACCCTTCCCAGTGGGCCGATCCAATGATTGTCGATGGCCAGTTTGAGAAACCAGGCCATACCGATCAGGACCGCGAGAATGCCAATCCGGTTGAACCATTGCGAGCCAATCCGGCTTTCCAGAGAGCCCTTATTTTTTTGCGATGCAGACGCCGTCGCGCCAAAGCGCGGTACTGCGATTCTTTGCGGGAACGCTGGTGCGGCTCCGATTTGGGGCGCCGGGGGCGGCGGAGCCGGCGGTAAGATTGCCTCCGCGAAAGGGTGCGCGGGCTGAGGCGCCACATTCTCAGTTTGCAGCACAATACCGTAGGTCTTGAGCGCCTCCTCGAGCAGTCGCACGCGCGAACGCAACTCCGCTATCTGCTCATCAAGACTACCGGGCGTGTTCGGGTCCATCGCCGTTCACTCTACAGTACCGGGGACGGCATTTCCAGCAATAGACTGGGACCCACCCGCTACCTGGTAAAGATACTCTTGGGGCACATAGCATGTACGCCCACATTACCGTCCACCAGCTGCGTGATATCGACATCCACGGCGACGCTGGTCAGCATATACGCATCATCGCGGCTGAGGTGTTTCTGATCGACGAGGAAGTTAATCATGTCGCGGACCGCGAGCGTCGTGGCTTCCTTCAGGTCCGGGCTGAACCCCATGCTGATGTAGTGGGTGGGCGTCTCCGCACGCGGCCAGAGCAGGTGCTGGTCCTTGTGGACCACGAAGCGGAAGGTCCCGGTAAGGAAGGTCTCCATGGCGGTGATGTCGACTTCGCCGTTGCCCTGGCCGGCGTGGCCATCTCCAACTTCGAAGAGCGCTCCTTTGGCATGGACAGGGACATAGAGTGTGGTTCCCGCAACCAGTTCCTTGTTATCCATGTTGCCGGCGTGCATCCAGGGTGGCGCGCTGTCGATACGGCCGGCCGAGGGAGGAGGCGCGACGCCCATACTGCCAAAGAAGGGATGAAGCGGAATGTCGATGGCCGGGGCGAAATGAGCCATCATGCTGGAGCGATCCAGAGGAATAATTTTGGATCCGCCGTAAGGATAGTCGTTGGGCAAAAAGCCGCGGCCCGCAGCAAAGCCGTTGCAGGCCCACGAAGTGTCGATATCGATCTTGAGGATTTGAATCTCGAGCACGTCGCCGGGCTCGGCCTCTACGATACCAACCGGACCGGTGAGAATATGTCCGCCCGGACCCTTATCTTTCACCTCGCGATAAATATCGGCGTTGTAAGAAGGAATTTCCGCTGCCGCGACGCCTTCTTCTTCCAGCCGATCATTTGGACCGCAGGTGGAGAGTGTCTGGATGCGGACCGTATCTCCAGAATGTACGTTGAGGACGGGTTTGGCCTTGGCCGAGTAGTAGCCCCAGATGACGGTGGAAGGCGTGGCAGCCAAAGTGACCGGTGCTGCCTGACCAGCCGCAGTGGCGGCCACCAGCAAAGGTCCTGCCGCGGCAAAGAAATACCTCATCGAACGCTCCCGTCGATCGACTGCTTTCTTCGCAGTAAGATCAGAAATGTATTTTTTGCAGCTAATTGAGATTAGGACATCCTGGATGCGAACGCACCTACCCCTTCCCTTCCCTTCTCGCCCAGCGGCGCCAGCCCCAGTTGAGAACGGCCCAGCGGCGTCAGGTCTTCCTCGGTTCCGCGACCTTTGAAATCAACCTCGAAATTATCCGGCGCGAAATCGGGCGGTGTTTTGCCAGAGAGAAACGTCGATGCCTGTTTGGCCAGGTAAGCAGTGTTTTTCTCGCAGCCGGGCGTCGAAGCGATGTACATCACATTGCTGTATCCGCTACCGCGGTGCTCATTCTCGACTGCGTGCACCACGTCGGAGTGCCAGAAAACCGTGTCTCCCGGCTCCATCGTCGGGATCGACGACAAAGCCTCGATCAACAGGCTGTGGTATTGCGGATTGACTGAGAGTGCGCGTCCCGGCTGAGCGCCACAAAGGTCGTCATCCGGAACATCATCCTGCAGGGCACGAAGCAGCACATAGACCATCGACTCGGCGATAGGAATCAGCTGCAAAGTGCCATCGCCCTTGCCCTGGCGGGTGAGCGCCGTCCATCCCTGAAACGTGCGGAACATGGAACACACCGCGGGGGACGGCACTTCGCGCGCCTCCGGACGATACGCCGCGTCGTAAGCGTTGTACTCGCGCCAATCTCCAGAGAAGACGTGGCGGTAGACCCGGCGGAAATTCTCGTCGAGCCAGCGCTCCACTGACCCTCCGTCCACGTGAGGGGAGAGCCCCAGCGAGGCCGAGCCCGGCGGGCGCCGGCGAATCCGGTCGGCGTACACGGGCACCTCGTTGGCATCGAAATGTTGCCGCCCTTCGCTTTTCGCCTGCCACAGCTGATTGAGAAAAACGCGAACGCGGGTCAGCGACTCCGCTTGCCGCGCCTGCACCTGCGGACGCGACCAGTAAATCCCATAGATCTGCGGCTTGGCAGAGGCAAGCGTGCCGAAGTACTTGTCTTCGGCCGCGTTCGCCAGCTTTGCATCCAGACCGTTCTCCTCTACGTAGGCTGCGATCTCGTTGTCCCAGGCCTCGGCCTGCGCCTGCTCGAATGTCCCGCGAATCACGCAAGCCCCGCGGTCTTTAATCCTGGCAATCATGTCCGCCGGTACTGCACCGGATGCGACCTCCGCGTATTGCACGATCGGTACGACCGCCTGACCTGATTCGCGCTCGCGAACGATGGTGTCGACCCGCCGGCGCATCTCGGCCTCGACCTGGCGGAAAATCGCCGCATAGTTGGGCAGCGCCTGGCGTAGCAACTTCTTGGTGCTTTGAATTGCCAGCGGAAGATTGTCTATTTGAAATTCCATGTTGTTTCCCTCGCGACTTCCACTCTAGCGCTGCGCACGGAGGGTTTCTGATGCAGACGGGCCAACTTTAGATACAATTCGGACAAGGTCGTCCCGCTTCGTGGCCGAATCGGTGATCCATGAAACCGCAGTTCGAGCGCGTCACCTTTCCTAAAGGCTGCTCTTTACGGGTGTACCACCGTCGCGTCTCTGAAATCCCCTTCGAGTGGCACCATCATCCTGAGTACGAGCTCACCTTGACATTGAATAGCCGTGGTTGGCGGTTCGTTGGGGATCACATCGGTCAGTACCAGGCGCCCGATCTGGTTCTGGTACCTTCTGACATGCCCCACACGTGGGCTTCTACGGCCACGCTGAATGACGAGAATCCGCACACGGCCATCGTGATCTGGTTTTCAGGAGCCTGGGCACTGCAAGTGGCGGAGATTTTGCCCGAGTATGGGAATATTCGCAAACTGCTGCGAAATTGCTCTGCTGGTCTGGCGTTCAGCCACGACGCAGCAACCCGAATGATGGCTCTGCAGGAAGGGCTATTGGGAGAAAACGCGGCCGCCCGGCTTCATACTGCGCTTAACCTTCTGCAGGAGCTTGCGCAGGCTCCGGCCACGCCGCTTTCCAAGGCCGGCGCTACCGTGGCAGCCGCATCCGATGCGGAGCCGGCGCAACTTACGCGTGTACTCAACCATCTCCACAAGCGCTTTTCAGAACCTCTTCGCATCGACGCGTTGTGCAGGATTGGAAATCATTTCGCCACGATCGCTTCATCGTCTCTTCGTCAAACATACCGGCGAAAGTGTGAGTAGTTATTTAAGTAACCTTCGCATCGGTCGTGCGTGCATGCGCCTGGGCGAGACCGGGCTGCCGGTAAACATCATTGCGGACGAGGTCGGGCTACCGAACCTTGCCAACTTCAACCGGCAGTTCCGCCGGGTCCGCCAGCTCACGCCAACCGCGTATCGTGAGTATTTCCGAGCCCACGGAACCTCTCCCGGCCGCTCTACTGCGGAAGAACTTCTCATTCGTCCGCCATCGCTTGATCGTCGTCGAAGAATTGATGACCAGTTCCGGACAGCCAGCCACGCCAGGGCTTTTCCCGATCGCCAGTGCCGGCTGCCCATGACCTTGAGTGGGTGGCTCAGGTCGCGCATTTAAGACCTGGGCCACCCACTCAATATTCGTCTGCGCCACTCATTTCGAAGCCATAGAATCTGCGAGAGAACTCGAAAAACAGCCCTCAGGGGCTAAAGCCCGGAAGCGCTCAATGAATTTTCGGCACGGCTGAAGCCGTGCCCTTCCGGGACTGAGTTCTGACGCAGACGCTAAAGCCCGGAAATATTCGAAGCATTGTACGGCCTGACTAAGTCTGCCCTGATGCGCAACGACTCCTAGGCCTTTAAGCCGTGCAGTGACAAAAACCCGCAGGGCGCGGCAAACAATGGAAGTTGCAGATTCAGTGCTGCTTCTTTTCCACAGAATCAACCGGTTATCATCCCTTCCGATATTCGCTCAAGTCGTTTACCCTCAGTAAGAAGCATAGGGGCCCCGGGGAATGTCAGATAACACAGAAATTTTCAAGCACGTGCTGCAAAAGAGAATCGGCAACACAGAATATTGGCGGGAAATCGTAATCTTTGAGGAAGGTCCCTTCGTGTTCAGGGTTGTCCAGGAACTTCAGGTAAACTTGATCGACAGCGCCGGCACGCTCAAAGCCGTGCGTCCCGCCATACCCAGCCGTTTGGAATGGATCTGCTCCAGCAAAGAAGCAGCGACCGAGCAAGCACTACGCTGTCTGCAACAAAGCAAAGATGACGATTGGTTGGTTCCGCCCACGGCATCGTCTGCTGCTTAGGTACAATCCCTTCCTTCAAGCCAACATTGATCTTCGTCTCAGTCCCTGGCAATCAGCTAATTTGCTTATCGCTATCTCACCCGCACGTCTGATCTGTGCCAAAAAGATGTGATCTCCTCGCATCTGCGCACGATTTGAGTTGAAGTTCTGCCCTAAAATTCTTACAGTAACTCATCCATCACTGCAAAACCGCCTTAAACGACCAACTATCTAAAGGGGTTTGACGATGAAAAGCACAACAGTGGGAGCAAAGTTTCAAAACTCAACGGACGGCCGGATTAAAAAATCTTTACGCGCAGCATTCTTTCTCATGGGTGCCTGTGCGTTGCTACTCGCCGTCTCCCCGGCGATGTACGGTCAGGCCAACAGCAGTTTCAGCGGCAACGTCACCGATAAATCAGGAGGCGGCATTCCTGGAGCTACTGTCACCGTCACCTCGCAGGCAACAGGCCAGGAGCGCACTTCCAAGACAGACAGCGCCGGGCATTACATCGTCCCTTTGCTGCCTGCCGAGCCCGCCTTCATGGTGCATGTGGATGCCACCGGTTTTCAAAGCGCTGAGTCGAAAGACCTGGTTCTACAGACCGACGAGGCACGCGAACTCGATTTCGCCCTTAACCCGGCAACCGTCACAACGACCGTGAGTGTCTCCGGTGAAGCAGTCGTTGCCGACACCACCAGCCCTTCGCTGGGCCAGGTCATCACCTCGCAGGAGGTGGCGCAACTTCCCCTGAACGGTCGTGATTTCGTCCAGCTCGCCACCCTTACCTCGGGCGCCACGGCAGAAACCAACCCCAACAGCTTTTTCACGAACGCTGCCAGCAGCGAGGTGGCCGCGCGTGGTTCGTTCTCTCTGTCAGTTGGAGGCTCTCGTCCCAACAGCACAGATTGGCTACTCGATGGCGTCGACAACAACGAATTGACGGCCGGCGGTATCGGAACCTTTTCCTCAATCGATGACATTCAGGAATTCAAGGTATTGACCTTCACCTATTCCGCCGAATACGGAACTCGCGCAGGACCGACCGTGCTGGTCACCACCAAAGGGGGAACCAACAACTTCCACGGATCGCTGTTTGAGTTTCTACGCAACACCGCCCTCGATTCGAAAAGCTACTTCGCCACCCAGGCAGAAAAGTTCAACCTGAACCAATTTGGAGGTTCCGTCGGCGGGCCTATCCAAAAGAACAAGACCTTCTTCTTCGTCGACGGCGAGCAGAAGTACCAGCTCCACGGCATCACCTTTACCGGGCTCGTCCCTTCATTGGCCCAGCGCAGCGGCGATTTTACTGACGATGCCTTTGGCAATCCAGTTGCCCTTCCCGCTCCCCCTCCGTCGCCCTACCCGGCAATTGCGCCGTCCGTTCCCGGAATCGTGAACCCAAATATGATTGGGGCATCGACCGACCCCCGGGTCTTTCCGAATGTTTATTTCCAGTGCGGCGCCAACGGCGTCGCCGCCCCTGTGAATCCTGACGGAAGCCAGCCAGCGGGAACTCCCTGTTACAAAGTTCCGGCCGGCCTAACCAACAACATCGGCCAGGCCATGATCAACCTTTACCCCGCGCCGAACGCCAACAACGTGAATGGCGGGTTCAACTACGTCAACGAACCGGTGCGCCAGCTGGACGAGACCAAGTTCGATATTCGTCTGGACCGCACCTTCTCCGCCGCCGATAACGCCTTCGGCCGTTTCAGCTACGATCAGGCTTTCTCCTTCGTGCCGGGCGGCTCGCCTGGATTCGCAGAAGCCAACGCCTTCGGCAGCAATCAGCGCATTCGCAACCATGCGCGTAACATTGCCATTGGCGAAAGCCACGTATTCTCCTCCAATACCCTGAACGAAGCGGCTTTTGGCTACAATCGCATTTTCGACTACATCAGCTCGCAGGGTACTGGAACCTGCGCGTCGGCCACCATCGTGCCCGGGGGCATTCCCAACGCCAACCTGGGATGCGCTCCCGGCAGCTCTACCTGTACTAATTTCTACAGCTGCGGCCTGGTATCTACCATCGTGACCGGCGGCTTCTGGGCCCTGGGCGATCGCGGCTACTCACCCTTCCAGGGCGGGACCAATGTTTGGTCCTTCCGCGACTCGCTCGACCTCATTCGCCGCAAGCACAACATCAGGGCGGGGATTGATTTCCGCGCCAACCAGATGAACGTGGGCACCGAGGCGTTCCAGGACGGCTTCTGGATTGTCGGCAATGGTGGCAACTTCACTGGCTATACCTGCCCGACTAAGGGTGCGCCGGCGAATTGTGTATCGGTCGCGGGCAATCCGGAGGCGGATCTCCTGACCGGCATCACCGGCCTCGCGATCCACGACCAGACATTCGATGGCGCCGTCACCGGGCGCCGCTGGAAAATCTACCGGCCCTTCGTGGAAGATGATTGGCGAATCAAGAACTCGCTGACCCTCAATCTTGGCGTGGCGTGGGACATGACCACTCCGATCACCGAAGAACACGGCCGGCTGTCTAATTACGTTCCCGCGACCGGCCAGGTGCTGATTGCCAATGTGAATGGCGTCAGTCCGTCAGCCGGGGTAACGATGGATTGGAAGGCTCTGGAGCCTCGCATCGGCGCCGCCTGGAAGGTCTTTGGCAGCGATAAGACGGTGCTCCGTGGCGGATTCTCTATCTTTCACGATGGAGCCTGGAGCCAGGGTGCGAACGGCTTATGGCAGAATCCACCGTTCCTGGGCGAGTCGGACGCCTTCGCTTCGGCTGGTTGCGCGTTCGCGACTTCGTACTGTGCGACTACGCTGGGAGGAACTCCTTCCGCTATCAGTCTTTCCAGCGGATTTCAGGCCATCACGACGCCGCCCACCCCGGGCAACTTTACCGGCTCGTTCTATACCCAGCCGACCGACTTCAAGTTAGGCAGGGTGTATCAATATAACGGGAACGTCGAGCGCGAAGTTTTCGGCAGTGTTGTCCTCACCGCCGGCTATGCGGGTTCCCACGGCTCACACATCCTGGTGATCGGCAATAGCCTCAACGCCAGCAGTCCCTCGGCTTGCGGCACGGTGTCGGGCTACACCCTCGGTTGTAATTCCGATGGGTCGCCTTACGTGCCTCCCTATAGCACCTTCGACAGCATTTTCCTCTTCGGCGATGTCGGCCATACAACCTACAACTCGTTGCAAGTGAAAGCCGAGACCAGAACGTCGAAAAATGGCCTCTATGCTTTGATCGCCTATACCTATTCCCATACCAACGACAACGGTTTATCAGACGGCCTGGGATCGCTCTTGAGCGCCCCATTTTTCCCTCTGCCTAACTGGCCCAAGCTGGACTGGGGCTTGTCGCAGATCAATCTCAATAACAACCTCACCGCCAGCGTTATTTATGACTTGCCCATCGGCAGGGGCAAGCTGATTGGCAATAATTGGAACAACCTGACCAATACACTGCTCGGCAATTTCCAAGTGACTCGTCATCGAGACGGCCTTGTCCGGGTTCCCTGTTCCCTTGATCGACAGCAATAATCAGTCCGGGGTTTACTTCCAGAACGGTGGTAACGGCAACAACTACAATCGGCCTGATCAAGTTTCCGGCTGCAGTCCTTCCAATGCCAACCATAGCCAACACCAGTGGATTAATGCGGCTTGCTTTGTCGCGCCGCCGGTTGGTCAGCTCGGCGACGCCGGCCGCGTTCCGGCCACTGGTCCAGACTTCATCAACACCGACTTCTCAGCCATCAAGCGGTTTGCGCTCCCCGGGGAGGGGAGAAGCCTGGACTTCCGCGCCGAGTTCTTCAACCTTTTCAATCACGCGCAATTCGGCGCGCCGATTGCCGATGTGAGCCAGTCTGGTTTCGGTGGAGTCAATTCCACCGTGGGCAACCCACGCCTGATCCAATTTGCACTCAAACTACTCTTCTGAGGTCAGTCGGCCACAGTGGAAGGCCCCTCATTCATCTGGCGTAACTGCTCATTCTTGACCAACAGTTCTGCGACGAGTCGCTGCAGGCGGGCGTTTTCTCTTTCGAGGTAGACAATCCGCCTCGACTCGTCGCTTTTGATCGCCTGATGATCCAAAAGAGTTCTCCCGTTTTCACCGTATTCAACCCCTACTTGCCCGCCCACGGCGTGCCCCCTTTTCATTTTGAGTTCGCAGCTCAGGACTGCGAAGAAATGCGCTTAGACTTCGGTGGGCGTTGTTAGCAAAAAGCAGAAAGCCCCTTTGCAAGACTTGCCAAAGGGGCCCATCGACCTCGAACGTTCTGTGTCGAGGCTACTCGCCGATGGTGGTGGAACCCTCCACCCTATGCTTTGGCTTCCCATCCAGGTTTGGTGTGGCGAACGACTCATACTGGATCGTTCGCAGCACATGCTCCTGGCCGCTCACATCAAAAGTCAGGCTTACTTTGGGATGAGTGGGATCGACAGCTCCGGGGACGATGATCCACATCAGAGGCTGGCTTGACCTGCCGACTTCGCTTAGCGTAACCACAGACCTTTGCCAGTCGACTGCCACGGTGTACGAGCCGGCTTGATAAGCATGGTGCTTGGCCACAAAGCTGAACGGCACCTCCACCCTTTTCTGTTCGTCTGCAAAGGCAGCGGTAGCGCAAAGGGCGGCGGATGTAAGAACCAGGTTCCTGAAGCTGAATCGCATGGGGTTGTCCTCCGAAAACAACCCTAATCCTGCCCCCTACCCTCAGGTGTCAAATTGGCGTCGAGTTTTCGTCCAACTTCTCTCGGAAAGGGATCGGATCTTTCCCAGTCCCCAATCGGTGGGTGCCGATCCTCAGCAGAAGTGCTTCGGTCGAAGCTGCAGGCAGTCTTTGCATCGCCAGCCATTGTTCGGCGTGCCGCGATTCCCGACAGGCGCGTGGTCCATCTGTACCAGCGATCACTGGGCCGGATGACCCATTCGCTGGGGTTTCGAACGCTCGTACATTTTTCTGTGATCTATTAAATGCAATGCCTATGACTCTCGAGCTGCCCTCAACAGCCGTTCCGCGTCCGGCGTTCGTGCGAACCGCAGGTCCCTCCGCTACGCTGCGCTCCGGTCGGGATGACAAGGGGGGGCGGTGCTTCCAGGAGAGTAGTTGCTGAACAGGAGCTGGTTTTCATCAGCTTGGGTGGTGGCCAAAGGCCCATGATTCCTCCGGTCGGGATGACAAGGGAGAGAGGAGTGACCCAGGTTGGAGTGGTTGCGGGATGGGAAGAAACCAGGTCCCGTGACTACGCTTCTCAGGATGGATTTGAGGAGCCGCAGGCGCACTGCAGATCCCTCCCGTTGGTCGGGATGACAAGGGGAGAGGGGTGACCCAGGTTAGAGTGGTTGCGGGATGGGAAGAAACCAGGTCCCGCGACTGCGCTTCCCAGGAAGGACTGCATGACAAGGGAAGAGGGGTTACGTTTCGGAAGGTCAGACCTGGATTCAGAATCAACCGTTGTAGTGTGTATTGATCTTCGAAAGGGAAAATGAATGAGTGAACTACCTGCGCAGGTTTTGTCTTGGTTGGGCCGTCATGTTCTCACCCTTAGCCTGCTAGTCGCGTGTTACTTCGCAGCATTGCCTTTGCAAGCACAAGAGCGGCCGCCGGTAGTACCCCTGGTGACCCATGATCCTTACTTCAGCATCTGGTCCATGGCCGATCATTTGACTGACATCGATACTCGCCATTGGACGGGTGTGGATCAGCCCCTGGCCGGCCTGATCCGCATCGATAACGTGCCTTACCGCTACATGGGCGCCGACCCGCGCCAGGTTCCGGCAATGCAGCAGGTTTCGCTCGAAGTGACTCCACTGCACACCATCTACACTTTCGAGACAGCCGGCGTCCGCCTGCAGGTCACGTTCTTTACTGCGGCGTTCCCCAACGATCTCGATGCTTTGTCGCGGCCAGTGGACTATCTCACCTGGAACATCACCTCCACGGATGGCCGCGCGCATGCCGTAGACCTGCTGCTGGACGTCAGTCCCGTCGTCGCCGTGAACACCAACGATCAGGACGTGACCTGGGGCCGGTCCATGCTTCCGGGCATGCAAGTGTTGCGGGTGGGGTCGCGCGATCAGCGCATACTGAATCGCGAGGGCGACAACCTGCGCATCGACTGGGGGTATTTCTATCTTGCTGTGCCCGACCAGCCCGGCGCCACCCTGGCCACCGTAAACAACGCGATGCAAAGTTTTGTGGCTTCAGGGAATCTGGCCCAATCCGATGACATGGACATGCCGCTTGAGCCGCGAAATCGAGCTGCGCATTTGGCCGTTGACTTCCATGCCCAGGCATCTCCGGCAGGTCCGGTCAACCGACACGTGCTTCTCGCCTACGACGACAGCTACTCGATCGAATACCTGGGCCGCAAGCTGCGCCCTTATTGGCGCCGTGGGAACCAAACAGCGGCCGGCATGTTGGCCGTGTCTGAGGCGCAGTACCAACAACTCGAGGAAAAAGGCAAACATTTCGACGCTGAACTCACCGCCGATCTGGCGCGCGCCGGCGGAAAAGACTACGCCTGGCTCGCGACCCTGGCCTACCGCCAAACCTTCGCCGCGCATGGGTTCGCCATAGATGTCGATGACACGCCGATGCTGTTCCCCAAGGAAAATTTCAGCAACGGCTGCATCTCAACGGTGGATGTGTTGTATCCCTCCTCGCCCTTCTTCCTGTTCTTCAACCCCACGCTGCTCGAAGCACAGTTGAAACCGGTGCTCGAATACTCTGCTTTGCCGCGATGGAAGTTCCCATTTGCGCCCCACGATCTCGGCACCTATCCTCTGGCTGATGGGCAGGTCTATGGCGGTGGCGAATTGACCGAAGAGAACCAGATGCCGGTAGAAGAAAGCGCGAACATGCTGATCATGATGGACGCGCTGGGACGCGCCCAGGGCAACCAGCATCTCGCGGAGCAGTATTGGCCGCAGCTTACGAAGTGGGCCGACTACCTGCTGACGGATGGTCTTGACCCGGCGAATCAGCTCAGCACCGATGATTTCGCCGGCCACCTCGCCCACAATGCCAACCTGTCGATCAAGGCTATTGAGGGCATCGACGCCTACGCGCAGATGGCTACCAAGCTGGGCAAGATGGATATCGCGGGCAAATACGCTTCCTCTGCCAAGCAGATGGCCGCCCAGTGGGCGGTGATGGCGCTGGACGGCGACCATTACAAATTGGCATTTGATAAACCAGGCACCTGGAGCCAGAAATACAACCTGGTCTGGGACATGTTGCTCGGCATGGATCTCTTTCCGCCTTCCCTGCGCAAAACAGAACTGGCTTTCTATCTGCAGCACCTCAACCAATACGGCTTACCCCTGGACAACCGCGCGGACTATACCAAGCTCGACTGGGAGTTATGGACAGCCACGTTAACCGACGAGCCGTCGCAGTTCACTGCCCTGATGGATCCGATCGCGAAATGGCTGAGAGAAACCCCAACCCGTGTCCCGCTCGGCGACTGGTATGACACCAAGACGGGCGTTGCGCTCCACTTCCAGGCTCGCTCTGTGGTGGGCGGTGTTTTCGTCAAAGCGCTTGCTGACAAAAAGCTCACGGAAAAATGGAACAGGTTTAACCCGTAATTGCTGTGACATCGGTGAAGGAAAGGAACTCTAATGATCCTCAGGCTTTCTCTGCTTTGTTCTTTCTCGCTCATGACTCTATCGCTGTTGACAGCGCAGTCCACCAACGGCTCTCCCGACCGATGGTCTGCCGAGAAGGCCAACGACTGGTACAAGCAGCAGCCGTGGCTCGTGGGAGCGAACTTTATCCCTTCCAATGCCATCAACGAATTAGAGATGTTCCAGGCCGCAACCTTTGATCCAGCCATCAATGACAAGGAACTGGGCATGGCCGAGAGCATCGGCATGAACACCGTCCGCGTGTTCCTGCAGGACCAGCTCTGGCAGCAAGATTCTCAAGGCTTCAAGCAGCGGCTCGACACCTTCCTTGGAATCGCAGCCAGACACCACATCAGACCGCTGCTGGTGCTATTCGACTCCTGTTGGGAAACCAACCCCGGGCTCGGGCCTCAACACCCGCCCATTCCTGGAATCCACAATTCCGGTTGGGTGCAGAGCCCGGGCAAAGCCCGCTTGCATGATCCGGCTGTAGAGCCCCAGCTGCAAGCCTATGTAACCGGCATTGTTGGCGCCTTCGCCACGGACGACCGCATTCTGGGCTGGGATATCTGGAATGAGCCAGACAACCGGGGTGGGGACAAGATCGAGGATGTAGCCGCCAAGGTGCAGCGGGTGGATGAGCTGCTTCCCAAAGCTTTTGCCTGGGCGCGTTCTGCGCATCCAACGCAGCCATTAACCAGCGGCGTGTGGGGAAACGGCAACTGGGCAGACCCCGCATTGGAAAGCGAAACCACAAAAATCCAGCTGAGCGAGTCCGACGTCATCACCTTTCACCACTACAGCTGGCCCGAAGATTTCGAAGCACGCGTCAAGACTCTTCAAGCCCAGGGCCGGCCGCTCATCTGCACGGAGTATATGGCGCGCGGCGCCGGCTCAACCTTCGACGGCGTTCTTCCCGTGGCCAAGCAGTACCATGTGGGTGCTATCAACTGGGGCCTGGTCGCCGGAAAGACACAAACCTATCTGCCCTGGGACTCCTGGCAGCGCCCCTACGTTCTCATCCAGCCAACCATCTGGTTCCACGAAGTCTTCAAGCAGGACGGCATACCCTATCGCCAACATGAAGTCGACCTGATTCGCCAACTCACGGGCCGCGGAGACCAGCGTGTCTTCTTTCCGATCCCCGTATCCGGAAGCTGAAATCCTCTTAAGCTTAGAGGTCAAGACCCGCTCTTTTCTCCGGTTGTTACTCCCGGGAAGTTCCTGCGAATTCGGTTTCACCGAATTCGCTTGCGTGAAAAGCAGAGGGCCCCTCGGCAGGGATGCCAAAGGGGCCCATCGACGTTACGTTGGTTGTAGAACCTACTCGCCTACGCTGGTGGTGCTCTCCACCCCATGCTTCGGCTTCTTATTCAGATTCGGCGTAACCAATGACTGATACTGAATGGTTCGCAGCACATTGCCCGATTGGGTGACGTCAAAGGTCAGGCTGACCTTGCGATGGCTAGGATCGGTATCTCCGGGGAAGACGATCCACGTCAGCGGCTGGCTCGATTTCCCGATTTCTCTGAGCGTCACGAAAGACCGTGCATCGTTGATCGAGATTACGTACGCCCCCGCTTGATAAGCATGGTTTCTTGCCACAAAGGCGAAAGGCACCTCCACTCTTTTCTGTTCGGCAAAAGCTGCGGTAGCGCAAAGGGCGGCGGATGAAAGAACCAGGTTCCTGAAGCTCACTAGCATGGGGTTGTCCTCCGAATACAACCCTAGCCCTGCACCCTAACCTCACGTGTCAAATTGACGTCGAGTTTTCGTCCAAGTTTTTTTTGATTGGCCAGAAGGCAAATCAAACCCTAACCACACCGTCAAAGCGCTTCATCAATCCCGCGATCTGTTGGCGAATCTTTTTCTCTGCTGGCTCGCGGTCGGGTTCGCTCAAATTCTCCAGCAGCTGCAGTGCGCGTTCCGTCGATTTCAGGCCCTCGTCCCGCGCACCCCGCCGCATTGCATTCCCTGCCACCGTGCAGAGCGCCTGGGCCGCTCGCGACCACTCAGCAGCTGCCTCAAAATGCAACGCCAATTCGCTGGACACATCCATCTCCCGTCCGGCAAATAGCCTCTCCAGCTTCTCCGCCACCCGCAGATGCCGCTTGGCACGCCGGGCCGGAGATTGCCGTGCTCGAAGCACCTCGCGATACAACCCGTGCGCAAATACGTAGAAGGCTGACTGCGTACCATCGGGCAATTCGTCGTGTCCCGCCGGATGCAGGAAGTGCAGTCGCCGCGCCAGCGTTTCATACTGAGCTTCGATGTCCTCGAGATCGCCATCGAGCGCCGCAGCCGCTGCCCACGCGGGGAAAACTACACCGATCAAGCTGGCTGCTTCGAGCAGGCGTTGGTCGGCGGCTTCCAGCCGGTCAATCTGCAACTCGATCATCTCGGAAAGCGCCGTGGGTACCCCCATGTCGATTTCTGCCAGTGAGGAGCGCAGCTGCCAGACGCCGGCGTCCTGGCGCAGAAAGCCCTGCACGACCAGGTGCTCGAGCATGGAAATCATGAACAGAGGATTGCCCTCGGAATGCTGGTGTACAAAGCTGGGCAGCCCCTTGGGAAGTGTCTCCTGTTTCAATTCCTGAACCAGGTATTCCCGGACCGCGTCCCTTTCCAGCGGTCGCAAGGCTACATCCGTGCACAGCTTGTGCGTAACCAGGTCCTGCTTAAGCCGCTTCAGCGGATGCTGGCCCTCACTCACCTCCGCCGGCCGGTAAGAAGCCAGCATCAACAGCCTGGCGGCCTGGCGGCGCCGAGACAGCGCCGAGATCAAATCCAATGTGGAAAGGTCCGCCCAGTGCAGGTCCTCGAAGACAACCGTCAGGGTCGTCTCAGCGCACATGGCTTCGATGGCATCGCAGATCTCGTTCAACATTCGCTCGCCCCGCGCAGGCGGGGTCATCGACGCTGGGCTATCGCCATGGAGTGCTGCCAGCTGCGCATACCAGGTTGGAGCCTTCTGCTGCATGACGTGCACATGCTTCTTGCCATCGTCTTTGGAGCAGAGGTGTCCCAGTGCTTCGATCACCGGATAGTAGGCTTCCTTGCCGGCAAACCCTTCCACACACTGGCCACGCGCGACGTGCACCTGGCCGTCGCTACACAGCTGGCGGCAAAAGAGGTCAATCAGCGCAGTTTTCCCCATGCCGGTCTCCCCGGTAATGAAAGCGACCTGACGATCGCCCTGGGCGGCCTGCTGCAGCAAGCCATCCAACCGCTCGAACTCCTGTTGCCGCCCGACGATGCGCCCAGACTGCGGCCCACGAGTGTCGACCGCGTGGCCCCTGGCCTCTTCTACCTGCGCCAGGAACCAGTAGCCGCGCCCCGGAACAGTGCGAATGAATCGCGGGCTCTCCACACTGTCGCCCAGCAGTTTGCGCAGCTCCAGTACGTAGGTGCGCAACACCTGCGGCTGCACGTAGGTCTCGGGCCACAGCTTGTCGAGCAACTCATCGTGCGTCACCAGCCTCTGCGGGTTTTCCACCAGGTAGCGCAACACGGCAAACGGCTTTGGCGTGAGGCCTATCTGGACGCCGTTTTGCCACAGACATTCATTCCTGGTATCGAGTTGAAAACAGCCAAATTGTTTCATTGCGTCTCAGCATGGTTCGGAATGCTGGTTGCCTCTAAAAGTTTAGACCGGGCTACCAGCCGGCCGATCGCTCGTCGATCTTATTTTCTGTTCTCATTCTAAAGGTGTGTCGCGCTGAATCAGCGTCAGGCTCATGTCGTCGCTCATAGGGTACCCATTCGCAAACTCCTGCACGATCGCGAGGAGCATCATGAGGGTGCCTTGAGCGGAGTGCTGTTTGGCCCGCGGTAATGCTGCAATCAAACGGTCCAGGCCAAACTCTTCTCCTTCAGGATTGCGGCATTCCACTACGCCATCGGAGTATACGACAACCGTATCCCCGGGTTCGAGCATCAGCTCCCCTGATTGAAACTCAGCACCTTTGAGAGCACCCAGCAGTGGGCCTCCCGCTTCCAGCAGTTGAACGTCTCCATTGTGGCGAAAGAGAATGGGCGGAAAGTGACCCGCGTTGCAATAGGTGAGCACCCCCCGATCGCAGTCGACCTGCGCGATCAGTGCCGTCACAAAGGGCGCCACGGGCTGCAAATAGCACAGATGACGATTGATTTCCGAGGCGATCGTCGACGGGTTAAAATCGGGGCGGCCGCAGCTTTGCAAAAGGCCGGCCAGATGTGTGAACCACATTCCCGCCGCAACACCCTTGCCCGCTATATCTCCCAATACTGCGAGAACCCTGGACCCCTCCTGCGAGAAGGTCGTGAAGTCTCCGGAGAGATAACGCGCCGCGAACACTTCCCTTGCGAACTGCAGGTCGCCACAGTGTAAGACCCGCGGGCCGCTGAGCTTACGTTGAATCTGCACCGCGTCAGAAATCTGCGCATGCAGATCCACTCGCTCTCTCAGGAGCGAATCCATTTCATCTTTGGAGGATGGGGTCGATGGCCGTACGACGTTCCACGACGTCGTCAAGGAGGTAACCATTCCATACTTGAAGTCGCCTGGTACCAGGGTGTAGGTGTTCAAAGTCCACCTCGTTACGAATTGGTTGGTTGTTCTATCCGACGAACCGGTAACCGGTTCCGTGCACGGTCAAAAAGTACTGTGGTTGTTCCGGATCGGGCTCCAGTTTTTGGCGAAGCCGCACCAGGTGGGTATCCACCGTCCGGGTGGTGGGATAATTTTCATAGCCCCACACGTCTTCAAGCAGTCGATCACGGCTCAGCGTCTCGCCGGGATGGCAAATAAAATATCTCAGCAAGTCGAATTCTTTTGAGGAAATGTCCAGAGCCTTGCCTGACCTGACTACGCGGCACCGCCGCAGGTCCACTTCCACGTCGGAAAATGAGTGCTGCTCCTTATCCTTTGGTAAGACCGCCGTACGGCGCAGGACGGACTTGACACGGGCCAGCAACTCGCGAATCGAGAATGGCTTGGTCACATAGTCATCGGCGCCCAGCTCGAGGCCTACCACCTTGTCGATCTCCTGCCCGCGTGCGGTCAGCATGATGATGGGAAGAGAAGCGCGTTTGGCGCGTAGTTGCTTGCATACTTCGAGCCCGCTCATACGCGGCATCATCACGTCCAGGACCACCAGGTCCGGAGACTCCTCGAGCGCACGCTCCAGTCCTTCGATGCCGTCCTGCGCCGTAATCACCTCGTAGCCTTCGAACTCGAAGTTGTCTCGAAGACCGGCCACCATGGCCGGCTCATCTTCCACCACAAGAATCTTCGCCCGCCTCTGTGCCTCAAATCGTTCTGCTTTTTCTTCTTGTCTCATATTGACACCTGCTGGAGAGCTGAATTTTGTACTGGCAAAATAATGATGAACTTGCTGCCGCGACCGGGCGCGCTTTCCACTGCTACCTGCCCACCATGCGCCAGTACAATGTGGCGCACCAGTGAGAGCCCCAACCCGCTGCCTTTGGTGTTATGTACCAACGGGTCGCCGACACGATAAAACTTCTCGAAGATCTTGAGCTGCTCTTTTGCGGGAATACCGATTCCGTGGTCCTCGACCTCAAGATTGACGTTCCCGTCGCGGCGATAAAGATGGATACCGAGGTACTTCCTACTGGCCGAATACTTAACCGCATTGTTCACCAGGTTCAGCAACGAACGGGCAATCGCCTCACGATCCACCGTAAGCGGCGGAAGATTGTTATCGATCTTCTGCTCGAATTCAAATCCGTTTTGCTCGATCTCAAAACGATACGATTCGAGGGTGCTGCGCACCAGGTCGGCTACATCGGTTTCGCGAAAGCTGTACTCCTTCTTGCCTGCCTCGATGCGGCTGAAGTCAAGAATATTGTTGATCAGTGAAGTCAAACGCTCGCTTTCTTTGCGGATGATCTCGTAGTACTGCTGTTGTTTGCCGGCAGTCGAGATTCGCCCCAGCTCCAGGGTTTCCGCATACAGCCGGATGAGCGCCAGGGGTGTTCTTAGCTCGTGCGAAACATTCGACACAAAGTCAGATTTCAATTTCGCCAGCGCCAGTTCGCTCGAGACATTTCGATAGGCGAAGATCATCCCTACACCGATCAGCAGAGAAAGTGCGCCCAGGGCCATGAAGGCGATCCGCGTGTATTGATGACTGATGTCCGCAACCGTGGTCCCTTGCGGACGGATACCCAGCACAAGCATCGGGAATACACTGCTGATGTTGCGTTCGACTTCGGGCACTCCTCCATCCCAGCAGATCGAAGCGGCCAAAGGAGTTTCTTCCTTGGCCTTTCGGACCGTCATCGCCAGTTGAGGATGCATGTGGTCGTTCTGGCTGGTGACCGGCATCACCTGCTGCAGCACGGTCGGGAAAAATTTATTTCTCAGGTAATCTTCGTCGTAAAGGAACCCAGCCATTGCAGGACGGTCCGGATTCGAGCCGCGGGGTATGAAGAGCACGATAGACTCGTACAGCGTTTTGTCGCCCTGGGTCACATATTCGTCGGTGATGAAAACGTGCCGCATTTCCGCCGCCTCAAAAGTTTTTATCTTCTCGATATGCTCCTGGGTCTCCAGGTCCCACCACATTTGCATACCATCGGCGAACTTTTTGCTTGATTCCCGAAATTCAGGGTCGCGTCATCCGATCGGGCTGAGATCGAAAAGTCATCTCGCCTTTCCCCGCCCAGATGAATGCGTGCGTGATATCAGGGTGAGCTCTCAGAAAGGCGTCGAGTCCATCGCTGTCGTCTACGTCGGGAAATGCTGCCTGGTCTTTCTCTGCGATCTCAAAGGCGCGGTCGTCAATTCGCCTTTCAGCCAGGGCCAGGGTCTGCTGATATCCGTCCTTGATGGACGCATCAAAGATCTTGTCGCGCTGGATGTGCCTGAGATAAACGACACTGGCGACCACCAGTGCAGTCGCCGGCAGCATGACCGCCAGCATGAAAACAAGGATCGGCGGCCGCTTTTGCCAGATTCGAAATGGAAGCTTTGCCATAGACGTGCCTGAGGGGGCCTGCCTCTATTTCCGAGAATAAGACGCGGATCACAGCTCTTTGTCACAAGCAGGCAACAAATTGTAAAGACTTGTGAACGAACCAACCGCTTATGTCCCGCAGAAAGTCTGCAGGACACATTCCTCAGGGCGCGCAGGCGTGGAGTACCGCTCCAATCCTGGCCGATCCTCGTATGGGCGTGACACAACCTCCAGCAACTCCTCAAAGGGTTGGAAGTCCTGTCGCTGAATGGCAGCGTCGATCACCGCCTGCACCAGGTGATTACGCGGGATGAATACTGGATTTGCCATCCGCATAGCGGAAGCGCGCTCCTGCGCCGACGTGCCCTCTTCTTCTTCGAGCCGCCGGCGCCATGCAACCGCCCACGTGTCATAAGCACCGGGGTCAACGAATAGCGCACGAACACCCTCATCGCCGTTTGGTCCGGCCGCGGCATCAGACAGACGGCGGAAGGTCAGGTGAAGTCGGCCCGGTTGGCGGCCATGCGCTCCAGCAGGTCCTGCGCAAGCGCCGCATCCCCCTCGCGCTCCGTCAACAGCCCGAGCTTGCGGCGAAGACCCGCAACATACGCTGCTTCAAACTGCGGAGCAAAGGCGGAGAGGGCCTCCTGAGCCGATGCTATGGCGGCCTCTTCGCTTCCCTCTTCCTGCTCCAGAAGCGACAGCAGCGCCTCAGCGAGCCGCGCCAGGTTCCAGTGTGCAGCACGGGCCTGGTTGCCATAGGCATAGCGACCGTTTTGGTCTATCGAGCTGTACACTTTGGCCGGCTCGTAGGCCTCCATAAAGGCGCAGGGACCGAAATCAATGGTCTCGCCCGAAATGGAACAATTGTCGGTGTTCATCACGCCATGAATAAAGCCGAGCAGCATCCATTGCGCGATGAGCTGGGCCTGCCGGGAGACGACGCCCTCCAGCAATGCCCGATACGGCCGCGTTGCCTTTGCGGCATCAGGATAGTGCCGCGCAATGGCATAATCCGCCAAAGTGCGCGTTGCCTCGGCATCGCCGCGGGCGGCGAAATACTGGAAAGTCCCCACGCGCAGGTGGCTCGCCGCGACCCGCGTGAACACCGCGCCCGGCAGGACGGTTTCCCGCAGCACGCGGTCGCCGGTGGTCACCGCAGCCAGGGCCCGGGTGCTTGGAACGCCCAGCGCCGTCATGGCCTCGCTCACGATGTACTCCCGCAGCACCGGACCGAGCGCTGCCCTGCCATCGCCACCACGCGAGAACGCAGTCCGCCCTGACCCCTTAAGCTGGATGTCATAGCGCACGCCATCACGCCCCAACACCTCTCCCAGCAAGTTGGCGCGGCCGTCTCCGAGTTGCGGCACAAAATGGCCAAACTGGTGCCCGGCATAGGCTTCCGCCAACGGCTCGGATCCTTCCGCCACCCGGTTGCCGGCCAGGATCTCCACTCCTTGCCGGCTCGCCAGCGCGTCCGGGTCCAGACCCAGCTTTCGCGCCAATTCGCCGTTCAACTTCACCAGCCGTGGAGCCGCGACTGGGGTCGGATCCACCCGGGCGTAGAACCGCTCCGGCAGCCGCGCATAAGTATTTTCGAATCCGAAATGGACGGGAACGTCGCTGGTCAAGGTTTCAGGCGATGTGGCCGCGGAAGCATCTGGTGAACTCATAATTGATTCGATGCGGGCATGTCGTTTTCGCTCCAGCCGGAAGTATCAGGCCGCCCTCATCATACCGCCGCCTTGCTCTTCGCAACCGGTTGCCGCTCTTCTAGAGGCATGAGCGGCGGTTGAGTCTAGTTGCCCCTTCCCAACATCTCCTTCACCAGGCCCACCAACTGACGACGCTCCGAAGCCGTATTCACCGGCAACCGGAGCCATTCGCGGCCTGTGCTTACATCTGCGAAAATGCCGGCGGGATCTTCGTGAAAGTGAATGAAGGCTGAGGACTTCCGGTAAAAAAGCCCTGGTTTTCTTTCTCGAACACCTTCCAATTGACGAAGCTCAAGCAACACTGGCTGGATGCTGTCCAAGGCAGCCTCGCTGGCGTGTTTCATATCTCCCCCCAACCGCAGGATAAGGGAGCAGAGACGGCAACGAAAGAGCCAGGCCCATTCTCCCGAACTAGCGATGTTTAGGGATAACGTGCCATGCCGTGGTCAATGCACGTGGGGCACGTCGTCGTTCATAGAGAAGACATCCTTCAGATTGTCTTCGTAGGGAAACATGTGAATCATCCAGGTAAAAATCACGGGCATAAAGGTGCCCCCTTCGGCCTGGCAAGCATCCTTCGTATGGATCGAGCCGAACATGCCGAATTTGGGGTGATCCCCGAAGTACTCCTTGACCTTGTCAGCGGGGGCTCCGCAGAAGTTGGTGTGCTCATGCCAGCGCACAATGCTGAGCGGAATACGCTGGTTCAGCTCATCTTCCGTAGCGCTCGGGCTGGCCGTGTACATGACGCCCTCCAGCTGGTAGCGCTGGGTTTCAGTGTGGTAGTACAGCAACGAAGATGGTTTTGTTGGATCGAAGATGGTGTCGGATAACCGTGCGTTGGCGTCATTGGTGAAGTGGTACTGAGGCTGCACAACCTTCGGGTTCGCGATGACGTACCCGTCGGCCAACGCCTTCTTGTAGTCCTTATATTTCTCTATGGCCGCCCTCACTTGAGCCACCATGGCTTTTACTTTTTCCTCATCGCCGGGCTGCCTGGGTCGCATGGGCGTGATGCACATGTGATTCGTCATGGCACCCATGCTCTCGCCCATCACACTCATGCCACCCATGCTGTGCAAGTCATCGCACTCGTGTTGAGCGCTGCCAGCCCCCATCCCCGGCATAGCGGATGTAGCGGGCGTCTGCTGATCTTGTTGGCTCGCGCGTACCGCACGATGTGGTCAGCGACACGCTTACAAAGATCGTTACCACGATCATAATTCGGCAAAAGCGTGCTGCAAGTATTACGGCCATTCCTTATCTACCCGTGACTAACAACATAGGTAGTAAAGATACACCGTTCAAGCGAAGTATGTGGTCATATGCTTACAGGCGGAAGTGGTTATACGCGCGGGCGATGCGAGCTCTATTCGCTCCTCAGTGCCTGCATGGGGTCAACAGCGGATGCCCGGCGCGCGGGGAGATATGCCGCCAACGATGAGCAGAGGAAGAGCAGGAAGATAGCAGCAGTGATCACTGGGCCATCCAGCGGTTTAACATCGTAGAGCAGACTGGAAAGCAGCCGGGTTAATCCCACGGATGCCGCTAATCCAAAGGCGGCGCCGATGGCCGTAAGCAAGAATGCCTGCCGCAGTGTTCGCAATAAGACACTCTCTCGTGTGGAACCAAGTGCCATCCGGATCGCGATCTCACGCGTGCGTTCGGAGACGGAATATGCCATGACTCCATAAATGCCGAGCAGCGAGAGCAGGAGCGCGATCCCGGCGAAGCTGGAGAGAATGACAGTGTTAAAGCGTCGCGAAGATTCTGTCGCAGCTACAATTTCATCCATCGTGTTGACGCTGGAGACAGCAAGCATTGGATCAAGCTGATGCACGGTGCTGTTCAGCGCATTTACGAGTGCCACTGGGTTGCCTGTTGTCCGAATGACGACGTTCATATCGCCTGCCACCCCGATCATTGCGGCATAAGGGCCGAGGTCGGCGGCGGCCTGGGAAAGGGGCTCATACATCTGTGGTACCGTCGCCTGGTCGCGCGCACCCTGTTTGATATCGCCCACCACCCCAACTACCCTCATCGTAGGCATAGGCGATGCGAAGTCCGGACCCACCTTAATCCCTTTTCCAACCGGGTCTTTGCCCGGAAAATAGCGGCTGGCCAACGACTGGCTGATTACCGTGACCAGCGGCGCACCCTGTTGATCGTCGGACGCAGTCAAGTAGCGGCCGCGAATCAGCGGAATACGCATCGCATCGAAGTAGCTTCCCTGGGTAAGGTAGTTCGACACGATGATCCAGCCTTCGCCAGGAGATTTGATATAGCCTTCCGGTGCAATCAAGCGTCCCGACCTTTGGCCGACAATGGGTATATTGGACGCAAATCCAACCGACTTCACACCGGGTTCAGACTCGAGTCTTTGCTGCAGTGTGGTGAAGAACGCGTCCACTTTCTCCTGAGCCGGATAATCGCGGCGCGGCAGAGCGACAGAAGCCGTGAGCACGTGCGAGGATTCAAACCCCGGATCCACCTCCAGCATCTTGCGAAAACTTCGCAGCAGAAGACCAGAGGAAACCAGCAAAACCACTGCCAACCCAACCTCGAGTATGACCATGCCGCTTCTTAAATAGGATCGCCGTGGACCGTCCCCTGCGCTACCACCGCTGTCTCGAAGCCCATCCAGCACGTCTCCCCGCATGCTTTGCATGGCCGGTGCAAGTCCGCATAGCAAGCCGGTTGCGGCTGTTAGAACCACCGCGGCCAGCAGTAGCCGCCAGTCCACGTTGATCTCGGAAAGCCTGGGTAGCGAATCAGGAAGCCTGGCCGCTGCCGTCTGCACCAGAACAACCGCCAAGGCCACGCCGGCACAACCACCTAGAAAACTCAGCGCCAGGCTTTCCGTCAACAGTTGGCAAAACATTGTTCTGGGGGCGGCGCCGAGCGCCAGGCGCATTCCAAACTCGCGCCTGCGTCCCGCGGCCTTTACCAAAAGCAAGTTAGCCAGATTGGCGCAAGCGATGAGCAGGATCAGCGCGACCGCACCGAGCAGCACGCGCAGAATGGGCCGGGCGTTTTGGATGACTTCATCCCGCAGAGGAGTAAAGCCGGCGTGCAGCTTCAGATTCATTCCTGCCGGATATTGAGCCTGTATTCCTGCAACGACACGATCGACGTCGTGTTGTGCCTGAGACATGGTGATGCCAGGTTTCAGACGGGCTACCGCACCATAGTCAAAGTTATCCCCTTCACTCTTCTTTTCTACGGGTGTGAAGCTCATCGGTACCCACAAATCTCGATGACTCAAGCGGCCAGCATCCAGAGGAAATTCGAAATTGCGCGGCATGACGCCAATGATGGTGTACGGCCTGCGGTCGAGGTCGACAGTAGTCCCCAGCACGTTCGGGTCGGAGTGAAAGCGCTCCTTCCACAGCGCATAGCTGATCACCGTCACCGGGGAAGAGTTTTCATCTTCCTGACGGGTAAAGGTACGCCCCACCATAGGCTCAATCCCAAGCAATGGAAACAGAGAGGACGTGACTCGCTCCGCCCGCGCCTTGAACGGAGCACCCGCACCTGTCAGCTCGTAAGCTGATGCGATGAAGCCTCCAACGCCCGAGAAAGCCTGGCTCTCGCGCTCAAAAATCAGCACATCCGGCGCGGACATACGCAGTTCATGCGCATCCTGGTCGAACCGTTCATGCAGGCTTACGAGTCTTGCAGGATCTTTGAATGGCAGTGGCCGCAGAATCACGGCCTGCACCACGGAAAACACCGCTGTGACCCCGCCAATTCCGATGGCCAGCGTGAGAACAGCCGTCAAAGCGAATGCGGGTGCCTTGATGAGCTGGCGCGAAGTATAACGCAGGTTCTGAAGCAGCGTTCCCATAAGCCTCCGTGTAGCCAAAGGTACGGATGAAACGATGCACTCGTTCCGCCAAACGGTATTGAATGCAGCAGTTTTAGTTCCAAAGAGATAGAGCGCTGATCGATTTTCTCGATTGCTGCCGCTGTTCGGAATTGCAAAGTGCTGTCCACAGACGAACAGCGCTGCCAAATCACGATTTATCCCCGGCTAGTTAGCAGTACACTCGGCTAGTCACCAGAAAGGTAAATGCGATGAGGCGAGCTTTGCGTTGGTATCTGTGCCTTTGGTCTCATTCTTTTGGCAGTGCCCTTTTTCTCTCCGACGGTTTACTCCCAGAGCAAGACTGATGAAGCAGCGGTGCGCGATGTTCCGCGAGCATTCGCGGCAGCCTGGGCAAAGCACGATGGAAATTTGTTAGCCAAGACGATGGCGGACGATGTGGACTTCGTCAACGTCGGTGGTGACTGGTTGCACGGGCGGAGAGATTTCGCTTTGTATCACAGCAGGCTTCTCTCCGGGCGGTTTAAGGAATCGGTCCTGACACCACTCGACACCTCGGTTCGATTTCTGCGGCCGGAAATCGCAGTTCTGCATTGGAGTTGGAGAATTGAGGGTGATCGAAATGAAGATCTAACCCTGCGCAAACCACGCTTTGGCCTGTTCACCATGGTGGTGGAAAAGCGCAACGGAGAGTGGCTCGTCGTGGCGGCGCAGAACACGAACCAGATGGCGGGGCCAAACCCGGAGTTGAATGGGATCAAACCGCCGATCGTTTTTCCAGAGAAGGGTCGCTAGACAATTCTCAGCTCCTACTCGTTGCGCAGTGCCTGCATGGGATCAATGCCCGCAGCGCGTCGCGCCGGCAGATAGGAAGCGAGCAATGCCGTGACAAGAAGAACCGCTGTCACCGATGCGATGACAAAAAGATCCAGCGCCTGTACTCCATAGAGAGTGCTCTGCATGGTGCGGCCCACGAGCACCGCGCCTCCAATCCCCAGGCCCAGCCCGATCAAAGCCAGGATGGTTCCCTCTCCGACAATCAGACTGGTCACGTTGTTGCGGCTGGCGCCAAGAGCAATGCGCAAGCCGATCTCCTGGGTCCGTTGGGATACGGTATAAGCCATCAAGCCATAAATGCCGACCGCCGCCAACACCAATGCCAGCAGGGCAAAGCTGCCATAGAGCAGCAGGGTGAACCGGTCCCCGACCAACAGCTTCTCTTTCACTTCATCCATGGGTCGCAAGAGGGCCAGGGCTACGTCCGGATCGACGGAGTGCACCGCGGCCGAAACCGTTCTGCTCATGGCCGCCGGGTCTTCCGCGGTGCGGACGCCAATGGTGACACTGGGCAAGAGCGATTGCGCAAAAGGAACGTCGATCTCCGGCTGCTGATTGCGCAGGCCGAAGGAGCGCACATCATGGAAGACGCCGACAATCTGCCAATCAACAGCTGGACCCAGTTTGGGCAGGCCGGGGATAATCTGTTCAATCGTGAGTCGCTGTTGCAGCGGGTCCAGTCCCTTCAGATATTCCCGCACAAACTCTTCATTGACCATGGCAACGCGCACGCTGGTTGCGCTGTCCTGGTCAGAAAACGTGCGGCCGCGCACAACACGAATGCCAAACGTTTTGAAGTAGTCCGGGGTGACAGATTGGAAGGGAGAACCCGGCCTTTGAGCGAAATCGACCACCGGGCCACCGACAAGGGAAAATGGCATTCCGTCGCTAGTGCCGCGCAACGGTGTGCCGGTGACCGCCGCAGCCGCGGAGACTCCGGGAATGGCCTGGATACGGTTGAGAATCTGCCGGTAATAAGTATCAATCTGCGCCGGGTCTTTAAATCGGCCGTCCGCCTGATCAAGATTGAAGCTGAGCACATGGTCGGTACGGACGCCGAGATCGACTCGGGTAAGGTTCCAGAAGCTATGCATGGCCAAGCCTGCGCCGGCGAGTAGCGCCAGCGCCATCGCGAATTCGCCGACCACCAGGATACGACGCACTCTGTTGTGCGATCCGCCGGTGCCGGTACGCCCGCCATCTTTGAGTGCTTCGCCCGGATCGACCCGCGACGCGTACCACGCGGGAGCGCAGCCAAACAGCAGGCCGCACAACATCGTGGCTGCCAGCGTTACGGCGAGAACGGGCAGATCTAACTGCAAACTGGCCTCGGCCGGCAGAGTCCCCTCCGGCATCACAGCCACCAGGCCGCGTAACAGAACAACCCCCAGACCACAGCCCAACACTCCTCCGATGAGCGCAAGAAGACTGCTTTCGGTAAGGAATTGGGCAAAGATCTGTTGCCGCGTTGCCCCCATGGAGCCGCGTACCGCAATCTCCCTCTGCCGGGCCGTTCCCTTGGCCAACAAGAGATTGGCGACGTTGACGCAGGCAATCAGGAGCACGAAGCCTACCGCTCCTAAGAGCAACCAGAGGGTGTGAATGCTGTCATCATCGAGAAAATCGTTCTGGAAGCGATCGACCCGTGCGCCCCATCCACTATTGCTTTTGGGGTTGGCGGCGGCGATGCCGGCAGCGACGGCATCCATATCTGCCTGCGCCTGGTGCAGGCTGACACCGGGTTTCAGGCGGCCCATGGCAATGATCCAGTGATAATCGTGGTTGATTTGTTCGGGACGAAAGGCCAGAGGCGTGGTAATTTCGGCGTCATAGCGATCTGATAAGCCCTCGGCAAGTACGCCAACTACGGTGTAGGGCTCGCTGTTGATGCGCATCTGCTGGCCCACGATATTAGGATTGGCCCCGAGCCGCAGCCACAGTTTGTGGGTCAGCATGACGACGTGGTCGTTGCCCGGAGTTCCCTCTTCCGGCAGGAAGTCGCGACCCATCATGAGCGGGTAGCCCATCATATTGAAAAAGCCGGGAGTCACGCGCCGGCCGTTCACCTGTTCGGGAGCGCCCTTGGTAGCCAGATTGAAGTTGCCGCCGGTTACCGCGGAGATACTTTGGAAGGAATGGTTGAGTCGCTGCCAATCGAGGAAGTCCCCGGCGGAGATGCTGTTGCGGTGGCCGCTGACCTTCGACCACACCATGACTAATTGTTCGGGATGGGTAAGCGGCAGCGGTGCAAGCAGCGTGGAATAGACGACGGTGTAGATGGCTGTGGTGGCGCCGATGCCCAGAGCCAGTGTTGCGATGACCGCAAAGGTCAACCCGCGGTCTTTGCGCAACATGCGCACACTATAACGAAAATTCCGGAGCAGAGTTCGCATACTACCTCGTGTGTTAACTCAGAGCAATTTCCCTGCCAAACAGGCAAGAGGAGTGCGACGGGAAGCCCAATCTTTGTGGCGGATCGCGCAAGCGGGGTCGAGACTGGCTGTTCAGTATCCAAAAACTGTGTGCGATTCCGGACAATTCCGAAGTCACTCTTTGCTGCGCCACCGCTGGTCAGGATCGAGTTTACTTCGCGAAAGTCTACTGGCAGAATCAATGCGATGGCGTTCACAGCCAACAGGAGCACCTATGCACGATAGCCGGAAACTTCGCCTTCTCCTTTTATGTGTCGCTCTCATTGGGGCGCACGCCGATCTTGCAACCGCACAGGAGCCTGTCCTGGCCACCACTCCTATGCTCGAGTGCTCAGGGCTTCCATGCGTGGATGTCAGCATCTCCGGCGCTACGCACCTCAAGATGCTCATCGATACCGGCAACGAAACCTCCATGCTGGACAAAGCGACAGCAGCAAAGCTGGGCCTTCCCCTGAAGCCGGCGTTGGGTCCCGATGGCAAGCCCTATCCCGGCTACTCCATCGCAACTGCAAAGAATATCCAGCTGGGCAGCACCCCTCTCGGGGATATCGAGTTTCTGGTTGCAGACTTTCAGCCTGACATAAAGAGCGGAACCTTCCCCGTTGCGGACGGAACCTTGACCTACACGGCATTCCGCGACCGGATGTTGCGATTGAACTACAAAGAACGGGTCATCGGAGTTTCCGAAGTACTGACCACCGACGCGCGCTGCCCCAATTTCTGCGGAACCGTCACTCACCCAACCTTCGGGAAGAAGGGTCCTCCCATCGTGGTCACCACGGGATTCAACGTGAATGGCAAACCGGTCACGGTTCAGATCGATACGCTCTACACCGGCACCATGCTCATCTACCCCACATCCGTTGAAAAACTCGGTTTGCCGGATCAGGAGCATGCCGCAAAAAAGCGGACTTTCCCTTTCACCGACGGCGGAGTTGAGATGATCGAAGGCCGAGCCGCAAGCGAGAGCTTCGGTACAACGGTATTGAAGGAGGACGCGACCCTCTACTTTGCCACCCCCAAGGTTCACGCGCCCGACGGCATGTTTGATGGCACGGTAGGCCATGAGCTCTTTACCGGTCACGTCCTCACTTTCGATTTCCATGCGCATCGCTTCTGGATGGCATAAGCCTTGGGTGCGATCACTGGTCTTCTCGCGGTTACAATGCTTGCGCTGACGAAATCGACCAGGAGAAACCCTGAATGCCGTTGTCGCTTGAGCGTGCCCGTAACACCCTCTTGCTCTTGTTGCTCGCGATTCCCTTTGCTGTGAGGGCGCAGACGCCCGCCCCGAAACTGGTTTCTGAGAACGGCCGCCACGCCATGCTGGTCGATGGCACGCCGTACCTGGTGCTGGGTGCGCAAATCGGCAACTCAAGTTCGTGGCCGGCCGTGCTCCCGGACGTGTGGCCGGCGCTCGAGGCCATGCACGTCAACACCGCCGAGGCTCCGGTCTATTGGGAACAGATTGAGCCACAGCCAGGACAGTTTGACTGGACCAACGTGGATACCTTGATCGACGGGGCCCGCAGCCACCATCTGCATTTGATCCTTCTGTGGTTCGGGACCTGGAAAAATGGCAACGATCACTATGTGCCGCAATGGGTGAAACGCGATCCGCAGCATTTTCCGCGCATGATCAACAGCGCCGGCACAGCGCTCGATGACCTTTCGGCCAACGCTCCGGCAAACATGGAGGCCGACCGCAAAGCCTTCGCGGCGCTGATGCACCATATCGCGGAAAAGGACTCGAGCGAACACACCGTGTTGATGATGCAGTTGGAGAATGAATCCGGTGGTATCGGTGCTATGCGCGATTACTCGCCTGCCTCTAACCGTGAATTTGCAGGGCAGGCGTCCCCCGAACTGGTGAAGGCGCTAGGTAAGAAATCCGGTACCTGGGAGGAGGTGTTTCCGGGCAACGCCGACGAAGTGTTCCAGGCATGGCACCAGGCACGCTACATTAACGCCATCGCCGAGGCGGGCAAGCGGGAGTTCAATATTCCTTTCTACTGCAACGTCTGGCTCGCCTACCCGCCCGCCGAACTTCCGGAGCGGCGCATTGCCATCGCTGGGATTGGCTATCCGTCGGGTGGACCCGTTCAAGGCATGCTTCCGATCTGGAAGGCGGCTGCGCCAGCGATCGACGCGATCGGACCGGACATTTACGCCAGCTATCCAGACTTCGTGCTGAATATTCTCGACACCTACGCGCGCCCCGATAACCCGTTGTGGATTCCGGAAACAGGCCAGGGCGACGACTACGCTCCTTTTCTGTTTGCTGCGATAGGCCATGGAGCCATTGGCTTCTCACCGTTTGGCATCGATTGGACCGACCATCTGCCCGCAGGCACGGTGCCTCGCGCACACGCCGCGAACTACGCTCTGCTGGGCCCCATGGACCGGACGCTGGCCCAACTGGTCTACGCGGGAAAGGTGAAGAGCTTTATCGAAGTAGCAGGCGGAGTTGACCAGGAGAAGCTGTTCGCCGCAGCTGAGCAGGACGGCGCGCTGCTAGGCCCGCTTCGCCTGGCGAACGCTACTGTACCACTCGAAGAGGCGGGAACTGCTGCGACGCGCTCTGCGGATGCTAGTGGCGCATGGGTCGCCGAGGTGCGCTTTGGCTTTCCCCAGCACGACGGCCTGCCTGCTCCGGGTTCAGCAAACAAGTCTGGCCGCATGCTGGTGGCACAACTGGGGCCCGATGAATTTTTGCTGACCGGAATTGGGGGCAGCGTGTTCTTCCACCGCCCCGGCTTTTTGCCCGGAATCCGCATGCAGATTCTTACCGCCGAAGAGGGTTACTACACACCAGCAGAAAAGCCCGGAGCACCCGAAGTCTGGCATGTGAAGCGAATCCTCAACGGAGATGAAACCGACCGCGGTATCCGCTTTCCTGACCTATCCCCAAAGGAACCCGCATCCGGAGATCCGCCCCCGCCTGCGTCCACCCGTGCCGGGCCCATGGCGGTGCGTATCGTACTCGGCCGCTTCTAATAAGATGGGCACGTACGCGCTCAAGAGGGGGTGTGAGTATCGGGGGGAAAACCGCAGGTCCCTCCACTACGCTTCGCTCCGGTCGGGATGACAATTCTGTCGCGCCCGCGAAAGCTTCGGCGGGAAATACTCGACCCTGCTAATTGTAATTTGCAACCACTTTGGATACCTTTTGATTGGCGTCCAATTCCATAAACTCGCCGGTCTTGGTGCCTTTCTGATTCAGGTAGTAGAGCACTACGCTGGATATTCCCCACATCACATCGAGGAGCTCGAAAGTAAGATTCGGAAAGGCCTGCAGCCCTCTGGCAAAATAACTGCGTACGGCTTCTTTGCCCTTGATGGTTCCGGAGGAATCGCCCAGCAGCTTTGCAGCCGTTGGCGATATGAGAACAACCTCCGGTGCGTAATGAGACATAATGGCTTCGAGATCGTGAGAATTCCACGCACGAGTCCAATCATCCGCAAATTTTCGAGCCTCGGCTTCTGAGAGCACCGCTATCCTCCAAGTTTGTAGACTATGTTAACAGTCGTCTCCACCTCGATGGGGTCCCCATTCAGTAGATAGGGCTTATAAGTCCACTGCCGCACGGCGTCGAGCGCCGATTGTTGAAGCTCCTTCGGGCCGGACAGGACTCGCAGATTTTCTACGGTCCCATCTGTGCCAATCACAGCGTCGATCACGACCTTCCCTTGAATCCTCGCTTTCTTTGCCGCCGGCGGATAGACTGGCACGGCCTTGGTCAAGATGTTCTGTTGCATCTCGTCGGCGGAGACGGTAAGTTGTTTGGGTGCTTTGTTAGCATTGCTGTCGCTGCCGCCTGAGGCTGCATTGGCATGCATTCCCAGCGCCAGGGCTGATCCACAAGTGACCAAAGCCAATGCAGCACAAGCAGCCAAAACGACCGTCCGGCGCACGCCTCGTATTTCCTGTTGTTTTTCCGTGACGTTCATAAGTCTCCTTTCAAACACGTTGGCATCGAAGATTCCGATGGTATGAGGAGTCCTGCCCAGTGTTCCTGTGATCAGCAGGGACGCGAGCCGTAAGAGCGATTGTGCGTATTCATTTGGTCCGGTTACTGCAGCCGCCATCTGGTCACAAACCATTTCGCGGCTCTCCATAATCCGTGCACGAGTAAGCCAGAGCAGGGGATGGTAACTCACGGGCAAGCAGAGCAACTCATACAACAGGTTCTTCATGAAGTCTTTGCGCCGCATATGCGCGAACTCATGCGCGATCACCGTATGGAGGTCTGCTTCCGGCAACTGCTCGATCACGTTCATAGGTAATAAGAGCAGTTTTCGCTGTATCCCCAGAGTCACCGGCCCAAACACTCGTGACGAAGCGGCAATCGTTGCATCCTGAACCTCAAACCTTTTCAAGCATCGCTGCCAGAAGAGCGCTGCCTGCCCTTTAAGCGGCAGCGGGACGGCTTCTCTTCGCATCGCAGAAAGGTTGATGGCTCTCCATAAAAATCGGACGGCAAAATATGCAATCACCGCGACATACACAATCGTGACCGCTCTCAGGAGTACGTCCGGCAACTGCAGCACGCCGATCCCATTTCCCTCACCTACCGCCACGGATACATGTGCATCACCCGCCCTGCTTGCGTTTCCTCCCCAGGAAAGCATGCGCAGCCATTCCCAGGGAAAAATGGAGAGGGCGGGCAGCAAGGTCTGCAGCAGCAAGGCCATGACCCACACACGATGCTCGATCGCGGCTCCGAGGGACCGGAGCGCTCGCGCTGCAAGCCACGCTGCAGCAAACAGCAGTGGAACCTGCCACAAGGAATTAAGAAGATAAGCCAAAATCCAGAACTCGAAACTTCTCATGACTTCCTGGCTTTCTGGTTGAATCGTTCGGTTAGTTCGGTCAGCTTTTTGGCATCAATTTCGCCGTTCCTGAGCAGGCTCATCACGAGTTCCTCACTTGAGCCGCCAAACATGCGATCGATCAGATCTCGAACGCCCTGGCCCAACGCTTTGGCCTCAGTAATGGTTGCGCTATAGACGTACGCGCGGCCTCGTAGCTCGCGTTTGAGCTTTCCCTTACGCTCGAGAATGTTCAACATGGTTTGTACGGTGGTATAGGCCAGAGGCGGCTCCATTTCTTCCTGCACCGCACTGACGGTGCACCGGCCGCACTTCCAGACCACCTGCATGATTCTCAGTTCCAGCTTGGTTAAGCCGGCCCTGTTCGACGCCTTCACCATCGAGTCTCCTAATTTCTTAGGACAATATGCCCGTCAAAGCTGCCTTTGTCAACTATGTTTTTAGGAGTCGAATCGAGCAAAAACTATTGCCAAGCGCACTACAACTGTAGTAGACAATACGACAACAGTAGGAGAAGACCTTGTCGAGCCGTCGGCTATCGAAGCTGGAATTTCAGGTGATGGAGGCTCTATGGGGCCGCGGACAGTTGTCAATCCGCGACATCCAGGAGGAGATTCCCGAGCGAAAGACGTCGGCCTACACCACCGTGCAGACGGCGGTGAAACGAAGGAAGCGCATGGCCCGTTATGCGGCGCGTTAAGCGGGTAGTTGTTGCAATATTTCATGTCTTCGAGGCGGCCATAACGCGGGATGCGGCGCAGCGGCGGGTGATCGATGATCTGCTTAGCTATTTTGGCGGCCAGAGCCAGCTTCTGATGGCGCATTTAATCGAATCTGGGAAGATATCGCTGGCCGATGTGCGGGAGGCCGAGAAAATTCTGAAGAAGCATCGGCGGAAGGGAGATTAGCGATGGGATCCTTGGTCTGGGGGTCGTGGGCGGCTTCTCTCCTGCGTCATTTGTGGCAGTCGACCGTTTTCACCGCTGGAGTCTGGTTTTCGACATTAGCGCTGCGGCGCAATTCTGCGCGGCTGCGCTACCGATTATGGATGACGGCATCCCTGAAATTTCTTCTCCCCTTCTCGCTTCTGATGGCTGCAGGTGCAAGGCTGTCGTGCCGGGGCACTTCGTTCGCGCTCAGCCAAAGATCGTGACAGTGTTCGAAGGAGTAGACGCAACCTTTCTCGAGGCATGGCCGGCGAATGCGACGTCACGTCTATTTCCGTGGCTGAAATCGTTCTTCCGGAACGACAGCACATGCTCCCACCGCTGGTTGCCGCTACTGCTGCTGAGTGCGTGGGCGGCTGGAACGCTGCTACTTTTGGCGCGCTGGATGCGGAGCTGGCAGCGCTTACGTGCGACTGTGCGACGCGGGGAGCCGGTGGCGCTGGCCGACGGAACTCCGGCGCTGATGGTCGCAGAGAGCGTAGAACCGGGCATTGTTCGGAATCATGCGGCCGGTGCTGGTGCTGCCGCGGGGCATCGCGGAGCAGTTAAGTGCTGAGCAACTGGACGCGATTATGGCGCACGAGCTGTCGCATATGCGGCGGCGCGACAACCTGACCGCAGCCTTGCACATGTTAGTTGAGGCGGTGTTTTGGTTCCATCCGCTGGTGTGGTGGCTGGAAACCCGGCTGGTGGAAGAGCGTGAGCGGGCTTGCGATGAGGCGGTGCTCGAATCCAGGCGGCAGCCCGTTGCTTACGCAGAGGCAATTCTGAATGTCTGCAAGTTCTATGTCGGGGTCCCGCTGAGCTGCGTCTCCGGCGTGATGGGATCACATCTGAAGACAAGGATCGCGCGGATCCTCTCCGGGCAGGCTGCACGGAAGCTCGATCTGCGGCGAAAAGCGCTGCTAAGTCTGACGGGCGTATCTGACGCTCGGAGCGCCGCTGGCGCTGGGCATTGCTCGTGGCACCACGGGTGCATTGCAGGCTGCGGCGCAGGCGCCAACCATCACAGGCACGTGGCAGGGAACAGCCCATGCACCCGGAGGCCACGATCTGCGATTCGTGCTGAAGATTGCTAAGGATGAGAAGGGCACGCTAAGCGCGACGCTGTACCGCATCGACCAGAAGGAGGCGCCGCTGGCCGGCGACGCGGTGCGCTTTGATGGGGGAACGCTGCGCTTCGTGAATCAGTTTCCGGGCCTGATTTACGAAGGTAAGATGTCGGCCGACGGAAACTCGATCAACGGGACAGTCCAGCAGACCGGCTCTTTTCCGCTGGTGCTGGAGCGCGCGACGCCAGAGACCGAGTGGCCGACTCCTGCTCCGCCGTCGCGAATTGTGTCGATGGCTGCGGACGCGAAGCCCGGCGTGGAGGTAGCGACTATCAAGCCGGCCCAGCCGGGAACGCAAGTCTTCATGCTTGTCATGCAAGGAGAGAGTCTGATGGTTAAAAACTTCACGCTCAAGTACCTAATAAAGTTTGCGTATGACATGCCGGAGCGGCAGATCGTGGGAGGGCCCGGTTGGATGGACGCGGACAAATGGGACATCGAAGCGAAGCCGGATACCCCGGGCACGCCGAGCATCGAGCAAATGAGATTGATGATGCAGCAGGTCCTGGCGGATCGCTTCGCGCTGAATTTTCTCGATGGAGTAGCTTAACATCTTTTTTCGCCCTGATCGTGGGCAAGAACAGGCCGAAGGTCACGAAGAGTTGCAGATGCGGTGGAATCGGCAAACTTTACCTGTATCCTTGCGGGCATGCTGGGCACGCGAAGCGCCACGATGAGGGAGTTCGCGCATTTACTGCAAAGCAATGTTCTCGGTCAGCCAGTTGTGGACAACACGGGACTCAGTGGGCTGTGGAACTTCACGCTGAAGTGGACCCCGGATGAGACGCAGTTTATGCGGTTGAACCCGCCTCCGCTGGCAGCGGTTTCCGCGAACGCGCCGCCTTCGGTGTTCGCGGCGATCCGGATCAGTTTGGACTGAAGCTGAACCGCAGAGGCTGACGCCCCGATGACCGTTGGTCGATAACATCGAGCGTCCTTCACCGAATTAGGGGTACCTTCAGAAAACGAACAATAGAGCACGTGATTTGGCGATGACGAATCTCATACGCCCCATGCTGTGCTCCCTACTCTATCGTTACAGTTGGGATCTGATCCGGTTGCCGCTCAGAGTATCTCTCGGAAATGAGGCAGCTGCGCAGCCTTTCGGTCAAACGTCAACGTGTGGGAACAACCTGCCCATGTGTTGAGTGCTCCGATCAAAGCATCTTCAAACTCCCCGGTGCCGCGCTTGAGGGCAAAGACAGCATCGAAGACCTGTTGCTCGTTCTGAACTTCAAGGGAATCTGCGGTGAGAAGATTCTCGAGATGAGAGGCGATCTGGGCAGGGTTTTGCTTCAGAAGGCTGCGCAAGACCCAAACAATTTCGAGCACTGTAACCAGACTAATGAACCCGGGGGTCTGTTCGCTCAGCTGCCGGTCGACAATCTGGTTGGCTTGGCGTGTCTGCTTTGGGTCATCCTGGAGCAAATAGCGCAAGATGACGTTGGTATCCAGACCAATCATCAGCGGTGGCGTTTGGTCGCGCCAGCTTCGATTGCGACGTTCATCTCCTCAACGGAGATAGGCCGGTTGAGTTTGGGCACGCTGCCTTTCAACCTCGATATTGGAATTTTTGGAAGAATGGCGACGGTCCCATCCGGCTGAAGGAAGTACTTGAACCGATCGCCCGGTTTGAGGTTCAGGTGTTCCCGCACCAATTTGGGGATGGTAACTTGGTTTTTGCTGCTGAGGGTGCTTTCCACAATGACCCCTCCTCCTTTACATTTTACCAGAAGTAAAGCGACCTGCGATTCGTGCAGGAATTGGTTGAGCTTCCGCGATTTAATAGCGGAATATGACCTTGTGATCGCTTCAGGGCAGCGAGACGCGATACAGGTTCCGCTGCGATGTGGTCTTCACATAGGCAAAATGAGAGAGGTCCTTGCCCGGCACAAGTTCAGCGCGATCGACTGATTGGGATCCCGGCACTACGCCCGGTTGGGCGGAGAGTGCGATTCCTTCCGGGGGAAGCTCAGGAAGCGTTTCTCCGGGCCCAATCGGAATCGCCAGGCTTCGCCCCGGGCTGGTCTGCGAGGACGGCTCCACGGGCACGAAAAGAAAATTTCCTGTCGACGACCACACGGGATAGAAGCAGTAGCTCTTGCATAGGCGTCGCGGTTTTCCACCGTCCAGGGGTATGGCCATCACCATGGGCAACGCGCTGTTGCCCTCAGGATAAGCAACGGTCGCCGTAAGCCATTTTCGGCCGGGGGAGATCCCATTAATTTCCATGATCGGGTAAGGGAAAAGCTTCGCGCGGCCCGAGCCATCACGCTTCATTCGCTCAAGATAGTTGACGTTTCCCTCCGCGCGTTGAAACACGATCTCTCCTGGTTGCCCGAAGTGGGGCCGGGTCTCGCCGGCGTCGCTGATCAGCCGGGCGGGCCAGCTTTTGTCGATCGGCGCTATCCATAGCTGGGATTTCTTACCCGGAGCTGCCGTGGAATACAAAACCTGCTTGCCGTCCGGCGAGATATCAAAGGCAGACATGGAAATGCCCGGGAACACCGCTGCGCTTTCCCCGGAATCGGTGGACATACGCCAAAGCTCCGGCTCTGCGCTCGCCGGATGGTGGCGCAAAAGGTAGTAAAGCGTCTTGTCGTCGGCTGCAAACACGGGCGGCGTGGGCCCGTCGACAATTTCTCCTTCCGAAGACATGGATCGCTCCCCAGAGACATCGTGGATCCAGATGGCGCTTACACGCACTCCGATCGAAGTGATGATGGAGTGTCCATCCCGCTCCACTGCCAACCCGTGCTCTTCCGTAGCACCGAAGGTGAGTTGCTCTGGCTCGCCATAAGCAAAGCGCTGCCGCCACAGGTGCCTCTGTCCCTGGACCAGGGCGATGAAGTACATCCACGCACCATCGGGCGACCAACCTGCTGAAGTGCACGCGCCATTGGGTCCAACGGGTCTGGCCCGAGAATCCCCTTCAAGCGAAACGAGTTTGCACAGCGTGAACTCGCCCTGTCCGTCCATCTCCACCACCAGGGCCGATCTGCGGTCCGGGGAAGCATAGGAGTAATGCGCCATGGCCCGTTCGTGCGGGGGATAATACACCTCGCGCAAATGGTCGCCGGCTACCCCACTGGTCACAATGCCCAGGTGCAGCCCCGATCGTAAGCGGGAGAAGAGCCAGTGCTCCGGATCCAGCCAGGTGAGCCCGGCCGCATTATCGAGGAGAAGGTGGGGATTCCCTCCAAAGACCGAAACCGCATAGGTGGCAAAGACGCTGCCCCCCATCACCGTATAGGCGATTTGCGACCCGTCCGGGGAGAATGCCAGCCCGTACTTCGGCCGCGGATCGTTGGTGAGCATCCTGGCTTCGCCGTTGGGAAGCATCTTGACGTAAATCGGATCGGCCGACACAAAGTAGCTGTCTCCCCGAATGAACGCGAGGATATGGCCGTCCGGCGATAACGCAGGACCGCTCGCTGAGTCAGTGAAGTCCGTCAGCTGAGTGTAGGTGACGACCGCCGGATGGCGAGAGGACACATAGACCGCGATACCGATCGCCGCGCATGCCACGACCGCAGCAGTCGCGATCCACCAGCGTGCCTTGTGGCCGCCAGCCACCACGGCCGCCGGTCCCTCAGCCGCGCGATCGGGTAGCTGGATCGAAGGCTCGATGGCTACTTTGGCAGCGGGTGGCCGGTGGCCGTTGCTTACCGGGGCAATGAAGCGATAGCCGACCCGGGGAATGGTTTCTATGTAGCGAGGAGAGGCGGCGGAGTCTCCCAGCGCATCGCGCAGCTTCTGGATGGACTTGTTAAGACCGTGATCAAAGTCCACAAAGACGTCTGAGGACCAGAGCCGGCTGCGTAACTCATCGCGAGTAAAGACTTCGCCAGGGCGTTCCAGGAGCACGGCCAATAACTGCAGTGGCTGTTGCGGCAGCCGGAGTTTCGTCCCATACCTGGTAAGCTGGCCGGCTTTGAGATCGAGCTCAAAGACGCCAAAGCGAATCACGTCTTCCGCAGGCGAAACCGCCACCCCCGCACCCCCCGCACCAGCGCGACCTGAGTTTAGCACTGTGAGGAAGGCAGTGTAACGAAGTTCCCTATCTCCGCGGCCGCCGGGGAGGAAAACTTACAAATGCTTGCCGCTCAGCAGGTTAGCCGGGGAGAATTAAATCATGTGTTGGGCATTGCTCAAATCTCGCAGCTACCGCACACTCGCTCCGCATCGCTCGTTGAACGGGCTGCGCAGAGGAGAAAATACATGGATTACATGATCAGGAAGAGTGAGACCCGGCCTTGCGGTAAGCCTGGGCGGAAAAGCCGGCTGTTTCGCGGAGCGTTCACGATCGTTGCGGTGGTCAGCCTGTTGTTCGTTGCGGCCAGCGCGAGAGCTTCTTGCGGGAGCGTCTCGCAAGTGGGGGCAGGAAAACCGGCGCATCCAGCGTCATGGAATGTGCAGTCCGGACGCGCGTACTTGACCCAGGTGGACGAACCGTTGGCGTCGATCGTGGGCATGTGGCACGTAACGTTCACCGCCAAAGGCAACAGCGAGGGTCCGCCGGACAACACGCCCATTGATAACGCCATCGTCGTGTGGCACAGCGACAGGACGGAGGTCATGAACTCCGGGCGGCCGGCACAGGATGGAGATTTCTGCCTGGGCGTGTGGGAAGAGGTGGGCAAGTGCCAATACAAGGTCAGCCACTTTGCCTGGATGGGCAACGACACGAGCAACCCGGGTGGAGTGGGCAAGCCGACTGGTCCGACGCACATTGTGGAAGAGGTGACGGTGAGTGAAGACGGCAAGCACTACTCGGGAACCTTCACGCTGGATGCCTATGACACTTCCTTTAACCTGACGACGCACATTGTCGGTGTGCTCCAGGGAACCCGCATCACCCTGAGCTACAACGGTCGATAGCCTGATGTGATGCCAGTTGGATGTGCGCGGCGGGAGTGGAAGCCCCGCCGCTTTCCATTTGTATCGGCTGCAAGATCAAGTGAGAACGTCACGCTGGACAAGCTGGGTGGAAGCGTCTATCCATCCCGCGTCCGAGTCCATCCGGGTGCGTTTGGTGAAAGATCCTGAAGATTGCTGTAAATTTTCACCAACGCACTGAGTGGACCGGAGGACTGTTGAAGACGTATCTCTATGCAGTTGTTTTTAGAGTCCGCCATTGAAGGATCCGCACATCCAACTCACCTCCGTCCAGGGCCGCCGAATCTGGCTGCATGCCCAGCGCCTGGACAGCACCGAACCCTTCGGCTCCGGCCCGAAGGCCACGCCGGCAGCGGTGACGCACCTGGGCTACTTGCAGATTGACACCATCTACGTCATCGAGCGCAGCCATCACCACATCCTCTACACGCGCATTCCTACGTACCGGCGCGAGCATCTGCATCAGGCACAGAGCATCGACAAGACCGTTTTCGAGTATTGGACGCACGCCCTATCGTACGTGCCAACGGAGGACCTGCGGTTTTATGTGCGCTATATGCGCCGGGAATGGCAGCGTCGCATCTGGTTCGGCAAGGTTTCCGATGATGACCTGCGCAAAGTGGTGTCGCGCATCCGCAGGGATGGCGCACTCAGCATCCGCGACATGGAGGACGAGCCAGTGGAAAAGGACTACGCATGGGCCAGCCGCAAGCCTTCCAAGCGTGTTCTGGAGGCGGCCTTCTACAAGGGCCTGGTGACGATCAGCCAGCGGGCCGGAATGCTGAAGACTTATGAGCTACTGACTCGCCATTTCGGTTGGGACCGTCTGCCCCGCGCAGCGACTGAACGAGAAACGTTGAACTACCTGCTTGATCGTGCCCTGCGATCGCAGGGGATCGTGAGCGTGGAATCGATCTGTTATCTGGACGCTCCACGCAAACTAGCGATGAGGCGCCTGGTGGAGTCGCGAGTCCGGCGAAAGGAGCTGCTACCGGTGCAACTGGAAGGAGCGGGCCAGTCGCTACACTGGATCCGCCCGGATATCCTCGATGCCATTCCTGATCCAACGCAGGAACAGATTCATATCCTTTCGCCCTTCGACCCGCTGATCATCCAGCGCAAGCGACTCCGGCTCTTCTTCGATTACGAGTATCGCTTCGAAGCTTACGTTCCCAAGCACAAGCGGGTATTTGGCTATTTCCTTTGCCCGGTTCTGATCGGAGATCGGATAGTTGCCGCCCTCGACCTGAAGACCGACCGGTCGCGGCAAAAACTCCTGGTGCAGGGCTGGAACTGGATCGGCCGGGGCGCGTCGCGCGCCCGCCGGCAACAGGTCGAAGCTGCGTTGCACAAGTTCGAGCAATTTCAGTTGGGCCGGAGCTAGATCGAGCGCTAGCCATTCGGCGGCGAGCGCGCATCCGTTAAGGGAACAGCTTATTTCACTGAGGGGCTGTCATCGGCTTTCAGATCGCCCAGCGAGTATTGAATCCCAGCTCGAATGTGTTCCAGCATCGGCGTCATGGCATATACCCGATCACTGTGGCCGTGCCCTTCGTAGAACACTCGCCCCTTGCCCTCGCGGCGAATATAGCTCAAGGCATAATCGGCATCGCTTCGCGGATTTGCTTCTTTGGCCTTATCCTCCGCGCTCATTTTGTCGTAGTCGATACTGGTCAACACATGCACGTTCTTGCGCGAGAAGGACTCCTGCACGAACGTATACGTCTCGTCGTGGATCTCGAAATCCTTGCCGTGGAACATGGCCGTCAAAGGACTGTTGGGATCATCGATCTTGACATAAATCAATTGCGGATCGGGCCAGTGGAATTTGAAGTAACCGCCAATCAGAGTGTTGAACTCGGGCCATTGCTGAACAGGCTTCGATTCCACACCTAAGAGACGGGTGTTCGCCTGCGGCAACAATGAATTAAAGTGCGCCACAAAATCGGCGCGAGTGACCTTGCCCGTATTGCCGGTATCCAACTTTTGAAACCAATCGTCGGCCAGGGCAGTCCACTCCTGATGGCTTACGGTATCGTCATTATCCTTATCCGCTGCGGTGACGAGCCGGGCGGCTAATACTAAAGCCGGTATATTCAGCGCTGGCTTGCCGCTCTTTGCGGCAGCTTCACTTGCCAGGCAATCCGTGTGATAGGAGTCGGACGCCGCGTGAATGCCGGCGATACCTTTCCCGCTTCTCACGAAATTCAGAAGCGCCGCTCGCCGCGCGGCCGTCACGCGTGGATCCTGATCGTCAAGAAAGCACGCAGTGGTGCTGTCCAGGAAAATGGCGTCGTATTTCTTAAGGTTAGCGGTGTTGATATCCGCCGCATCGTAACTTATGGTCGTGGTCCATAAACCGCCCTGGTTTCCCAACGCTTCCACTGTCTTGGCCGCCAGCGGGATGGAGGCATGCACAAACCCACCCGCGCCCGTATGCGCCATCACCAGAACCTTGCGCGGGTGCATCGGCTTAGCACCGGGGGTTGTGGGTAAAGCTGCCATCATGGCGTCCACAGCCGCTTGCGGTGCGGGGAACGGCGTTGAATTACCCACAGGGTTGAAAGTGCCGGATTGCCCGGGCTTGACCGCGGGCGGCGGAGGCAGCACCTTGCTGATTCCGGCCAGAATCTGAGGCTGGGTCAGGGTCCCGCTCTGGTTGGTGTCCCAAGCGGTAAACCAGGAGTTGAAGCCAGATTCCAGCTCGGACTTGGTCAGCGTCCCATCGTTGTCGGGATCGAGGGCAGTGAACAGCGCTTCAGCAGTTCGCCCGCCGCCCGGTCCCTGCGCCCGTAAGCTTGCAATACCAGTCGCGAGCAGCACAGCAGCGCCAGCCCAGATACAGGTCGTTTCGATGAATCGGGTTTGTCTCATAAATTGTGTCGGAATGAGTCTATCGCGATCTTCGAAGCGTGACAAAAATTCGTAGGACGCTTTGCATGTTCAAACTACGCCCCAGGAAGTCAAGGTGGCGTCCTTATATTGCTGCTGGTCCAGCCCTTCAATTGCTGGCGCTGGCCGACGCTCCATTAAAAGCGCGCCCAGTGGCTAGTCAGTTTGTGGCCGCTGCGGATTCGCCCAGTGACCGGATTCGTCTTTCCCGCTGACTACGACCCCCTTCGCGTTCCAGCCCAGATCCGCTCTCACGACAGCCGGGCAATAGCGCAGCGTCAGCCCACAGCGTCGCTTGTTGGATTGATTCGCTTCGGATCCATGCAAGAGCAGGTCACTGTGGATAGAAATTTCCCCGGCCTTCAGTTCCACATCGACTGGCCGTCCAAGAGTCTCAGCGCCCGGAACAGTCTGGTTCAGAACATTCGCTTCGTCGTTTTCACTCAGTGTGTAGGTCAGATGGCCCAGGTGGTGCGAACCAGGAATGTAGCGCATGCAGGCGTTTTCGACCGTGGCATCATCGATCGCCAGCCATGCGGTCACGGCCATCGACGGCGTTAACGGCCAATAACTCGAATCCTGATGCCAGGAGACCCGTTTGCCATCGCCAGGCATTTTGCAAAAGAAATGCGAACCCCAGGCAATCACGTTCTCGCCGATCAGGTCCTTGATGCGGGCCACAATACGAGGATGCGTCAGGATGTCGTAAACACGTCCATAGCGGAGGTGTGCCGTGCTGATCGAGTAGCTGTCGCCCCCTGCGGCGAGGGTCCTTGCCAGTAGTTCATCAAAGTAGCCACGGATGCCGGCTATCTCTTTGTCATCGAAGATGCGAAGGCCGGCCAGGTAACCGTCTCGATTAAAAGCTGCAATTTGCTCCGCGGTGAGCGCTGCGGGACGCTCCGTGGTCGACGGATGAAACCGTAGATCGCGGTCAAGCTTGCTCAATTCTTCGCTGCTCGGGATGAACTTGGGTGTGGTCAAAGTTTCATACTTCCAATTCCGTAAGTCTACCGTCCGGTTACTTACAAGAGTTTAAATCCAAACCATGATTTGTTTTGCAAGAACAATCCATCTCAAATACCCAGTCCTTTAGACCCTGCGTGCGTTGCGCGAGAACTAGTGATCTGGTGCCCCATCCTTCGCGCTCTTTGCGAAGGGTGGGATAAGCAGAAAGTGCGGGGGAAGAACCTCGCGTGCAGAACAGTGTGCCCCACCCTTCGCAAAAAGCGCGAAGGATGGGGCACCCGATCATTAGTTAATGGGACAGAAAAAGATGGGGCGTTTTTGCCATGCGCCGGACACAAGTGCCTCCGGCGCCTAGCTCATTGCTCGTTCGCCTCAACTTCGAGGCTGCGAACGTAATCGACAACCGCCTCGCTCCAGCCGTCGATGTGCGTCCAGGCGCCATAGCCGACGCCGTTCCGTGCGCTCGCCACGTTGACCACATAGCCGCGCGCGGTCGGTGCCGGCACACGGTCGTGCGACTGCTCATCGGTGATCACGATGATGCGGTCATACGCCTTGCGCAGGCTGGTCAGCGCGCGGCCCAGCTCTGTTCCACTGTGCGGCTGGCTAGAAACAATCGCATCGCGCAACGCAAAGCCGCGACGCGACGGTACCCTCACCAGCCTGTCGGAGAAGCTGTAGACCTCGACTGCGTCACAGACTTCGCGCAGCAGCACAGCGAGTCCACACGCTGCATCCATACGCAGCATCTGAGACCGGCGAGCCAGCGGAGCATCCATGCTGCCGGAAATATCCACCAGCAACACAGTGCGCCCGGCAAGTTTCTCCCGGCCGGCGATCGCCTTGTACATCGCCTGCTCTAACGGTTCCTCCCACTGCGGCGCATACCGAGCCGCAGCGAGAAAACGGAAGGGCAGAACCCGCTCGGTCTTCACCGCAGAAAGTGCGTTGATGACAGCCTCCTCTTCGACCCCGGCATCCTTCATGTTGCGAAGATTGCGCAGGAGAGCGAGGGCGCCCAGCTTACGCTCCGCGAGTAAGCGCTCCCAGTGTGCACGCTTGTCTCCACCTCCAGAAAGAGCTACTTCCCAAGTGTCGGGAGGGTAGAGATTTCCTTCGATCAGACGCCTCCACAACGCAGCCTGGTCGGCATCGTTGGGCCTTGCGTGGCAAAGGAAGAGTACGTCACGCAGACGGACAACGCCCGCACGGTCGTACTTAGCCAGCGCATACTCGTCGAATTTGGTGAACGCTGCTGCCAGTCCCTTCTTGACCTGGCCCGAGAGCGGAGTACGGCCATCCGCCCAGTAGATGGCCATGAACTCCGACAACTCGTCGGCGCGCTGGATCACCTGCGCAAGGGTCCCACGGCCGCACGGATGTCGTCGGCCGTATAAACGTAGGTGCTATTGTCGGTGACCAGTTTGATGACACCGGCCCCATAGTAGATGTTCTCGTGAACAGCCTTGCGGATCTCCGCCGGGTTATCGGCGTCCAGGTATTCGTTTCTCCAGAACTCACCGGCCTCGGGTGCAAATCCATGAGACTGGCCGCCGAACTCGGCGATGATTTTTCCGCTGCCGATGATGGTCGGACCCTGGAACCAGCCTTGCTCGATGGCCTGGCGAACAGCGATGTCGCCATAGTCGCCGTTGTTGCCGACATCGCGCAGGGCGAGAAAGCCGGCGTTCAGAAGGATCTGCGCATTATGCAGACCGCGAGCCTGCGGAAAGCTGTGCTCTCGTGGACAAGCTTGTTCTCCCAGAGTGAGCCGCCGGGAGGATTGACCGGCAGATTCATCGTGATGTGTGTATGGGCATCGACAAGGCCGGGGAGAACCCACTGGTTCGACAGATCCACCGTGGTGGCGCCCGGCGGAACATTCACGCTCGTTCCCACCTCCGCGATCTTCCCTTGCGGATAACAATGACCTGGTTGTCGGCGACCGTAGCCTTTGCGGGATCGACCAGATGGCCTGCTCGGACAACAACCACCTGAGCTGTACAAGGAATGCAACACAGTAAGACCGTAAGAAGCCTGCGAATCACCAAACCCTTCTTTCATGCCTCGTGAGAGGCGCAAAAACTTTTGGGTCGATTATCGACGGAGGGTCTGATTCCCGCAAACGGGGAGTTTGATCGCGGATGGGCGTGCCTGAAAGAGGTATCATCCGGGGCGACCACCTAAGAAGGTGAAAATGCCGGGCACGGCTTCGCCGTGGAATTAATTGAGAGTTCCCGGCTTTAGCCCTGGGATCTTTTTCAGCGTAGAGAATTTAGAGGAGAAAAGTACCTCAGGGCTGAAAGGCGAGACGCTGAGCCGCCGACGAATAGTCTGAACGTTAGGAGACTGTTAGAGCATCGTTTCGTACAAAGCGTTTTCGCGGCCGATTATCTGATCCGATGGAATGTCCTGTTCCAGCGGGTCTCATCAAAAAAATGAATGAACTCGTGAAGGGTGGAGTCCGCTCGCTGGGTCAAGGGAATCTCTTCGTTCCCGGATTCGGGCATCACAATCGACCAGTAGACAAAAAGAGGCCGCCCCAGAATGTTCTCGCGTGGTACAAACCCCCAGTAGCGGCTGTCCATACTATTTGTCCGGTTATCGCCCATCACAAAATAACTGCTGCGAGGAACGACCAGATCCCCATTCTGGATGTAGGTAGGTAATCGTTCAGACCATGCTTGGGTTACGCCTGGTTCGACAGAAGGTTCAACCGACGGAAAATCGTCTACATAGGGATCGTAGTTCGAAGAGGTTGGTTTGGCTGCCTGCGGCTCATCCTGGGCGATCCCATTAAGGTAAACAATGCCGTTGCGGAGGTGAATGCGGTCGCCGGGAATTCCAATAACACGTTTGACAAGAAATTTATGCTCGCCGTTGGCTTCCTCAACCGGTTTGTAAAAAACCACAACGTCTCCACGCTGCACCTCGCGGTAGTGTAGGAACGGGACCCTGGAAGCCGGCGCGAGTGTTTCGCGTTCCACGAGCACATGATCGCCAACCAGAAGTGTGCTCGCCATCGATGAGGATGGAATCACAAAATTCTGAAACACAAAGGTAAGCACAAAAAGGCCGACCGCCAGGACGCCGCAAGTGGATGCAAACCCTTCGGCTGGTGTTTCGCGAGACTGCTTTGTGTCTGAGACAACGTTCTTTTTCATTGCCGGCCCCTCCTCATTCGGCAGCGGTGCGCGCATGGTCGCCCAACAATTCGATCTGTCCCGTCAACACGTGCGCGTGCAGCCAATACTCGCCGTTCGCGTTTTGTTTGCTCAGGGTGCGGAAGAAGCCGCCTTTCTCTTCGCCGTACACTGGAGCGCTCACCTGCCCGATATCCACTGACAGGTGAACGCTCCGGTAATCCCAGGGGCGAGCCGAAGAAATCGTAATCTGTCCTGCATAGAGATCGATGTCCTTATCGCCCGCGATCTCTTCCACCTTCACTTGTCCCGCCGGCATCTGCACCCTCAGGCTGGTCTTTCGCGGCACTTCGATGCGGACCTGGAGGTTGTTATGCTTCAGAGCGCCGCCGGTGATGGTCAGCTTGGCATCATCCGGGCTCCCGGAGAATCGGATGTGGATGTCGCGGGCGTCCTCAACATCGCTGGCGGTGCAGGTAAGATGAATCGCTTCCTGGTCGGTTCCAACAATTTCAAGACCTGCCGGCAGCGAATCGATCGCCAGCACGGCTCTCGACCGCAGCCGAGCATCCAATGCCTGGTCACATGCGGTCTCAGTTTGGGCAAAGCCGGCCAGACTGCAGGCAAGCAGAGCCGCCCCGGCGGCGGTAGAGAGACGCTTCATCTTGCTTGTTACGCTACCGGGCGAACGGAGGTTCCCGGACATTGCCCTAAATTTTCCGCGGTGCCGGAGTAGTCCTTGAGACGGATCGAGTTTCCGATTTTCAGGGGTACCTCGATCATCATGTTCTTCCATGGCGTATAAGGAAGGATCTTCCACATCTGGTTGCTCAACCAGAGCCGGAAGGGGGTTCGGGGGACAAACCAGTCGGTTCCGCCATCGGCGATTTTCTGACATTGGTCCACGAAACTTCGCATCAGGATCTCATATCTCTCAAAGGCGAGGACGTAGTCTCCCCCGGCCTGCGCCAGCTCGCCGGCAAGAATATACGCTCCCACGACGGCCATGCCGGTCCCCATGCCCGAGAGAGGGGAGGCGCAGTACGCCGCATCTCCCAGCAAAACGGCGCGCCCGGCGGACCATTTCTTCATCTTTACCTGGCTGACAGAGTCGAAATAGAAGTCAGGAGCGGCGGCCATGATTTCCAACAGACGCGGTACCTCCCAACCTTCCTGCTGAAAATGATCGCGCAGGATGCCCTTTTGCTGCTCCGTATCACGGCGGTCATAATCGAGCGGGCCGGTCGCGAAAAAGAATGAGGCTTTCGCTTCCCGTGGATCGCCTCCACTAAAGATGCCGACCTTCTTGCCCAGTGTGCCGTAATACAGCCCACTGCGGTCAAGATGCAGATAGTTGGGAACGGTGAAGATGGAGACGTAATAGCCGAGATGGCGCACAAAGTTGGCCTCGTCGCCAAACGCGAGCGAGCGCACCCTGGAGTGCAACCCGTCGGCTCCAACCACCAGGTCAAACCGGCGCCGCTCCCCTCGCTGAAACAGTACGTCCACGCCGTCGCCGCTCTGCTCCATGGCAGCGATGCTGTCGTCGAAAATATACTCAGTGCTCTCTCGGGTGGCGCGGTGGAAGATGTCCGCCAGGTCCCCGCGCAGGATCTCAAGCTCGCCGCTGGTAAACCCATCGGGCATGCTGGCCACCTTCTTGTTGTTCCGATCGACGATGGTGATGGCGCCGATGCGCGTTTGCACCGCCTGCACCTGCCCCAGAAGCCCCATGCGTTCGAGCACGCGAACAGAAGCTCCCCGAAAATCGACCGCGTACCCGCCCGGACGCACCGCCGGAGCACGTTCCACGACCGTGGGGCGAAACCCATAGCGGTGCAGCCAGAACGCCAGGGCCGGGCCGGCCACGCTCGCTCCGGAGATGAGGACACTTTTGTTTTCCATCGCAGATTCTCCTGATCCAAGGTTTCGCACGATTTGTACATTTGTCTTACACGTTTGTACTATACGATCGTCTAGCACAGATGTCTACTTGTGACTTAAACTCCGTTTATGGGCAATCGCGAAGCTCTGCTGACGGCAGCCAAGCAATGCCTGCTCGAAAAGGGCTATAACCGGACCACCGCCCGGGACATTGCCTCAGCGGCAGGGGTGAGCCTGGCCGCAATTGGCTATCACTTTTCTTCGAAGGACGCGCTGCTGACAGAAGCACTTTTGCTGGCGTTTGGTGAGTGGGACCAGGATCTGCAACGGGCATTACGGACGAGCGTATCGGCTGCGGTCACCCCCAAGGAGCGCTTTGAAGCGACCTGGGCAAAGGTGATCGCCACCTTTGAAACCCACCGTTCGCTGTGGATCGCGAACTTCGAGATATTCACGCAGATGGTGAGCCAGCAAGCGACCCGGGAGTTTCTCGCCGGCAACCTGCACATCGCACGTACCGGGCTGGCGGCGATGTTTCTGAATCAGGAAGAGAGCAGCATAAGCGAGCACACTTCAAAGACGATCGGCACATTCCTTCATGTGCTTCTTTCCGGGCTGATCGTGCAGTGGCTTATCGATCCCGGGAGCGCCCTCTCAGCAAAAGATCTCACCGAGGCCCTGCGCAGCACGGCCGAGGGGTTGCGGCCGGCGGCAAAAGCCTCGAAACCTAAACGGAAAAATGCGCGACCGAAGAAGCGTTGAGTACTTCCCGCACCCCAGTGGTCAGCGCTTCTCCCAGTCCACGGAATAGACGTCCTGACTGCCTGTGTTGCGCAGCAGCAGCACCGAGTCGTCCGGAGTGAGAGCCACGCTTCCGCCATACCGTCCGGCAGTGGCGAAGTTTTTCAGGTCGAGGACTGGCTCTGCCTTGTGGTCGCTGATCCGTATCCGCACTACTGCATTCTCGTTTTTGCTATCGAGGGTGTAGACGTAGTTTCCGTCGTGGGACAGGTTCAGCCAGCCGAAGTTTCCCTGGGCCAACTCAGTCCATTTTCCCGTGTCGAAACGGAACAATAAAATTCTCGTCGAGTCACCTGAGAACGCGGTCACGTAGTGGCCATCGGGGGACCAGCGCGGCGAGAAAAGGCCTTCTGAGCCCGGGAGCGTTGAGACTTGTTGATTCGCCAAATCCAGTATGCGAATGGTTGAGGAAGGATCGTTCGATTGGCTTCCGAAAACGATCTTGCTTCCGTCCGGAGACCAGTACGGGTCCAACTGCTGCCGGCCATCGTTCGGCATGAGTTGGTGTGGACTTCCACCCTCGGCGGCAACTTCGTAGATCCTGGCCGGCTTTTCAGGACTGACCGCAAACTCGAAGAACAGAATCTTCTTCCCGTCGGGCGACCAGCGCGGCAGCACCGGATACATGGGCGGGTAGGTCAATTGTTGCCGGCTGCTGCCATCTAACCTGCTTCGCCACAGACTGCCCTCTGGATAAGAAACGTAAGCCACCCACTCGCCATCCTTGGAGAAAGCGACAAACTCCCCCGAGATACCCCCAAGAAACGGTGAGAACTGGCGGGACTTCGCGTCGTAGCGCGTCAACTCGCCGCGGTAACTTTGACCGACAACGAAAAGCTTCGTGCCATCTTTGGAAGGGAGTGGTGACGACAACGAGAGCGGGCTGGAAGTCAACGGAATGGGCTCGGGTTGGGAATGAAAGAGCGCGCCGGATCGCGGCAGAGCCCAGATCTGCCCGCTCGATTGGAAAACGAAATACTCGCCATCGGCGGTCCACCTGCCGCAGCACTCATCGTCGGAGTCGTGCCAACCTGGGGTCATGCGATGCAGCCCGGTACCGTTGGCTGAGGCTTCCCATAGCAGTTGATGATCCCGGCTTCCGACGCTCTCGGTGACGTCGAATTGCAGCCGGCTGCTGTCAGCAGACCAGCTGACATTCTTGATGTCTCCGCTGGCGTTCAGCACCTTGCCGGATTCCGTCCCGTCCGCCTTAGCCACGAACAAACTGCTCAAATCGCTGTACACCAGCATTTTGCCGTTGGGGGACCAGGCCGCAGTTTCTCCCGCTGTCTCGCCGAGCCTGCGCGGAGATCCTCCCAGAACAGGAATGGCAAAAAGAGGTCCCCGCGGAGGCGAGCCTTGGCCATCGATGACCAGGAATGACGATCCATCGGGCGCCAGGTTGACGGGCACCATGCCGGGAGCCGGCAGAATCGCAAGCCTTTGCAATTCTCCACCGGAGACCGCCATCTGGGCGATCCCGGCCGAGGTGCCACTGCCCGGGCTGCCTTGACCCACAGCCATGTAGAGCCGCGCGCCATCGGTTCCGATGAGCGACTTTGGCTGGCCGTCATGGGTGAGCTGAACGTAGTTCGAAACCGTGGGTACTGGCAGAGGGCGCATCAGGAAATAGGCCAGCACACCCGATGCCAGCAAAACCGCTACCCCTGCAGCAGCGGCAAATGAACCCCGCGCCGGCTGGGCTTTCCGCCATGAGGCGCGCCGCCCAGCGCTGCGACGGCAGGATCAGACAATGCCTCCAACGCAAAAGCCAGGTCAGATGCTGATTGGAATCGCTGCTCGGGAATTTTCTCCAGGCAGTGGCTGATGACTCTTTCCAGTCCCGGAGACACGCCGGGAGCTAACTGTGCGATGGGCTCCGGTTCCTCGTGCAGAATGGCGCTCATGGTGTCTGCCGATGTGGCTCTCTTAAAGCCACGTTTCCCGGTAACCATTTCGTATAGCACGACACCGAGTGAAAAGATGTCGGAGCGCTGGTCGGTGGTCAAGCCTCGCACTTGTTCAGGAGACATGTAGCCCGGGGTTCCTGCGGTGGTCTCCGGCAGTGTCATGGTGACCACGTCTTCGTCCGGCGTTTGCGGGTGCAGCATGACGGCCACGCCGAAGTCCAGAATTTTTGCCCGGCCATCTTTGCAGAGAAATATATTGTCCGGTTTCAGGTCGCGGTGGACGATGCCCTTCTCGTGGGCCGCGGCAAGCCCGCGCGCGATGTGCACGCCGTAATCGATGGCTTTGCGCGATCCCAGGGGTCCACTGCGAAGGGTTTCTGCCAGGGTTTTGCCTTCCAGCAGCTCTGATACCAGGTAGGGAACGCCCAGATAAGTTCCCATTTGGTACACGGAGAGAATGTTGGGATGATTCAGGGCTGCGACCGCTTTCGCCTCCTGCTCGAAGAGGGACATGCGGTCTGGCTTGGCTACCAGTTCCGGCAGTACCTTGATCGCGACTTCGCGATTCAATCGGGTGTCGCGCGCGCGATACACCACACCCATTGCGCCGGCTCCCAGGAGCGCGAGAATCTCAAACTCTCGTAGCTTTGTGCCGGGGGCCAGGGTCATGGTCCCGCCCATTATATCCGCCAAGGTTCAGCGCTAAGCGTACGCGCAGGCGTCGATTCGCGTTGGCAGACTTCCCTGGGTTACTGGCGAAAAAGCTGCATACTGGAGTGAGTGGGTGTCATTTTCAGTTTCTTAGGTGGGCTCACTCGTGGTGTAGCGCTTGGATTGGATCCACGCCCGCGGCCCGTCGGGCTGGGATCCAGCTAGCCCCCAGGGCTACCAGGATCAGCAGCAGGGCCGAGGCTGCAAAGGTCATCGGATCCCATGGCTTCAATCCATAGAGGAGGCTGGCCACGACCCGGCCCAGTGCCAGCGCTCCGGCGATCCCAACCGCCACGCCCGACAAGGTCATCCACGCCGCCTCACGCAGAACCATGCCCTGCACCTGTTCCGACCGCGCTCCCAGCGCCATCCGGATGCCGATTTCATTCGTTCGCCGGGAAACCATCCAGGCCATGATGCTGTAAATCCCAATGCAGGCAAGAATCAGCGCCAGCACTCCGAACGCTGCTGTCAGGCTGGCGAAGATTCGTTCATGCCGCATGCCGGCAGCGATCTGCTCGTCCTGGGTCCGCATGTTGAGCAGTGGCAAGTTACGATCGACCGACTGGACAACCTGCCGCAGTGTGGGCGCGAGTGTCTTTGCATCCAAACTCGTAGCCAACGCAAACGTCGCCTGCTCGACGCCGTTGATATTCTGCCAGTAGGGAGCGAAGTAAGTGGGTTCCGGATCCTTGCGCAGGTGATGATACTTCGCATCACCGCACACGCCGACGATCTCGATGCGGATTGGATTGTGCAAACCCGCTTCGAACGTCCGCCCGATCGGATTCAGGCCTGGAAAGTACTTCCTGGCCAGACTTTCGTTGACCACGGCGACCTTGCGCGACGTCTCCGTATCCGCAGCGTTGAATCCACGCCCAGCCACAATCGGAATCCCATATGTAGAGAAGAAATTCTCGCCCACATCATTCGAAAGAACGCTTGGATTTCCCTCCGGCTTTCTCTGCTGACCTTCAGGAACAAACGTATACACCATCGCACTCCCGCCAATCAACGGCACACTTGTCAGCGCCACGGAGCGAATGCCGGGGATCGCGGCCAGCCTCTGGTCCAGCAGCCGGTATAGGGGAATATTCGCTGCCCCCGGATAATGTGTCTGCGGCGGTTGCAATTCGAACAACAGCAGGTGGTCGGGGTGAAATCCCAGCCGCGAATGCCCGAGTTGCAAGAGCGTCTGCACGAATAGCCCCGCTCCCACCACCAGCAGCATCGACAACGCCAGCTCCACCGCCACGATCGTCTTTCCCGCCAGGCCACGCTGTCGACGGGATGCGGTCTGCGCCACCTCCTTCAGGCTCGAACTCACCTGCACCCGGGTGGCCTGCCATGCCGGCGCCAGCCCAAAAATCAGTCCGGTGAGGATTGAGATCGTGGCCCCAAAACCGAAGATGCGCCAATCGAATCGGGCCGAAAATGGCGGCGGCGCCCATGCATTGGACATGATCCGCGGGATTGCATTGCGCACGCCATAGGCCAGCAGGAGCCCCGACGCTCCTCCCAGGAGTGAAAGCAGGAGGCTCTCGGTCATCATCTGCCGCAGGATGCGCCAACGCCCGGCTCCCAGGGCGAGCCGCACGCTCATCTCCCGCTGCCGGGCGCTAGCCCGTGCCAGCAAGAGATTCGCAAGGTTGGCACAGGCCAGTAACAGCACAAGCCCGCCCAGGCCCAGCAGCACGCTGATTGGTTTCGCCAAACCCTCTGCAGAGGGATTCTGCCCGCGGCTTCCATCCGCGATCAGCATCCTGGGAGTCTGGCGATCATTCTTTACCACCATCGTCGCGCGCACAGCCTGGTCAAGAAGGACATTCAGCGAAGCCGCCGCCGTTCGGTCCGACAGTCCAGGCTTCATGCGCCCCATGACCAGGACCCACCACGAATTCGTATCCGTTAGCAAGGAAGACGAAACTGCGTCACCGATGGTGCGCGGCACCGCGATCGGCTGCATGCTGAAGGGTAGAAAGACATCCGGTGTTTCCTGCGCCGAGTAGGCGCCGTTAAACCCAGGCGGGTTCACGCCGACGACGGTCATCGGTGTCACGTTGACGAGAATTGTCTTGCCAATCACATGAGGAGAGCGGGCGAACTCCCTGGTCCAGAATCGATCGCTGATCACCACTACTGGACCCCTACCAGGCTGGCCGTCGTCCGACTCCTGAATGCCGCGCCCTAACTGTGACCGCACTTCGAGCGACGAGTAGTAGTTGCCAGACACCATCTCTGCGGTGACTGCTTCGGCATGACCATCGACGGTGACGGTTTGCCCATCGAGCGGCTTGAACGCAAACAGGCTCTCCATCGCGGAG
>CAWBRJ010000043.1:0-71653 GCA_963790935.1 uncultured Acidobacteriaceae bacterium | reverse complement strand
AAAGGAGTGAAAAGGAGGACCAGAATGGCCCTAAGGGAGTTCAGGACGGAGCTGGCGCTTTTACGAAAGCGGCCAGAGGCGACCAGGCCAGACGCGGCCAGACGGGAAGTTGTAACCAGCGCTTGCCATAGCCGGCATGCATGGTTTCGTCGGCCCAGTCGATCGTCGATCAGTCCGAAAACAATTTCGACGAGGTCTTTTCCGTAAACGTGAAAGGTCTGTTTATTGCCTTACAGCAGGAAATTCGCCAGATGCTCCGGCAAGGATTCGGCGGCTCCATTGTCAACATGGCATCGGTTGGCGGTTCACTGGCCACCGCGGGAGCATCTGTCTATGTCGCCAGCAAGCACGCCGTGCTTGGACTGACCAAATCGGCAGCCATCGAATATGGCTCTTGCGGCATTCGTGTCAATGCGATCAGTCCAGGTGCTGTCCGGACAGATATGCTGCGCAAGGTAATAGGTGATGACGAAGTGCTCGATCAGATGGCAGACATCCATCCGGCCCGTCGCCTCGGTCTTCCTGAAGACGTAGCCAACGCCGTGGCCTGGCTCTTCTCTGATGAATCCTCCTACTATACGGGGCAGTCACTTGTGCTGGACGGAGGCCTGACCGCGCAACGTCCATTGTCACGCCGTGAAGCCATGCCACTCGATACAGTCTGCACGGCTTCGTCGGAATAGGCGAGGCGCAATATAGGGTGGTGTTGGTTGCGTATTAGCTACGCCGGAAAACAGGTTGGGGACCTTGAGCATTGTTTGAGGTCCCCAACGCAAAACAACTAAGAGTTACAAGCGAATGGCAGCGTCGGCTTCATAAGCCAGCTGCTGTAGTGTAGCCAGGAACTGCCTGCTCTGACCGGTGAACAATCCATCGGCCGTGAGGCTTGCCACCGCAGCTACTGCGCCCGCAAATCTATCGGTCAGCGGACGAATGATTGCGACCTGGGGCAGGCTGGAGTCGATGAATTCGCAAGGGACTGGAAAGATCAGGCTGGGCTGAACGAGGTTGGGCGGCTGCAGCGGTGGGTTGTTGAAAAAATCGGGAAACGTCAGGCCGGATGTGGTGTCGGTAAACGGCGCCACAGGCTGCTGCACACCGTTGCCCGCGAAATCAACCCACTCCAGGAAGTGAGCGATCTCGTCTCCACCAATGCCAAGGGTTATCATAAGCACCTCTGGATCCGTCACTTTCTGGCTCATGGCTGCGTAGAGACTCGTGCCGCCCTGCTCGATCATTCCAAAGTGAAAGGCCGCTGTATTGGCAATCGCCTGGATATGGTTGGAGACGGCTGCGGGAAACTGGCTGTTGGCCGTACCGTTGAAATCGTTATTGTTTCTGGGAATCGCGGTAACCCCCTTCAGCGTGACTGCCTGGGGAAAAGTGGCGCCCAAATCCGGGTTGGTCGTGCTGCGATAGCGAACGAACCAGCTGGTGTCGACATTGAGGTGCATGAGATTCGTGAGCCGCAACTTGCCCGATGATCCCGTAGCGGTGCTTCCCTGCAAAGTCTCAAACTGGGTGAAGTTAACCGGCTCCGCTCCTCGGGACTCGAGATAGGCATTGAGGAAGGCAGCGTGGCTTACTTCGTCCAGCGTGTTGCTGGCGATGTATTGTGGGCCGTCACTATCCAGATTTGATAACGCGATCTGGTAATTATTCAACGGCGGATTCGGGTTTGGATTTATTTCAATCGGCTGGTCCTTGCCGATGCCACCCAGCTCCGCATATTGTGTCCAAAGATCGGATTCGATCAGTTCTGCCGCTGCCAGAAACCGGAGGATGGCGGCATCGCCCGGATTGAGTCTGCCGCGTTCCTGTGCCGAAGTAGTTTTTGCTAACAGCCCGACGCCAACTGTAGCAGCGCCTCCTGCCAGTAGACCGCTCTTCATAAAAGAACGACGGTCGACTGAACGTGTGGTGGTACTCACCGATTTTTTCATGATTTACCTGTTGACTGTCTGGATTTCAAACTGGCCTTCTCTTCAGAAGCCTCGTCAACCATAGGCCCGGCAAACAAGGAAAGTTGTCACGGAAAAGTCAGAAGTTTGTCACTTTGGGGAAGTATATCGATCGATATACTTTAGTTTGTCTTTCTGTTGATCCGATGAAAAGCCCTAGGAACAGCGCTAACTGACAACAGTAGTTACGTATAAAGAAACAATGGTTGTCTCAGAAGAGAGGTTAGGCGACTACGGTCCCATAAGCCTTTTGTCGCGTCCGAAGGTAGGTATATGAGCAGTCAGGATGTGGTTACTAGTGATTTTCAAAAGAAGTGCGTAAGGTGCTTTGGGAAACGGGGCGGGATGAGGGGAGAAACCCAGGTCTCAAAAGCGAGACCTGGGCCACCCACTCATTTTGCTTCCGCGTTGGTTTCGTCTTTTAATTTGGCGCCGTGCGTCGCAGCTGTGCCGGCATCAGGGAAGGCCGTCACCTTATTTCCGCGGGATTTCATGTTGGGGCGGAGGAGGTTGCGTCTTAGGTATCTGTTTGTGTTTAAACTCGGGATCCCTCTCAACAACGGGTTGCGAACCGGGACAACCTGCGAGGTTGCAGGCTACAAACGAAACCGCCAGTGCCAGACAACAGGTGCTAAGGAACTTCATGAAAAGCCTCCGCGAGAAGAGAACATTCCGCTGTAGCCGTGGTTTGAAATGGATCGGCGGCGCTCTGCATTTTCTTAAAGCTTTGCCACGCGACCTGAGCTTGCGTTGATTGGCCCGTCTTGGCGAATATTCTGCCTTGCAGGCAGTAGGCTGCCGCATTCGGATAAGCCTTCTCGCTCAAAGCCGCATCCGCGATTGCTTGCGCATTGAAGCTCAGGTCAAATTCGGCGGATGCCCTGTTTTCATAGATGGCTGCAAGGGCTTTCGTATCCTGAACACCATTTATCGGCGCGTCGCTGAGCACACTAAGGGCTATGGCTGCCTTCCCATTGATCAACAACAGGCGTGCGAGGTTGTTGTACGAGCGTAGGTCCTGCCGGTTCACTGCAATGGCCTGTTGGTATTGCGAAGCAGCGAGATCATATTGATAGGAATCTTCCATAAGCCGGCCAAGGTTGTAGTGCGCTGCTGACAACCCGGGATTCAGGGCTGCCGACCTCTGCAAGTAACGCAGCGCTTTCGGATCTGCGGTCGACAACCTCTCTCCCAGGTTGTTGTAAATGACGGCGAGCCGATCAGGAGCCCAAATCCACGTCGGACAGGTGATGATGAAGAGCAAGAGCGCCAGAGAAAAGCGCAGTTGCGATTTGGAAAGTGCCTTGATTCGCAAGCTCGAACGCAAAGTGTCTATCCATTGCCAGCCGGCCTTGGTGAACGTACTGGTGGCAGCAACGGAGAAAGCCGCTTGCACTGCGATAGAGGCAATTCCAAGTTCATCAGGATTGGCAGCCAGGATGCGACGACTGAAGTCGGTTGCCATGGTTACGCTGCAGGCTAGTAGAAGCGCTGCCGCAACATCCAGGGTGAGGTCTTGCAGGGGTTTGTGCGCGGATACCAGAGGCTGGTGTCCAGCGGAACGCGAACGTGCAGCGCGCAATTGTTGGCTGCCCCGATGAAACATGAGCATCCCGCCGTGAGCAATCATTTCGAGTCCCGCGTTGCCCGGGACTCAATCCTGCCGGTCCCCACGACCCGCCTGTACCGGGGACTCATCATGGTTTCTCGGGCACAGGCGCCATAGCAACAACTAACCGGGGTGACTCGCCGCAAAGGCAAGCACCCATGCCAGGTTGGTTGGCTGCCAGGAACCCGTCATCAAAACCGACGCTCGTTAGATTGCCGGTTAACTCAGTCTCAGAACGGTAACCCGATTTACGAAAAAAGGAAATAAGAAATTGCCGGACGGGAAACCAAGGGAACATGTCGACGAATTAGAACAGGGGCAAGAGAGGCAGGGGTCTTAGAGCCTGCGTGAGAGCCGTGCCCTTCCGAGAGACCGAGTCCTCACGCGTGTGTTAGCCGGCTGTGCATTGTTTACCGTGAACGAGTTTCAGACGCTTCGTTGCGGCTCTACAGCAAACGCTGCCCCGAGCGTCTTTTCGTAAAAAAGATCGACTTCGGCGCGATACGCATAGGATGCGATGGTTTCCCGACGCTGCGTGGACAAGGATGCCGCCGTTACTCCGAGCGCAATCGCCTCAAGGGTACTCTTCTTCTCGCTCAGACCAACGGCAAGCCCGGCGTTGAATGCATCGCCGGCTCCCACGGTGTCGACCACAAGCACAGGCACCGCCGGCACTTCCAGTAGTCCTGCGGAAGAACCCCAAAGGACACCCTTACCGCCACGCGTGAGCATGACATTGCCGACGCCCAGCCGCAGCAACTGCAGCACAACCTCGTTGTCTGAGATTGGATCGTCGGGGCGCAATCCAAGACAGACTCGGCCCTCGAGTTCGTTTGGAGTCAGCGCAAACACCGCGCTCAGATCGACTTTCCTTAAGTCCTCTGCAGGAGCTGGGTTGAGAATGAACTTCTTGCCCGCAGCTTCGGCCACCGAGGCGGCGGCGAGTGCTGTGGCCAGCGGTATTTCCAGGGGCGATACTGCCACTGCCGACGAAGTCACGACTTCGCTATGCGCGGTGATGTCGGCTGGTGAGAACTCCCCGTTGGCCGCTGTATCGATGACGATGATGTTAGAACCGCTACTGCTAAAAACGATGAAGCCCACGGCCGTCGGTTTTGTGTCAGAGAAAAGAAGTGCGCTACCGTCGATCTTCTCCTCATCAAGGAGTCGGACGAACCCTTCGCCGAAAGCATCACGGCCGACCTTGCCGAAAAATCTGGCAGCCGCGCCGAGTCTCGCCGCGCACGCTGCCATGTTGGAGCCCTTGCCGCCGTGCGTGGTGTGAAAATTCTGGCCGATCACCGTCTCGCCTTCGAGCGGGATGCTCGCCACGTCCATAACCAACGCAGCGAGATAGCTGCCGACGATTGTGACTGTACTCATAGCGGTGCCTCGATGCCGGGGTTCTCCGCTTTGGCCAGGATGGCGTTTACCAGCAGCGTCAGTTCCGCAACTTCTTCGGCCCGCGCAGTCTTTACGACAGCGGAGACCATTTCTCCACAACGGTCACGGATCTCGTGATATCTGGACTGATCTTCGCCGCGGATTTCCAGGAGTTTTTGTAACCAGCGTTTGCCATAGCCGGCATGGATGGTTTCGTCGGCCCAGTCGAAATCCATGTCGTGTTCGCTGGCCGCATCGCCGATGGAGTGAAAGGCTTTGACCCGCTCAGGCTTGTGGCGAATGTTCTTTGTCTCAAAGAAAAAGAGCATGCCGAGGCGGTAGATCGGGTCCTGTCCAGCAGAGGCGAGATAGATGTAGTTGCCGAGAGGCAATTCCTCCGGCTTGTAGCCCCAGGCGGTGAGCCGGTCACGTCCCATTCTGCAGTGCCGCGACTCGTCGTAAGTCCAGCGTGCGGCATCGCGGATCCATTCCCACGGCAACACCGAAGCGAAGGAGCTGAGAATAATGCCGCCCGTCTCGACTGCCCAAACCTCGTTCAAGTGACTGATTGCCGAGCGAAGCTGAAGACGATAGCCCTCGCCGTAAGGGTAGCTTGGATCGACATTGTCTGGCCAATAGAAGCGGGTCAGGTGGTAGTGCTCGTCGCGTGCAGGCTCGATCGGCACCGCGTAAGGACGGCCCCCGGGCAGGGGTTGGTGGCGAAGATCGATCGGCACACGCTCTGTACCGACGCCACCGAGGGCGCTCAAACGCTCCACAAGCACGGCTGTCCAGGACTCTGCCCCGGCGCGATCCGCCGGCCGGCGCGTTAGTTCCTGATCGGCCCAGGCCCGCACGGTCTCGATCTGCTGATGTTTTTCCGTCAACGCGAGATGAAGGAAGCGGTGAGTCGGTGCGTCGGCGAGCGGATCGGAGTGGTGGAGGAATTCTGCATAGGCGTCTCGCACCGCCGGGAGCAACACGGTGGCCAGCACAGAGAAAAACGCGGCCTCTGAGGGTGAGTTGCGGAGTTCGTCGAAGAGTTCCACCAGCGATCGGTCGGCTCCTTCCTCGTCGATCGAGCGGCTGGGGTACTTCAATTCGAAGATTCGCTCGCGCAGTTCATGAGCGGTCTGCGCGTTCTGCCAGGAGAAAAGTGGGAGCAGAGTTTTTGCATCGAGGGCGCCAATCAGTGGCAGCCATGCCGAGCAGCCAATCACCAGAGAGCGCTCACAAAAGAAAAAGCGTTTAAGAATTTCGGCGGTGCCGAGGCGCATCCAACGAGCGCGAGGTTGAAGACCTTGCAAGACGGTCATGAGGATGAGCCCTTTCTTCCCCAGGTTGCATTAAACGTAATGAGACTGGCCCAGTAGTGCGGATCCCGATAGCAAGTCTCGAATTCTTTGAGGAGCGCCGTTGTGACGTAACCCCCTTTGAGCAAGGATGGCTGCAACCCTTGAATCGTCGCCGTCCAGTAATTTGCCCAGTCTGATCCACCGTTGAAATTCGCGGTATGTCCTTCGCTGGCGATTCCATCCGCGGAGGCTGTCCGAATGGAATTGTACGCGTAGCTACGAAATTGGGGGAAGCTGGCTCAGCGGTTGAGACAGCTCGCTGACCACGCTGCGACGCTGAAGAAAACGAAGAATAACAACCCTGCAAGAACAGAGGTATCATCATGCATATGGCGACGATCCACATCTCGGCAGCCGAGGCCGCGCGCGACTTCACCACCCTGCTGGCTCACGTGCGCGCCGGTGCTGAGGTTATCATCAAGGATGGCTCGCTCACCGTGGCTGTGCTGCACACGCCAGGCCCGCCGCGCCGAACCATCGAGGAGTGCATCGCCCTGTTGCCGGAAAACTCCCCGGCGACGATCGATGAGGACTTTGCCCGCGACGTCGCAGAGGCGGTGGCCACCCACCGCGAACCACTGAACCCTCCAGCATGGGACTAATACTCGACTCTAGCGTGCTCATCGCGGCAGAGCGCAAGGGCAGCAATGCACGGCAAGTGCTGAGCGAAATCGCCGGGCGTCGCAGGCGGTGAAGAAGTGGCCTTTTCGGTCGTGACGCTGATCGAGCTGGCGCACGGCGCAGCCCGTGCGGGTACGGCGGAGAGAAAGACCATGCGGCGGCAATTCCTGCAAGAGCTGACGACCGCCCTCCCGGTGCATCCGGTGACGGTTCCAGTCGCTCTGCGCGCCGGACAGATAGACGGCGAAAGCACCGCAAAAGGCGTCCGTATCGCTCTCTCCGACCTGTTGATCGGAGTTACAGCGCTGGAGCTTGGCTACCGCGTGGCTACCGCAAATGTGCGTCACTTCCAGATGGTTCCAGGGCTCGAAATCGTCTCCTTCTGAGGCTGTGAGGGACAAGGCTGTGGATAGGCGTAGCCCATAGTCGTTGATATGGGTGGCTTCGTATCCTCGTGCGTGAGCGGCTTCCGGTCCGGCCCTCTCCAGCGGCTCAGCGTTTGAGCATTTGCTCGATGTAGGCCAGGGCACGTGGGTCGTTGGTTTGTCCTAACCAGAAGATCGCTTCCTTGCGAATGGCGAAGTTGGAATTGGTGTCGGCAACGTGGACCAGCTGGGGCACACTTTCTTCGCGGGGCAATTGGCTGAGGGCAAAGACGGCCTTCTTCTTCACTTCAAAGTTGGGATCGTTCTCGATGGAGGCGTTCAAAGTACCGATGGCTTTCTTGCCGGCCTTCTGCGCCAACCAGAAAAGGGCCTGGGCACGAACCCGGCTCTCGGGGTCCGACTTCGCCATTTGGATCAAATCGTCGATTGCACCCGGGTCTGAATTGATAGAGATATCAAAGGTGAGCTTCTCTCGGAGCTTGGCGTCTTGCTCGCTACGGGCAAGCTGACGCAAGGCGAGCAATCCTTCGTGCCCGCGCTGCGCGCCCAACCAGAATGCCGCCTTCTCACGCAGGTAGGCGCTGTTTTCAGCGGAGGCGAGCGAGACGAGCACTTCGGTTGCCCGGGGCGTCGCATGCATGCTCAGGGTAACCAGATTCTCATCGACTGACCCGCCGTGTCCGGCTCCGCTGTCGCGAAGCGCAGCGGCATTCTGGGCAAGCTTGCCGAGAAGGGCAGCGCTGTCTTCCGGCTGCACATCGGTCAGCCACTCGAACGGTACTCCGCCGGCATCAAGGGTGCATCCCACGGGAACCACGCGCGTCTTCGTAACCTCGCCGTGGTCAAGCCGGAAAAGCACGTCGACGATGCGCGCAGGCGAATCGGGAGTATTCAGATTGTCTGTTGTGTCCTCGAGTTGAAGCTCATTGCAGCATCCACCTTCCATTTCTGATGATCCCGAGCCAAACGAACACGAAGAATGATGTGTTCGCGGAAGAGCCGGCACCGCATATCCCAACCAAAGTGGACCATTGGAGTGGCGAAATCGGTCCACCGTCGCGGACAGTCCCAGACTCGCCGGTCCGGAGTGAAACTGCGTGTGCGTGACCCGGGGCTCCTGAGCGCTGGTTATCAGCGCGGAGGCGGCCAGTGCCAAAGCCATAAGCGCGTTGTTCTTCATGGAGCGATCTCCTTCCAGTTATTTGTTGAGAATTTCGAGCATGTAGTCGGTGGCCTCTTTGTTGCGCATGAGGCTCAGTTGCTGCACCAGCGACTGCTTGACGGCCGGGTCCTTCTCGGCCCGGGCAAGTTCCACTAGATCGTGGCTATCGCCTGCGAGGAAGAGCGCCTGGGCAACGGTCTTCTTCGTCTCCAGATCTGGATTCTTCTTGTAAATCGCGACCAGCGCAGGCGCCGAGGACATACCACCCGCTATCCCCAGGTTGCGAATCGCCTTGCGGCGGAGTTCGGGATCCTGCTCTGAGCCGGCGATGCTGCCCAGTGCCTCGGCGCCCTTTTGCCCTGCGGGGATAAGCCCACCGATCACCTCCGCCTTGACCTCGGGGCTGCTGCTGTCGTGATAAAGAGCGAGCAACTGGGAGGTAGCGCCCATCGCCCCGAGGGTGTGCACCGCAGTGCGCACGAGTTCGGGGTCGGATTCATGACGCGCCGCTTCCACCAGCGGATCGGGGGTGCCGATGATGAGATAGGCATGGAGAATCGCGTGCTTTACTTCTACGTTCGTGGTCTGGCGGTAGATGTTGGCGAGGGTCTCGGCGGCTTGCTTGCCGCGGGTAACGGCCAACATCTGTATGGCCTTCCGCTGTAAGGCCGGGTTGCGCTCGCCGCTGGCCACCTGGCCGAGCAGCGCCTGCGCCTGCGGAGATTGATCCTGGCCCAGAACGAAGAGCGCCCGTTCCTTGAGCTTGTCTGATTTGTCGCTGTTCAGAATCTGTTGAATGATCGGCACTGCGCGCGCTTCATCCTGCTGCATGAGCGAGTTGAGGGCAAGCAGCTTGAGCTCTTCATCCTGCTCCGCCTGAGGGGGCAGAGGATCGTCGCTCTTGCCATGAATCTCTATTTCCAGCGCGCTGCATTCCTTCACCCAATTTCCTTGCGGATACGCATGCCTGAGCTCGGCGCAGATCTCGAGGGCGCGGGCGGCGTTGCCCTGTTTATTTTCGGCATATGCTTCCCAATAGAGAGCTGCTTCTGCGCGGGGGCCATGTTGCGAGGCGAGATTACGGAAGATGGACTCCGCCTGGGCCCAATGGGCATCGTTAATGGCGCGCGTGCCTTCCGAGTAGAGCGTTTCTTCTTTCGATTGGGCGGATGCGTTGTCATCGGAGAAGCGGAAGAGAAGACTCCGCGCATAGTGCCGGCGGAGCCGACAAGGCAATCAGCAGTGTCGCGAACAGTAGTGATTTCGTATTCATTTAGAGGGAAACCCCTTTCGTTGCTTTGGGAGCGCTTTGCTGTTCGGGGCCCGGGGAGTGAACCCGGGAGCGCAAGACGCGAATGTCAAAGAGAAGACCGTCGGTATTCATCTCTTGCTTGAGGCGGTTGAGATCGGCCTCGGTGAGGCTGTCGGGCTCGTTCGAAAGCTCCATCAACAGACGTTCCAGGCGGTCGAGCGAGGCTTCCACATTGAGGTTGCCGGCCTGCATCGCGCTCTGCCTGACCAGGCGGTTGCTGGCCAACAATTCTCTGGCTTCGCTGCGCAGCGGCAAGGCCGAAAGATCGTTGCCATCCGCGTGATTGAGCTCGACCAGGAGGTGCTCAGAACGATCGAGGTGGTCCCCAAGAACAACGATCACCACCCGCTGGCGGGCTTGCGGGTCAACCGCCACGGCTACCGATGAGGCCTGCTTGCGCTCCCACCGGCGCCCGGCAACGAAGGTCACAGCAACCAGCAGTGCGCAGGCGACTGCCCAACCGAGGGGCCGGTAATATCGCATCCAACTGCTTTTGGGCTTTTCGTATACCGGCAGAGAGGCGTTAATGGATTGCCAAACTTGTTCGATGTAATCCTCCCTGCGCGCCGGCGGCGTGGGTGTGGCTACTGCGTCGAGCACTCGGCACAACTCCGCGTACCGCTTGGCGCACACCGGGCAAGCTTTCAGGTGACGCTCACTTTCGCCCATGTTGGCGGAGTCTTCGTAGTAGTGCTCGATTAGTTCTGTTTCTTCCAGATGCTTCATGTGTTTACCCATAGGGGCGCGAGTTGGCGCCTGAGTTTCTGCACCGCGCGAAAAACTGCCTGCTTGGCAGCATTAGGAGCGATGTTGAGAGCGGCTGCAATTTCTTCCGTCGATCGGTCTTCCATATGGCGCAGCACGAAGGCGGTGCGCTCGGTGGGGGTGAGCTCGCTCATCGCCGCCTGCTGCCTGGCCTCGATCTCGCGGCTCAACAGCAGCCGGTCGGGACCTGCTTTTATGTCGGCCAACTGGACCTCACTCTGATCCGGATCGTTCTCTTCCGCGATACGGCTCTGGGCTTCCGGCCTTCTTTTGCCCACAACCTCAAGGGCGCAATTGGCTGCGATGCGATAGAACCAGGTCGCCATACTGGACCGCCCTTGAAAGGTCGCGAGGGACTGGTACCCGCGCAGGAAAACCTCCTGCACGGCCTCTTCGGCATCGGACTCATTGCCGGTAATGCGATAGGCCACGCGGAAGACAATTTGGGTATAGCGCGCCATGAGCACCTTGTAAGCTTCCTTGTCGCCGGAAAGGATCGCCCGGCGTATGGAGTCGTCACTCTCTTCCATCCAGCGCATTAGATAAGAAAATGGTATTCCGGTTAGGTTGTGGTCTCGATTTTTCGCTATTTAGGTCAGAGTGGGGGCAGGATGCAGCATGTTGGGTGAATTTATGTTACGGATGATCCCACAGCCATCCGGAAGCTGGGAGTTTCAAACCGACGGAGCTGGCGCTTTCGCCTGGATGGCCTCTACGGGAGGGCACGATCTACAACGGCTGGAGCACGACCGAGGACAGTTTGATCACTTTTCGCGAACCGCGCCATCAACGCCCAGAGCTGCCGAAGCCCTGGCTCCCCCTGGCGCCGCCCGCCAGCTCGGTCGATTCTGTTACGGGCCCGGTCAGCACGGGGGTTGGAACCAACTGCGCGATCCTGTCTCCCGACCGTATCTCATAAATGTCGGTCAGGGTGGTCATGAGCACCACGATCTCTCCCCGATAAGACGAATCGATCACGCCGCCGTGGGTGAACACACCTTTGGCCGCCATGGATGAGCGATCCTTCACCAGAAACCCGACAGGTAATTCGCCGGCCATGCCGGCAACTGCGACGCCGGTATGCACGCGATGAACGTGACCGGGAACGAGGGTGTGATCCTGGTTGGCGTAGAGGTCATATCCAATGTCCTCGCCGGGGTGAGCCACTGTGGGCACTTTTGCCGACCCGTCGAGTAACTTCACACTCAACGATGCCATGGTGCTTGCCAATCATTTTCCTGGATCATCTTTGCAGGGTACCGCAAAGCCACGGCTACGGACAGAGAGCCGGCAATTTCTCGGGCGACAAACCGGGACATCCATGATGAAAGGTACCCCATCAAGAAGGGCCGATCCGTAAGGTTTTGCTGAAGAGCAGCACTGCGAGAGCGTCACTCTTCAGGCAAGCAGGAACTTAAAACGCGATACGGGCACTGATCTGCATGGTGCGGCCGGGGACGGTAGTGGCGCCGACCGTGCCCGCGCCCTGAGGTCTGCCCGGAGTCGACAGATTCACAGGATCGTTGAAGTTACCATCGGGCGCATCGAAATTCGTATGGTTGAATACATTGCTGGCGTCTGCACGGAGCTGTAGGCCGACGACCTCCGTGATCCGGAATGTCTTTCCCAGCGAGAGGTTCGTCGTATCAATGCCCGCAGCGCGCAACGAGTTTCTCCGTGAGTCACCGAAGGTTCCGTTGGCGGCCGCCACATAAGCGGTTGGGTCATACCACTCATTGATGCTCTTGTTAATGTTCTGCGCCGGGCGCAGAACGTTGGGATACCAGGCTCCAGCCTGCGAATAGGAGTTGTTGGCGCCGTTATACGTGATCGTAAAGGGATTACCCGTTTGGTTGATAACGATCGCGGATACCTGCCAGCCGCCAATTCCCTCGTCCAGAAGGCGGTTCTTGTTTAACCATGTCCGCCCGATGCCAAAGGGCAGCTGATACACGATGCTGCTCTTCAAAGATTGCCGGATGTCGAAGTTAGAGGGGGCATAGTTGCTGCCCGGATCATGGAAATTCTGGAAGTTGATTGTTCCGCCCTGGCCATTGAAGGGAGAAACGTCCATATCATTCAGGAATTTCGACCATGTATACGCAGCACCGAAAGAAATTCCGTGATCCAGCCGCTTCTTGATTTGCGCCTGGAGCGAGTTGTAGTTGGATACAGCATTAAAGGTGCTGCCTCCGATTTGCTCGAATTGAGGATATGGGCGTCCGGTTGGATCATCATTCGGCGACAGGTTTTGCACGGGAACCTGGTTGATGTCGCCTTTGAACTGCATATTGGCGCCATGTTTGCCAACATAAGCAACTTCCGACACGATACCGTAACTGAACTCATGCTGCACACCGAGCGACCAGGAATACAGGTAGGTCAAAGGCGTGTGATACGGATCATAATTCGGTGCGTTCTGGCCGTTGTACGCAGTCGGTGAAGTCGAGGCATTTACATATGGCAGCGGAGTGGTAGTGCCGTAGAAGACACCAGGACCGGAAAATGTCGTCAGCGGAGTGATGCCGTTGGTTTGATCCTGCGCGCTTCCGGACTGTCCATATCCGATACCCTTTGCGTTTCCGTACTGATCGACACTCCACGGGGTGGTGTACATTCCCCATCCGCCGCGAATGACTGTTGTGGGACGTAGAGAATACGCGAAACCGAGGCGCGGCAGTATACCGGTGTAGACATTTGCCTGCGCCTGGGAACGGTGGTTGGCCGGAGAGAACCACATCGCGCCGTAGTTGCCGGAAACCGTATTGAATATGGTGGGGTCGAAGTCGCCCATACGGTTTTGCACTTCTTTCCAGCCTTCCTGGATCTGATAGCGCAGGCCGAGATTTACAGTGAGATTGTTACGGAGCTTGATGTCATCCTGAATGAAGACTTGCGGACTCTTTTGGCGACCGCCAAACAAGGGTGAATTATTGGCCTGCCAGCTCTGCACATCGCCAAGCAGAAAGTCGGCCCAACCTGCGCCGCTGCCACTCGCCGCCAGACTCGCCTGGGTGTATTGCCCTGAGAAGTTGAAGCTTCCAGAATTAACGTTCCCCCATGCGGTGGAATTGTCTTCCAGCATGATGAGTTCGCCGCCGAAATGGAGAACGTGCTTGCCGCGAATCAGGGTTACGACATCTGATGGCTGATACACGTTTTGCGCATAAATGGTGTTGGTGCCGGCATAGGGCGAATCACAGCAAATGTTACCGGTGATGGAGAGATTCGGGAAAACATCGGCTTTGGCATACTGCAGATCGATTGCCGCGGGTATGCCCGCACCCAGCGAGTACGGCGTGAGAAAGCTGCCCTGGCGATTGAAGCTGAAACGAAATTCGTTCACGAAGGTCGAGCTGAAGGACCATACATCCGAGGTCTGGCTGGAATAGTCCGATGTGTCATCGTGATAGCACGCGACGGGACAGGTCCATTCCGAGTAGACGGGAGAGTTCGCGTCTCTCACAGCAATCGAGGAGGTCAGACGGTTCTTTGCGTTGAAATCATAGTCAATCCTTCCAAAAATCCGCGTGGAGGGATAAGGAGTCGGAACCACATAGTAATAGTCGCCATTGATTCCCAGGCTGGTGTTCTGATTAGGCTTTGGGAAATATTTCAGGAGGTTTCTTGCCACAGGATCGATGCTGCCCGAAGGGATAACATTGTCGGTAGCGAAAGGAAAGCGGCACATCTGGCCGTTCACCGTCGTCTGGGTCGATGGATCGAAGATTTCGCCTTGATAGACTGTGTTACCGGTGCAGGGATTGATGACATTATTGCCGTTGCTGTCGGTGACCGGCAGTTTGTTTCCGTTTCCGTCCAAAGGCATCAATTGCGTCAGATCGAACCCACCGTTGGGCGTATTCACGCCCTTGAGTTGATCGGTAGGCATGGAAGTGAAGCCGGTGTATGAGCTGTTATCGATGGTTTTGTCGTAATTGAAAAAGTAAAATATCTTATTGCGCCAAATAGGACCTCCGATTGAGCCGCCAAATTGATTGAATTTCAGCGGTGGTATCCGTTGGTCAGGAGCGTTGAAGTAACTTCTCGCATTGAGCGAATCATTCTGGAAGTGCTCGTAGGCCGAACCGTGAATCTGGTTGGTGCCGCCTTTTGTAATCTGGTTGAAGACAGCTCCGCCAATCCCGTACTGCGCAGAGAAATTTGAATCGTCAATTTCTACCTCCGAAACTGTGTCGAAGGTATCGGTCTCCACATCGGCGCTGTGGGGATTGGTGACTGAACCGCCGTCTGACAGGAAATTGCCGCTGTACGGCATGCTGCCGTTCAGCGATACTGAGACTCCTGGGTTGGTTGGGGCTATTTCCAGTAGAAGAAGCGCCGGCGCTGCCCGGCAATAGGATGGTGAAGTTCGCCCAGTCCGCTCCTACCTGGGGTAGCTGCTGCATTGTTTTTTCATCAAGTGTCGTGGACTGCTCGCCGCTCTCAGTGCGGAGCAGTGCGGCTGTATCGCTGGTAACCACAACTTCCTGACTCTCGCTTCCCACTTTCAGGCGGCCATTCAATGTAATGGTGCCTAGATCGAGCGTGATGGGGCCGAGCACCAGTTTTTCAAAACCGGGCGCTGCTATGGTCACTTTATAGCGGCCGTTCGGAGTCGAAACCGTGTCATACAGGCCATCGTTGTTGGTGGTGAAAACTTTCTGCGCGCCGGTGTCGACATTTAAGACGGAAACAGACGCTTTGGGGATAACCGCCCCTGTCGAGTCACTGATTGTGCCACGTATTTCGCCGGTTGCAGTGCTCTGCGCACTCGAACTCGCGCCCCAACACAGCAGAAGAAAAAGAGCAAACAAACCGCTACTCAGCTTACCGAACATGTTAGATTGCCTCCGGCGAATGAAGCCCGTCTCTTGCGGCGTCCTTTCGCCTCTTCCCTGGTCAACTTGTTCTGGGGCCCACTCAAATCGCTTTCCTCACGTCCAGGGGAGACAATGCCTTTTTTGGGGCAATATCCTGCACGCGGTCGCGCCTCTCGAAGAAGAGCGCCCGAAGCGTTGGAAATCCTATCGGCGAAGGAGGCTTCAAAACATCCTTCGTAACGATTCATAAGTATCTACGCGCAAACAGGACGACTTTGCAAGTTCTTTTTTTTCGAAGGCCGAAATGAATGGCGTTCTATAGAGAAACCCAGGGCGTGGACCGTGGTTGAGAGTCAGAGCCTATCCGCCGGAGTGGCTATATAAAAACTCTCTTAAGTGGATATCAGCAGAGGGTGAATATTGAAACTGTACTTGCGACAGTTCATTAGCCTCAAGAGTCAGCTCTTCCAAGTCAGTACCCTCGACCCACTCGCTTTCATGTCGGCCGTCGTCATTATCTCCGCGATCATGGTGCTCGCTGCGCAACTAAGGTTGATCCAATGACGCATCTCCGCTGTGACTAGAAATGTGATTGTTCGACTTGGAGTGACGGGAAGGCTTATTCGGAGGCTTATTGCCAGTCGCCTCATTTCCAGGTTAGCTCATACGGTTCTGCGATTTCTCGCCGGAAACCATACGAGAGGCGAGACGACGTGACGATCACAGCGGTATTGATGGGGGCGAAGTAGGAAATCCGGGTACGCTTCTGTCGAAATGACATTTAAGGGGAGGCCGGTGCTTCCAGGCAGAGTCGTTGCTGAACAGAAGCCGTTTTTCATCACCTTGGGTGGGCCGAAGGCCCATGATTCCTCTGTCGAGAATGAAGCTGCAACCTCCACCCACTTTCTGACGTTCGTCCGCGCCAGTTTCATCGTCTTAGGTGGGCTGCAGGCCCGTGGGATCCGCGACAGGCTTGAGGGGGATGCCTGCGGTGTCCCACATCTCTCAAATATGCGCTAGATGCGCCCGAATTTCCTGTACGCAGCTCTGGACGCCCACGTTAAACATGGCAGTTTGTGGACCTCCATGAACCTCGGCCCCTAGGGAGCGCCGCATTCATCCATAGCATCGACCACCCGCCTTTCGGCCTTTCAGATTTGCGTTGCTCGATCACGTGGCCGATAATTTGGTGGCCTCGGCATAGCACCAGGCAGTGAGAATACGAAAGCCCGATCGGGCGTGTAAGGGACCCGTAGGCTCAAGGGTTTGTGATGGAAGCGACAGCGCGGCAGAAGGGAATCGGGATAGCGGAACGGCCGGTCGAGCTGATTTACGCACTGGACGAGAGACCGCCCTGGCTGCAGTTGCTGGCGCTTGGGCTTCAGCACGTTGCCGTCATTTGCCCTTACCTGGTGATGGTGGTGCTGGTGGTGGAAGCTGCGAAATTGCCGCATGACACGGCGCAAAGCGCCCTTGGGCTCGCCATGATCGCGGTCGCAGTTATGACGATTCTGCAAAGTTTACGGGTCGGATATGTTGGTTCCGGGTATCTTTGTCCGCCGGTCGTCTCCGCGATTTATCTTCCTTCGAGCATTGCTGCGGCCGCATCGTTCGGGTTCCCGGCCGTCTGTGGGATGGTGGCGTTCGCCGGCGCGTGCGAGGTCGGGGTGTCGTTTCTTATCAACCGCACGCGGAAGCTATTTCCAGCGGTGGTTTCTGGTGTGGTCATCATTGCCGTGGGGCTGGAGTTGGGAAAGATCGGCACCGGTGTTCTGTTGGTACATAATGTGGCGCACCCAGATCTAATCACGAACTCTTTCGCGACGGCTGCCTGCGCGCTCGCGTCGATGACGGGCCTCGCCATCTGGGCCAGGGGATGGCCCAAGCTATTCTGCTCGCTGATCGGGATTTTCGTGGGATACCTTGCGGCGGCCGCGTTCCACGTGTTTCCGTCGAGCTTCCTCGCCGATTATGCGGCAGCGCATTTTTTCCGGGTGCCTGACATAAGCTTTTTATCCTATTCGTTTGCGCCGTCCTTCGCTGCACCATTTGCCATCGCGGGACTTGCCTCGGGTCTGCGCGTGATCGGAGTGCTGACGACCTGTCAGCAGATGAACAACGCGGCCTGGCGCCGGCCCGATATGCAAAACATCGAAGCTGGTGTGCGGGCCGATGGTCTTGGCTGCCTTGTCGGCGGGTTATTGGGAGTCTCGGGCATGAGCGCAAGCCCGAGCCTGGTAAGCATTGAAAAGACCACGGGGGCTACGAGCCGGGTGATTGCGTGGTCGATTGCATTGTGGCTCATTCTCTTGTCTTGCCTACCGAAATTTGCCGGGCTCATCGTGAACATGCCCCGCCCGGTGATGGCGGCGGCGCTGTTCTTTAATGGCGCTCTCATGCTGGTAGCGGGCATACAGATTATCGCCAGCCGCCCGATCACACTCAGGGCGACGGTCGTTATCGGATTTTCGATTTTAGCGGCGATGACCGTGGCGGTTTACCCGGAGTTCTACCGCTCGCTCCCAGGCTGGACGCAGCAGTTCACCAGTTCGATCATTTCCATGTCGGTGGTGGTTGCCGTACCGCTCAATGCTCTCTTCCTGCTCGGCACATGGCATTACAGCCAGTTGCGCCTGGGGACAGATTCCACACCGGCGACGCCGGCGTCCTTCGACGTTTTCTTTGAGAAGCAGGCCAAGGAATGGAAGATTCCAGGCGAGGACGCTGCGCGGGTGCGCTCGGTGGTCGACTCCGCGATTGAGGATGTCACGGCGAATGCCGATGGCCCGGTCGAACTACAAATGGGGAGCGACACTTTTGACATTGAGGTAACGCTACGCTACAAGGGCAATTTGCCCACGCTACCGGACGCGCGTCCGCGCAAGCACATGGTCGAGGAGCAGAGCTTTATCAGTGGCCTTACCGGGTATCTCTCCGGACTGCACGCCGACCGCATCGAACGCATCGCCAAGGGAGAGCAGTGCGAGATAAAGCTGCTTTTCCAGCTGTGAGTGCTTATTCTGAGCTTGCCATGACACAGACTGCAGGGCTCAGCTTGGGAGGTAACCGCAGTGGTCCCCATGAAGGAAGGAGAGACGACTCGCTGGTAAAGGCGGCCCCCTCGTACTGGTGCATCTACGCAGAAGAGTCTTATTGAACTATCTCGTCTCAGAGACGCTTCGCCAAAGCCCGCATGCGAACCAAATGGGTGAGCGGCGTGGTTTGTATTCGTGAGACTGATCCTCAGCCTGCTTCTGACGGACACTCCGGGATCAGGGAACCTATGGTCGAGGTATGCGGCGGAACCGGGACCGTGGCGTGGACCATTTTCCCTATCTCCAGGAGAAACTCATCCGGCGGCACGGGTTTCAACAGCAAATGAAATTCATGACCCCGAGCGCGGGCGTCTTCGATTAAATCCAGGCTGGCTGGGTGACCCGAAAAGAGCAGGATCTTGCACTCAGGGTGTTGCGCTCGCATCTTCATCGCTAAATCAATACCGGAAATACCCGGCATCGTAACATCCGATACGAGTAAAACTGGAGCCTTCAACCGGGCAGCTGCCAGGGCCTTCAGTGGACTGGTGAAGAACTTGGCGGAGAACCCGTTCATCTGCAATATGGTGGCGAGAGTGGATGCGATGACAGGTTCATCATCCACGACGAAAATCTGTGTGGCTGGATCGGAAAACACATAAGTCCTCTTCCAAATATTTTTTCGTGAATCGCAAAAGCGCTGCAGGCGGGGGACACCGCGGGCGTTTTGAGTAGCCTCAGAACCGCTTTACACAGGAGGGTATGTAAGACAGTATGACCCTCGCCCGGGTCTGTTTACTGGTCAAATTTGCTCACATGACTGGGAAAGCCAGCGCTATGTGAAATTGATGATCCTGTCTGCCCTCAAAGCCTGACATTGTGAGCAATTGGGACCACACGCCGCGGCCGATTGGTGTTTATATCTCAAGAATGGTCAAGAAGAAGCAGCCAATCACAGCGGGAAGGGCAACCGTTGCCAGCATTCACAAGGAGATGCAGAAGCCAAGATTGACGGCGTCCGTTCGCAGTCAAGGGAGAGATCAGGTCGCGCCGGTCGCGAGGCAACCTGACACCGATTCCGGGAAAACGCAGTAAATCTGGGCGCAGCGAGTTCCTCCGCCCCGTTGCGAAATGGGCGCCAACGAGCCTTGCGCGAGGCTTCAGTCGTGGAGAATCACATTGAGCAGCGTTTTATGAACCCGGATGCGACCGTTGTATTCGATAAAGCCCAGCTTACGAAAGCGATTCATAAAGAAACTGACGCGGGACCGAGTGGTGCCGATCATTTCCGCAAGAGCTTCCTGGGTGATCTCCGGAATCAGTGATTCCGGTTCACCCGGCCTGCCAAACTCCGCTAGCAACAAGAGGACCCGCGCCAAACGTTTTTCGCTGGAGTTGAAAAGCTGATCGATAAGATCGGCCTGGGTTCGCATGCTCCGGACCAGCAGAAATCTCAGGAACAGATCGGAGAAGGACGGCTCATCATGCATGACGCGGACCATCTCGTCCCGCTGGATTTCCAGTGCTTTACAAGCGGTGATGGCCGTGGCACTTGTCATGTGCAGCCCACCCAGGGTCGCCAGCGACTCCTCTCCAATGAAGTCGCCCGTAGAGAGAAGCATGATGGTGGCTTCTTTGCCATTTTTCGAAACAACAGTCAGCTTTGCGCGGCCGCGTTGAAGATAGAAGAGAGAGCCAGCGGGATGCCCTTGCGAGAAGAAGGCCTGCTTTGGTTTCAATTGGACGATTCTTCTCCCCAGGCCGGCTTCAGCGAGAAATGCGGGAGCGTCGAATGCAGATTTCTTGAGCTCGGCCATTTCGTGGCCCCTTCCAAAAGGTAGCTACGCCCAGGCGCAACTCATAAGAGCATGCACCGGATTCTGATTTGGTAAACAGCGAGGACTCTGTTCGTATTGTAGGCCACGCGCCGTTGCGGCGGCTTTCCGAAGTGGCCGGACAATAAGGGGACAGCATTGCAGCAATTCTCGGGTCGGCCAAGACGATCTCGCCGGCGGGCGCGAACCGTTGAAACGTTTCAAGATGCGATCAAAAAAAATGCTCTGCTCCGGTTGACCTTTTCAACCACTCGTAAAACTTCACTCAGCGCCCGGAACCGGCCGTGGAATTATCCCATCGCCTCCTTGGTGCCCCATTTGATAAGCAACCGATTCATTGGGTAAGAAGTGAAAAAACCGAGGACCATGCCGATCTGCATCATGAACCAATACAGTGGCTGGTTCGGCATCAGATGCGGATCAGGGAAGAGGACGAAGTAGGTGAGCGCCATCCAGCCGAAGAGGCCGATTTCAAAAGAGAGGATCGATAGGGTATCGGCCTTGAGCGCTGCCACGAGGGCCTGCGATGGCGATAAATTACGCATCGGCTTGATGCTGAGGTATTGAAACGCGATGCCGAGCAGCCAGGCCAGCAAGAGATCTGCTGCGAACGAAGCGTAGAGCGGCGAGCCAAACAGAGTAAGACCGAGGCCCATGATTGAAAACTCGGCAATGATGTCGCCCAGCGTGCAACCGGCTCCGCAATGGCTGGTCGCGACTGCGGTCTGCTGCCACGTCGGGTCGTGTTGTTCGGTGGCATGGTCCATGTTCATGTGAGACATTTTGCCCATCGCGTCGCGCCCCATCGGCCTCCCGATGCGGAAATAAACCCATAAGGCGAAAACGCTAAAGTAGAGCGCCGTGATCGGCCAGACCAGGTTCATGATCCACATCTTCTGCGGGTGACGCGCTTCGTCCACGGCAATGAGGAGCGCACAGCCAAAAGCGGCAATGAGAGATGTCCAGGCAAGGGTCGCAAACATTGGAACCTCCGTTCCCCTTCTAAAGATAATGCCGGCATTCACAGCCGCCGGTGTCGCAGTGGAATTGATCGCGGCACAGGGGACAGAATATATAGGGGAATGGTCCTGCTTTTTGCTTCGTGGACAGGCCCATTGTGCAGACACTATCGCACAGAGGGGCTCGGTTGCGGCAATCCCACGCTCTCGCGCGATCGTTTCATGGTGAGGGAAGCACGTGATCGATTGAATCTTTCTCGCATCTGTGCAAGCTATTCTGCGTTAGAGCCAGAGGGGGCAGGGAAAAACCGCTCGGCATCAGGGTCGTGCCCACATAAAACGGGAACTGGGCCGTGAACTTCGAGCCATTGCCCATCTGTGCGAGGGGTACAGCGGAAAATAAAACGATCAATCCTACCCTTGTAACTAATTTGCCTAACCTGCTCATAAAGGTATCTCCACTGGTGTGAGTTAGTGTGGCCGGATCACTTGGAACATGCTCCGCTCTAACCCTTCAGCCCGGAAGAAATAAGATTGAGTTGTGCAAGTTTACGATAACAACGGCAGCAACCACGGTAACTATAACATGTTATTGCAATGTTTGCATGTGAGGCTCAAAGTGAAGTCGACATAGTCGCGGGGGGAGACCGTGGCCGGCGAACTGGCGGTCACATCTAATGGACGCACAAAAGGCATTTTCAGTCCTGCTGTCCTACTTTCCAGTCCTGCTTTTCAAGTTCCCGCCTATCAGTCCTGCTGTCCGAGTTTTCAGTCCTGGTTCACACTCCATTCTCTTTCTTCAAACGTACGTTGTGGCTGAACAGATATTTGACGCTGATTTCTGCCCGAGCAGTTACTATAGAACGATGGCGGCTAAGAGCTTTGATGTGAGCCATATCTCAGTTCTTTGCGTCGCGGACGCGAAGCAATCTACTTTGACGATTTATCTACGCGCGTCACCGGCTCAAAGTTGTGGCTGCACAAAAATATTCCTTGACACGCGTGGCGCAATTATTTGATAGTGCCCCAACCGGCGAGGGCGCCACAAGTATCGCGTCGCCATATCGTTTTCCGGGAGGCTGCTGTAAGGCCGTGTTTATTGAGACTTCTCCAAATTGCAATTCCCGTGAGAGCCAAGGTGTGTCGCTTTCAGAGGACGATCTCCGGTCCTTGTTAACCAGTGGATTTGTCACCGTGACGGCCATCTCAACCATGGCTGAAGTGGCGGAGATGCGGAGAATATTCGCGGATCTGATAGCAAGGCGCGTCGGTGCAAAGGCAGGCTTATTATTCGACAACATGGAAAGCGAAACCAGTCCAGACGGCCGAAGATCCATTCAGTTAACCAACCCGAGTAAGTATCAGAGTTGGCTGCTGGACACGACTTATGTTCGCAACGCAACCCGAATTGCTCACCAGGTACTTTCCCCAAAGAGTGTACTGACGTTTGACTTTGTGCTTCTTAAGCCGGCGGGGGCCGGTGCTGGTACTCCCTGGCATCAGGATGAAGCCTATTTAGATCCCAAATACGATCACTCCACCCTCACGTTCTGGATGCCTTTACAGGACGTTGATGCAAGCGACGGCTGTATGTCCTACCTCCCAGGATCCCATCTGCGGGGAGTTCTTGAACATCGCAGCGTTCACGGTGATCGGCATGCGCACGCGTTTGAGTGCGCGACGACCGTTCCTCAGGAAGAATCAGTCGTCTGTCCGCTGCCAGCCGGCGGTTGCGCCATTCACGGACAGCGAATCATGCATAGCTCCTCCAATAACACATCGAGCGTCGATCGTTATGCATACATTCTTACTTTTGGAATTCCTCCGGCCCTATCGAAGAACCCTCGCAAGGCGCCGTGGTTGGAACAAAGAAGAAGTAAGGACGGTGCCATCCGTCTCTTGTTTCGGAAGGCGCAAAAAATCCGATTCTTGGCGCCTTCGGTGTACCTGTTGAATTTGAAGAGACGCTTGAACGCAATCTTCGGGGATCACCCCTAAAGAAGAGCATTTTCCACCACAATACAATTGCCACTATACGACCGCTGTTCGTTTTTACGGCTACAGGGATCCGTATTTCAGTAGTTTTGTCCCGCAATGCAGCCGGAGGACGCAAACCTCTCGATGACCGCTCCTGGTCTCGAAGCCTTTTCACAGACGAGATGTCCGACAGGCGATCCCGGTCCCGAACCCGGCCTGCCCCGCACGCAGGCGAATCGTTTGCCCGACTGTAGACGGAAACAGGAGATCACCGACCAACAACTGGGGCCGACTGTAAGATTTTTCGCTCTGGTGCGTCAGCGTTCATAGACCAGCGGGCTATCCGCTCAAAAGGAGAGACAATCATGGAACAGAAGAACGAGAAAAAGAGTTGTTGCGCGGGTTGCACTTGTGCGCCCGCTGCATGTGCCTGCGGAGATGATGCGTGTGAGTGTGGACCATCCTGCACCTGTGTCAATTGCACCTGCCCATCAGAATGCAATTGCTGAAAACGCGTAGAATCCATGCTTTGGTAGCGCGCGCCTGGGCCGCGCTGCCAAGCCGATAACTCCATGAGCAATTGAGGAAAGTGATCTCGTCTAAACTGACAAGAACTCAGGAAACTATGGCTGGCCTGGCGGAGATGCACGACAGGTTTCTGCGGTTCCTGCGCGGCAGGGTGGGTGATCCGGCAACGGCTGAGGATATCCTGCAGACAGCCTATGTGAAAGCTATTCAGCACGGAGGTGAGCTGCGGGAGGCGGAGAGCTCAGTTGCATGGTTCTACCGAATCTTGAGAAACGCGCTCACCGACTACTACAGGCACAATGCGGCTCGCTCGAGAGCTATGGATCAAGTGTTTGCCAACTGGAAAGAGGATCATGAGCCAGAACTCCAGGCTGAGACATGTGCATGCATTCAGGAAGTTATCCGCGACCTGAAGCCCGAGTACCGCGCAGCAATTGAGCACGTTGATCTGGCTGGAGAATCCGTGGAGTCCTTTGCCAGGGCGTGGAGCACAACCCCAACAATGCGTCCGTACGACTCCATCGGGCCAGGAAGGCAGTTGCGAAGAAACTTACGGCAGTGTGCGGCACGTGTGCCACGCACAAGTGTATCGATTGCACTTGTAAGCCCTCGATTTTTCAGGCATTGCCTTCCTGACACAACCACGAGATGTGTGTGCTTTGGCAGTCAGCTCGACGCTTCTCGACCCCCGAAACGTTTACGTTTTTGGGGTTTACGCATCACTGTGCTTTACAGCGTGCTCTAATCGGAGAATTGGACTGGGCGCCCGTCGGGTGACCACCGCGCCCGCAAGGCCAGGTGATCCGTCAACTGTCGCGGTGCGCCTCCAATCCATAAAGGCAAGACTATGAATTTTGAATTACAGGGAGGCCGCCATGAGGCTGATCAAAAATATCCTCTTTCCGGTGAACTTCTCATCCTCTTGCATTGCCATGACCCCTTACGTGAAGAAAGCTGCGGCGTTGTTCGGAGCCCGGGTATCGCTGATTCACGTGTTCGACCCCGGCAGTCACAGCGGCTTCGAGCTCTATGTAAGAGGGTCCGTGGAGATCGCGGAAGAACACCAGGAAATCGCCCGCAAGAGGCTCAACTCCTTCCTACAGGCTGAATTTCCTGTCTCGGAACACCCCAGGATCCTGGTTGCTGGGGATGCGGCGCCACAGATCGCTGAGGTTGCCAGAAACGGTTTCGACCTTATCATCATGCCCACGCATACTGGTACGTTCAGGCGGATGCTCCTTGGCTCTACAACAGCCAAGGTACTCAATGACGCAGATTGCCCGGTCCTGACCAGCACACACGCTGAAACCATAGCGCCGCGGCCGTTGGCGCACCGTGAATGGCTATGCGCCATTGGATTAGAAGAGGACTCAGAGAGAGTACTTCGTTCTGCCCATCAGATAGCGACGCAAGCGCAGGCTAATCTCATTATTATTCACGCCCTGCAGACCGCCGATGCCAATTTGCCCGTTCAAATGGATCTGGCGGAACAAATTCACTCCAGGGAAAGAGAGCAAGTGCGCCAACGCATCACTGATCTGCAGCGAAGAATTGGGTCAGAAGTGCCCGTCCAAATCGTTGTCGGTCCCACCAAGCAGGCGCTGCTTGAGGCAGCTCGGCAATTTGATGGTGACTTGCTGATCGTCGGACGAAGTCCTGAATCCGGTTCGTATGGGCGCATGCGGGACTTGACCTACACCGTCGTACGCGACGCACCCTTTCCGGTCCTGAGTGTCTGACTCAATAGCGCTGGGGGTCTCCATGGCGACACTTCAGCTGGACTGGTTCTAACGGTTGAATGAGCCGTCCGGAATAAAGGATGAGCCCATCTTTGCCATTTCCGAATCAAACAGGCCATGAGAATTTTCCGCAGGCCGGGACCAAGGTAGCAGCGATGCGGATTCTTTTCCTCAATCTGGATCAGGGCTCCGCCCAGGAGGTAACGCAGGGGTTATCAGGTCAAGGTTACGAAATCACAACCGGCCGCGGCCTTTCCGTGGACGAAATTCTCGGTCTTTCCCCTGAAGTCCTGATTACCGAGGCAACGCCCTCCGACCTCAGCTGTTGCGGCTTGATCAGCCAGATCAAGGCGGGACCCCATCCGCGAACGCTCAAGATTGTAATGATCGTTCACGGGGGTGCGCTGGAGCGGGCCCGCGCGCTGGACCTGGGCGCTGATGACGTCATCTCCTTTCCCTTTGAGCCGGTGGAATTTGCAGCTAAGATCCGGACGCAGTTTCGGGAGAGACAACCAGAGGTCGAGCTGGAAGCAAAGCTTCACGACGCGCTCGAGAAAGAGCGCCTGGCTGAGACTGCCGTGGAAGCGCTGCGTGGTGGCGTGGGCGCCAAACGGCGCGCCTGGCTGATACCGGCGATCGTTGGCCTCAGCGCGGCAGTGATACTGGCAGCCCTTGCCGCCGTGCTATCGAACCGCCACAGACGGAAGGACACGCTCCAACTCCAGGCGGAGGTGGCGCGGCTGAACGGCGGCATCGTGCAACAATCGGAACTACTGCGGCGTGCAGAGCAGGCACGTGCCGGGCTGGCCGCCAGCGAAGCGGCCGAAACGCGCGAGGCCTTGAAGGCGCAAAGCGACGAGATCCGTCAGAAAATAGCCGATGCCGGCGACGCGGATGGCGCAGCCCTCAAGAAGCAGCTTCAGGAAACGCAGACTCGCTTGAGCCGGCTTGAGACGGAAGATCGAGTCGCGGAAACGATTGTTCACACCTACGGGTCCAGCATCTGCTTGTTGCACGTGGTGGTGGAGTTTCACGACAAAGATTCCGGCGAGCTTATTCGCATCTCGCCTGATGCCGACGGCAAGACGCAGACGGGCGACGCCGGGACAGTGTCAGTCGAGACAGGAGGCAACGGGCCGCCCCTGCAGCTTGACGTCTTTGGCACCGGATTCCTGGTCGGCGAAGGGCGTCTTCTGACCAATCATCACGTCGCTGAGCCCTGGTGGGGCAGTGATGAATTGAAGCAGCTTGTTGACCAGGGTGCGTCCCCGTTCGTCGCTTCCTACACGGCGTATTTCCCCGGAACGTTTCAAGGCGCCGCGGCCAACCTCGACCGCATTTCGTCGCATGCCGACCTGGCGACTCTCAAGTTAGAGGCTCCCGCGCCGCCTCACACCCCACGGTTGGAACTCGATGATCGAAGTACAGCCAGTGTAGCGGGCGATCCGGTTGTCCTCATTGGCTACCCCACAGGGATCGAAGGCATCCTGGCTCGCGCGGGAGACGATACCACAGAGAAAGTGACGGAAAACGCCCACCAGATAACCCAGGTTGTTTCGCGGCTGGCAGCGCAACGCCTCATTCGCCCAACCACCACCCAGGGCCACATCGGAGATGTCTTAAAGGACAAGATCGTTTACGATGCAGCGACCACCTCGGGCGGGTCGGGCGGACCGCTCTTCAATCGCGATGGCAAAGTGATTGGCGTAAATTTCGCCATCCTGAATAATTTCGGCGGCTCCAACTTGGCCGTTCCCATCCGTTACGCCGACGAACTGGTGAAGTAAGCATTTTCGCACCCCGGCACTGAGACCGCCGCCAAAAAGCTTGCGGCAAAGGGACGGGCTCTCTTGCGCCAATACCACGCCCCTCGGTCCGAAGCAGATTGATCCGCCTTTTCCGACGGGATGCCTCACAGGCTCATCACCGTGAGCTAACGTCTCCTCACTTCTCTCCCGCCATCGGTGACGGTAGTTTCAGGTTATCCGCAGGGAGAGGGATGAATACCAACAGCGCTATCGTCGATCGAGAACAATGCAGCGACCAAAGCCTGGTTCCTGCTGCAATGGCTGGTGATTTGACGGCCTTCAACGCTCTTTGCCGGCTCCATTCTCCGCGCCTGTTTCGCAGCGTCCGGCAAATTACCCGCAATCATGAGGACGCCGAGGATGCGCTTCAGGACGCGTTTATGCGTGCCTTCGTCCACTTGAAGACTTTCGACGGCCGAGCGCAGTTTGCTACCTGGCTGACAAGAATTGCGCTCAACTCCGCTCTCATGATTCTGCGCAAGAGGAAGTACTATCCCGCCGTCTCAATCGACTCCGACCCTGAGAAGGAAGAGCGGTTCTTCACCTTGGAGATTGCGGATCGTGCGGATGATCCTGAACGCCGCTTGCTCAAAAGCGAGACCAGTGAATGGGTGCGGCGAGCGATTGCGGAGCTGGACCCACTACCGCGCGCGGCCGTGGAATTCAGGAATTTTGAGGAATTGTCGATCAGGGAAGGCGCCCGAAAACTCAATATTTCGAAAGCTGCGTTCAAGTCACGACTGATGCGCGCCAAGGCGGCACTGCGCAGCGAACTTGCGTGCTCCAAGGGGATGCGCCGCGCGGCTCCACGTGTGGGTCGACAGCGGTCTGCGAAGGCCGTAGCTGACTAGAAGGCCCAGGCGCCGAAGGTTTCGCTTCGCCTGTGGGGCATGGAGGGCCATCCTGTTTCAGAAACTCCTGCCTGGGCGGAAGGAGGGTCCCGTCCCGGCTGGCAAGGGCGTATGCGTCTGATCCTTGGATCAAACAGTCTCTGCAGAGAAGCTTCTGCGTGCTTAGCTGCGATCGAAGACTCTATTTCTGAGTAAACTGCCTCGATTACGATCGTGAGCTGGTTCGTGGAAACAAGTTTTCAGCGTACCGCCCCTCCAACTTGACGTGTTGGTACCGAATTCCTGGTCGGCGACGGACGCCTCCTGACGAATCATCAGGTTGCCGAGCCCAGGGTGGGGCCGTGATGAATTGCAGCAACTAGTTGACCAGAGTGCGTCCCCGTTCGTCGCCTCCTGCACGGCGTATTTCCCCGGATCCCTTCGTTGCACCTACCGACATCAGTAATTGGTGAAGGAAAACCGATTTGTGAGACTTGCTCGCGCCGCCGATTGTGGCTAAGCCTGCGCAGAACAGCAACGGCGATCAAGCGGCCCACCGAATAATTCGGATATCTTGGCTTCGTAGTGATGAGGTTAGAGATGGATGATGCGAGTGCAACTCCGGTGAGCCGGGCTCTGTGGTTTATTGAGAGCCACTTTGGGCGCGAACTAACGCTCGAAGAGATTGCGGACGCTTGTTGCGTGTCACGGTATCACATGTCGCGGGTGTTTGCGGTCACCATGGGGTTTCCGATTATGCGGTACGTGCGCGGGCGGCGATTAACGGAGGCGGCACGGGCCTTGGTGGAGGGCGCGCCGGACATTCTGAATGTGGCGCTCGACGTGGGATATGGTTCGCACGAAGCGTTCACGCGGGCGTTTCGTGAGCAGTTTGGGATGACACCGGAGGCGGTACGGGCGCAAGGAAATCTGAAAACTATCCGAGTGATGGAGGCGATGAAAATGCAGGAGAAACTCTTGGAAAAAGTGGAGGCCCGCATGGAAAAGGGCAGGGTGTTGCTGATTGCGGGTATGGGCGCACGGTATAGCTGTGAGAGCAGCGTCGGGATTCCGGCGCAGTGGCAGAAATTCTTGCCCCATCTGGAGAGTATTTCCGGGCAGGTGGGAAAGAAGGCCTATGGCGTGATGTGCAACTTTGATGACGATGGGAATTTCGATTACACGTGCGGAGTGGAGGTGTCGGATTTCTCGCGAGTTCCGGCGGATTGGACCCGGGTGAGAATTCCGGCGCAAGAGTATGCCGTGTTTACCCATCGCGATCACATCTCGACGATTCGAAGCACCTGGGCAACGATCTGGAATAAGTGGCTGCCAGAATCGGGGCGGCAGGTGGCGGACGCTCCGAATTTCGAGTTATATGGGGAAGATTTCGATTCCGTAACTGGCCGGGGGCTGGTCGAGATATGGCTGCCGCTCGAACCTAAAGGCGCAAGATGACGGCGAGTACGCGGTCGCACGTGGATAATCGGACAACATTCGTAGTGTGTGAGTGCTTTGCAACTACCTCCCACGAGCCGGGTGGTGGAGCAAGGTCGAGCATCAGCCCCATGACTGCTCGATCGCTTCCAGCGACTTTCCCTTGGTTTCCGGCAGGCGGAAGAGCAGGTAGACGAACCCGAGAGCGCAAATCCCCGAATATATCCAGAACGTTCCCGAGGCGCCCAACGCGTGGTTTAGAAAAGGAAAGGTATAGGTGAGCACAAAGCAAGCGCTCCATAGAGCGGTGACGGCAATGGAAACCGCTGCTCCACGGATCCTGCTGGGGAAAATCTCGGAAATCACGACCCAGGTTACCGGTGCCAGAGACATGGCAAAACATGCAATCGCCGCCACTACCAGGAACAGCATAACGATGCCGCGGCCGTGCAGGTAGTAGAGCAGACCGAGCAGGGCATAGATGATCCCAAGCCCCGCAGAGCCGAGCAGCATCAGCACTCTCCTGCCATAGCGGTCCACGGTCCGCAATGCAATGATCGTGAATAGCACATTGACCGCGCCCGTAACCACGATGTTGAAGAGGATGTCGGAGACGGGGAAGCCGGCTGCAGAGAAGACTTCTTCAGCGTAGTTGAAGATAACGTTGATACCACACCATTGCTGCAAAACTGCGAGGAAGATTCCCAGCCAGAGTATGCGCCTGATCTTTGGATCAAACAGTGTCTGCAGAGAAGCTTCTGCGTGCTCAGCTGCGATCGAAGACTCTATTTCTGAGTAAACTGCCTCGCTGTAGGATTTACCGCCGATGCTGGCGAGCACCGCCTTTGCCTTATCGGGCGCGCCATGCCTGGCAAGCCAACGGGGACTTTCCGGAACGAAGAACATCGCAGTAAGGAACAGCAGTGCCGGAACGGCCGTCACTGCGAACATCCAGCGCCATCCCACCTGGCCATTCCATGAGTTCAGGATCTCGCTCGCAGTAGCGGTGGGGGAGATTGGCCTCGCGATGAGCCAATTCACAACTTGCGCCAGCAGGATGCCGCACACGATCGTGAGCTGGTTCATGGAAACAAGCTTTCCACGCAGATGAGCTGGGGCGAGTTCGGCGATGTACACCGGAGAGAGACTCGAAGCCAAACCAATCGCGAAGCCTCCCAGGATGCGCCAGAAAACAAATATCTGAAAGTGATCCGCCATCCCTGTTCCAATGGAGGACAGACAGAAGATAACGGCGGCGAGGATCAAAGGTTTCTTTCGTCCGAGCCTTTCGCTGAGGGCGCCCGAAGCCAGTGCGCCGAGCAAACAGCCGATCAGAGCGCAGCTCATCGCCCATCCCTGTTGCGAGGGCAGGGTCAAGGCAAAAAATTTTTCATAGAAGGGTTTAGCGCCTCCGATCACGACCCAGTCGTAGCCGAACAGGAATCCCCCGAGTGCGGCAATCGAGGCCACCATCCATACGTACAGACTGTTTCACCGGAGCACTTGCTGGGGGGCTCTCCCTGGAGACGGAGACGATGTTCATTTTGGCCTACTTTGCCAGCCAGGAGGTGGATTCGATGACACTGTCTCCGCTGCGGCTTATCTGGGCCAGCATGGTCTGCGCAGCCAGGTGGTTCGGATCTCTGTCAACCACTCGTTGGAGTTTTTGCGCGGCGTCCAGGTCATTACCCAGTCCCAGCTCCACCAGAGCCTCGGTGAAAGTGCACTCAATCTCTTTTCTGAAAGTGAGATCGTCTTCGAACACCAGGAAGTTGGGAAGGGAAGTGGCAAAGTAATCGATACCGGGCTCGATTTTGCGCTCCGCCTCCAATCGTTCCTTCATTTCCTGCAGAAGCTCGCCCGCAGCCGAAGTCCTTCCCAGGCTGCGCAGGGCCAAAGCCTTGTAATAGCACATCCACGGGGATGCGGGCTCGCTCTCTGCCGCAGACATGAATGAGTTTCGAGCCATTTCGTCGCTCCCCAGTTCGCGCTGGGCTACCCCCGAAAAATAGTCGAGATCTAATTCCTGGGTCAGGAGATGCTTTCCTTCGCCAAGGTTCTGAGGATACACTCTCGCAGCGCTGAAGTGTTCCAGAGCGTCTGCGAAGTCTCCGTTGTTCAGGCACGAAATCCCCAGCAAGCGGTGTGCCCAGACATATTGACCCGACACCAGCCCTTCGCCACCTTCCCAGGGATGAAAGCGTCGTCCAAGAAGGATTTCCAGCGCTTTCCCCGGCTCCCCAGTCTGGTTGTAGAGCGTCACCAGCTCTACGGTCAGATCATCTCGCTGGGCGACGAGATCCGCGTGGTTCTTGAGGAAAGCCAGGCGCTCCATGGGCGGAACCCCTGTTCGTTTCCGTAACTGATCCAATTCATAAACCACGCGGGCGTCCTGAGGGTTTTGGAGCAGCGCCCGCTGGTAGGCATCGAGCGCCTGCTCGGTGTTATGGCGAATGTTGAAATACGCAATGCCAAGGTTTCGCCAGGGAATGGAAAATCCATTCTCGATCTCAACACTCTTTTCCCACAGGGAAATAGCATCTTCGTAGCGCTTCTTGTCGTAGTAGAGATTCCCCAGGTAGTACAAGCCCTTGGCGTCAAGTGGTTCTTGATCCAACGTGTCTTCCAGGAGCTTCATTTCCTCCAGCCTCGATGGGAAGCAATAATCGGGGGATGCCTTCGCAGCCAGTGTTCGATATTCAGCCGCCAACTCGCGGTTGCCCGTCTCTGCCGCCAACTGAGACAAGAAGTAGTAGACCATCGGATAGGTCGCCGAGGATGGGTTGGAAACCACACCCGACAAAAGCGCAAGCGCCTCTGGAAAGAGACCCGCAGCGGCATAGTCGAATGCGAGATCCAGGTGCAGTTGTCGATCCTCATGGGTCTGCTGGCGAAACTGCTGGGCAGCATTCTCGGGGTTCTTGAGCAGCAGCAGTTCGAAGCGCGAGAGGAAGTCAAGGGGATCTCTCGATGCGGTGCCGGAGGCGATTGCCAGGGCCTCGTCCGTCCGCTTTAACCTGCGCAGGATGGCCGACTGTAACCCCCGCGCGTGCAAATGGTCCCGGTTGGTGGCGAGCGACCGGTCGAGATGTTCCAGAGCCTGTGACCATCGCTCCCGGCGGGCATCCAGACAGGCGAGCCGGTAATAAGCGGCTGATCTCCATTCGTAATTCCAGGTTGCCTTGTAGAAGGCCGCATATGCCTCGGCATCCCGGTCCTCGAAAAGTAGCGAGAGACCGAGATAGTAGTGAGCTTCTCCGGTTGCCGGATTGGGGTTGCGCGCGGTTAGCCGCTGGATGGCGCGGTTGAAGTGCTCTTCCGCACTCGAGAACAGACCGCGTCTCAGCAGCAGTTTCCCCAGAGCTGTGTTGCAGCGGCTGTCTAACGGATCCCGCCGCAAGGCTTCTTCCCAATAGGGTTCCGGATTTCGCGTCGCATGGCGATACTGCTCCAGGTGCAGTCCGGTAACGTAGAGTTCCTCGACGGTCTGGATATCGTCCGGCGATGGAGGCTCTTTGGCCGGAGCCGGAATGTGTTCCGACGGCGCGGCGCTTTGTGTAGTCCAGGCGATAAGTTCGCTCCCGTCAGCCACCAGGACGCGCAGTGTTAGTGAGGGAATTGGCGTACGTAACGCTTGGGTTGGCGATGAAGGGCGTGCCGGGCAAGAGCTCGGCAGTAGTTTCAAACAGGATGTTGTCACCGGATGACAGGATGACACGAGCGTTTTGAAACGCCTCGGTGACGCAGGCGCCAATCCGAACCGTGCCGTTTTCTTGTTCGAGATTGATGGCAATTCTATTGTTTGCGTTCTTCGCGGGACCAATCTGCTGGATTGGATACCAGTATTGGCTGAACGATTTGGTTTCATAAGGCAGAAGCCAGGAAAAGTCAGGTTGGTTGTCGGTGTAAACGCCGGCCATCAGTTCGATATAGGGACCGTCGCTGTCCGTCAGTTCGCGATCCCACGCATACCCGAAGTCGCCGTTTCCCCAGGTCCAGAGTTTCTTGCCGGGGGCGATGAACCGATCGGCAACGTGAACGATGCCCGCTTGCGCACTGTAGTCGTACCCGCCAAAGAAATCGTATTGGGATTCGGTGACCATGTAGGAGGTAGGCACGGGAATATTTTTGTACCAGGAAATATCGACTCCCTGGCGGTAGTCCACTCCGTAGTAGAAATTGCGCGCCACGGGAAACGAGGACATCGCACGCTTGGCATGGTCCGCGACGAAGGTCACATCAGGAGGAAAAAACGCCTGGTACTGGTCGTGGACGCGAATGCCGACATTGGCCCACCAGAGAAAAGTCTGCGTAAAGGGGGTGCGATTGTAGAGACGGACTTTAGCTTCTATCAACGCCTTGGCGGGATGCAAACAAATCCCGACCATTCCCTTCATCCGATGCATGGGCTCATGCTCGCTCAGCCATACAGTTTTGCTGCCATCGGGCGACTCCTCGATTTCCCAATGGACCGGCATATATGTGGAGGGGCGATGATGCTGGGGCCAATTGAACTCAACTCCACCCGATATCCAGGGCCCAAGCAGGCCTACAAGCGCGGGTTTGATCACGTTCTGGCGATAGAAAAAATCGTAATCGTTGGTTTTGTCCTGGCCGATGTGAATGCGCCCGCCGATTTCGGGCAGGATCATAAGGCGTAGATACTCGTTTTCGAGAAAGACAGCCTGGTATTTCTGATTACGCTTCTGGTCTGAAACCCGGTCGGTAAATGGGTTCGGATATACCTTCCCGCTGCTGCCTTGATAGACCCGCTTTTCCAGAAACATGGGATTCCGGTCTGGCGGTTGTACGGGGTAGGTCGGTATCTCTACCTCGTCCTGCCATGCGCGTACTGACGTGGAAGCCATCGTATCGCTCATATCACTCCGGCGGTGTTACTGGTTCAATGAATTGTCAGCGTACAGATAATCACAGCTTCGAAGTTGGAGCGTAAGTATGCTAAGACCGTTAACGTACCCGATCAGAACTTCTCTGTCAAGCGGAATGAACTCCCCAAAGGGGTTAGCTACAAACCGCGTTCCAGCGCTTTTCCCAAACACCCGGCGTTAGCGGAATGACCCGATTGGCTGGGGTCGCAATCGCCTCCAGGCTGCGAGCCAGGGCCCGGAAGAGCGCCTTGAAATCGAGTGCCGGTGACGTTAACGATAAAGTTCTTGACAGACTCGAAAAGCCGTTCATATAGTTGCTGGCCTCTGGGTTTTATGCCTGTAGTCGTTGCGAGTATCGTACCCGGTATTAAAAAGCGGGCCGTAGTCTGACGGGTTCTCAATTCTTAGGAGGAGCGGCGCATTATGAAAAAAATATCAAGCAAGCGTTGGACGCCAGCATGGTTGGCCATCTTCGCATTGACTCTCGGCGTTTCCGCGGGATTCGCTCAAGTGGATACGGGCACCATTCTGGGAACGGTCAAGGATCAGAGCGGCGCGGTCGTTCCTGGTGCCAAAGTGACGATCGTCAACCAGGGAACGGCAGACAGCATCACCACCCTGACCCGATCGGACGGCACCTACATCGTGACGCCGCTCAAGATCGGTAGCTATCGAATCAGCGTCGAACTTGCCGGTTTTAAGAAAGAAGAGAATGCCGCGTTCGACCTCAATATCCAACAACAGGCTGTGGTGGATTTCGTGTTGCAGGCTGGAGCGACCAACGAAACCGTGCAGGTAACCGCCCAGGCCGCCCTGCTACAAACCCAAAGCGCCACCGTGGGCCAGGTAATCGGCGCACAAACGGTGGAGAGCATGCCGCTCAACGGCCGTGACTGGACCATGCTGGCTACGCTTACCCCCGGCGTAACGCAACCGCAGCAAGGCGCCCGGGCAGGCAACCAGTTTGCTGCCAATGGCACCCGCCCTGCGCAGAACGATTACCTTCTCGATGGCATTGATAACAACAGCAACGATGTCGACTTTCTGAGCGGTGAGGCCGACGTGGTGAAGCCTCCGGTCGACGCCATCCAGGAATTCAATATTCAGACCAACAACTTCAGCGCGGAATTCGGGCGCGCCGGCGGCGCGATCGTGAATGCCACGATCAAGTCCGGCACCAACGGCTTTCATGGTGCAGCCTGGGAGTTTTTCCGCAATGATGCCCTGGATGCCAACGCCTATTTTTCAGACCCGGCAACCCAACGCAAACCGGAATTGCGGCAAAACCAGTTCGGCGCCGTCGCCGGCGGCCGCATCATCAGGGACAGGACCTTCTGGTTCGCAGATTACGAAGGCACACAAATCCACTCCGGGGTGCTGCAGAGTGGTATCTGGGTACCTACCGCACCGCAGGTAAGCAGCGGCTTTACCAACTTCGCGGATCTTTTGAACGCAACCGGAACGTTTACCCGCACAGATGCGCTGGGGCGCTCCTTTACCAACGGGCAGATTTTCGATCCGGCAACGACGCGCGCGGTGACTGCCGGTCAGGTGGATCCTGTCACTGGAATCATGGCCACCACCAATGGTTACGTCAGAGAGGCTTTTGCCAACAATCAGATCCCCCAAGGCCGTCTGGACACCAATGCCATTAAGCTTCTGCAGCTCTTTCCGGCGGCAAACCTGAGCGGGGTGGAAAACAACTATCAGACCACTACGCTCAATACCACCGGTCAAACGACCTTCGATGTGCGCATCGACCAGCATTTCGACGAGCATAACCAGATGTTCGGGCGCTACAGTTACATTCACAATACGGAACAGGTGCCCCCTCCCTTTACTGGAGTTGCCGATGGGGGCGCCTACGGCGACGGCACGCAGCATTGGGATGTGTATGGCGTCGCAGTGAGCTACACTCACGTCTTCACCCCAACCCTCATTAACGAGGTCCGCTTCGGGTATGGCCAGGAGCACACCACCCGCGTGCCTTCCACAGCAAACACCTTGGGTATTCCTGCCCAATTTGGGATCGGTGGCATTCCCCAGTTTGCCGGCAACGGTGGACTACCCTATATGAGTCTTGGCAATGTCCACAATCTGGGCGGCTCCGAGTGGCTCCCTGGAGATCGCTACAGTGATACCACGCAACTTACCGAGAACCTGACCAAAGTTTATAAACAACACAGCTTCAAAGGTGGCGTCGAGTTCCAGTACCTATATTTTCCATGGCTTGCTCCACCGGAATCAAAGGGCTCCTTCGACTTCGACGGCAGGTATGCGTCGATTCCCAATCAGACCGACAACCTCACCGGTACAGCCCAATTTCTGCTCACGCCAACCACAGCCACCGTTGCCAACGGCGTGAACTACTCCGGCGGATCCGATCAAGTGCAGGCCTCAAACTATGGTTACCTGCACAGCAACCGGAACTACTTCGGAGCCTACTTTCAGGATGACTGGAAAGCGACGCCCCGGCTGACATTGAATCTCGGCTTGCGCTGGGAACATTTTGGGCAGGTGGGTGATACCGATGGAGCCCAAGCTAACTTCGTGCCTGGAATTCCAGGCTCAACCGCGCAATTCATCATGACTTCGGCGAATAAGACCAAGACCCCGCTTTCCACCAGCTTCACCCAGGACCTGGCAAAAGATGGAATCCAGTTGGTCTATACCAATCAATACGGCACTGGCCTGGGCATATCGCAAAAGGGCAATTTTGGCCCGAGATTCGGAGTGTCGTACCAGGTGACGTCGAAACTCGTTGCCCGCGTGGGCTTTGGGATCTTCTACGGGGCGTTCGAAAACCGGGGCGGATATCCTAGTCTTGGTTATAACTATCCCTTCGAATACGTGCTGGCTTTCCAGGACTCATCTAACGGAGGAGTCGGCAGCGTGACTCCCACGATTTTTCCTGATGGCTCTCGTGGCACCTTGGAGAACGGATTGCAGGGCATCAGCCTTACTCCAACAAATGTAAGCGGGAATGGATTGGTATTTCGAGGCGTACAACTCCACTACCAGACGCCCTACACCGAAGGATTCAACCTCATGCTGCAATATGCGTTGACTCCCCAGGACTCGATCCAGGCGGGTTACGTCGGTTCTGTCGGCCGCCACATTGAGGCTTTTGCAGGCACCAATAACCCATCGGAGATTCTGCCGCCAGGCACGCCCATAACTCCCTATATTCCGTTTCCTGACTTTGCCAGCGGTGCTTCTTACGACATTACCGCGGGATCCACCAGCTACAACTCCTTGCAAACCAAGTACGAGCGCCGTTTCAGTCATGGCTTCAACATGTTAGCCGGCTATACCTGGGCCAGGACACTGACGGACGCCGGGGACTTATTGAGTAATGGTGGAGTCGCCGGCTACCGTGCACCATCCATCACCGGAATCTCGTATGACCGGGGTCTGGCCTCCTTCAACATCAATCATTCGTTTGTGGCCAGCGGCACCTATCAACTACCGGTGGGCGAGGGTAAGGCATTCCTGAACAATCTTCACGGAGTAGGTGAAATGCTCCTTGGAGGCTGGATAGCCAACGGGATCCTCACTCTCAATAGTGGTCCTCCCCAGGCCATTGGTTGCCAAACCACCACCGCAGCCGGTTTAGGTGCTTGCTATGCGGACGTGGTACCTGGGGTCACCAAGTATCGCTCGGGCGGCCCGGCACACTACTACAACCCCGCGGGGTTCGCCGAGCCGCCGGTTGCGACAACCATCGGCACCAGCGATCTTGCCCCGCTGGGTGGATCGAACACTCAGGTCAATGGTCCTGGCTTTCGCGATCTGGATTTTTCCATTTTCAAAGAGTTGAAGGTCACGGAGACGACACGGCTGCAGTTCCGGGCTGAGTCGTTCAACCTGACCAATACTCCGAGCTTCAACTTGCCCTCGAATACAAACTACCGGGACACGGTGAACTTTGGTCAGTCAACCTCCACGCGCAGCGCACCACGTGAAATTCAATTCGCGTTGAAGTACTACTGGTGATCGCTTTTTCCTCCTCCGGGCAGCCAGGATGCTGCCCGGAAGTTTTTTTGAGGAGCGCTCGTATGCAAGTCTGAAGCAGGGCTCAGGAGTTATACTCGTCCGGTGTGGCAAAAGGCTCCAGGTTGGTTGCGTGCTGTTGGGACTGTGTCTTTGGCCGTATCCTTTGCCACGATGACAGCGCTCGCCTTCCAGTCCAACTCGGGTGCATCTCCCTCGCCGGCCGGTTCCCTCTCGCGTGCAGCAAGCAGAGTTGGCCCTGCTTGAAACAGCAAAACAAAGCCCCAACGATTTTGCTGCGCAGCATCGCCTGGGCGAATTCTATCTTCAGCAAAACCGCTTGCCGGAAGGCATCCTCTATCTGGAAAAAGCACAGCAACTGAATCCGCAGGACTACGACACTGGCTACGACCTGTCCCTGGCATATCTGAACTCTGGTGATACCGCGAAGGCCTCAGCGCAGCTTAAGCAGATGGTCACGCGGCACGAGACAGCAGAACTCGATGATCTGCTTGCCGAGGTGAACGAGAAATCGGGAGATTACAAGGGCGCAGCGAGCGAGTACTATCGGGCCGCTCAACTGGATCCGACTGAAGGAAACATCTTCGATCTCGCCTCGTTCCTGCTGCAACACAAGAATTACGAGGGCTTTCTTGATAATGCACTTACTTTTTTCCGCTACGGCGTACAAAAGTATCCGCGATCGGCAAAGCTGCGGTTGGCTTAGGGGTAACCCTCTACGCGGAAGGAAAGTATGACGACGCTGTCGAGACTCTCTGCGCGGCAGTCGATCTGGATCCGACGGATCCAAGGCCGTTTCAATTCCTGGGCAAGGTGAGCACCGCCTCGCCGGCGCATATGCCAGAGATACGCAAACGTTTGGAAGGATTTGTGCATCTCTACCCCAATAACGGCCTGGCCAACTATTACTACGCCATGAGTTTGTGGAAGCGGTCGGAAGGGGAACCTGTCGCCGACACCGCTGTGATCGAAGCTCTGCTCAAGAAGGCGATCGCAGCCAGTCCGGACTTCTATGAAGCTCATTTTCAACTCGGGATACTCTATCAGGATCAGCAGAAGTATCCGGAGGCCATCCGGGAATTCGAGCAGACACTTACCCTTCGCCCCGACTACAACCGCGCGCATTATCGTCTGTTTCTCTTGTACAGCCGCACCAACCAGAAGCAGCTTGCCGACCAACACCTGGCGATACTTAAGCAGATAAAACAAGAGGATGCACAGGCGGAAGAAGCGGGAGATATTCCTGGGAACACCCAGGCAAAGCAAACCATGGAGACACCACACTAGTTTCCGGTGTGGAATAGCGGACGAAATGGACCCCTTCGGCACTCATAACGATCCCAGACGTTCAAGGCTACTCGAGCACTCGCGCTTCCGCGACCTGGGGTCCTCCAAAGGGATCGAGGAGCGCGATCTCGTGGAGCCGGCGTGAATTTCTTCGCGCAGCCACCGGAGCGACGGCCGCCACCGTGCTGTCCGCATTCTCTCCGCTGCGCGCTATGGCCATGCGCAAAGGGCAGAAGGCAGTCGTTGTTACCTTTGGAGGAGGCACCCGCGATGAAGAGACGTTCATGCCGGATGGGCAGGAAAACATTCCCCATCTGTTGCGGGAGTTCGTTCCCCAGGGAACGTGCTTCACCCAGGTAGTCAACCGGGGGATCCTCGGCCACTATGTCGCAACCGCAAGCCTGGTAACGGGCGTCTATGAGACCTTCAATAACTTTGCCGCCGTCTCGCCGGAGAACCCGACCGTCTTCGAATATTTCCGTAAGGACCTGCATCGCCCCGCAAGCGATACCTGGGTCGTCGCACCCAGCAATGGTTTCGGTCTCATCGGCGAAAGTAGCCACTCCTCTCACGGACCGGGGCAGGGTGCGGGCGTCATTCTGCCTAAGCGCCTGTTAGCCGCAGCAATGGCGACCCATGATAGTTCTGGCTACGAGCATCTGTTGCGCGACAACTACGAGAGCCCGGTCTATGCGCCGGCGTTGGGCGTCAGTGACCAGCAACTGCAGCAGATGGCGCAGATGTTGAAAGTCTCGGTGACGGATTTTGCCGCTCATGCCCGCAGTCTCCGTAGTCCAGACGAACTCTCCGTTTATGTTGCCCGGCAACTGATGCGTCAACTCGCCCCCAGCCTGCTCTGGATCACTCTGCATGATATCGACGTCGCTCATTCAGGCACTTATTCTCTCTACGTCGATGCCATACAGCGTTCCGATCGGCTCTGCGGAGAGATTTGGCAGATGATTCAGAGCGAACCGGAATACGCCGGGAAGACAACCATGTTCATCCTTCCTGACTTCGGCCGCGACTCGGACACCTCTGCCGGTGGCAATGGCTTTCAACATCACCGCACCGGCGATGCGTATTCGAGAACCACCTGGATGATGGTGAGAGGCGCAGGGGTGAGGGAAAATGTGCTGGTCGATCGTCCGGTGGAGTCGACCGACCTTGTGCCCACGCTTGGATCGCTGTTTGGTTTCTCGCCGGACTTATCCCATGGCAAAGTTCTGCCGGAGGTGGTGTAGCGCATGCCTGCCCATCCAATTCACGGCGAACAGTTTCAGAGCTATCCCCCCCAGGCGAAACAGCTTGCGACCAGCAATATCGTCTTGCTGCAGCAGCTCCCGCTGTCATTTCTGCCGCTGCTCCTGCGAGAGGTCATCGTTTACGATTGGAAGTTTCCCGCAGAACGGGATGAAATCGACCGCCAGTTCCGCTATCTCGGAAGTCTGACCCCAGGCCAGCTGTCCAGCGCCATGAGCGCATTCGCAAACGTGAAACTGTCGCCGGAACTCGAGGCAATGGACTGGATCGGTGCTCCCACTCGCTTCTCCGAGCGCCTGTCCGCATATCTTTGGGCGACTCACCAGATTGACGACTTCAGCAAAGCGGCAGAGGACTACATAAAAGCCTTCAACACCGCGGTGCCAGAGGCGGCCGCGCCCGCACCCCGGCTCGGCGTCGCAGTCATCGGCCAAGAAATCACTCAGACAGGCTATCCGCTCTTTCGCAAATTACGACCCCACGGTGTCTACTTCAGTCATGTCGACTCCGCAAGCAGTTACAAGCTCTTGCTGGATACAGTGGCCGCGCGCACCCGTGCCCATCCCGCTCCCTATGCTCACTGGTGCATCGACGGCGGGCCGGCGGCAACTCTAGAGAACAACCAGGTGGCATCCGTGGCCTATGGCTCGCTGCAACCTGTGCGCAAGGCGCTGATCAGAAAAATGCAGCAAATCTCCGCATCCCAGGCCGGAGTGGAAGCCCTGCATACACGCCTTGCGGAAATCAACCCGGCCGAAGTAGGGATGAATCCTCAAACCGACGATCCCGTCCTGAGCCGTTTCGCTCTCAGCGTACTTACAGAAGGCTCAGGGACGCAGATCTACAGCACTACCTTCGTGCAATGGACCGTCCGGGAGGCGCTGCGCCGGGCGCAGCCGCTCACCCTATTGGCCAGGTTCGCACCGAGGCAAACCGAGGAATCCGCGGATGAGGAATTCTCCGGTATCCAACAGCGAGCGATCCTTGATCCGGCAGGATCGCTGCTCGATGCGGACATGGGCGCCTACTACAGCTGGATAAATCTGCAACGGCTCTCCGGCGCCGGTCAGTCCTGCTTTATCGCCTGGTTTGAAGGGCATGGTGAAGCAGTCGCCATTGCCCCGTCTTGTAGGCCCGGCACCGAGTTCCACGGAGAGATAAACCTGGCGGAGATTCTCGGTCGACTCCAAAGCACAGGTTGAACCGCTCAGTTTGAGACCAAACTCTGCAACTCTTGGGAATGATGTCGTGTACGATAACGGTACATTTTACCGGCCCTCGGCCTTTTTTCGCCTTCGGCCAGACAGAAGGGCACATGAATCAATTTCGGCAGCCCGCCAGGTTGGCGATCCATAGTTGGGTGGCAAGTTTTGTTTTCCTCTCTGTGGTTGGCCTCTCAGGCTGCGCCAAAGATACAACCATCGTGCTCGATGGCGCAGGCAAAGGACGAGTCTACGAGGGAATCGGTGCACTCAGTGCGGGCGCATCCTCACGCCTTCTGTATGACTACCAGGAACCGTATCGCGGTCAGGTTCTGGACTATCTATTCAAACCTGGCTACGGCGCTGCCCTGCAACATTTGAAAGTGGAGATTGGTGCCGACGTGAACTCCACCGATGGCGCTGAGCCCAGTACCATGCGCTCACGAGACGACCATGACTACACCCGCGGATACGAGTGGTGGCTCATGGAAGAAGCGCGCAAACGAAATCCGCAGATCATTCTCGACACCCTCCCATGGGGAGCGCCGGGTTGGGTGGGCAATGGGCAGTTCTATTCCCAGGACATGGCAAATTATGTGGCTGACTTTTTGCAGGGCGCCCAGAAGTATCATCACCTGGACATCGCCTATACCGGGATCTGGAATGAGAGGCAGTTCGATAGTGACTACGTGAAGAAACTGTACCGGACGCTGACCCAGCAAGGCATTCCGGCAAAGATCGTTTGCTGCGATGAGTATCCCGGAGAGGGCCTCGGACAATGGAGCATTGTCGATACTATCCTCAAAGATCCTGAAGTCAGCGCGGCGGTCAACGCGGTCGGCGTCCACTATTCGCTGGTGGACGGGAAATATACGACCCCGTCCAATGCGCGAACCCTAGGCAAACCTCTGTGGTCGAGTGAAGACCAGCCAAACAGCGGCGGAGGTCCAATCCTTTCCCGCGAATGGCAGATCGGAGGCCGCATTCTAGCCCGCCTTTATAACCGTAACTATCTCGAGGGGGGCTTCACCAAAACCGAGATCTGGAGTCCTGTTACTTCTTACTATGACATCCTGGCGGCGCCGAATTCGGGCCTGATGTACGCAAATACCCCGTGGTCTGGCTACTACAACGTGCAAGGTGCGATATGGGCAACCGCGCACACCACGCAGTTCGCTCAACCCGGGTGGCAGTATCTCGATGCAGCCTCCGGCCCGTTACCTGAGCAGGGGAGCTTCGTCAGCTTGAAGTCACCCGACGGTAAGGATTGGAGCGTCGTGGTAGAGACAATCGACGCCAAACGGCCGCAAAGTATCACGCTGAGACCTGAAGGCGGACTATCGCTCGAAACAATCCATGTTTGGGAGACAAATAGCCAGCACACTTTTGAACATGTCGCAGATGTGAACCCGGCTGCCGGCAAAATTAGCTATGCGCTCGATCCTGATTCTCTCTACACCTTTACCACAACGACGGGTCAGGGCCGGGGTATCGCTGTTCCCCCTGCCAATACTCCGTTCCCGCTGCCATATGCGGACAGCTTTGAAGATACTGAGGTAGCACGCGCACCACGCTTTCTCTCCGATCAGGACGGGGCGTTTGAAGCCCATCCTTGCCTGCATCGTAAGGGGCGCTGTCTGGAGCAGGTCATCACCGTGAAGCCGATTCCGTGGTCGCCCCTGCCCGATCCCTTCACTCTTGCCGGCGACGTGACATGGTCCGACTATCGGCTTGCCGCAGACATCCTGCTCAGTGGAAATGGACCGGTAACATTGATGGGCCGCATCGACAACTCGGATGTTTTCAAAGACGATAAGGCCCTTTATCCAGGCGGGTATGTGCTTAGCGTGGACCCTGGCGGAAGGTGGACGCTCTCGACCTCTGCATACAAAACCCCCACCCGTAGCCTGGCCTCCGGCTCAGTGCGAATGGCGGCGAGCACATGGCACCACGCCGAGCTTGCTTTCCACGGAAGTCAGATATCGATTTATTTAGATGGAAAGCAACTAGCCGCGGTAACCGACGCTTCGCACTCTCATGGGATGTTCGCACTTGGAAGCGGTTGGAACCGGGCGCAATTCGATAACCTCTCCGTCGCCCCGCAATAGCGTTAACGGGCGTCCACACTTTCGTCTGGTCCGGAGACGTGATTGAGAAACAAGCTCAGGTTGCTGCGTAACACAATGTGAGGGGCAAGCTTGGTCGAGGGTGACGGCCTGACGCCCTCGACGAGAAATCGAATGAGCGTCTCAAATGCGACTTTGCCCTGCGTGAATGGACGCTGGTAGATCGTGGCGAGTACTTTTCTCGACTCAATGTGCCTGATCAATTCAGGGAAAAGGTCCGTCGTGATGACCTGTATCACTCCCAGGAGACGCTTTTGTTCCAGTGCCTGCAGCACGGGAATGCTGTTCGCGGTGCTGATGTAGATTCCCGCTGGGCGAGGTTTGCGGGCGAGCAAATCGAGGGTGGCTTGATAGGCATCTTTCGGACGCTCATGCGACTCGATGGTTGGTAACAGCGACAGCTGCGGCGCTTCGGTTGCCAAGCTCGCGGCGAACCCACGCAGCTTATCCGCGTGATCCAGAGTACTCAGATCGCCGGTAATGGGCACCACGGCGCCGCCGTTTGGCAGGCGCATGCCCAACAGCTCGGCCGCCATGCCTCCGCTTACAAATGCATCTACAGAAATGCAGGCAAGCCGGCTGCTGCGCGGTGCGTCACTGGCCACGCAAACGACCGCCCTTCCTTGTTCAGCCAGGCGCTGCAGAGAGGCGCCGATGGCCGACGGATTGCCGGGGGTGAGAATGATGCCATCGAAGTGTCGTCCTACGTCCGCTTCCATCAACTCCACATCGCCCTCACCCAGACGGGGATAGGTACGAAAATCGAGATCGACGGTAGCCCCCAACGTAGCCTCCGCGGCGGCGCGGACGCCTGCGCGCAGTGGATCGAAGAACGACTGGATCTGCTGTGGGAGATGGACAGCAATCCGAACACGGCGATTCAACTTCAAGCTTCTGGCAGCTACGTTGGGCTTGTAGTCGAGCTTCTCCGCCATTTTGAGGACTTTGGCGCGCGTCTTCGGGCTGACTCCTTGCCTTGCGTGGAGTGCACGGTCGACCGTTCCGATCGAAATACCCAATGCTTTCGCAATTTCCTTGATGCCAGCGGGTTCGGACCTTGTTTGTTTCACGGCGCTGACATTGTAGCTCACACCAGGCGGTTGCCTGGAGGTCTTATTGAATTCGGAGCAAACTCTGAATAGAAAGTTGACAGTGGAGTTGTGACTTGAGTAGCTTCGAGGTAAGGGACGGTAACGTAAACGGAATTCCTGAACCGGATGAGACAGTCATGTCAAAGCACACCCAGATGCCACGCGCAAAGGCCAACGCATCTCCGACGATTCGAGATGTCGCCCGGCTGGCGTCCTTATCGATAGCAACGGTCTCGCGAGCTCTTAGCACTCCGGAGAAGGTGCGGCCGGAGACGAGAGACAGAGTCCTGTCGGCCGTACGCAGTTGCGACTACAAACCGAATGAGTACGCCCAGCGCTTAGGTCGAATCAGGCATGAATGACCCATTTCGCTATTCGGCAGTTGTCGGCGTCTCTCGAAGATCAACGATGAGCAGCTTCTTTCACCAACAGATTCGCTGCCTCTGCACTCCCCCTGGCCCCATTCATTCGAAACTGCTTTATTTTCCACTGCCGGGCTGCGGCGCAGAGGCGCGCTCGATGCTCATCAGGGCCGCCCGCATGAATCCGAGCGTATGTGCCATGCCGGCATGCCACGGGGCGTCGCAGGTGATCTGCGGGGTGTGATCGGGGATCAGCACGCCGTCGAAGCCATTGCGATGCAGGATGGAGAGCACGCGGATCATGTCGATCTCACCATCGTCAATGAAGGTTTCGCGATACTGGGGTACCCTGCCGGCGACGTTGCGGAAGTGAACGTAGCCGAGCCGTTGCTGGCGGCTGTAGGACTCGACCGCTGCGTAGAAGTCGTCTCCGGTCATCTCGCCAAGCGTGCCCAGGCAGAACTCGAGCTTGTTACTGGGACTGGGGTCGATGTCGATGAGACGCTGGTAAAGACCAGGCTGGTAAACCAGGCGCGGCTGGCCACGCATGGTTGGCATGGGTGGGTCGTCGGGATGCGCGGCCAGTTGCACGCCAGAAGCTTCGGCGACCGGAAGAACATCTCCAAGGAAGCGCTCGAGACGCCGCCAGAGTTCGTCGTGCGAGATCACCGGGAGCACGCCTTGGGGAGCGTGCTCGTCGTAGATCATGTTCCATACCACGCCGTTGGGAATGGGCGTGTCGACGGGACCGTCCATACCGACTGAGACGGCGCCGCCCCGCGCGAACGGTCCGTGGACGCGCCCGCACACGCCGGCGATGCTGAAGTTATAACCGAGTACGGGGATGCCGGCCTCACCCATTCGGCGCAAGACTGTCTTCACGTTTTCGATGTGCAGGGCGCGCCTGGGGCCGTCCAGCAAAATGTCGTGCCAGTGGGCAGGGTCGAGATTCTCAATTGCCTGAAGCTTCAGCCCGGCGGCCTCGATCTCCCTCCTCAGGCTAACCAGTTCTTGCAGTGTCCAAAGCTTGTCCGGGTCGCCGGCGACGCCCCACGGCTGGTCTCTGCCGCCAGTGGGCTGGTTGTTGCGCGGGTTTGAGGAGCCGCCACGAAAGTAGTCCACTAGATGTACGACCAAGTGCGTGCACCCGGCCTGCACTGCGAAGGCGTAATAGTCCTGATGCAACATGTGCCGGTAGAGGCCAAGTCCGAGTTTCATGTCCGATTTTCCAGTAGACCCATCATTCAATTATTTCAAACGTTATCCCATCGCGGTTGGTGTTGGGCGCCTGCTGCGCTTCGAAATCTGAGAGACTTCATGCATGGAACCAGTGAGAAAGCCGGCGCGATTTCTGCTGAGTGCTGTTTGTTTGCTGCTGTTTATCCGCTGCGCCCACGCGGAGGAGACGATCGTTGCCATCCGTCACGCCGAAAAACCTCCGGCCAGCCTTGGGCAGCTTACCTGCAAAGGCTTGAACCGAGCGTTGGCGCTGCCTAAGGTGCTCATTCCGCGCTACGGCAAGCCGGACCGGATTTATGCGCCAGATCCTGGTAGGCGGATCGGAAGACTCGGCAATTTAAGCTATTCCTATGTACGGCCGCTGATGACGATTGAGCCGACAGCTATCCAGCTGGAGATGCCGGTGAACGCGCTGATCGGCTTCAAGAATGTCGGCCAGCTGAGAAAAGAGCTGCTGGCTGCGGAAAACGCGAATTCGGTGATTTATCTGGCCTGGGAGCACGTGTACCTGAATCAATTTGCCAAGCGGCTACTCGAAGCTTATGGCAAGGATCCATCGGTTGTTCCTGACTGGCCAAATGACGAGTATGACCGGATTTACGTCTTCCGGATCAAGGACGTGGACGGAAAGAAGGATTTGACGTTTAGCGTCGAGGCGCAGGGGCTGAACGACTCGCTGAGCGACAAGTGCCCGGCGCAATGAAGGGCAAGTGAAGTTAGAAAAGCTCAAAAGATCAACGACGCTGGTGCCTCGTCAAAAGAATACCCTTGGGAGCTGTTTTTTGCCATTGCGCCTGCGGCCTGGATTCGGCCTATGGAGAAATCCGGTGACATGACACCTGTATCCGCAGATGTACGACCATATTCCGGCAATTCAACCAAAACGACTATAATTCTGGTTGGAGCGGAATCGAGAGGCATATGGCCGTTTGGCAGGTACAAGAGGCGAAGACACGTCTGAGCGAGGTCATTGAGGAAGCTAACAGCAAAGGCCCGCAATTCATTACCCGGCACGGGTCGGAAAGAGCTGTCATCCTTTCGGTCAAGGACTACCGGGCCCTGACAGCTCACAAACCCGATCTCAGGGAGTATTTGCTAGGTGGCCCGAAGGTCGACCGATTTGAAGTACCACGTAGTCGCGATAAGGGACGCAAGGTCACGCTGTGAGCGGGCGGCTGCAATATCTGCTGGATACCAACATCCTATCCGAGACCCGCAAAAAACAGGCCAATGAACGGGTAATGTCCTTTCTGTCCGCCGTCGAACCGTCCGCACTTTTCATCAGCGTGCTCTCGCTCGGCGAGTTGAGAAAAGGCGTGGCTCTCAAAATTCGATCCGACGCAGATGTCGCGAAGCGGCTCGGGACTTGGGTAGATGGACTGGAGTTCAGCTTTGGCGAGCGCATTCTCGCTGTCGATGCGGCGATTGCGAGGCAATGGGGAGAGCTGTCCGCTCAACGCTCGAGGCCGGTCGTCGATACACTCCTGGCCGCAACTGCGCTTGTACACAAACTGACGCTGGTTACCCGGAATATCAGCGACGTGCACGATCTCGGAGTGAAGCTGCTCGATCCCTGGAGGAAATAGAAGACAGTTTCCAGGACAAAAGTTCGCCAGCGCCCACCGGAAGGTCAACCAATTCCACGCCGTCGCTCACGAAGGTGAAGATCAGGTGCTCGTCCTGTCTCGGTGCAACGGCCTTATCTCTTCAAATGAAACTCCACAGCATCAAAGTTGGCGACGCTTGTTGCACCCAGAAGTTTCTCCGGAGCATACGTTGTAGTGAGAGCCAGGATATTCATACCGGCGCGCCGGCCGGCGAGAATGCCTGCCGGAGTATCCTCAACAACGAGACAGCGGGCAGGCGAAACACGCAGCTGATGGGCCGCTTTTAGATATCCTTCCGGATCCGGTTTTCCGTTAGCCACATCATCACCGCAGACCAACACTTGTGGAAGAGGAAGTCCTGCACATCCCAGCCGAAACGTTGCCAAAGCTCGGCTTGCCGAGGTGACGATTGCCCACTGGTGCGGCTTCAACTTGCGCAGGAGACGCAGAGCACCCCGAACTTCCGTGATGCCCTCTCGTTCGACGAGTTCCTGGGCATCAATTCCTCTTGCTTCTTCTTCGACATTCAGGTGAGGGGCCGCCTCACGAATCGCGTCGATTGTTCTTCTTCCAAGAGAGACTTGCAAAACGAATTCCCGGTCCAACCCATGCTTCTCGGCCCACCTGCCCATAATCCGTTCGTCGCATGGTGTGGAATCAACGAGCGTGCCATCCATGTCGAACAGGATGGCCTCACAGCTGAGCTCTATCAAAGGCTAATCTCCGTGCAAGAACTCGGGTGAGGCCGTTCACCTTCCGTATTTTAAAAGCGGTCGGATCCTGGCTCCTGATCGTTCTTATTCGTCGCTCTTTGCCCAAAATACAAGAACGATCCCACATACGAGCGCCAATCCGCCGAGAAGGGGCGGTAACGGGTTAATCCTCTGAGGCGCCACGGGCGATTGAAACAGGAGTCTCATCGGTGACGCAAAATACGCAAGCGTAACGATGCCGAGGCCAATCAAAATAATGCCAATAACGGATCTCGTTCTCATTCACTCTTTCCTCGTTCGCTTCGGGATCAGTAGGAGGCTACGACGAGGCTAGTGCGCCCATCTCGGACCATCAAGCAATCGTAATGCCGTGGTCTTCCGCCTGGCTGAAAACAGAGAGAAGGTTCGTCAGCTTGAGCACATTGCGAAGCTGCTTACCGAGGTGAAGCAACTTGAACTCGCATCCCAGTTTCCGGGCAGATGCATGCAGTCGCACCAGCGTGCCGAGCCCCGTGCTGTCCACGTAAGTAAGTTCCGCCAGGTCAACAACGACCACTTTTGCCTGAGGTAACAGATCTTTCACCTCCCGGTAGAGTTCTTCGGTGGTGCCTGCGACCAATCGGCCGTGACATTTCACAACCGCGGTGTCCCCGTCACGTTCGATTTCAAAGGCCAGAACTTTTTCGAATTCTTCAGGCATATAGGTTGCTCCTCGAAAGATAACGAACGTGAGCTTAAGTGTTGACGTGGGAATTCTCGCATATGGAACCTAAAGACAGGAAACCAATTTGTCCAAAGACGCAGCGGTTCAGGACGCAAAACGCGAGGATACGGGCCTGGCGAGCGACTGATTCGCTCAGTTGAAAGAGAGTTTGAGACGCAGCCGCCGATCGTAACATCATATACATGTGATAGAAAATGGTGTCATCCCGTTGATAACAGACTGAGGTGTGAAACTCCTGGTCAGCCCCCTGTTAATTAATCCGATGAGCTCCGCTGCTGGAGGCACGCCCGCATGCCGTCGTTTCTTGATCGTGAAGTCTCTGTTGCCCATCCCGGTTTCAGCCGTTGGCTTGTTCCGCCTGCCGCACTCTCCATTCATCTGGCGATCGGCCAAGTCTACTCGTTCAGTATCTTCAAGAATCCGCTGCTGGCGCTGAAGGGCGCGGACGGCGCGGTGTGGAGTCTGAAAGAGGTGGGCTATATTTTTTCCATCGCCATCGCGGTGCTCGGGCTTTCCGCGGCACTGTTTGGCCGATGGCTGGAGATGGCGGGACCTCGCAAGGCGATGTTTGTCGCGGCTACCTGCTTCGGGTCTGGATTTCTGGTGGCGGCTGCCGGCGCGGCGACACATTCTTTGGCGCTCATCTATCTGGGCTACGGAGTCATCGGTGGCGTCGGGCTGGGGCTCGGCTATATTTCACCGGTCTCGACGCTGATCAAGTGGTTTCCCGACCGGCCGGGACTGGCTACCGGCCTCGCGATCATGGGCTTCGGCGGAGGTGCGATGATCGGTTCGCCGCTGGGTACCAAACTGATGATGTTTTACAAAGCGTCCGCCCATCCCATCGCCGCCACCTGGGTGACGATGGGCCTTCTCTATTTTGTCTTCATGATGTTTGGCGTGTTTACGATTCGTGTGCCGCAGGAGGGATGGAAGCCAGAGGGGTGGGTTCCCAGGAAAACTCAATCGGCCCTGATCTCCACCCACAAGGTGGACGTCAACGCCGCGTCCCGTGCGCCGCAGTTCTGGCTGCTGTGGATCATCCTGTGCATGAACGTGACTGCGGGCATCGGCATCCTGGAGCAGGCGTCGCCCATGATTCAGGACCTCTTCCACGGGCGTGTCACGGCGATCGCGGCGGCTGGTTTTGTTGGCCTGCTCAGCCTCTTCAACATGGGAGGACGTTTTATCTGGGCTTCGATGTCGGACTTTATCGGACGCAAGACCACCTACTTCGTCTTTTTTGTCGTCGGCATGCTGCTTTATCTGGCCCTTCCTTTTACGGGCGCTACGCACCTGAATTCCGTGCCGCTGTTTGTGCTGATTGCGGGCGTGCTGATCAGCATGTACGGCGGAGGATTCGCCACCATCCCGGCTTATCTCAAGGATCTTTTCGGCGGCTATCATGTGAGCGCCATCCATGGGCGCCTGCTGACGGCCTGGTCCACCGCAGGCATCGTGGGGCCGCTCATCGTCAACGGCATCCTCGACCATTACGTCGCCAACCACCTGCCGAAGCAGCAGGCTTATCCGGTGATCCTGCACATCATGGCTGGACTTATGGTGGTCGGTTTTATTGCCAATCTGCTGGTGCGTCCAGTGGCGCAGAAGTATTGGCTCGAGAGCACGAGCAGCCAAGTCGGAGCAGCACGTTGAACCGAGCTGGAACTGGAGGAGCATTCATCCATGGTCGCAACTGAAAACAAGACATCGCCTATCCTGATCCTGGCTGCGTGGTTCGTGGTTTCGATACCCGCCGCATGGGGCGTTTACTACACCCTGATGAACGCACTCAAGCTCTTCCAGTAGCCGGTTCCGTAGATTTATATACGAGTGGGTGGTCCAGGTCTCGCTTTTGAGACCTGGGTTTCGCAGGCAAGCTGGCTTAACCCGGAAAACCCCGGTCTCAAAAGCGAGGGCCACCCACTCCTGAGCGTCGTGCCGACACCGCGCCATTGATAGTTGGGGATAGGGGCGAAGTGGGCAAGTAAGCAGGCAAAATCTTGTATGCTTGTGTCGCCGGCAAAAGATTGGTTCGGCGGAAACTGTAACCGCGTACACGGCCCCTGCAGCAGGCCAGCACCGCCAGCAGGTTCGTCCAGATCATTTACTTCACATTCATTTTTGTACTTTCCGGTAGATCGGAAGCACAACGAGTACTTCCGTAGACGCATCAGAAATGTCACCAGGACGTGAGGTTATGCACATGAGCAGAATGGCTCGTTTTGCATTGATTGGAGTCGGCGCGGTCGTATTGCTCATCGTGCTGGTGGCGGTTTGTCTGCCGTTTTTTTTGAATGCTGACAGCTTTCGCGCGCGGATTGAATCCACGCTGACCAAATCGCTGGGCCGCAAGGTGACGATCGGCAAACTGGAACTGGCTGTTTGGTCGGGCGGCCTGGTGGCCACGAATTGCACGGTGGCGGACGATCCGGCATTCAGCACCCAGCCTTTTATTCAGGCGGATAGCGTGAAGATCGGGGTTGAAATCCTTCCCCTGGTGCTGAGCAAGCAACTGCATATTCGCGGTTTTTCCCTGATCGGCCCTAAAGTACAGCTGCTGCGGGCAGCCAATGGGACGTGGAACTACTCCACCATAGGGAAGTCGGCGGCGCCTTCGGCCCAGGATGCGGAAACCAAGCAGACATTTCCTGACCTGACGGTGGGCCACGTGACCGTGGAAAACGGGCGGTTCACGGTGGGTACGCAGCCGGCGGCCGGCGCACCCGCTGGTGCGCCCGCCCGCGTCTACGACCAGGTGAACCTGGAAGTAAAAGACTTTGGGTTCAAAAATTCTTTTCCATTTACGGTTTCCGCTCATTTACCGGCGGACGGGACGGTAAACCTGAGTGGAACCGCCGGGCCGATCAATCAGCAAGATGCCTCGGCAACACCGTTTTCCGGCCACCTGGAGATGAAGCACATTGATCCGCTGGCGGCAGGCTTCGTGGACGCTTCCGCAGGCATCACCGGTCTGGTCGAAAGCATGGTTTTGGATGCGAGTTGGAACGGACAGCAGATGCACGTGACTAAGTTGCTGGTGGACACGCCGCATCTCACTCTTGTGCGCAGCAATGCTCCGGCGCCACCGAAGCCGGCGGGCGCAAATCCCGAAGGCGCCACCATGCTGGAGAACTTATCGGTGGACAACGCGCAGATCAAGAATGGATCGCTGACGCTGACCACCGCCGGGCAAGCAGGATCGGCTGTCTATCAGCAATTGAACGCGCAGATTACGAACCTTACGCCCAAGACGGCCTCGCCCTTTACGGTGAGTGCGCAGCTGCCCGGCGGAGGCACCCTGAGCGCCAATGGAACTGCCGGGCCTTTCAACCAGCAGAACAATGCGGCGACACCGGTGAATGCGCAAGTGACGCTCAAGCATGTGGAGCTGGCATCTTCAGGCGTTTTGCCTGCGGATGCGGGCATTGCTGGAACGGCTGATCTGCAGGCCCAGATTCAATCGAATGGGCAAACATTGAATGCGAATGGCTCGACGCAGATCGCCGGCATCAAGCTGGCGAAAGATGGGCAGCCTTCGAGCAAGCCGGTGCAGGTTCAGTTCTCCGTTGCGCAGAACGAGCAGGCGATGACCGGGGAGGTCCAGAAGGCGATTTTTACAGTGGGGCGCGCGGTAATCAACATGAATGGGACCTACCAGGCGAGCGGGCCGACCACGGCGATCAACCTGAAGGTCAATGGCGATGGGGTCCCGATCGACGACCTCGAGGCCTTTCTTCCTGCTGCAGGAGTGCGCCTGCCGCAAGGGTCATCGCTACGAGGAGGAACCTTGACCACCGCGTTGACGGTCTCCGGATCTACTGCGAACCCGGTGATCAGTGGGCCGGTGCGGCTCAACAACACCCAGCTGGCAGGATTTGATCTGGGCGCGAAACTGCAAACCCTCTCCCAGCTCACCGGGGGTAAGATTGGCAGCGCGACCGGGTCGGGCACCAATATTCGCTCGCTTAGCATGAATATCCGCGAAGCGGGCGGCGCCATCCAAACGGACAACATTGCGCTGGACGTGGCCGGAGTTGGGACGGCTACGGGAGCAGGTACGATTAGCGCGGCTGGAGCGCTGAACTACAACGTGATCCTGAAGCTTACGGAATTGGCGGGGGGTGCGTCGGGGTCAAACGCGGCGGCAGCGAAGCCGGCGTCAGGCAATGCGGCCCTGCTGGGTGGTCTGGCGGGGATGATCGGCGGTGGCGCCGGCGGCGCGGGGGGCGTCGGGGCTGTGGGTGGCCTTGCGAGCGGAGTCCTCAAGAATGGAATTCCTGTGGCCATTGGGGGCACCACGAGTAACCCGACCTTCGCTCCGAATCTACGCGGCGTGGCATCGGGCGTAGGAGCCGGTGCTGCCCAACAGCTGCTGAAAGGCAAAACAAACGGGAACCAGAACAACCCTCTCGGGAACGCGTTGGGTGGACTCCTTAAACCGCACTAGAAAAACTGGTTCAGCTCTTGAGGTTGTGGGTCGCATCGTCAAAGAAGACTCGTTCCTTGCGAAAGTAGGACTGGTTGGCCATATGGCACGCGATGGCTGCGTGATTGCCAAAGACCGCATCCTCGACGTTGGGTTTGCGGCTCTTTACCGCTTCGAAAAACGTAAAGATGTGCGGCCTGAGATCGTCCCAGTCATCACCGGAGTAAATCGTCTCCTCGGTGAGCGGCTCTTTCGCGATCGGCGGATCGTTCTTCTCGTGCCACTCGCGAACATACTCTGCGCGCATTTTCGCCGGGAAGCTGCTGTCGTAGTAACTGGGTTCGGTATCGATTCCCGTCTGCGGAACGTACTGGATACCAGTCCCAGTCGTGTCGAGCAGTCCCTTCGGACCCATATACCGGGCTCGTTCCGGTGTCGATGTGCTTAGTCCCAAACGGATATAGACGGGAATCCCGTGATAATCGAAAAGCACGGTCTGCAGGTCCGGCATGTCGCGGCCATCTTTCCAGCGGTAGATGCCGCCGAGCGACAGAGCAGAACGCGGAGGCTCGTTCCAATCCAGCGTAAATAGCATTGCGCTCACCAGGTGCACCATCAAGTCTCCAGCCACGCCGGTGCCGTAATCCCTCCAGCAGCGCCAGCGGGCAAACCGCTCCGGATTGAAAGCGATTTTGGGCGTGTCTTTCAGCCAGACATCCCAGGCCAGATTTTCGGGGGAGAGATCGGGTGGCGGAGGATACTCCCAGGCGCCGTTCGGGCTGTTGCGGCCGAGCGTCAGTTCGACGGATGTTACGTCTCCAATCGCTCCACCCAGATACATTTCCCGGGCCTTTGCGCACAATACGGAACTGACTCGTTGGGCGCCGATCTGCACGATCCTCTTGTTGCTTTGGGCGGCCTCGACCATCGCGAAGCCTTCCGCGATCGAATGCGACATCGGCTTCTCGCAATAGATGTCTTTTCCCGCGTTGCATGCATCCACCACAACCTGCTTATGCCAAAAATCGGGCACGGCAGCTAGGATACAGTCGATGTCTTTGCTCTCCAGCAGTTCCTGATAATGCCTGGTGGTGAAGAGATTCGGATTCCCGGTGATCTCTTTGGCCAGCGTGTGCCGGCCATCGTACAGGTCGGCTGCGGCGACGCACTCTGCTCCTGGAATAGAGAGCGCGCTCCCCAACACGCCAGACCCTTCCATGCCCACTCCGATGATTCCGAAGCGCATCCGGTCGTTGGCTCCAACCGGCCTCGTTGGTATCGACTGTGCCTGGGGTTCCAGCATGATGGCTTTGGCACTGGGCGACAACAGACCGCCCGCGGCAATCGCGCTGGTCTGCATAAATTTACGGCGAGAGAAACCATCCGGCATTCTGGCCTCCAACCATTCTCACTAAGCAACGGAGAATTCGTACCCTGAATTGAATCCGGGTTCATTGTAGCGGCGCGGTCCGAAGTCCACAATTGGAACCTGTGAGTTCCAGGGACCTACCTCACTGAAACCCCTCAACATCGCGCGAAAGCGGCATGGCGCGGGTGAGCGGCTTTGCCTCGTTCTTGTCCATGGGCATCGCGATTTTCTTGTCTGTGTTTTCGTCCAGAGCTGTCATGTCCAGCGACACACGCCCCTCAAGATTCATGTGGTCGAATACGAACGGAAGTGACGTGTCGTCCAGGCCCGATGGCCGGTCCATCACCTGAAAATGAAGATGCGGCCCGCTGGAGTTGCCCGTGTTCCCCAGCAGGCCGAGCTTCTGCCCCTGCCGCACGTAGTCGCCGACGTGCAGTTGAACGCTGCCCGGGGCAAGATGCGCATACATCGCGTAGTTCCCCGAGCCCATGTCGATGATCACGCGATTGCCGGCGATCTGCGCGATGGTGAGCCCTTCGGGATTCTTTCCCGGCGTCACGTTCGGCAGATCGCGCATCACTTCCACCACTGTGCCCGGCGCGGCGGCCGTAATTTCAGCACCGTAACCGATCCAATCCTCCGGCTTCTTGCCGTCAGTCCGGTATGCGAGGCCATGAGCGTCCAACCTGCACCCAGTCGATGGCGAAGGTCTCGCTGGGATCAAGCGTGCCATTCATTGAGTTAGTGACGAATCGGTGCGGGCCGACCTCCAGGCAACATCCGTTGCCGTTGAGCCAGCCGCTGCCTTTTAAGGGGGGACTGAGCACAATCGCCTCGCGGCCGACCGGGATGGAGTGGCCGACGGCTGTGTGTTCCGTCCCGACCGGAGTCGGAGGCGTCGTTGCCGTGATCCGGTGCGCAATCACCTTCGGTACCTGGCTGATGTCGTCATAGGTGACGTCGAAGAACATCACACCCGTCTGTCCGCTCGGAATCTGGTTGGTGTAGCTCTCTTTGTTCATGGTTCCCGGCAACGTGAAGAGCTTCACCTGGCCGGTAACGTCTTCGTTCTTGACGTCGAGCACGCGGTTGTTGCCGCTTACCTGATTGCCGCGTGCCGGGTCTACCACCTCGACGGACTTGATAGTCGCGGTCAGGCTCCAGGCGTTAGTGACCTGCAGCGCATAGGCAAGATGGATCAGTCCGTCGGAGCCTTTCACCGGATAAATGCCGCTGCCGACCACGTGCAACGTGAGTGGACCGATTTCCAGCGGATAGCGCAGGCCGTCGCCGTTCGTCAGGGGCTTTCAATTACCCACAAGTTGAGCACCGAGAAGGAACCCGAGTTGGATGTCAGTTAGGCGCGCGACGCCTCTCCAGAGGACCATATTGCCAGGAGGCGGATCATGGGCGCGGGCAAGGTATCCGCCAAGTCTGGCCAGTTTGACCAGTAAGCAGAAAGCGGCTTAGTGCGTGGTTTACCGCCCTTCTTGTCGTTGACCAACTGGTCCAGCAATCGAAGCTCAAGGCTGGTAAAAGCCAGCTCCGGCGAAGCGTTGGGGATCGCGCGGTTGATCATCGTCAGCCAGAAGATGCGCCAGCCCAGGATGCACAGGATAGAGAGGAAGTTGACGAGCCGCTCCGCGGTGCGGAGTTTTGACGCCTCTGCTCTGCAGCCTGACTTCAGAATCTTGTGGAAGGTCTCGATCTTCCATCGCTGACTGTACCAATGGATCTTCTCCAGGGCATCGCGGCGCGAGGTCACCGGAAGGTCAGTGATCAGTTTCCAGTCGATCCTATTTCGTCCTCGCGGCTTGTCCCGCTCCTGAGCATGAATAACAGTAAGATTCAGATCAGGGTATTGCTTCTGCTTGCCGATAGGAGGAAGCACGCGGATGCGGCGATAGCGGATCTCCAGAACCGCCTCCCCGATCTGACCTCGGTCGTCACTCACTTGAATGCGATGCAGCCCCCGGACAGGTACCCCTTTCATCTCATCCGCGATGGTGTGCTGGCCATCTCCGGCCAGCCGGTCCACGCAGGTGCGCACCAGGAAATGCGTTCCCACCTGCTGTGCCGTACAGAACAGTTCGTAAATATCACTCTCCCGATCGCCGATGTGGATACAGCGCCGCAGCTCGTCGAAGAGCGCAGTGGATTGGCGCAAGTTCTCCAGCCAGCGAAAGCTTTCCTTGACTTCTATGGGTACCCGAGTGGGATTAATTCTCTTCTTCAGCGCGTTGCATCCGTAAAACTGATCCCGGCTCCAGAACTTGATCGCGCTCAGTCCGAGGGGTATACCGTCAGTGGTTACCGCCAGGCTGGAGTGCATCAGCAGACCGCAGACAATGGTGTGCTGCGGAGTTCCATCCCTCTTCCTTCTCACCGGATTCTTGTGAAGAATGCCGATCGGCGCCATATCGTCGCGGTGGTAATTGAACTCGGTCGTGTCATGCAACATCAGAATCGTGCCATCGCTGCTCCGAAGACGATCTCGCGTGGCCTGAAAATGTCCTTCAGAATTCCTGCCTCGTTCACCTGCGCATTGGAAAGAAAGCGATAGGCGGCCTTGGTGTTGGCCCAATCTTGGCATGCCCATGGAATGCTCTCTCCTATCCCGCCAGACAGCTGCTCCAACAACTTCCGAAATCTCTTGTTCAACCGCACATCACTAAATTCGCATCCCACCAACTCCTCGTCAATCCATCCGTTGCGGAGCCACTTCCGCTGCTTTCGCATAGCGAAGCTTTGCCCACTCCCGCTTCATCCTGTAAGTAGCAGGCTTGAGGCCGAATCTATCTCCGCAACAGTTACTAACTTTCCCATCCGGAATTGTGGGTAATTGAAAGTTCGTCAGGGGCGCATACCAATCGTGTTGAGAAGATTCCTGTGCCGTGAGGGGCAGGCAGGCGACCAGCGACAAGGTCGTGAACGCAACCCAACAGCAGACGCGATTCGGCATAGCAGGGCATCCTTTCGTGACTTGGACATGAACGGCAACTACCAGAAAGCAAGTGGCTCAGACTACCACTTCGAGTCGGCACTGCGAGCGGTACGGGCTCGAAATATTCTTTAGAACCCGCTGCGCCCGAGCAACAATCCGAAACTACCTGCCTGATAGAGAATCAGTATTCCAAGTCCGACTAGCACAACGGGAGTGACCCGGTGCCCGTACCGGCGAATGGGCGAACCCAATTTCGGATGATTGACGATCGCGTGTGCTACGAAACACCACAATGCGGTCAACACGACGAAAACGAGAGCAATTACGATGATTTCGTGAGCCGAGCGGATAGCAAACGAAGGCGTGTAGACTCCAATGTTGTCGCCACCGTTTGCCAACGCGACCAGCGCGACTGTTGCGACTCGTCCGTTTCTGTTGGCATCGGAGTGATGTTCTGGAGTTTCTTCCGTTCGGTTGCGCTGCTGGTACAGTTCTAGGAGCTTCTTTCCGCCGATCAAAATAGGGATCACTCCCAGCAGGCCAATGTAGGCGAGAGGGATCACCAGAGAGAGCAGGGACGCTGCAACACTCGCGCAAAACAAAGCGGTGATCCCTACATATTGACCGAGCACAATGTCTTGCGTGCGGAACCTCTTATCGGCGAAAAACCCTACGAGCACAAACAGATCATCGACATTGGTCGAGGCAAACAGCACAATCGCCATGCCAATCAGCGCGAGCAGAGATTCCATTCACCAGGCCGATCATATTCAGAAGTCGCAAAATGCTGTCTATCTCACGATGGACATCTCGGGGAACTCAACGCCGAGATGGCCATCTCGAGTACCCCACCATCCCATTTATCTTGTCCCAGTACGTCTGAATCTGCGCAGGAACGTTTTCTGGTGCTTCATGGTCTTTCCAGCTGAACACCTCCACAATGGTTGGTCTACCGTGCTCCTCCCCTTGTAACACGAGGTGCGGGTCGGCAAGTACAAGATCCTGCGCGCGAAGTGCTTCCCAATACTCGGGCATAAGTTTAAGGAAGGCGGAGAGCTGATCAGGCCTAACCCGAAACGTGGCGAGAACCGTTTCGGGCGACGATTGTACCGGCTGCGCCACCGAAAGTGATGAGAACAGGAGGGAGGCTCCCACGGACAGGGTGATATGGCAGACTGCCTTATTGAAGTACATTCGCGTTCTCCTTACCCTCACTGCGGACGATCTCACACATGAGCCCCAGAGTGTTTCCAGCGGGGTCCTTAAGAAACGCCATCCAAAGGTCGTGACTCTTCATCCTCGCCACTAAATGCGGCTGTTGAATAAAGCTGGTCCCACGTGATTCCAACAAGTGAGCCGTGGCTTCAAGGTTGGCAACGCGGAAATAGACGATGGTCCCCTCTGATATGGAAGGCTTTTCAGCTTCGCCGATCATTAGCCGTACAGATCCGCATTGAAAGAAAGCCATGGTTCCCGCCTCGAATAAGAACTTCAATTCAAGCACATCCCGGTAGAAGATCTTGGCCTCCGCCAAGTTCTTAACGGTAAATCCGATTTGCGCGACGTCCTGCAGGCGGACTTCGTTTTGTAGCTCCGAAACCATTCTATTTCTCCTTTCATTAGCTATGCTAATGAATTATGATTTTGCCACTGGAACATGTCAATAGAGACTCACCCCGATCCTGAGACTCTCGCTGAGCTACTGCACTCGACGGCAATTCGTTTGCTCCGAACTGTCCGACGAGTGGACGAATCGAGCGGCTTGACGGCCCCTCGGCTGTCAGCCCTTTCCGTGATTGTTTTCAACGGCACAATCACATTGGGCAAACTGGCTGAGGCCGAACAGGTGCGGCCTCCAACGATGACCCGAATCGTAAACGCCTTGGAGGAGCAGGAGCTCGTCGTCAAGGCGCAAGACCCTAGCGATGGCAGGGTCATTCGGATCGTTGCGACTACTAAGGGTAAGAGAGTGCTTATCCGAGGCCGGGCTCGCCGGGTCCAATTCCTTACCGACCAGATACGGCATTTGGAGAAGGTGGAACAGGAGAATCTGTTCGCCGCCTTAGTCACGATTCAAGAGCTAATTGATCGAATCAGTCAGCTACATACGCATGTTCCCGAAGGCAAGGACGATGAGTCACATTCGAGGTGAAGGTCGGAGCCAGGGAAAGTCTGCTTCCAGTGATGCTCGATGATCTGGTTGCTGCCGATCATGTTGCCGGGTCATTGATGCCTTCGTGCAGCGACTAAGGCGGGGCCGGCGGCCCTGTTGTGAGGGGGCACCATCCCGAAGCCTGAGGGCCTAGGGATGGCCGGAACGGTGTCAACGCCGAACGGAGATCGACGTACCCGGAACAGGTATATTGGTCGGCATGGGAACCACCCTGGGAGATGGTCTTGCCATTCGGAAGATGCCATGGGCGATCGGGATCGAATAACTCGTTTAGTGTTTTGAGATCGCCCTCGTTGAGCACGGCAAAGGCGCGCTTGACGAGGGCTTTGCTAGCCTCAGCCGCGGATTCCCGTCCAGCGGACTGGGCAAACGGCTGCGGCGGTGAAGAACACGATGAGGCTTGCCCAGAGCAGTTTACGCATCTAAGGTTTCCTCCAGCATGGTGCGAGGATACCGCTCACAATGGCTCGACGGAGCTCGAAATAAGCAGCATTCCAGCGCCTGCGGGAATGGCCCTAAGGCTGCTGGCGTAGGGGGCTTTTTCATACGCGATAATCCTTCCCGGTATGGAGTAGAATTATCGTATGACTGAAGACTCCTTCACTCCCGCGCAAGCCTCGGCAGTCGCGAAGCTTCCTCTGAAAGCCGTGCACAAGCTGATCGACGGGCGCATCATTCATCCGCGACGCACAAGGCGAGGCAGCGAGACGCAACGCCTGCTCTCAAGGGAACAGCTTGTTTATCTTCGGCTGGAGGTCGAGGGCATTCGGCTGCTGCCGGTGTCCTCGCGCAGGGAAGTGGCCCGTGCGATTGAGTCCTCGCCCGGCGTGGACAGATCGCTATTTCCGGGAGTTCGGTCCTGATCGTTGAAGTTAAAACGGCCCGGCTGGAAGTCGAACGGGAATTGAAGCGGCTCCGCAAAGTTGAACAGATGGTCGTTTCCGACCCCGAAACTATGAGCGGCACGCCAGTCTACCGCGGAACGCGCATTCCAATTGAGTTGGTGGCGGCGATGATGAATCAGGGCGCATCCGTCGAAGAAATCCTTGACGGATATCCGGCTCTCAGCCGGGAGCAGGTTAAACTGGCTCCCCTTTACGTGAAGGCTTTTCCCCGGCGTGGCCGCCCGGTATACCGTCCCTGGAGCTCGGCAAAAACTGATTCGTGTCACACAACGCCCTCGGCCATGACTCGAATCAGGGAGCAGAACGATAATTGGCGAAGTAAGTGTGTCGTAAGTATTAACCTCCATGACGTATGAAGAAGCAAGCCACAACGAAGTTCACGCAGTAACAAAGCTCCTGGTCGATGAATGTCTGCATATGTCACTTGTCGACCTCGCACACGCCGCGGGCCATGTCGCCGATCACGTCAACTATCTGGGCCTCGGAGGCTTGAAAGACTGGGAGTTGATCGCGTTCGTTCTCAAACACGACTACACATTTGTGACCAATAACCGATCCAATTTTCTCGGACTCTACAACAATGCTCCATTGCACGCCGGGTTGATCATCATTGTTCCGAATGTAACCCCGCCCCGACAGCGGGAGCTGTTCCAAGCTGCACTCGACCACATAGAGGGATCAGAGCCCGTCAACAGTGTGATTGAAGTCGATTATCGCGGCGACGCTATCGAGTGTCGCGAGTATTCCCTCCCCAATGAATAGGAGATGAGGGGAAAGAGGTAGACGTGGACTGGACTGCGCCTCGCTACCCTCGAAGTAACTTTTTACGCTTTGAGAGAGTCATTAAATTCTTGATTGTGTATTGCAATTCGAAAAAAAGTATGGCATTCTCACAGAGTTCTTAGAGCCCAGAGGCAACGCGATGAACCACTTCATCCAATTCGAAGCGCAAGTTATGCCGGTCATTCGGCCTGACTATCTACGCGCGAAGAATGGCATCTGGACTCCAGGCGCTTCGCCTCAATTCGCCTAGTCTCCCCGGTCACTGGGCTGCCGGGATTCGGCATACATTCTTCACACAATTGAGTTTCCTGGCATCCGGTGGCGAAGTCTGTCGATTACATCGACTGTTAATCGGAAAACATCGCAGACGCTATTTCCCCGGATGCTCAATTCGCGGTCGCCGCGTGCACTCTCTCAACTGATTACCTCCGGTTCAGTCCGGATAGAAAGGAGCCTTGCCATGGGCAAGATCAACATGAAGGGTGGAACTCCGCACGGGTGGACCTCTTTGTGCACAACTTGCACCTGGGCGCACATCGTCACCGGCTTCCGTGAGTCGGAGTTAGTGGTGATTTGTATGGAGGTGAATCCAAATCTCACGGTTCCTTTCAAGGTAAAGGATTGTACGAATTATCTCGATCGCAACCGTCCTAGCTTCGATGCGATGACCAAGCTGGCCATCCACGTGGAACCTGGAAGCACGCTGAAGCCGGTTGGCTTTCGCGCGAAGCTAGAGCTCGTGGAAGGGAAAGAAGCGGAAGCGTTACGAGACTAGCAACAGTGTTCGCCGGTGGCGTAGACAACGGATACTTCTCAGCCGGCAGAGCGCCGCTCAAAAAAGCGGAGGTCGCGGGTTCGATCCCCGCCATGGACGCAAGTTCATGTAGCTCATCCGTGGTCGCTTGTTCCCCGGCGGATGATTTGAAGAAAGGAGGGCAGGGAATGGCAAGGTTGAACATTTTAAAGTTGATTCATCTTGCGCCACTCAGGACGCACGAGATGGGCCCAGCAAAGGTCATCGCGCCGGAGCAGGCTCTTCGGCGTTCCGTGCTTGCCTGCATGCTCTGGGAGGACGAGTTCTACGAAGACGGTGTGGAGATCGCAAGCCGGATTCGTGAGCTCGTCCCCAGGGTCGAGGCAATCCAGGTCGCGGCGCTTGCGATCGAGGCGCGCGAGGCCATGAAGCTCCGTCACGTACCGCTGCTCCTGGTACGCGAGATGGCGCGTCACCCGAGTCATCGTAGCCTCGTGGCGCAACGAAGCTCACAATGCCGGCCTGAAGGTGGCCGTGCACGTCTTTGGCGGTAAAGCCGCCGACAACGTGATCGACGGCGGCGCTGACTCGATCGAACATGGCTTTGACCTGACCGACGATCAGCTACGCCGGATGAAAGAAAAGAACATCTACCTCGTGGGCACGGACTTTCCGCTGGAACACATGATAGCCTTCGGTTCGATGACGAGTCTGAATGCGAATACAGCCGCTGAGATGGACATTCGGCGCCTGGCGGCCGCGCACCGGATCGGTGTGAAGATGGCGTTTGGATCGGATGTAGTCGTCGAGCTGCCCGGAGAGAACCGGGCGGATATGTGTTTCGACTTTCTCAAGGTGTGGGAGAGAGCGGGTGTCCCGCCTGCCGATACTCTGCGGGCGTGGACGACGGATGGCTACGAGCTCCTGGGAATCGCAAAACAACAGGGACCGATCGCGCCAGGCATGGCAGGAGACATGATCGCAGTACCCGAGAATCCCCTCAAGAACATCTACACATTGCGCAAAGTAGACTTCGTCATGAAAGACGGCCAAATCGTCCGCAGGCCGTAGGGTGCCTTCTTCCCAACTGCGATGACCGTCATCATGCGCCAAGCCAAAAGAGGCCGCTCTTCCTTCACGTTTTAGTCCACTGCCTACGGCGCTAAAACCTGGACAATTGCGCCTCTCGCTTCAGACGCGAGAGGCGCAATGTGTCAGCACTCACCAGAAGATTCACCTCAGACAAAAACTTTAGCGTCTTGGTCATTGTCAACGATTATGAGCGTGCTGAATCATTGCGCCTACTAAGCGGCGGCTCCGGCTGCGGACCGGAAAAATTCTGGATTGTGCATGCTGGCTATGTAGTGGCGCGTAGTCGGCTCTTTATGGGGAGGGACGCAATGAGACTGGGAAAGCACTTTGCGGTTGCATTCCTGATGCTGATTTTCTTGGTTGCAACGGCGGTGGCACAAGAAAACGCCGAGTTGACAGGCGTTGTAACCGACCCTAACGGAGCAATCATCCCAAATGCCTCCGTCTCGCTGACTTTGCAGGCAAGCGGCGAGGCACGCCATAACGCGACCGATACCGCCGGAATCTACACCTTCTCCAACCTTCGCGTGGGCAATTACACATTGACGGTGACGTCGCCGGGGTTTCAAACGTATAGCAAGACGGATATCGTCATCAACGTGGCGTCTACAACGAGGGACGATGTACATCTCACGGTCGGCAGCAACACCCAGACCGTCACCGTTGAGGCGAACGCACTGCAGCTACAATCCGAGACGAATGAGATCAGCGACCTCATCACGGGAAAACAGGTTACAGAACTGGCAACAAACGGCCGCAATGTAACTCAGTTAGCAGTACTGGGACTCGGGGTATCGAACAATATTCCAAGCTTTAATGGGATTAACGCATTAACTGCCGGTACAGGAATCAGCTTCGATGGCACGCGTCCAGGCCACAACGTTTACATGATCGACGGAAGTGAGGTTTATGACCGGGGTTGCGGAGGCTGCTTTACTATCCTGCCCTCTCTGGATGCACTCTCCGAGTTCAAAACGCTGGACAGTAATTACAGCCCTGACTACGGGGTCGCGTCGGGTGGAACCATCACCATGGTGGTAAAGTCGGGCACGAGCGCTCTCCATGGGGGGCTCTGGGAATTCAATCGCAATGACGCCTTCGATGCCAACAACTACATATCAAATCTTGAAGCCCAGCCAAAGCCGGAGCTGCGTCTGAATATTTTCGGCGGCAACGTCGGTGGTCCCCTCACGATTCCGCATCTCTATAATACCGATCGAAAGAGAACGTTTTTCTTTGTGAACGAGGAGTGGCGCAGGCTTGTCACTGGGACGAATCCGACGGTAACTCCCACCGTCCCTGCGTCCGACTTCCCAACTGCAGGTCAACCGTTGGTATATACGCCGCCGGCAAACGGAATAACCCCCGTTGTTCCTGCCACCAGCGATCCTGCAAAACTTCAGCTTTATGCCATGGACGGGCTCGTCCCGGGAAGCCCATTCCCAAACAACACCATTCCAACGAACCTGATCGATCCCAATGCCGTTCTCTTTATGGGCACCGGAGCCATTCCCAAGCCGAACGCCAGCAACGGAAGTAATTCGTTCATAACATCGCTCAAGCAGCCGACGAATGTGCGTGAAGATCTGGTGCGAATCGACCATACGATCAATGACAAATTGACGTTGATGGGGCACTACATTCATGACGCAGTTTCGCAGCAAAACATCCCGAGTTTGTGGAGCGATAGTTCCTACCCGACGGCAGGGAGCGCCTTCTCCAACCCGGCCTGGAGCGCCGTCATACAACTGACGCAGACACTCTCGCCCAACCTGTTGAACGTGACGTCGTTCGTTTATAACGGGAGTATCATCAACCTCACGCCTACCGGGATCTATACCCAGCCGTCGGGGTGGGGTGCCACCAGCCTATTTCCTAACAACAGCCCAATCGCCAAGCTTCCGGAGATAGATCTCGGCGCACCCTACGGTACGAACTACAGCACCAGCTACTATCCGTGGCAAGACGCACAGCAGGACTACCAGGAACGCGATGACGTTTCGTGGACCAAGGGAAAGCACAATTTCAAATTTGGCGGATCGTTCATGCGTTTCACCAAGAACATGGGCCTGCAAGCGGAGCCGCAAGGAACCTACGTTTTTAGCACCCCAAGCTTCTCAGGCGATGCCTACATCAACTTCCTGCTAGGCTTTGCCAGTACCTATTCGCAACTCAACGAGCAAAGCCGCCGCCACCTGGTGAACAACACACCTTCGTTTTACGCCCTGGACAACTACAAGATAACCCCGCGTTTGACCCTGAACCTCGGTGTACGCTACGACGGATATCCTCACGTGTGGGAGCGGCAGAATCTATTGTCCAACTTTGTGCCATCCGACTATGACCCTACGCAAGCCGCAGCATTCAATGCGGATGGAAGCCTCAACACCAGCGGCCCGGGGTTTGAGATACCTGCAGGGTATAAAACACCGTTTTACATGAACGGCATTCAGTTGCCTGGGGCAAATGGGTTTCCTCGCGGTCTGGTGAACAACTACTGGTTAACCTTTCAGCCGCGTGTCGGATTTGCTATGGATCTCTATGGAGGCGGAACCACAGTACTGCGGGGCGGCTTCGGCATATTCTATGAACGCATCCAGGGCAACGATATTTACCCCACCGAGACAAACACGCCGGTTGCATTTATCCCCACAGCAACCAATGTGCAGTTTTCGAACCCATCCATCAGCGCGCTCACCGGCCTTTCTTCGCCCACTCCTTATTTCCCGGCGTCGATTGCCAGTCTCGCGCTCCATTATCCCAGCCCCGGCACCGCGGAATATAGTCTTGGCGTCCAGCAGCAGTTGGCTCCTTCCATCATTGCGGTCGTTCAATATGTCGGCACCAACGGTTGGCATCAGGACGTTGGAAGTAACGTCAACACTCTGCCGTTGAATAGTCCGTTCCGCGAAGGCGTTGCAACGGGCACCTACAATTCCAATCTGGCGCGCATCTTTCCAGGATTTTCGAGTATCAACCAATATTCAAACAACACAAACCAACGATATGATTCGTTGCAGGCGGGTTTGCAAATTCAGAATAAGCACGGCCTCAGCCTTCAGGTGTCGTATACCTGGTCTCATGAGCTGGACATTACAAGTAATGACGTAACCGCTGTGTCAAACCCGTTTAACTTAAGGTATGACTACGGATCCGGAACTCTGGACCGGCGCAACATCTTTACCGCCAATCTTATCTATGCGGTTCCGCTCTTCCTGCATGCGGATAACGCCCTTGTACGCACCGCGTTGGGAGGGTGGGAAATATCGGATGTCAATGTCCAGGAGAGTGGCGTTCCGGCTAATGTGACCTACTCGCCCGATACCCTGGGCCTTGGCGGTGGAACAACCAATCGCCCCAACATCATTGGAGCCCCAGGAGGGCCAAAGTCGCAAAAACAGTTCTTCAATACGGCCGCATTTGCGCCGCCTGTGGCTCCGTGGGATGGTGGGCCGAATCAGGGTTTCGGCGATGCGCGCAAAGACTCGATTGTGGGTCCTGGCATTAACAATTTCAACATCGCACTGTTCAAGGCTTTTCATTTTACTTCGAACTCCGAAGGACCGTTAATCCAGCTCCGAGTGGAGAGCTTCAACACGTTCAATCACACTCAGTTCCTGACGATCGATTCCGGCTTCACAGACAGCACCTTTGGACAAGTGACCGCGGCGCAGGATCCACGAGTATTGCAGTTCGGCGCGAAGTTGCTATTCTGAACCGGCCCGCTGACACTGTAAACTCGGCTGGTTGCAGCTAGGGGGACAACTATTCATGAATGTTCGTCCGCGGCAAGCAAAGGAAGTATGTCTGTTCGTGCTTCTATTTGTTTGCTCCGCCGCGACGATAAGTTATGGGCAGGATGTAACCGCTGAGCAAGCAGCTAATTTGATGCGGATGGGCAAGTTTGCGGAAGCGGAGACTCTATGGCGTGAACTGGCGCAGAGATTCCCAAAGAACGCTTCCATTCTTGCTGGCCTCGGCGTTTCCCTTGCGCAGCAAGGGAAACTGCAACCTGCCGTGGAAGAGTACCGTAGGTCGCTTGCATTGGATCCGCATCAGGCCGATGTTGAACTCGACCTTGCGCTGGCCGAGTTCAGGCAAGGCCACTTTGCGGCAGCGGTTCCGCCGCTCAAAGCTGCGCTGCTGGCCAAGCCAGACGACGGTCGAGTTACGTTGCTGCTGGGGATGAGCTATTTTGGATTGCATCAGTACGCAGACGCGGTTCCCTACCTCTTAACTGCAAGCAAGGCCAATCCTTCGAACCTTGAGCTGCACAACGTACTCGCCCAGAGTTGCCTATGGAGCAAGCAGTACGATTGCGCTTTGTCGGAGTTCAAGAACATTCTTGAAGTCAATCCTGACTCCGTGCAGGCGCACATGCTTCTGGCGTTGGCACTGGATGGTTTGAACAAAACGCCGGACGCAATCGTGGAGCTCGAATCGGCTGAACGCATGGCTCCGAATGAGCCCAATCTTCATTTCAAGCTGGGTTACCTCTACTACAGGGTGCGGGACTATGACCAGGCTGTGAAGGAGTTTCAAGTAGAAATCAACCACGATCCCTCTGATGCGCAGGCTTACACCTATCTTGGAGACATCGCTCTTCACAGAAACGATTACTCCGCAGCGGAGCCTTTATTGAAGAAGGCCAATGCTTTGCAGCCGTCGAACCGGCTCGCCAGTTTTGATCTTGGCGTCGTCTATTTCGAAGCAAAGCGATACCAGGCAGCCCTCGCCGCGTTCCAGCATGCTGAGCAACTCGATCCGTCGCAGCCAGATGCGCACTACCGCCTGGCCCGCATCTATTTGACTTTGGGACAAAAGCAGAAGGCGCAACAGGAATTCGCGCAGACAAAGGAATTGCACAGCAAGAACGATGAGTCGCTCATTGCTAAGATCTCCGGGAGCGGTTCGGCCTCAAGTGCCTGTTGCGTGCCATAATCCGCGTCTCCAGGCGGCGGGGCTCTCTCCGTAGGCCTGTTTGAACTTGCGTGAGAAGTGAAAGATGCTGACAAAGCCGCATTTCTCCGCGACCGCGCTGATAGGAAGCCCAGTCTGGCGGAGGAGATCCGTAGCAATCTCAAGCCGCGCAGCGTAGAGTTGCACCATCGGAGTTTGCTTGTTGTGCATTCGGCAAAGCTTGAGTAGATGCTGCCGCGAGACGCCGACTGCTCTGGCGATGTCATGCAGGGACAAGTGGGAGGCGAACTCCTTCCAGATAAACTGCTCCATTTTAGCCAGCGCAGCCTCCGCGGCCGTATCCGTCTTTTTGCCGCTCCTCACGGCCGTGGCAAAGTCGCACATCAGGGCGAGGCCGAGTCCCAGATAGAACCCGGCCTCGAGGGGCGCTTCGGGAAGGGACCCAAACAGCGGTCGCCTGCTTAGCTCGAGAAGCGTGTGCATCCGCCCGGCGAATGGAATCGGTCCCCGGAAGCTGTGAAACTCTCTCTTGAGCGCGGGCGGCACAGCTTTGGGGTGGATGGCAAACCAACTGTGATGAGTTTCACTTTCGCCCGAAAAGATGAAGTGCTCGCGGTGTCCAGGGCTTAGCAGGATTCCATGGCCCTGACCTACGTGGATCGTCTGCCCGTCCAGCAACAGATCGAGACAACCGGTATGAACGATGACCAATTGATAATCATGTTGAATGCGCGGTCCACACGCGCCTCCAGGGTTGTACAAGATGTCCCCGATGACGATTGGTCCGCGGCGCATCCGCAGATTCTCATGACGGATGTTTTTGAGCTTTTCCAGTTTCGCTCCTGGGCTCATGTTTGACTCTCACCCATCCGGTAGGCCTCTCGACATCCGCAGTAGCACCTTATTCCATTGATTCACCAGAGGCAAGTTTTTTGGCTTAGCAGTCATTGCGAAAACGTTCTCCGGAACGAATAATCTGATGTCTGTAGCAAGGACAACACCTGAACAGATGTCTCTGCGAACCGAGGTCTAGGTCGACATGGACCCATAGCTGAGTCATGACGGTAAAGGGTTACGATGCGGCTTGAAGAACGAATCGCCATAATTACCGGCGCAGGGAATGGAATAGGCCGCGGAATCGCCATCCGGCTTGCAGCCGAGGGAGCAGCGATAGGCGTTCTCGATTGCGACGGGGCCGCGTCTGTCCGTGTTGGTCAACAGATTGAGGCTGCGGGTGGGAAGGCCCTCCCTCTTCCGGCTGACGTCAGCGATGCGTCCGCCGTCGCGGATGCAATTGCGAAGCTGACAACAACCTTTGGGCCGCCCACAATCGCAGTACATGCGGCCGGTGTGATGCCGACTGGTACCATCCTCGAAACATCGGAAGGGAATTGGGACCGCGCCCACTCGGTCAATGTGAAGGGGGCTTTTCTCACCTGCCGGGAGGTCATCCCGCACATGCAAAAAGCGGGGTTGGGATCGATCATCCTTTTGGCCTCGATTACAGGAGTGAATGGTCTGCCTGGACTGGCTGCGTACTCGAGCACCAAGGGGGCTTTGATCTCGCTAGCCAGGGCATTGGCGATCGACCACGCCAGGCAGGGGATTCGCGCTAACTCGATCGCTCCGGGTACGATCGACTCACCTATGTTGCACGAGTTCGTCGCGAGCCAGGCGGATCCGGATCGTACGCGACTCGCCTTCGATACAATACAGCCACGCGGCCGCATCGGGACCATTAATGAAGTGGTCAACGTGGTTGCTTTCCTTGCTTCAGAGGAATCGTCGCTCATCAGCGGCGCCAACCTCTGCGTCGATGGCGGCATGAGCATCAAGGGCGAGCAGCCAAGGCTGTAAGAGTAATAGCAAAGAGCGAGATGAAGATTAGTAGATTGAAAACGGTCGTTGTGAACGCGGAGATGCGCAATTGGGTCTTCGTGAAAGTGGAAACTGACGTCCCTGGGCTATACGGCTGGGGCGAGGCCTCTCTCGAATGGAAGACGCGAAGCGTGGTTGGGGCGGTAGAGGACTTCGAGCCGATGATTGTGGGCGAAGATCCCACTCGCATCGAGCACCTGTATCAAAAAATGTACCGGCAATCCTTTTGGCGCACCGGGGTCATCGGGCTTTCGGCCATATCGGCCATTGAGCAGGCATGCTGGGATATTCTGGGCAAGTCGTTAGGGCAGCCGGTATATAAGCTGCTGGGCGGGGCGGTGCGCGATAAGGTGCGGATGTACAC
>CAWBRJ010000042.1:0-38048 GCA_963790935.1 uncultured Acidobacteriaceae bacterium | reverse complement strand
AGCCGCTGGGGTACGATTTTTCCGTCCTCCCAGATTCTCTTATGCGCAGATAAATGATGCCCTCAGGGGCTAAAAGCCCGACGTATTTCAACCAACTGCGGCACGGCTGAAGCCGTGCGCTTCCCGGAAAGATTTTTCCGCAGACTCTGGACCCTGATGCCTGTGACGAACGCCCTCAAGGCTGTGTGCGCTGAGAGATTGGGGGAACACGCTTTGTTTTTTCCCAAACTTGGCGACATTGTCCTTTTAACAACGTGTGCTGATGAGATTGCCCAGGGCGCCTTGACAGGTAGTGATGTCAATGATCTGGATCCGCTTCTACGTTAGGTGGATAATGGTCCAGCTCATTCAGTAGCTGTTAGCCAAGGACTAAAAGGAGAAACAAATTGAAGATTGCAAACAGTGTCTTCCGAGCTCTTGTGACCGCATGCGCTCTCACCCTGGTGTCGGTCGCCGCGCATGCTGCAACAATTAATCTGAAGGCCGATCTGAAGGCCTCCGCCGAGGTTCCTCCCAAAGACAGCGCCGGTACGGGCACCTTGACGGGCACACTGAATACTGAAACCAACGAGTTTACCTATCACATTGAGTTCAGCGGGTTGACGGGTCCAGTCGCCGCAGCGCATTTTCACGGCCCGGCCGCGGAGGGAGTGAATGCCAAGCCACAACTCCCAATAAAAGGAACTCCTATCACAAGCCCGATTGATGGCAAGGCGACCCTGACCGCGCAACAGGCAAAGGAGCTGGTGGATGGCAAATGGTATTTCAATCTCCATACGGCAGCAAACCCCGGCGGGGAAATTCGCGGCCAGGTTCTTAAGTCCGAATAGCTGTCCCTACTCGCTTGCTTCTTTGGCGGTGAAGGGAAGCGAGTAGGCGTTGTTCGACACGGAGTCCGAACGCTTACCATGGCCAGGCAACGGCTCAGGGTGAGCGTTCAGGCAAGCCCCTGACATGTCGCTTGGTCAAGGGGAGTAACTGCACCAGTCGTACAAAACGGAGGCAGGCAGGGGGTTCGCCATTCCAGCGCTCCCTCTGCCCAATTGCAATTGGAGGATTGCCATATGGCCACTGTTAAGCTCTGGACCGATGAGGAGGCCGCCGCCGTCCCAGCCGTCAAGGCCGTGTTCGACGATATACGCGCTACGCGCAAGTCAGATTTTGTGAACAATTTCTGGCGCGCTCTCGCCAATCAGCCTGGCCTTCTTGAGCGAACGTGGGCGAGCGTCAAACAGGTGATGATTGAGCCCGGAGTGCTCGACCCGCTCACAAAAGAGCTGGTCTATATAGCCGTATCTACGGCGAACAGCTGCAGCTACTGCGTCCATTCGCACACGGCTGCGGCGCGCGCCAAGGGCCTGTCCGACAAGCAGTACGCTGAGTTCCTGGCGGTTCTTGGCATGGCAGCGGAGACGAATACCCTGGCCAATTCACTCCAAATCCCCGTAGATCGAGAGTTCCTTGTCGGCTAAACCGGCCGCCAATCCACCGTCATACTTGTGAGTCTGATAAGTGAATGGCTGAAGCTCGTGTAGTCAATACTTTCCTTTGTTCCGAGTCCTCAACCCGCTGTTAATAGGTAGACTTTGCCTGGGTCGCGGTGGATAACTTGACTAGGCGCCGGTGGGATGAAGTGAGAATTCACAGCCGGATAGATCGACCGACTGTCCGGTTCGCATGGCTTGGTCGGCGGCGAGCACGATCGACAGGCTCGCGAGACTGTCCTCCAGGTGCGAGGTCAGGTCGAGTTGCTCGCGAATGGCCCGTACGAAGAACTCCTGTTCGCGCCGGCAGAGCTCGTCGTGATCGGGCTCATCAGCTTGCGTTAGCCATTCGTCAGGGCGGACAAAGCTACCCGATGGTGTCAGCTCCGCATGATGCACGCGAATGGCATTGGAGCGGACGTGGTCTTCCACCTTGGCCGACGCGCCGTTCGAGTCGGCGTGAATGCTCTGGATCGATACCGCGCCCCGAGGCCCGATCACGTCTTTGACGAAGAATGCGGTCTCGCTCATCATCGGTCCCCATCCGGCCTCGTACCAGCCCACCGAGCCATCGCTGAAGACGATCTGCAGTTGGCCGTAGTTACACCGGCCGTCCGGGAGGCTTGGGTCGAGGCAGGCTCCGATTGCAGAAACTCGTAGCGGCCTGCCTGCGACCATTTGGCACATGACGTCCACATAGTGCACGCCGCAGTCGACGATGGGCGAAGCGGACGCCAGCAGGCCGCGGTGCACCTGCCACTCCGCGCCGGAACTCTGCTGGTTAAGATTCATGCGCATAACCAGCGGACTGCCCAGCGTTCGCGCGAGGCCGATGAACTTCTGCCACGTCGGATGGTGGCGCAGAATATATCCGACGACGAGCTTCCTGCCCGCGCGCTGTGCCGCCTCAACCATGCGACGGGCGCCTTCCGTGTCGGGGGCCAGTGGCTTCTCCACAAAGACATGACACCCGGCTTCGATTGCGGCAAGCGTGAAAGCTTCGTGTGTATCTGGATAGGTCGAGATGCAGACTGCGTCAGGTGCGAGACTGGCCAGTGCAATGCCCACATCGTCGAACAGGGGCACCTGGAGTGAGAGGTTCGTGGCAAGGTGGTGTTTGCTTTCGCCCCGCGCCACCAAGCCGACAATTTCCACTCCGGGCATGTTGCGAAATGCGCGTGCATGCGATGCGCCCATGTTTCCACAGCCGACTACAAGGATTCTCAACGACCCCGTGTTCCGAAGCATTGTGTATGTGCCCCCAGCGGATTTGCAATTGCCTCCTCATCATAGATGTGGCGCTCGTCCCGGAGCCAGCTTCGGTCGACTGAAACTGAATCGATGCAATCTGGAAAATTAAGGGACCTGACAATACGCTAAGTGGAAGCGATCATAAACAGCGCCGCCGTGCGAGGTTCGATATCGTCGGTCTTATGGGTGTGGGAGCTGCCGTTTGCGGGCGGCAGTTGCGTGTGCTGGTTTTGCAAGGAGCGTGACCGTCCCCTTTTCCGCCTCAAATAATTGTACAAATCGGAAATGCGTTATTCTGTGCGCGGTCGCGATCGACGTGCAGACCAGGGTCGCCCCTGAAAGGAGCCGTCGAATGGCCCGGATCATGACAATCGGGGAGATCCTGGTAGAGATCATGGCGACCGAGCGCGGCCAGAGCTTCCGTGCGCCGGGCACCCTGGTGGGGCCTTTCCCGAGCGGCGCTCCCGCCATCTTCATCGACCAGGTGGGCCGGCTCGGACGTCCGGCCGGGATCATCGGCTGCGTAGGCGACGACGATTTTGGCTGGCTGAACATCGACCGCCTGCGCCGGGACGGCGTCGACACGAGTGCCATCGCATTGCTCGCCGACGCGGTCACTGGAAGCGCGTTTGTCACCTACACGGAGACGGGCGAGCGCCACTTCATCTTCAACATTGCCAATAGCGCTTCCGGCCGCCTCTCAGCGTCGTCGTTCACCGAGTCGGTGCTCGCCGATTGCACGTGGTTTCACGTCATGGGTTCATCACTGTTCTCTCCGGGAATCATCGCAGCCGTCCGCAAGGCGATCGGCATGGTGAAGCGTCGAGGCGGGGTAATCTCCTTCGACCCGAACATCCGGCCGGAGATACTCAGAAGCGCGGGTATTCGGGAAGCGCTGCGATCGATTCTCGAACAGACCGACGTGTTCCTGCCGAGCGGCGACGAGGTGGCCCTGCTCGTGGATGCGCAAACGGAAGCTGAGGCCATCGAGCCGCTACTCGCCCTCGGAATTCGAGAGATCGTCGTGAAGCACGGCAGCGCAGGCTGCACCTATTACGACCGGTCGTGCCGGCTGGACGTACCGGCGTTCGCGGTCCGCGAGGTTGACCCCACTGGCGCCGGCGACTGCTTCTGCGCAACGTACGCGGCGTGCCGCGAAGAAGGCAAAGCGATCGACCGCTCGCTGCGCTATGCTTGCGCCAGTGGTGCGATTGCCGTGACCTGCAAAGGTCCCATGGAGGGCACTGCGAGCTTTGCCGAATTGGACACGCTCATTGGCTGAGGCAGCCCGCCGCAGATGGTGCTGCCGACGAAGGTACAGAACCATCTCGCCGTTTTAGCACGGTTTTGCGGCACAAAAATCGAAGACGGACCGTGAGTTCTCTCCCGAGTATCGACGAATTTGCTGCCGCCATCGGTGGGCGAGTAAGGCGTCACGATCGCCAGCATTGGTAAGAGATGCGCGCAATTGTAGGGCCTCAAGCTCTTTTTGCTCAGAGATGACCGCGCAGCGAATGATGAAACCACTCACAGCTCAGGAGTGTAGCATCCCCACGCGTACCTCTTAATCACTCAAAACAGAGGATCGACTCCATTCTCCTGTCCCCATCGATCGACAATTCCCCTGGGCGTGTATGGGCGGCGGGGCAGCGCCACTCACGTTGTTCTACGAGGAAAGCCGATAAGATTGGCCCGCATCGATTTGCGGCCTGGATTAACCCGATGCTCTCCGAAACAGAGCTGATGAAGAATGCTTGACGGGCGGAGATACCAACTCGCCCAAGACAGTGGCGTATCGCCGTTGGCGTCACGGGTCTCTCGCCGGGCTCCAGCGTCCAGGAGCATCTTCACCGTTCCTTCCTCCCCGAAAGCCGCCGCACGGTGCAGAGCGGTCTCTCCCTTTGTCCGTGCATCCCTCATGAAACCTCCAGTCTCAACGCCATTTGCGGCGGGAAGGTTAGGATCAGCACCTCTGGATAGAAGGACCTCCACCACTCTGTCATAGAGAATGCGGTCGGTGCTGCATAGTGAAGCGTGAAGCGGTGTCTCTTTGGTCTCTTCCGATTGATCGTTGACGTTGGCTCCGTGCTCCAGCAGTAAAAGGCACAGCCGCCAATGCCCATGGAAGCAAGCTGCACTCAATCCAAGATTTGGACCAAGCGCCTGTAGTGACGCACCTCGGGCAAGCAGAGTATGAACAGCGCTCACATCACCGTAGTATGCACATGTCTGCATCAGTGAAACACCGTGCGGGTTCTGGAAGTTGGCAGGGAGACCCGCTTCCAGCAAAGGACCGAGCAGGTCCGTCCGGCCATCTTCAAATTCCGCCATTAGGCGATCTGTCTGCATGTTTCTCCCGCCCCTGGTACAGCAACACAATATACGCTACTGAGACGCAACTACCCGGGAAACGGTTCTCGGTAACTTGCCGTGTCTCGACCGTTCACCCGGTGGGGGGTACCGAAAATGCGACTCTTCAGGAACCATGCGGCTACACCGACTGCGGCGGAGACCTTATGGCAGCTAAACCGAAGCTCCATTCAGCGAAGCGCGGAGGCGCGAAGCCAGGCGGCTGAGTTCGAGAGATGCCTTTCTCGTATCTTCAGCACACTGGGTGGTCTGCTTCGCCGAGGCAGCCACTCCGCCGATGTTTGTCGTGATCTCACCTATCTTCTGAGCCGCGTCGCTCACGCTGCGTCCGATTTCGTTCGTCGTAACCGTCTGTTCTTCCACTGCCGAAGCGATGCTGTGGAAGATGTCATTGATCGACCCGATGGTCGTTCCGATTTGCACGAAGGCCGAGGCGGCCTCCCTGGTACCGCTCTGAATCGCCTCGATGGTCTGGCCTATTTCTTCGGTCGCACGAGCCGTTTGCTTGGCGAGTTCCTTCACCTCATTTGCAACAACGGCGAAACCTTTTCCGGCGTCGCCGGCGCGAGCCGCTTCGATGGTCGCGTTCAACGCAAGCAAATTCGTTTGCTGGGCGATTGAATTGATGACCTTGTTCACCTTGTGGATCTCGCGGCTCGATGTCTCAAGCTTCTTCATACTGTCCTTGGCCGATTCCGCCAAATCAACCGCGTCTTTTGCAACCGCTCTCGACTCATTGGCGTTTTTCGAGATTTCGCGAATTGATACCTGCACCTGCGAGGCGGCACAGGCAACCGAAGATACCTTGGTGGATATTTGCTGACTGGCACCTCGCAGCAAATCGGCCAGCATCACAGTTTCTCCTGCGCTCGCTACCATCGACTGGCTGACCGTTGTCAGTTCCCCGGAAGCTGACGCCAAGCGCGCCTCGCTCTCAATCAGCGCCTCACGCATCAGTCGGCTCTCCGTAACGTCGCGCGAGATACCGAAGGTGCCCATGATCCGGCCATCCTTGCTGAGGAGAGGCATCTTGGTGGTAGATGCCCAGGTGATTCGGCCATCCGCCCAAGTTTCCTTCTCTTCCTTATCGAGGAGCGGGCGGCCCGTTCGAATGATCTCCTGTTCATCGGCGAATGCTGGGCTGGCATGCTCTTCGGTGAAAAAATCAAAGTCCGATTTGCCAACAGCCTCCACGGGGGACCCGACTTTCAGTACTTTGGCCATAGTTCGATTGATCAAGATAAACCGGCCTTGCAGGTCCTTGAAATAGACAGCGCCCTGCGGAAGGTCCAGAAGGGCAGAGAGAAGGACGCCATGATCGGCCAGCATCGGATCGGGAGTCGCTTCGACAACCGATTTTCCATCCCCGTTCCGCAGCGATGTTGCCGCCGCTACATCATTCATGTCATCACCATTGAGCTTCGTACAGACTGATCACCGTGGAGCTTCGTACGGACCAGAGCCCCGCACATTGGTCGTCGGCGTGATGACCCTTTTATCGGCATTTCGCAGCCCTACCCGAGGATTCCGATTTTTCACAGGATAAACAACTGAATAAGAAGGGCTTAACAGGAAGGACAAAATTCACGTTACTCAAAGATGGTGGAGGCGAGGGGGAGTCGAACCCGACATCAGCACTGAAAACGCTCAAGTTACTGATACTGAGAATGCCTGAAACTTGCCGGGTGCCCCAGGTCCAGAACGCCGATTCACCTCGCTCGCAGCCGCGTCGGACCCATGCCCTAAATAGTCTCGAAAAACGCGCATGGGAGATGCCAAGGAGCCAGTTCAACTCGGTTCCGGAAACCTAGACACATGCCGACTTCTAAGGACTTACCCACGCTTCAAGGCCTCTATAAAGATAGCGCGCGATAATTGCGGGAGCTAGGCAAAGGAGACAATCGTAGCCACTGAGACCACCACAAGGGCGAATGTTAAACAGGCGGTACCGTTTTTCGGTGTAACCAACATGGAGTCTTCTCTGCGGTTCTATGTTGATGGGCTCGGATTCGCAGTCAAGCGCCAGTGGATTCCTGATCGAGATGAAGAATATCCGGCTGACGGCAAAATTCGCTGGTGCTGGCTTGAACTTGGCGAGGCCGCGATCATGCTTCAAGAGTTCATGCCGCAAGGTCGGCCGAAGGAACCGCTTGGAACAGGCGCTTCGGTAAGCTTCATGTGCGAAGACGCACTCTCTCTTTATCGCGAGTTTAAATCGCGGGACGTTCAGACGCGGAACCGCCCCTCTGTGGGGAACGGTTTGTGGGTTGTGCCACTTACTGACCCTGATGGCTATCGTATTGAGTTTGCGAGTCCGACCGATGCACCAGAAGAAAGCGAGATGGAAGATGCGGAATAGGTCCCCGGAAACGCCGTTGTGTCTACTGACTTCCAGTGGGGGACTTTCCACTTGGACGAAGAGTCGGCGTTCCGTACACTGGGCCGCTTTCCGAAGACGTTCTGAAGGCAGTCAGGCAATCACCGCTCAGTGACTCCATTGACCAACGCGCCAAACGTCGCTCCTGCAACCTGCAGGGAACGCTGCGTAAACTGTTTCTCTCCCCAAACAAGGTCGATGGTGCATGGGACGCGGACCGGTGTTCCGTTTTTTCTGGCAGGCGAGAATTGCCAATTGCGAACGAACGAGGCCGCCTCGCTTCCCCATATTGGTTCGGAAGCTTCCTGAACCCGGATGAGCACAGGATGGCCAGCCTCATCCACTTCGAAGGCGAGTGTGACGACCGCTTGTCTTCCCATCACCTTCAAAAGACTCGCCGAATCTCTTGCCGGCGAGCTGATCCCATCACCTCCTGGATAAGGCGCACTCAGAAAATGAGGACGGGAGACTCCCTCCGGTGTAGCGAATACAACTCGAAGCAAGTGCCATCGGGATTCCTTCGCTGGAAGCAAAAAATCGGCCCGGACGGTCGTCGTTTGATTCGCTGGTACAGCGTCTATTCTTTTCGGTTCAAAGGTCCAGCGTCTTGCCGCCTGTATTGCCGCATCATCGAGCCCGAGCCCGAGAGGCTGAACCACGTGAAAATTGGTCGCAGAGCCATCCGCTGCAACGGTCCCAACCAAAAAGACCGTACCTTCCAGCCCTGCCACCCGTCCCTCGACCGAGTACTGCGCCGGTATATTGATCGTTGGTGTTGGGATTGCGTCTGACAAGTTCTCAGAGGAGACATGGTGCAGAACTGAATTACCGCCCTTACTACCTTCCAACCGCTTAGCAGCAAACGCCTGCGCACCGTCTGTATCGTCCCGCGTGTGGAGTGCTGCGTGATACTCCCAGACCGCGCGAGACTGCTGACCAGTTACGTCAAAAATCTCACCAAGGTCAATGTGCGCCCAAGCGTCAATCCAAGTTGGGTGTGGGCCTCCCTCGAGTGCGGCTCTAAACTCGTTTGCAGAAGACTGGTAATTGCGTTGTTCGAAAAGCAACTCGCCCAGCCGGAAATGGATGAGCGAATCGGCGGGATTTTGCGTAAGCCACTCGCGATAACTTTGCGATGCATCAGGGCTGGAGTCTTGCCCGAGCGCATAAGCAATGCAGATGAGGAATCCGGCAATCTTGAGAGACATCATCGAAACCCCTGACGGCCATTTTATGCCCCTAAAAATATTTGATGTCCGCTTCCAAAGATGTTACGAATCGATGCCGCTTAATGCAGTCGGTCCAATCCAATCGACAGGTGATTCGAAGCCATTTGCGCGAACCCTGGAGACCGCTTAAGTTTGGCAACTCTGGCGGCTATGTCTTTGGCCTCGGTCGAATGCCCAGTCTGGTCGAGGAACACGCTGTACTGTCTCAGCACCTGAACATATGTCGGATGGCCCCAACCAAGCTGGGTTTCGAGTTCCTGTGTCCCCTTCCTCATCAGTCCGTCGGCGGAATCGTTATCGCCGCTTTTCCAGAGCGCATACCCCAGCAAAAAGTCGAGGAACCCGACAGGGATGCTGTTCTCTCGCATAATTTGCGTGTGCGATCCCAAGCGCACGTCTAAGATCCGGAATTGCAGTGGCATAGGCTTGTCGCGCACAGTGAGCCAGCGAGAGATCGATGAGCGCCGTCATCTTCTCTTCGGGAGTGGCCGCAACTTGGGCTGCGGCCTGCTGCCGCTCCGGAACAAGGAGTCCTACCGCAGTCTGCGCCTCCGCCTCTGCAGAAGAGATCTGCCGCTCGCCAAGCATGAGAACTGCGAGGTGCATGTGACTGAGGCCGATTCCCAGTACGTCCTTCTCGGCTTCGCGAATCGCCAGGGCCTTTAGCTCGAGCGGCTCCCCCTTTGAGAACTGACCGCACTCCACGTACATCGTTCCCATGTGATCGAGCGCGTCGGCAAGCGTCGCGCGGTCTCCGGGCTTCAGCAGTGCGATCGCCCTTTTATACGCACGCTCCGCATCGCGGTACTGCGCCACGTCCTGGCGAAGGATCGCCAGCTTCAGCCACGCTACACCGTCACTCTTACCTGGATTCGTCTCCACCGTTTTCTCCTGTTCGTGGATCTGGGCTGCGAGAGTGTTCACGCCGCTGATTTGCGCTGAGCCTGCGACAGGGAGAAACCCGATCATGAGAGAACCTATGAACGCGATCGAACGACGCATATCTGTTCACCTCTGTACCGGTGAGGGTACGCAGATCGATCTCCCAGCAGGTATGAGAATGTGCTCGATCGAAATGAGCCGGGGTGAATCGTAGAGCAGGAGGGGCAAATCGTAGAGGGGCGCCTTGCCGTCACAAATCGAGTGGCTGCGGTTCCCACAGGTCTATAGACTTTGAGGGAGGAGATATGCCGATCCTTTCGCCTCTCGAATCAAATCCGGCGCGGTCTTGGCGGCCTCCTGCCTCGCATCAGTATCTCGGGCAGCTTCCGTTCGCAATCGTGTGCTGGAGCGGCGTCGTCGCTCTCGAGACCAGCTATGTGTTCGTCTTCGACGCCGCAAGGGGAAATATTCTGCCTGTCGCTCATTACCTGGTGTGGGCGTCATTCAACTGGTTCGCGCTGGCGTTGCTCACTCCACTGATCTACGGCCTTGGGCGGCAATATCCCATCACTGGAGCCAACTGGGCGCGCTATATCTTCTTTCCGCATGCCCTCGTCTGCCTGGGATGTCTGATCACGCAGGCCGTGTGCCGCGGCGTTGCCGGATCGATCTACACGCTCACACACGAATTGCCGGCTTCCGCCGTTACCCTTGCAGCCGCGTGGATTGAGGACCGGGGCACGCTGGCCTTCATCGCTTATTGGCTCATCGTGATCATGGCGGGCTTTGCGCAGTTGCGTGAAGAAGCTCGTCAGCGTGAACTGCGCCAGGCGCAGCTTGAGACACGCCTTGCTTCCGCCGAACTCGAGAAGCTGCGGATGCAGATCCAGCCTCATTTCCTCTTCAACACGCTGCAGGCAGCCATCACACTTGTTCAGGAGGACCCGCCGGCAGCCGAGGATGTGTTGCTGCGCCTCAGCGGATTGCTGCGCATCTCCCTCGACCAGATGGATGCAAACGAAATTCCACTTGCGCGGGAACTGGAATTCCTCGATCTGTACATCGGAATCCAGCGGCGGCGTTTCGGAGAGCGCCTATCGGTCGAGATCCATGCCGATCCCGCAATCCTCGGCCTGCTAGTCCCGACGCTCATTCTTCAGCCGCTGGTCGAAAACGCAATTCGTCATGGCATCGGAAAACACAAGGGAGAGGACTGTATCGAAGTCTTCGCGAATCAACAGCGCGGTGGGCTCCAAATTGAGGTATGGAATTCAAACAGCGTGGTGGATGAAGCGAGTGAGCGACTCTTTCAGCGAGGTGTCGGGCTGCGGAACACAAAAGCTCGGTTGGAGCACCTCTATGGTCCTGCCGCATCGTTGATCTTTCGTCCTCTGGCCCGGGGCGGAGCGGCGGCCATCATCTTTATGCCCGCGCGATCGAGCCCGCAGACAGAAGCCCACTCCGCCACTGAGGCTGTCTTATGAGCCTGCGCGCCATTATTGTGGACGACGAACCGCTGGCTCGCACAGCATTGTCGCGGCTGCTCAAGCGCGAGCGCGACATCACCGTGGTCGGCCAGTGCGGCGATGGCGAGTCGGCCGTTCACGCCATCAGGCAAATGCAACCCGATCTGGTCTTTCTCGATGTCCAGATGCCTGAGATGGACGGGTTTCAGGTGGTGGAATCCATCGGAATCGAACAGATGCCCGTCACCGTCTTCGTCACGGCCTTCGACCGCTATGCGATTCAAGCGTTCGACGCAAACGCGGTCGATTATCTGCTCAAGCCTTTTGCACCGGATCGATTTTTGCGCGCTCTTGCCCGCGCTCGTGATTCCTGTTTAGGACGGCAGGATCGGGTTGCTGCGCAGCGTCTGTTCTCCTTGCTCGGCAGCCGTTATTCAGTGGACTACGCACAACGCCTCACCGTCGCCTGCAACGGCCGGATTCAGTTTATTTCCGTTGCGGACATCGACTGGATCGAAGCCGAGGGGAACTATGCGCGGTTGCACGTCGGGCGCCGCGCCTATGACATACGTGAGACCCTGCAGGCGCTCATGGAAAAGCTCGACCCCAGGGAATTCATTCGCATTCATCGTTCGACCATTGTCAACGTGCGCGGCATCCGCGAAATACAGCCATGGTTTCAGGGCAGCCATATTGTCCTGCTGCAGAGCGGAGCGGAGCTGCGAATGTCCCGCTATCAGCGTGACGCTGTCGAACGCCTCCTCGGTAAAAGAACCTAGCTTGCAGCGAAAGCGGAGAATTCAATCCGGACACAAATTCAATATGTACATGCCTGTATTCAGCGTGTTATCGTCCCCGTTACCATTGAGGTCTCACATTGCATCGCACGTTTTCCTTTTTCACCCGACCCGTATCTTTAGTCTTGGCGTTTGTCGTCGCTGCCTTCGGGCTTTTTGAAATATTGCCGATATTGGCACAGCAGGGGGCTGCGGCTGCCGGCCAAAGCCAGGGCCCTCCGGACATGGCAGCCTTTCTGCGCAGATATCAGCCGGGGCCGGTCGATTTCGAAGACCATACGGGCTGGGTGCAGATCTTCGATGGCAAGACGCTGGATGGATGGAATGGAAATCCGGAGATTTGGCATGTTGCCGATGGCGCCATTATCGGTGAATCCAGTCCGGAAAAACCTTCCGGCACGACCAACATCTTCTACACCAAAGAACAACCGGGAAATTTCATGCTGAAGCTGGAGGTCAAGCTGGAAGGCGCCGGCGCCAATGGCGGGGTCCAGTATCGTAGCCAGAACATTCCTCCGGCGCCGCGCGAGATTCCGCCAGGCCTTCCGGATGCTCAGCGACTGCAGATTGAGAAAATGATCCAGGCGCCAGGCGCCGCTGATCAAACGCAATGCGCCTTGGAATATGGCGGGTTACCAACTCGACCTCGACTACGCAAACATGTTCAGCGGCCAGCTGTACGAGCAGGATTCCAAGCGCTTCATCGTCACCTTTCCCGGAACGGTCGTCGAGGCGCATGACGGAGGAAAGAACCTGGTCTCCACCCTGGCTTCCCCGGAGCAGATCCGGTCTTACGTAAAGTCGGGTGAGTGGAACCAGGTGGAGATCATCGCCGACGGGCACCTCCTGGTGCACCTGATCAACGGTCACATCACGTCCATGACCATCGATAACGACAGCCAACATTTTTCACCCAAGGGGCTGATTGGCCTGGAGATCGAAGGACCCGGCGTGCTCAAAATTTCTCACCGCAATATCTGGCTGAAAGACCTGCAGTAACTCCAGTTCGCATTCGATACGAAAAGGTGTCAACGAACCATGAAATGTCTCAAAACGTTCCTTGTGCTTTTGCTTTTTGGCACCACGTTGTTTGCCGCGGATTGGCCCAGCATCGGCGGGAATGCTCAGCGGGATGGATGGTCGCGGGGCGAGAAGAAGTTGTCGAAGGAGACCGCGGCCGGCATCAGGTTCCTTTACGGGTTCAAGGCGGCCGCCGCTAAGGGCAAGCAGTCGGAGCTCACCACACCGGTGGTGCTTTCCAACATCATTACCTATAAGGGTTTCAAGCAGCTGGTGTCGGTGGGAAGAAGCGACAACTCCGTGGTGTCGCTCGATGCAGACCTGGGGACACTCTTCTTCGACACGCATCTGACACCGGGTGAATCTACAAAAAAGATCAAGGCGCGGCTACCTGCCCCGGAGGCATGACCGCGAACCTGGCGTTTCCCGGCAATAGCCAGGCCCCTGGAAGGTTTGGCGCGCCGTCGGCCAACCGCGTCGGCAGGGTAGCGAGAAGCAAACCCGCACCCTTTCATTTCTCCTTCGCATCGCCGATCTATGCCATTTCGGATGATGGCGCCTTGCATACCATTCTGCAATTGAGCGGCAACGCCAACACCGTACCGCCCGTCAAGGTTCTGCCCCCCATGGCTCGCGCCAGCGGTCTTAACATCAACAATGATCGGATCTTTGTCGCAACTGTCGGCAATTGCCACGGCAATCCCAATGGAATTTACGCCGTGGATCCATCCGGCGGCACGGTTGAGTCTTTTCTCACCGGGGGCAGCGGTGCAGCGGGCAGTGGCGGAACAGCCATAGGTACAGATGGTGTGGTGTATGCGCAGATTGCCAGCGGGCATGGTGAGGTCGCGGGCGACTACAACGATTCCGTGCTTGCCTTGAGCCCCGACAAACTCGCCGTGCAGGATTACTTCACGCCGGCGGGCGCCGCAGCCAAAGTGGATGCGGCCGATGTTTCCGGGGTCACGCCCACTGTGTTCGGACTGGATCAGAAAGACTGGGTCGTCGCGGCCGGCCACGATGGCAGGATCTATATCCTGGACGCCGATTCGCTGGGCGGCGCCGACCACCATACCCCCGCCTTTCGCAGCGATCAGATTGTGCCGCCAGGTTCAGCTTCGAAACGTAGGCGGAAAGCTGACGGCCTTCAGAACAACTTCGCCACCTACCTTGATGACCAGGGCGTACGCTGGCTCTTTGCATCGGTGCGCGGCCCGGTCACCCAGGAATTCCCTGCGAAAAATGGCGACGCGCCGACCGGTTCCATCCTCGCGTTCAAGATCACCTTTGACGGTGGAAAGCCATCGCTCACGCCAGCCTGGCGATCACGCGATATGGTGTCTCCTGCCGCCCCGGCCATTATGAATGACCTGGTGGTGTCGCTTTCCACCGGAGAGCCCACCTCATCGAAGAAGGGCGGTCGAGCCGTTCTGTACGTGCTGGATGCCAGCACGGGTAAGGAACTTTATGTTGGTGACAAGGCAACGGCCTACTCATCCGGCGGACTTGCTGTAGCTAATTCGCAGATCTATTTCGCGACCCACGACGGCACACTCTATGCCTACGGTATTCCGCTGGAGCGCTGATCGCGCCGCAGCCTAAGAGAGGGCACTATGAATCGATTAGTTTCGCTGATGCTGGCATTGTGCTGGGGCGTCAGTGTGGCGCAAAACGCAGAGTGGCTGACCGACGGCAAAGACAAGCAGCGCTCCGGCTGGCAGCAGGATGAACACATCCTGACCACAAGCAATGTAAAAAACATGACGCTGTTGTGGAAGGTACAGACAGGCAACGAGGCGCGGGCGTTGCATGCCCTGATGCCCGCCCTGATTGCCGCCAACGTCACCACCGCCAGTGGTCCTAAGCAGATCGTCCTGGTCTCCGGAATTTCCGACAACCTCTACGCCATGGATGCCGCCGACGGAACGCTGCTATGGAAGAAACATTACGATTACAAAAGCACGCAGGAGGGGTTCCAACCTCCTCCTGACATGCCGCCGATTATGGGCGGCAAGACGCCGGCGACCCTGAACTTTCTGGAACCTGGCGGCAGCAGTGACACGCCGGTCATTGGTGAGGCGCAGCAGGACGGCAAGCGCCCCGTGTACTTCGTCGACGGCAGCGGAACCCTGCACATACTCAACCTGGCCGATGGCTCCGATCTGAAACCGCCTGTCACCTGGGAAAAGGGTAAGGCGTGGGCCATGAATCTTGATGGAAACACGCTCTGGATGCCCACCATCAAGTCGATGACTGCCATTCATCTCGATGATCTGGATCATCCAATGCAACCCTGGGTCTCGAAAAGCGGCGGAGTGTGGGGCCGCCGTGGTGCTGCCCTCGATTCCCACGGAATCGCCTGGTTTACTACCGGCGACGGCACCTATGACCCGGCGAAGGAGGAGTATGCCAACAGTATCGTCGGGGCAGAGATCCAGGGCGCCAAGGTAGTCATGAAGGACTACTACACCCCAACCAACTGGGAATGGCTGCTCAAACGCGACCTCGATCCAAACAATACGCCGACGATTTTTACCTACAAAGGACACGAGATCATCGCGGCGTCCGGCAAGGAATGCCGCCTGCTGTTGCTGGATCCGGCTTCGGCTGGCGGCGCGAATCATCAGACCCCCATGTTTCGCTCCGACCTGTTCTGCAATGAAGCAGTCGATTTTCAGGACCACGGCAGTTGGGGAGCTTTGTCGAGCTGGGAGGATGCACAAGGCAACCGGTGGATCCTCGCTCCTTTTTGGGGTCCGGCACATTCACAGTTTCATTTCCCCATCACCAACACGCCGAAGACAGACAAGGGTGGGCTGGCCGGCATTCAAAGTGGTAGAGAAGGACGGAAAATTCGAGGCGGTTCCGGTCTGGGTCTCACGGGACCTGGACCACGGTGAGCCTGCGATTATCGCCAACGGAATTGTCTTCACTTATGGCAGCGGTGACTTCACGCAGCAGGCCTCTCCGGACAAGGGTCTCAACTTTGACTCGTCGATTCGCGCGCGCCAGGCCAGTCATGTGACGTTTTATGCCCTGGATGCACAGACGGGCAAGGAACTCTATTCCAGCGCAGACCAGATCACTACGTTCAATCATTTCTCCGGTCTCTCCATCGCGAACGGACAGGTTTACATCAGCACCTACGATGGCATGCTTTACTGCTTCGGCCTGAAGAAATAAGGGGCAGTAGCCCCTTTCAGCTGCAGGCTTGCTCATTCTTTCTGACACTGACGCTCTCAAAGCGGGAACATTTTCGAGCGTCTGTGTCATCTGGCCCGGGATGGCCAGGGTTGTCTTGTTTCATTAAGTTGTCAAAACTGCTCAATCAAGAGGTCGCCTGGGCGCACCCTGCCTGCACGGTGATTTCTGCTCCTCGCGGGGCACAGGAATCATGCGTTACCCGTTACTTCGATTGTGGCTTTATCGGCTAAGTCCTTTGTTTCATGAAGGTGCTCAAATTTTTTAAGTGGGGTAGCTGCCTGAGTACAGTTCCTGTACTCAGGCAGCTACCCCACTTAATTAATTTGAGCACCTTGCCTCTTTCGGTTATCACTTTGCTGTTTGCGACACCAGGTCATCATGCACGAACGCTGATGATTTCCGGTGGTTAGCGGCAGATGCACGGGCAGAGCACGCCAGTGCAACGCCAAGCAGAGCCATCGTGGCAAGACGGCGCCGAAGTTTGAATCTTATTCCCACAGTAGTACGGTTTTTGGGCCGCGTCAAGAGGAGTCTTTTCCAATGCAAGATGAGCCTGAAGGGAGGACGTGTTTCTAACACAAGATGAGCCTGAGGGGATTAGGCATGCTGAGGATTGAACATCAGCGTGCAGGAAGCGGAGAAGTTAAGTCTGGAGGAGATTCGCCGGCTTTTGGAAGCCAGCGAAGGAATCCGGTTTGTTGGGGTAAAGCGAGCACAGGTATACGACTGGATCGAGCTGGTGCTCTGCGAACAGGAGTATGGGAGACAAGGCAAGGGGGCGCGCGGGCTGCTGCGGCGCTACATCGAGAAGATAACCGGCCCTGCTTAGCCTACCCCGGCCGGCGCAGTACCTCCAAGCCGGGTTCACTTTGGACATGCTCAAGCACATGGCCGCCGCCAGCAGTGACACCGAAGCCGCACGGCGCATGCAAGAGGCCAAGCGCAAACTTTTTGACCAATTCGCAGGCATTGGCTAGAAGGCAGAGGAAATGACGGTTTGTGGAAAGCATGGAAAAACAACAAAAACGTTTTCCCACCCTTCCCACAAACCTTGGAAATCGCTCCGCGATTCCCACATTCCCTCCGCCAGGCGGCTGATAATCTCTATCCAATTTCAAACCAAAAGGAGCCTTCCTCAACTGCCCTATTCCCCTCCCCTTCAGGCTCATCTTTCAATTGGAAAAGACTGATGATAGGAGAATTTCTTTGGTAACCATGACAGGCACTAGCCTGGATTTTTCCGGATCAGAGGGCCGGCTTGGCCGGGGCAGGCACCACCAGAGTAAAAACCACCGATGCTGTTTGACCTAATGTGCCGACGGTAATCTGCGGCATATAAGTGCCTGGCATCGTTGAGGGAATGGCCATCAGGGTGAGTAATCCCGAAGGGTTGGATTCCGATTCCTTGTAGTTGAACGACATACCGGCAGGCAAGCCGGTGATGGCAAACGTTGCGGTTTCCGTAGGGGCAACAATCGTTACCGGAACATTGACCGCCATGTTATTTGGCGGAACGGTAATGGTGGCGTTGTTGACCGAGACGGATAGATTGATCGGCGGTGGAGAAAAGCCGGTCTTCCCACCCCCGCAACCAGTCAAGGTGAGGAGGACTGCTGCACCGAGCAGACTACTGAACCTCACCATTTTGCAGCACCTGTTTGGTCACTTCTCCAGGTGGGCTCGTCCCTTGCTGCAGAGCCATCTCGCTCCGCACCCGCTGGAATTGTGCCAGTGCCTTTTGCTGCTCGTCCTTATTGCCGAGAGCTCGATTTACCTGAGACAGGCGATACCAGGCAACCTCGTCATCGGCATTCAGCGTGACTGCCTTCTGCAAATGCGGCAGGGCCAGGTCCGGTTTTTGCAGCGCCATCAGGGTTGTTGCCAGACCCACCTGCGCTTCCTCAAAGTCCGGGTAGTATTTCAGCGCGGATGAAAAGAATTCTTGTGCCTGGTCAAGCTCGTTTTGTTGGCGACGGATCTCAGCCAGCTCATACAGCGCGTTGGCATTGCTCGGATCTACTTGCAGCTCCTGTTCAAACTCGTGCACCGCCTGTTCTCGATCTTCCCCTGCATGGTTAAGCTGCCAGCGCGCCAGCAGGGTCCGGCCAATGCGGTAATGGATACTGACACGCTGAGGATCGAGCTTAAGAACCTCGTGATATTCGCCAATCGCCTGGTTGGTCGCGCCCTCGCTTTCAAAAGCTTCGGCGGCAGCCTGGTGCCGCCATATCGATGTGGGCGCCACAACTTCTAGTTTGTGCAGGGTAAGAAAAGCGTAGTTCGCGTAGATGCGACCCGTATGGTAGAGAATCTCCGGATCGTTCGGATACAGCTTGTTCAACTGCAAAGCCATGTTCACCGCATCCTGGTCGCGCTGCAAACCGGTATAGCTCCTCATTAACTGCAGACCGCACATGCGTTTCGTTGCCGGATCCGGCGGGTGTTGAAATCCCTTCTCCAGCCCGGGCAATGCTTCCTCGTACTCACCGGTCTCAGAGAGCGACATAGCGAGCAATGTAGCTGCTCTTGTCAATGTCGGCTTTAGTTTGAGCGCGCGCCGCAACTCGGGTACCGCCTCGTTAAACTTCTTCTCCTGAAAGTAGACAAGACCGAGAGTGGCGTGGATTTCGGCAATGTCGGGGTCGAGTTGCGCCAGCTTCTTGAAAGCGCTCTCTGCTTCGTCATAGCGCCCCGCCGCCAGCGCCTCCTGGCCCGCTTGGGAGTATTGCTGCTCCTCTTGAGAGCCCTGCGCAGCCAACGTTGGGGCAGAACCTAGGAGGAGCAGCATGGAACCGCACATCGCGGCGCCGCTTATTTTGCGATTCATGGACGAAGTTTATCTCTTACGCAGACAGTTCCGCCACGCCGGGAAGGCGTGGCGGAGGTGGGTTGGTGATCAGGTTGTTTACGAGTCAGAATGTGACCTTGCCGCTGAATTGGAATTCGCGGGATTTCGAGGATTGAGTTATCAAGCCAAATTTGGAGTCATTCACGTTATTGTCAATGGCCGCATTGCCTCCCGATCCGGCGACGAGCAAGCCACCCACATCACCCCCATACTGGTGATGGTTGAAGGCGTTGAAGGCATCCGCCTTGATCTGGAATCTGAGCCGCTCGGTAAAGGCGAACTGCTTGCCAATACCCAAATCCCAGTTATTAATGCCCGGCTGGCGCAGGGTGTTCCGTCCGATGGTTCCGTACGTCCCGAGCCCAGGTTGTGTGAAGCAGGACGTATTGATCCGCTGGAACTGCGCAGTCAGATTGCTTTTGATATTGCAGCCCGGCACAATATTCGCGTGCATAAACTGGCTGTCGTTCACGCTTTGAATATCGTTCCCCTGAACGGTGTACGGGAAGCCGGTCTGGAAGGTGGTAATGCCGGTTACCTGCCAGCCGCCAACTGCCAGGTCTTCCACCCGGTTGATTCCGCCTGCGAATTTCTTGCCGCGCCCAAAGGGTAGTTGATACACGTAGCTGGCGACGAACCTCTTATCGACATCGAAGTCCGAAGGTCCGTAGTCCAGGTTAGGGTTATGGTTGTCCTCGAAGCCCTGATAGCCGGCTCCGGTGGCGCCCACGCCGGCTGCCGCCGACTTGATGTCCAGGCTCCTGGCCCAGGTAAAGACTGCTGTTGCGGCCAGATCGTGAGCGCGATGCTCGAATTTGATGTTGGCCGCGTTGTAGTTGGCATAGCCGTGGAAGTCGCTGTCAATGTAAAAGCCGTTGAAGTTTGGATAGGGCAAGCGGCTCACCGTGGTGCAGGGAGCCTGGCTGAGGTTGATGTAGCTGCCAGTGACTGGATCCGTCTCTTGGCAGAAGGCCTGGCTCGCTGCCGGGACTTGATACGGCTGCGCGATGTTGTGCCGATCGAGCAGATGAATTGATTTCGTGCCGATGTAGTTAATCTCCAGCGTCGTGTTCTTCGCCAACTCGCGTTCGCCGGAGAGCGTCCAGGACTGTACATAGGGATCGAGCGGATTCTCCGACTCGATGACCGCGATGAACGACAGCGTGTATTCCGGGAAGGGCCCGAGTGTGGTGTGAATCGGGAACATCTGGTTGGTTAACTTGGGAGTGCCGGCAACCGTCGTGGGGGTGAGATTGTTGCGGATGCTATACGGAAAGATGTCCGCCGAGTCATCGATTTCGCGTCCTTCAAAGGAGTCGAAGAAGATGCCGTAGCCGCCGCGAACAACGGTCTTGTCATCCACCCGGTAGTTTATGCCAAAGCGGGGGGCAAAGGGATATTTCTGGCCACCGCGGGGCGAATTGCCGCAGTAGCGGAGGATTGGGCCGCCATTGATGCCAACGCCAGGCGCCACCCCGTCGGTCGTCAGGTTCGGATCGGCGTAGCAAAGACCACCTTGTGGGTTGGTGGTGTCGAGCCAGAAGAAATGGTTCGAGACTTCATAGGGCGCCATCCGGAAGTCCCAACGAAGGCCGTAGTTGATGGAGAGCTTCTGGCTTACCTTCCAGTCGTCTTCAAAGTACGGCCCCCAGTAGTTGTAGACGTGGTCTTGTGGGTTACCCGCCTGGTCCGTCGGGCTCAAGGGACCGGGCACAAATCCCCCTACGCTGTTGTAATAGCCGGTCAGCATGTCGGCGATGGCGTTGCCGGTGCCGCAAAGCGGCTGGCCACCGTTGAGGGCTGAGGCGGGATTGCTGCAGGTCAGAAAGTTCTTTTGGGCCGTACTGGGACTGAACCCCCAGTCACCGTAGAAATCATCGTCGAGGTTGCGAATCAGGTGCCAGCGACGATAGTCGAGGCCCAAGCCAAAGCTGTGCTTTCCATGAACCGTGGTGAACGAATCGGCAAACTCCCAGTTCGGATTATCCGATCCACTGTAAGAGTTGACGGGACCGCCGCCGCTGGCGAATGAGCCAATGCCGACATTGGGCCATGTTTGCTGAAGAGCGGTGAAGGTCGTAAAGGCCCCCGTAAGGCCCAGCGCGCTGACCACGGAAGATGGCACAGGAGCCGAACCCTCCGGGGCTTGGGCCCGCAGCTTGCCGAAGCGGAAGTTGTTTACGTTCTTACCGCCGATGCTGATGGTATGTGATAGCTCCCACGCGTCTTCGGTCTGGATATATTCTTCGATACCGTAGTCGATGGATCCGGAGTTGTACTGGGTGTGGTTGTTGTAATAGGCGTGAGTGTAGCGGCCGAAAACTGAGCCGTATCTACCCAGGTTCTGATCTCCTCTGTAGGTCTGCTGGTTCATGGTCAGCGGACCGGGAATATTGGTGATGAAGTTGGTGGTCCCCTCGGGTGTGTTGGGCACATTCGGTGCAGACCAGAAATGATTGGCAATCGCCACCAGCCCTATCCGAGCCGTTTGAAAAGCCGCCGGAACCTGGGTTCCCCAGTCATTCAGCCCGGTGTACGGGTCCACCGGCAGGCAGTCGTAGCCCGCGTTTTGCACTGCAGTGCAGGTGGGGGTTCCATACGCAGGCAGCAGGCCTCCGGGGGCGCCAGTCACGGCGGGATAGGTCGTGGCGGAAAAATCGCCCGCCAATTCCGCCGCCGTGGGTACAACGTTTTCCACTCGGGCGCCGTTATTCATGCGCCAGCCTTCGTAATTGGCCATCCAGAAGGTCTTGTTGCGTCCGTTGTAGAGTTTAGGAATGTAGACGGGACCGGAGGCAACAAAGCCAAACTGGTTCAGATGCAGAATAGGATTCTCGGTTTTTACGCCGGAGATGACATCGGTCGCGGTAGGGAACGGCGAGCTATCGAAGGCATTGTTGCGGTTCGACTCGTAAACAGCCCCGTGGATGGAATTTGTTCCGCCCTTGCTGACGATGTTCACCTGGCTGGCGCCGAATCCATTTTCAGCAGGGTATATGCCGCTCTGCACCTTAAATTCCCCGATTGCGTCCTGGGAAAGGATCACTGCCGGAGTCATCATCGCCTGGTCGGTATTGACCAGGCCGTCCAGGGTATAGTTGTTTCCCTCGGGGCGGCCGCCGTTGATACTCACGGCATTGCCTTCACCCTGGCGCATGGTGCCTTGCTCACCGCCCACGGTAACGGCGCCTGCACCGACCAAAAGTAGTTGCATGAAGTTGCGCCCGTTCAGGGGAAGGTTAGCCACCTCGTCCCCGCTTATTTCCTGGGACAAGGCGGCATCGTCCGTGTTCAGGTTGATGGCCTGCGCAGCCACTTCCAGCGTTTCCGTCACCGCGCCTGGCTTCAAAGACAGATTGATGCGGATCTTTTGGTCAACTGCGAGCGTGAACGGGTCGGTCTGAGATTTTTCAAAGCCGGTAGTCTCGGCGGAAACAGTATAGCTACCAGGGCTCAACGAGGGCCTGTTGAAGTCGCCTGCAGAATTGCTCTCTGTGGCGAAGGCGGCATTGGTTCCCGTGTTGGTGATGGTGATCTTGACGTTTGGTAGAACGGCGCCGGTACTGTCAGTGATCGTGCCGAGGATGGTGCCGGTTGCTCCCACACCCTGGCCGAAAGCCACATTGACCGCGACGTTTAGCGCTACTAGGGCGATAAATCCGAAGAGACAAATCCGCCTCATCGACATACGACCTCCTGAGATATACGACTGCGGCCGCGGTGGGCTGTCCTCCACCTTCTGGCGGTTGATTTGGTGTCGGTGTTTAAGAACCGAAGCAACATGCACTCCGGTCTCAACAGAGACGAAAAAAAACTATTCCTAATTACGCGCCCGAAAATATAGGGTGCAAAATACTAATGTCAAGGGAAAAGAAGTTTCTCATTCGAATTTGGGCCAATTTGTTAACGTAACCGAGCGTCGACGGCTGAAACCGTGCAGGTTCAGAACGAAGCGGTTATTCTCGCACCTGACGCAGCTAGGTGGAGACCTACCGGAGGCAGCCCACCGCGTAGGGTAGAAGCTCAATGGATTCAGCGCTCTTCCACGCCCGCCATGGTTTCGCGCCGCTTTCGCTTAAGCTAACTTCGTCCAGCAGGTGCGCAGAGAGGGTCTGGCCGCTCCACTCCACGACTGCCTTCTGCCTTTGACCGGTCACGTTTGCCAGCCAGACAACACGTCTGCCCTCGCGATCGGTGCCGGCGGCCGCAGTTACGCAGCCAGGACGGCTGGAGCGGCAGTGGTACCGCTCATTACCACCCAGCTCGGCCAGCCCGCGCGCCGCATAAAAGGCAGGATAGAGCAGGAGTTCTCCATCAACGGGCGCGCTCGCCAATCCCAGCCGATCGGTCAGGCTGCCAACCGTCAGCGACTGCAGGCGTGCCTCAGCCGTCGCAGCTACGTAGCCAATCATCCATGCGGCTGCAAATAAGCTGGTTTGTCTCGGGTCACGATCCGTCATCGCGATGCGCCGATTTTCCGGGTTATCCGCTACGCGCGCGCCATAGGGATTATGCCGCATCCCAATGGTGGAAGGGCCGATCCGGTAAGCCTTATCCTGGCCTACGAAGGCGCGGGTCGAGCGCGCGATGTGCGGCAGTGCTTCCAGGGTCTCCATCACGCTTAAATCGTCTGCCGCGTGCACGATGGGACAGGTGCAATGGGAAACGAAATCGAGCAGTTCGACCGGCGGACGCTTGCGGTTGAGCTCCGTGAAGAAGCTGAGCGAGCCGCCGCCAATGGTTAACCCCGGAAACGCCTCCCGGGCCGCCTGGTAAATCTCGCTCAATGGCGGGCAAGCCGGCCAAGGAGAGCCGGGCAAGGTCGATTGCCGGTCGAGGGCGGGCGAAACCAGAATGCCGGATAAACGCAGGCCGCTGGAGGTCACCATTTCTGCCACGTCGAACAGTTCATCACGCACGCTTTGTTGCGCCGGCAGCACCAATTCCAGAATGGACTCTGTCTTGTCGCTTGCCGGCATGTGCCTGGCGATGTCTGCAAAGCCGCGGAAAGCTCGTTGTGCCCGTGGCCCTTGGTGGGGTCGAAGTGAAACAACAAAAGTTGCGGTCGCAACCTGTTCAGCAGGCCGGGGTGAGCAAGGGCCTGGGGGATCAGGTCGGGGTGGACAGATACGCCGATGCCGGGAAACGTCCCGTCCGGGCCGCCGACGGTGACGCGCACCGCGCCCGTCTCTTTGCGCGCGGGGCCGCGATGCGAGCCCGGGCTTCCCTTGATAGTCAGTTCAACCGACTGCCGGTTGGTGACTCCCTGCTCCATGACATAGGGCCAGGGTAACGAGAGCGGGCGAACGTAGGTTTTGTAAGAAGCATCCGACCAGTTGCGCTGGTCTTCCATTTCGAACACGTCTCCGTTCAGAACGCACCGTGCTGTGATGCCGGCGGTGACCCGATGCTGAATGGCGCGAATATCTTTGAACGGCTGCGCTGGCGAAATAAGCTCGGGGAACGTTGCTTGTTCCTGCGTACCGTCAACGTGCTCGATGACTGCCTCCTGGCCGGCGACGCCGTTGATGGGATGGAGCACAGTGAAGCCACAGCGCGCGGTCAGAAACGGGGTCAGCGGTTCGGCGGTGACATCGAAGACGAGGCGGCCTTGACTATTCCCGGTAATGCGCGCCTCGTAAGAAAGGGCCTGGTGAGGATCGGCAGAAGCGCAGCGTGCTCGATAAGTAATCGTAAAAGCGTCTTTGCTTTTACCGACCAGGCATTCGCTGATCTCCGGAGTGTAGGTTCCCCAATTCTGATCCCGCACCAGGTAAGCGATGGCCCGCAGAACCTCGTGACCCTCGTAGCGGATGGTGCGCAGCCCTCCGCTGACGAAGTCCACGGTGAGAGCGCCGGCTTTGAGAGACACGGCCTTTGGAATCTTTTGCCGGGTACCGACCCGCAACTCAATCAAGCTTTTCTTCATCTCTTCCCAAGCCCCAACCATCCTAGCCTGAGTTTCGTAAATGGGACTAGATTTCCAAGAAGAAGCATCCGCTCGCCGCGGCAGACTTTGAGTGGGTGGCCCAGGTCTCGCTTTGAGACCTGGGTTTCTCCTTAGAAATCGGTCCTTCCCGAAACACCCAGGTCTCAAATAGCGAGACCTGGGCCACCCACTCATTCTGTCCGCGCTCCGGAAGTGTCCGTGAATCGGGGAACGTCTTGACACATGGACCGTGGCTAAACCATTATTTGGTGGCTCCCGCATACTGGACTCTTTTCATGTTGGATGGAATGTCGAGGCGATCGTTTGTGAAAGCGCTGGGTGCGAGCGCGGTGTCCAGCTCGACAATCAAGTCCGGCCTGGGGCAGGCCCGAGTGGCCTCAACAGGCGAGCCAACGGAGTGGTCCTACACTAGCGGAAAGCAATACACCGATCCGTTCAATCAAGTAGACCTCGATGCCCTGGTGACTCTTCCCGATGGTCAACAGGAGCGCATGCCGGCATTCTGGGCCGGCGGATCAACATGGCGCGTGCGCTACGCACCACCGGTCCCTGGGACTTATCACTTCAGAACAGCGTGTAGCGACACCCAAAACAAAGACCTTCACGAGCGTGTGTCAGAGCTGAACGTGCTCCCCTATACCGGTACGAACAGCCACTACAAGCATGGCGCGCTGAAAGTCGCCGACGACAAGAGTCACTTTCAGTATGCCGACGGCACGCCTTTCTTCTGGCTAGGCGATACCTGGTGGATGGGCCTGTGCAGGCGGCTCAGTTGGCCAGACGGTTTCGAAACGCTGACTGCCGACCGAGTGCAAAAAGGTTTCACCATCGTCCAGATCGTGGCCGGTCTCTACCCTGACATGGAGCCCTTCGATCCTCGTGGGGCCAACGAAGCAGGCTTTCCTTGGGAACAGGATTTCTCTCGCATCAACCCCGCATACTTCGATATGGCGGACGTCCGCATTCAGCACCTGGCGGACCACGGCCTTGCGGCCTGCGTAGTCGGCTTTTGGGGATACTTCATACCGCGCATGGGCCTGGCCAAAACGAAACAGCATTGGCGTTATCTCATTGCTCGCTGGGGCGCGTACCCGGTGGTTTGGTGTCTTGCCGGTGAGGGCACCATGCCCTACTACCTTTCCAAAACCAAGGAACAGGATGCTGAAACACAAAAACATGGCCTGACAGAATTGGCGCGTTATGTGCGCGCTACGGATCCGCGCCATCATCCCATCACCATCCATCCATCGCGCAGTGCGCGGCTCTGCGTCGATGACCCCGCAGTGCTCGATTTCGACATGCTGCAGACCGGCCACAACGATCGCCAGAGCGTACCCAACACCATCGAGACCGTGAATCACTCGCTGGCCGCGACCCCCAAAATGCCGGTGCTGATTGGAGAGGTCTGCTACGAAGGGATCGCCGAGGCTAGCCGTCAGGAAGTGCAGCGCTTCATGTTCTGGTCAGCGCTGTTGAGTGGAACCGGCGGCCATACCTACGGAGCCAACGGCATTTGGCAGGTCAATACACGCCAGCAACCCTACGGACTCTCTCCCCATGGCCATTCCTGGGGCGGTCCCGCGTGGGACATCGCTGCTCAGCTTCCCGGCTCAGGGCAACTCGGGCTGGCCAAGGGGCTTCTCACTCGCTATTCATGGTGGAAGCTTGAACCCAAGCCGGATCTCATCGAACCGCGCTGGAGCACAACCGACTATTGGCAACCCTTCGCCGGGCATATTCCTGGCGAGGCTATCTTCGTTTACTCCCCGTCCGCGTTTAAACCAGTAACCTTCAAGAACCTGGATGCCGCAAGCTATAGCGGTTTCTTCTTCAATCCCAGCGACGGCACTGAGATCCCAATCGAGCCGGTCCACCCGGATGGCAGCGGGTCCATCTTGTCTTGGAAGCCCCCCGAATTTCCTATCTTCCGTGACTGGGTGATCGTTCTTGAGCGCAAAGCATGAATGATTTTCGCGTTGGCTTCTCCGCAGACTTTTGTGATGCACAGGGACAACTTGTCTTTCCGGACATTGGTTTGCCGCTGTTGGAAGGCATGCCAGGAGTCTCATACGATTTCGTACGTGAATATCGAGCAGAATACACTCCCGATCAATTGTCACAGTATGACGTACTGATCACCTTAAAGCCCAGGATCACGGCCCAGTCCCTGGTGGGAGTATCTCGCCTGTGTGCGATTGGCCGTTGCGGCGTTGGCTACGACAACGTCGATCTGGAGGCGTGCACACAACATGGAATTGCCGTGTATATCACGCCGGCCGGAGTGATACGTCCGGTTGCCGAGGCCATCGTGCTGTTCGTCCTGGCTCTTTCTCACCATCTGGTCAGCAAAGATCGCCAGGTTCGCCAGGGACTGTGGGCGGAAAGTACTCGCCTCCTCGGGCGCGAGCCACGGCAACGCATTGTCGGCACCATTGGTCTGGGAAACATCGCGTCGGAAGCGGTGCGTCTGCTGCGAGTCCTCGACGTAGGAAAATTTCTCGCCTTCGATCCCTACATTTCGCCTCAACGCGCTACCGAACTAGGGGTGGAAATGGTCTCGCTCGAAGAACTTCTGCGGAACTCAGACTACGTCCTGGTCAACTGCCCGCTTACTCCGCAGACACGCGGTCTGCTGGGCAAGCCCCAGTTCGCGCTTATGAAATCGGATGCAGTGCTCATCAACACGGCCCGCGGGCCCATCGTAGAGGAAGCAGCACTCATCGACGCTCTCGAAAGCGGCAGGATCGCAGGAGCCGCACTCGATGTATTTGAGAAAGAGCCGCTCAGCGCAAGCTCGCCGTTGGCAGCCATGGAGAATGTCATCTTGACTTCGCATTCCGTCGCCTGGACCGAGGAGCTGTTCCGCGATATGGGACGCATCGATTGCCAGGGCGCGCTGGCGATCCATCGCGGAGAAGTGCCCGAGCACGTTGTCAATCCGCAGGTGCTCAGCAGTCCCGCCTTTCTGCAAAAATTATCAAACTACAAAACTGCGCGTGTAGCAGTGGACCAAAACCCATGAGCTTCCGCCAGCGCCTTCGCCAGGGCGACCTGCTTTTGGGCCAGATGGTGCTCGAGCTCTTTACCCCTGGCATTGGGCCGATGCTCGCTTCCTGTGGACTCGATTTCGTGATCTTCGACATGGAGCACGGCCGCTGCGATCTTGCTCTGCTTGCTGAAATGGTCGCATCGTGTCGCGGCAGTGACATCGTTCCCATCGCCCGTGTTCCTGACGTTGCCTATGCGCCACTGTCGCGGCCGCTCGACATCGGCGCCCGGGGTGTCATGGTGCCGAGAGTGGAAACCAGGCAGCAGGCTGAAGACATCGTCAGCCAGCTGAAGTATGCACCGCAAGGCCGCAGAGGCGTCGCGCTGGGCATTGCCCACGATCTCTATCGCGCCGGAGATGCGAGCTTCTTCGCGAAGGCCAATGATGAGACTACCGTCGTCCTCTTATTGGAAACGGAGAAGGCTTTTCAAAATTTGGAGGAGATCATCTCCGTTCCAGGCGTGGATGTTGCCTGGATGGGACACTACGACCTGACCGTCTCCATGGGGATTCCGGCGCAGTTTGACCATCCACGGTTTCTCGCTGCGATGGATGAACTAGTGGCTGTTTGCCGGCGTCACGGCGTCGCTCCAGGGTTTTTGCCGCCAACTCCCGAGTCGGCCGCGCATTGGATTGGCAAGGGTTTTCGCGCGATTAGCCTGGGCAGTGATATTGGCGTCTTCCTCGACGGCGTTCGCAAGTTTCGCGCTCACCTTGTGCGCTGACGGAGGGACGGATGTTCAAGCTTCTGACGACTGTTTCCCTGCTTGCGATCCTAAGCGGCTTGGCTGCTGCGCAAGCAAACAATCACGGAATCTTCGAGAAGACTTTTACTTCCCACAAGACCTACGCCGACCCCTTCAACGAAGTGGACGTGGACGTTATTTTTTCCAAAGGAAGTGACAATTGGCGTGTGCCTGCTTTCTGGCGGGGAGGCAACCAGTGGACCGTGCGTTTTGCTCCTCCCTCTAGCGGCAGCTACACCTACCACCTGGAAAGCACAGACAAGAACAATCCTGATCTAAACAGCCACCAGGCGCAGGTAAGCCTCACAGCAAGCCCGCGCGGCATGTTGCGCGTGGCAGCAAATAAGCGCTACTTCGAGTACGCAGATGGAACCCCGTTCTATTGGTTGGGAGACACGTGGTGGACCGGCTTATCGGACCGCCTGAGCTGGGATGGCTTCCAGAAACTCACCGCCAACCGCAAGACCAAGGGATTCACCGTAGTTCAGATCGTCGCCGGCTTAGTCCCATCCAATGAGGAGGAAGCGCCCGTCGATCCTGGCTTTCGCAACGAAGGCGGAGCCGTCTGGGATCCTGACTTCAAACAAATCAATCCTAAGTATTTCGATTCCGCGGATCGCAGAATTCAGTTGCTGGTGGACGCGGGGATCGCTCCTGCAATTGTAGGAGCGTGGCATCAAGCCCTGGGTCAAATGGGCATTGCCAAAATGGAAAAGCATTGGCGATACATCATCGCTCGCTATGCAGCGTATCCAGTATTTTGGATAGTCGGCGGAGAGGTCTTCGATCCTCCGGAAGAGATAGGGAAGAAGTTCCCCGGGATCGTGCTCTATGGGAAACTGACAGATCTAAGATCGCCGGGCTGGACTGAGGTGACCCGCTATGTCCGCGCAACCGACCCCTATCATCATCCCGTCACCGTTCATGAAATCTCGCCTCCCTTTGATGTCGCCTTACAAGATGAATCGCTGACCGACTTCGATCTCTTTCAACCGAGCCACATGGGTTGGCCGAGTATTGCGCTCGAGGTTGCGCTGCTTGATATTTCTCGTTCGCGGCCCCTGGTAAAGCCGGAAGTCGTCGGGGAAATCGGATATGAGGGAATTGGTGGGACCAACCTCGAAGATTTCCAGCGTGTCGCCTTCTGGCTAGCGATGTTGAATGGGGCCGCCGGCTACACCTACGGCGCTAACCCGGTATTCGAAGCCTACAGTGCGGACAAACCTTTCCAACGCACCAAGTACACCCTGCTCACCTGGGACGAAGGCATGGACCTTCCCGGCGCGTACCAGATCAGCCTGGGAGCCGGCTTGCTTCAGAAACAATCATGGTGGCAGTTTGAACCGCATCCGGAGTGGGTGGCGCCACGCGGCACCACGCTGCTGGAGCCGAGAAAAGACCGCCGCGCCGAGCTGGGATCGTTTGACGCTATCCTTACCGATCCCACCCCTCAACCGTCGGGTACTGAGTGGTCCTATCCCGCGGGCGAGTGGAAGGCCAAAGGTGGCAATATCTTTGCACCCTACGCCGCCGGCATTCCCGGCAAGGCGAGAGTCATCTATATCCCATGTTTAAGCTTGTTCTGCCATGCGCCTCCCACTGTTCTTGATTTGGAGCAAGGAGTTCGATACCACGCTTACTATTGGGAGCCGACGTTAGGAGTGAAATTCGACCTGGGATCGATCGAACGTCCCATGCCGGGTGAAAAAATGGAAGCCGGAGAAAATCCGCTCACTCAGATCAGCGCCAAGGATCTGCAAGCGAGCTTAGACATACCTGGCGATCAAGGCGCTGCGCTGCTTCTGCGCTACCACGATGCCGGCAACTATCTCGCCGCCGTGTATTCACCAAGCGAAAAAGCGATTTACATGCTCGATCGTGAAAGAGGCGAGGATGGCCGTCCGCTGGGCAGCACGCCGGTGCCGGCTCTCGCGCCCAACGCCGTCCTAAGTGCCGAAGCCAGAGGGCCATGGGCGGTCGTATCCATTACCGATGGCACCCACACCTACACGTCGCAGATTGCGACCGTCAACAACGTCACCTCCGGAGGAGCCGGACCCCGGCCGGAGAATAGCGGATCCATCCGTCCGAAAAATTTGACGTTGCGAAAAAGTCCCACACTTATTGACGATGAGCACCTGGACAAGAAACTCTACGATGCCCGGGGAACCTACCGTGGCTCCTTAGCGGGAAAGTACTGGGACGGCTTTGGCAAGGAGAAGGCTATCCTGCTCGACGCCTATCAACCGCCGCCGCTGCCGATGCCCCAGGACTGGGTCCTGGTTCTCGAAACCGGCAAGTAGCCCCCACTTGAGAGGGAGTGTGAGAACCGGGGGAAGAACCACAGGTCCCTCCACTACGCTTCGCTCTGTCGAAAACATTTCCAAGAAAGAGCATCCACACAGAGATCTCTCCACTACGCTTCGCTTCGGTCGAGATGACAAAGGGAAGAGGGGCGCTTCCCGGGAGAGTGGTTGCTGAACGGGAGCCGTTTTTCATCATCTTGGGTGGGCCGAAGGCCCATGATTCCTCTGTCGAAAACCATTTCCAAGAAAGAGCCGCCGAACCGCAGGTCCCTCCACTGCGCTCCCCCGGATTTCCTGTCGAGATCGGTGGCGTTGATTAACATCGTGCGGTTTTCTTTAAGGAAAACCGCATACGTGGTCGTTGCCAACAGCGCGAAGGAAATCCGGGTACGCTCCGGTCGGGATGACAAGGGGGGAGGGCGTTGCTTCCAGGAGAGTAGTTGCTGAACAGGAGCTGGTTTTCATCAGCTTGGGTAGGCCAACGGCCCATGATTCCTCCGGTCGGGATGACAATTCTGTGGAGAGGGGGCAAGTATTTCCCGGCTACTAAGCTCTTGCGGTCACAACAATTTGTCATCCCGACCGGAGCGAAGCGTAGTGGAGGGACCTGCGGTTCTCATACACCCTCCCGAGCGCCTCGTAATAGAATGGCTGCCAACCGGGGCCGGGAGGAACATGCGGATTTTGGGGATAGCAGCTGCTCTTGCTCTCTGTTGCGCGACGGTTTCCGCGGAGAAAATCGCCAAGCCGGGCGCCGATCCCATTCAGGCGGAGCTGATGGCCGATCTGCACGCCCGCCTCTTGAAAGTGGGCCAGACCGTCTTCGCGCGTGTCACCGTCGAGTGGCGAAGCCCTACCTGCCATCTCAGTAACGGAGCGGTCCTTGAGGCCCATGTGGTCTCAGTGGTTCCCAGTATCAAGCCGGTCAAAGCTTCTGAAGTGGGCCTGGCCTTTACCAGGGCGCAGTGCGGAGACCTGAAGATGGGCCCTTTCAATCTGCTGCTTTCCGCGATCGCGGCTCCGCCGGACGACCCCGATCTCGGCATACTCAGTGAGAGCTTGCCAGTTCAGGCGATGTCCGGGATCAAGGGATCCATCATTCTCAATAGCATGCGTATCAGCAATGATCCTACGCTGAACCTGATTTCGGCGATCTATCTGTTCCCGATGATCCCGCGCATGGAGATGGGGGACGTCTACCGCATCAAGGGATTGAAGCTCAGCGTCGGCACTGGTCCAGAGAACAGTTCCATATTGACCTCGAAGGATCACGACGTGGCGCTCGAGAAGCACTCCATGTTTCTGCTGGTTCCGGCGCAGTGGTCGATTGCCCGGGCGTCCACCGAACCAGGCGGGGACCAGCCGGAATCAACCGAGCGCGCTGCTCGTACCCCCGCTGCAGCCAGGGCTGAGGCGCGACCCGTCCAGCCGCCCCTCAACGACGTGGATCTTTGTGCGCCGCCGCAATGCAATGTTGCGTTGCCCTCGGGCAATGCGAATGATATGGGCCGCGCCGCAGGCACTATTTCCATCCGCGACCTGGGGTATTCGCCGCGCCCGCAAAGAGACGCATTCAACTTTGTCCACGACGAGGCGCTGGCCTATCTCGGTCCCCGGGAACTGTTGGTCGCCTTCAACCCGCACGAACTGGTGTCAAGGGATGCGCAGAGGATGGGCTCGACTGTCCGCGTGATTCGTGCCGCAGTCGTGGACACACAGACGCACCAGGTCAAACATACCGTTGACTGGGCTTTGCCTGACCACCGGCAATACCTCTGGCCATTGTCGAATGGCCGGGTGCTGGTGCACGTCGGTTCGGAGCTCCGCGTCTATGGCGAGGGATTGCAGATTCAGAATCGAGTTCCTTTAGACGGGCCGCTGGCCTTTGTGCGCGTGACGCCCGATGGCAGCTTTATCGCCCTAGGCGTGCTCCATGAGCGGCATACGCCGGAACTGCATGCCCAGCTTCGCGAGAGCCTCAATGGCGACCCGGAGGAAGATGTCAATATCCTGGTATTGAACTCCAATTTCGAAACCATCGCCAAATCGACTGCCCGATCGAACCTCCTGGCGCCCACCCTGTTGAACGAGGGCCAGGTTACGCTGTCGGCTCAGTCGAACATGCGTTACCGCATCTCCATGGTGACCTGGGATAACCATGCCTCGGTCGTGGCCCGGTTCACCTCAAGCTGCACGCCCGAGCTCTCCAGCATCGCGCCGGACCTTATTTTCCTGGTTAGCTGCGACAAGAGTACCCAGGGACGCGAGTATCGGGTGCTGCGCCGTGACGGCAAGCTAGCACTGAAAGGCGACTCGACCGAGAATGACTGCGGGCATGCTGCCGAAGGCAGCGCGAATCAGGAGGCTTTTGTAGTGAAGATCGTGCAGTCCAGTGTGCCCGTGCCTCCGGGAGCGCCGTTGAACGCCGAGCATTTCTCGTCCGAAGAGCTGCGCGTCTATCGTGCCGCGGATGGTAAGCGCCTGCTTGCTGTGCGTGCCGGGTCTCCGTCGTTAAGCCGCGACGGTTACGCGTTGGCGCCGGATGCGTCACAGCTCGCGGTCCTAACCCGCGACCAGCTGGCTTTCTATTCCGTCCCGGGAAAGTGATCTTCTTTCTCGCCCCTGCTCAGCCTTGTGCACGGGTCTTGGTGCGAAACCGCACTTTTATAGTTCCGCGCTCCCTCTCGAGCTCGCCGTCTTTCACCAAGCGGCCCAAGATTGTAATGATGGAAGCCTTCGGATTCTTTCCAGAAAATTTCGCCCCCATGGAATACGCGGACTTCAACACTTCACCCGCACCTATGTAGCCATTTGCAGCTTTGACGATGATGCGAATCGCATCAGTTAGAGTGCGCTCGCCCTCCTCCGAGACGTTCGTCAAGGTCTTCAGCGTGGAAATCGTCTGCTGAAGCTGAGCCTGACGTTTCGCGATCGCATCGGCTTCCGCATTCAATCTCGAAAGCTCTTTCTCCGCGACGGAGAGGGCCTTTTTGTATTCACCTGTTCCCATCAGATCTAGTCCTCATAAAGAGGAAGATAGTTCCCGGCTGGATTCAATGTCAACAAATTAAATAACAATATTGTTATGTATTTTGTGGAATGAGCCATGCAAGAGTCGAAATCAAGCCTACAGATTTGTTAGCTGTGGCTGAGTCAGGAAAAATGCAGCGGTTTGATGGGGAGGGGATGGTTCATCCGGGTCGCTTGCGGGGAGGGACTTGAGAGAGCCGCAAGGCGCACTGCAGATCCCTCCACTACGCTCCTGCGGAGCTCCGGTCGGGATGACAAGGGGAGTGGGGTGGCTCTGGTGGGAGTTGTTCCCGGGATGGGGAGAAAAAGCAGGTCCCTCCCCGTCCTTTAGAAAACATAATAGGCCTCGTCAGTGACTCATCTCGATAAGCATTTTGATATTCGCTCTACCTACTTCTTCAAAGCGGGTTAAATTACTCCAGGCATCTTTGAGCGGGAAAGTTTGCGACACCAGCGGTTCTGCTTTCAGCCTGCCGTCGTTCAACATCGCGATCACAATGGGAAACTCGTCATTGTAAGCGTTGGTGGTAGTGACGGTCTTCTCGTCACGCAACAAATCATTCCAATTGAATTGCATTGGGTGCGAAATCACTCCAGTCAGGCAAACGGTACCGCCCGGCCGCGTCACACTGAGGGCTGTGTGCAATGCTGGGCCAGAGCCCACGCATTCAAAGGTGTAGTCAGCACCCATGCCGCCAGTCAATTGCAGGATGACTTGTCGTGGATCCGCAATTTCGCTGTGAATAAAAGCGCTGGCGCCTAAATCCTCAGCAAACTTCCGCTTGGCGGAAGAACGCTCAATCACGTAAACATCCGCCACGCCACAAGCGCGCAATGCCTGCAGCGTGCACAATCCAATGGTGCCGCCGCCGACGATGGCCGCCCTGCTGCCCACCTCGACTCTTGCCCGCCGCACAGAGTGCAAAGCCACCGAGAACGGCTCGACCATGGCCGCGGAGCGAAAGGAGACGTTTGCGCGCAGCACATGACAGCAGTCTTCAGGGACAGCCGCGTACTCCGCATATCCCCCATCGCGAGCAAAGCCGATGGTGGCCGCAGTGGGACAATGGACAAAAAGACCTCGACGGCAGAATTCGCATTCTCTACAGGCATCCACGGCGTTGACGGCAACCCGGTCGCCAACCCGCAACCGGGTAACGCCAGGACCAAGCTCAACCACTTCGCCTGAAAACTCGTGGCCTAAAACCAGCGGTATGGAGCGGCCGGTTCTTTTATGAGGATCGGAGGCAACGTACAGCGGACCGTTAATGTACTCATTAAAGTCGGTATGGCAAAGGCCGGAAGCTTTGATTCTCAACAGTACTTCTCCCGTGCCGACATGAGGATCAGGAAAGTCCTGGTAACGCAGATCCTTAGTTCCGTGATAGACGAGTGCTTTCATGGGCTTGACTCCGGGTATCAGGCTACCATCGACCGCTGTCCCGGGGCGATTCCCTGCATCCTACCTTTTGAGACCACAGGGGAGGAAAACCATGGCCGCAATCCAGCCAGACCAAAACAGCAAAGCCGGCGAACCCGTCAGTAGGAAAATCGATCGCAACGCGCCTGCCGGCAGTGAAAATTCTCTTGGTGCGCAGAGTGTCCGTGACGGCCGGCCCGTAACCGACGACAGCGTAGTCGAAGCGATGGATGAACAGGATCCCGCCATTCCCCCTGCAACGAGTGATCGGAACAAGCGCTAGAGAGTCCTATTCCAGAGGCATTGATTCCTTCAACGTCTGAGCCACATCATCGATCGACGTTGTCTGACTCAATTGGGTTATGTCATCGTCTTCTGCTACTTCAGACAGGCCGACCCGGTCGGCAATCTGCCTCTCTATCTGCAGTACGGCCGTGATTTCCTTTTCAGCCAGAAGCAACACCTGCAGGATCAGGTGGTCGCGTTCATCGGAACGGCGGCTCGATCTGCCCTGCCTCATCACGATGAAACTGGCGAGAAAGATGGCCTCAATCGCTACCATGCAATCGAGCAATGGAAAGGGCGGCGGATCGAACCGGGGAATGGGGGAAAATTTTAGAGTATTGATCAAAATCCAGCCCGAGAACCACGCCGCGTGCATGGCGATAAAACGCAGGCTTCCGACAAACGCGCCGAAAGAGTCCCCAACGCGTTCGGCTGCTGTGCGCCGCGCCAGAAACTCTTCCTCATGCCTCAGAATTACGTCGATGTGTTCTTTAAGATGGCTTGAATCTGGGGGCATGTCCTCGAACGATCCCTCGGCAGCGAGTCTCCTTGACACTTTGATGCGGATAAGGTCAAGCGCGTCAGGAGATTGAACTGACTGCGCAAACGGCGTACTCTAGCGGCAACTTGATGGCGACGGCTGAAGCGAACCGCCGCACGGCATACAGCACCCAACAGAGAGAAGGAGCAAATATGGGCTTACTCGATGCATTGACATCCATTGCCGGCGGAGCGTCCCCAGAACACCAGGTGTAGCCGACGCCCTGAGCCAGGTGATGCAGGAGCACCCGCAGGGAATGGACGGGCTCCTCAACCAGCTAAAGCAGAACGGCCTCGGGGAACAGGTTCAATCCTGGGTGAGCCCGGGAGAAAACAAGGCCGTTAGCCCCGACCAGGTCCAGCAGGGCCTCGGTCCTTCCCTTATGGAAAACATTGCCCAGCGCGCCGGTATCTCTCCCACCGTCGCCAGCTCGGTGATCGCTGTCGTTTTACCCCTCGTGGTCTCTCACATGTCGGGCAACAGCGGCCAGCCGGCGCAACAAGGAGGACTAGCTGGTTTGGCCAGCAAAATTTTCGGAAGTTGACCCTGAATCACCTGGAAGACAAAGCCGCAGAGCGGGTCTGCGGCTTTTCTTTTATGAGAGACGCGGCAGACTGCGTTGCTATGCCAAAGCAGCAATGGATACAAACAAAATAATCACAACCGTGGAGACGGAAAAACGCTTCATGGAAAAAGCCTCCTCAGGTTAGTGCGCCTCAGCCCTCATTCGTTACAGGAAAACTGATTCCACGGACTCGCCCATCCCCTTGTCATCCGGCAGAAGGTCTGGAGGACGCTCAACAGCGCGCCAGGATGCTTGGGTTTGCCCTGAAAACCAATGGTCATCGGCGCCGCGTTACCCTCGACTGCGACTTTCGCACAGATCAATTCCCTAAACGGGTCATGAACGGTACATTCCTATTAGCAAAGTAACAAACCTGCAGTTATGGAGATTTCATTATGCCTTGTGTAGCAATCAAAGTACTTGAGAAGTCAGCCACTTCCGCACTGCGTGTTTTATTGGCGGGCGTAATGGTCTCAATTTCGCCCGTGGTCGCCTTGGCCGCGGATAGCAACATTCACACGAGCTTGCCGGTATCTATATAACCCGAGCGCCGAAAACGGCTCCTTCCATGAGCGTGAGCCTGGGTGCAGATGGAAGTGCCACGGTTACTCAGGACCCCGGTCAGGGATCGAGCACCTATTTTGGGCATTGTCAGGATGACGGAAAACAGATCAAAGTCACCTTCAATGCATTGGAAGGCGAACAGCCTGTGCCTCCGATGGTGTTTGAGACCGCCCACAATAAACTGCAGGCAGTCTCCGGAACGATGAAGTTTGGGGAAACATCAATCCGCCGGCGATGACCAAGGGATATAAGGTGAAATATCTCTTCTGGACGACAACCATGCGGTAACGCTTTTTCTTGGACAATTGGTCTTCTTATTTGCCCCAACCGGACACCTGGACGGTTGGGGCAAACTATTTGGCGCCTCCAACCCTGCCTCGCTTTAGACCGTCCGCTCTAATTTTTTTGTCAGAACAATACCATTTCGCACTAAACAATGACCAAACTCCGCCGATAGTCCCAATTAGAGACACATAATGAGCGAGATTAAGGTTCTTGTTGTTGATGATGATGAAATCGTGCGCGCAACCCTCACCGGTGTGCTTGAGCAGTCCGGCTTTGGCGTCACCAGTGCCGCCAACGTACCGGATGCGCTGAAACATATCTCTGGTCCAGAACATATGACGTGCTGTTGAGTGATCTGCACATGCCGGGCGCGGGCGAC
>CAWBRJ010000041.1:0-35002 GCA_963790935.1 uncultured Acidobacteriaceae bacterium | reverse complement strand
TTCGGCGTGACGCGGAACAGACCGCCTGTCCTGGAATCCTCTAGCATCCATAGCGCGCCATCGGGACCGACCTCTACATCGCGGATTCGGTGACCAACGTCCCACCGTTCCGCAGGCTTGGCGCCGCCCTGACCATCGAAGACAATGCGGTTGATCGTCTTGCTCCCCAAGCCGCTCACCAGGGCGGAGCCCTTCCACTGCGGGAACATCGCACCGCTATAGAAGATGAGATTGCCTGGCGCGATGACCGGCGTCCAGTAGATGACAGGCTTGGTCAAATCAGGTCGCGTATCCGGACTGGGGATCGGCACACCATCGTAGTTGGTGGCATACGAGGCCAGTGGCCAGCCATAATTCTTGGTGGGCTCGATCAGGTTCAGCTCATCGCCCCCTTTCGGTCCATGTTCGATCTCCCACAACCGACCGTCCGGCGCGAACGCCAGACCATAGGGCGTACGGTGTCCGCTAGTCCATGTCTCAGCCGGCGTCAGGTTTGGTCCGGGGAAGGTATACGTTCTCACGATGGGAGCAGTCTTCGCGGCTTCAGTATCCTGCGGTGGCTCAATCACGGGAACGCTCGCCGCGCCCGTCTTCCCGGCCATCGGATTACCTTTAGCAGGTTTGCCATCCAGGGTCAGGCGCAAGATCTTTCCGAGTGGCTGATTAGGATCCTGAGCCGGCGTCATGCGTTGCCGATCGCCCACGGTAAGGAATAGGTAACGGCCATCCGGGGAAAAGGCGATCTGCGCGCCGAATTGTCCACCGTCGCCCCGCTCGCCATCGCGCCAGATCACCTTGAGATCCTCGAGGCTCGCCGAGTCCGGGCCCAGCGCGAGCCGTGCTCGTGCAAGAGCCAGGCTCGAACCGCCCTCGCCCGGTTCCGAATAGGTGAGGTAGACACTGTGATCCTTGGCGTAGTGCGGAGAAAGAAAGACACCCAGCATGCCGCCTTGTCCCTTGGAAAGAACGGCTGGCACATTCGTGACGGGTGTCTTGGCTCCCTGCTGAGTAACCAACTCCATACCGCCAACCTTCTCGGTGATCAGCATGCGCCCGTCGGGTAGGAAGGCAATCCTCCAGGGCAGATTGAGGGTTGCTACCTGGACCATCTTGAAAGGCAGGCAAGACTCGGGTTTCTGCTCGCCTGCGTTGATCTGCGCGTCTGCCTGGGTCGCGGCCAGAGCCAGAAATAGCCCCGCGATCACTAACTGTTTCATTTCGTTTTCCCTCTATCTGTATGGATTGGTCCGGCGTTCGAAAATCCGTAATCCCACTAAACCTGTGAACAGGTCAGGGGACGCAGCACGAGGCTGGTCACATTGGATACCGTTGGTGGGTCCAGGTTGAACCTCGAATCGGCAGAGAGCTTCTTCCAATCGGGATCGGCCCCAAATTGTTCCCAATCTGCCTCAAGCGATTGCATATCAGGAAAGCTGAGCATGTAGGTAAGGTTCGGCAGATTCGGTCCGATCAGGGTGTCGGCGTAGAAAACTCCTGTAGCGCCGGCCTTGGCGAAAATGGCGAACTCGCCGTTGTGAAACATCTCCACTTTTCGGACGTGATCCATGTTAGTCGGCGACTGATACTGGCGAAGTTGATAGATGCGTTTTCCCTTGGTCGCGGCGGAGGCTGGGGGAGTGACCTTGGGATATCCCGGGAACGCGCGCAATAGGGAACTCTCGATGCGGATGTAAGGCGGCGTGGCGGCGGGAGCATCCCAGAATGGCGCAGCCGCCTTCATAAAGACTTCGTCCTTCGCCAACTCAAGGTCGGCTGTCACTAATGTCTCCAGCTTCGAACTTGGCATCAGCAGGTAAAAGGATGGGCTGTCTGGCCCGAAATAAACAGAGAAGGCACCGACTGGCGAAATGCCAAGGCGGTTCAGCGCCGGAATGTAAGCATCCGCAAAAAACTGAGTGGTGAGCTTTACGCCCGGCCCGCTCACCAGATGGTAGCGGCGGAAATCGATGTAGTCCGGCGCGGATTTATCCGCAGGAGCGCCTGCCTGGGCAGATAAATCACCAGCGGCAGCAAGCGAGAGGGCAGAAGCCGCGAGAGAGGCGGAAAGAAAACTGCGACGATCCATGAAGCCTCCTGGGGGTTAGATGACTTTAGTTAACATTTCGGGGTGACCGCAAACAACGTTTTTCGCCCAGCCTTGAGCAAATGGTCGTCAGACAGGCGGCACGTGGCGACAATGAATTCTGTTGCTTCATTCTGTGTACTGTACTGTACAGTACACGATAGAGCCATGTGATTGCAACCCTGCAGAGCCTGCAATTCTTGCATACGATATTTTTGCCAGCATTCAGGACGGAGGGATGGAGAGGTGTATGCCTGACAAGCGGTCGCGAGGAGAGGCGAGAAACAGCAAGCTTCAAAAAGTCGCAGCGGACTTGTTTCTAAAGCGCGGCTATGAGGGCGTCTCCATCGACAGGATCGTTGAGCTGGCCGGCGGTTCGAAGAGCACGGTCTACAGCGAATTCGGTGGGAAGTGTGGGCTGTTCATCCGGAGTATCGAGAACCTGTGCCGTGAGGCGAATAAACCGCTCACGAAGATCGATTACACAGGTTTGAACCTTGAAGCGAGCCTGAAGAAACTCTCTTTTCAAATCCTCAAGCTCATCACGGCAAAACGGTCCGTGGAGCTTCATCGTCTCGCTATCGGCGAGGCTCTGAACTGTCCTGAAGTAGGTGAGGCCTGGTACACGCACGGTCCCGCCAAAACGGTTTCGTTCATACGATCGCTGCTGGAAAGCCGGCGCGACGAGCTGCGAAAGACAACGATTCCGATTGACCGGATCGCGGTGATCCTTCACGACGCATTAACCGGAGACATCCTCTACCGCCGATTGGCAGGAGTCGGTAAGCATGAAAACGATGCTGAGCTCGAGCGATTGGCTTGCGCCGCAGTCGATCTCATTTTTCGGGACCGTTGCTAGCGATATTCCTCACGGGCTTTCAACCACGCTTCAGTGCAACGAATCAGTTGGGGATGACAGGCTTTCCCGTTTGCGCGTATCCGGTCATCTCGAGGTACCCGACCCCTCGTAACGGTGACTGATCGTTGGCGCCAACGACGTCGATGGCTCCCTCCCAATAGCTGGTCCCGAATTTGCTGGCCAGCTCCTGGCTCTTTAGCGGCGTGGTTACATCCAGCTCTATGTTCAGGCGTGGAATGGAGACGTGCCAGCGCACTGGATACGTCGCCTTCGTCGCCGGGCTGGTCCAGGTTTCTGCCGCGGGCGTCATGACGAAATCCCCGGCGGACAAAAATTGAGACCTCCCGCTGGCATCCACGTAGCTGCCCGAAGAATACGGATCGATGCTGCCATCCTTGTGTCGCAGTCGGTATAGCATCAGTTCGACCCCGTCTGCAAGTTGCACGCTCAACCAGTCCCAGCCCGCTTCATCCGCGGCCATAGACCCGGTAAAGAACTCGTGATCGATCCAGGATGTTCCCTCCACCTGGTAGGTTTTGCCGTTGAGTGCGATGGACCCTGTGGTCGAGAGGCGGGGCAGCGAGAAGTAGTGGGAAGCATGCCCTGCGCCCTCAGCCTTCTGGCTGATGCCATCCTGGCCCTGAACCACGGGCTGCTTGACGGGGCTGAGCTGCAGCGCAAGGCTGAACTTGTCAGCAACGCCGCGCAACTCTTCAATTTGTTCGGATATGTGCGCTTGCCAATTACCGTTCCAAACCAGCCCGGACTGTGCATCCACGCCGGCAACGCCGGGACCGGATCTATTCAGCCGCTCCTCACTATAGAAGTGCTGCCCGGTAATATCGCTCAGCGCGATGTGTGCCATCCAGAGGTCGTTCACGAACCAAGGGCCGCTGCGGGCAGCGCGCGAGACGCCTTGCCGGAAGAAGGTAAGCTCAAAGCCGAACCGATGACCGTCCGCTGCCTTCACATTCCCGGTGTAGTACCACCACTCAGTCTGGTAGTCCTCATGATTGAAGTAGTCTCGCGGAAACGCGAATGTGTAACCAGGCTGTGCAATTTGATAATCCTGCGGCGGTGGCGAACGTAGCGATGAGGAAAGCAGGGAGAAACAGCAGTGCGAGCCACTTATTCCTCATGCACCACCTCCATGGGATCCAACCGGACCGCGAGCCGCGCCGGAAACAGCCCTGCCAGCACGGTGGCAACATACACGATGCTCAGCGAACCCAGGATCACCGCCACCGGCCAATGGAATTGAATCGTCCATCCGAATGATTGCTTGTTGATCACGTACACCAGCACCAGCGACAGCACGTAGCCGAGCACCAGGCCCAACACATTGGCCAGGATGCCAATCAGGCCGGCCTCGACCAGGATCAGCTTGCGAATCTGAGCGCTTGTGCCCCCGAGATACCGCAGCACCCCGAACTCACGCCTCCGGTCGATCACAATGGATATCAACGCGCCTGCAACTCCGCCAATCGCCACCAGGATCGAGATGGCCTCAACCGCATAGGTAATAGCAAATGTCTGGTCGAAGACCCGTATGGCCTGCTGCCGGATCTCACCATTGGAAAGCATCATCAGGCTCTTGTTCGCAATCGCCTTTTTAATCGCGGCGCGGGTTTGCTCGAGGCCTGCTCCTGGCGCAAGGTAGACAGCGAGGTTAGTGGGTGCGGTGTCGGGAAGATATCGGTGGAGAGTGTCCCAATCCATCACGATGTAGCCTGCTTCGTGACCATAGTCGTAAAAGATATCGATCACGCGAAAGCTGACCCGCTGTTCGCCCAGCGGGAGTGTGATGGCGTCGCCGGCCTTGACATGATGCTTATTGGCAAAGGGCTCGCTGACCATCACATTGTTGCCCGCGGCCAACTCTCGCAGGATGTCCGCACTTGGTCGTCTCGAAAGAAACGTCAGATTCTGACGAGGTGTATGCCGACCCTGGCTTGCGCCGGCCAGCGAGGTGGGCAGGCCCTGGTACTGAATCTCGTAGGCGCGAAGGCGGCTCACGCTCTCCACGCCGGGCGTTGCTGCGATACGGTCAGCCACCTCCGGCGCAATGGTGGGATGCAGATCGCCCCCCATCGCTCCCGCGGGGGCCAGGTAAAGGTCGGCGGGCAGCTCACTATCCAACCAGGTCAACACCGTCTGCCTGAAGCTGCCCACCATGATGCCCACAGACGTCATCATTGCGATGGCCGTGGCCAGTGCAGCCACCAATACGGACGTTCTACGCAACGATCCGCCCAGGCTGCGCGACGCGAGCAATGCCTCGACTCCAAGCAGGCGGCGAAGCTCGATTGACCCTGCCAATGTGGCGCGGTACACCATCAACGGAGCGGCTAACGCGGCGGAAGCGACAAAGAGCAGGGCCGACAAGTAACCCAGCAACGGCTTTCCTCCGATCGGGGTCCCAAGCGCGGCAAGGACGCCCAATGCCGCCAGCAAAAGACCAATCCATGCATCGCGTTTGCGATCGACGCGCGCTTCGAATTCGCGCCGGCCGCGCGCCATTGCTTCTGTCGGGGGCACCATGCTTGCTTCGCGTGCGGGGGCCAACGCAGAGCCTACCGCCACGCCAATGCCCGCCACCAGGGCAAGGATCACGGATCCCGCTGAAAGCATCATGGCGCCTGGGCTGCTGGAGACGTACAGCGCATTGACTGTGGTTGAAAGCATGCCCACGGCTCCGGCGGCGAGCGCGCGGCCCAGGGGCAATGCAGCCAGGGAACCTAATATGCCAAACAGCGCAGCCTCAAACAGAAATGCAACCATGACGGCATCGCGGCTTGCACCCAGGGCACGCATGGTGCCGATGTCGGAGCGCCGGCGTACGACGGAAACAGAGACGGCGTTGTAGATAAGGAAGGCTCCCACGAGCAGCGCGATGCCGCTGAGCATTCGAAGATTCCAGCGGAAAGCCGCCAGCATTCGCCGATTGGCAGCAGTCTGCGTGCCCTGGGCATTTAACAGCGCGCCTCCAGGTAGCGCCTGCTGCAGTTTGCTTTGCCACACGTCGAGATTGTTTGCGCCGTTATTCGCGGTGTTCGCAAGAGGAGCTTTGATGAGGATGCGGTCGACACGCCCGGATTTCCCGGTTGCCAGTTGCGCAGCCCCGATGTCCATCAGGATCGCGTCCGCGCCCATCTGTGCCGAGTTTGGAATCAAGCCGCGCACCACGTATTGCCGGGCATGGTCGTTGATCAGCAGTTGGATGCTGTCTCCAACAGCTTTTTGCAGGCCGCGTGTCACCCATACCGCATCAGGGTCATTGATATGCTCAAAACCTTCGCCTGCTGTCGAATCGCCGATGTGAGTGCCCGCGTTGTTTGCCTCGGCAACCACATCGACCCCGATCAGGGGCACCGTCTGGCCTGTGCCGGCAACCAGCGCGTGGTCTTCGATGCGGGGGCTCACTCGCAATGCGTAGGGCAGCCTGGCAAGACGGGCAACGATCGCCTCCGGCAGTCCGCCTGCTGCGGTAACTTCGAAATCATCTTTGCCGGCCAGCGTTTCCATGGATGAATGGAAGGACCCTGCCGCGGCGTCGCCAGCAAGATCGATGGCAACGACGGCGGCGTCGCCCAGCGCCACGGCAAAGAGTATCACCAGTGCACGTCCGGGCTGGCGGAACAGAGGGCGTAGGATGAGCCGGTAAAGGAGAGCCAGGCGGCCCATTTCAGATCCTCTCCTCGGCGATGCGCCCGTCGCGCATCCGCACGATGGTGTCGGCTATTGCAGATGCCTCTTCACTATGGGTCGCCATCAGGATAGTCACTTGCTGTTCTGTGCAGACACGCTGTAACAACTCGAGAATCGCGTTGCCGGTTGCGGTGTCCAGATTGCCCGTCGGCTCGTCGGCGAGGATCAGGCGAGGGTTGTGAACCAGCGCCCGCGCAATCGCCACGCGCTGCATTTGGCCGCCGGAAAGCTGGTGCGTCATGCGGTGCGCGAGTGGGGCCAGTCCGACATCGGCAAGCCGCTCCATGGCCCTGGAACGAACGTTCGTTTCGCTTGCCAGCAGCAGGGGAACCTCAACATTCTCGACCACGCTTAGCGTATTCAGAAGTTGAAACGACTGGAAAACGAACCCGACCTTCTCGCGGCGCAACCTGGTGAGGCCGGCTTCGTTCAACTGATCGGTGGCGACGCCATCCAGCCGCACATGCCCGGTGGTGGGAAAATCAAGAGCGCCTGCCAGATGAAGCAGCGTTGACTTGCCGCACCCGCTGCGACCCATCACGGCAACAAATTGGCCAGAGCCCACTTCGAACGAAACATCGTCGAGCGCTCGCACTCGTTCGCCGGCGTTGGTGTAGTATTTACCCGCGCGGTCAAAGGAAAGCAAGGGAGCGGCTGTCTGGGATGGATTCTGCAACAGAGCTCCTGGTTCGAGATTTATTCTACGTAATAACCATTGGATAGGAAGAGTGCGACTGAAGCTGCGAAGAAATGGCGACCTGCTTCACTGCATCAAAATTCGCTCGCGACGAGTCGTGAGAGGCCGCTAGCGATGTTCGAACGCATCGAATTCACAACCGCTCATGGCGGTCCACTGTATGGGCCCGTACGTGTGAGACCTGCCGGGGTGATTGACAGACATACGGAGCCGGGGGTACCGTCGATCCTAATTTAGTTTGAAACGTTTTATGCACTCCCGTGGAGCGTCCGCAAAATGCACCAGAAAAGAGTCGCACCGCCAAATTCCGCGGCTGCCGCTGACAACCCGAAGAAATCGCGCCCCGGATACGCGACGGTCTTACTTACCGTCATGCTCGGCCTATCTTCACCTTTAAGCTTAGCGGCATCCCAATCACCGACCGTGCGGCACGGCCAACTGGTGTTATCACGGACTGAATATTCAGATCGGGCCCGCGCGATATGGATGGCGCAAATGATCGGACAATGGACGGGGCTCTTGTTCGAGCATAAGGTCGCATCGGTACTAACGGATACGCCGTTGCGTATCCCGATAGGATACGCAACCGTCGACGACGATTACTATTACGAAATGGTGGCCATCCGGGCTTTCGAGAAATATGGAATCCATCTAACTGTTGAACAATTGGGCACGCAGTGGCTAGAGAATAATGCGGGCTCCTGGGGCTCCAGCGAACAAACGCTCTTGTTGCTGAAACGGGGATTGAAAGCGCCGGATACAGGTAGTCCGCGATATAACAAACTATGGTGGACGATCGGACCGCAATTTAGCAGCGATGTCTATGGCACGCTCGCTCCTGGTATGCCCAATGTTGCGGCGGAATTAGCTCGCCGTTTGACCCATATCAATGGTTATGCCGAAGGCACAGATGGCGCTGTGTTCGTGTCGGGAATGATCAGCTTGGGTTTTGTCGAAACCGACACCAGAGAGATCGTTCGTAAAGCCGCACAGTTGATATCACCACTCTCTCCTTACCGCCAGTGTCTGGATATGGTCATCTCGATGGCTGAAGCTGGAAGGTCGCCGGAGGACATAAATAGGGTCATCAATGAGCGCTGGGGTATCGAGTATCCGGCAACAAACAACGCAGTGGTGAACGGGGGGATTGTGGCAACCAGCGTGTGGTTCGGAAAGGGTGATTTTTCGACCACGGTAAACCTCGCGTTTAGCGGGGCAGATTTTGCGGATACGGACTGCAATGCCGCGAATGCTGCCTCCGTCGTCGCTGCCATGCATGGGATGTCCGCATTGCCGGCAAAAGAAGTGGCCGCATTGCACGACCGGATTCAGGGCGCCACTATGGGTCCCCTCAACCTGACGCCTTCGGTCGATGAGAGTATTGCAGCCCTCGCAGAGCGGACAGCAGTCATTGGCCAGAAAATTCTCTTGGAGCACGGCGCCAAACTTAACGGTGATTTTCTGGTCATTCCTACACAACAGCCTAGAACCCAGGAGCCAGAGCTATTCAAGCTTGCGGATCTTACCCGATGGTGGAACCCTGACTGGACTTTGGAGCGAGCTGGATTCGGAGGCGCCGGCGGGGGGCTCATAGGAATTCGTGGTGACACCTACCTGGAGGGTGAGACGCTCGCAGTATGGCCGCGAGATGAAGTCCGTGGAGCGTTATTGCGTCGCTCCATCGAACTCGGCGACAGCCCCTCACTCAAATTCGATGTGGCTGCCGATGCCGGCCGAACCTGGCATTTAGTGGTGTTTGTGAATAACGAAAAGGTGCTTGACCGGTTGATAGAAGGGGATCCGTTGACAGCAGCGAATGCTTCAGAACGTCGTTGGGAGCCTATTCATCTCGATCTCAGTGCATATAAGAAACAACGTGTCGTCGTCAGGCTCTACGATCTTGTCCTCGTGCCTAATCATTACGCTGGCAACTCGTATTGGAGGCACATTGAACTTCAATAAAAGAACTTATACCGTTGTCGTCCGGCGAACACGAGCTTTTGGTTGAGAACGACGAGAGGCAGCTGCAGGCTTTTCAGGAGGCGGCCCCACCGACCCACGGATCTTTAACTGTGTTTGCAGCACAGAATGGACGGGCGGACCCTGATTGCCCTGCATGCGTTCAAGAAGCATCTGAGCCGCCGTGGCCCCGAGCTGATAGCCGGGCTGGAAGACAGATGAGAGCGATGGGCTGGTGAATTCGTCGAAATCCAGGTCGTCGAAGCCCATCACGGAGACGTCTTCGGGGCACCGCAAACCAAGCTCGCGGATAGCGTGGAGCACACCCAGGGCAATCATGTCATTGGCAGCGAAAATTGCAGTCGGTCGTGGAAGCATCCGTAACAGAAGCAATGCTTTGGAATGGCCGCCGACACGGTCGAAGGTTGTCTCCTGAAAGTAAGTCTGCGCCAGCGAAATACCTGCCTCGGCGAGGGCCCGTTTAAAGCCATCGACACGCTGCTGTGCGTTGGTCAGATGGAGCGGGCCGGTGATCGTGGCAAGGCGTCGGTGGCCAAGTTGGATGAGATACCGGCTCGCCTGAAATGCGCCCTCTTCGTTCGCGACGGTTGCACTGTCGCCATTCCACCGCTTGGGTAGACGGTCAACGCAGACCACGGCTGTGCCGGATTTGCGGTAAGACTCAGCTTGAGCTGTTAGATCACTGAAGTTAGATGGGATGACCAGAAGTCCGGCGGGCAAATAGGTGCGGAGTTCGTTCAGGTGAACCAGTTCCTTCGAATGATCGTTGTCGGTATTGCAGAGAACCAGCCGATAGCCATTGGAGAAAGCTACGTCTTCGGCGCCGCGAACAACGCCAGGGAAGAAGGGATTGGTCACGTCGGGAATAACCATACCGATCATGTTCGTCTTGACCCGCCGCAGACCTCTGGCTAACTGGCTTGGTTGGTATCCAAGGGAATTCACCACATCCAAAACACGCTTGCGAAGGGGCTCTCTCACGCGCGCTGATCCGTTCAGCACGTGCGAAACGGTGCCAAGGGAAACACCCGCCATCTTTGCGACCTGCTTCATGTTGGACATAGGAGAATTAACTCAGTCAACGGTTGCGTGAAGTATACCAGTATCTAAATCCTTTCAAGGATTGGAGCAAGCTCTGCTTGCGAATGGCCAGAGCCCTTTGCGCGCGGACGAGCGAATCGTTGGCCACACCTAGCAGGCACGCTATGGTTGTCTTGGCAGCTTCCTTCACTGCAGCGCTGCCGGAGTTGGTTGGCGATGGGGGTGGAGGGAAGCCATATTTTATTCTTTGACACTGTTGACTTCGCTATGTATTATTCTCTGCGATTTGAATGCTTTCAATTAAATCTAGAGAATCTCTCCAGGAGAGTGCGAGCTTTGCGGCCGCTGGACACGCCGTTTCGGTTACCTCGACGCCGGCGCGCAGCCTTCCATGCCTACAATCGACTGAAGTGGATCCTGGCTGCGGCGCAGACATAAGTAAGCTGAGGAACAGATGAGACGAACGAAGGAAATGAAGAAGATTGCCGCTATCGTTCTGGCCGCGGCCGCATGGACCCTCCCCGCCCAGGCTCAGGATTCACAGTATAGGCCGGTGGATCAGCAAATTCCTCCGCCCACCTGCCTCAGCCTTAAGTTTGCTTGGGAAGGTCCCTACACACCCTGCACCGACGTGACTCATCAGCAGTGGCTGACCGATGTTACCCATTGGCGCACCGAACGACGGATTCGTATCGGCTTTGACGATGCCCGATATCGCCTGCCGGCGCTCGAATGGGCGCAATCCGCATTCATCCAGCCGCAGATGATGGTGCAGGATCGATATTTCTACGATCCTGTCGCCCATAAATATACCGTCGACCGTTATCTGGATGACCTCGATAAGCGATACGGAGGCATTGACGCGGTGCTGATTTGGCCGACCTATCCCAACATGGGCATCGACGATCGCAATCAGCATGACATGATTCGTTCCATGCCTGGCGGCGTGGCGGGCGTTCGCCAGATGGTGGAGGACTTCCATAAGCATGGAGTGCGCGTTCTGTTTCCCATGATGATGTGGGACCAGGGCACGCGCGAGCCGGCCAAGTCCTGGCCTGTCGAGATCGCCGGCCTCATGAAGGAGATAAACGCTGACGGCATCAACGGCGATACCCAGGATGGCGTGCCGCTGGCCTTTTCTCTGGCCGCCGAATCTGTGGGACATGCCCTGGCGTTTGAGCCGGAGGGCAGCGCTTCGGATGAGGCACTTGCCTGGGATGTACTCAACTGGGGGCAGTATAAGTTTCAATTTGTGCCTACACTGGATCGCTTTCGCTGGCTCGAGCCCAGGCACCAGGTCAATATTCAGGGCCGCTGGAATCGCGATAAGAACGACGACCTTCAATTTGCATTTTTTAACGGAGAAGGTTGGGAGAGCTGGGAAAACGTGTGGGGCATATGGAACGGCGTAACCCCACGCGACGGAGAAGCGACCCGGCGCATGGCGACGATCGAGCGCGCCGTAGCGCCATTCTTTTCGAGCAGCGGGTGGGAGCCTTTCTACCCCATGCACATGTATGGTGTCTTTGCCAGCCGTTGGCCGCTCGAAGGCCGCACCGTCTGGACGATCGTGAACCGTAATGAATACGATGTGGCGGGGCGGCAGATGACGGTTCCGGCCGAAGATGGCGTTCGCTACTTCGATCTGTACCACGGGGTCGAACTGACGCCGGAGAGTGACGGAAAAGAAGCGGTACTTTCGTTTCCTCTGGAAGCCCATGGAATGGGAGCAGTGATGGCCGTGCACGGCGCGCCCGAAGCCAGCATTCATGAACTGATGTCCCGCATGAAGAAGATGACGGCAACGCCACTCTCTTCCTATGCGCATGAGTGGAAGCCCTTGGGGCAGCAGCTAGTGGAAATTGAGAAGACCAAGGCTCCGGCGGCGGCGCCTGATGGAATGGTGAAGATCCCGGCCGGCGACTATGTCTTCAAAGTGCAGGGAATTGAAATCGAAGGATCAAATGATGTGGGTGTCGACGTGCAATATCCCTGGGAGGACTCGGCGCGTCGATTTCATGAGCGTCCGATGCACGTCGATGCGTTCTATCTCGACAAGTACCCGGTCACGAATGCCGACTTCAAGAAGTTTCTTGATGCGACTCACTATCATCCCCAGGATGACATGAATTTTCTTCGCGACTGGAAGAACGGTACTTATCCCGAAGGATGGGCCAAAAAGCCCGTGACGTGGGTCTCGCTTGAGGATGCACGCGCTTACGCGAAGTGGGCCGGCAAGCGGCTGCCCCGCGAGTGGGAGTGGCAGTATGCAGCGCAGGGCGGCGACGAGAACCGCGTTTATCCCTGGGGTAATACCTGGAACGCGGCGAATGTTCCTGTGCCTGATAAAGGACGTACTTTGACGTCGCCCGATGATGTGGATGCTCATCCCGCGGGCGCGAGTCCGCTGGGTGTGATGGATATGGTAGGGAACGTGTGGCAATGGACCGACGAATATGTCGACGATCACACGCGGGCCGGAATTCTGCGCGGTGGGAACTACTACCAGCCACAGGGCTCCATTTGGTACTTTCCGGAGGCATATCGAAATGATCAGCACGGCAAGCTGCTCTTAATGGCGCCGAGCTATGACCGGTCGGGGACTCTTGGCTTCCGCTGCGCCAGCGAGGCCGAATAGTTCCGCAACCGGAATCAAACGTTACTGGGGACTGAACTTAACATCTGGGACAGCGCATTGCGTTGGACCCCTGATGACATCAGCAAGAAGAGACTGCTTTCGTAAAGCTCTTTTATAAAGGGGAAGAAGATTTACAGGACGCTTGACACTCGCCAATTCGTGAGCGTAGAAGTTCGTCCTGGACTAATTTTGGAAGCTTTCAAAAAAAATGTGAGGAGTGCCTATGTTTCGCAAACGTGGCTTGGTCGTCTTGCTGTCGCTGTTAGTCGGCTTATTACCGGCCGCTCTGCAGGGACAATTTGCTCAACGCAGTTCCATCTCTGGGTTCGTAACCGACTCTTCGAAAGCGGCCATTGTGGGAGCCACGGTCACGCTGCGAGATCTGGATCGAAATCAGACACAGACCACCACAAGGGACGGCAGCGGGCAGTATACCTTTTCTGATTTGACCATCGGCCACTACGTGGTGCATGCCGAACAGATAGGATTTCGGCCCCTGGAATCGCAAGCGGTCGACCTCACGACTCAGCAGGGCAAGCGTCTGGATCTCGTGCTGACTCCGGGTACGGCGGTGGAGACGGTAAACGTAACCAGCGCAGTTCCGTTGCTGGAGACCGACCATGCCACGGTTGACCAGGATGTGGATCAGCAGCAATTCCAGCAGCTGCCGATCAATGGCCGGAATTTTACTTCGCTCACGGTACTGGCCCCCGCGATCAGCACGTACCCGCAATCCAACGTCAATCCGAATTCGAACTACACGCCCGGTACCAACGACGTTCCCGGGGGCACGCTGTTTGCCAGCGGTGGAGAGGTCAACGGGCAGCAGGACAACGGCTATTACATCAACGGGGTCAACGCTACGGCGAACTATGGCGCCGCTCCCACCTTCGCCCCTTCGACTGAGGCGATTCAGGACGCCAAGATAGCAGTCTCCGATTTCAGTGCCTCGAACGGACACGACATATCGGCTCTCCTGGTTTCCACGAAGTCGGGAACCTCAAAATACCATGGCGAAGGCTTCGAATTTGTCGAAAACGACCTTTTTAACGCGCGCAATCCGTATGACAAAGCGCTGGGGCTGCTGAGCAAATCGACCCTGCGCAGAAACCAGTTTGGCGGCAATCTTGGCGGTCCCGTCCGCATTCCGAAGCTGTTCAACCAGGTCCGGAGCCGGGCATTCTTTTTCGCCAACTATGAGCGGCTGGAAGAGCGGGATGGTCTTCCGAATACCGTTGCTCTATTGCCCAGCCTCGCGGAACGGCAAGGCGATTTTAGCGAGCTGCTCGCAGGAGACAATCCCGTACAACTTTACAATCCCTACACAACAACTTATGACTCGAACGGGCTGAGTCACCGTCTGCCGGTTCCAGGCAACCGCCTGGACCTGGCAACCAGGCCCGATGGCGGACCGCTGGTGGATCCCTCGTCTGCTGCGATCTCAAACCTCTATCCCTCCCCCAACACCCCGAACACATCTGGATTTAATTACGTTACGCATGCGGCGCATGATGCCAGCGCGTATCGCTTCGACAGCCGCTTCGACATAACCCTATCGCAGAAGAACAGCCTCTATTTTGCGATCGACTGGTCCAACGGGACGGATACGAATCTCGGCGGCGTGTTCCCGCTCTACACACCGAACCTGACCGACTACGGGAAACTATTTACCGTAAGCGACGCGCAGGTGTTCACACCCAACCTGGCGAATGAGTTCACTTTCGGACTTGGGGATAGCCAGTATGTTACCGTGCCGCCCTCGCAGCTGGCGGAACTGAATGGCGATTCCAACCCGTTCAACAAGATATTCCAAAATACTGGTTCCGGGAGCAACAAAGGGGTGCTAGCCCTGGATATCTACGGTTACAACTCGCCCGGGTTCAACGAGATATTCAAGAACGAGGCCACCAAGCCTGCAATTTTCCGACAACGTTACCTGGACTCATAAGCGGCATAACTTCACCTTCGGGATGAATTACTTTAAAAAGGGAGAGCAGGACTTCGATTACGTCCGCTCGGTTTCTTTCGGCGTCCATTCAACGTGATCAACTACAGCCAGCCGAAGCAGGCGTTCTCCGAGGCGGGCACGGCGGACAACGGTGTGGGCGGCGACGGATATGCGGACGTGGTGCTGGGGCTGCCGAGAATCATCCATCAGCGCTTTGATTTAACCAGCGGCGGTCCCGCTGCTCCCTTGCTGGATGTGTACTTCCCCTATTGGGGATTCTACGCAAACGACAAATTCCAGCTCACACAGAAACTGACCCTGAATGTGGGCGTGCGCTACGATCTGAACGAACCGATCTATGCAGCCAACAGCCTGTGTTGCGCGTTGGTGGACAAAAGCGTGCCTGGATGGCAACTCCAGATCCCGGGACTGGCTCCGGGAGTGCCGCAGCACTTCCTGAAATCTGATAAGAACAACATCGCTCCGCGCTTAAGCCTGGCTTACCAGGCCAATCCGAAAACTGTAATCAGTGCAGGCTACGGTCTCTTCTATAACGGCGGCGCCAGCCAGATAGCAGGCAATGTTGAACAGGCACTTACCGGATCCCCGGCTACTTCACCGGCGATGAGCTGACCAACGCAAGATTCAACGTACCGGATGACATACCATATCTGCACTCATCGCAGATCTTCCAGCCAGCCGTGTCCGTAGCGCCAGGCACCTTCCCCATCAGTACGGGTCCGAGCTCCGCTTCTTCGCCGTGGGAACCTTTCAAGACGCTTATACCTTTGACCAGACATCGGCCCTGTCTCCGTACGTCCACCGGTATGAGGCAGATGTGCAACAACAGCTTTCGACCACTTCGGTTCTGAAATTTCAATATTTGGGAGCACAGTCCAGGAAGGGCCTATATTTCAGTGCGACCAACCTGCCTCCCTATCAAACGGGATGGCCCTCGCTGTCAGCTTACAACGCTGCGCGCCCAAATAATCTAGGAAGCTTTGGGACGATCTACGCCAATCATCCCGATCTGAACGCGTTCTACAATGCCGGCATCGTCGAGTTCCAGAGGCGAATGGCCAACGGGTTTCAATTTGTGTCGCACTACACCTTCAGCAAAACGGTCACTGACACGGCGACCTTTTCCGGCGACAGCTGGAATTATCATCCACATCTCGAGCGCGGCGAATCGCCAACCTCTCACCGGCACCGCCTCCGACTCAGAATCTACCAGCCGGTGTATGGTGGCAACTGGAACAGAGCCCTGAAGCTGGCGGCCACGAGCTGGGAGCTCTCCTCGATAGCGAACTTCGAATCCGGCGACACCTACACACCGTATAACAACACCGGCTCAAGCGCCTTCGATTACGATGGCCCCAATCTGCTGAATATGGTAAAGAATCCCAACATCGGCCACTTCGATAAGAACTTCGCGCGTCAGTTCGACACCACGGCGTTCACTGTACCTCCGAACGATGTAAAGGGTCTGACTCAGACGGGAGTGATTCGCGGTCCAGGGCAGTTGAACATGGACCTGTCGGCAGGCAAGACCTTCGCGATCTACGATCGCCTGAATCTAAACTTCCGCGCCGACGTGTTCAACGCTTTCAATCACACGCAATGGACCAACGTCTGCAATACCGAGCCATTCTGCTACGACAATAGCGGTAACCAGGTCAACTTTGGAACGGTGTCGGCGGGCAGAGAGGGGAGGATCATGCAGTTGGGAGCTAAGTTGCAGTTTTAGCTGCGACGGATTTGAATGCTTTCAGGTCAAACCAGACCGAACCCATAATGCAGGGAATCCACAACCCTCTGCTGGTAGGGGTTGTGAAGGGAAGTGATATCTTGCTCGTTGGAAAAGTCGTCTTCCCCGTACCCTAGGTTGAACGAAAGGATAGACCACACCTTGTACCAGCCCGAGACTTACGACATCGCTCTTTCCTTCATGATCCTCACCATGTTGTGCTGGGGATCATGGGCCAATACGGTCAAGTTGTGTCCAGGATATCGGTTCCAGCTTTTCTATTGGGATTACGTGATCGGATTGATCGCTGGGGCGCTGTTATGGGGGTTTACCCTGGGAACGGCCGGATCGACGGGCCCATCTTTCCTTGCCGATGTCGAGGCCGCCAAGGCATCTCATATCGTCTGGGCACTGGTTGGGGGAGTGATTTTCAATGTAGCCAACCTGCTCCTGGTAGCAGCCATTGAGATTGCCGGGCTGGCGGTTGCTTTTCCAGTCGGCATCGGATTGGCGCTGGTCATCGGCGCCGCCGGCAGTTACATATTGGCCCCCCATGGAAACCCAGCCATGCTCTTCGGTGGCATCGCACTGGTGGTGGCAGCGATCGTGTGTGATTCGATCGCCTATCGCCTCCGCGAACGTGAGCACCAGGCGACGAGTCGCAGAGGTGTGGTGATCAGCCTGATCGCCGGGTTATTGATGGGAACCTTCTATCCCTTTGTTTCGCGTGCCATGACCGGCGCTGGCGCCCCCGGACCCTACGCAACCTCGTTCTTTTTCGTGATTGGTGTGGCGCTCTGTGCCATTCCCTTCAACTACCTTTTAATGCGCAAGCCGCTCGATCGACAGAGCCCCGTATCCATGCAGGGCTTTACCGCAGCTCCTGCCCGCTGGCATTTGTGGGGAATCCTGGGCGGGGTAATCTGGTGCACCGGGGCGGTCTTGAATTTTGTAGCATCGAGAGCCCACATTGTAGGGCCGGCTGTTTCCTACTCCATCGGGCAAGGGGCCACGATGGTTTCCGCCGCGTGGGGGGTCTTCATCTGGCGTGAATTCTCTTCCGCACCATCGCGGGCGAAGAGCTACCTGTTCTGGATGTTTGTATTGTTCCTGGTGGGGCTCACGTTGGTGGCCTTGGCGCCTCTTTTCTAGCTGGTATCTGTTCAAAGGAAGGTATATGTCGCGCAGCCAAAACGATTGTCGTGGTGGGTAGTATCAATATCGACCTGGTTTCGAAGGCCGAACGGATCCCGGTCTCGGGAGAGACTGTTCTCGGTACCGAGTTCAAGACGCATTTGGGCGGAAAGGGCGCAAACCAGGCAGTCGCCATTGCACGGCTAGGGCATCCGGTGCACATGATCGGCAAAGTCGGGAGTGATGCATTTGGAGAGCGGTTACGTTCTGGGTTGGAGCAAGCGGGGGTCGATATTTCGGCAGTGGGGACGGTTGAGGACAATTCAGGAGTCGCCATGATCGTCGTTTCTCCGCAAGGCGACAACATCATCGTAGTGACCCCGGGCGCGAATTCCGCCTTGAGGCCGGCTGACCTGGATGCGCATGTCGAGATGATTCGCCGTGCAGGGCTGGTGCTTGCACAATTAGAAACTCCAATGGATACGATCGAGTATCTTGCCCAGCTGTGTGAGCGCAACCGGGTTCCGCTCATGCTCGATCCCGCTCCGTCGCACGCTCTTTCTTCGGCGGTGTTGAGACAAATCAGCTGGTTTACTCCCAATGAGACAGAAGCCGCCTTTTACGCTGGCGGTAAAAAGAAGGAATCTCTGGAGCAGACCACTGAGCGGCTGTTGCAACAGGGATTGCGCGGGGTGGTGCTAAAACTTGGTGCTTCCGGAGTGTACCTGCGCAGACAAGAGGGTCTGAAGTTGCATGTACCTGCGTTTCCCGTGAAGGCGGTCGACACAACTGCCGCCGGCGACGCATTCAATGGAGCTTTCGCAGTTTCGCTCGCCCGGGGTCAATCTCCCCAGGAGAGCGCGCGGTTTGCGGCCGCTGCAGCCGCCGTTTCGGTTACACGCGCCGGCGCGCAGCCCTCCATGCCCACAACCCATGAAGTGGATGCAATCCCGGCTGCGGCGCAGTCACAAGTAAGTTAGAGAACAAACGAGAGGAACTCGGAGCTTTATCGCGGCGCCGGCGCATCCTGCGCTTGCTGTTGCTGCAGAATGCGCCACATAGTTCCGGAAAATATCTTCTCCTGGGCGCTCTGGTCCACTTGGCAGGCATCGAGCATTTCGTGGTAGCGCTGCAGCGCAAGGTCGAATTCCGCAAGATCCCCGCCAAAGACATCCGAGCCAAAGACGATTTTCTCAAAGGCGCTGGTACCGCTCGCGGGTGTGTGAGGACTCACCACCCCGGTCCACCAGAAGATAGAACGGAAGAAGCGGTAATCATCCTTCTTCTTGATCAGTGTGCTGCCGGAAACGTCAAAAAAGAGATTTGGATCCCATCGTCCAATTTCGCCTGCCTCCGCATAATCCGGATTTCCCAAATGGGCGCCAATAATGGTCAGCCGTGGCCAGTGCCGCGCAATCAAATCAAGACGCGTAACCCGGCTGCGATCAAAGCTGATATTTGCCGGCTGCTCAGGGTGCAGCCGATTCACGATCCCGGTGTGAAAAAGAAGAATCATATGGTACTTGTCCGCACGATCGTAGAGCGGCCAGTAGGCTGGGTCGTCGTAGTTCTTCTGCGTGGAAGTAATCTCACCGAGGCCACGAAATCCCGCCTGGTGAAAGCGGTCAATCTCGCTGAGAGCATTCGGATCATCCAGCTTGATATCTCCAAAACCTATCAATCGGTCAGGATGTTCCCGGATAAAGTTACTGGCTTCGGTGAATCCCTGGGGAGTGGTTAACAAGAAAGCCAGACCATCCGCCGCATTCAATTTATCAAGCAGCTTTTCGAGAAACCCCTGCTCGCCGTTGTAGTGCACATGCACGTCGATAAGTTTTGGCGCATGCGACTGGGCAAAGATTGATGACGACAGCAAGAGCAATCCCAAAACGGCTATCCAGCTACTCGACCGGCTCATAGTTCCTCACCGCGATTTTCCATGTTTTGGATTTGTGGTCACGTTGCTGAGATTCGAGTATGCCCATTATTTTCTCGTTTCCCAGGAAGCGGGCTCCCCCGTTATAACATTCACGGCTGTGGCAGCACCAGCACCTCGACTCCTGAAGCTGCCTCGGGCGAGTGGTAGACGCGCTCCGTCGCTGGTTTGAAGTCCTCTGGCTTGGCGTTGGGGATGTCGGTGAAGGTTTGCGGATTGCGGTCGGTCAGCGGGAACCAGCTGCTTTGCACCTGCACCATAATTCTGTGGCCTTTGCGGAAGGTATGGTTGAGGTCGGGCATGATGAAATTGACCTCGGCCAGTTTACCCGGGGTGAAGGGCTCCGGGTGTTCCCAGCTGTTGCGGAACTTGCCCCGCATAGGCTCGCCGCGAATCAATTCCTGATAGCCTCCCATTTTTATCGGAGGGACGTCGAGGCGCTTGTCGTCGTGTTCCGGGTCGGGATAATCATTGGGGTAGACGTCGATGAGCTTCACGTCGAAATCGGAATCTGTGCCGGTCGTGGTTACGTGTAGTTTGGGCGAGATAGGGCCGGCGATGGTGACATCTTCAGTGAGCGGTTCGGTTTCGTAAGTGAGCACGTCGGGTCGAGTGGAGGCGAAGCGCTGGTCATCGACCATGTAGCGCTGCGGGATCCCATCGGTAATATATCCGGTGAACGGCACGGGGTGGGCGGGGTCACTGATGTACTCGTCGTAAGCAGCTGATTTTTCAGGCAGGGATGGTGGCTCAAACGAAAGCCTGCCCTCGGAGTGGAAGTAGAGGGTCTTGGGCGCGGCATTCCTGGGCGGCCACGCATCGTAGGTACGCCAGACGTTGCTTCCGGTCTCGAAAACCTGGGCCTTGGGCAATGGCGCACCTTTGCCCTTGAGGTAGTACTCGAAGAAAGGGAACTGTATCTTCTTGCGGAAGTAGTCGCTGGTTTTGGCGTTAAACTCTATGTCTCCCAGCTGGTCGCCGTCCTTGCGTGCCCAGCCGCCGTGGGTCCAGGGGCCTTCAACCAGGGTGGTTGGCGTTTCGGGATTGTATTGATTGACCGCGTTGAAGGTGCGGTAGGGGCCAGCGAGGTCTTCGGCGTCATACCAACCACCCACCACGAGCACGGCGCATTTCACGTTCTTCAAGTGCGTGCGCCAGGTCACGCGCCTTCCAATAATCGTCGTAAGTATCGTGATACAACTGGTCGTTGAAGAGCGGGTTGGAGCCTTTGAGATAGCGCTTGTCGAGATTCGCCAGAGGTCCGGCTTTGAGGTAGAACTCATAGTGATTGGGCGTTCCCATATCGAAGGAGGTGGATGGCTGCGGCAGTGAGGGCTCGGCGAAGGGCTTGAAGTAACTGCTGTAAAAGCCGAAGTTGGCGTCGAGCATGAACGCTCCGCCGTGATAGGTGTCGTCGCCCATAAACAAGTCAGTCATAGGCGCCTGGGGGGACGCGGCCTTGAGCGCGGGGTGGGAGTCGATCATGCTGGCGGAGGTGTAGAAGCCGGGATAGGAAATGCCCACGATGCCGGCCTTACCATTGTTGCCGGGCACGTGGTGGAGAAGGAATTCCAGCGTGTCGTACATGTCGGAACTGTCATCGACATCTTTGGGTGATTTTTTTAGATCGATGTGCGGGCGCATCTCGACGAAGGTGCCTTCAGACATGTATCGGCCGCGAACATCCTGATAAACGAAGATATAGCCGGCTTTCTCAAATTCATCCGAGGGGCCGAGACGCTTCGGATATTGGTCTTCGCCGTAAGGTTCCACGCTGTAGGGAGTGCGGGTAACGAGGAAGGGGTATGCTTCGCTGCTGTCCTTTGGCACGTAGACGGCAGTGAAGAGATGCACGCCGTCGCGCATGGGGATACGGTACTCGTATTTCGTGTAGTGAGACTTGACATAGTTCTCTTCAGGCGCGCTGGGCGTGGCCTGTGCGGTCGCGGCCTGCACGGCCAGGGAAGCGGCGCAGAGCAGAAATATCCAGCGGAATCGTATGAGCGGGAACCTCCCTAGCGGCACCAATCCTCGTGAATTGTACCGCTAGTCTGAGCGTAATATCTCGATTATCCGGACGAGGCGTATCTTTCCCTACCGCCCCGGCCAGGATGTTTTAAGGAGCAGCAAATGATTTTTGGTACTCACGTAATTGTCTACAGTGAGAACGCCGAGGCAGATCGGGCGTTTTTTCGAGACGTTCTGAAATTCGCGTCGGTAGATGCTGGACATGGCTGGCTGATCTTCGCCCTTCCGCCCGCTGAGGCCGCAATTCACCCCTCGGAGAAGAGCGGGCCCCAGGAGCTCTACTTCCTGTGCGACGATCTGCAGGCCGAGATAGCTGACCTCGCGGGTAAGGGCATTGGGTGCTCTGAGGTCAAGGAGGCGCGCTGGGGTTCTATTACGAAGATGCGGCTTCCGGGAGGAGGCGAGATTGGGCTTTATCAACCAAAGCATCCGACCGCATTGGGGCTTGCGAAATGAGCCATCGAAAGGGATGGCCTGAAAGAGGTCGATTTTGAGTGACAACCTGCTGATACGAGGAGTTCGCCCCAGCGACTTTACGGAGTGGAAACCGCTTTGGGACGCATACAACGCATTCTACGGTCGCACCGGGGACACTGCGTTGCCTGACGAAATCACGGCCATGACCTGGTCGCGTTTCTTTGATCCGTATGAGCCAATGCATGCTTTGGTCGCGGAACGCTCTGGGCGCTTGCTCGGCTTGGCGCATTTAATTTTCCATCGCAGCACGATCTCGCTTGGTTCGGTCTGCTACCTGCAGGATTTGTTCACCTCTGCATCTGCCAGAGGTGAGGGAATCGGCCGTTCCTTGATCGAAGAGATCTATCGGTACGCCGAACATGGAGGCTGCAGCAGAGTATATTGGCAGACCCATGAAACAAATGTGACCGCGATGAAGCTGTATGACAACGTTGCGGAGAAGTCGGGGTTTGTGGTCTATCGAAAGATCATTTGATTGTGCTATACCGCCACGCTACGGCAGAGGAAAGACACGCGGGAGCCTCAGCACAATTCCCGTGGTCAGTGTCTTTGGGTGATAGCTGCCGTTGAACACCGACAAGCCCCCATAACTGAATTCCGCCACCCGCCAATCGATGCGAGGAAAGATGGTGAAGTCCAGACCACCTAATAACTGATATTCGAACCGAGTGACGTCGCTCGAGGTCTCATTGATATTCAGGTTGCCCAGGCCAGCCGTCGCTTCCACGTAGGGATGCACTGGGATCACGTGCAGATTGAGCCCAACCCTGGGTCCGATCGCACCACTGTTGAACGAGTCTGAGCCATTTTTCGTAAACGACCCTCGAACATCCAGGCCCACGTTCAGGATCGCCAGTTGTCCGCTGGCCAGGTAGGCCCCGAATGTGCCGCCGTAGAATTGGTATCCGCTAGCCGGGGGAACGCCCGGGTTCTGTACCGTAAAACCCCCGTACAGCCCAAGTTGTGCACGCAGAGAGAGGGGCGAAAGAGCCAAGAGAAACAATGTGAGCAGTCGCAGCGGTTTCATCAGGCCAGAACTCCTTTTACCAACCTACTCTTCCATCCGGGCTCGGCGTCGCGATAAAGCCAGGGGAGAAGCCAAAAAATAACTCTCACACATAAGCAAACTTAGGTGAGTGCCGATATACGGGGTATAGGGAGCCAAGTCCTGTCGCGCATCAATCCTACAAAAGTGTTAGTTGCGCGTAAGAGCTTCCTCTGTTGTCCCAATTTGGCTCGATAGCACATAAAGTTTCACTTGGGAAGGGGTTGCGCTCGAAGACTGACCTCGTTATGGTCCTCGAAGACACACGCACCTTCACGCTTCGTCCGTTCGAGCACTCCCTTTTTGTACCTGCCTCAAAAATCCGACTGCCTCCCTTAAGGGGCGATCCGCGCATGCGCAAGCAGGGCTTAGCACCCGTCTGCCTGCAACCTGCCGGTGCCGCGCAAGGGAGACATTCCGAACAGTTTTTCTATATGAGGTCGTTGTTCAATGAAGAAGCTCTCTACGCACTTCGAGGCAAATCGCAGCAACCTCCCCCGCCTCTGGTGTTTGCCATTTCTTCTCTTCGCCGCCTTTGCCCAGGCACAAACCGTCACCTCCCTTGCCATCTCGCCGAACCAGCCTTCCGTCAATATAGGCGGTACCACACAGCTCACGGCCACGGCTTCCTATTCCGATGGCTCTTCCAATAATGTCAGCAGCGGCGTTGCCTGGAGCTCAGCCGATCCCCGCATGGTCAGCGTCTCAGCCAGCGGCCTCGCCGCGGGAAACGCCACCGGCACGGTGGCGATTACTGCCACCTACCAGGGGCAAACCGCGACTGCCCCCATCTCCAGTTCCATGGGAAATATCCAATGGAGTGGCCCCCTCACCATCACCCAGGGAGGCACCTATTCCGGCAATTGGAAGAGCACAAACCCGCAAACCCCGGCGGTCAGCATTGCCACCACCGAGCCGGTGCTGATTCAGAATTCGTACGTAACCGGTCCCAACGACCTGATCAGCGATCCGGTGTATGGAAACAATGTTACGGTTAAGAACGTGATCGGCATAACCGTCAATCCAAACGTGACGGGGCAGCCCAACGGGATCTTTGTCGACGCCCAGAATCCCAGCCTGCTGGATGTAGAAAACTGCTACTTCGAAAATGTGGAGTATGGCGTCTGGGTCCGCGGCTACGGGGGGAATTACGACGGAACCCAAACCATCACCATCCTCAACAATCGCGGCCGCAACATCGTTGGCCTGGAAAGTGATGGCAACGGCGGCTCCTTACCCGGGGAAACCAATTGGGTGTGGGCTCACGCCATCCAACTCGGCACCATGCCGTCGGTTCCCGGCATCACCATCGCCTGGAACGAAATCATTAACTATCCCTACCAGAGCATGGTCAATGAAAACATAAGCATGTACGATGCCGGCGGTACGGCGAGCAGCCCGGCGCAATTGCACGATAACTACGTGCAGGGAGCCTACCCCTACAATCCTGTGACCGACAGTTACAACGGCGGCGGAATCACCACCGATGGCAGTTCGTTCGATACCGTGCAAACCGCCGCTGCCTTTAACAATATCTACAACAACCAGGTCGTCGGCACAATCAACATGGGCATTGAAATTGGCAGTGGGCACGACAACGCAGCCTATAACAATCGCGTCGTTTCCAGTGGCCTGCTGCCCAATGGAACCCAGATTCCTTCACAAAATGTGGGGCTCTCGCTCTACGATGTCTACGGCAACATCCAAAACGGATCGATGTACAACGACAACATGTACAACAACACCGCCGGTTGGATGTGCTGGGCATCACGTTGTGCCTGGGATGGATTTAGAAACGATGCATACTTTCCGGACAACAACGGCGACTATGCTCTAAACCCGTCGATTGCCGCTAACCCCATCACCCTGCAGATGGAAGCGGCCGAGTACACAACGTGGCAGGCGAAGCTGAGCTCGAACGCAGTGGTTGTGGGTCCTGTGAACTCATCAGGCAGCACCAGTCCCGGAGGAACTTCTACCGGCGGATCGGGCACTGGGTCAACTTCAACCATCTCGACGACCGTCTGGTACACCGTCGTGAACACCAACAGCAACCTGTGCGTCGATGCAACCGGCTGGGGGACCGCTAACGGGACGATTGTGCAGCAATATACCTGTGGCGCTGCACAAGCCAACCAGGAGTGGCAATTCCAGCCAACTGACAGCGGCTACTACCGGGTCGTGAATCGCAATGCCTACAACACCACCGCCACCAATGTAGTGTGGGATGTGACCGGCGGACCGCGGGCCACGGCAGACCAGATCCCTGTTCAGCTGTGGAGCTATGTTAATAACACCAACCAGCAATGGATGCCGGTGCCGCTGGGCAATGGAGCCTACAAGTTTGTGGTTCGCAACAGCTCCAAATGCCTCGATGTTCCCGGTGCCTCCGTGGCTGTTTCCACTGGGTTGCAACAATACGACTGCAATGGAACCGTGGCACAGTCCTACACCCTGCAGCAAAATAATCCGTCTTCGGCACGACTCTCTCATCGCAGTCGTGTCGACATCTATGCTGCTGAAAAATTCGGGACGGGGCAGGAGAGACGTACGTCAGGGACTAAAGAGTCTGTGTGAGAAGTCGGCCCGGAAGGGCACGGCTTCAGCCGTGCCGTAAAATGACACGAGCCATATCCGGCTTTAGAAGCCGCTGAGGTACGCTTTTTCCATCATCCAAATTCTCTTGTGCGTTGATAAAAAGATGCCCTCAGGGGCTAAAGCCCTCATCAGCTATCAGCTCTTTATGGCACGGCTGAAGCCGTGCCCTTGTGCGCCTGAAAGTGTACTTGGTTGGAGAGGTGGAAGTCCTCTTCAGGCATACGCTCTCCGGCCTGTAACGAACTGTTATTGCGTCGTCGCGAGACGAGGTAAGGAGCTACAGGGAGTGAACTGCCAGTCCGTAGGATGACGAACTCGATTCGGCCGGTGTTTGCGGCGAGCCTGCAAGGGTAGGGCGAAGCCCAGACTTCCGTGAGGAAGAAGCCCACGGCGCTGAGGGGTAGCGTGAGAAAGCGACCTTGGGGCGACACAGGTGGTTGGAGACAGAATGGCAGGAAGGCCAGGTACATGAATCAGGGAGACCTCTGTCGGGGCGAGACCTGGCAGAGGAGTCACAGCGTCCGTAGTAGCGAGGAAGCGCCGTAATGGGCGTGGAGCCAAGGGACGCAGGGAAGTGGAAGAGGGAATGGACAGAAGAACGGAAGACGAACTCGCGGCAGTGTCTGCAGAGACTAAACAAGCGAGAGACATCCGCGCACGATGGAATTGGGTGGAACCGGAAGTCTGGACGGACCGTATGTTGACGGCTCTGGAACAAGGAGTCAAAGGAGGACAGTGGTTTAGCTTAATGGACAAGGTGTACAGCGCGGGCAACCTGCGGCAGGCATTGCGACGAGTGCAGGCCAATGGAGGGGCCGCGGGAGTAGATCATGAAACGGTAGAGATGTTCGCGCGCCACGAGGAAGCGAATCTGGAAAAGATATCGCGCGCACTGCGACGGAACGAGTATCAACCGGCCGCGGTGAAGCGGGTATGGATACCCAAACCGGGCAGCAAGGAAAAGCGTCCGCTAGGGATCCCGACGGTGCGCGACCGAGTGGTACAGGCTGCGTTGCGTCATGTGCTGGAACCGATTTTCGAGCGGGATTTTGCGGAACATAGCTATGGGTTCCGTCCAAATCGGGGCTGCAAGGACGCCTTGCGCCGGGTCGACGATCTGCTGCACCACGGTTACACGTGGGTGGTGGATGCCGATCTTAAAAGCTATTTCGACACCATTCCGCAGGAGAAGCTGATGGCGCGGGTTGCAGGCAAGATCAGCGATGGCCGAGTGCTGCAGTTGGTGCAATCATATCTGCGTCAAGGGGTGTTGGAGGAAGCAAAATACTGGACCCCGGTGCAGGGCACGCCGCAGGGCGGAGTGGTCAGTCCGTTGTTATCGAACATCTATCTTGATCCCCTGGACCACCACATGGCGGCCCTGGGAATAGAGATGGTGCGATATGCGGATGACTTTGTCTTGCTGTGCCGGACGGAGAGCCAGGCGCAAACGGCGCTGGCGGAAGTGCAACGGTGGGCGGTGCAGGCCGAACTCGCGTTGCATCCTGAAAAGACGCGTATCGTGGACGCCACCCAGCGAGGAGGCTTTGAGTTTCTCGGGTATCACTTTGAACGGGGTATGAAATGGCCGCGGGCGAAGAGCCTGGAGAAATTCAAGACCACGGTTCGCCATCACACGCGCCGTCACAACCGGAACTCTCTTTCCATGATCCTCTCCCAACTCAACCGCAGTCTGACCGGCTGGTTTCAATATTTCCAGCACAGTCACAAGACTACGTTTCCCTTACTCGACAGCTGGATACGAATGCGTTTGCGTTCCATTCTGCGCTGCCGGCAGGGGCGGCGTGGTGGCGGGCGAGGCTTTGACCATTATCGCTGGACCAATGCTTTCTTTGCGGGGCAAGGGCTGTTCTCTCTGTGCGCGGCCCATGCTTCCGTACGTCAATCCTTATGCAAGGTGACCCGCTAACTGGAGAGCCGGATGCGGGAAATCCGCCTGTCCGGTTCGGAGGGAGGGGGAACTCGGTTCTCCCTACCCCTATCCTCCAGAGACTCTTTTCCAAGTAGAAGCGGAAGAGCAGAGACTCTTTTCCAAGTAGAAGTGGAAAATGTGTTCGGAGCTAAATCCGGAGCCTGAACGCTGACAATAACTGGAAACTGTTTTAGTTGCGAATGTCTGCCATCAGTTCCTCGACCAGGCGCTGCTCTTCGCCGGTGAGGGGCAGCAACGGCATCCTGGGCCGTCCGCCGTAGTATCCGTTCAGGTCGAGGGCGTACTTAATACCGGGAATGCCCATCTTCCCGGCGACCTCGATTCCGGCCCGGGCAATGCGCTGCTGCTTTTCTGCCGCCAGAACCGGATCCTTTTCCGCCCACGCGGTGTAGACCTCGCCGCAGGCCTGCGGGGCCACGGAGGCCAACGCCAGCACACCCCCCGTAGCTCCCGCTTCAAGTGAGGGATAGAGCGTCTGCGCAGAGCCGCAAAGTAGCTGAAAGCCGACTTCGCGGGTCCGCGTCTTGAGCGGACGCCGAGGCGCTGGTGCAGCCAAAACCGTCGCGCCGGAGACCAGCTGCTCTGCCGCAACGAAGGTTGCGATCTCCTCTTTGACCGTCTGCGACGAGAGCATGCGCGAAGTGACGGCGGCGAAGACCGGGGTGACTACGACCGTCCGCTTCCTCGCTGACCGCGTGGCCGTCACCAGTTCTGCAATCCGCTCCACGTTGCCGCTCGAGTCCTTCATGCCGATAATGTTTGGATGCATTGCCAGCTCGGCGACTACTTCAACGGGCAGATCGTAGGCGGTACAGCTGGGCACGCTGTAGAGAATCACTGGCAACGGAGACCGGTCGGCGACCGCCTGATAATAGGTCAGCATTTCCCGATTGCGCATCTGCTTGCGATAGTAATGAGGGGTGCGCACCAGGACCGCGTCATATTCAAGCCCGGCTACAAAATCCGCCAGGCGCAGGGTCTCAATCACGCTTTCGCGGCCCACTCCCGCCAGCAGAACTTTTTCCGGTGCCGCGGCATTGCGGGCAACACGCAGTGCTTCGCGTGACTCCTCGTCGCTAAGCATAACGGCCTCGCCGGTCGAACCCAGCAAGACCATCCCACTCATCGCAGTGAGTGAGTAGCGATCGATGTTTGCTTCCAGCTTGCGCCAGTAGGGGCGCCCGTCGGGATAAAAGCACGTCGTGACCGCAGCAAAAATGCCTTCCAGCAGCATTCCATCATTCTAATTCCTCCACCCAGTGGCGAATTAGAGCCATTGACCGCCCTCCATTAAAGCCCGGAGAATCACTGAACTATAATGTTGGGAGCGGAGATCAGGGTCCTTCTTGATCCAGACCGGAGTACAACAGGGGTCTGGCCGGCGATGGTGCCGCTCAATTCATCGGGGAAGGAATCCGGCCAAATGGCGACAGGAGACGTTGCCGTAGGGGCACCCGGAGCGGGTAGCTCAGCGGCACTACAGACGCCAACATCGAAGCGGATCATTAATGACTTCAGCATCCAGGTCGCGACCGTTAACGGGTCCGGGTCGCAATCTGCCAACCTGGTGCTGCTCAAAAGCATTTTCGGGATGGGCATCCCGGTCAGCGGAAAGAATCTTTTCCCCTCCAACATCGCCGGCTTGCCGACCTGGTACACCATCCGCGCCAGCAAACAAGGCTACGTAGCCCGCAGGAGAGAAATAGAGCTGCTGGTGGCCATGAATGCCGAGACGGCGCGCGAAGACATCCTCTCCCTGCCTGCCGGCGGGGCCGCTATCTACGATGAAGCCTTGAACCTCAAGCAGTATCGCGACGACGTGGTCTGCTATCCCGTTCCCTTCGACAAGCTGACCGCCGCCGTCTGCCCGGAAGCCAAGCTGCGCAAGCTGGTGCGCAACATGATCTACGTGGGCGTGGTGGCGCAGCTGCTTTCCATGGATTTGATCGCGGTCGAGAAGGCCGTCCGCCGCCAGTTTGCCAAGAAGCAAAAGGCTGCCGACCTCAACTGGACAGCGGTGAAAGCCGGCTTTGACTTTGCCGCCAAATCCTTGACCAAGCAGGACCCCTTCCTGCTCGAGCCCATGCACGCGACCGAGGGCAAGATCATCATCGACGGTAACTCGGCGGCGGCTTTGGGAGCCATGTTCGCCGGGGTCACGGTGGTTACCTGGTATCCGATCACGCCTTCCTCTTCGGTAGTCGAAAGCCTCATCGATTACATGAAGAAATACCGCGTGGAGGAAGACGGCAAAGCCAGCTTTGCTATCGTCCAGGCGGAGGACGAACTCGCTGCAATCGGCATGGTCCTGGGCGCCGGCTGGGCGGGCGCGCGTTCCATGACTTCGACTTCAGGCCCCGGCATTTCCCTCATGGCTGAGTTTTCCGGCTTGGGCTACTTCGCGGAGCTGCCCGGCGTCATTTTCGATATCCAGCGCGTTGGCCCTTCCACCGGAATGCCCACCCGCACCATGCAGGGCGACCTGCTTTCGATCGCCTACCTCTCCCACGGCGACACCAAGCACGTGATGTTGCTGCCCGCCTCGGTCGCGGAGTGCTACCAGTTCGCCATGGAAGCCTTCGACCTGGCCGAGCAATTGCAGACTCCGATCTTTGTTCTTTCCGACCTGGATATCGGGATGAACAACTGGATGTCGGACCCGTTTGTCTATCCGGAGAAGCCTCTGAACCGCGGCAAGATTCTTTCCGCAGAAGATCTGGAGCGGCTGGGCGGATTCGAACGCTATAAAGATGTGGATGGCGACGCCATCCCTTACCGCACCTTGCCGGGAACCGATCATCCCAAGGCGGCATACTTTACCCGTGGCAGCGGCCACAACGAGAAGGCCCTCTATACCGAACGGCCGGACGACTATCAGAACCTGATGGAGCGCCTGGACAGGAAGTTCCAAACCGCCCGCACCCTGGTCCCCGCGCCCGAAGTCGTGCAAACCGGCAAATCCAAGATAGGGCTCATCGCCTTCGGCAGCTCCGATTTTGCGGTGCGTGAGAGCCGCGATCAGTTGAAAAAGGAATATGGCCTGGAAACCGACTACCTACGCTTGCGCGCCTTTCCTTTTTCCCAGGAAGTGCAGGCTTTTGTGGCCGCGCACTCCAGGGTTTACATCATCGAGCAGAACAGGGATGGACAGATGCTCAGCTTGCTTAAGCTCGACCTGCCCGCCGAAGACATCACCAGGTTGAGAAGCATTCGCCACTTTGACGGCCTGCCCCTCGACGCCCGCACCGTGACCGACAAGCTGGTCCTTCAGGAAGGAATTTAATGGCCACCACTCTCAACCCACCCGTAGCTCCCGGACCCAAGAAGAATCGCTTGGGACTGCAGGTTCTGGACTACCGCGGCGGAAAGACGACGCTCTGTGCCGGCTGCGGACACAACGCCATCTCCGAGCGCATTGTCGACGCCATGTACGAGATGGGGGTTGCCCCTGAGCGGGTGATGAAGCTCTCCGGCATTGGCTGCTCCTCGAAAACCCCTGCCTACTTCATGAACCGCGCCCACAGCTTCAATAGCGTCCATGGCCGTATGCCTTCGGTCGCCACCGGCGCCCTGATGGCTAACCACACCATGATGGGTCTCGGGGTAAGCGGCGACGGAGACACAGCATCGATCGGTTTCGGCCAGTTCGCCCATGTCATGCGGCGCAACCTTCCCCTGATCTACATCATTGAAGACAATGGCGTTTACGGCCTGACCAAAGGACAATTTTCGGCCACCGCCGACCTCGGGTCCACGCTCAAAACCGGGGTCATTAATGATCTGCCGCCGATCGACACCTGCGTGATGGCGGTCGAGTTGGGGGCGACCTTCGTCGGCCGGTCCTTTTCCGGCGATAAGAAGCAGCTGCTGGCTATGCTCAAGGCGGCCATTGCCCACCGCGGCACGGTGATGCTCGACGTCATCTCGCCCTGCGTGACGTTCAACGACCATGAAGGCTCAACCAAGAGCTATAAGTATGTCCAGGAGCATGAGGAGGCGGTCAACGAGGTCGGTTTCGTCCCCTCTTTTGAAGAAATTTCGGTCGATTATGATCCCGGAACGACCTACGACGTAAAAATGCACGATGGATCGCACCTCAGGCTGCGCAAGCTCCACGAGGACTACGATCCGACGGACCGCATTGGCGCAGTGACCGCCCTGATGCGGGCGCACCAGGAGGGTGAGGTGCTCACCGGTGTCTTCTACGTCGATACCACCAAGCCAAGCTTCACCGACATGCTCAACCTGGTGAATGAACCCCTGGCGACTCTCCCCGAGTCGCGGGTTCGCCCCTCACGCCAGGTGCTGGACCAGATCATGCAGAGGCATCAGTAGTCTTTTGAGTGGGGCCCAGGTCTCAAAAGCGAGACCTGGGCCACCCACTATAGTCTGCAGGTTGTCGCTTCATTTTCGATAGAGAGAAGCCCAGCGGCCGCATGCGGTTTCTTTGGCATCGGTACTCACCCCCAGACTGGCCTAGGTAAATCTGACACGAAGTTACCTGGGGACAGTGCTTTTTGGGAAACTGGGTACTAATTAGGTGCAACTTTCGTTGTTCAACCGTCCCCTAAAGGTTGTATCATCAGCTCGTTTAGTCGAAGCGAGCAAGGTGACGGGATGCGTAAGAATTTCATTCGAGGTATTTATCTGTCTGTTGTGGCGGCAAGTACCTTGGCACTTGCCAGCGATCATCTGGCCGTCCCAAAGTTTGCTCCCGAACTGACTAAAATGGACGTCTGGGTAGGTACCTGGGAGTCCCAGACCCAGGTGATGACCACCCCTTACAGCGAAGCAGCGTCGGTAACCTCTGAAATGACATGCAGTTGGTCGCCCCACCACGGTTTTATCCTGTGCGACCACCTAATGAACAGCCCCACCGGCGTCAGCAACAGCTTGTCTGTGTACACCTACGACGAAGCCGCCAAGACGTACAAGTTCTTCGGCGTGGACAAAGACGCCTCGCCGCGGGAAATACCGATGCAGGTTAAGGGAAATATCTGGAGCTTCGGTACCGAAGTGCAGAATCAGGACAAGACCATCATGTTCCTGACCAACGATGAGTTCATTTCCGACAAACTAATGAACTTCAGTACCGAGTTCAGCGAAGACAACGGGCGGAACTGGAAAAAGCTCAACCAGGGTCAGCTGACCAAAATCGGCTAGAGCAGTTTCGGAATTGGTGTAACCCGAAGCGACAGGCTCGGACGTGGTTTTTCTCAAGAAAAACCACTCCTCGCGATCTTTACAGACCACAGTATTGGGAACTGCTCTAACGAGTCCGCTCCCCGCTGTGCTCCGGGCTCGAACCGGGCTCGGGAAAATCCGTATCCGCATCCTTAAGCATTTCATCCCCGTCGCGGTGGCCTAACTGGCCATGCAGATAAGGCTCGCCGCCCTTGGCGGGCGTGGTGGTTTCTTCTTCAACTGCTCCCTTGTGGATATCGCTGTCTGGATGTTTTTGTTTTGGCATTGTGCTGGAGAGATGAAGGTTTTCGCTGAGGCGTTGTACCCGGGGCCGGAGATGATCCGACCCCAGGTACCGTTTTGGTCTACAACGCTGCTGTAACAGCCTTTATTTCCGTGTAGTTATTGAGCACTTCTTCACCCATTTCACGACCCCAGCCGGACTCTTTATATCCGCCAAAGGGGAGCGAAGCGTCGAAGACGTTGTGGCAGTTGATCCACACCGTGCCCGCTTTGATGCGCCGCGCCATCTTATGGGCGGTGCTCAGATCGCGGGTCCAGACACTGGCGGCCAGGCCGAACGTAGTGTTGTTCGCCTCCCGGGCCACGCGATCGAGATCAGCGTCAGAGAAAGACTCGGCGCAGACCACCGGTCCAAAAATCTCTTCCTGGACCACTTTCATGTTCGGTTTGGTATTGGTCAGCACGGTGGGCTGCACGAAATACCCGCGGTCGCCGTACCTCTTGCCACCGGCAGCTATCTTCGCACCGTCCTTCACGCCGGAATTGATATAGCCGGTGACTTTGTCGAACTGCTCTTCGCTTACCAGCGGTCCCATCTGGGTGTTGGGGTCGATGCCGGCGCCCATATGGATTCCTCCGGCAATGTCGCTTACCCCTTGCAGGACCTTGTCATAGACGCTTTCATGAACGAACAGCCTGGAGCCTGCGCAGCAGCATTGTCCCTGGTTAAAGAAGATGGCGCTGGCGGTGCCCGGGATGGCGCGTTCGAGATCGGCATCAGGGAAAATGATGGCCGGGCTCTTGCCGCCGAGTTCGAGGCTTACTTTTTTCAGGTTGCCGGCCGAAGCCTTCACGATCAACTTGCCCACCTCGGTGGATCCGGTGAAAGCGATTTTGTCGACGCCCGGGTGCGCGGCCAAGGGTGCGCCAGCGCCTTCGCCGAACCCGGTAAGGACGTTGACCACGCCGGCAGGGAACCCTGCCTGATCGAACAGCTCCGCCAGCCGGAGTGCGGTCATGGGTGTTTGCTCGGCAACCTTGAGCACCACGCAACAGCCGGCCGCGAGCGCTGGGGCAAGTTTCCACACTGCCATGAGCAAGGGAAAATTCCAGGGAATGATCTGCCCGACCACACCGATGGGCTCACGCATGGTGTAGGAATGGAACGCGCCGGGGGTAGAGAAGTTGAGTGTCTTGCCGGAAATCATGGTTGCCCAACCTGCCATGTAACGGAACATGTCAACGGCCAACGGAAGATCGGCTACCGGGGCGACGGAAAACGGTTTCCCGTTGTCGATCGATTCAATCTCTGCGAATTCTTCGAGGTTCGCTTCCAACAGGTCGGCTACTTTCCAGACCAGCTGCCCGCGTTGGGAGGTCGACATCTTGCTCCATGGGCTTTCGTCGAAGGCGCGGCGAGCAGCAGCGACGGCGCGGTTTACATCTTCTGCTTCGACTTTGGCACTGTGCGACCACTTCTCCGGTGGCCGGGTTGTAGACCGGGAAGGCTTTCCGGATGCGGCGAGAGGAAGTCCATCGATCAGCATGCGGTGTTGGCGGGAGAAAAACTCCGCGCTTTTGGAATTAACACGTGAGTCAACGGGGATAGTTGCCATGCAGAAACCTCCGGCGCGCCAACGGCATTTGCCGCCTTTTAACCCGAAGGAACGAGTAGCACCGCACACGAAGGGCAGTCCAGCGA
>CAWBRJ010000040.1:0-15213 GCA_963790935.1 uncultured Acidobacteriaceae bacterium | reverse complement strand
GCCGTCGACACGACGATCGACGTGGTGTTTCCGCCATCAGCTTAGTTGTTTCACGAACTCGTGCAGGGGCATCCCAAAGAAGTCGACGACCTTACCAGATCGAACAAAACCACTTCTCCCGTAAAAGCGTGTTGCCCTTTGCAGAGGTACGGTTGTGTCGAGAGTTAAGCGTCGGCATCCTGCCGCTTTTAAATCGCTCTCAGCTCTGGTTAGTAATTTTTCCGCGATGCCGCGGCCTTGCCATTCAGGACGCACCGCCATTCCGCGGAGGTGACCTTCCCCTCCTGAAGCAACGGCAGCCAATGTACCAACAACCGTCGTCTCGCCCGCGACAGCCACGTAGACTTTCATGGAACCCATACGTGTCCGAACTGCTTCCGGACTGAGAACCGTATCCTTGAACGCGCCGACGGTGTATTGAGACCGAAACGCCTCAAAGGCAAGCGCCAGGCATGAGGCGATCTGTTCCGCGTCCTCTTCTCGAGCCAAACGTATCCCCGTTCTGTCTTCCTCAGTCATCGCTCCCAATCAGAGTGACGCGTCCCGCGATATTTTCATAGACCCACTTCATATAAATTCGGTAGTTGGTCTGCCTGCTATGCTTGCCTGGACGGCGGATGCTCCAAGCCTGGCCCTCACCGGCCTCTCCAGGGATACCCTGGGGCATAGTGGAAGACTGGTAATTCATCGCATAAGCGACACTGCGCGCATGCGCAGTTCTGCTAACGCAGAACGAGACTCGTTGGAGTTGTCCGCCGTCAAATCAAATGCTCTCTACGGCGATCCTTAACGTACTAGCCAAGGCGATCCTCAGCGGCGAACAGGAGACGGATACTGTTGCCCGCGCGTCTCGTCCATGTTCTAGGCCGTAACTGGCGCTGGGTCCGGCCGCTAGCGGGACGGTATGTCAAAACCTTCGCTGGACGCATTCGTCCACGCCGGCGTGACTTGATCAGCTTTCTTCGCGTCGATCCGGGCCTTGTGGAGGCTGTCGTACAAATACGGGTCTCAGATCCAGAAGATGACCGGATGACCGGGCCGCAGCCGATGCAGCCGATGCCCGCGGCGCAAAACTGGGCCGTCCCGAACATCCAGACCCTTGGTGGCTTGGCGGAATGGCTGGAGATGACTCCTTCAGAACTCTGCTGGCTCGCCGATCTGAAGGGGCTGGGCTACAAGCGCCCGCAGCCTCGGCTTGAACACTATCACTACCGCGTGCTGGCAAAAACCAGCGGCAGCATCCGGCTGATCGAGATTCCCAAGCCTCGCCTGAAAGACTTGCAGCGGCGAATTCTGTTTGCCATCCTTGACCGGATTCCGTCGCACTCCGCGGTGCATGGTTTTGTGAAGGGCCGCTCCATCCAGACCTTTGCTGCTCCGCACGTAGGCCAGCGCGTCGTTCTGCGCATGGACCTCGAAAATTTCTTTCCCAGCTTCGCCGGAGTTCGGGTGCAGAGTTTCTTCCGGACGATCGGCTACCCGGAGGTGGTTGCCGACCTGCTCGGCGGTCTCGTGACCAACGCTGTGCCGCGCAGCACCTGGCGCGACATGATCAAGCAACCGGGCTGCGCGCTGGGCCCAGGGGAGCTGTGGCAGGTGCAGAGCATGTACGCGAGGCCGCATTTGCCGCAGGGCGCGCCCACCTCGCCTTCGCTTGCGAATCTGTGCAGCTACCGTCTCGACTGCCGCCTGAGCGGTCTCGCTCAAATCTGCCGGTGCTACCTACACGCGTTACGCCGACGACCTTGCTTTCTCCGGCGGTGAGGGCTTCGCGGGCAGTGTGGAACGTTTCGCTCCTCATGTGGCAGCCATTCTTGGCGAGGAGGGCTTTACTGTCCAGCACCGCAAGACGCGGATCATGCGCCAATCGACACGCCAGCACCTGGCTGGCCTGGTAACCAATCAGCGACTTAATGTGAGGCGGCCCCACTTCGATCTGTTGAAGGCGATACTGACTAATTGCGTGCGTCGACTCTCCAGAAACCCAGAACCTTGAAGGGCATCCTCATTTTCGTGAACATTTGCAGGGCCGGATAGCCTTCATTGAAAGTATCAATCTGGAAAAAGGAAAACGCCTGCGAGCGATCTTCGACCAGATAACGTGGGAGTAAGAAGCTCCTATTGACATTCTGTATGAGAACATTGCACTCTCATATAGGGTTTCGATAGGAATAGCCGAATGAGCTCAAAGCAAACAAATCTCCTCCAGGGCACGCTCGACCCGCTGATTCTCAAGGCGCTTGGCACGGGCGAGCTGCATGGTCTCGGTATTTCGCGCCGCGTTGAGCAAATCACCCAGGGAACATTTCTCGTCAACCTGGTTTTTTGTTTCCCGCTCTTCACCGCATGGAGGAAGCAGGTTGGCTGAGTTCTTTTCTGGGGCGAATCGGAAAATAACCGGCGCGCGAAGTTTTATCGCCTCACCAAGGCGGGCAAAGGCCAGCTGGAAGTTGAAAAAGAAGAATGGACGAGGTGGCGGTCGCCATGGCAAATGCTTTGAAGGCAACCTAAGGAGGGGCAGATGAAACTGTGGTCCCGCATTCACAGCATGCTGCGAAATCTCTTTCGCAAACAGCAAGTTGAGATCCAACTGGACGAAGAAGTCCGGGCCTACGTAACCATGATGGCGGATGAACGGATCGCCGGCGGCATGTCCGGAGTCTGAAGCCCGCCGCACAGCTATGGCCGACTTTGGCGGCATCGAGCAGGTGAAACAAGCAGTCAGGGAACGCCGTGCCGGGTCCGGTGCTGAGCGTGTCTGGTACGACGCACGCTACGCAGTGCGGCAGTTTTGGCGCAACCCGGGATTCACGATAACGGTGATTGTCACATTAGCGCTCTCCATCGGCGTCAACACCGCGATTTTTTCCATCGTCAATGTGCTCATGCTGAAGAGTCTGCCTTATTCGCGTCCCGAACGGATGGGCGCAATCTTTACGCGGATCACCGGTCCCATTGCTCCGAAGAGAGGCATCATGTCAACGGCGAGCAGTGGGAGTTGCTGCGCGACAATGTCCCTTCGCTGGTAGCGGCTGTTTCATCTCCCCGAGCGTCGGGCATGAATCTTGAGACGGATTCCCAGGTCCGGTATTTTCATGCGGGACGCATTTCCGCCCACTACCTTGACGTACTCGCGATTCATCCTTTCTTTGGGCGGAACTTCTCGGAAGCGGAGGACCGTCCCCATGGGCCACAGGCCGCCATCTTGAGCTACGGTCTATGGCGAAGCACGTTCGCTTCGAATGCGAAAGATTCTGGGCGCCAAGATTCTGTTAAGGGGCGAGCCGTACACCGTCATCGGTGTGCTTGCTGAGAACGCCACCACCCCTTTGAATGCCGACCTTTATACGCCGATTCAGCCCAGCCATGAAGGCGAAGGAGGGGGAACGAACTTTGAGGCAATCATCCGGCTGCGCGATGGCGCGACCTGGCAGCAGGCGGATGCACAGATCAACCATGCCTGGGCTCTCCGGGCCAATCGCTATGAACTAGCCGACAACCCCGGCGCTACGGTGAGTTTCCATACCGTTCCGCTGCAAGAAGGGCAGACGTTCACGGTGCGCCCGCAGGTGTTGACGTTGATGCTGGCAGCGGATTCATCCTGCTGATTGCGTGCGCCAATCTTGCCGGTCTGACGCTGGTGCGCATGCTGCGACGAACGCCGGAGTTTGCCACCCGATTGGCGTTGGGAGCCTCACGCCGGCAAATTGAAAAGCAACTGTGGACTGAAAATCTGCTGTTGGCGCTTGCCGGCGGAGCGGCCGGGGTAACGGTGGGTTTCGTGGCATTACGCGGATTGCTCCCGCTCTTGCCCGAACACTTTCTTCCTGTCGCCAGCGTACCGCTGGATGGCCGCGTGCTGGCGTTTACATTTCTGCTTTCTGTGTTGACCAGCATACTTTTTGGCATGCTTCCAGCCCTTACGACGCGAACGTTCGATCTGCGCTCCGCTATCGGCAGTCGCACCACGGCCGGTGGTGAGCATTTGCGCCTGCGGCAGGCTTTGATCGTAAGCGAGACCGCACTGACCGTAGTGTTACTGGCCGCTTCGGGACTCCTGGTTCGTACCCTCATCCACCTGCAGACCTTGCCGGCGGGATTCAATCCATCGGGAGTGATGACAGCAAAGGCATCGCTCGATGATGTGCGCTATCACGACCCGTCTGCTTTCCAGAAGCTGCTCAATGAGAGCACTGCTGCCATGCGTCGGATTCCTGGCGTGCAGCAGGCCGCTGTCGGCCTGAGTTTGCCGTATGAGCGTTCTTTTATTAACGGCGGGTTGACCATCAGTGACGGCAAGCAGGCGGGGCAGTCAGTAACCGTCGATGAGGTATATACCACCCCTGATTATTTCGCGGCCCTGCAGATTCCTATTCTGATGGGACGATCTTTCTCCGACGCGGATGGTCCCGATACGCAGCAGGTCACCATCATCAACCGGACCTTCGCGCGCAAATATTTTCATGGCACCAGTCCGGTTGGATTCCACCTGAACAAAGACATTCTCATTGTCGGGGTAGTGGAAGATGTGGCCGTTGCGCCCGGCATCGATCCTGCTGCGCCCCTATCCGGTGAAGAGACAATGTACGTTCCTGCCACGCAGATGGATGGACAACACCTTTCGCTGCTTCATGTTTGGTTCCAACCAAGCTGGATTGTTCGCACCGCGGGGCCAGTTGAGGGATTGCCCGCGCAGATGGAGCGCGCAATGGCGAGCGTCGATCCGAATCTCCCCTTCTCAGGTTTCTATAGTATGCGCGACCTGCTGGCGAAGACCCTTGCGATACAGCGCGTGGAAGTTGCGCTGCTGGGAGCGATGGCGGCTCTTGCTCTGTTGTTGAGTGGGGTTGGGATCTTTTCGCTGGTTGCCAATATTGTTGCCCAGAAGACGCGGGAGATCGGCATCCGCGTCGCGCTGGGTTCCACCATACGTCAAGCGATGGTGCATGTTGGAGCGCCCGGGTTACGAGCGTCTACGCTGGGACTTATCGTGGGCCTGGTCCTCTGCGCGGGAGCATTGCGGGCTATGCAAAGCGTGCTCTACGGAGTTGGTGTTTATGATCTGCGAACGATTCTCACCGTGGTCCTGATCCTCTCAGTTGTCACCCTCATCGCTGCCATTGTGCCCACCCTGCGGATTGCAGGAATCGATCCCGCAGAGACCCTGCGCGCTGAATAGAGATCGCATCCGAAAAAAGCTAAAAGGGCGACATCCTTTGGAGATGTCGCCCTCTGCTTCCCGATTTTTCGAAGACCTGGCTCGGTTTCCAGGTCAACCCGTCTCGCCCGGAACGATTCAGAACCCACGGACTGCGTCCGCGTTTCCTCGTCATTCCATTCTCAAGACGCTGTTAAGAGTTTCCTCGGCGCCATCGGCGAGCTCGTTACCGGTCTCTGGGTGGTCTTCGTCTACTCTCTCCTGCTGGAAGATTGCTCTTCCGTTGTTTTTGATAATACTCAATTCAGACGCGAGTTTGCCGGGCGTCCACAAATTTCGGTGCGTGGAAATGATGTACTTATTGTGGAAACTTGCGGATGCGCCAGGGAGTGATCATTCCTAATGGGGCGTTAAGTTGGCCGGCGTGGTATCTGGTGGAAGCGGCACGAAGAAATTAACTGGTTGACGAAACACTGCGCCACTTCGACCGCCGGTGCAATAGGTATGCAAGCCTGGGCGACCCATTCGTCGCATCAGCTGTTACTTGTCAGGCCCGGATCGGCGGCACGGGTGTGTCGGGCGTAAGGGGTGGCCGGTGCGTGTCCCACTTGGTTTCGAGTTCGTACGCATGCGCCAGAGCCATGATCTTTCCCTCAGAGAAGTGCGGACCCGCGATCATCAGACCAACAGGGAGCCCATCGCGGCTGAAGCCACACGGAATCGAGATAGCGGGGAGGCCGAAAACGTTAAACGCGGTGCAGTTGTCAAGCTCCATGATCCCTGGGCTGCGCGGCTTGGTCGATTCCTCGGTGTCGATGACAAAGCTCAACTTCTGCGGCATGATGCGTTGGGTGGGTAGCACGACCAGATCGAAGTCGGTGAAAGAATCATCCACCGTGCGCCGTAGCAGTTCCATATCCCAACGGTGACGAATATATGCTGAGACCTGTGCACTACCGGAGCTGGAAGGCGAGTTCATCTCATCCTTCAATTGCTGCAGCTGCAGCCTGAGTGCCAGGGAATAGCGGCTGGCGCGGTGGAGGAATAGCTCCTCGTGGTACGCGTAAACCTCGTTGCCGATATTGTTGAGGTTCAGCCAACTATAAGCCGCCACCGAAGGCAGGCTGACATCCTTGGTGCTGCTGGTCATCTTACTCAAGACTGCAATCGCCGCTTCGACCGCCTGCGATGTGTCTGCATCTACCTGGTCGAAGAAGGGCGCCCGGGGTATACCCAGGCGAAGGCCGGAGACTGGTTGCTTGAGGGCAGCAACGTAGTCTTCTTTGGGGTGCTGAACACTGGTGATATCCAGTTTGTCGTAACCGGCCATCTGGTTAAGCATGAGGGCAGCATCGCCGACGGTGCGTGTAATCGGTCCACAATGGTCGAGTGACACCGCCAGAGGCACAATGCCGCGAATGGGTACAAGACCGTAGGTTGGCTTGATGCCGACGATGCCACAGTAGGCTGCGGGAAGCCGGACCGAGCCGCCGGTATCCGTGCCCAGCGCGCCATAGGCGAGAGTGGTAGCGACCGCAGCCGCGGAACCGCTGGAGGAGCCACTGGGGTCGCGATCAAGCGCCCAGGGATTGCGCACCGAGCCGTAGTAGCTGACCGCGTCGGCGAACTCGTCCAGATTCGCTTTGCCGATAAAGACAGCGCCGGCAGCGCTCAAGCGGCGCACTACCTCGGCGTCTTCAGTCGGGACACGGTCGTCGTAAACCTTGCTGGCCGCTGTGGTGCGAATGCCGGCTGTGTCGATGTTGTCTTTAAGCGCAATCGGCACGCCATGCAGGGGGCCGCGGAACTTTCCCGCCTTCTGCTCACGATCCATCTGTGCCGCCTGGGCCAGGGCGTAGTCGCTCATCACCGTGATGAAGGCATCCACTTTGGGGTTGTAAATGCGAATGCGTTCCAGACAGGCATGGGTAAGCTCGGTCGAAGTGACGGCTCCGGAGCGAATCTGCCGCGCGGCCTCGGTGAGGGTGAGCCCGGCAATCTGGTCCGCTTCGATTCCATCGGCTGCAACGGCCGTCATCAGCGAGGACCCAAACGTCTCCGCCACGAGCGCTGCGGACGTCCCGGCGATGGCTTTAGAGAATTGCCGACGTGACAACAGAGGCATTCTATTTTCCTTGGTTTCAGGGTGGCAGTGCGTACGATGCCGCCACCATGCCATTTCCCGGGCCGCGCTTCCAAGCGAAATAGTGCGAAAACTGCGAAATTTCCACCGCAAGCTTTTTGAGGAGATAGCGAAGGCTGAGTCCAGCGCGCAAAAAGCGACCAGATTCTACTTTGTGTTGACGATAGACAAAGCAACAGGTATAAGAATATCCAGCAAATTTCTTTCCGTAAGCTAAAAATTAGTCAAACAAAACTTATTCAACCCCGGGGCCTCGCCATCTTTGTCCCTGCAGTTGGTCCATGTTGACCGATCCACCATTTTTGTTCTCAAAAAGGGGGCCAACATGCAGCATCCTTCAGGATTGCGATGTGATGACGGAGTAGCCGCACCGGCGCACTGGACGAGAGAGCGCCTCGATTCGTGGAAAGAGGTCGCACAGTTCTTTCGCCGAGAGGTGCGGACGGTGCAGTTGTGGGAGAAGAACGAAGGTTTCCCGGTGCGCCGCCAACTCCACAAGAAGCTGGGCAGCGTTTACGCCTATCGCCGCGAACTCGAGGCGTGGTGATTGCCAGATCGGCAATCAATACGGGCTACCGGCCGGCTCCGGAAGGACCTTGTCCGCATCGGCGCAAGGTCGAGCCTGTGCAGGAATACACGGATTCAGATCTCCCCCGAATTCTGGTTTTGCCGTTCGATGTAACTCATCCTGTGCATGAGCGCGGACTCGTACGTCAGAACGTCGAGCGATTCGCTGAAGGGCTCAGAGAGGACCTGGTCACCGAACTCAGACGCCTCAGTTTGAATCCTATTTTTCTTCCGGGCAAGACGGCTTCCTTTCCTGAAATGTCGAGTCCCGTGTTCATGAAGAATATGGCGAAAGAGTTCGGGGCAAGCTTCGTGGTGACTGGAAGCGTTCGCTATTCAGGCAATCAAGCGCGCTTGTCGGTGCAGTTGATTCGCGGACAGGATTCGACTTGTTGCTGGTCGGAGCGATACGAGCTCGCGCTCGAAAACGCGTTCAATAGACAGTCTGAGTTTGCCCTTCGAATCTCTCAGGCGATCACTCAGGAGAGCCTTCACCGCGTGAAGGTCCGCCAGCAGGATTACGGATCCAGGCATACACCGGCGTACCACGCATGCGAGATGGGATTTTATTTCTGGAGCCGACGCAGTAAGCCAGCCCTGATGAAGGCCCTTGGCTACTTTCAGGATGCCATTACGCTCGATCCCAAATGTGCCTGCGCCTACGCGGGCCTTGCGGACACTTACGTTTCCCTCTCTTATAACTACCTGCTTCCGTCGCAATATGCAGCCTTGCTGGCGAAGGCCGCGGTGGAGACAGCGCTGCGGCTCGACCCTGAATCGCTGCAGGTGCAGACGCGTTGATCAATCTGCTGATCAACTGTACCTGGGATTGGCCGGCGGCGGAACGCAGGACTCTGGAGCTGATCGATTCGGGGAAGATGGACGCGCGAACTTTGCAACTCTACTCCACTTTGATGATCTCCCAAGGGCGTCACGACGAAGCTATAAGCCTGGCGCTGCATGGATATCGGCTGGAGCCGCTCTCGGATTGGATCAATGGTCAGGTAGCGCTCGCTTACTTCTACGCCGGGGACTATAGCAATACCCTCTCTTTCGTACGGCACACATCGAACTACAGCCGCAGTTCATGATGGGCCACGCGCTGCTGGGGAGAACCGAGATAGAACGCGGCAATTGGGACCAGGCCATAGTGGCGCTGAATCGCGGGCTGAGCTCTCGAAACACTCGCCTTGCATTCTTGCGCTGCTGGCTTACGCGCACGCCGCAGCCGGAGAGGTTGCCAAGGCAAATTCGCTACTGCTCGAACTGGAAGAGTGCCGCTCGAGTGACTCTTTCCCGCCTACGATGTTTCCGCCGTGCACGCGGTTTTGAAGCAGGAGGGGCAAGCCCTGCAAAACATCCATAGGGCATATGACACACGCGACATGAAGACCATCTTCGTGAATCAGGATCCAAGGTTCGCGAGCCTGTGCAATACGCCCAAGTTTCAACAGATCGCCTCTTCGGTATCGGCCGCATAGCCGCACTCACGTTCGTGGGCGGAGAAAATCTTAGGCCGTGAGAGGGGCACATCCACGATTTGAATTTCCATTTCGCATCATTTCGCTTGTCTCCATGATATGAGACAGCGAAGCTCGTGAGACGGAGGATCATGACGGATGGCAAAAATTTCGAGGCGCGAATTTGCGTCGCTGTGTGGCGGCGCGTTGGCGGTTGGCGGGCTGGCAGCTACCTGGCCCAGAATGGCCAGGGCGGCAGAAACCGCTTCCTCGGAGGATCAGCTTACCTCCCTCAGCCTGGTCGAGGCTTCCGCCAAGATTCACAGTAAGGCCGTAACCCCGACACAACTAACAAAAGCAGTGTTGGCCCGCATCGCCGTCTACGACCCAAAGATCAACGCGTACATCACGGTCATGAGTGACCAAGCGTTGCAACAAGCCGCCAAGCTGGACGAAGAGCAGAAGGCAGGCAAGTTTCGCGGGCCGCTGCACGGCATTCCGATTGCGCTCAAAGACAACATTGACACGGCGGGCACCAGGACGACGGCGGCCAGCCTATGTTTCGCAACCGCATCCCGGACGAGGATGCACAGATCGCGCAACGCCTGAAGGCTTCGGGAGCAATCGTGATCGGGAAGTTAAACCTGCACGAGTTTGCGCTGGGATTACGGGTGACGTCTCGTATTTTGGGCCGTGCCGTAATCCATGGGCGCTCGATCGTGTCACCGGGGGATCGTCCTCCGGCTCGGGTGCCGCGGTTGCAGCCGATCTGTGCTTTGCGGCGCTGGGCACCGACACTGGAGGCAGCATCCGGGTACCTTCTTCGTGGTGCGGAATCGTGGGCATTAAACCGACCACCGGACTGGTCTCCATTCGCGGCATCATCCCCTGCGCTGCGTCGCTCGATCACTGCGGACCCATGGCGCGAGAGTCGAAGATGTCGCCATGATGCTGAACGAGATGACCGGCTATGACAACCTCGACATCTTCAGCGTGGACATCCCAAGAGAATTACATGAAGGCCCTGGAGCAGCCGGTATCGGGTTTCCGGCTGGGCGCCCCAGTGGGTTCTACGATCACCTGGAGCCTGAAGTCGCCGCGGCTGTCGCGGCCGCGCTCGAGGTGTTGTGCAAGCTACCAAGGGCTCGGCTCGCGCGCGCCCATGCCCGACATTCCTCAGGGACATAACTTCTTTGCCGCATTAGGGGATACCGCTTCCTACCACGAGTCGTTGATCAAGCTTTCCGGCATGGTGTACATGCCCCCCACCAAGATCGACATGAAACAGATCGAGGAGACCGGCACTTCGGCGGATAGCGCCCGCAGCCATGATGCGCTGGCCATGATCCGGCGCAAGATCGACGCAGCGTTCACCGAGATCGATCTGGTCGTGGTGCCGACGACCCGTAGCCTGCCCCGCTGATGACCGATTCGCTGAAGGAGGAGATGGGGAACCGGAAGCCCGAACATGCCTACGACTTCTTCGACCCAAGGTCGGGTTGCACGAACACGGCTCCATTCGATGTCTACGGCATTCCGGCGCTTACCCTGCCCTGCGGGTTCTCGAAGAACGGACTGCCGATCGGCTTGATGATCGCGGGCCCACACTTTTCAGAGGCTAAGGTGTTAGCGCTGGCCTATGCCTATCAGCAAGCTACCGATTGGCATAAACGTAAACCGGAACTCACCGCGTCTACGCCTGTGCCGGAGCTGGTTGAAGCCGATAAGTAAGTGGCTGCGCTCCATTCTTGCTGAAAAAACTATTCCGCGGTTCAGTGCCTGAACCAGCAATTGTGGGTGCCGCATATCTCGAACTGCGAGATGGGCACCCACCATTTGTTCCACTGTAAAGCGCGGCTTCCTCCGCATGTCGACCGCGGTAATCGTTCCGGCATTTCGCACCTTTTCGCTTGTTGCGATTTGAAAAGCCCAGCTATGGTCTCCCTATTACTTGTCCCCGAATCCATCTCCCGCCAGAGATGCCTATGCATTGGGCACGAGCAATCCCCGCACCCACCACAACGTATTTCGCAAGCGAATCAGTGACCTCAACAAATGCCGTCGCGAAGGATTAAGTCTTAGGAGGATACCCGGTTATGAAGCTCTCGACTCATCTACTGACGATGTTTGTCTTGCTCATCGCGTGTGCTTCTGCACTGGCTCAGACGGCGACCTCATCCCTTCGCGGCAAAGCGACCGATCCCTCGGGCGCTTTGGTGGTCGGCGCGACCGTTACCCTCGAGAGTAAGGAGACGGGGTTCCACCAGGTGCATAAGACCGACAAAGATGGCAGCTACCAGTTTCAGCAGGTACCGCCGGCCACCTACTCAGTCACAGTAGCAAACACGGGCTTTCGTCGGAGACTTCGGTCGTCAGCTTCTGGTGTCGCAACCCGCGACCCTCAACTTCACGCTGCGTGTTGAGTCTCCTACCCACAATCGAAGTCGAAGAGAGTAGCGCAGAGACGCTCAACACGACCAATGCATCGGTGGGCAATGCCGTCGACGAGCAGACCGTTCAATCGCTTCCGATGGAGGGCCGCAACGTGCCCGATCTGCTCAGCCTTCAGCCTGGCGTGCTTTATCTCGGCCAACAAAACGCCTCAGAATAACGATAGCCGCAGCGGTGCAGTCGCCGGCGCGCGCTCGGACCAGGGCAACATCACGCTCGACGGTATCGACAACAACAGCGTCTTCGGCTACGCGTTCACCGGCGTGCTCGCTCCACCATCGACTCGGTTGAAGAGTTCAAGGTGACCACCAGCAACAACGGCGCGGACACCGGTCGCTCCTCGGGCGCGCAGATCAACATCGTCACCCGGAGCGGAACGAACAAACTTCATGGCGGCTTGTACGAGTACAACCGCAACACCGCGACCTCCGCAAACCAATGGTTCAACAAGGAGGCCGAATTCGCCGAGGGTCTCCCCAACATACCGGGCGAGTTAATCCGCAACACTTTCGGCGCTTTCTCGGCGGTCCGATCAAGAAGGACAAGCTCTACTACTTCCTCAATTTCGAGATGCAGCGCACGGCGGAGGCGCAGCAGGAAACCCTCATCGTTCCCAACGCTGCTTTTCGCGCCGGCTCCATCTCGTACTACTACAACAATGCGACCGGCGGACAATCCGTTCAGACGCTCATCCCCGGCCCAGTTCGCCGAACTCGATCCGCACTGCAGTGCGAATGGAACATGCCCATGGGGTCCCGGGAGACGATCCAAGTGTTCTCTCCGTCCTTCAACGAGTATCCGTTGCCCAACGGCTCACTTGCGGGCGACGGCCTGAATACCGGCTCCTTCTCGTGGGCCGCGCCCAATCCCGACCTATCTCTGGACGAACATCGCCAAGATCGACTACTCGATTTCCGACAAGCATCACCTCTTCGTCCGCGGCGACCTGCAGGACGACAGCGTTCTATCTCCGCCGCAGTTTCCCGGACAAGTGCCCAGCAATACAAATCGTGACAACACCAAGGGCATTGCGGTCGGTGAAATCTGGACCGTCAACCAGAACATCGTCAACAACGCCCGCTTCGGGTTTACACGCGAGGGATTCTCGAACGCCGGCGCATCCGACAGCCATGGGTCACTTTCGCCAGCGTCAGTAATCCGACTGCGGAGACTTACTCGACCATCGTTCATGTTCCCAGCACCAACATCCTCGACGACATGACATGGATCAAGGGCAAGCATAACTTTCAATTCGGAGTCGATTATCGACTGGTTTACGACATCACCAGCACCGATGCATTTTCTTTCGATACGCATCTTCATCCGCCGGAGAATACTTTGACTCGCTCGCCAATACCGGCCAGGACCTCGATCCCTCAGCCTATCCGGCACTCGGATTTCCCGACGTAGCCACCAGCTTCAACAACTCTTACAGTTATGCCGCTATGAATCTGGCCGGCATCGTCGCGCATCTCAACCTCGACTATGTCTACAAAGTGACGCCGCAGAAGGCCGGACTCTTGCGGCCAGCGGCTCGTTTGTCGATCGCAACTTCAAATCCAACCAGTTCGATTACTACCTGCAGGATACCTTCCGCGTGGTTCCTAAGGTTACCCTCACCTTTGGCGTGCGCCATTCGCATCAATCAGACCGCCCTATGAAATCAACGGTCAGCAGGTTACCCCCAACATCAGCATGTACAACTGGTTTCACACCCGTATCAACGACGCCGCCAAGGGCATCGTCGATCAGCCCAAATTCAGCTACATGCCCTCCGGCAAGGCAAACGGAGGAGCGCCATGTACCAGATGGCCAAGTGGGATATTGCTCCTCGCGTCGGCGTCGCTTACGCCTCAACAACAAGACCACATTTCGCGTCGGCTTTGGTGAAAACTTCGACAACTTCGGCATGCAGATCGCCAATCAACTCGCGACCCTTGGCTCTGCCGGTTTGCTTGGCACCGAACAGACCCTCGCCGGCTGGTGTCCACCTCGACTGCCCACGGTTTACCGGCATTCACAATATCCCGCTCGCACAATCGGGCTTTAACCCGCCGGCAGGCACCATCACTTTCCCTTTCCTCGCGCCACTGCAGAGGCCTTTACCAACATTGTCGACGACGGCCTCAGGACGCCGCACTCAGCACAGGTCGACGTCTCCATTCAACGCGAGATTCCAGGCAACTGGACAGTTGAGCAGACTACGTGGGCCGCTTTGGACGCCGCACCCTGCAGAACATCGACTTCGGAATGCCTCTGAATCTTGTGGACCCGCCTCGGGCATGGACTACTTCACCGCCGTCGACTGCTCGAGAATCAGCACTATCAAGGTGTCCCGTCGGCACGTCCAAAAGATTCCCTACTGGGAAGACCTCTTCCCTGATGCGGCCAATCCCGAATGAGCTGCAACCAGGGTATTTGCCAGGCTGGAAACACTGCCACGCAGAACATCTACAATCACTTCGCCACAAACCCCCTCAATGCCTCTTATGGCATCTACAGCATGGACATTCTCTGCAATCCTGGTTGCGGAGGGCTTCCAATCGTTACTATGCCAGCCAGTACAGCACCATGGGTACGCAGGCTTCTATCGGCACTACCAGCTATAACTCCGGACAACTCATCCTGCGCCATCCCATGAGGCAGGGTCTTCAGGCCGACGTCAGCTACCCCTCGGCAAGTCCATCGATCTAGGCTCTGATGCCGAGCGTCTCGGTGGCGGCGCATACAACCCCGCTTCGTTCACTGGTTACAGCACCTTCGCCAGATCCTCGATGCCATCCATCCCAGGAAAAATAGGGCGGTTTCGGACTACGATGTGCGCCATCTGCTCACCGTCGATTGGGTTTACGAGGTTCCTTTCGGTCACGGACGACGTTCTCTGCGGCGCCATAGCGGAGAGACTCGCGTGATCGGGGGTTGGCAAATCACCGGTCTCGTCCGCGTCACCAGCGGTTTGCCCTTCGGAGGCCAGATCGGCGCAGGCTGGGTCACTTCATGGTACTATCAGAGCTTCATCGTGAAAGAAGGGTCCCGTCCCCATGCATCGGCACATTATTCCCGGGGAGCAGGACCGGAGGCCTTCGCCGGCATCACCGCTGCGGACAATCCGCTGGCCGATTGCATCGAGTCACCGATGCCAGCTGCCCGGTGCGCTACCCCGTCCCGGGTGAGACTGGAACACGCAACGCCTTCCGCGGCGACGGTGTCTTCGGCGTCGACTCCGGGCTTAACAAAACATGGCATATCTGGGAAGGGCGCCACGGTCAACTTCGGCTGGGAAGTCTTCAACGTTACCAACACACCTCGTTTCGACGTCAATCCAAACACGTCTTTGCAGGCTCTCTGGGGGAGGCGGCGACTTCGGTGTCTATTCCGCCCAGCTACCCCGTCATCGCATTCAGCAGTTCGCCCTGCGGGTTGACTTCTAGGTT
>CAWBRJ010000039.1:0-43104 GCA_963790935.1 uncultured Acidobacteriaceae bacterium | reverse complement strand
GAGATCGGTGCCGGAATAGGGTGCCTGGGAAAGCTTTTGGCCTAGGCTCATGAATCCGATCAGTCCGTCTCTGACCGAAATCGGCAGCAGCAGTTCCGACTGAAGCGTTGCCAGATGGCCGCGCTCCTCATCACTCATCTCGGATTGCCGATAAATCCACGAATCTTCATCGTCAAAATAGACCCGAACCGGCTGCTTCTCGCTCTTCAGTACTTGCACTGTCGCTGCGTCGCCAGCGAAAGCCATATCCGGTAGGGGGCTATAGCCGAGGCTATGCGCCGGACGATACGGCCCGCTCCCATTCAGCAGTACCGCTACCCGCTTCACGTGCAGTGAGTCCGCGATGCGCTCAGTGACCATTTCGAGCAGCGGTTTGGTCTCCACAATCATGCGAACTTTCTCCGCCAGCTCGCTCAGGATCTGTTCCGCGTTGTAGACGTCGCGAAAGAAACGCTGAGTCGACCGAGACGGCCAATCTCAGGGTTGCACCATGCAGCAAAAAAATGCCCCAGAGGCCGAGCAGCCATGATGACCACCGTGCTCACCGGCCTTATGGCGTGCGATGTCAGCAGGGGAGCCATCGCGATAAACAAGGCCGCGCTCAGTAGAACCCGCAAAATGAATACACCACGCCGTGCCAGCGTGTACTGCAACCCCTGTCTAATTACCAGGTGCACATCCATCGCGCGCTGGACCACGACTACATAAGCGAGCGTCAAAGGCAATAGGAGGAATGCCAAGGTACGCAGTAGCCGTCACCCACTCCGGACAGACTCCTCCATAGGGACCCCCTGTCAGCCCGCGATGATGATTAAGACAAGAAGCGGCATGAGGCTAACTGCAGTTCCGGCAGACAGTACACGCAGCCGCCGCTTGGCATCGACCGAGAGAGCCAGTCGATACTTCGCCCCGATACAAGCCAGAAAACCAAGCAACATCAAGGGGCCCACAGGTGTCGCAAAGTGCCGATCCGGCCTAGAATCGGTTGAGTGGGATAGCGGACCGAATGCTATGAAGTTTGATCACGAAGCGATCATGTTGGCCAAAGAGAAAAGCGCCCATAGTGGCACAATGGTCCACAGCATCCAGTTCCACCATTTCCATCGGATCGAGCTGGGAAAGGGTTCAGGGAAAAAGATTCCAAGCAGGAATAGCCAGCCGAGCCAGCTGTTGGCCGCGAATTGAGAGTAAATAGTCGCCAGCGTTCTAAACGGAGGACTGCAGAAGTCTGTGAAGGAGTTGAAGAATGCAGAAAGGCTTAGCATCAGGGCTAATAACAGCCAGCCGCGCACGTCGCGCGGCCGCATGATAACCACCCAAAATCCGAGGCCCAGGCAGAGCGCCGGCATAGCGGCGAAATATAGCACCGCCAGCGCATTCGTTTTACCCTGTCGCTCCGCTAGCCGCACAGGGGCATGCTCTTCGGGTTGCTTTCCCTGTCTCTGAAACGTCACGTCCATGATGTCGCCCGGGTGTGAGGCGGAGAGCACATCGGAATAAACCGACCGCGAAGGGACCGCAACACCATTGAGCGCGATCAGGTCGTCGCCTTGCCGCAGACCCGCGTCACGCGCATTTCGCTCAAGGAACTGGAGCTTGAAATGAGGCTGATCCTCTGCATCGAGCATAAAGGGCCACTGAATAAAATGGGCTCCGAACCAGTGCGGGAAACGTAGCTCGAGAGTGCGAAACTGATAAGCGAAGGCGATAAGGAAGAGAGCGATCAACCCGGCGTATAGCGCCCATGAGCGCTCCCGGGGTTGGCGCGTTTCGCGGTACTGCCGTTTGTGAAGTGCCGGTTGATTCATCACGAACTTCTCAGCTCACTGCCGCATCATACCGACCTGGCGTCGCAGCCGCAGGTGAAATTGAAGGATCTAGATGTGCAAATTGGGCGGCAGAAGGATTGTATTCCAGTTGAAGCCCGCGCGCTCAGTGTGCTCCTAAACACGGTACGGAAGATTAGATATTGAGAGAGAGTCATACCTCAGGGCTTTGCCGGCCGAACAGGCTTCACTTGACAGTCTAGTGAAATGGGGTCATCCTGTTTGCGTGGGAGATTACTTGCATGTCTAGTGAAGAAAAAGAACAGATCCAGCTGCTGCAGGGAACACTTGACCTGATCGTTCTGCGGACCCTGGCCAGCATGGGAGCGCAGCATGCCTACCAGATTGCGACCAGGCTTCAGCAAGTGTCGGACCAGCTCCTCAATCTGAACCAGGGAACGCTCTATCCCGCTCTTGTTCGCCTGGAACAGTATGGATGGATCAAGGGCACCTGGGGCAGGACCGAGAGCAACCGCGAAGCCAAATACTATGCCATCACCAAAGCAGGAGAAAAAGCGCTGAACCAGGAAACCCTGCGCTGGCGCAGGATGGCGGGCCTGGTGGAACGGCTGCTGCTGGAGGACTTCCAGTCATGATTTCTCTCAAGCGCCTGGTGTCGAAGGGCAAGACTCTCTTTCGCAACCGCGAGATGGAAGAGGAACTGGAACGCGAAATCTGTTCTCATCTGGCATTGCTGGAAGAGGACTTTCTGCGCACAGGGATGAGCGCGGAAGAGGCACGCCTGGCCGCCAGGCGTGCGTACGGCGGTGTCGAGCAGGCAAAACAAATGCACCGCGACGAGCGCTCGATTCTGTGGCTGGAACAACTCGGGCAGGATATCCGGTATGCAGTCAGGCAGCTATGCATGGCACCGGGCTTCGCGATGACGGTAATTTTGACCATTGCACTCGGAATCGGCGCCAACACAGCTATCTTCACCCTGGTGCACGCCATTCTGATGAAGTCGCTTCCGGTTGGCGATCCGAAATCGCTCATTCGCATTGGCGATAAGCCTGACTGTTGTCTCGGCGACGGATTGCAGCACGGCAACGGAGACTTCACAATTTTTTCGTATCCTCTCTACCGTTCGCTGCGCGAGTCGACGCCGGAGTTTGCGCAACTCGCGGCGATGCAGGCGGCCCACAACCCTATCAGTGTCCGAAGAGGTAATAACACGGCCCAGGCGGAGCCGAGCGAGTTTGTGACCGGCAACTACTTCAGCACGCTCGGCGTGGGAGCGTTTGCCGGCCGTACACTTATCGACGCTGACGATCAGCCTGGCGCAGCACCCGCTGTGGTGATGAGCTACGGGGCCTGGCAATCGGACTTTGGGAGCGACTTGTCTGTGGTCGGTTCGACGTTCTATTTGCAGAGCCATCCGGTCACGGGTGGGGATTGCGCCACCCGGCTTTTTTGGCGACCGGATCAGCCCGAATCCCCCGGCATTCTGGATACCGCTCTCCGCCGAACCGCTGATGCAGCAGGAGAATTCGATTCTGCATCATCCCGACGAGTGCTGGCTGTATGTATTGGGCCGGGTCCGGCCGGACGTGGTCCTGGGTTCGTTGCAAGAGAAAATTTCGAACCACCTGCGGCAATGGATCGCCGTTCAAGTCGAGTATAAGAGAGGCAAAGCGGTCGAAATCCTGCCAAGATTGCATGTGATCCTGACGCCCGGAGGAGCAGGGATCCAGGATCTGCAGGAAAAAACAGGGAAAGAGCTTTATCTGCTGCTAACGATCTCTGGATTTGTTCTGCTGGTCGCGTGCGCGAACGTGGCGAACCTACTGCTGGCGCGGGGCACGAAGCGGAAAACCGAAATTTCCATGCGCATGGCTCTAGGAGCGGCACGGCCAAGATTGATTCGGCAGATGCTCACCGAAAGCCTATTTCTCTCCTGCCAGGGTGGTCTGGCAGGATTGGCCTTTGCGTATGCCGGAACACGATCCATCGTGGCCCTGGCGTTTCCTGACTCCCTGCATAGCGCAATTAATATAACGCCCTCTCTGGCCGTACTCGGATTTGCATTTGTGTTGTCGCTGATCACCGGCGTGGTGTTCGGTATTGTTCCGGCGTGGATCACTTCCCGTGGGGATCCTGCAGAGGCATTGAAGGGAGTGAACCGGGCGGCAGGCGATCGGGGTGGGCTGCCGCAGAGATCTTTGATTGTCTTTCAGGCTGCTCTTTCGCTGGTCCTGTTGGTGGGTGCGGGTCTTCTGACCCGGAGTCTGCGTAACCTCGAGCACCAGGATTTTGGTTTTCAGACGACGAACCGGTATGTGCTGCATCTGGATCCTTTGGGGGCCGGTTATCAACCGGAGAAGCTCGATGCGCTGAATCGGAGGCTGGAACAGCAGTTTACGGCAATCCCGGGAATGGAGAGCGTGGGACTGGCGATCTATAGTCCTTTCGATGGGAATGACTGGAACTTCGACGCCTACATTCCGGGAAGGCCTAAACCAGGGCCGCAAGATGATAATAGTGTGCTGATCAACCGGGTGAGCCCGAACTTCTTTGCCGCTGTGGGTCAACCGGTGATCCGGGGACGCGGCTTGAGCGAGGGTGATACGGCCAGCTCGCAATTCGTGGCGGTCATCAATCAGGCATTTGCGAAAAAATATTTCCCCAACGAAGATCCCATTGGACGTCACTTTGGGGTTTACGACCGCGAGGATTTTGGAGCGTACGAGATTGTAGGCGTGGTGGCGAACGGGAAATATAAACAGCCTCGGGAAAACGCACAGGCCATGTTCTTCGGCCCGCTTTCGCAGTGGCAGCACAATTTAAAGAATCCGACGGCGATCAACCTGGAGACGCAGACGCACTACATTACGTCGGTCGTGATGAGCTTCCGCGGGGTCCCGCAGAATTTGGACGCGACGTTGCGCGGCACGCTGGCGCAAATCGACCCAAACCTGACCATCCTTGACCTGCGTCCTCTTGATGAACAGCTTGCCGGTAATTTCAACCAGGAACGCCTGGTTGCTCGTCTGACGGCGTTGTTCGGGCTGCTCACCCTGGTGCTCGCCTCGGTTGGGCTCTACGGCATTACGTCCTACCAGGTCGCGCAGAGAACACGCGAGATCGGACTGCGGATGGCGCTAGGGGCCCAGCGCAACCGGATGGCCACCCTGGTGATGCGGGGCACACTTGTCCAGGTGGTTCTGGGTTTGGCCGCGGGTGTGCCTATCTCGTTGCTGGGCGCGCACTGGATTCAAAGTCAGCTCTACGCGGTGAAGTCATATGATCCGCTGAGCCTGTTCATGGCGATCGTTGTCTTGTCGACAGCAGCCGTACTGGCAAGTTTTCTTCCCGCGCGTCGTGCGGCGTCCATCGATCCGATGCAAGCGCTCAGAGCTGACACCTAGTCCGTTTCTACTTCCACAGCCGCAACGCATTGTCCCGGTATACCTTGCGTAAGACATCTTCCGGCAGGTAGATTCCCTGGATCTGCCAGCGGCCTTGACGCGATGCATGCGAAGGATAGTCAAAGTACTCGTCCGCCGTTTCCAAAAACCGGAAGTAGAGTCGATACATGGATTCTTCGGGCACCAGGTCGGCGCCGAAGAGAATGCGATCGGGAAAACGCAGGAAAAGAGCGCGCGAGGAATAAGGCTGCCGTCCGAGTTCCGACGCACGAGCACTGATGTCCAGCACCACGTTGGGATGGTTCTCCAGCAGCTGCGTGGCGCGAGCCAGGTTCTCTCCGCATTCGGCTACGTGCGCTGCGACAAATGTAGTTTTTGGATGACGCGCAATGACCCGGTCACGCTGATCAAGCAGTTCTGTTTTGGAGAATTGAGAGCCGTGAAAGCCCCAGTCAGGGTGCGCTGCCAGTTCCTCGAAGCGCTCGTTGCGCGCGTCAATCGGCAAGAAGAATGCATCAGGGTCCGCGATATGGAACATGACCGGAATACCCAACTCCGCTGCCTTATCAAAGATGGGCGCCAGGCGCTCGTCGTCCACGCGCAGCAACTCTCCCTTTCCGTCGCGCACGGTCAGTCCCAGGTCCTTCCAAAACTTGATGCCCCGGGCTCCATGCTCCACCAGCCTCTCCAGCCGGTCTAAGGTGACGGCAACAAAATTATCGCGCTGCAACATCCGACCAGTCCATCCAACCGATGGTAGTGAACCGCCCGGCATCGACCGAACTCCACTTGTGGATCATGCGAATGGCTTCGTCGCCTGTCTTCATGGTGATGTTCACCATGCGTTCGATGCCGCAGGCATCCATGACGCGCAGCACATCCACCGGGTCGAGAGCGTCCAGGTGGTTGTGGTAGTCGATCGCCGGGAACCGTGCGCGCTCGACGTGATGTTCTTCTTGCACGAGCGTCGAGCGCGGCTGAAATTCGCTCAGAGGAAGGGTTACCTCGGCTTTCGCCGAGACCATGGCCATGAAGTTGTCGTTGATGCTCTTGCTGGACTCACTCATTGCATACTCCCTTGCCTCAATCGATTCGATGCGAACCCCGGCATTCTCGCCGGCGCATTCATTCTCACTCAGGAAAAGAATGCTGCGCAAGGAAGCGTTGTACCAGGCCGGGATCTCGGAACGCCTCCGTCCCGCCAACTCCTTGCGTTGAAAGCGCGCCGGTAATATTGCCGGCATAAGCACATTGATCCGGAGGCCAGCCTTTGAGCCAGCCGAACAGAAATCCGGCATTGAAGCTATCGCCCGCCCCAATCGTATCCACTGGAGTTACAGAAACGGCGGGAGCGGAAAACGTCTTTGCGTCAAACCGAACGATGGAGCCTCGCGATCCGCATTTGATAGCCACGCAAGGCACCCGCCGCCCAAGTTCCTCAATCGCCTCGTCCACGGTCGCCTTCTTGGTCATGCGGCAGGCTTCCATCTCATTGGGCAACAGAATGTCGATGTATGAGAGCAACTCGTCGAACACGCCCCCCCACTCCCCGCTGGGATCATCGTTGGTGTCGAGCGAGATCGTCAGGCCTGCACCCTTCAGCTCTTTAAACAGTGCCGGCACGTCGGGCTCGAGAGAATGCTGGAGGAAAAGCGACGAGAGGTGAAAATGTTTCGCCGACTTCAGATAATCAAGGTCCAGATCGCGAAGGCGCAGGTTCGCCATCGTTCCCGGATAGGTGAGAATATGGCGCTCCCTTCCATGAGGAAGGATCAGCGTGACGCCGGTGGCGGTGCTATCTTCGCTCATCCGGACCCGGCTTAGATCGACGCCGCTCGCCCCCAGCCGTTCCAGGGCAACCTTGCCCAACGCATCCCGCCCCACTAGAGAAATGAATCCAATCGTGAAGACCCAAGACGGCAATATTGTGCGCAAGAATAGCCGATGAGCTGCCCAAGGTGAGCTGGAAATCCGTGCCGAGCAGCTCCCTTTCCATTGGCATGACCCCAGGCAGCCCATACATGATGAGGTCAAGATTGAGTTCACCCGCGATTGAGATGTCCAAAGTTTTCATAGAGGCATTTGCCGTCGGGATCGTAAGCCAGAGCGGCGTGAGATTTGAGAATATCCCATGCCGCAGCCAGGGCTCCCAAAGGGATGCCCTCCTGGCTGCGCGTGCGTGGCCAAGTTGTTGGTGCTAATTTGGCCACGCACGCGAAACGCGGCGGTACTGGCTTTGTGGCAAGATTTGGGCGCCGAGTCGTCAGTAGTACACCTTGAGCGCGAATTGGATTTCACGCTGGTCATTCTGACCGTCGCGTACCGAAGTGATTTTTCCGAAGTTAGTCGTGTTGAGGAAATTGAGTGAGCCCGGGGCGGCTATTACGCCGTTACCCGAAAACCCAGGAAGTGAAAAGTTGGGATGATTGGTCAAGTTAAAGAATTCCGAGCGGAACTCTATCCGGACTCGCTCCGTCACAGCAAACTGCTTGAACAACGAGAAGTCGAAACGATGGAATCCCGGTCCGCGGAAATTGCTCGGGCGCCCGCCCAGCGGGCTGTAATCTGATTGACCAATGGTTGTAGCTATCGGAGGGTTGGTGTACGCCGCCGGATTGAGCCACTGATTGACATTGTGAGGACCTGAGTCAGGATATACTGACCAGGCACTTTGTCTGCATTGCAGCCAAAGCCTGAAGTCGTGGTGATAGGACAGGGGACTGTTCCGGGTTGTCCGTCCTGGAGCGTCAGAATCCCGTTGGTATCCCAACCTCCAAGAATGGCGTTCATCACCTTACCTTCGTTGCTCAGGAACGCCTGTCACGGCCAACCGGCAACTCATAGGTCCCGCTCACGTGAAGCACCTTGTTGGTGTCGAACTCGCATCGTCCGAAGTCGCCATGCATGCCGAAGCCGGGCAGAAACGGTGCACGAAATCCTGTCAACGCCGTATTATTCAGAACGTCCACGGCATCGGTAAGACAGCTGGACCACGTGAAATTACCCAGGACATAGAGCCCTTGACTAAACCGGTGCTCATAATTTGTTTGCAGTCCATTGTAGTGGCTGTTGGTCGCCAAAACTTGTGTAGGTCATTCCCGAAAAATCGGGATACGGCGAGTAGGCATAATGAATTCAATCCAGGAGGCAAAATCTCTCTGGGTGTGTTGGGGTTGTGTAGCTCCCGAGGTGATGAACTGTGTTTCCTACATAGCCGACCTGGAGGGTGTCATTGCTCGCGAGTTGGTATTGCAGTGTCAGGTTATAACCCTGGGTATTAGGGGTCTTTAAGTGGTAGTCCTCGCCCAGGAATCCTACCCCTCCGGGTTCGACTTGCGCTGAGTTTAACGGAATCGCGGTCAAGCCCGTCGTGAGTGTACCAATCGCCCCATTGGAGAAGGTGATCGGCGCATTCGGCGTCATGTACGGATAATTCAGGTTGAATTGGAACGGGAAGTCAACGTAGGTCTCTACCACTGAATTCTCGAAGCCCCCGTAGAAAATTCCATATCCGCCACGAACCACTAACTTCGGCATAAGTTGGTAGGCAAATCCGACACGCGGCGCAAAATTGCCTTTTTGCGATACCCCGAGCCCTGGTTGGCTCGAGCAGGCTATGTTTATGTTGTCCGTGGCTGCCGCTGCGCGAAAGTCTGGAGAGAGCGGTGTGTTGCAACCCGCCTGCGCTATCAGAAACTCCGATGCGCCGTTCGCTCCCCCACCCGGTAGAAAATTGGACTGTGCCCCATACTTTGCAATCAACTGTCCAAAATATTCGTATCGCAGCCCCAGATTCAACGTGAGCTTTTGATTGACCTTAACATCATCCTGGAAGTAACCCGCAAGGTAATTATGTTTCATGGAGGTATTTGCGACATTAGAAACATTTATGCTGTCGGCGCCTCCAACATCGTCGGCCGCGCCGGCTACCGTTCCCGCAATCGGCGTAAGCAGCATCTGGGCCAATCCTGTGTTGCCTCCCGTGGTTGTGGGCACTTCGGTGTAGAGGCCGCTGAAGGTCCAGCTTCCCCTACCATTGGGAGGTTGAAGAATCGCGAATCCCAGGCGTTGCCACTGGAATCCCACCTTGAAGGTTTCGCGTCCCATCGTTCTGGTCACGTTGTCCGAAATTTGCGTGTTCGTGCTTAGCTCGATCGAGGGCAAGTATCCATTGCTGCCCAGCGTCGAAAGGCCCGTAGGGGACATAGCGCCCAAGCCACCGTTTGACTCTCCTGCGGGCACTCCCGGTATGCCGTACTGCGCGGGGATGCCAGGCGTATTGGCGTTCGGTTGCAGCCGCGTCACGCTGAGCCGGTTGTAACCCAGGCGAACCTCATTCACTAAGGTCGGCGAAAACAAATGCGTCTCGCCCAGTGCCGCACTGTAGGTCGTAGCTTGTTGGTTTCCGTCAGAAAACGATCCTCCGTCTGCAATCCCGCCGAACGGACCGGGAATGAATTCGGGATTGTCTACATAACTGAAGCGCCCGAAAATATTGTCTTTGGTGCTGAACGCGTGATCCACGCGAACATCGGTCTGGTTGACGGTATTCGTCGAAATCGGATTCGATCCGTAGTTATTGAAGAGTCCCGTGTTGTTTGCGGCAGGATAGAGTTTTGCCAGGGCGATTGAATTGGCTTCCAGCCGGCCCGCAGGCAATATATTGCCGGCAAATATCTCGCGTGCATAGCCTATGTTCGATCCGGTCGACGTACCCGAAGGGCAGGGAGCAGTTATTCCTGTTACCGGATCCGGCACCCCGCAGGAGATAGCGCGCGTCGTCGAAGGGTCGAAGATCTGACCCAACGCAAAACTCCGGCCCAGTATGTCCGTCACCGTGCCTCCCTGGCCCAGCAACTCGGAAAAGTTTGTGAAGCCACTGCCAACCTCGGTTGCGGTAGGAACAGTGCTGGTATAGGGGATCGCCTGGTTGGCACGCGTGCCTTCGTAATCTACGAAGAAGAAAGTCTTGTTGTGAATAATCGGGCCACCCAGCGTGGCCCCGAACTGGTTCTGCTGAAACCTGCCTTTCGCCAGCCCATTCGCATTTTCGAAATAATTGGCGGCGTCCAGGGCATCGTTCCGAAAGAACTCCCATGCCGCCCCATGAAATTGATTCGTACCTGACTTGATCGTGGCATTCAAAACGGCGCCGGCCGAGCGGCCTGTATCCGCGCTGTAATCGTTCGTTGCGACTTTGAATTCCTGAATCGCATCCACCGGGGGCTTAATGGCATAATTCGTCCCGTTGAGAAAATCCACCAGGTTGGAATTGTTGTCAATCCCGTCGAGCAAGTAGTTGTTTTGCGCCGGACGCAGTCCGTTCGCCGAGAAAGCTCCGCTGCTGCCCAAGCCCCGCGTGTCTTGCTGGCCCTGATTAACACCTGCTGCGAGTTGGGCCAGAAAGGTGTAATTGCGCCCATTCAAGGGCAGGTCGTTGATCGCCTGCTGCCCAATCACTTGCCCCACCGAAGCATCCTGCGTTTGCAGCGCGGGGGGCGCAGCGTCCACCGTCACCGTCTCGCTGGTCTTTCCCAAGGTCATCAAGAGGTCGACTTGCACCTTTTGTTGCACGTCTACGGTGACATTGTTCTGTTGTATCTTTTCAAAACCAGTCATTTCCGCAGACACCGAGTAATGCCCGATCCTCACCGGTGAGAAGGTGTACTCTCCAGCCGATTTGGTCGTGGTCGAAATCGATTGTCCAGTGCCCTGATTAGTGAGGGTCACATTAACGCCGGGTATCACGGAACCACTGGTGTCCCGCACCGTTCCGGATATCGAACCCGTATCCACCTGGCAGAGGGCCATTGCGGGCAAAAACAGACTCAACGTGAAGAGGGTAAGAAGACGAGCGATTTTACAGTGGATCGGACGGAGTGACATCGTGACCATGTTGCTTCCTTTCGCTATGCTAGGACCCTAACCCGTTCGCCAGAAAGCTTCCGCTCGCTCCAGGAACGCAAGCGCGAGACAAAGATAGAGAGATGAAGAACCCCGGTTGGATCGCTGGGCCGCTTACTAGGAAGTGCTGATCTGCGATAACACAGCGCTTACAGCATTACTGGGCCTGAGAAGCTTCTTCGTAGTCATGGAGCTCTCCTGAAACCCTTGATGGATAGTTGTGTAAAACATTGAACTGCGTATCCCGCGCTTGATGCGCGAGGGTATGTGCGGGGCCTTACGAATGTTGCCGTGTGGTTACGAAACGGTACGTTTGTTAGGCGTAAGTATTGGGCCACATCGATACGAAAGTCAAGAAATTTTCATTTCCTGTTCAAAGTAAGGAAGCGAAACCACGATAGGGTCGGCGAGGCTGAGGTGCAAACAAGCTAAGATATAGCAATTACAGGCGTTGCCGAGAACCTCCTCGTCCGCCCGGTATGACTTCCCAGAGGTCTTCGAATCGTTCTCAATTGGTGGATTGGCGTTTACGGAGCCTTACGATATACTTCCGCAGCGCCTCGGTTTGCTAGCTGGTGATACCGCGGAGGAACGGAGTCCCTCAGGAATGTCAGAATCTCTCTCATCGAACCGTGGGAGTTGAGCGCCACAACGAGCCACGGTATACGTGGCAGGAAATTTTTCAGCAGCCCCTCCTCTGGCCCACCACAATAACGCGGGTGCGCGCCGATGTTGAGCGGCTGAATCTCTCCGCACGGCTGCAGGGGAGCCGGGTGCTCCTCACCGGCGCCGGCAGTTCCGCGTATGCGGCGTCCAGCGTAGCCGTGGCGTGGCCAGGCGCCCTTGCCGTGCCTACCACCGATCTGCTGGTCGATGCGGAGCGCTCACTGCGCGATGTCGGCACAGTCATTTCTCTCGCCCGCTCCGGCAATAGCCCCGAGAGCGCCGCGGTGGTGGAGCGGGTGCGCGCATTATGTCCGGAAATTTTCCAGCTGGCGATCACCTGCAACGATGACAACCTTTTGGCACAATCGGGGCTCGATGGTTTGATCGTGCTCGATCCACGCACCAACGACCGCAGCCTGGTGATGACCGGCTCATTTTCGAACCTGGTACTGGCAGGTCTCGCCCTGGCTCAACCTGAAACCGTGGCCCCACACGCCAGTCTGGCGAGTGATCGGGCGAGTACCCTTCTGGCTGCCATCGATCAACAGTGCCGGCGCATTGCGGCTCGCGCCGGCGAACGCATCGTTGTGCTCTCTTCATCGCCCCTGCTGGGTTGGGGCCGGGAGGCCGGACTCAAGATTCTGGAGATGACCGCGGGACGTTTTCCCGTAGTCACCGAAACCTATCTCGGTCTTCGCCACGGTCCCATGTCTTTTCTGCGCGCCGATACGCTGGTTCTGTGTCTGCTCTCGAGTGATCCCGTGCGCCGGCTTTATGAGGTTGACCTCATCGAGGAGCTTCGATCGAAGAAGCTTGGCTATCCGGTCGCGATCGCCGGCCCGGGCGAGCACGGCCGCTTGTTTGCTGAGGTTATTCCCGCCGTGCTGCCGGAGGCGCCGGATGAGTTTCGTACCCCTTTTGAGATCCTGATTCCCCAGCTGCTCGGCTACCACTTAAGCCTTCGCCAGGGGCTGAATCCGGACAACCCCAGTCCCGATGGGGTGATCACCCGCGTGGTTCAGGGGGTGAAGATTCATTCCGCCTCATCGAATGGCCCTGCTGTCCGGACCTCTTAGGGGAGAGGCCTCCCTTGCTGGGCGCGCGATGTGCGGAGTAGCCTTGTGCCCTATGATGCGACTCCTGTCTACCTGTTGCGTTGTCTGCGCGCTTGCGGTGACTGGCATGTGCTCTGCCCAATCGACGCCACCTGGGCCAGAGCATCACCACCATCACGACGACGCGCCGGCCCCGGGCGAAAAACTGGGGCAAGTATCCTTCCCGACTTCCTGTGCGAGCCGCTCGCAGGCGGCAATGGAGCGGGGAGTGGCGCTGCTTCACTCCTTCGGCTACACCATCGCGCAGATGCAGTTTGAGGCGATTGCCAAGGACGATCCGGCGTGCGCCATGGCGCACTGGGGCATTGCCATGACGCAATTCCCTGAGCTGTGGCAGCACCCGGACGAGGCGCAATCGAAACGGGGAAGGCCGAGATGGCCAAAGCGCGTGCGCTTGGCTGCGCCGCCGGCCAGGATCACCCCCCGCGAGCTGGCCTATATCGATGCGCTGAGCGCATTTTTCGATCCTGCGAAGACGTCGTTCGAACAACGCGCGGATTGCTTATGAGGCCAAGATGAATGCCCTGCACGCCATGTTCCCGGATGACGTGGAGGGCGCGGCCTTTGACGCTCTTTCGATGCTTGCCTCGGTGCCACCCGGTGATACATCGCTCAGCCATGAACACCAGGCGCTGGCAATCCTGGTGCCGCTGTTCGCATCTCATCCCGACCATCCGGGGTTGGCGCATTACATCATCCATACCTGCGACACCCCGGCGCTGGCTCCCGACGGCCTTGCCGCGGCTCAGGAGTATGCCAAGATCGCACCCTCTTCTCCCCACGCGCTGCATATGCCAGGACATATTTTTGCCCGCCTCGGCATGTGGCAGGAAGACATCGATTCGAATCTGGCATCGGTAAAAGCGTCGGAGAAGGCACAGGCCGGCGGAGAGCCGGGGGCCGCCCACCAGATGCACGCGGACGAGTTCCTGATCTATGCCTATCTCCAGGTGGGCGAGGATGAAAAGGCGCGATTGCTGACTTCCAGAATGGCGGCGATCGCGCAGCAGATGGCGGCTATGCCGGGCATGGACGACTATGAAGGACATCGGCCCCTATTTTGCCAATGAACTCAACGCTGTCTATGCCGTGGAGATGCGCGACTGGAAGGCCGCTGCCGCCCTGCAGCCTGCGGCCGGCTCTCCGCCTGCCCAAAGCTTCGACACCTACTGGGGACAGGGCATTGCCGCCGGCCATCTGCACGATGCGAAGCTGGCTGCCCACGCCTTAGCCGGTCTCGACCGTGATGGAGACGCATTGAAAAACTCAACCTACGGAGCATATTTCGTCAACAGCTTCGGCATCAAGCGCGATGAGGTACTTGGCTGGCAGGCTCTCGCTGAAGACCATCCTGAAGCTGCGGTGACGGCGATGCGCAGGGCTGCCGATCAACAGGATAAGTTGGGGCAGGATGAGGTGGATATTCCTGCCCGCGAGATGCTCGGAGACCTTCTCCTGCTGCAGCACAAACCGGCGGAGGCGCTGGCAGAGTACCGGGTGGCGCTCAAGTTAAGCCCAAACCGCCTCAATGGCTTGCTGAGCGCGGGAAACGCGGCGGAGCAGACGGGGCTGACCGACCAGGCGCGGGCATTTTACGGCGCTGCGGCGCGTCAGACCAGCTCCGGCGCGAATAGCGCACGGCCTGAGCTGGCGCATGCCGTACAGGTCGCAGCGAGTGCGGTTGCGGCGAAGACCGACTAAAGCAGCGGCGGTTACGGATCTTCTAAGCCAGAATCAGGTTGCAGCCTGATCCGCGCACCTTGTCCTGAATCTCGGTGCGCAGCCCAGTATCGCTGATGATGATGTCGATCTCAGAAAAGGGCGCGATGCGCACCATGCTGCGCTTGGAGAATTTGCTTGCGTCGGCGACCAGGATGATTTCCCGCGCAATGCGCAGCATGGCCCGGTTGACCATGGTTTCATCCAGGTTCGCGCCGCTCACCCCGAAATCGGGATCGCAGCCTGCGCCGCTCAGAAACACTTTATCAGCCGAGAACTGCTCGAACATCTCCTCTGCCGAGCGGCCAACAATCGATGCTGAGTCGCCCCGAATCGTGCCCCCCACCATGAACGTCTGCACACCCCGCGCATCCAGCAACTCCGCGGCAATGTTTATCCCGTTGGTGATGACCTGCAGTCCTTGCTTGTTCTTGATCTGGCGCGCGATTTCGAGCGTGGTCGTTCCTGAATCGAGGATGATGGTTTCCCCGTCCTGAATGAGGGTGGCCGCCATTGCGCCAATCCGCCGCTTCTGCTCGGAGTGCGTTTTCAGCCGCTCATAGACCGGGGACTCGCGCAGGATCTTTTCCGGGAGCACGGCTCCGCCGTGGGAACGCAAGACCAACCCGCGCTGGTGCAGTTCGTTCAGGTCGTTGCGGATGGTCACCGCCGAGCTGCTGAAGCGGTTGGCCAATTCGTTAACCCGGGCGCGGCCTTCGCTGCGCACAATTTGCAGGATCTGGGTCCGCCGCTCTTCCGCCATCATGCCGTCCAGCGGGCGGGGCAGGGCGGCCTCGTCCACCGCGGTGTAGGGATCGGCCTCTTCCAGCTCGGTTGATAGGGGACGGCCCTTGCGCGCGCTCAATTCACATTCTCTTTCGCTATCTTGCGGTTCGCCAAACAGTCTAACTCAGAGCCCATTCAGAAGCGGGTTCGATAGCCATGGCTTTTTGCCTCCCGCGCTTCATACCTATCTTATTCGAAGGCAAAAGGTGTTAAGTGAAAGAATCGGTTGACAACTCGAAATTAAACGATACGATCATAGCTCATAATCGAGTGCGCAGCTCAATGCGCCTTGTAAAAGTCTTTATCCCGGGCTCAACACCGATGTAGCTCTTTCTGCATCGGCGACGAATAACTGCCCAGGCAAAAGATGCGGAGCATACGATGAGCGAGGTACTGCAGGCTGAGAAGCCAACAGCAGCGGGCGTAAAAACCGTAGTCGCCCCGCCTGCCCGTCCGTCCACAGATGCTCTACCGTGCGCAATCTTGCGGTAGATGCGTATCGCGGCCTGGTCATGCTGTTGATGATGGGAGAAGTTCTCTCGTTCTCCAAAGTTTCTGCGTACTTTCACGATAGTGTCTTCTGGAAAGTTCTTGCTTTTAACCAGTCCCACACCGAGTGGTTCGGTTGTTCCTTGCACGACATGATCCAGCCGTCCTTCTCCTTCCTGGTCGGCGTAGCTCTCCCCTATTCCATCAGGAGCCGTCAGCGCAAGGGCACTCCATTTCCCAGAATGCTCGGCCATACCATCTGGCGATCGTTGTTGCTGATCGCGCTGGGCATCTTTCTTCGTTCGCTCTCACAGCAGCCAGACAAACTTCACCTTTGAAGACACGCTGACGCAGATCGGCCTGGGCTACACCTTTCTCTTCCTGTTGGCCTTCCGGCCCACCCGCGATCAATGGATTGCGTTTGGCGCCCTCCTTTTTGGATACTGGCTGGCCTGGGCGCTCTATCCGGCTCCGGGCCCGAACTTCAACTACGCCGCGGTCGGCGTGCCCTCCGATTGGCATCACCTTTACACCGGCTTTCGCTCCCACTGGAATAAGAACAGCAACTTTGGGCAGGCCTTCGATGTGTGGTTCCTGAACCTGTTTCCGCGCGAACACCCATTCGTGTTCAACGAGGGCGGTTATCTTACCCTGAGTTTTATTCCCACACTTGGCACCATGATCCTGGGCCTGTTTGCAGGACAATGGTTTCAAGCTGCGGCGCCCCGGCAGCCCATCCGCAAATTCCTCATCACGGGTGTCATCCTCATTGCACTGGGGCTCTTCTTTCATCTGACCGGCGTTTGCCCCATCGTCAAGCGCATCTGGACTCCCAGCTGGACCTTATTCAGTGGTGGCATATGCTTCCTCTTCTTATCCGCGTTTAGCTGGATCATTGACGTCAAGCAGTATCGGCGCTGGGCTTTTTTCCTCATCGTCGTGGGCACCAATTCCATTGCGGCCTATCTCATTGCCCACTTATGGGAAGATTTTCTTCACCGTAATCTCCTCACCAACCTGGGTCACGCGCCGTTTCTCATTTTTGGCCCGGGCCTGCAGCCCTTGCTGTTGGGCGCTACCATTTTGCTGCTCGACTGGCTGTTTCTTCACTGGATGTACCAGCGCAAGCTCTTCCTGCGCATTTGAGAGGACAAACCCATGACTGATACTCCTAGCCGGCGGCAATTTCTGCAGCTTGGCGCCATGGCCACTGCCGCGCTGAAACTCGATCAGTCCGCGATTGCGGATGTGGTTCATCCATCGCCTGGGCGTTCCATGATCGACACGCCCTTTGCCGCGACCAAGGATCCTCGTTTCGGCTTCGTCGGTGTAGGCGGAAGAGGCACCAACCTGCTGCAATGGTTTCTGGCGCAGAACGCGCAGGTGGTTGCTATCTGCGACGTAGTTCCCGAAAAAGCAGAGCACGCCGGCCAATTGGTCACCAAGGCGGGGCAGAAGGCGCCTGAACTTTACACCAAGGGTCCTCACGACTACGAGTCCCTCACCAAACGAAGCGACATCGATATGGTGGTCATCGCCACGCCGTGGAACTGGCATACTCCGATGGCGCTTTCCGCGATGGAAAACGGCAAGCACGCCGCGGTGGAGGTACCGCTCGCCTATACCCTGGAAGACTTGTGGAAGCTGGTCGACACATCGGAATCCTCCCGCCGCCACTGCATCATGCTGGAAGAGTGTTGTTATGGCTACACCGAGACCCTGGTACTGAACATGGTGCGCAAAGGAGTGTTGGGCCAGGTTCTTTATGGAGAGGCCGGCTACCTGCACGACTTGCGGGAAGAGATGTTCTCATCCAAGGGAGAAGGCCTGTGGCGCCGTGCTTTCCATACGCTCAGTGACGGTAACCTTTACCCGACGCATGGATTGGGGCCGGTGGCCAACTATATGAACATCAACCGCGGCGACCGGTTTGATTACATGGTTTCCATGAGCACCCCCGCTCGGGGTCTGGCTGCCTACCGGGAAGCGAATACCCCGAAGGGCGATCCCAAGTGGACAGAGAAGTATATCGACGGGGATTTGAATACCTCCCTGATCAAGACGGCTGCCGGCTTGACGATCACGCTCAAGCACGATACCTCCAATCCGCAACCCTATAGCCGCATCAACACGGTTGGTGGCACCAAGGGTATCTTTACCGACTACCCGCCGCGCATCTATGTCGACGGACAAGCAGGAGGGGAAGAGTGGGGAACCCTCGATTCGTACAAGACGGAATACGAGAGTCCGCTTTGGGCCAAGGAGGGCGCCATGGCCAGCACCTCTGGGGGACACGGCGGCATGGACTTCATCATGATCTACCGTTTGTTGCAGTGCATGCGCGAAGGGCTGTCGCCGGATATGGACGTGTATGACGGCGCCGCCTGGTCGTCGCCCACTCCGCTGAGCAAGACTTCACTGGCGCAGGGCAGTGCGCCGGTGAAGTTTCCTGACTTCACGCGCGGATTGTGGAATAAGCGCAATGGTTGTTCCATATAGCAGGCTGGGGAAAAGGCCGGTTTCGGGCAGGGGCTAAAGAGGGTGTGTGAGTACCCGGGAAAGAACCGCAGGTCCCTCCACTTCGCTTCGCTCCGGTCGGGATGAAAATTCTGTTGTATCCGCAAGAGCTTTAGCGAGAAATCCTTGCCCCGGCCACAGAATTGTCATCCCGACCGGAGCGAAGCGAAGTGGAGGGACCTGCGGTTCTTTCCCGGGTACTCACACACCCAGAATTTGTCGCAATCTTAGAATCTTTTCGCAGCCTGATAAGCCGGCTGTTTATTCGTAGCGGAGCGCTACCATTGGGTCGACTTTGGAGGCGCGGCGTGCTGGAAAGTAGCCTGCGCACACCGCTACCAGCAGCAGCAGCAATACCGCGCCGGCGATACTGATCGAGTCTATCCCGTGGATCCCGTACAGCATGTTTGCGACCAGGCGGGTTGCTGCCAGCGTAATGGGAATTCCAATGGCTAGCCCCGCGACGACAAGCACCACAATTTCACGCATGACCAGCCAGCTGACGTCGAACCGCGCAGCACCGAGAGCCATGCGGATGCCGATTTCATTCGTCCGCCGGCTGACGACATAAGACATCAAACCGTAGATGCCAATGCAGGAGAGAAAGACCGCAAGCAGCCCGAAGAAAGCCGAGAGCTGGGCGACCAGGCGTTGGTGGGTGATGGTGCGCGCGACCTGTTCGTCGAGCGTGGTGACACGCGTGATGGGTAGCGGACGGTCGATGCTGTGGATGGCCTGCTGTACCTCGCTCGAGATGGCGTTGAAGTCGCCACTGTAGCGAACTTCAAAGTCTCCGAAGCCCCATGGCTGCTGGGCGTAGGGGAGATAGTTGATGTACTGTTTGTTTTCCTCGAGACTGCCAACCTTTACATCTTTTGCGACGCCGATTACCTCCAGGTCCGGTTCGGGCGTTGGCTTATCGTCGACTAAACGAAAGTGGCGGCCGATGGATTTCAGGAGGGAACATCGTCCGGGCAAGCCGTTCGCTGATGATGGCCACGTGCTGTGAGGCTGCCGTGTCCTGGGGACCAAAAGCCCGGCCGGCCAGGATCGGAATCCCCATGGTGGCAAAGTAGCCGTTGCCGACGATGTTGTGATGAGGGATGCCCATGTTTTTGTCGGTTTTCATGCCCGGGACGAGGATGTTGTCACTCCAACTGCCTTCGTGAAAGGTGAACTCTGAGAAGCTGGCGGCTTTCACACCCGGCAGTGCGCTGACGCGCGACTCGATCTCTTGAAACAAAGCGGTCAAGCGTTCGTCTTTGTAGCCGGTGGAGTCGGAGTCGATTTGTAGGCGCAGCACGTTTTCGCGATCGAAGCCGGGGTCAACGTTATCGAGATTTACCAGGCTGCGGAGGAAGACGCCCGCGCCCACCAGGAGAATCAGAGAGAGGGCAATTTGTGTGATCACTAGCGTTCTGGCCAGAGGGCTCCGTGTGCCTGCCGCTGGGGCTCCGCCCATCTTTGAGCGCGTCGGTGAGCTGAATCCGGGTGGCGCGGACCGCCGGAATAGTGCCAAAGATGATGGCAGTGAGAACAGTAACGGTGAAGTTGAAGGCCAGCAAGCGCTGATCCAATCCGATGTTCAACGGGATCGGTTCCAGACCACCGGAGACCATGCGTAGAAGCGCGCGTGTCGCGATGACTGCGAGGCCCACACCGAGCGCCCCGCCGGCGAGAGCCAGGGAGAGGCTTTCGGTCATCAACTGGCGGATGAGGCGAGAGCGACGGGCCCCCAGCGCCTGCCGGACGGCGAGCTCGCGGGCGCGCGCTGTGGAGCGGGCGAGCAGCAGGTTGGCAATATTGGCGCAGGCGATGAGCAGGACCAGCGCCACGATGCCCATCAGGATCTGCAAAGGCTGCGAAAACTCGCTGCGAAGCGAGGAGAGGCCGTTAGCCATGGGGGTCAGCTTGACGTGGGCCTTGGCGAGCGCGGCAAGATTCTTCTGACTTAAATCCGCGTCAGGGAATCCGCGAGTGATTTGCTGATAGAGCAGGTTTACATTTGCCGTGGCGTTCGCGCTGGACATACCGGGTTTAAGCCGGCCAAATAGGTAGAGACACTGGGTGAAATTGTCTTTGTTGTCTCCCCATCCAGGCGGTACCGATTTTGTCATGGACATAGGCACCCAGATGTCGGGTGCCTGGCCAACCACAGTGCCGAAAAACTCCGGCGGCGCCACGCCCACGATGTTGAAAATGGTGGTGCCGAGTTTGAGCTTGCGGTCGAGCACAGCGGGGTCACGGGCCAGGTCGCGCTTCCACCAGGAGTAACTTACGACGGCCACAGGGTGATTGCCTTCCGAGTTGTCATCTTCGTCGCTGAGCATTCGGCCGATCTGCGCCTGTATGCCGAGGGTTGGAAAATAGGTGCCGGAGACGAGCTGCACGTTCATGGGCTCGGCGTCAGTTCTGCCGTCTACGAAACCGTGAACTTCATTCCCCAGGCTGAGGATGGCGGCGGTGTCAGAGAAGACCGCGTTCTTCTGCTGCAGCTGGCGGTAGAAAGGATAAGAGTAGAGCTCCGTATCGACCAGACCGGAGAAGATGCCGCCCCATTTCCCTTCGCCCAGAACAACCAGTTGCTGAGGGTCTTTGACGGGCAGGGAGCGGAGCATGACCGCGTCCAGCAAGCTGAAGATGGCGGTGTTGGCGCCAATGCCCAGCGCGAGCGAGGCGAGCGCAACAATGGTAATTCCCGGATGGCGCAGCAAGGCGCGGGTTCCGTACACGATGTCCTGGGCAAAGCTCTCGAGCCAATCCCATCCCCATGCCATATGGCTGGTCTCCTTGAGGTGTGTCGCGTTGCCAAATTTTCGCTGGGCGGTGAACGGGCCGCGTCCGGCGACAAGCCTGCGGCGATTTGCTGCTGCTGCCGGAGCTCGATATGGAGTTGCATCTCCTCTTCGAGCTCAGTCTGAAATCGGCGACGGTGCAGCAGCATTTGCAGGCGTCGCAGGATTTCACCGGGCATGCTCATGGTGTGTCCGCTGACGATAGTTAAACTATGCCAGTCTAGGCCGGTGGAAAAGCGAGACCTGTAGGCCACCCACTCATGGCGCCCCCATCAGAGCAATATGTGACAATCCACGCGCTGATCGCCTAGGTTAAAGTCGGCCTATCCGATCGGAGCGGGTAAGTTGTGGGCGACAAGGGCAGGTTTCGGAGGACCGCGATCGGTGTGCTCATCCTGCAGATGTGGCTGGTGTGTCAAGCGCTGGCGCTTGATCCGCAGGCAAGCAGCTATCTGCGTCGCGATTTCACCGTCGAAGAGGGCTTGCCCGACGACGAAGTGAATGCCATCACGCAAACCCGAAATGGATTTCTTTGGGTGGGAACGGACGGCGGACTGGCCAGGTTTGATGGAGAGCACTTCACCCAGATTCGTCTGCGCGCCGGAAAGCGAAAAGAAATTCCCGTAAGTTTTTTATTGACGGCGGAGGACGGCGCACTCTGGGTTGGCACCGATTCCGGGCTTGCCCACATACCAAGCGCAGCCCTGGACCACTTCGATCGCTCGCTGGTGACCATGTATCACCCGGGCGCTGGCCCGAGCGACCGGATCGCGTGCCTGCTGATCCGCGACGGCATTCTGTGGGTGGGAACTGCCCACGGGCTTTATCGGTTTGATCGCGGCCACTTCGTGACCGTAATCCCAGACGAGCCGATCAGCACGATGGACCAAACCTCAGATGGCCACCTGCTCATCATCACCGAACACGAATTCGTGGAATGGGACGGTGCGCGCATCCTTCGGTATCCCGAACTTCCCCGGCAGCTTGGTGTGACTAGCGATGGAATCTTTCAAGTGCACGAAGATCGCAACCGGGTTCGGTGGTTCTGCACCAGCTCGGGTGTTGCACGCCTGGTGAACGGTTCGTTCCAGAAGCTTCCACCGTATGGCAATGCCGGAGGAAGGGCGGCCTATCGGATTTATGAGGACCCGCAGGGGAATTTGTGGACCAACAAAGAGTCAGGACTCTTTCGAGTTAGCGACAAGCGCGCGGAAAGTCTGGCGTTGGGCGTGCACCCGAGGTACATGTACTCGGATACGAATGGCACTCTATGGGTGGCGACCAGCAGCGAGGGACTTTATCGCTTCACGGACCGCACCTTCAAGATGTACACCGTGGCCGATGGACTACCCTCCGCCAATATCCCTATGGCCGTCTTGGCGGCGCATGACGGAACGCTTTGGGTGGGCAGCAACTGCGGGGGCCTTTCGCGTTTTGACGGCAAACGCTTCAAGACCTATAGCGAGAAGGATGGGTTGCTGAATTCCTGTGTATGGAGCCTGGCGGAAGACGCTAACCACGATCTTTGGATTGGCACCTGGGGTGGCGGGCTCTTCCGTTTTCGCAACGGCCGCTTCACTCAGTATTCGACTCCACAAGGGCTGCCCAGTGTTGTGGTGCTGAGCCTGGCGGCGGCGCATGACGGATCGCTCTGGATTGCGACCACCAAGGGTTTAGGCCACATGCAGAATGAGCATTTGCACAATTACGCCAGGGCTGACGGGCTCTCCAGCGACCGCATCATTACCGTGATCCAGGATCGCGGTGGAGGCATCTGGGCAGCGACCGATACGGGTGTCGATCACCTCGTGGGTGATCACTTTGTCCCGGTTCGGGGAGCGCCGGACGTGGGAGAGGTTCCCTATGGTCCGCTCAAGGAAGACTCCTTCGGCAACCTCTACGCGTTTTCGTTGGTGAACGGCATCAGCCGCATCGAAGACAATCGGCTTGTTAGCGTCAATGGCGCGCTGCAACCGTCGGGCATGGTCGAGTCCCACGATCATGACTTTTGGATTGGCGGAAGAGACGGCATCTATCGGGTTGCCGCCAGTGACCTCAGACGCGCCGAACTGGATCCTGATTCACCCGTCGATTACACCTCCTACGGCCCCACCGACGGGTTGAGCACCAGGGAGTGCACCACGGGTCAGCCCAACATCGCGATCACCCCTGACGATAAGCTTTGGATTGGAACCTTGAAAGGGCTGGCGATGCTGGACCTGCGGCGCCAGCAGAAGAAGAATCGCAAGCCCGCGATCTTTATGGATGAAATCGAGGTGGGAAAAACAAAAAGAAATCCTGGCCGCGAATTGATTCTGGAACCGGGCAAGGACCACGTAGAGTTGCACTTTACCGCCGTCGATCTGGCATCGCCGGAAAACGTCCGCATCCAATATCGGCTTGACGGAGTGGATGCGGCATGGTTCGATGCCGACTCGACGCGCACCGCAATCTACACCAACATTCCTGCCGGTGTTCATTCCTTTCATATCCGTGCGAGTAATGGCGACGGGGTGTGGGACCGCGAGGGCATTGTCTACAACGTCACCCAGAAACCGTTCTTCTACCAAACCACGACCTTTCGGCTGGCGGCCGTGACGGCGGGAGTTTTGCTGGTAGTTGCTTTGTACCAGTTCCGGCTTCGCCAGGCTGCGGCACGGTTGAACGCGCGGCTGGAAGAGCGGCTGTCGGAAAGGGAACGCATCGCCCGCGATTTGCACGACACGCTATTGCAGGGGTTCCAGGGTCTCATTCTGCGCTTTCACGATGCGATGATGATGATCCCCGAACCTGAGCCCGCGCGGCACCGGATGGAAGCCGCCCTCGATCGCGCGGATGAGGTCATGGCAGAAGGCCGGGATCGGGTGGTCAACTTACATGCATCGTTTGAAAAGTCCGGTGACCTGGCGCAGTCCCTGGCCCGCGTCGGCGATGACATTGCCAGCGGAAGTGAAGTTACCGTCTGTGTGACCGTGGAAGGCCGGGTGCAAAAGCTGGATCCTGTGGCTTTGGACGAAATCTACTGCATCGGGCGGGAGGCGATGATAAACGCGTTTCGCCATGCGAAGGGACGGAGCATTGAGGTCGAAGTCGACTACGGACCCAGGGCATTGCGCCTGCGGATTCGCGATGATGGGCGTGGCATCGACCCGCACATTCTGCAATCGGGGCGGCCGGGACATATTGGACTGGCCGCAATGCGCGAGCGCGCGGAGAGAATCGGCGCGCAGCTGGATATTATCAGCGGACCCGATGCGGGGACGGAAATCGAATTGAGCGTCCCGGCCTCGCAAGCCTATCGCGGAATTGTGGACGAGCCAGCCTGGCGACGTCTGTGGAATGCCGCGCTCGGACAGTGATCGACACCGCCGGATTTTTCCGCTGTCTTCCCGGCGAGGCGCACTGCAGATCCCTCGGCTGCGCTCCTCACAAGAGTCGGAATTTCGGCTCTTCACGCGGGTTGGTTAGCCCCTCGAAAGGACTAGCCAAACTTGACTCCAGATGGTGTAGGCAACTTCGTCGTCAAGCCTCAGTATCGGATCATCCGGAGGGTTTCTCAGATGGCAACCACTCACTCCCAGGTATGGCGTTTGAAGTCCTCGCGCACGTCTGCAAATGTGACCCCAGCCATGTTGAGGCGTTTGCGAGGATACGGTTCGGCTGAGTCTGTCGAACCGGGAGCCCATCTCTTCCAGCAGGGAGAGAGGCTGGTAGATTTTTTTGTTGTCATCGAGGGCGAACTGGAACTCTACGAACGAAAAGGACGAACCTCATGTGAGGTGGCCTCCAGCCTGGCCCAGTTTCACTTCACCGGGGAACTCGACTTGTTGAACGACCGGCCAACCCTGCTCAACTGCCGCGCGGTTAAGAATAGCCGCGTGCTGCGCATCTCCCGCGAGTCCGTCCGGAAGTTGATGCGCACCGAATTGGACATTGCTGAGTTAATTCTCACCGAGTGGATCATTCGCCGTGCGCGTCTGGTAGATCATCGGCAAGGGGGCATCATTGTTGTGGGAGACAGCCATGCGGCTGAGACCATGCGTATCGAACGGTTCTTGATTGGGAATGGTCACCCGCACCAATTGATCGACTCCAATCTAAACCTGGAAGCAGAAGTTCTGCTGCGGGCTTTGGATGTGGAACCAGACCAGTTGCCGGTAGTATTTTTTTCTGATGGAACAACCCTCCGTAAACCTGAAAATACAGTGCTGGCCAACAAGCTGGGGTTTGATGAGGATCTGGGCGAGTATACGGATTATGACCTTGCGGTCGTGGGTGGCGGCCCCGCCGGACTTGCCGCAGCCGTGTACGGCGCTTCGGAGGGACTGACGACCCTGGTGATCGAGGGTACAGCTCCCGGGGGACAGGCGGGCACCAGTTCAAAGATTGAGAACTACCTTGGCTTTCCTACCGGTGTATCGGGTCACGAGTTGGCACAAAACGCCACCGTACAGGCGCAGAAGTTTGGCGCACGCTTCGCTATCTCACGCGAGGTTACCGATATTCAACCGGCTGGCGCAGGGTACTCTCTTTCGCTGGAAGGGGGAAAGACCATCTCTGCCCGCGCGATCGTTATCGCCACCGGCGCTCGATACAGACGCCTGGAAGTGCCCAATTACAGGAAGTTCGAATACCAGGGCGTGCACTATGCCGCCACCGCCATGGAAGCAGCCAGATGCGTCGGCAAGGAAGTTGTTGTCGTGGGGGGTGGTAACTCCGCCGGCCAGGCTGCGCTTCATCTCGCCCTATCGGCCAGCCATGTTCATCTGCTCATTCGGGGCGACGGTCTTAAGGCCACCATGTCTGCTTACCTTATCCAGCGGATTGCCTCCTCCAATCGCATCACGCTTCATCCCAACAGCGAGGTTGTTTCGCTCGAAGGAGACACTCATCTGCGCTGCGTAAGCTGGTGCAACCGCAAAACCCATAAAGCGCGGAGCTGCCAGACAGGCAACATGTTTGTGATGATCGGAGCGCTTCCCAACACCGAATGGCTTCACGGCCTGCTCGAACTGGATGTGAACGGTTTTGTGCTCACCTCAGCCAGCGATGGCGATAGCTGTGTCTTTCAGACCAGTCTTCCCGGCATTTATGCCGTTGGTGATGTGCGGGCCGGTTCGGTGAAGCGTGTCGCCAACGCTGTCGGAGAAGGATCTGTCGTGGTGTCGTACGCTCATCGTTATATTGCGGCACAGAAGACGCAGGAGATGGAAAGCCAGGCGATCATGGCTTAAAGATTGTGACGTTCAGAACTTTTCTCTGTCCGCTACTAATGATCGGGTGCCCCATCCTCGCGCACTTTGCGAAGGGTGAAAGCTGTTGCAGAAGGCTCGATTCTGCTTATCCCACCCTTCGCAAGTGCGCGAAGGATGGGGCACCGATCATTAGTTATTGCGCAACAGTTAACGCGCAACGCACCTCGGCAAAGCCCCAGTCAGCCCTCGATGAAGCCTCTCTTTACAGCGATCATCACCGCATGAGTGCGGTCGTTCGCGTTCAGCTTGGAAAGGATGCTGCGCATGTGTCCCTTGACGGTATCCTCAGAAATTTTGAGATGGTCGGCGACAATTTTGTTGGAGCAGCCCTCTCCGACCATGCGCAGTACCTCAATTTCGCGAGCCGATAGGGCGTCTGAGCCCAGATGACTGGCCAGTTCCGTAGCGATCTCGGCCGGTATGCGGCTCTTGCCGGAGTGCACAGTGCGAATGGTGTCTACCAGGTCTTTGCGCAGCATGCTTTTCAGCAGATAACCTTTAGCGCCGGCCTTCAGAGCGCGCGTCGCCTGGACATCACCGGCATAGGTAGTAAGAACCACGCAGCGTGCGCCCGGCCACTTTTCAAGAATCGCGATGATGGCATCCACCCCGTTCATGCCCGGCATCTGCAGGTCGATCAGGGCTACATCCGGCCTGAACTTCGCAAACGCCTCAATCGCCTGGTAGCCATCCGAAGCTTCGCCTACCAATTCCATATCCGGCTGCCGCTGCAGGACGCTGGCGATGCCTTCCAGGATCAAAGGATGGTCGTCCACGGTCAGGATCCGAATTCGATTGCCGGTGACGGGTGTCGTGCTCATGGCGCCTTACTCCCTACCAACTTACCTTGCGGACGCCCAACCACCAGCCTGCGTCTTCCATATAGCCTTGCATCCACTGAGTAGGCGCCCGCCCCTAGAAGACCGATGGCGACCAGTATAGCGATCATGAGGGCATTTATCCCAGGTTCACGGCAAACCCATAAAGTGCACAGAGAAATCACCACCGCCGATACGGCAGCCAGGGGCGTGAACCAACCCGCCACGATCAGGACTGCGGCTATCCGCGAGAGCGCCACCAGTACTTCTGTCGTCGGGCCGGGACAAAGCCGTGCACCCGATACCAGGGCTGCAGCCACCGCAAGGCGCAAAATCAGCAGTGCCAGGCCCGCCCCTCGATTCGGAAACGCGCCAAAAAGCCGTTGCATACTTCTCTCCAAAGCAAATGCTACGTAGGTTGCAATGGAAGTGGTAGGCGCTTTCGGACCCCTGCGTAGTAGTCCTTTCGTGTAGTCTGGGCTGACTGTCCGGCAAGCTGCTGATGGGACAGAAGAATTAGCCGTTCTATTCGTATCTGAGCGCTATCACCGGATCGACGCCCATAGCTCGTCGAGAGGGGACATAAGAGGCCAGGAGCCCGATCGCCAGAAACAATGTGGAAACACCCAGGAATGAAATGCTATCGACTCGCACTAAGTCCATAAAGCATTCCGCGAAGCAGGTAAGACGCCCCCACGGCAAGAGCCATTCCAACCAGCAAACCGGCGAACACAGGGCGCATGCCCTCAAGAAGCATGAGTCTCATAATGTCTCGCTTATTGGCGCCGAGAGCCATACGTATGCCCACTTCGCGCGTGCGCAGCACGACAATGTAGCTTACTGTCCCGTAGATGCCCATCGCTGCCAGAAAAAGTCCCAGCGAGCCGACGGTGGTGGCGATGGCGGCTGAAAAGCTCGCGGCCGCGAAGGACGGTGTCGTGCGCAGCAAATCGTCAAGCGTGGAGGCGGTGGCAAAGAGATTTGGATCGATTGAGGAAATCACCGATCCAATCGAGTTCATAAATTGAGTGGGGTCTGCATGGGTTCGAATGAGGATTGGATAATCCTGAATACGGTCCTGCGGTAACGGAATGTAAATCTGCTCGGCATCGCTGCCGTCCATCAAGATGCCGCGCGTATCACGTGCAATGCCAATAACCTGGTAAGCCGGTCCGTCGGGAAGTAGTTCGCCTTTGCCATGAAACTGCCCGTCGGTACCCAGCCTGAGAGTTCGCCCGATGGGGTTTTGTCCCGGCCATAGAAGTTGGGCAGTCGATTCGCTAAGAATCACGGTAGGCTCGGGCTGTCCCCTGCGGAAAAACCGCGGCCGATGAGGAGTGGAATGCCGAGCGTCTCGAAAGTAGTTTGCCTGAACGTAAGTGTAGTAAAGGACGAGTTTTGTGTTTTGCGGCGAAGGCTTCTCTCCATTGAGCGAGACCGCTGCAGTCCGAAGGCCATTGCCGTCCGGCGCCCAGGCGCTGGTGATGGTTGCCGCGCCGGGCAGAGTAGAAAGGCGAGTGCGAAGTTCCCGGACGAGGGCAGCTTTGCCAACCGCATTGTAATTTGGTCCTTCGGGGAACTGAAGATTGAGGCTCACGATTTGTTTGCCGTCGTAGCCGGTGTCCATTTTCAAAGCTCGAATCGAACTGCGAACCAGCATTGCGCCGGCAATCATCAGCACCAGCGAGACGGTCACTTGCAACGCCATGAGGAAGTCGCGCAATCGACGGCTGCGAATGGGTGACGTGCCTGCGCCCGCTCTTGCTACGGATGAGAGAGCGGCGCCCGAGCTTTCGAGAGCCGGGGCCAGTCCGAACAACACGCCGGCGACGAGCGAAAGTAAGAACGCGTATGCAAAAATCCCCAGGTCGGGAGTCACGTGGTAAACGAGCGTACCGAAACTGGCGGGCAATTCACTCTGCGCTACCACGACCAACACCTGTAGCATGGCCCAACTGACAAGGAGTGCGCTGAGGCCGGCGAGCAGCCCGAGCAGAGCGCTTTCTGTCAGCAACTGGCGGATAATTCGTACCCGGCTGGCGCCGAGGGAAAGCCGCATGCTTAGTTCCTTCTGGCGGGAGGCGGCACGAGCCAACTGCAAGCTGGCAACATTGGCACAGGCGATCACCAGTACCATCCCAACCGCTGCCATGATCAGCAGGACCGCATACCTTAATCCGGCGTAATGCTTGATGGGGAGCGGAAACGGCGAGCCCGGCCACAGAACCGCGGTCGCCGGTTTGCCGAGATCGCTGTGCGGGTCGTGCAGTGTTCTAAGGTGATCTGCAAGAAGTGTCATCTCAGTCTGCGCTTCGGCAATGCTCCTTCCCGGAGCCAAGCGGCCATAAACGTGCAAGCTGAGGTTTTCGCGGTCGCGCAGCCAATCGTCATCGGGTAAAACCGACGGCTGGCTGCTGAGCGGAAGCCAGAAATCGGGCACGATCAAACTGGTACCCAGGAAATTGTGAGGCGTGATCCCTGCTACGGTAAAGACGGATCCGTTCAGATGAACGATCTTGCCCAGTATTTTGGGATCGCCGGCAAATCTCTTCTGCCAATAGTTTTCGCTGATCAGAACGGTAGGCGATGAAGTTTCTCCCTGGAACAGGCGGCCACGTACTCGCCGTGACCCCCAGAACCGAAAAATAATTCTCCGAAACCAGTAGTGTGAAGGCGGTTTCGGCAGAGATGGCGCGAGGGAGCATCCCGGATTTTTGCATCAGTGTGCCAGGCCCGGAATCGTGTTGACTCGCGACTCCTCCGGTAACTGAGAGTCTCAGGGCTTAGGGGAAAGCTACTTGCGATGAGGCCGCTGAAAGAATGGGATTGTTCCCGATAACTCCGGTAATCGGGATAGCTGAAAAGGGGCTGCAGATCCCCCGAGCGGAGATGGAGCGCGATGTTAACCATCTCGCCGGAATCGGGTCCATCGAGAGGCCGCAGGAAAAAGGCTTTGTATGCGGTGAAGGCTGCGGTGTTGATGCCAATACCGATCGCCAACGCGAAAACGGCGACCGCCGTGAATCCGGCATTGCGGCACAAGATGCGGGCTCCGTACCGCAGATCCTGGAGAATGGTCTGAGGCAGGATCATCAGATCGATTTCGCTCATCCGCTCGCGCCAGAGACTCGGGTTGCCGAAGCGTCGCAGCGCGTCGCGTCGTGCCTCCTCGGGCGACATGCCGGCGGCCAGGTTGTCTTCGATTCGCATCTCGGTGTGCGCGCGAAGCTCAGCTTCGATTTCCCGCTGCAGTTTATGACTGCGGAAAAGATTTGAGAAGCGTCGAAGCATTGCCATGTGGTTTACCCCTACACATCTACGTATCAGAGGGTAGGCCTAGAAGTGGAGGTATGTCAAGATTCGTGCCGGTTAGCCCACGCTACTCCCCCACCTGGTTCAATGAATGGCTGAAGAACGGTGCATTCAAGAGTAACCCGGTGAGCAGGCTGGCCGCAGCGAGGACTTCAGCGAGCCGATCCTTCAGCGTGATCACGAATACGATCATGGTGAGAAGCATTCCCCATTTACCAGCCCTCTTGCCGCAGGGCCCTTCTCCATTGGGCCTTGGATTTTGCTTGCGGGGAAGATGCCGGCGTCTGGTCATCCTCACGCCGCATCAGGCGAAAGAGACGAAGCGCTTCACCGGCAACCAAAATCACGAATCCCCACAGAGGCGCAAGCGAAGCTAACCCAATTGCGAATGAGAGCTCTCCCAGGTACCGTGGGCGCCGAAGATCGCGATTCTGTCCAAGGCCGGGTGAGATATTTCGCTCAGGCAGGGCACGCGCCCAGGTGCAGAGGCCCGCACCAACGGCGATAGCAAGTGTTGCGATAAGGAAAAGAGAGCGCTCCCACGTTCTCGGTGCCGTGGAGTCTTTAACAAACCGCCACACGATGTCGTCACGGTCGACCAGGTAAGTGAGAAACGCAACGGCAACAATCAGCAAATGAACCAGCTTTTGGTGGCCATATTCGAAGTTGTTCGCCTTCATCGCCTCAACCCGCTTGTTGAAACCGTGTGGCTCGTTTTCTTATGTCAGGGCAAAACCGGAACATCGCGCTTGCCCAGGTGTTGGCGGAGAGCAATCCACCACCGGTCCAGATCCAACGGATCGACAAAGAGTATGTAAGCCGTGAGGACATCCCATTCAAACATGGGGAGGTTGAACGCGTATTCAATGCTCAAGTGGAACAGCAGGCCCAACAGCAGAAGCGGATAGCGAAATCGCCGTGACCAGATCAGCACACCGAGCGAAAACTCCAGGGCCAGGGCAAACCAACTGCCCGCTCTCAGTATCGCGGTCGATTGAATCCAATGTGGCACGGGAAACCGGGCGATCGAATGCAAATGGATCACGTAATAGAGCGCGGTCCCATTCAGCCATGTGTGCCCCTTCAGCTTCCAAAAGAATGACGTCAGGTACATAAGCGCCAGCTCGATTTGGATCATTCGTTGTGCCCAGGGGGCCCGCGGCTTACTTTGCGGATCTTGCGCTCCTCTGCGGATCGCAACCAGGCGGTCCAATGAGAACGCCGCTCCCGCAGGAGCAAACATGAGGAAAAAGCCGGCGCACCGTAAAAAGGTATCGCCGCCATGAAGGATGAAGAGATTTCTCTGGTCTATCGAATTAAGACAGAGGAAGACGGCGACACTCATCACCCGGGTCCACAAACCCACCGTAAGCAGCAGCGCACAACCGAGAAAGACCCAGAAAAATGCTGCGATCCAGCGATCATCTTGTGGCATGACCGTAAACAGGTTGAGTCGAATCCCCGGTTCCACCACCTGCATGGTCTGGAGCGTAACCCAGCCGTGAACGCCGTACCAATTCAGCCAGTCGGCGTGCAGCAGGAGGATCTTGGCGGAAACGCAGATGCCCCAGAAAATTCGGAACAGAGCGATGGGAACGGGTGATTCAGGGGTGAAGAAGAAATGGTCCCAGGCCTCACGCAACTTTCGTAGCGTCATTTAAGGTCGCCAGGCTGAAGATAATCGTCATAGAAGACATTCGGTCTGGGAGTTGGCTCGTGCGAATCGTCCACGCCCGGACGGATTTCGGACTGAAACTGAATCAGCATGATCTTGTCCGGAGGATCGGCTTGGTTGTTCAACGATCTCGCAAGGTGCCGTGCAACATCAGGCCACAGAGGAGCATATTGCGTTTGCGGCAGGACTTCCAAAAACTTCCGGTATCTCTCTTTTTCATAACGCTCGCCGAGCCCGAGTTCTTCCATCCTGGGAAAAGACCAAACCCGCATGTGGTGATCCTGAGTGACGATGACGCTCTTGACATAAGAATTGACCATCTCAGGATCTGGGCCAAACATGTCCCATGTTTGATACAGGCCGGTCCAGCGCATGTAAGGCCGAACCAGCTCTTTGACACTGCCGGTGATGGGGAGATTCCAGGGCAAGGCCACACAGGTGATGGCAACCAGGTGAAACAGGATGAACACATTGATCGCAGCGCGACGAACGGTTTTGGCGTCGCGATTCTCCGCTTCTGACCTGGTACCCGGAAGGGGCTTCCTGCCCTTGGCTTGCCCAGGAATCCGTTTCTTGCGTCCGCTTGCTTTCCCCGCGTTCCTCATCCTTCTTCAGTATGGAACACGGCCCTCATATCCACAAAATCAAGGACGCGCAGCCAAGGAAAAGGATCATTCGTCGCGCAGCAACTGCGCGGGGTCGACGGCCAAGGCCCGGTGTGCGGGAATCCAGGTGGCAATCATGCCCACCAGCATCATGGTCACAACCGCGCCGATCAGGACGAGAGGATCGCGCGGAGTGGCCTGATAGACCAGGTGCGCGAGTAGGCTGCTGGCACCCACTCCCAACAGCAGGCCAAGCATCGAACCGGAGAGCAACAGGACCAGTGGACGGCCCAGCGCCGCACGCAGGAGTTGCCGCCTCTGTGACCCTAGCGCCAGGCGAATGCCGAGTTCCTTCAGGCGCTTCGAAACCGAATAGGCTGCCATGCCGAAGACGCCGGTGACGGCGAGCATGGCTGCCAGCAGGCCCATCACGCCTAACGCTGCGGTGGCCACACGGGCCGGAAACAGCACGAAAGCGAGCGCCTGGGGCCAGCTGCTGAGGGTGAAGGGCAGGCTGGGATCAACGCTCGTCAGCACCTGGTTGAGCGCGGCCGCGGTCTCTGACGGCGTCAACCGCGATCGGACCACGACGGTGGTATCGCCTGCATTCACCTGTGCCAGGGGATAGAACATGGCGGCGGTAGGGTCTTCGGTCAACGATTCGTATTTGCCATCTTCGACCACCCCAACCACCTCGTAGAGCGACTTATCAGATCCGAGGAAATGCCGGCCAACCGCATCAACCTTGCCGAACATCTTTTGGGCGAAGGTTTGGTTTACCAGCACAACTTTGGGTTTGGTCTGGTCGTCGTGCCAGGTGAAATCACGGCCCGCGAGCAGTCGCGTTCCGGCAGCCTGAAGATAGCCAGGAGAAATGGAAAAGTAGTGAGGAGCCAGCGCACTGTTGGAGTGACGCAAGTCGGTTGAGCCTTCGCGCCAAACCGGCGTTGAGCCGCCTCCCGTGTACAGCGGCGGCTCGTCGATAGTTCCCGCAAAGCTTACGCCCGGAATACGCCCGGCTTGCTCGATCATGCGCCGTTGCACGGGCAAGGCAGATTCGTCGGTGTAGCCGGCCATGTGCATGTCAGTCCCGGCCACCACTGCGCCTTGCGGCGCAAAACCGATGGGCGCGTGGAGCGAGCGCTGCATACCACGTAACGAAACCAGCGAGGCGGTTACCAGCAGTGCGCAGAGAGCAATCTGCACGCAGAGCAGCAGATCGCGCAGCGTGAGGCGGTGGGGAAGACTGGGGACGGTGCCGCCGCTTTTCATTGCTTGCATGGCGTTGGTCTGCCAAATCTGCCGTGCCGGCAGCAGTCCCGGCAGCAGGCCACTCACCATCGACAGCAGAAAAGCGATTGCATACACGCGGGCATCTGCGGCGACCGTGAGGTGGATGGGAAACTCCGCGAACGGCTGCCAGCGACTCAGCGAAGCCAGCAGAGCGGAGGCAACAAGGGTGCCCATGAGGCCGGCAGCCACTGAGACCAGCAGCGCCTCGGTGAGCACCTGGCGCAGGATGCGCAAACGAGTGGAACCGATGGAGAGCCGGATGGCCAGTTCACGGGCGCGGTCGGCTGCGCGCGCGGCAAAAATGCCGGCCAGGTTGGTGCAGGCGGCCGCCAGCATTAACAATGCCAGGAGCATGATGCCACTGAGAAATGGCCGCGCTGCGCTCCCCATGTCGCCCATGAGTCCCGGCTTAATCAGACGTGCGGAGAGAGCGTCATCGTAGGCGGGATATTCTTTGGCCAGTTGATGGGCCACGGAATTCAAGTCATCCAAGGCCAGCTTGGGAGTCACCCCGGGCCGTATCGCGCCGACGACGCTGAGGCCGTGGCTGAACCGCTTGTCCAGATAGTTAAACCCGTTGACCTGTTCTTCATTCACCATAGGGATCCAGAAGTCAGGGCGGATAAATAGCTCGGTGCCGTAAAAGCCCTGGGCGGTTACCCCGATGATGGTAAAGGGGTGCTTATTAAGATTTACGGTCGTGCCCACCACATGAGGGTCGGCGTGAAAGCGTGAGCGCCAGAAGGCATCGCTGAGCACGATGTAGGGCGCGGAGTTGGGTCCATGTTCGTCGCTCTCATGAAGAACCCTGCCCAACTGCGGCTGCACCTTAAGCATGTCAAAGTAGTTGCCCGAAACCTCGTACATCCACCGCTTTTCTGCGGTTGCACCGGCACTGAAGGCGAGCATGTTCAGCCGATAAGCAAGCAGGTCGCGAAAACCCTTGTTGCGCGCCCGGTAATCTACGTAGTCGGGATAGGATTGCGTCCTGTAGCCCTCGGGCTGTTGCACCACTTGAAAGAGGCTGTCTGCTCCAGCGACGTTGAGTGGGCGAAGAAGAAGTGCGTTGAGAACACCAAACACAACCACGTTGGCGGCGACGCCCAGGGCGAGCGTCAGGATAGCGGTAAGCGCAAAGCCGGGCGAGCGACGCAGCTGGCGCACTCCGTAGCGAAGGTCGCGCGCAAAACTTTCCACATGGAGAACAGTATCGGCGGCCGTTACTCGCTCACTGGTCACGGTGACGTTGCCGAAGCGGAGCAGCGCGTCGCGGCGGGCCTTCTCGGGCGACATGCCGGCGGCGATGTTGTCTTCGATCCGCATCTCGGTGTGCGATCGAAGTTCCGCCTCAATTTCCCGTCGCAGTTTATGGCCGCGGAAAAGATTTGCTATGCGTTGAAGCAATGCCATGGGTCTTCCTCACGGGTACTTGACTGGCTAGCTTACCCCTACACATCTTAGTGTCCGAGCGTAGGCCTAGAAGTAGGGGGGTGTCAAGCACCGTCGGATCTGCGGTTCAGCGGCTCTTTCTTGGAAATGTTTTCCCGGCAGATAGCCGCAGATCTTTGTTGAATCCGGAAAGCTGTTGTGAGCCTTTTCTATCTACTAATGCGCGCTACTCCGTCCTAATCTCGAATCAGCGGTGAGAACGGGCATCGCTGGAGGGAAACGGATATGAGGTTGATTCTGGGATTTGTGCTCGCGTTCGCTATCGGAGCGGTCTGCCGTTTGGCCAGGATTCCATCTCCGGCGCCGAACGCGCTTCTCGGCTCGCTCTGGTGGTTGCAATGAGCGTGGGTTACCTCGCAGCAGAGCGCGCGCTCGCGCGACCAATTCATTTTTTTCCTGAGTCTGCCCATGCAGTTCATAGATCAATCAATGGAGCAATTCAAAGACTTTCCTGCGGGAACGATTGACTGGAACTGAATATGAAGAGCTCAACCGAGTCCGCTCTGAACGCACTACAGCCTCCGGCCGCTACTTGCGCGCGGATGATAGTGGTCGGCATGGCGATCCTGCTGAGTGCCGGTCAGATGCATGCTCAGACTCCCGATCCCCAACCACCGGGCCACCTGAGCGATCCCGCTCGGCCGCCGTTGAACCCGTTTCCCGCTGAGCAGGACTGGAGCTTCCTCTCTCATCCTGCGCTGCATCCGGATCTCTTCGATCCGGCAAAATACATCCGCCTGGGCGACGGTCCACAGAGGTATATCTCTTTTGGGCTGGAGTATCGCACGGAGTACGAATACTACGACAACTGGATGTTCGGCGCTGGAACTCAGGATCATAACGGTTACGTCCTGAGCCGGGTGATGCCACATTTCGATCTCCATGCCGGGAGCGACTTCCGGCTGTTCTCGGAATTCCAGTTCGACTACGTAGCAGGGAGAGCGGGTGGCCCGAGACCGGGAGTGGATGAGGATCCCGGGAACGTCCACCAGGCATTTCTTGAGATAGGTCCGCACGTCAGTCGCGAACATGGCAGTAGTCTGCGGCTGGGCCGGCAGGAGGTTGTGCTTGGATCGGGACGCCTCTTCGACAACAACGAAGGCCCGAATGTAAAGCTCAGCTTCGACGGTGTGCGCTGGATCACCCAAACCTCGAAGCTCCGCTGGGATGTTTTCGCGTTGAAGCCGGTGGAGGATAACCACGATTTCTTTGACGATGCTCCCGATGCCCAACAAACAACCTGGGGTAGCTATCTCACGCTTCCGGCGCCGATACTGTCGCGAGGAATGGCCGATCTCTACTACCTGGGGCTTGCGACGAAAACGGCGTCTTACAATCGGGGGTCCGCGACAGAGCTTCGTCACACTGTAGGCATAAGAGCCTTCCGGCCACCATCAAAGGGCCTCGATTACAACTGGGAAGCCAACTATCAGTGGGGATCGTTTGGCCGCGATTCGATTGCCGCGTGGAGCGTTTCAACCGAGACGGGATACACTCTCGACCAGGTTCGATTTCATCCTCGCCCAATGCTGCGAGCCGATGTGTACAGCGGTGACGGGAATCCTGTTGGAAGCAACCTAGGCACGTTTAACTCCTATTTCCCTCGCGGCGCCTACTTCACGGCCAAAGTTGTTCCGTTCCTTGGTCCGCAAAATCTGATCGACCTTCATCCCATGATGCAGTTTCAGCTGCGCCGGAATATAACCGGAGAGGTTTCATGGAATTGGTATTGGCGCGAATCGGTCCATGACGGCGTATATGCTTTTGGCAGCGGCGCCCTCGTGGATCCCGCGACCAGCTCGACAGAGAAATATCTGGGGAAACAAGGTGACATGGAGATTCGCTGGTCGCCCGCGCCGCATCTGATTGCCGCATTCAACCTGGCGGGATTTCAGCCAGGCGGTTTCTTCAACCATGTCGTGAATAACCGCCCTCCGATTGCGGCGAATGCCGGTCTGACCTTCCGATTCTGATCTTCGAAACGCCCTGCCTGACTCGCTAGAATGAGAAGACAAGCGAGGTCCGAAAGGGCAGGAACCATGGCGGACGAAGTAGCCGAACTACAGTTATTCGTCGAAATCGTGCGGGCTGGAAACCTTTCCGCCGCGGCGCGAGCGCTCAACTCCTCACCGGCAGCGATGAGCCGTGGACTAACGGCTCTTGAATCCCGCCTGGGTGTGCGTCTGGTCACCCGAACCTCCAGATCGTTCGAACTAACCGAAGAGGGACAGCTTTTTTACGAGCGGTGCGCACGCATCGTCGCTGATATTGCTGATGCAGAAGCCGAAGCTTCCTCAAAAGGGGCAACCATCAAGGGTATGCTGCGGATCGGCGCACCGATGGAGCTTGGGCGGCGACTGGTCGCTCCGCTCATTACAGAGTTCAGAGGAAAGTTTCCCGATGTCCAGGTTCACCTTGTTTTGTCCGATTCCGGTCTGGATGTGATCGATGACGGCCTCGATGTGGCCCTTCGAAACGGCCTTCCGTCGGACTCCAGTGTGATCGCCAGAAAGGTTCTGACGGCAAAGCGGATCACCTGCGCTTCGCCGGCCTACTTCAAAGAGCACGGCACTCCAGCGACGCCAAGCGATCTGTTGCAGCACGATTGCATCCGGTTGGTGCGGGGCAGGCGTGTGATGGACGCGTGGGCCTTTCAGGAGCGGGGAAAGCGCTTTGAGGTCGTTGTGAACGGAACGCTTACAACGACGAGCGGAGAAGTGGTTCACGATTGGGTGCGCGCAGGCAAGGGCATCGCCCTAAAAGCTGACTGGGATCTGCAGGCGGAACTCCGCGAAGGATCGATCGTGCCCTGCCTCAGCGATTACTGGTGCGATGAGATCAATTTGTTTGCCCTCTGCGCGAACCGCCGGCATCTTTCACCTCGTATTCGCGCATTCCTCAAATTCATCGTTGCCAGGCTTCCTGAAGCCGTTACCGCAACCGATCACGTTCCGAAAAAACTCCGCGTACGTTAACCCGACCTGGCTTTGCCAGTAACGCAAAGCTGGTGTGCGATCAAAGGCAGCTTCGCGGTCACTGACGACGACTCTAATGTAGTGAGTAGGAGATGAGGACGGACTCTTCAAGCTTCCACTCGGGCAGAAATAACTCAATAGAGGAGACTCAACAGTCATGGAACGGTATAGCTTAATCGCAGCTCGGATCCTCATTTCGATCATTTTTCTTTTGAATGGACTGAACATCATCGGCCAGACCCTTGTGGTCCACGAGATGGCCGCGCATGGTGTTCCCGTCAGCCTAATTCCGGCACTGATTCTGGGAGCGCGTACTCTGCAACTCATCGCGGGAACAGGCTTGGCATTCGGAATCTATCCCCGTATATCTTCTCTTGCCTTGCTGCTGTTCCTGATACCAGCGACCCTCATGGCACATGCATTCTGGCAGGTGGCGGGCACATCGCAGTATATGGTGCAGATGATCAACTTCTTCAAGAATGTGTGCATGGCTGGCGGATTGGTTTTTATCGCCGCGGCAAAAGATCAACCTGTTCTACGTCTAAGCAAGACTCGATTGACTCATATGCACACGGCTGTTGTTGATCAGTTGGGATGAGCTGTGTTCGAGAGAGCTTACCCGGATTTCCTACTGCGCAGTCCTCGCAATGACCAAGTGTGGAACTCTCTGTTGAGAGCGCCGCATGCAATTCAGCGATGCAATCAAAAGGAAATCCGGGGGAGCGAAGCCGAGGATTCCGCCGCTCTTTCACACTGGGACCAGATTGGGGGTTGACTCAATTCGTTCTCAAACGCGAATAAAAATCGACAAGATTTCCGTCCGGATCACGGAAATAAATAGAGCGCGTTCCCCATGGCTGGGTCGTCGGAGGTTTGACCCAGGTTTGCACGATACTGCGGAGCCGACGGTATTCCTGATCAGCGTCCGCAACTTGAAATTCAAGAACCAGGCTATGATTTGCCGCCGCCTGGGATGAGCCTGGGATGTACTTCTCTTGCGCCGCAAAGGAGAAGATCGCCAGCACGCTAGCGCCTGTAGTGAACTCTGCATAGTCGGCGCCGGATCTCTTTGCCTTGATCCGCAGAATGTTCTCGTAGAAATTCACCAGCCGTTCTACATCGCCGGTAATCAGGCAGGTGTGTGCCAGCATTGGGGAAGTAACAGGATGAGTCATCGGTTCAGCCGCTCCCGACCCCAACAAACCAGGTAGAAATGCCGCTAAACAGAATCGAAGCGTGATGAGTGTGAATTGACTGTAGCTTGCCATGTTCTAAACCCCCGGACGATTGCCGGCGCTTCTATGCCGATGAGTTTACTATCCCACGAATACGCCTAAAGCCGCCAAACACTACGGGCATCCGCGGATGCCTCTCCTTGACATTCTAGGAGGCGGGAAGATACTCTCCAAGACAGTCTTGGAGAGAGGGTCGAGATGGCCAAGGATGCGGGAGTCGATCTGTTGCAGGGGACATTGGACATGCTGGTGCTGAAGGCGGTATCTCTGGGGCCATTGCATGGCTATGGAGTGCTGTTGCGCATCCAGCAAATTTCTCAGAACCGGCTGGAAATTCAGCAGGGCTCGTTGTATCCCGCGTTGTACCGGTTGGAACACGAGGGCTGGATTGCCGGTGAGTGGGGGCAGAGCGAGAACAACCGGCGGGCGCGCTACTACCGTCTGACCGCAGCGGGACGGCGGCGGCTCGAAGTTGAGACCAAAAAGTGGAATCAGTTCGCTGACGTGATTGGAGCGATTCTCAACACAGTTCCGGAGCAGTTATGAGCCTGTTCAGCCGCATTTCCACGTGGTGGAGAGCCATCGCCAAACGAGAGGAACTCGATCGCCAGGTCCGTGATGAGCTTGAGTTTCACCTCGAGACCCAAGCCGAAGATCTCATGCGCAGCGGGGTCTCGGGTGAGGAGGCATGGCGACGGGCGCGGGCGCAGTTGGGCAGCCTGGCCGTGGGCCAGGAAAATTGCCGGGCGGCGTCGGGCTCGCGGTTCGTGGATGAATTGTGGACAGATCTGCGCTATGCTCTGCGCATGCTGGCCAGGAGCCCCGGCTTTGCTGCGATCGCTGTGGGATCGCTTGCGCTTGGGATCGGGGTGAATACGGTCCTCTTCACCGCGGCGCAGCACACACTGCTGGACCGGTTGGTGGTTCCACATCCGCAACAACTTCGGTTGCTGTCGTGGACGGAACCAAAAGAAGGAGCCGTCAAAAATCTCTGGGGCTGGTATGACGATTTGCCGGGTGGAGGGGAGACGTCCACGTCGTTCTCATACCCGGTATACCAGCAACTGCGAAAACAGAACTCCGCGATGGAGAGCCTGTTTGCGTTCAAGCCGCTCAATCGGCAAACCGTCACCGTCGATGGTCATGCCGAAGCAGTCGCCGCGGAAATGGTGTCTGGCAACTACTACTCATCGCTCGAAGTGAGGCCACAGTTGGGGCGCGGCATTCAGGAGTCGGACGACGGCCCGCCCGGCAGCGGTCCGGTCGTGGTGATCAGCGATCGATTCTGGACCAGGGAGTTCGCCCGCTCTCCTCATGTGATTGGCAAGACAATTCTCGTCAACGTGACACCGATGACCATCATCGGCGTGAACCCGCCTGGGTTTAACGGCGCCTACTCGGCGCAGGAAACACCGGATGTCTTTCTACCCTTCAGCATGCAGCCGATCGCGGTGCCGCGCACCATCGGTGACGCAGTTTCGTCTTCCTTGCTAACGGATACGAATTCGTGGTGGGTCCTGTTGATGGGGCGCATGAAGCCTGGACTGTCGGACCGAGCGGCGGCGGCTTCGCTGAATGTCCTTCTCGACCAGGCTGTGCGCGCGACGATGGTGGTAAAGAATGATCGCGAGACTCCCAGGATGCTGATCACGGATGGAAGCCGCGGGCAGAATCCCTCTGCAGAGGGTTTGGCGAAACCAATCAGCGTGCTGCTGGGCCTGGGCGGATTTGTGCTGTTACTAGCCTGTGCCAACCTGGCGAACCTGTTGCTGGCACGAGCCAGCGCGCGGCAGCGGGAGATGAGCGTGCGGCTCGCCCTGGGAGCCGGGCGTTGGCGCATCCTGCGACAAATGATGACCGAGAGCCTGCTGCTGTCACTCCTGGGAGGAGCTTCGGGGCTCGCGCTGGCCTTCGGCGTGCGCAATGCGATCCCGCGGATCATGTCCAATGCCTGGGCGCCCCCCCATTTTCGGCCCGATTCGATTGGCGCATCTTCGGTTTTGGGGCCGCGATCTCAATCCTCACCGGGCTGATTTTTGGGCTGGCGCCGGCATGGCAGGCTACCCGGGTGCAGGTAAGTTCGAGCCTGAAGGAAGCGTCGCAGACCGCATCCCGCCGACAGCGCGGCCTGGCGGGCAAGACGATCGTGGCGGTCGAGCTGGCGTTGTCGATGCTGCTGGTGGTGGGAGCGGGGCTATTTGTGCAGACGCTCTTGCAACTGGGGCATTCGCGGCTGGGCTTTCACTCCGACCACCTGCTGTTGTTCGAATTGCAACCGCCGCAGACACATTATCCGGGGGCAGCGAATATTCCCCTATACCGGCTGCTGGATCAGAGGCTGGCCGCGATCCCTGGCATTCGCTCAGTGGCACTGACGAGTGTGCCGTTGGTTGCCGGGAGTGCGATGGTGAATACGTTTGTTCCTGAGGTCAGCAGAGAAAGCCGGAGGGAAATCCAAGCGTTCTTTCGAATGATGTTGGCGAGAATTTCTTCTCTACTTATGGGATTCCGATTGTGGCTGGGCGTGGATTCAACGCCGCGGATACCGAGACATCGCGCAAGGTTGCCGTGGTCAACGAAAGTCTGGTGAGGAAGTACTTTCCGGGCCTGAATCCCATCGGCCGGACATTCGAAGCGGGTTTGCACAATCCAATCCGCATCGAGATCGTCGGCGTGTGCGGTGATGCGAAGTATCATCACCTGCGCAAGGATCCGGAACCCACCTACTACGCTCCCGACTGGCAGAATATCAACGGCGTCGAGCAGCCGACGTTTGCGCTGTCTACCAAACTCGATGCGAAGACGCTCGCGCCCACACTGCGGCAGGTTGTCCAGTCGGTCGATCGTAATTTGCCGCTGCTCGCCATGCGGACGCAGGACGAGCAGATAGCGGCCGGCATACGGCCTGACGAATCTTCGCCAGCCTGACAGCCGCGTTCGGAGTGCTGGCGTTGATTCTTGCCTGCATTGCGATTTACAGCATCATGGCCTGGATGGTTTCCCGGCGCACGCAATGAAATCGGCATCCGGATGGCGTTGGGAGCGCGGTCGGAGCAGGTGCAGGGGATGGTTCTGCGCGAGGCGGCATGGATGACGTTGTCGGGCGTGGCGGTTGGGTCGCCGCCGCGCTGGCGCTGGGCCGGATTGTCGCCAGCCTCCTCTATGGATTGAAACCACGGGATCCGATCACCTTTGCAGCCTCGGCCCTGCTGCTGATCCTGGTAGCCCTGGGGGCTAGCTGGATCCCGGCAAGACGGGCCGCGGGCGTGGATCCAATCCAAGCGCTACGCCACGAGTGAGCC
>CAWBRJ010000038.1:0-33440 GCA_963790935.1 uncultured Acidobacteriaceae bacterium | reverse complement strand
TTTATCTCCTAGAGCAATATCGATTACGAAACGGGCTGCAACTGTTTTCCCTCACAACACAATCGCACTGAGCAGGTTCTTCCATGACTCATCGAAGGAAGTGGCGCCGTTTAATTGTCAGTCAGTTGCCAGCTGTTCCAGATTGATTCCAGCCTTTCGGAAATCGCCTAGAACAGTCTCGCAGTTTCCGCCGTCTCGCGGGAGAGTCCCGGCCAACTTGCCGTGATCACCGAAAGCCAGAAGAGTTTGTCGGGCATTGTGTTGATCATGTTCGGACAGCCAGACCACTGATGTAAAGAACGTCGGAAGCTTTTGGGTCTTTCGTGCCGGTGCTGGCAAACAGAAGCCGCTGCGGCCTGGCGCCAGAGTTGGCCAACCGCTGCCAGCGGTCCCAGTCAAGGACATCGCGGTAGGCTTTGTATACCTGCTGCCCAATGGCAAGGCCAAGCTTGTCCTTTAGCGGATCGGGCACTTTTTCCATGGTTGCGCCGTCCCAACGGCTCGAGAAGACCCAGGCTCGGAGCGAACATCAGGATTCAGGCCCGCTGCAATACGCCGTTCGAGTCCGCGCATCTAAGCGTCTGCCGATGCAGATAGTGCTCGCGAGAAAAAAGCAACGTGACGTTGATGGCTACACCAGCTGCGATCGCCTCCTCAATCGCCACATTCCCCTCCTTCGTTCCCGGAATCTTGATAAGAGGTCGGGACGATTTCCTTCTTGTGCAATCGAGTTGCTTCGGCTACCGTTGCCTTGGTGTCATCGGCCAGAAGAGGCGACACCTCGAGCGAAACAAAGCCGTCATTCCCCGCCATCGCTCGTGAACAGCAGTAAAGAGGGCGGCAGCTCGAGTCAGATCCTGCAAGGCCAGTTCGAAGAACAACTCCTCGCCTGAAAGACCTGTCGACAGAAGACGGCCAATCTCCGCGTCATAAGATTTGCTTTTCGCAACGGCGTGCTCAAAAATGGTTCGGTTCGAAGTCAATCCTGTGACGGAAAACTCATCAATGTAGCGCTTCAGTGTTCCGCTGTCCAGCAAATCACGCGTAATGTTGTCGAGCCACAAGCTCTGCCCGAGATCATGGAGTTCCTTTGTCGCCTTCATCGCTCTCCTGCTTTCACAGCATTGCCTTACCGTGCGGGTGTCTTCCGACTGCAACTCGTCTCGCAACTATTTTGCTCCCAAGGCCTATGGTTCGTCATCCTCCCGGCATGAAAAGCTCACGCACCTGCGCTGGTTTAATTGATACGGGATGAATGGAATCACCATCGGGGCGGCGGCATACACTCCCGCGACACTCGGGGAATGGCCGCGGCGGCGGGAGTATTGGCTAAAGTTGCCGGAGGCGATTTTCGCAGCTTCACGAATATCGAGAAAAGTTAGGCGGCCAAAGTCTCTTACGATGCATCAAAGATGTGCCAAGATTCAGAGGATGGGTTCAAAGCTGGAGGTATTATGCGAGTTATCGTGACCAGTGGGATCTTCCCTCTGGCTCTTATACTTGGTGCCGCGCGAAAAAAGCCGGTTTGGCTCTATCGCCTGCTTCGCAGCGAACCGAGGTGGCCGCAACCGTACTACCCGACGCGCCTACACCCTCTGCCGCGCCAGATGGGCAGCAAAGCTCTCCACCCTCCAAGACCTCGTCAGCTACCTCCGACACATCGAGTCCTGGCGAAGGGGGGCAGACCAAACGGAACCTCTGGATTGTGCCCAACTTTCGGGCAGTCAACGCGGGAGTAAAGCTGCCTCCGCAGTCGGTGAAGGAGAAGTTCAAGACCGGCGCCTTGGATAGTTTCGACTATTCATCGTTTATTTTCGTCGGCATCCAGGCGGGTATCAGCCAGGCAACGGATGCCTATCCGGGATTTCGACAGGGCGCTGCCGGGTATGGCCGCTACTATTGGCACACGTTCGCGGACCAGACAGATGAGAATCTGTGGGTAGAGGGCATTCTCCCCAGTGTCCTCCGCCAGGACAGCCGCTACTACACACTGGGCCATGGCGGCTTCATCAAGCGAGGCTACTATGCCGTTTCGCGAACGTTAATCACGCGCACAGATTCTGGAAGAGAAACCTTCAACGCATCGGAGATTCTGGGATCCGGCACAGCAGCTGCAATCTCATCCCTCTACTACCCCACCCAATACCGCACCTGGACCAAGGTCGGACAGCGCTGGCTGACCAACGCCTTGCTGGATTTCGGCACATTCGCAGCGAAAGAGTTCTGGCCGGATGTTAACCGCGCGATCTTCCATGAAACCGACTGATGAGTCAGAACGCGGAGTAACCGGCGGTCAAGCCCGGGTAGAAACGGATTTCTTACGGCTAGGGTGTCAACTTGTTCCGGTCCCGCGGATAAAGCACGGCTTGGCGAACATTCGGCAGATTCAGAACCTGACAGGTCAGCCGTTCTAGTCCGATCGCGAACCCGCCATGCGGTGGCATCCCGAGTTCAAACATTGCCAGATGGCTCTCAAAAGCTTCCGCATCAATTTGTCTGGACCTCAGAGCGGCTGTCAGATCTTCGCGCCGGTGCAGACGTTGGCCTCCGGTTGTGATTTCAATCCCTTGGAACAACAAATCGAAACTGCTCGCGGCGCCCCGCGTCCCCCGCGGGGCGGTGTAGAACGGGCGCGCCGCAAGCGGAAATCCAAGAACGAACAGGGCAGGGAATCCGCTCTCTTGTTTTGCAAGTTCGCAAAGTTGGCGTTCTCCTTCGGGGTCCAGATCGTCCACCAGGTCTGTCCGCCCGAACTTGCTGCGCAGCATTTCCAGGCATGAGTCAAATTCCCAACAAGGCGTCTCAAGCATTGAGGGAAGGGGCTCCCGGCGATACTTGCGGAGGATGTTTCCATAGCGGGAATTCAGGTTCTCAAAAATATCCGTCAACAATTCCCGCTCAAGCTGGATGACATCCTCTGGCCCGTCAATGAAGCCAAATTCAACGTCGAGGGAGAGGTATTCGGTCAAATGGCGACTCGAAGCATGCGGCTCGGCTCGGTATACATGACCCGTCTCGTAGACTCGTTCCAGGCCGGCCACGCCGTGCTCCTTATAGAACTGTGGGCTTTGTGCAAGATAGGCCACGCGATCGAAATACTGAATTTCAAAGAGATTGCTGCCACCTTCGGTACCGCCGGAAACGATCTTCGAGGTTACGATTTCGGTGAAGCGGCGCCGGTTGAGTGCGTCCCGAAAACAGCCCAGTAATGCTGCCTGAATGCGGAAAACGTCGCCCACCGCTTCTGTGCGCAGAGCCAACGGCCGGAACTGCAGGAGAGTATCCAGCCCAATTGCTTCCACGTCGTCGGCGGATTGAAACGGGAGCGTGTTCCCGGCTCGGTTCAAAACCTGAAGATCTCGGACATGGATTTCAAAACCGGCCTTTGAGCGCGAATCTTCGCGGACAATTCCCCGGATCTCAACTACGTCCTCGACCTTCAATCGATGATTCTGCAATGTCTCGGTTGCAGCAACGCATTGTGCAGTGCCGCTGCAGTCTCGCAGCACGATGAAAGAAGTTTTGCCGAGGACCCGAAGCCGGTACACCCAGCCCCGAAGCAGAACTTCGCCTGGGCTGGATGCGGAAATATCCTCAATGAAGGTGCGGTGAGCCGTGTTGGTTCCCATGCAAATCCTGCCAGGCAGAGATTGCTGGAACCACTTCAGTGGCGGTGCCATCCAGCTTCCGGCTTTGCGCCGGCGCTCAATTCAAGCCGTTTCGTCGCTCTCACGTTTCTCCCTACTTGGGCCTGCTCGTTCGAGCTTCCGTTTCAGGAAAACCTCTCAGAGGGGTCTGTCCTCTTCACTGAGTGATTCGATGTTCTCATTCTGTGAATGCGAAATCAAGGCGCCGATATGGCAATCTTTTCGAGTGCCATAGTCATAGGCGGGACAGTCCCAGGCGGTTCATTTTGCAGCGGCTCACTGCTCGACCTTCTGAATAATGGCGCGATAGACGGAGTGAATCGCGCCGGACGCTTCGATTTTGCGGACATTTTCCTGATGTTTGGGGTGCGCGGCAAGCTTGCCGCGATACAACTCATATTCGGCCATGGTACCCACATCAATCGTGGCGAATGCTTCGCTGGTGACGCCGGCGAACTCGGTCGGAGCGTAGTAACCAGTGATACGGCCGCCACTCTCCGTGATGGGCTCGAACTCCGCTTGCGCGTACGCGCGCCAGTCGGCGAGCTTGTTGGGGTCGATGGTGTAGCACAGGAATAATGTATACATAAGAACCTCCTGAGACCATTGAACGCCGCACGCTTGAGAAAAAACTTCGGTACAGACCGAAGTGTTGGCGAAAAACATTCCGCATACTGTGTGGATGAGTGATGCAATCGCAAACGCGGCCCGGCTCCTGGCAGAGCCCGCCCGGGCAGCCATGCTGCTCAAGCTGATGGGTGGTCGTGCCGTGCCTGCGGGAGAACTGGCTTTGGCGGCCCATATCAGCCCGCAAACGGCAAGCGAACACCTGGCGCAGCTGTCCGAAGCCGGTTTCGTCGCGGCGCAGCGGCGAGGGCGGCATCGGTACTACGAGCTTGCGAATGAGAAAGTCGCGTACGCCGTGGAATCGCTGCTGGTGTTGTCTCCTGCGCCCGGCTCCGAGGCTTGCGCCAGGGCAATTAGCCCCGCACTTGGAAGCCTGCAACATGCGCGCAGATGCTATTCGCATCTTGCGGGATGGCTGGGGGTTGCGATCGCAGATGCGCTGCAGCGTGAGGGCTATTTGACCGTGGCGACGGGAAGAGCGTTCGCTGTGACACACTGCGGGCATGCATGGTTCGAGCAACGTGGGATCGCCGTGCCGCGCGCACCGGGAGTCACAGACCTCAAGGTCGCGCGTCAATGTCCGGACTGGACGGAGCGCCGGCCCCATCTTGCCGGCACCCTGGGCGTGACCATGTACAAGCGCTTCTCGGAACTTGGTTGGATCGCGCCATCGCGGACGTCCCGAGCGGTCCGAGTCACCCTGCAAGGCCGTGAAGCATTCTCAAAATATCTGCGCATCGTGGTTGGATGAAAGAGCCAACCCGGGCGCGCGGTAACGGGGAAGAGTTGGACGGATTGCTACCATCAACAGATGGATCTATCCAATGGATACGAATCAGTTTCGGAAGAATTTCTTGCGCGTCGTGGCAATAGTAAAACTCGGTCCATTGCAATCGGCGTGAAGGAAGTGCGGAAGTGGGCGAAAACGCTGCGGCGCGGCAGCAGTGTTATTGATCTGGGTTGTGGACCGGGCTTTCCCATCACCGTCGTACTGGTCGAAGAAGGACTTCAAGTCTTCGGGGTGGATGCAGCACCATCGTTTGTTGCGGCATTCCAACGCAACCTGCCCGGCACACCCATTGTTTGCGAATCTGTTCTAGAGTCGAGATTCTTTGAACGAACCTTCGATGCTGTCTTGTCAATTGGTCTGATGTTCCTTCTCAAGGCTGAAGAGCAGCATCGCCTGATCCGGAGATTCGCCGATATCCTGGTGCCGGGTGGCCGTCTGCTCTTCACCTCAACCGCCAAACCTGCCGTCTGGAACGATGCAATGACAGGGTTGGAGTCAATCTCCCTGGGGGCCGAGCAGTACAGCAAGTTGCTCGGAGCGGCTGGCATATCGGTCGCAGAGGAATACGAGGATGTAGGCGAAAGCCACTATTTCGACGCCTTCGAGGACTTCCCTGGATAGGTTCCGGTTTTGCCGAACCTGTCAGGCTGCCTACGTAGCTCGCGATTTTCGTGGACGGCTCCGCCTTTGCAGGAATACCTGAAGGCGAGCGACTTGAGCCTCATGAAAGCGAGCGGTAACAAAATCATGATTTGCGGCAGCCTGAAACATGGTGGCTTGAACTTCATCGTGACGCTGTTGCAGTTCTGGCGTGCTCAATCCGGCTTCCTCGGCCGTGGGTTTCGGAAAGTGTTCCGAAATAATTGGTATCGGCATTACGAAGTATTTCTTATTTGGCATAATGCCCCCTAATCCATGCCCCTGCTGCCCCAATTGGCAAACCGATGAATTCGCGAAGCACGAAAGAGGCAAACACTACCCCTCCACCAGCCGTAAGGTCATGAGCCTTCTGTTGAAAGACGTCGACCATTTCCTCTGAAAACTGCTGTCGAAAATCGTCGGGGTAGAGATACAGAAGCATGCGATAAACCCTCACAATGTTCATTCGGAACTCCTTTTCGTCTTGTCCTGAAACATTGTCGGTTGCAACATGTCGCATGATGACATGTTGCGTCGCGACGCTATCATTTGTCAACTGATTCTCGTCCAGCTATAGCCAGCGCTTCACCTTGGTGTATTCTGGCCGTCGCGCTATTCATTTGCGTGGTTTGGGTTCCCTCCTATACCAATAAAGATGTGTCGCTCCTCAGACTCCTGCCGAATTCAACTGCTGGAGCGGGGTTCACGAGTTGGCCTTACCTAACCCGCCGGATGGGATTCATGGCTGATCACGAGCAAGCCGCCGAACGGGTGTTCGCAGAGGCTCTTAGTCTGCGGCCCGAGCGCAGACCCGCATTTCTTGACCAGATTTGCCGCGGAGCCCCTGAGGTTCGACAGATGGTGGAAGACCTTCTGCGCGAGAACGAACGGCTCGGCAGCTTCCTTGCGGAGCCCCTGCTCAGGGCGGGCAGTCCATCGCCACTGTCAACGGGTGACATCATTTCGCACTACCGCGTGGTTGAAAAACTCGGCGCTGGCGGCATGGGAGTCGTTTATAAAGCCGAGGACCTGACCCTCCGCCGCCCCGTCGCTCTCAAGTTTCTCGCAGACGACCTGGTGGAGGATGCGCAGATATTGGAGCGATTTCGACGCGAGGCTCGCGCCGCCTCTGCTCTCAATCACCACGGCATCTGCACAATTTACGAGGTCGGGGAGCAGGATGGCAGGCGCTTCATCGCAATGGAATTCCTGAATGGCATGACGCTGAAGGCCCGCATCGCGAGCAAACCAATCGAGATCCCGGTACTCCTGTCTCTGGGCAGCGAGCTCGCTGACGCGCTCGATGCTGCGCACGACGCAGGAATCGTGCATCGCGACATCAAGCCGGCGAACATCTTCGTCACCTCGCGTGGGCACGCGAAAATTCTTGATTTCGGACTGGCGAAATTCGCACAGGCGGCCGGCGCTACCAGGGCGGAGGCAGAAACAGATATGGGCTGGCTGCACACGACTACGGGTGTGGTGTTAGGCACGTGCAATTACATGTCGCCAGAACAAGTGCGAGGCCTGGCGTTGGATAGCCGCACCGATCTTTTTTCTTTGGGCGTCGTCCTCTACGAGATCGCCACCGGGGTCGCCCCCTTCCCGGGAGAAAGAATGGGGATCGTCTTTGAGTCCATTCTGGACCAGACGCCCGTGTCGCCGGTGCGTTTTAATCCGAACGTGCCGATCGAACTGGAGCGCGTCATCGCGAAATGCCTGGAGAAAGATCGTGCCCGGCGGTACCAGCGAGCTTCCGACGTGTATTCAGATCTGCAGCGGCTCAAACTTGATCTGGATTCGGGTAACCGGGGCAAAACGTGACGGACGTATGTGGGACTTTCTGATTCCGAGCCTTGCGAGTTCAACTCATTTCGAGCTTTGAGCGTGATACCCCTGCCACACATACTCGAGCGCTTCCGGGAGAGTCTGCATCCTCACTGCGCGATCCACGTGTCCCGCATTCTCTGCGAACACAAACTGGTAGTGATATCCCTTTGCTGCCAGCACCTTCGCCATACGCTCGTTGGCCTCGACCCAGTCGTGCATGTTGTCGCGCATCACGTTGGGATTGTAGAGATCTCTGTCGCCGACCTCCATCCAAATCCGGATCGGCTTGCGCGGGCTCTCCGGAATTAAGTGCTCGTGGAACTCCCAGGCTCCATGCGGAAACTTCGGATCGGACGGCCACTGCTGGTTGATGTACGTCCCCGAGTAGGTCAGCACGCGATGATACAGTTCCGGGTGAAACCATGCCATGATCAACGCGCACGACCCACCTGAACTGCCGCCCATGGTCGCGCGCCCATTGGCATCGTGCGTCAACTTCACGTGCGCTTTCTCCTCGACGAGCGGCAGCACTTCGTGCTCGACAAATTCTGCATAACGGCCCGACATCGTGTCGTACTCAAGTCCGCGCTGGCTCCCCTGTGCATCGCCGCTGCCGTTCCCAATAGAGATGGCGACCATGACCGGCAGCTTGTGTTGGGGAATCAGGCCATCCAGCGCGGTGAAAAGCATTCGATCCGGTCCGTCCGCGCCCACAATGAACGGGGCCACGCTACCCGGCACGTAATCCTTCGGCACATACACAGCAATCTTGCGCGTATACGAAGCCGGATGACTCGTCGTAACTACGAGCTTGGCCGGGTCATTGGGGTCAGGTGTGCCGAACGTCCCCTTTTCGCGCGCAATACCGGGGTAGTACTTGCTGTCGTCCGAATTCATCGTGAATTCAACCACGTCGCCGTGTGTCAATTCCTGGGCCGTCATCTCTGGTGCCGGGCTGTGCGTCGGCCCGATGATGAAGTTTCCATCCGAATCGGCCGGCGGCACTGTTCCGTCGGGCAGCTCTTTGGCATTTACATACCCTGGGGCATGCGGATTGCGCGTTGGCGGCACAGGCCGAGCCGTCTGAGGGGCTTGCGGTACAGGTGCCGTCTGTCCAGCGCAAACCAGTGCCATCGACCCGGTAAGAATCCCCAATCCTAGAAATCGCGTTTTCCAAGTCATCTGTTTTTGTCCCTGCACTTCATCCGGCTTCACTCGCCCAAAAACACTTGCCAAAAGGATGGTACACGGGAAGGCTTCCAGCCTTGAGCCTTCGGACGAATACCTTTATCGCCAGTCATCAATCACATAGGCATCGGGCCGATTGAATCCTTCCGCATGTGGACGCTGCATTGCGACGCCCTGCAAAGCCACGCGATATCCGTGAGAACGCATGCGCCGATAGGCATCTTCACGAGCCAGATTCACCCCGGCTTCTACGGTTGCTCCTCGCGAGAACGCAAACGTCTCGCAGGCATCAAGCAGCGTGTCGAAACGCGTCCCCGCCCCGGCGCCGCCTCGGGCCGCACCAAACTTGACGTAGCAGGTCTTCTCACCGCCTTCCGATCCAGGGCCGATGAGGCAAACCGCAAAGCCATCGAGAACACTGCGTGAGTGAGTCAAAACCACGTCGCCTGTGCGCTGTGCGAGTGCGGCTCGCATTTCATCGGAGAGATCAAGACCCTTCTTGATTTTGCCGGTCAGGTTTTTGCAGGCAGCGATGGTCTGCTCGCGCTCCCGCTTCTTCAGGGTCGATAGCAACACCGGCTCATTGGAAGAATTGGCCTGCGGCGTCTTGTTGGCGTCTGGATGGCGCACCATGATCGCGGTCAGGTACTGCGGCCAGTAGCCGAGCTTCTGGTAGAGGCCCACATGCTTGGCACTTTGTGCGAACGTGAATAGCCCGGTGTGCTGCATACCCCACCGATCGAAGATCGCCATCGTGGCTTCGAGTAACTGCTGTGCGACTCCGCGGTTCCAGAATTCCGGCAACACCGTCAAGGGTCCGAAGAACCCGAATGATCCCCAGCGCGTGACCACATTTGTTCCGATCAATCGGCCATGGTCGCGGGCCGCCAACACCTTGACGTGGGACGAGCCAAAGCGTGGCGCGATCAGGTTGCGATCGCCCATAAACTCAAGTGGATCGGGCATTCCCAGAAACGTTCCGAAGGCCAGGCGAGCGATACGGTGCGCTTCTTCGAGTTCAGTCTCTTTGAGCAGGCTGATTTTGATGGCGTGCTTCGTCGGCATTGCTTTACGTCTCCTCGTCGAGGTTTGCAATTTGGTCAGGGCAGCCGGCTGACGGGAAAGAACCCAGCCGAGTCTAGAACGCTCAAGAGGAAAAGGGAATAGCTGGATTAACACAACTTCGACGATCTGAGGAACGGGCCAATCTCGCCAAGTGACTTTGCGGATTCTTGTTTCTTTGGACCGGAAACATCGATGCGCAGTTCTCGATTGAAGCCATTCAGCCGTAAGCTCCGTCAAAAAGCTACTACCAGGAGAGCGACACCGTGCTGCGGAGCAGTCCGCCTATGGATCGACCGCCTAGACAAAAGGTTTCGCTCGCCGAAATCCTTTTGCTCTGCTGCGCTGTGCTGTCCCTGGTGATTGCTTGCGTCGTCTGCTCGCTCCATAAGCAGGCCTGGACGGACGAAGTGTTCACCTGGAGGGAGCTGAGCGATCCATCGCTGTGGCACCTCTACTACGCCGTCCAACATGGCGCGGATGGCGGAATGCCCCTTTTCTATACGACAGCGTGGCTTTGGGCAAAGGCTCTTGGGACCGCCGTTCTGACGCTGCGTATGTACTCCTGCGTTGCGATGTGCGCAGCGTTGCTGGTCACCTGGAGAACCCTGCGCCGGTTTTATGGAACATGGGCAACCGCCTTTGGTGTCCTTACCTTTTGGGGCACTTCGGGGCTGGTGCTCGATGAAAATGCGGCAGCGCGCTTCTACGGGCTCTTCCTGCTTACCGTAGCGCTTGCCCTCAACGTCTACGCGCGACTCATCCTGCAACCGGCGCCGAAACTCCGGCTGCTGGTTTTGTCCCTTTTCTCCCAATCGGCTCTGGTACTCTCTCACGTCCTGGGCATCATTTATAGCGGATTAATCCTGCTAGGACTGATCCTGTCGGACGCAGCCAGGCGCCGCTTCCGGCCTCGCCTATATCTCTTCCATGCTGCCGGCTGGCTGGCGCTCCTGGTCTGGCTGCCTTCGATCCGAGCTTCCATGGCGGTGGGCAAGCCCCACGGATGGATCGGGAAACCAGAACTGAAATACCTGTTTCCTGCGTACCTTTTTGCTCCGTTCGAGCAATGGTTCCTGCTCCTGGAGCGCCACTCCGGGGATGCAACGTGGAAAATGGTTCACCATGTGGTCGAGTTCCCCATGCTTATCGCGCTCGCCGTTATCTTGCTGCTAGGGCTGCGAAAGCTTCTGGCAGCGGAACAGCGAACTAGTCCCGATCCAGGAAGTGCTCTGCTGCTGGCCGGGTACTTGCTACTGTCAGCGCCACTGATCCTGTTCGTGCTCTCGTACTTGATTACACCAATATTTCTTGCCAGGTATATGCTCCCTTCCGGTATTGGCCTGGCAATCGTTTTAGCAGATTTTGCGGACGCGCTCGGATCTGACAGGCCGGCCTCCTCGCGGTTGGTTTGGGCAGGTGCGGCGACGTTTCTAGCAATTCTGCCGATGCTCTCGTCGTTGGTTATGCCACCGCTTCCATCAAGTCGGCAATTTCTGGACGTGCAGCGGCTGGACCATACGGTCCCTGCGAACATTGCAGTCGTCACAGATTGGGCGGACGATTTTGCAAAGCTCATGCTCTATTCAAATAACCCGCATTCGCAATACTATTTCCTGCTTGACTGGCCTGCGGCCCTGGCGGGACCTAAGCCGGCCGTGACTTCCTACCACCTCTTGGCTTCCAATCGCGATGTTGGCTACTATTCTCGAAGCATCCAGGACAGTAACGCTTTTCTTTGCTCCCATACTGATTTTCTTGTGCTGGACACCCATCTCGTCGGGCAGGATGCCGATGGGCCCACCTGGTTTGACCAAAGAGTCAGGGAGGCGCCTGAGTTTGTATGGAGCGCACTCGATTCCTTCGATGCTCCCTATTTTCCTGAGGTGAAGCGAGAACTGATCTCGGTGCACCGCAGAGAACCGTTGGCCTTTTGCAACAAGCCCTGGCAACAAACCGATGCGCGCATCGAGCCAAGATAAAGCGCAGCGGTGGTTTGCGGCCAGACCCCGGAACGTTGGAACCTAGAGGCGAATTCTGGCAGGTTCGAGCGAAACCCTGACACAAGCAATTCCAAAATTGTTTTCCCATAGACGTTCGAGTGGTGTATCTTTCTCCCATAGATCTTCGAGTGGAGCGTGGCCGCTATGGGCGGGTTGAGGCCATTGGCCGAGTGATGGGCGAGAGCATTTGCTAAGCAGGGAGCAGCGATGAGCATGAAGCGATTCTTGAGTCGAAGCCGCCGTGACGCCGATCTGGCAAGCGAAATCGAGGCGCACCTCGAGTTGGAAGCAGAGGAGAATCGGTCGCGCGGTCTGTCCCCGCAAGAGGCGCGACGCCAGGCCTACGTAAAATTCGGCAGTCCTCGCCGTGTGCGCGAGAGCGAGTGGGAAAGCAACACGATGAAGCTCATTGACGATGCCTGGCACGACTTGAAGTACGCGGTACGCACGCTTGCGCGCACACCCGGTTTTACCGTTGCGGCGGTGCTGGTCATGGCCTTGGGAATCGGCGCGAATACGGCGCTCTTCACCGTCGTTCGCTCCGTCCTGCTCAAGCCTCTGCCGTTCAGGGAACCTGACCGCCTGATCCAGCTATACGAGCAAAGCCCCAGCGGCAAACGCGCCTATAGTTGGGTTGCCGGCGGCATGTATGCGGCGTGGAAGCAGCAGGCACCCAGCGTAGAGCAGATGGCCATTTTTGGTACCGACAGCATCAGCCTCTCCGGCGATGGTTCACCCTTGCCGGAGAGAATTCGCTATGCGGAGTGCTCCTGGAATCTCTTCTCCATGCTTGGTGTTGAGCCGGAGATGGGTCGATCCTTCATTGCGGCCGATGACCGTCCTGATGCACCCGGGACAGTGGTCCTGACGCACAGCCTGTGGATGCGCCGTTACGCGGGAGACAAGGCAATCCTCGGCAAAACCATCCTGCTCGACGCGCGTCCCTACACCGTGGTAGGCGTGCTGCCCGCGTGGTTCAACTATCCTGACTTGCCCACCCAGCTTTGGGCTCCCATCTACCACGAGAAGCCCCCTGCAGAGATGCGGCGGGTCGACAATCACAACTACTTCGTGGTGGCCCGGCTGCGCCCCGGCGCTACCCTGGCGCAAGCGCAAAGTGAAGTGGATACAGCCGAGAAGCGTGTGCATATGGAGAACCCGGATCCGTCGGTTGGCACCGCTGCGAACGCGCGCACGCTTCTCGACGGACTGGTTCACGACGCAAAGACTCAACTCTACGTTTTGCTGGGCGCCACCAGTTGCGTTCTGCTGATTGCCTGCCTGAATGTGGCCAACCTCCTGGTGGCGCGCTCGGCCTCACGGCGCAAGGAAACTTCCATCCGCGCAGCCTTAGGCGGCAGCCGTTGGAGACTGCTTCGCGAACAGGTCACCGAAAGCGTCACAGTGGCTGTGGCTGGAGGAACGCTTGGACTTCCGCTGGCATGGGCCGGGGTGCGTTGGCTTGTCCAATCACGGCCCGACATGGCGCGCGTCAGTGCTATTCGCTTGGATGCCGGATCGATGCTCTTTTCGCTCGCCATCATGGCCGCGAGCGGGGTGCTTGCAGGTCTCATTCCAGCAGCCACGCTCCTGCACAGTCCCTTGCTCGAGCCGCTGCAGGAGTCTTCGCGCACCAGCAGCGTGGGACTGGGACGCGCACGCCTACGCAGGATTCTTCTCGCGGCTGAAGTTGGGTTGACCGTAGTTCTGCTCATAGTCGCCGGCCTGCTATTGAAGAGCTACCAACATCTGCGTACCAGCGACCTGGGCTGTGCCACGCAGAACGTGCTGACGATGCATTTCTCTCTCCCCAATGCCCGCTACGACACCTCAGCAAAAGTAGTCGCGTTCTATGAGCAGTTGCTTTCCCGCCTGCGCGTTTTACCCGGAGTCAAGGCGGCGGGCATCGCCACCGAGTTGCCCGGCCAGGGCTACGGTGGGGACTCACGTTTTTCCATCCCCGAGTACCCACCGCCCACGCCGGGTACGATGCAGGACGCTCTGGTGCGCGGCGCGGACCCGGGGTACTTCAACGCAATACAGATTCCGCTCAAGCGAGGCCGCTCCTTTGACGACGCTGAGAGGCTAGACAATGCTCGGTCGGTCATCGTGAGCGAGTCCTTTGCCCGCCGCTACTTTCGCGGTGAGGATCCGCTCGGCAGGCACGTCAAGGCGCTTGATTTTCAAGGCGTTCCGCCACAGGGCTTCGAAGTCGTCGGCGTCGTCGGCAACACGCTCTGGGGACTCACCGAAGACGAAGCTCCAACTTTATATTTCCCGCTTTATTCCGGTGGCTGGCCCGAGGCCTCAATTGCCATCCGCTCCGATTTGGATGCAGCCAGCCTTGCCACGCCAATCGAGAAACTGTTGGCGCAGTTCGATCCTGACCTGCCCGTCTCCAACGTGCTCACCATGGAGCAATCCATCGGTAAGTCCACCCTGGATGCAAGCTTTACCTCCATCCTGGTGCTGGCCTTTGCAGTCATTGCGCTTTTCCTGGCTGCCGTGGGGCTCTACGGCGTCTTGTCTTATCTGGGAACGCAGAGGACTGGCGAGATTGGCATCCGCATTGCGCTGGGCGCGCCCCGCAATTCCGTGCTGCGTCTGATGCTGTTGGACGGATTGTGGCCTGCCGCCGTTGGGTTGGTCATCGGAATGGTAGTGGGCGCGCTCGCCGTGCGGTTGATCCGCACAATGCTCTATGGCACAAACCCTCTGGACTGGACGGTGTTCGCCGAGGTCACAGTGGTGTTGTCGCTTGTCGCCGCGTTGGCCTGCGCCCTCCCGGCATGGCGCGCATCGCGCCTCGACCCCATGCAGGCATTGCGAATGGAATAGCGATCAGAAAGTTTCCAGGAAAGCGATTAGGGCTCGCTTGTCGTCGTCGCTCAGTCCTGGCTCTTCGGCGAATTCACTGGTTCCGAAGTAGTGGCCCCGATTGACAACATAGTCGGGACACTTGCTAAGCGCGAGCAAGTTGGGAACAAGATTAGCGAAGACTCGCTTAGCATCGTCGTCGGTGGCGTTGCTGGGGAGAGCGCCTAGATCGTGCTGCATCTTCAGCAGAAGGTCAACAACCTTCTTCTGGTGCTCGACCTTTTGCTCGCCTTCCAGTCCTTCGCCCAGCAGGTCGAGGTTGGCGAGAAGATTGACGGGCGTGCCTTTGGGTATAGGCCCGATTCTCACTTCACCGTCCCCGAAGACAGCAGGCAGCAGGCGCGATCCTAAGCCCAGCATCGGTTGCAGCAAGTCGGGTAGGTAGCCAGCCGCAACAGTGAGGTAGCTAGTCTCGGTGGTGCGGTCCATCGTGCCCGGCAACTGTGGAAGCAGAGAGTCTTTCTGCCGAGTCTCAGGCCATAACATTTGTCCCATGGATTTTTCGAAAGTGTCGACACGGTTGGTCACGCCGGGCAGAGGATCAAAAACGCCCACGCTGTTATTGAGCAGATAAGGGGCCGAAGTCCAGAGGCTGATAAGAGAAGCCGGACGGGTGTACCCGCGGCCCCCGGCCGGCATGGAGTAACTTCTGGCCTCACCCGTATATGGATCGTAATAAGTAATGGATCCCACCGAGGGTAGATCCTTGTATGTCTCGGATGAGAAGTTATCCCAGATATTGCCACGTATAGCGTTCGTGGCCAGCGGACTGCAGGCGTTGGTCTGAAGGAGTGTTACAGGCACACGCTGATCGGTGGAGAGATAGTTGTTGTCGAGAAAGTCCGGCCGATGCACGATGGTTCGCATCTGCGATTTGAATTCTTCGGTCTTCGTCCATGCCCAGTATTTGTTCCAGCAAGTCAGATAGTCTTTGCCCGAGCAACCATCGGGATCGAGTCCGGCTGCCGGAACCGGAATCTTGCTGGAGTGGCAGCGGGCACAACGTTCGGCAAAGACGGTTTTGCCGTGGTCGAGCAGGCCTGCGTTCTTGCTCAGGATCTCGGCTCCTCCGGGGGCGTCCCGCAGCCGGTGAGGCTGAGTGGTCGCGAGAAAGAAGAGCGCCATGTCGGGGGTTTGTTGCTGCGTGGCCTGCCAATATACAGAGTTCTTATTAGCGGTTGCGATCGGAATGGGTGAGACTGCCTTGCCGCCGACCAGTGGTCGAAAGTGCAATAGCCACTCTTCGCTAAACAGCCCAATGTTGAGGTAAACACGGTTGAGGGCGCCCAGCACTCCCACGGAGTCGGACCCATCTTTAAGCACCCGCGGAGTGCGGACGACATCGGGTGGTTGGTAATACTTGGTAAGTGGTCCGCTCTGGACAAACTCATTGAGCTGCTTGTTATCGAGGCCGCCGCCGGAGAGAGTCTCCTTGCCCCAGCGAAGCGCCATGCCCGATTCCGCCGGCATCTCATGCAGGCCGTCCGCCTCCAGCTTCAATCCGATTCTTTCCGGCAGATCGTAAACAGCGTTCATGGTACGCGGATTGTTGATGTTGTCGGAGGATATCAACGAAGTATCGAGAGTACCGGGCCGCGAAGTATGAAAGAGCTGGATGGGAAACTTCTTCATATCCGAATCCCAGGCGAGCACCCGCTCCACCCACAGATACTGAGCGCCGACATTCGAACTGAGGTTTTCCCACTTAGGCTCTTCAGGAGAGGACGGTGGCTTGTCCGGATTCGGGCCAATGTGACAGAACCCACAAGACATGCCTACACGATAGGGCCGGACCAGCTTCTTGTCGTTGTAATACGAGGCGTCGGTGTAAAAGCGTTTGGGGTCCCACCTCTTCTGCGCAGCCTCGTCGAAATCGGGATTCGGAAAGAGCCGCAGACCAACGACACCAGAGCCGTATCCGTAATAGGAGCCTGCGGGGATATTCTTACCACGTGCGCCTATTTTGACCCCGGGATACTTAGTCTCACTTTCGAATGGGTCCGGCGGGCAGCCAGGGTCACGCTTGTCGAGCCAGAGGCCGAAGCGATCCGCATTGGGCTCTTTCGCTTCCTGGAAGCACGGCTCGTTCAGCACGCCGAGATATTCAAAGCGATTGGAACGATGGGCTGCCATGCCAGGATACGAGGAGATAGTCTTAAGAAGGTCTAGAGTTCCAACGCTGGTATTGGTCAGCGTATCCCACATCTTGTCGTCCCCGCCGGTCCAGAGGATCCACATATTACGTCCCTTGACCTGGTCCGCAGTGAGGTTGGGCGCACCATCCATATCGTGGAAATAGTCTTCATCGGCGGCGGGAAAAGAAGATGCTGATCGACCTGCAAGCAGGGCTTCGTCCTGCACCGAGCCGGGAACCGGCCCCTTGTTTAGTAAAGCGATTGCGACCAGGGCGACGATCCCGCAGACTACGATTCCCACCACAACCCCGGTCGCGAGCCAGAACCTGCGCCACAGTCTCGTCATGGATCCGCTCCCACCTTTCTCAGCGTGCCCGGCTTCATTCGAACGGTATGTAGCCGATGATTGTCCCACAAAGCCTGCCGGGTGCGTAACTGTTTTTTGGATCGCCCGGTGACGTTGGATATGCGGGCCAGATGAGGGACTTTCTAAGATGTAGCGGCGAGATCTGACTGAAAGTCAACTATACTTCGGCGCATGGCAACACCAGGCGGGAGCGCTTCGGCCGGGAGCGGGCAGTTCAGCCCACGCGATTCGTCACAACGCGAGGTTGAATACATTGTCGTGGGTTCCGGCGCTGGGGGCGGCACCGTGGCGGCGCGGCTTGCGGAAGCTGGGCACACGGTAGTGTTGCTGGAGGCTGGGGGAGATCCCAAAACCACCAGCGGTACCGATCCGATAGGCGGCGGCAAGAACCGGCTTCCAGAGGACTATGACGTGCCATGTTTCCACCCCTTCGCGTCGGAAAACGAAGCTATGAAGTGGGACTTCTTTGTACGCCATTACAGCGACGATGCTAAACAGAAAAGCGACCCCAACTACAGGGAGACCTGGGAGGGGTGTCGAGTGGATGGGGTGCTGTATCCGCGCGCCGGTACGCTTGGGGGATGCACCGCGCACAATGCCATGATCCTCGTCTATCCGCATGATGCAGACTGGAACGCGATCGCAGAATTGACCCACGATGCGAGCTGGAGTGCGAACCGGATGAGGAAATACTTCCAGCTACTGGAGGACTGCCGTCATCGACGGGTATATCGTTGGCTGGACCGGATTGGAATTAATCCCTACCAGGCACGGCTTCAAAGGGTGGCTGACAACGCAGACAGCCATCCCCATGATATCGCTGAAGAACGTGGATTTGATCGATGCGATCCTCAAGTCTACCCGGGCGGCGATTGCGGATATTGGGCACATCGAAGAGCGGATTCGCTGGTTGTGGCAAAGCATGCTCGACCCGAACGACTGGCGGACGGTGAAAGAGAACTCCTTCGGCATTCGGTATCTGCCACTGACGACAAACCACCACGCGCGAACCGGTGCGCGGGAGCGGTTGCGCGCGGTTCAGGCACGATCTCCGCAACTGTTGCACATCGAACTGCATGCCCTGGCGACGAACGTGCTCTTCGATGCAAGCAACCGGGCAATTGGTGTGCGGTACCTGAAGGGCGAACGGTTGTACCGGCCCCATGCCGGCATGCAAAGCACCGGCGGAGAACCGCGAGAGATATACGCCACGCGCGAAGTGATTTTGGCGGGGGGAGCATTCAACAGTCCTCAACTGCTGATGCTCTCGGGAATCGGTCCACGTGCGGAATTGGAGCATCACGGCATCGAGGTCCGCGTGGATCTTCCGGGAGTGGGCAGGAATCTACAGGACCGCTACGAGGTCGGGGTTGTGAACAGGATGGACTTCAAAGAATGGCATATCTTCGAAGGAGCCCAGTTCGATACCGGCGACCCGCAATACCAGCGATGGAAGCGATGCAGGGAGGGACCCTACATCACAAATGGAGCGGTGCTTTCGATGTACTTGCGGTCGAAAAAGGAGCGTCCGCTTCCCGACCTCTTTTGCGTGGCGTTCTTAGGCCGTTTCCAGGGTTACTTTCCGGCGTATTCAAAGCTTTTTGCCGAGAATCTGAACTATCTCACGTGGGCGATTCTCAAGGCGCACACCAACAATCGAGGCGGTGTCGTCAGCTTACGATCGCGCGACCCGCGCGACGCTCCGCAGATCAACTTCCATTATTTTGACGAAGGCACCGCCGGGAGCGAGGAAGATCTCGATTCGGTAGTAGAGGGCATTCTCTTCGCGCGAAAGCTTGCGGCACCTCTTCGCAAGCAAGGCATGATCGCAGAGGAAGTCGTGCCGGGCGCGAGCTTCGATACCAGGGAGAAGCTGCGGGAGTTTGTCCGGAAGCATGCCTGGGGACACCATGCGTCGTGTACTTGCGCGATTGGGCCCCGGGAGCAGCAGGGCGTTTTGGATAGCGAGTTCAAGGTTTACGGAACGCAGGGACTGAGGGTTGTCGATGCTTCTGTGTTTCCGCGCATCCCCGGCTTCTTCATCGCGTCCGCCGTCTACATGATTGGCGAGAAAGCGGCCGAGGTGATTCTCAAAGAGGCCCGTGAAAGCTAAACCAATCCGGGGGAGCGGGTTTTTAACCCCCGCGGAAACGCATCGGTTACAAATTCAGGGCTTTAAGGGGTGTATGAGTACTGCCGAAAGAACCGCAGGTCCCTCCACTACGCTTCGCTCCGGTCGGGATGACAATTCTGTTATGCCCGCAAGAGCTTCAGCGGGAAATACTTGGCCCCCGCAACAGAATTGTCATCCCGACCGGAGCGAAGCGTAGTGGAGGGACCTGCGGTTCTTTCGGCCAGTACTCATACACCCCTAAAGCCATGGTGGCGGGGACGCCCATCCCGTCCAACCGCTCACGATACGCGCAAAGCTGAGCCGGCCACGGATACGACGTAATGCAACCGCAACAATGCTTTGCTCGCCCACCTTTTGCAACGAATGCGATGCGCAGCCTGTGGGATCCCACTCTGCTTCTACGACCGTTGACAGTGGATAGGGTAGGGCTCATAGTTATCTACGATATTTCGGGGCGATCCGCTCAGTGAGGGGTACGAAATGGCTTATACGTCGGCGCAGCTACTTGCTATGTCGGGACAAGAACTTGACGATCTGTTTGCCGGGAGCCCGGCGGGCGATATACCGAATGGGGAGGGTGAAGGCACAGCGATTCTCGCTCCGGGGACGAAGTTCAGTTCGGAAATTGCATCTGTGATCAACATCTTTGCCTGGCAGGGGAAGACCTTCGATGCAGCGCACGGCACATTAACCAATCGCATTTTGGCTTTTGGACTGAATGCGATTGTGGCCGAAGTATATAAGTCCGCGAGCTGGTTCGATAACAAAGAATGTATCGTGCTCGATTACTCGAAGACGTCAATGCTGGCCAAGCATATTCGCGACGAGATTCGTCAGATTGATACGGGTACCTACTTGGGGTTGGTGTACTGGGACGATAAGAAGACCATCCATTTCTCCCTGCAATTCGCGCCGTGACCTGAGCACGGTCATGGTGATGCCGGATGGCTCTGTTGCCGGACATAGTCTCGGAGCACCTTCAGCTCCGGATCAACGAAGGGTGCATCCGAGTGCGGGTTTTGCCAATGGGCGCGAATGGCGGGGCTGAAAAGAACCTGGGCAGGATCTTCGAGGAGTGCCTTTTTTGTACGCGGGATCAGCACGTAACGGTAGAGAACCTTGTCCCACAAAGAGAGGCTGGTGTCGCTCTCGATCTCTGAAAACAGCTCGTCGGCGTTAAAGCGAGGGTCGGCCGCACATTTCCGGAAGAAATCCAACAACGGCTTGAGATCAGTGGTCTTTCCGTCGACGGCGGGCAAGATCTGGGGAACCGGATCGGGTGGCGTGAACACAGTCGTTACGTGGCAAAGGGCACAATTACCGCTGACGCGGATATAGCCCACCTGTTGCTTGGCAAAACCCACGGGCATTTCCTTGCCCTCTTCCCACGCCATTCCAAGCGCCGCGTAGCCACCCGGGACCTGCATTTCCTCGGGAAAAATTCGCGGCATGGCAAGCCAGACCCAATACGGTATGCCGCGTGTTTCGCCGGCGCCTACTGAGCCATAAAAGTAGGTATTCCTGGCATCGGCGGTGACCCAGGCTGGCTGGGCCTTTACGTGGCATAGCTGATACCAGGCCGCGATGCCGATTGCTACGAGGAGTAGGACAAGCACGGTGGCCGCCGTCGCAATCATCTTCGAAACTTTCGTCATAAGAAGATCCTCACCGGGTCAGAAGGTCTTAAGGTATTCCAGAAGCGCACGCTTTCGCTCATCGCTGAGAGTCGTTCCGTATAACTCGCCTTCGTGGCCCTTATTGCCGTTTCCGGCTTTCGAGGTGTCGAAGAAGAAGAACTTGCGGCCGTTCTGCTCAGGCACGTTGGAGACGAAGCCAACGTTGTCACGATCGAAGACGTCATTGCCACGGAAAAATGTCTTGCTACGCTCCGATGATGGCTTCAGCAAATCGTTGAGTGTGGGCACGGAGCCATTGTGCAGATAGGGACCGCGGAGCCAAATGCCATCGAGCGGCATGCTGGCATAGCCACGAGTCTTGCGAAAAAGATGGAAGCGTTGTGGGTAGGGCGGATCAAAGCCCCAATCCTTTTCGTAACCGGCATAGAGTGTGCTCTGATTCACTGCCAGCAGCCAGGTATAGGAGTTGAAACGCCATTGGTCTGTACCGATCTCGTCAAGTGGGACCACCGTGCCGACGCACTCGGCGCCAGCTCTCTTGTAGTCACAGCTCTCACTCTCGCCGACCACAGTCGTGCGAAAGGGGGGCTTGGGCGTGCCATGGCAGCGGAGGCAGTAACTGTCGTAGTCCGGCTTGCCTTTGTCAGCGAGGGCCTGATCGAGGTGATAGGGATAAGGTGGCGGCTGGGCCGTCTCAAGGTATTTGGCCATGCGTAGAACGCGGGCGCTGTCAAGGATCGGCGGGAAGGCGCCGGTTCCAAAAGCTGCCGAGAGGTTGCGTTCATCGAGAGAGGTGTTGTTTCCGTCCCAATGTAGGTGCATGCCTTTGCGGGCTTGCTGGTTCCATACCGAAGGGAAGTCTGCGTTTCCCATCAACTCGGCTGGGTTGGCCCGTGCCATGGGGAAATTGAGCAAGGCCTTAGGAGCGTTGAAAGTGTCGACGCGGCCAGGTCCCCAGGTGGAGTTATCAATAAAGCTGAGACGCTGGCCCAGGATTATCAGCTTGTCGCGCATGAGATAGATGGCGTAGTAGCGGAGGATGAGCCGGTTGATGAAGTCGAGCTTGGGCACCAGGCGGCGCGGATCATCCTGCATGTGGTCGATTTGATCGAGGATGCGCTGCGGAGAGAACCTCTGATCCTTGGGGATGGTGGTCAAAAACGTACCCCATGCTCCGAGATCAAATTGGTGCGCCGGCATTCCCGGATAGATATGCGGGTTCGGGTCGTTGGCAGTATCGCGCACCGTCCCGATGTGGCAGGCGCCACAGTTTAGATAGACGACATCAATTCCTCTCACATTGCGGCGCGACATGCCAAGTGGCAGGGCGTAAGGATTCCCTTTGTCCTTGGGCTCGTAGACCAAGCCGAAGGCGGCGTAGCCCTGGCCTGTTTGATGATCGGGCAGTTTGTCAGGGAAGATTTCGGGGAGCGTTATCCAAACCCAGTACGGAATGCCGTCCATTTGTTCGCCGCCGGTAGAGCCACGCTCGAAAAACGTAACTTCATCCGGATAATCGACGGGGTAGTTGCGAGTGAAGCGCTCGACCAGGTAGAAGCTGGGGATGACCACGCCGATCAGCACCGCGAGCAACGCGAAGCGGACCCACCGGCGCCGTCCATTGGTCGGGATTACGGGTTGGGAGGGTGTATCCATGACTGTGCTTGCTCCCTCGATTACGATTGGACCAACTGGAATCTCCTTCCAATAGCGGAGGAGTCTGCGGAAATAGTGATGCTCGCGCTCTATACGTTGCAGCCGGTCGTGCGGCCGGCTCTGCACACTCGCTGGATAGACGCTGCGGCGCAAACCGGTGAAAAAGCCATAAGGCTCGAAGCCGCGGCCTGAGAAAGGGTAAAAATGCAGCGCTTCCTGATCTATGTCGATCTCTTTCTCGAATCGAATGGATGCAATGGGCGCGAACGGGGCGGCGGGGGAGTCCACCGGCTGAACCTCAATCCGCAGGAACGCATGCGCAGCACATGCATCGGTGAGAGCCTGCTCGCGCGCTTCGGCGTTGCCTGCAGCGTTCTGGTGTGGTTCGCTCGGGTCGTGTCTGAGGCGAATCCACACGGTTGCTCCGGAGGGCGCGATTCTATAAGGCACGTCTGCGTAGTATGAGTTGGCGAAATAATCGAAAGGTTTGAGACCGTATTTTTTCCCGCCGGTGGCAAGGTTCCACACAAGTTTCCAAAGACGATCTCCGCCGGCGGTGGCGAGAAGGTCGAAGTCCTTGCCAGGACGGAATGGCAAGGGAAGCTGGCTGAGGCGAAGAGTCGGGGGAAAGATGGGTCCACCCTCAGATGCGGTGAAGAACCGCGAGGCAATACTTGGGGCGTCAGGCACGAGTTCCGCAAGCCACGCCGGCATTCCACGCTTCATGACCCCCATGCCGATGCGCATCAGTACAAAGCCGGAAAGATCGCCCTCACCAATCGCTCGAGTCTCCTCCTCTCCCTGGTGCATCTGGACGGTTCCCAAAAAGACACGTCCGTCGGGATGGAAGACCCGCGAGTTACGAACCACTCCGCTCAGGAAGGCAAAGAATGCAGAGATCCACTGCGCGATGAACGGAGCCCGCTCGCTTTTGTTGCCGGAGCGGCGATCCGCATATATCCCCAATAGTGTCGAGACTGCCCCGGCGAGGCTGATGCCGACAAAGGCGATAGCCAAACCGCGCGGAATGCCCCACCATGAGAGCGCAACCAGCAGCGGCGCAATCAACTGTACCGCTACAGCGGCGATTACGAATCCTTCTGCGTCGAAGCTGGCACCCACGATAGCCAGCACGCCCAGACCGCCGGTCAATAGCCCAGCCAGTTGCAGATAGTTGGCGCCCGGCGAGAAGCAACAGCTCGGGATTCTGAGCAAGGATGCCACGAATCCAGGAAAAAGCAGGGTAACTATACCGATGACGAGGATCAGCCAACCGAAGACTTCAGCGGAACGGGCCGCACGCGTTTGTCCTGAAAGGCTGGGGCCGCCGATGTTTTGGCCGTGGAGGATGTCGGCACGCCAAGCGAAGGCGGTGGCAAGAAAGCCACTGAAATCGACTATCGAGAAAGAAGCCGCCAACGAGCCCGGAAGGATATGATTGTGCCACAATACCGCCATGATCAAGGGTACGAGTGGCCTATCCAACAGGGCTCCGACGGCGAAGCCCTGCGAATTGAATCTCCCGTTGATGATGTAGAGTACGCCCAGCGTTGTCACCAGGGCGCCCACGACGCGGAGCAGGCTGATGTCCAGAGGGAATGGCGGAGGCAGGTGAAAGAGCGTCGCGGTGAAGCGCGGAGCCGATCAGAATCAGCAGGCCAAGCGCCAGGTCAACCCAGCCGAAAATCTCTATGGAGCGAGAAACACGCGTCAACGGTCCCGGCTCTATAAGACGCCGGAACATCTGATTCAGCGCTTGGGTCGTCATGGCTTCGGCACCTCCACAGCATTCTTCCGTGAATCTGCAGCAGGAACTACACCCGCACGATGGGTTGGTCGCGCGGCAGGCCCAGGCGAGCATGGCAAAAGTATTCAAAACGAATGCCGAAGGTGCGCCTGGTCTCCTTCCAGATGATGCGTAATCGCGGGCTCCGCGACCATCGCATGAAGAGAATCGCCCAACCGCGGTTATCCGGGTGCTCCCAAAAATCATCCAGCCGAAGATCGAGAAATACGTCTTCCATAAGCTTGATCAGCTCGAGGCCGATGCATAGCTCCTCGTCGGTCACCTCCGCAGCGTCCATCTTTTGTCCCAGAGTCATGAGCTCTATCATGAAGGGGAGGAGGGTGGGAGACGCACGAAACTTCTCCCATACCTTCTCCAGGGACTTGCTGTGTTTAAGGAAAGAACCGCCTGGGCACCCTGCCGGGGTGAGTACGTCGGCCATTCTTTGAGGGATTAAGAGCGGGTCGTCGCCGGGCAGGTTGCCTTTGAAGGAAGCGCGGACAATGTGCTGACCCAGCTTGCGATAACTCTCAAACTGGTCTTCAGAGAAAAACTGGTTGGCTGTGCTCTCGTGCGGGAACGAGGGATGCGCACTTCGGTATTGCGCGATGCTGACGTCTTCGTCTCCGGTCATGGAGGCCTTGAGGTAGATGAGAAAGCCAATGTCACCAGTGCTGTACTTTATTTGGCCTATGGCGCAGTGCGCGAGACTGGGTTCATCCGGCTGCGGGCGGATCGATTTAACATCGATGTCGATCACGGCTCCAAAGTCGGTTTCGCAGATGCGGATCACATTGCCCAGACCGCCGAACTGAAGCGCTTCATCACATTCGGCGTCGCAGGCGATGATGACTTTACAGCGCCGCCGTATCAGTTCGTAGATGCCGAGGTTCTCAAAGTGTCCGCCGTCGGAGACGTTCAGGAAGTAGCGGGTCTCGTCGGCAATGCCGAGCAACTCCATCACCAGGTAATACAAACTAAAGCTGAGCCCTTTGCGACGCCATGCAAACTGACCGGGATTGGGGAACCACCAACCCAGGCGCACGTTGAACATGGTCAACAGAAATGCGACCAGCGGTGAAGTGTTGTAGCCCATGTTGGAGCTGACAGCCGCGCCGGAAATAGCCACTGCCTGACCAAGCTCCACACCATCGGAGAAGCGGCCATCTCCAGAGCAGGTAGGAGCGTAGCCGACTTTCGGGCGATCGCAACCGCAGCGCAATGGCGTGAGGGTGAACGAGGCGCTGTGACGGGTGTTGAGCGCCAGATCAGAGCTGCCTGCAAGGTTGAGGGCGCAGTTGACGAGGGGAAAAGGTCCGCGGTAGGGATCGCACTCCTCTCCTGCCTGGTCTTCGACAGGGGAGTCGGTTCGGAACCGTGAGAGATCCAGATCGTCGTTGAAGTCGAATTTGGTGAAGGGGTTCGGTTTGCGCAGGCCCGGCGTCCAGCGAGTGGCGCCCAGATAACAGCGCACCAGCCGGTTGCGATAAAACTGGTTCAGCCCGAAGATATTGATTTCGAAAAACCAGGAGAAGAGAGAACCGATAATCAGGGCGATCAGGAACGATATGGGGATCTGCCAACCGTTGAATTCTCCCAGGACCTGGAAAGAGCTTGTTTTAAGGCAGGAGCTCTCCCACGCAAATATTTCAAACATCAATACGTAGAGGAGCGTTGACCCGAGCAGGAAGCTGCCGATGATGAAGAAAAAACCGCCGATCTTGGCAAGCATCTCGAGAGCCGGCGCGGTGCTGGGCTCGCCCTCGCCGGAGGTTTTGCTGCTCTTGCCCGCCAGGAGGCCTCCGATGACGGTGCCTAGCCAACCCAGAACTGACGTCCACTTGATGCTCTGTATGGCCATGGGATGTTTACCAACGCTCGTTCTGAACAAGCACAAGACGAGCCAGGGCCCCAGGACGGCCACGCCGGAGATGAACACCCCGGCCCCGCAAAAAATGGTGAGCCATGTTCCGAACCGGGTCCACCATTCGCGGAAACCTTCACCGGTGTTTCGCCCCGTAAAGCCGATCAGTAAGAGCACACAGACAGCGAAGGCCAGCAGGACGAGGGAGGGGCCGGAGACGAAGGCGAGTTCATCGGAATAATTCTTCCCGCAATACAAGATCCGAAAAAGGAGGAAGATGGCTACAAGCTCCAGGTAGAGCACCAAAGTGCAGAAAAGACTGATCCATAGGGCATGGAACTTATGCCGCTTCAAGGTGACGAAGGCGATGACCAGGAAAGCCGCGCCGGCGCTCGAAAGTATGAAGCGCCAGGGTCTCCAGGCGGCGAAGAACAGTGTTGAGTACTGCCCGAGGCCGGCAAGGGAGGACCACGTTTGCGACCAAAGCGGAGCATTGGCCCACAGGTGCGAAGACAGGGCGAATGCCCCAATCCAGGCAGGGGTAACAGCCAGCGCCCTGACCCAATTCGAGCTGCGATTCTTGACTGCGGTGTTGAGGTCTGTTCCGTTCAGGTTGTAGAGGATGGTGGCGGTGAGGAGTATTCCCATGGAGCACGCGACGAGGCTGGCCAATGTGCCCTGAGTAGAGATGACCAAAAACCACGAAGATGCGCAGACCTCCGAGGGTTGCAAGAAGCAGGACGAAGAGCCAGGCGAGGCTGGTGAGCTGAATGAGGAACGCGTTGCGAAACCAACTGGTGCCCAGATTCCAGGTATCGGCGCTGAGGATGCCTGTTCGCGGCGCAAGGTAGTTTGAGTAATCGCGGAGGTGCGTAATTGAATCGCTCCAGTCAGTCAGCCGGCCGAGCCAGTACGCGCTGCGGCGAACGTTGCCCACCAACCATGAGCCGATGAAGCCCCCACCCGAGACGGTGGAGAGATAGTCGACATGGCGAAGCAGATCCAGTTCCTGGAGGCCTTGCAAGATGCCCAGGTTGAAGGTGGCGCTGCGAATGCCGCCCCCCGAGAAGGCTAGACCAATGAGGTTGGTCGGACGTTCGCCGGTCCTGATTCTGTCGCTCCAGCCGTCCCATTTATCGGCCGATGAGCCACCGCCCTTAGCCACGTCACCGGAGGGAGCTTCGGGCCCTCCGCCACTCGACCATACGATTGGGTCGATGGGCTCGTCGCCGGGAGCATCTTCGGAAGGCAGCGAAGGGTCGCGAAAACGTCGCACTCGCCTTTCCTTGAAGATTTCTTTCAGCTCTTCGTCGAATACTGCGCGCCACTTCAACGTCTCGGATGGAGGTGGGGGGACCGCGCAGGGCTCCGCATTGCTGAGCTCACGGTCACGGGTAATCTCCACGGAGTTTTGGACGAGATCGCAAACGTAGCCGAACACGGACCGGATGGCCTCTTCGGCCTTCTCCAGTCTTTGGGACCTCTCCTCGTCCCCCTCGAGAAGTGCCTGGAAACGCAAAAGATGCACCCATGAATACTTTTGATAGGTGACGGTAGCATTGGCCGAGACATCGGCGCGCAGCAGGCGGGCAATCCAATATATGTCGGCCAGCGCGAGGCGGGCGCCAATGGGGTGGTTGACGAGCCAGCCATCGGACGGCCGCATGTATTGCCTCTCGACACCAGTCACCTCGCCCTCTGTCTCCGCCGTGGATCTTATTACCACCGGGGTCTGGGCATTGAGCAAAAGGTAAAACTCACTACGTTTGATAACCCACTCTGTCAGGCCCTTGCTAATGTCTTCGAAGCGCTTCTTTTGCCGTTCCTCGGTCTCTGGACGCAGACCGCGAAGCCATAGTTCAAATTCCGGCGGCTCCTGCAATTCGTACTGAATCGGATATTTGGGCGGCGGATGAAAGTCATCGAGGAAACGGAGCGCTATCGCAACCTCGATGGAATTCTCGTGCCAGAGCGTGCTGAATTTCTCCAGATGCTCTTCAACGCCAGGCCAACCGGTCAACACTGGAGGATGAATCAGCGGTAAAGAACGCACATTTGCGCCGGCACACGGAGAAATGTCTTTGCCTTCGGGAGCAAGTTGGTAGTCTTCACGACTCGCCAGAAAGCGGATACCGAAATAGAGGTAGGCATTGACGTAGCGTAGAAATGCCTCTGAGCGAAAGAGAATGCGCAGCCCATCCTGCGTGAGATTGGAGAGGTTTTCGTTGGCAAGGCCGAGTTCACAACGAATTTCTCTGAAGGTGAGTTCCCCAAGAGCGCTATCAAGGCGGTCGCGCAGGACGACCATCCAGTTGTCGCTGGGCGAGTGGAAACCTGCTTCGTCGTGAGGACGCAGGACTCGCCGGAGACAGCTCTCCAGGTCTGGTTTCTTGTCGATGAGCGGACTGCGTTCAAAAATTTTGTCCAGGTTGGCGAGCTCGTGGATGATAGACCAGAGGTCGCTTCCGTCTTCAGGGGTTTCTGTCATGGAGTGTCGCGCTCCGGCTACCGCCGATTTGTCCCCGCATGGCTCCGCGCTATTAAGCGCGTGTGTTTATCCTGAAGTCAAGATCTTTGTAGGGCTCGGACGCGAATGGTCAACAGGCGGACAGCGGCCGGCGCTGCTCGGCACACTAGCCGATGGAGTTCGTGCCTGCCGCTGTAGTATTGTGACGCTGGCTCCAGCTGGTCGCGAGCTGGCTTGCAACAACCTTATCTAAACTTATAACTCGTCAAGATTTACACCAATCTGAATCCGTAGTGCACGATCGATTAATATTGGAAGTTACTCGCCTTCCGAGAAGCCTGCAATGAGGGCCTGGCTGAACTCGGACCCGACTACGCGACATCCATCCAGATCGTGCCGCAAGCGGGCTTCACCTTACCGATCCAGGTTCGATGGGCGCATCGGCGAAAGCACCTATCAAACGCGATTCAGCCGTTCCGCCGCGCCTTCCACCAGGGACTGCAAAAATTCCGGGATTTCCGCGCAATGAGCCAGGTTGGCACTCTGTCCGGCCCAGAGTGCAAGCAGGTCAGATCTGTCAGCCTTTTGCGCGTTGAGGGCCAGCTACGCATAAGGATCCTCTGCAATGGATAGGGCAGTATCGCAGTGCCCGGCTTATTCAGCGTTTGCAGTAGTTCATTGTTTATGCCTCGCGCCAGTCTGCCGGTAAAACCTTCAGTGAGTGCGGTCTGCCCGGCCCTGCCGCTGAGAATGGCCTCGCGATGCAGCGGGTGCGCGCCAGATTCCTGGCAGGCGAGAAAGACCGTGCCCATCTGTACGCCCTCCGCTCCCAGCGCGAAGGCTGCGGCAATGCCTCGGGCATCGGCTATTCCACCGGCGGCCACGACCGGAACCTTCACCGCGTCTACCGTCTGCGGCACGAGTGAGAAGGTACCAGTCAGTGAGTCTTGTGACGGTCTTAAAACGAACCGCGATGTCCGCCCGCCTCAAAGCCCGAAGCAATCACCACTTCGACTCCAGCCTGTTCCAGAGCAAGGGCTTCGTCCGGCGTGGTAGCCGTTCCGAGTGTAACGATCCCTTTCTTCCTTGCCTCGTCCAAAATCTCTTTCGGCGGAATACCGAAGATAAAAGAGAAGGCCGGAACGTTAGCATCGAGAAGCACGCGCGCCTGATCTTCAAGCCGGATCGGCTGGTACCGTGCAAATACCGGTTGTGTGCCGCCGAGTGCCTTGATGTGTGGCGATAGATGCGACAGAGCACGATGGAATGCAGCCGCGTCCGATGTGGGGGCCGCCGCATCTTCCATCGAAACCCACAAGTTCATCGCAAAGGGCTTCGCCGTCAGCGAACGTATCTCGGCGATCACATCTCCAATCGCGCTCGGTTCAGACCGTGCGCGCCGAAGGATCCGAGTCCTCCGAAATTCGATACGGCGGCGGTAAGCCTCTGCGATGAAAGACGGCCGAGCGGGCCCTGGATGATCGGGTACTCGATCCCCAGGGCTCTGAAACACGGGTTTGATTCCACGCTTTCGCCATCTTCGAGCTCACCATTTGCCAGAGTGCGCACCACCGTCCACGTGCAGCACCTCTCCCGTCACATGGCGGGCCTCTGTGAGATAAACAACTGCGTCCCAATGTCATTCACGTCTGAGTGTACCCATCGGTGAGAGCGACTTCAAAAAGTCTTTGGGGCTGTTCTTGTGAGGGGAGTGTCCACCCCACCAGGGGCGACGGTGTTGAAACGGATGTGCTGCTTCGCATACTCACTCGCCAGACTCCGGGTAACTGCTTAAGACCGCCCTTAGTGATCATCGGCACGGAAACGGAAACGCCGGCGATAGGGTTCACAACCAGCGAGCTGGTAATGCCGACGACACTGCCCCCCGTTTTTTGTGCAAGCATCTGCTTCACGGCCCTCTGCGTCACGTAGAGGAAACCTTCGAGATTTGTGGTTGACAGCGCCTTAAAGTCCTCGGCCGTGTAGTCGGTGAAGGCTTTGGCGAAGAAGATGCCTGCGTTGTTCACCAGTGCGTCAATCGATCCAAACTTGCTGATCGCTGTTTCTACCACCTTGGCGGCTACGGCGCTGTCAGCAATATTGCCGTCCACCAGAACGAGCTGGCCGGACTCGGTAAATGCACCGGACTTGGATGTTACGTGAGTTGGCTACGACGTTGTAGCCGCGATTGAGAAACGCCTGCACGACACCCGCCCCAATGCCTTGCGATGCCCCTGTTACGATGACTGTCTTCTGTTTGCTTCCCATTGTCAGCCTCCTTACGGCTGTAATACACCCATAAGAGTACCGGCGGGGTGATAGAGATTCGTCGTATATTCCAATCAGGTGATAGGAAGTGCCTATCGCAGTGGATTATGGGTAACGCGTCTTCTGCCGAATCGCGGGCAGTTCTTCCTCGAGCAGTTCGAGGAACGACTTGAGGGCGATCGAAGGTTCCTTCTTTCGCCATGCAGCGACAAAGTCGATGCGAACGTTGTCAGGTTGCAGGCGGAAGAAGGAGACGTTGTCCGCGCGCAAATTGCGAGCCGATGCAGTAACAATGGCAACCCCTTCATCGGCCTCGACGGAAAAAAGTACTGAGTGCATATTGTTTAGCTCATTGTGCAAACGGGGTGAGAAGCCGTTGTCATTGCAGGCGCCGACGATCGTGTCGAAGACCTCCGGTGAGCTGGCGCGCTGGAAGATAACGAAGCGCTCGCTGGCAAGATCTGCGATGCGGATCCGCTTCGCGGTCACTTTGCGGGCTCGGGGAAGAGCAACGACCAGGGGCTCGCGAAAGATCAGGCGCGACTCATACGATGATCTGCGATCGGCGGAAGGCGGACGTGTAAATCCGATGTCGATCTCTCCCCGATCAAACGCGATGTCCTGTCCGCTTGGCACATTTTCTTCAAGACGCAGCGCGACTCCTGGATGGCGGGCCTTGTAGGCATGAGCAGGTCTGGGAGAAATGAACAGGAAGCAAATCCCATGAAGCCGATTCCAAGCCTGCCTATTTCGCCCTTGGCAGCTGGCTGTGCCGTTGCAATGGATCGCTCTGCCTGCGCGAGCGTCTTGAGTGTTTCCTCATGAAGACCTGCCCTTCAGGAGTAAGCCGGGCCACACGGCCGTCCCGCGAAAAAAGTTTGATCCCGATTCGCTTTCAAGATCGGATATGGCCACGCTGATCGAAGGCTGGGTAATATGCAGTTGTCGGAAGCCTCCCGGTACCCCTTCCACTGGACAACCGCTGTGAAATAACGAAGATGCCTTAATTCCATTGATAGGCGCTCCCTATCAATCGATTAGACCATGTCTCGTGATCTACAGTCCCTTGGTTTCGGGTGCCCGGCTTCTCCTTTCCGGCACAGACGGTAGTTAGAAGAAGATGCGCATCCGGGTATTCAGAATCACTGTTTGATGGAGCGCAGGCCGATTCGAAGGGTGGACAAGCCCTGCACATCAGGCCCGATTTCGGTGTGCTGCGTGAGACGCAGCCTGTAAAGGATTCGAGATATTTTCATGTGGCTTGCTGAGATCGGAGGGGCGCTAGTCGTCAGTGCGGCCCGAGCATTCGGCCCCGCCGGCCAAATGGATGCGTGTCCGCCAACGCTCCATTGACATGCGCAGGGTCGTACCGGTTGAGTCGCATATCCGAAGCGTCCAAAGGGAACCAGGCCGTTCGCGAATTTGTGGTCAAACTGATCTCGGCGCCATGACCGCTGCCCTGGTTTTGGGGGTCATCTCGCCAGAAGGTTACCGGTAAACATGGTTTTTATTTCCAGGCCAACCGGAGAACCATCCCAACTCCACCGCGTTCATATTTTCCTGTCCGCCAGGGTCTTTAGGTTTCCTGGTTTCGACCCTTCGGTATCAGCCGTCACAGCGTGCAGGTAAACATGCCGGGTTGCCTGGATCTCCATAGCAGCGCCGCCCTCCAAGCCCCATCCGACGGCACCGCGATCGTGCCGTCGTTCATACCGTTGAGAAACTGAGTTTTGTTCATCATTGTTGAACATGCTCAGGGTGATGTGTTGATTGGGGTGTATCTTGCCCACGTAGAAAGAGAGGCGCTTGTGCAGAAAGTCCTGGCGATAGTAGAGCAGATTGAGTGAGATGGGGCGTGCTGCCCCGAAGCCGGAAAGGCAATTGATCAATGTGGTGGAGCCGAGCGCGTCGCTTAAATTGAACTGCTGGCTGATCCCGATATTGGTGCTGCCTCTCACCAGAAGCGAGAAGGAGCCGGCGGTGCTCTCACCCTCGTAAAGCGGCATCGCGCCGGAAAGGTCAAACCGGCCGCTGGCCTGGTTGTGGCGCACCCCTGGGGGAGTGTCGACGGCATACTGGTTCAACAGGGTGTAGGTGAGTCCGAGTTTCAGGCTCTCCCACTGGAACAGCCAGCGAGCGGCGTCAGTGACCTGGTCCGGAATATGATCGAACCGGGAACTGTGAAGGAGGGGATTGGGGGCAACGGACGCCGTGGATTTGATGTAGGAGTCCAACTCCTGAGAGATGCCGTTAGCAGGCTGCCGCGCCGGCCGGTTGCTCTCAGGTTCTACCTGCAATGACAAAGTTGCCGACGGATCCGGGGGGGAAGTCTCTTGTCCCCCGAGCACGCTCGGGAGCAGCAGAGGAAATAGCAGTAAGTTGAATAGCTTTACCATGTGCTCGTCTTGTATGGATCAAAGGCTTACTGCTATTTCGTTTTCTGGTGTCCTATCGGCAGTTCAC
>CAWBRJ010000037.1:0-29544 GCA_963790935.1 uncultured Acidobacteriaceae bacterium | reverse complement strand
CGAATTTCTCCGCAGCCTGTTGTCACTGGGAAGAAGCGACAAGCATGATCAAGTCGGGAGTAACGCTGCAGGCCTCTGCCGAAGGGGTGTTCCAGGTGTTGCCATCGGCATAGGTAATCGAGTTTAAGTCGATGGATGTTACAGCGGTGAAGCGGCTCAGCGAGAGATCGCTGGATGCTTCGCTCTTCCCTTTCACGTCCAGAACGACATCCACGGTCTTGGCAAGATCAGGTTCTGAGGACGAGTTCGCCAAATTCATCGCTCTCCCCTTGTTACTGTAACCGTGAACCACGAACTGGGCGCTCACGATTTCGCGAGATAGCAAGTTGGTCATAGTCAGATGAATTCTCTGCACGCGGGTGTGCGTGAATGCTTGAGAATTGGGAGCTATCGGGCTCCCATTGATAGAAGGTCCGGCATTCATTGAAACGGGAACCCCGGCTCCATGGCGTGCCTGCATGCCGACAGGACAACCTGCTTCGGGTGTGCGCGGGCGGTGCAACACGGTACTCTTTGTGTTGTTTGGCGGGACGGACTGCTGCGCGAAGATGGTGGGGGCTGCGAACAGCAAGACGAGTGGGAGGACGCGGGCACGAATCATAACTACCCCTCTAAGTTCCGCTACGAAAACGGTACTCCCTCTTGGAGTTGTAGGCAATGCCGGACTTACAGACGCAAAAAGGCCGGGGCTTTTGGCCCCGGCCTTTGGCTCACTTAGTTTAGGCGCTGAAGAGCAGGATGCCCGTCGACTTGTCTTCTCCCACTTCGCTTACCGGGCGGTAGAAGAGCTGGTTGTTTTCCAGGTAGACCTCCAGGAAGGCGGGACGCTCGGCAATGCCGCCGGCGATCAATGCTTCCGACAATGGATCCTCGACATAGCGCTGCAGGGCACGGCGCAAGGGACGCGCGCCATACGTGCGGTCGACTAACGTCTTTTCCAGAATCCACTTCTTGGCATCTTCGGTCACCGACAAGGTGATCGCCTTCTGAATCAGATTGGAATTCAGTTGCTGTACCAGCAACTCCAGAATCTGAATAAGATCGGAATCCGAGAGCGACATGAAGATGATGACTTCGTCCAGACGGTTTAAGAACTCTGGATTGAAGGTCCGCTTCACCTCGTTCTTGACCAGTTCCTCCATCTTGTCCATCAGCAGGTCTTCACGATCCGACTGGAAGCCCAGACCCTGCTTGCGCTGCAAATGCCGCGCGCCGATGTTCGAGGTCATGATGATGATCGAGTTCTTGAAGTCCACCGTATTGCCCAGACCATCGGTGAGCTGACCATCCTCAAAGACCTGCAACAAGATGTTGAAGACATCGGGATGAGCTTTCTCGATTTCATCGAGCAGGACCACAGAGTAGGGCGAGCGCTTCACCCGTTCGGTGAGCTGTCCACCTTCCTCGTAGCCCACGTAGCCCGGAGGCGAACCGATGAGCTTCGAGACCGAGTGCTTCTCCATGAACTCCGACATATCGAAGCGGATCAACGCCTTCTCACTGCCGAAGAGGAACTGGGCCAGCGTGCGCGCCATTTCCGTCTTGCCTACACCGGTCGGACCCAGGAACAGGAACGAACCGATGGGACGGTTGGGAGACTTAAGACCCGCGCGCGAGCGGCGAATCGCACGCGACAGAGCAGAGATCGCCTTGTCCTGCGAGATGACCCGCTTGTGCAGCTCTTCTTCGACGCGCAGCAGCTTCTGTGTCTCTTCTTCCTTGATCGAAGTGATCGGTACGCCGGTCCAGCGGCTCACCACATCTTCAATATCCTCGCGGCCTACAATGCCGGCGGTGGAATCGTCCAGATGATACTTGTCGCGCAGGGCGCGCAGGTTCTCGCGCTCCTTACGCTCCTCGTCGGAGTAGAAGCGCGCTTTCTCAAATTCATGGTTGGCAATCGCATTCTCCATGCGATGGACAATGAACTTGATGCGCTTCTGCACTTCGGTAATCTCTTCCGGCAGCGAGGTCTGGCGCAGCTTCACGCGAGCACCCGCTTCGTCGATCAGATCAATTGCTTTATCCGGAAGGAACCGATCCGGGATGTAGCGATTGGAGTGAGAGACCGCGAAGTGAATGGAGTCATCGGTGTAGCTGACCGCATGGAACTTCTCATAGCGGTCTTTGATACCCATGATGATCTTGATGGCATCTTCTTCATTCGGAGGCGGCACTTTGACTGCCTGGAAGCGACGCTCGAGCGAACGGTCTTTCTCGATCGACTTGCGATATTCGGCCGGCGTGGTTGCGCCGATGCACTGAATTTCGCCGCGCGAGAGAGCCGGCTTGAGGATGTTGGCAGCGTCGAGCGAACCCTCGGCTGAGCCTGCGCCTACCAGGGTATGCAGCTCGTCGATGAAGATGATGGAGTTCTGGTTCTCCATCAACTCCTTCATGATGGTCTTGAGCCGCTCTTCAAACTGGCCGCGATACTTGGTTCCGGCGACAATGAGCGAAAGATCGAGCGCCAGGACGCGCTTGTCGGCCAGGAAGCTGGGCACCTCGCCGTCGGAGATACGCTGCGCAAGCCCTTCAACGATGGCGGTCTTGCCAACGCCAGGCTCGCCAATCAGCACCGGATTGTTTTTGGTGCGGCGGCACAAAATCTGAACCACGCGCTCGAGTTCCTGATCGCGGCCGACCAGCGGATCGAGTTGGTTATCCATGGCTGCCTGGGTCAGGTCGCGCGAGAACTCTACCAGCAGGCTTGATTCGCGGTTGCGCTGCGATGGGGGCGCCTTTTCTTGCGTGGCGCGCGCGAGTTCTTCACGGATGGCGAGCAGACGCAGCCCGCGCTCGTGCAATATTTCTGCGGCAAAGCACTTTTCTTCGCGCAGTAATCCTAAGAGCAGGTGTTCGGTGCCAATATGTTTGTGCGACAGGCGCTCTGCTTCTTCTGCCGCGTAGGCCAGAACCCGCTTGCATTCGTTCGACAAAGGCAGATCGACAGAAGTGGAAACCTTCTCTCGAATCGTAGTATGACCTTCAATCTGCTTGCGAATGGATTCAACCGAAGCATGAGAGCGGAGAAAGCGATTCGTCAGCGCCTTATCCTCTCGCAGCAGACCAAGCAGCAAGTGCTCCGTCTCGATATATGGGGAACCAAACTGGCTGGCCTCATACCGTGCGAAGAAGATGACGCGCCGCGCCTTTTCTGTATACCGTTCGAACATGTTCCCCCTTAAAAACTGCCCTCCCACGATCCAAGGCAGCTTTCGTCCTGTTCCATCTTCCCGACTCCATTGGAAGCGGGAAAACCACTCGGCTGGGCGGAGATAAGCTCTTTCTAAATCTTATATCGACCCAACCACTGTCACGAGTCACCCTTTTGGGTAACCCGGCTTACAAGCTCCGCTTAAAGGTCCAGCGGAGACAACTCTTCCATCCGGCCATGGGCTAGCCGCATCACCCGCTCACAACGCCTCGCCAGAGGCAAATTGTGGGTCACCAGGATCGAGGTCAAACCATAGCTTGCGTGCAGGCGCTCAATCAGTCCAAATAGGGCATCCGCGGTCTGGTCATCCAGATCTCCTGTAGGCTCATCAGCCAGAAGGAGTTTCGGGGTGGTCACCAACGCTCGCGCCAGGGAAACACGCTGCTGCTCCCCGCCGGAAAGCTCACCTGCGCGATGGGATGACCGGTCTCCCAGCCCCACCTCTTCCAGCCAATGAACGGCTTCCTGCAATGCCTCTCTTTTGGACTTGCCTCGCGCCAGAAGGGGGAGCGCGACGTTCTCAGCGGCAGTAAATTCCGGCAGTAAATAGTGAAACTGCCAAACATAGCCAATTTCGCGATTGCGAAACTCTGCAGCTTCCGCGGGGGATAAGGATCTCAATATTGTTGAGGCAAAGTATACGTCACCTGCGGAGGGTGTATCAAGAGCCCCAAGGATATGCAGCAGGGTGCTCTTGCCGGCGCCCGACTGGCCTACGATGGCCAGCAACTCCTGCCGTCTCACTTCGAAATTGATTGCCTCAAAAAGAACTAATCGTCCGTACTGCTTACGCAAATTGCGGACTTCGACCAGGGCCGGACCTTCCGGTCTCCCGAGCGCGCCCAGGCGGCCTTTTTGGGCTTCGTCTGTGGCGGCGGCCGGCTCCATTATGTGCCTCTGAGGTCGGTAATCAATTTGGACCTACCTTCGTGTATCACTAATGCACCCCTCTACGGAAGAGGGTTTGTGGGGTGGGTTGCTTCAAAATACATCAGTTCCCCTGCACCGCTCCTGATTGTGGAATGACCTGTGGCACAACGGTCCGGGACCAACCACATACTTTTGATGCGAAATGTGCTGCTTTTGATTCGACCGCCGTTCATTCGTAGCGAAGAGCTTCAGCAGGCAGAACCCTGGCGGCGGACCCGGAGGGATAGAGGGTGGCCAATAGGGATACGGCAAGGGAAACCGCACCCACAATCAGCCCATCGGTCCAGCGCGCGGCAAAGGGCAGGTAGTCGATCGAGTACACCTCGGCGGAGAGAGGAAAACGATAGTGGCCGCCGAGCCAGGAAAGACTATAGCCGGCGATCAGGCCGAGGATTGTGCCGGTCAAACCGATGAGCAGGCCCTGCAGAAGAAAGATCATTCTCACCTGGCGCGGCTGTACCCCGAAGGACATCATGACGGCGATATCGCGAGTTTTCTCCATGACCATCATGGTCAACGCAGTGAGGATGTTCAGGGCGGCGACGCAAACGATCAGACCGATGACGATGAAGGTGACTACCTGCTCCAGCATCAGGGCGCGGAAGAGGGGCCGGTTCTGTTCCATCCAGTTGGTGGTCAGGAAGCCTGGCCCGGCAGCCTGCTCGATGGAACGGCCAATCTTGTCGGCGCGATCGAGGTCATCCACTTTGAAGGAGAGAACGGAGACCACGTCCGGTTCTCCAAAGAGGCGCTGCGCGTCGGCCAGGCTGGTGAACGCCATGGCTGAGTCGTACTGATAAAAGCCGGAATGGAAGATGCCGGCGACGCGAAAGCGCTGAAATTTGGGAATCAGACCGAGCGGGCGTTAGTTCCCCTTGTGGACTGGTCACCAGGACTGTTGTGCCTACGCGGGCGTCGATGGTGTCTGCGAGGTCGTGCCCAATGACGATGGGCGGAGGGTTCTGGCCCTCGGGTATCGAGCGCTGCGGCGCTGCCCATGGTGACGGTCGAGAGCAAGTCGCTGACGGTGCGCTCCTGCGCGGGAACGATGCCCTCGATGAGAGCTCCCCCGGAGCGAGCGCCGTGGGAGATGAGTACCTGCTCGTACAGGCCAGGCGCCACTGCCTTGACATGGGGCAGCTGCTGCAGCCGCGCAGTCAAGCCGCGCCAGTCGCGAATGCCATCGCTGGCTACGCGCATGAGCTGCACATGAGCCGTTGAGCCCAGCAGACGGTCCTGCAGATCGCGGCGCATGCCGTTGGTGATGGCCAGGGCGACGATCAAGGACGCCACTCCGGCCGCCACCCCGGCTATCGAGATTACGGTGATGATGCCAACCACCGCCTGACGGCGCTTGGCGCGGAGATAACGCACGGCGACAAACAGCTCGAAGCGCATCGTGACTAGCGGATCACGGTCTTCGCCGCGCTTACGTTTTCGTACCGGTCGTAGACGCGAACGGTAAGAATATGTTCCTGCGGGTCAGTCGGGGGCGCAGGGGAGGCCGCAGGGGCACTCTCCGGCTCTTCGGTTGGGGTGCGGGTGGGAATGGCGGCGAGTGGAACGGTGAAGTCGTAGTGCTCGGTGAGCGAGTCAGAGAGCTTGCCTACCGGCTCCAGAAACTGCCATCGGCCGGCGTCGATCGAGTACTCGGCGCGAGCAATGGGCGAGGTTTGATCCGTGGCCACGAAGCCGGCATGAATCACACCGGATTGCAGGCTGCCCTGGAGCGCGGTAAGCACTGGAGGGGTGGTGTCGATGATGAAGTGGTCGCTCTCCCGCGCGCTGGTCAGTGCATCGCCCAGCATGTGCGCGAGGGCATCGCTGGCCACCACCCGTATGCGGTAACCACCATCGGGAATGCGGATCGAATCGAAAGAGTAGAAACGTTCGGTTATGTGAGACCGGAGCAGGCGCCAGTTCTTCTCTCCATCGCCGCGGACATAGACGTCGAAGACCAGCTCGTCTCCATTTTCATCGTGGGCCGCCCAGCGGACGGTCACGGCGCTGCGGTCGCGAACGGCTGCCAGGGGCGCCGTGGCCGGATCCTGGTTGTAGCTGAGCGTGTTCTGCGCCGAGGGCAGGTTGATGGTGATCTGCTGCGGCTGGCCTGGCTGTGGCGCATTCTGGTTCGCCCTGGCGCCTGGCTCGACGGCGATCTCATCGACCACAGGCGCGATGTTGACCGGCAGGTAATTGATGCCTACAGAGTCGACCTGCGCTCCGGGCTCAATGACGGCTTTCCATTGAACAAAGCGTGCGGCGGGGACGCCGGACGTGGCAGTATTGGGCGTGATTTTGCGCCAGTCACTCCAATTTCGCTCGGGGTTCTCCACATTGCCGGAGCGGGCGAAAATTTCGTAAGCGCCTCCGTCGGCATTCACCTCCATGCGGCCGAATCGCGAGAACACGCCCGAGTCAAGCACGTCGCTAAGGTAAGTGCCCTGGGCAGCGGCCTGGTTGTTCAGCTTGTAGAGTCTCCCGGTATTGCTGGTGGCTACGTAAAATCCGTCGGGGGCATCGGCGAAGGCGGTTGCCTGGCCGGTCTCGGCGCGGGCTAAGTCGAGGTAGGAGCCGTCCTCAGCGATGCGATAAATCCGGCCCCGATTGCCGGTGGCGGCGAGCAGACCCTGTGGCGTGGCTCGCAAGGCGTACACCACGTCATCGCGCGTCGACCAGAGTTTGCGCGGAGCTCCCTGCGGACTTAGCTCGTCTACCTCGGAGCCGTCGGGAATGAGGCCGTTGCTACTGGAGGCTTGTACTGAGCCAGGGGTCACGATGGTGATGGTTGCGGTGGCCACGGCGACTCCCTGCACCGGGAGGGGCGGCAAGGGGCTTCTGGTCTTTTCCCCTACGGCCGCTACGTACAGGCGCCCGTCTGCAGACCGGGCCAGGGCGGTTACTTCGCGCTTGGGCGCGTCGTAGATGACCAGGCCTTTGCGGTCTTTGCCAATGCGGTAGACCAGGCCGCCACCGTCACTGCCGGCAATTAAATCTCCGTTGGGCTCGAAGAGGAGGCAGCGAATGTGCTGCTCGTCACTTTGAAAGAAGAGTTCTGCTTGCGGCGTTTCTTTGGATAGGTCGACGCGGTAGATCGCCGCCGGGCCGCCGGTTGCGATGTATAAGGCACCCTGAGCATCGAAGGCGAGATCCCAGATGTATCGCGCGGGATCGCCGCCTGGCTTGGCTGCATCCGCGTTATGGACGGTGGAAGCGTCGAAGACCACTGTGGCGGTGGTCTCGTCAAGGCCGGATTGGCCTGGCTTGATGCGGTACACCTTGCCGCCCGGCACGGTGGCTGCGTAGATCGAACCGTCAGGGCCAACACGAACCGTTTGCACGGTTAGTTCTTTGGTCGTGAATAATTTGGTCGAGGTGCCCGAGGGCGTTACTTTGAGCACGGTTGCCGGCGAACCGGTGCCGATGTAGGCATTGCCCTGGCTGTCAGAAGCGACGGCCCAGATGTAGGTGGACGGGGTTAACAGTACCGACCGCAGCGCGGGCCCGGATTCCAGATATCCGCGGCTCGAAATCGCGGTACTTTGCGGTTGTCCTTTTTCGAAGTCTTCGTAGCGGGATTGAACCCAGAGGCGGGTTCCCTGGGCTGGAAGGACGTGGGGATAAAGGATCAGAGCTAATAAACTTGCGGTTACGACACGAGGCATCATGCTGAACCGAGTCTACTAGGCTGCATTTGCCACCACAAATGAAGGGGACGCGGAGAGGAAATGCGGTTTGACAAGAAAAACATTTCCAAGAAAGAGCATCCACACAGAGATCTCTCCACTGCGCTGCGCTCCGGTCGAGATGAAAAGGGGAGAGTGGCGCTGCCATGGAGAGTAGTTGCTACATAGAAGCCGCTTTTCATCACCTTGAGTGGGCCTAAGGCCCGGCCTAAGGCCCAGGACGACTTCTGTTTAGCAACTACTCTTGCCGGAAGCGCCTCTCTCCCCTTTGTCATCTCGACCGGAGCGCAGCGCAGTGGAGAGATCTCTGTGTGGATGCTCCTTCTTGGAAATGCTTAGTTGGCCAGGACGGCTCGGTAGCGGACCTGGTTCTTCTTTACCTTGGTCACGGCGTCGTTGGCTTTGGCCATGGCAAAGCGTTCGGTGATGGCCTGGACTTTGTGGCGCTCCGCCACGTGCAGCATTTCCCGGATCATGCGCGGACTTCCACCCGGGCTGCCAGTCACCACCTTCTGTCCTGTCACCAACGGAGAGACTGGCAAGCCGAGGACGCCGGGCGGGATGCCAACGAAACATAGTTTGCCGTGGGGACGCAGAGCCCGGACATAGGCGCCCCAGTCCTGATCTGCTTCTACGGTCGATAGGATGAAGTCGAAATGGCCCACCAACTTCTTGAGGGTCTTGGTCTCGCGGGTGTTGACAAACTGGTCCGCGCCCAGGGAGCGGGCATCCGCCTCTTTTGCCGGAGAGCTGGAGAAGGCCGTGACCTCGGCTCCAAAAGCATGGGCAAACTGTACCGCCATGTGCCCCAGGCCTCCGATGCCGACAATGCCCACGCGGGATGCGGGGTTAACGCCATGGCTGCGAATGGGAGAGTAAACCGTGATGCCGCCGCATAACAGGGGCGCGGCCCGCTCGCTTTCGAGACCGTCCGGGATGGGCACCACGAAACGTGCGTTGACCCGCACCCGGTCAGCATAACCGCCATTGCGGTGAACACAGGTGCCCTGGCCGTCCGCACATAAATTCTCTTCGCCCTGGAGACACCACTCGCAGTGGCCGCAGGAATTGGCTTGCCAGCCCACACCTACCCGATCTCCGGAATTGCAGCCCCAGGACGGCGCTCCCGGTGGAGATGACTTTGCCAACAATCTCATGGCCCGGGATGAGGGGATAGTGGCTGATGCCCCAGTCGTTGTCGACCATGTGGATGTCGCTGCGGCAGACGCCGCAGTGGGAGATGGCAATCTCGACCTCGTTGGGCTTGATGTCCCCGGGATCGTACTTGTAAGGCAGTAGTTCGGCGCCGGCGGCATGAGTGGCAAAACCTTGAAACAGAGGCATGAGCGTTGCCCTTGGCAGTGGAATGTAGTGCAAGGAGTTCCAGAGGGCCCGCGTAAGTCTACCTTATTCGATTTCTACCGAGACCACCTGCATACCACTGAGCATGGCCTCCACCGGAATGGAGGTTACGGGAACTACCGATTCGCCGTTGAGGGAGATGCCACGATTGGTCCGCAAGGGCTCCAGTACATTGGCCATGGAGATGGGGATCGATGCCAGGGTACGCCCATCGACCACGGCTTGAGCATTGGGCAACAGAAGGGTTACGTACAAGCGGTCGTCTCCGTGGACGGAGTTCATCTGGTGAATGATACTGCTCAGTTCCAGCGGACCTTCGTTGGAGGACGAGGCAGTGGTGAGCCGGTCAAGCGTAGCGCCATCGCTGAGCAGAATACGGAGTGGTCCAGGATTCAACGTTAAGGGGAGGGGGATAGGAATGCGGATGTTTTTGGGTTCGCCGCGGAAAGGCCGCAGGGTCGCTTCGACCATGACGGTATCGCCGGGGTGGGCAGCAGGCTGGGTAGCCTGTGCGCGCTCCAACTGGATGCTGCGCCGGCCGGGCAGCGAATCGATATTGAGTTCGATGCTCTGGATATTGCGCACGCGGGCTGAATTGCCGTAGACGGTTTGAAAACGCTGGCCCACGGTAAGAGCGGCTCGGAGGGCTGAAGGTAATTGCTCGGTAGGAGCAATGAACGAGTCCAGATGCAGCGGCGGGTAGCCATCGATCGCGACCGTACCCTTTAGCTCGTAAGTAAGCTCTTCGCTGTAGCTGTTGGTTTCGAGCAGCGATTCGTAAAGAGAAACCATCACGGCGCCGGGAGTGATGTCGGGGTTGTCGATGACTTCCATGTGCAGGGTGCGATCGCGCAGGCCGCCATGGGTGTGGATGGTCACCGGGATCATGCGGGCCGATTCGCCGGGAACGCCGCGTATGGCTGAGGAACGATCTTCCGTAAAGGCGCCGATGGTCTGGGTAGTGTTGACGATTTTGAAGGAATTCAAAGGCGAGGCCAGGGTGGCGACCACGTCCGCCTTGGTCATGGGGATGGAAACATCGCCATAGCGGGTGATGGGGTGGCCGCAGGCCAGTACCTGCTTGGGATCAACATAGGTCACGGTGCAGGTGGCGGCGATTTCAAGATCTCCGCGGACCAGAAGGGCGCTTACCGCTGAGCCAGGCAGTAGGGGAGCGGAGGAGGAATCGATATGCCCGTCGTCCGAGGAGCTGCCTCCCAGACCGGCAACCGGCGTTAAGCCCATCACGGAAACGTGCTCCTGGAAGAACCTGACTGCCTCCGGGCTAAAACCGGAAAGCACGAGCGGCGTTTCGATGGGATGGATGTCGGTCGAATCAGCCACCGGTGCAGGCCCAGGGGAGGAAAATGACGCGGTCGTCGATTGGGTAGTATTTCCGGCCGTCCACATGGCTGCATTCGGACTGCTATGGACGGCCAGCATTTCAGCAATTGGCGTGATGCCGGCAATCGGTTCTTTACTGAATTGTCCTATTCTGTAGGAGAGAGCGCCCAGTAACTTGCCGTCGATGTAAACCGGGCTGCCACTCATGCCGGCGACGACTCCGGTGTACTCTGGTTTGGAGCCGTGGAGACGCGCCAGGATCATATCCTGGTCGGGGCCGAGGACGTTTTTGAGCACCCCGAGTATTTCCACGTCCATGGTTTCCGGCTGCGTGCCTTCAAAGACGGTATAGGCCACGCCATGGAGGCCGCGGTGGACCTCGGACAAGGGGAAGATTCCAGCCGTGGCAGACGGAGGCGGAGTAACCGGGTTAGCCTGGGCAGAGAGGCTTCCCGCAAGGACAAAAACTGCGGTTAAAACCGAAAAGCAGGTTGATATACGGCTGATAGACACGTCTACAGATTAGACGTTCCAAACGTTCGAGCATAGGGGCTGAGGTATTTAGATGAAGTTAACAGGGCAAAAATTCTTTGTTGCCGCCGTGGCTTTGCTGCTGGCCGTTGCAACCGGGGACGAGCTGGCCAAGGGCCAAGCGCCAACCACCACGCCTCCTGCGGATGGCCAGCAAGCAGCAGCCTGATCAAACGGGACCCGATTCCGGTGGTCCGGGCGGGGACAATGGCGCCATTGCTATTCCTAAAAAGGGGGAGAAGGCGGATGTGCCTCCGCCGCCCCCCGAGCCGAAGGTCAAGAATCCTGCTGGCCTGACAAACTTCTCGCTCCGCGTGGATGTTCCCGAAGTAACCCTGGATGTTGGCGTCACCCTGCAGAAAACGCACGAGTTCGTACCTAACCTGCAGGCAACGAACTTTCGTGTTTATGAAGACGGCATACCGCAAAAGGTGAACGGGTTTCAACGCACCAGAGCGCCGATCACCGCGGTGCTGCTGTGTGAGTTTGCCTCCACAAATTACAGGTTCGTGTACGACATGAGGAATGCAGCCTATGCCTTTGCCCAGCAATTACAGCCGGACGATTACATAGCAGTCGTGACTTATGACCTTAAGACCCAGATCCTGACCGACTTTACCCAGGACAAGCGGCTGGTTTACCAGTCCTTGAACATGTTGACGATCCCCGGGTTTAAGGAGACGGACATGTTCGACGCGGTGTACACCACCCTCGATCGCGTCAGCCGCATTGAGGGACGCAAATATGTGGTGCTGATTGGGTCCGGGTATGACTCCTTTAGCAAAATCAACCTGGACAAGGTACTGGCAAAGATCAAGGCGACACCGAATGTCACTATCTTTACCGTGGGAACCGGACAAGCCGCCAGGATCACCGGCCAATGCGCGCACCGGTATGTTCGGTCCCAAGGAGATTGACTACCTGCAGGCAGATAACCAGATGTCCACGTTTGCGCGGATGACCGGCGGCATGTCGTTTTTCCCGCGGTTTGCGGGGGAGATGCCGGATATTTTCCATTCCATCAATGACTCCATTCGGAATCAGTACGTTTTGAATTACACGCCGACGAATGCCAAGCAGGACGGGTCCTATCGCAAGATCCGAGTGGAACTGGTGGACAACGAAGGCCAGCCGCTCAAGATGCAGGACGAGAAGCATCATCCTTTGAAGTACGACATCATTGCGCGCGATGGGTACAAGGCCAAACAGCAAGTGGAATAACATCTGCCGCTCATCCTCACTTGTCACCAAAAGTAAACCGCAACGTCCAGCCATTGAGTGGGTGGCCCAAGGTCTCGCTTTTGAGACCTGGGTTTCTCCGGCCGACTCCCATCGAACCTTTACAATCTAGAAAAACAATTCCACTGGGTCCCGGGACGAGGCATTGGCTACAACGACACTAGCTCCGCAGCGCAAGCCTGTTCCCAAGCCGGTACATCATTCCTCAGTCGAGGGGTGGCATCCCAAACACAATCCCTGGTTGATCGCGCTCACCGTGACCCTGGCGACGTTTATGGAGGTGCTGGACACCTCCATTGCAAACGTCGCCTTACCCCATATGGCCGGGACCCTGGGCGCCAGCCAGGAAGAAGCTACCTGGGTCCTGACCAGCTACCTGGTTTCCAGTGCCATCGTGCTGCCTATCTCCGGGTGGCTCTCTACCCGGTACGGCCGCAAACGGTTTTACATGACGTGCGTCGCCCTGTTTACCGTGTGCTCCCTGTTTTGCGGGCTTGCGCCTACCTTACCGATACTCATCCTGGCCAGGATCCTGCAGGGCCTCGGCGGTGGAGGACTGGCCCCCAGCGAACAGGCCATCCTGGCGGATACGTTTCCGGTGGAACAAAGAGGCCAGGCATTCGCCCTCTATGGCATGGCAGTGGTGGCCGCGCCCGCGATCGGGCCGACGCTGGGCGGCTGGATCACCGACAACTTCAATTGGCATTGGATCTTCTTCATCAACCTCCCCATCGGCATCATTTCCCTGCTGCTCAGCAACCGGATGGTGGAGGATCCTCCTTACCTGGTAACGGAAAGAGCGAAAGCCAACCCTATCGATCGAGTCGGGCTGGGCCTGGTGGCAGTCGGAGTTGGCTGCCTGGAATTCGTTCTCGATAAGGGGCAGGAAAAGGACTGGTTCGGCGATCGCAACATCACCATGACCTTCATCCTGGCGCTGGTCACGCTGGCATTCTTTGTGTGGTGGGAATGGGGGCACCCGGACCCGATTGTGGATTTGAAGCTGCTGAAGAATCGCAACTTCGGCACCGCGGTAGGCTTTCAGTTCATCCTGGGTATGGTGCTTTTCAGCACGACGGTCCTGATTCCCCAGTTTCTGCAGAGCTTGATGGGCTACACGGCGGAGCGGGCCGGGATGGCGCTTTCGGCGGGCGCCCTGGTGCTGATGGTGATGATGCCCGTGGCGGGCAAGCTGGTGTCGATCATGGATGCACGGCTCATGGTGTCGATCGGGTTTCTAACTACTGCGCTCGCACTCTACAACATGACCCGGCTCGATTTGAATGTGAGTTTCGGCAACATCGTGTTGTGGCGCGTGTTCCAGGTACTGGGATTGTCGTTCATTTTCATTCCCATCAGTACGCTCAATTATGTGGGCGTGCCCAAGGGCAAGAACAATCAGATTTCCAGCTTTTCAAATTTTGCCCGCAACTTTGGCGGAAGCATGGGCACGGCGCTGTTGACAACCTTTCTTGTCCGCACACAGCAGACCCACCAGTCAGCACTGACCGCCAAACTTATTCCCGGAAGTTACGCGTACGAGAATTTTCTCGCCCAGATGCGCGGCACCCTGATGGCGGCGGGGCAGTCCGCCGCGCAGGCCAAGGCCGCAGCTACCGGGTACGCTTACCAGATGTTGCTTCGACAGTCGTCAATGTTGAGCTATCAAAACGCGTTTTGGGTGCTTAGCGTGGTGGCGGCATTCCTGGTCCCTTGGCCTTTTATCATGCGCCGGCCTCCCAAGCGCAAGAAGCCACCGCCGGAGGAGGCGATGGGACACTGATCTCAATCGCGCCCCTCAATCACTTCTTCGACCCGATATAAGGCCCCTGGCGATGGAAGCGCGGGTCGGTGAGCTGTTGCAGCATAAAGTCCGCGACGTCGGCACGATTGACGCGCAGAGCGCCAGACGGAAGAGCGTCGGGCAGGACGTGATAGTTGCCGGTGAACGGGCCGTCCATCAGCCGGGGCGCCCGGACGATGGTGTAATCGACATCGCTGGCTGCCAGCAAACGTTCCTGCGCGGCTTGGTCGATGAAAGGGTGCTTCAGCGCTGTCTTCCGGCCATCCACAGTCCCATCGCTGTGAGCGCGTTTTGGTACTTACTCCAATCGGGGTGAAGTCCGGCGGCGCCCAGTACGATGAGCCGGGTGACGTATTCCTGACGCATTCCTTCGAGGATATGAGGGATTGCCCTGACCAGCACGTCAGACTTCTTGGTGGTGCGGGCGCCGAGTGCGGAGAGGACGGCGCGGTGGCCGCGCATGGCGTCTACGACTGCGGCAAAATCGAACACATCCCCCTTAATTACTCGCAAGTGCGGGTCGGCCGGCATCCCTTCGGGATTACGGGCGAATGCGGTGACGGTGTGCCCCTTCGCCAGCGCCTGCGTAACGATCAGCTTGCCCGTACCTCCGGTGGCGCCGAAGACAATGATCTTCATGTAAACCCAGTTGCTTCCTTCCCAGTAGTTTGCAACCACCACACTATACAAGGCACAACCCTTCTGCAATGCACACATCTGAGCAGTGAGAGGATAAGTGCAACATGTCAGAAAACCTTAAACAGACGGAAGATACACTGCGCGATTTGATCGAAACCCTGCGCGATGGGCACCAGGGGTTCACGGAACTCGAAAAGAACTTGAAAGACCCGGAAGCACGCCAGCTTTTTCGTGAACAAACACTGGAGCGGGCGGGGTTCGCGGCGGAACTGGAGAATGAACTGCACCACTTCGGGGTGAAGGACGTGAAGGTGCCCACTTCGACCGCGGGTAAGGTGCATCGTGCCTGGGGCGAACTGAAGGCTCGGCTCGGGGGCGGAGACCATGCCTTGCTGGCTACGGCCGAGAAGGGTGAAGACGAGGCCAAGCATGCTTACGAAGAGGCGCTGGCGAGCGAAGATTTTCCCCTCCCATTGCGGGAGATGCTCCTGCGTCAGCAGCGGCATATCCTTGCGTCGCATGACCGCGTAAAGGCCTTACGCGACAGGTTGGCGAAATAAAGCTGCAACCTTCAGACTTTGAGTGGGTGGCCCAGGTCTCGCTTTTGAGACCTGGGTTCTCCAAAGTTGGCTGCTGTTTAGCGGAGGAATCCGTCGGCCAGGAATTTGGTGATGAGGAACGCAGCGACTCCACCGAAGAACACCAATGCCATGCGAATCCCGGGTTCGCGATTTACTTCCGGCACCAGGTCGGTGGCGGTCACATAAATCGCGACTCCCGCGGCCAGTGGAAGACCCGCACGGACCCACCCAGGGAAAAAATTAATGACCAAGACGCCGGCCATGGTGGCAGCGGCCACGATGACGGCCGAGGTGAGCGCGGCGGTGCGGGTGTGGCCACTGGCCAGCATGACGGAAGCGACAGTAAAACCTTCGGGCAATTTATGCAGCAGTATGGCGACGAAAATGACCCAGCCGAGCCAGGAGGAAAGCACGAATCCGGAGGCGATGGCCACGCCGTCGAAGAGCGAATGCGCGGCCAGGCCAAACACCACCGAATTGCTGGTGTGCCTGGAGAGAAGTTCGTCAGGACAGTTCTCTTCGCCGAAATGAAAATGCGGCGTTATGGTGTGCTCCAGCAGATGAATGAGAGAGTAGCCGCCCAGGACCAGGAGCGGAGTCCAGCGGAAGGAAAGACGAAAGCTCTCGGGAATCATCTCCAGCAATGCGGCGGCAAGCATGAAGCCTGCGCCGAGGGCCACGAAGTAGCGCAGGTAGCGCTTTTCCCACTGGGTCCGGACCAGGATCAGCGCGCCGAAAACGTCGGCCAGCGCAGCCACCAGGCCCAGGAGCAGCGAAAGTGAGAAATTGGACATGGATCGCGCGCTAGCCGCTATGCCGAATATGCATCACATCCCCGTCCTCGACCCTGTAGTCCTTGCCTTCCAGGCGCAGTGTTCCCTGCGAGCGGGCGGCGGCTTCGGAGCCTGCGCTCAGCAGGGTATCCCAATGGATGGTTTCGGCGCGGATGAAATGCTTTTCGAGATCGGAATGAATGGCCCCGGCGGCCTCCTGGGCTCGGGAATTTACCGGGATGGTCCAGGCACGGCACTCATCTTCGCCGACGGTGAAGAAGGCGACCAGGCCGAGCAGTTCGTAGCTCTTGCGGATGAGGCGGCGCAGGCCGCTCTCAACTAACCCGTAGGAGGACAGAAACTCAGCCGCTTCCTCATCGCTCATCTCCGCGAGTTCGGCCTCGACCTTGCCGCAGATGGCGGTGGCGCCCGCGTTTGGCCGCGAGGCGACTTCTTCCAGCTTGTAGCGCGCAACCGCGTTCTCGAGGTCAGTGCCCAGGGTCGTGCTCTCGGCGATGTTCAGCACATACAGCATTGGCTTTTGCGATAGGAACATGAAGCCGCGGATCAGCTTCTTTTCTTCGGCGGACATTTCCATCTCGCGCAGCGGTTTCTCCTGCTCCAGCTGCTGCTTGCAACGCAAGAGGAGCGCGTTTTCCTTTTCGAGTTCGGCGGTGCGCTGCTTCTTCAGATCTTTTTCCAGGCGCTCCAGGCGTTTCTCTACCTGGGCAAGGTCAGAGAAGATCAGGTCGAATTCGACGTTTTTGATGTCGCGCAGGGGGTCGATGCCGCCGACGCGGGGGATGGAGTCGTCTTCAAACGCGCACAGCACGTGGATCAGCGCATCATTGTCGCGAAGGCTGGTGAGGAAGGCACTCTCCTTGAGCGCTTCCTGGCCGACGGCGGCCACGTCGGCGTATTCCACCGTGGCGTAGATGGTCTTTTTGGGGTTGTAGAGGGCCGGCGAGTTTGTCCAGCCGGTCGTCGGGGACTTTCGCCACGCCAATATGGGCCTCGCGGGGATTGGAATAGCCGGCGGTTTCAACCTTGGCCCGGGTGAGGATTTTGAACAGGGATGTCTTACCTACTTGAGGTAGACCGATAATGCCAGTTTTCATGGGAGTGTATTCCGCTCTTGCGGCGTAAGAGCCTAGTATACCTTCCCGTGTTCGGGAAGCGGTTCGCACAGAACCCCAAGCCCCCTCGACTTTGAGTGGGTGGCCCAGGTCTCGCTTTTGAGACCTGGGTTTCTCCTTGCAAATGGGTCCCAGCCGGAACCCACCCAATTTATGCCTGGGCCCGGGACCAGTGGGCAGTGGCGACTAACGCGCCTATTGCGCAGAGCAGGACCAGGCCTTCGACATGCGTCGAGGTCTGATGAAGGTGGTCGAAGATCTGCCGGCCGGGATTGTTGACGGGCACTGCATCTACGTTGCCACCGATAGATGCGCGCGCCGTATCCATGCGTGGAATGATCGAGAATTGCGAGTAGGCAGTGAGCACCAGCATCAGCAGAACCAGAACGCTTTGCGGAATGATGCTACGGTAATGTGCCCGCCCCAGCACCGTGGCAGCAAGGAAAATCAACCCGCAGAGCATGCCTATCCAGTGCAGACGTACCAGCGTGCCGCCGACGATGAGACCGGCGGCGTGAATGCCCTGCTCCCCAAAGAGCCGCGGTAGTTCAGTAAACGCGATGGGCGCCAGCACGGCGCCAAAAAAGATGAGCGCGCCCAGCCAGACACCGAGCGCAAGGTAGACCAGCGAATGGAAGAGAGTTCTCACAAAGGAGGACGGCCGGTCAGCCGCTCAATCCGCTTGGCCATCGGGGGGTGAGTGGAAAACAAATTGGCGAAGCTGGCTCCACCGATCATGGGGGCCACAATAAATAAGTGGGCCGTCGATGGCGAAGCCTGCATGGGCAGGCGCCGGGAATAGGCTTCCAGCTTCTGCAGTGCACTGGCCAGGGCATAGGGATTTCCCGTGGTGTGTGCCCCAGTGGCGTCTGCTTCATATTCCCTGGACCGGGAGACGGCCAGTTGGATCAGGGTCGCTGCCAGCGGAGCCAGGAAGAACATGAGGATACTGCCGCCACCCAAGCCGCGGTTGCGACTATCGCGGCCGCCGCCAAACATGCCGGAAAAATGCGCCAGCAGGGTGATAGCCCCGGCAAGTGTGGCCGCGATAGAGCTGGTGAGGATGTCGCGATTCTTCACATGACCAAGCTCGTGCGCCAACACCCCTTCCAATTCCTCATCGTTGAGAAGATTGAGGATCCCCTGGGTGACCGCAACGGCAGCATGGCTGGGATTGCGCCCGGTCGCAAAGGCGTTGGGTGACTCGTTGGGGATGACGTATATCCTTGGCATGGGTAACGCCATGCGCGGCAAGATCCGTTCCACGATCTGGTACACGCGGGGCAGCTGTTCGCGGGTCACCGGCTGCGCACGGTACATCGATAACGCCAACTTGTCAGAATAGAAATAGCTGAAGAAGTTCATTCCGGCGGCGATAAAGAAGGCCAGGATCATGCCATCGCGGCCGCCAACCCAGGCGCCGATCAAGATGAGAAACAGGGTAAGAGCAGTCAGCAGAAAGGCAGTTTTTAAGGTATTCATGGCGCGGCACCTCCCGCACTCAATCCATCTGTCTCTATTGTGTCACGTTGACAAACCTGGGCGAAGCGATTTGAATCTGATTTGAATTTGGCAGCAGCGGGGTGCGAAACCGTGGCGTCCGGCGCTTCGATCTCGTTCTCCCCACCAACTATGCCTCGAGCCCAAGCATCCATCCTATGAGAGCGATCGTTTATACAGTCATGACCCTGTTAACCTCTTTGTCCGCCCTGGGAGCCTCCGCTCCCCCGCAAGCCGAGATCGCAAACTCTTTAATGAAAGTGAAGCTTTATCTACCAGACGCGAAGGATGGCTTCTATCGTGGCACCAGGTTTGATTGGAGCGGCGTGGTTGGAGATCTCGAATACGCGGGACATAGCTACTATGGCGATTGGTTCACCCAGACGAATCCCAAGATATCTGATTTCATTTATCAAGGCTCCGAAATCGTAGCCGGCCCCTGCAGCGCAATTACCGGCCCGGTGGAGGAGTTCAACGTCCAGGGATATGAACAGGCCAAGCCCGGCGAGACCTTCCTGAAAATCGGCGTAGGCGTACTGCGCAAGCCGGATGAAGCGCCTTATACACAGTATCGGCTGTACGAGATTGTGAACGGCGGTAAATGGAGCGTCAAGAAAAGCAAGGACGCGGTGGAATTCACCCAGGACCTTCAGGATGAAACTTCCGGATACGGCTACGTCTATCACAAAAAGCTGAGCCTGGTTCCGGGCAAGGCGGAGATGGTGATCGAACATAGCTTTAAAAACACCGGGAAACGAGCGATCGATAGCGAGGTCTACGATCACAACTTTCTGGTGCTGGATAAGAGGCCAACTGAGGCGGGTATCACGATCAGCTTTCCGTTCACGATCACGAACGAGTCGCTTGCGAACAAGGAACTGGCAGAGTTCCGCAAGAACCAGATTGTCTACTTGAAAACCCTGACCGGGCAGGAGACCGTGGCCACGGAGATCGAGGGTTTCAGCAAAAGCCCCGACGATTACAAGATTCGCATCGAAAATCCAGCTGCGAAGGCTGGGATGACAATCAGCGGGGATCGCCCCCTGTCGAAGTTGAGCCTCTGGTCCATTCGTTCGGTGCTTGCCGTCGAACCGTTCATCGATGTATCGGTTGTGCCCGGAGGCGAGACTACCTGGAAGTACCATTATGAGTACTACACTCGTTAGCGCTTAGAAGGCACGATCCATTGGACCCCAGAGCCGCTGCTTCGAGATAGGCGTACCGTCTTGCTAATCGGTTAGAACGGGATTATCCTGCCACAGGACCCGCAACATGAAAGCTCTGGTCAAGTACGCAAGCGGCGAAGGCAACGTTGACTTATTAGAGGTTGATGAGCCTTGTTGCGGGGAAGACCAGGTAAAGCTCGAGATCGCCTATTGCGGAATCTGCGGAACAGATCTCCATGTTCTCCACGACACCTTTCGCAATTACCCGCCGGTGATCCTCGGGCATGAGTTTTCAGGGACGGTCGTCGAAGTGGGCCGCAAGGTCACCAACGCCACCGTGGGAGAACGAGTCGCAGGTCTGGGCGCTACCGCCGTTACCTGTGGCCAATGCGAGTACTGCCGCTCTGGATATTTCATTTTCTGTGCCAGTCGCAGGGGCATGGGGCACGGAGTCAATGGGGCGTTTACCCGCTACGTGGTCATGCGTCCTGACCAGCTGTACCGAATTCCCGAAAATTTTTCGCTGGATGAAGCAGCGATGAGCGAGCCCTTTGCGGCTGTGGTGCAAGCGGTCACCGAAATTGCCAAGGTCCGTGCTGGCGAAACTGCCCTGGTCTCGGGGCCGGGCCCAATGGGATTGCTTTGTCTCAAGTTGCTGGTGGCGGAAGGAATCAAAACGATCGTCGCCGGTGCCAGCGCAGATCAGGAACGCCTGAGTGCGGCGCTCCGTATTGGCGCGGCGGCGGTAATCAATGTTGGCCAGCAGAACCTCAACGAAGCGATTCGGGAGCACACCGGTGGCGTGGGTGTGGAGGTAGCCTTCGAATGCGCCGGGCACCCCAGCTCAGTGCGGGGATGCCTCGAATCCCTGCGGCCGATGGGGCGTTACACACAAGTGGCTATTTGCGGTCAGGATATCCAGTTCCCTATCGATCTGATTTTCTATAAGCAACTCACGATGTCGGGTTCTGTCTGCTATACGGCGCGAACCTGGGAACGCATGATGAAGATCTACGCGGAGGGTCGCGTGCGGTTGAATGATCTTATTTCCACCAAGCTCCCTCTCTCGGAGTGGCAAACCGCCTTTCGCCTGTGCGACGAGAGGAAAGTTATTAAAGTGTTGATGTATCCGGAAAAGTAATTGTTTCCGAGAGCGGAGGAGTTCATGAGCAAGACGCTGGAGAAGCCGGCTGCCTACAAAAGCCCTTTGCATGAGATGACGCAGACCACGCCCACTTGCCTATGGAACGACTCGGCAGCGTTGTCTGAGTTGACCTATTCGATTGAGCACGGCGCGGTGGGGGCTACCTGCAATCCCGTTATCGTTCTCGACGTGCTCAAGAAAGAAGCTCATCTCTGGAATGATCGCATCCGGGCTTTGGCGACCGAACTACCGGCGGCAACCGAAGAAGAAATTGGCTGGAGGCTGGTGGAAGAGATCTCGGCCAAGCGGTCAGAATTGCTGCGGCCGGCTTTCGACAAGTACCAGGGCAGAAACGGACGGCTCTCGATTCAAACTGACCCGCATTACTATCGCGATGCAACCGCTCTGCTGGAGCAGGCGCTGCGATTCGACGCGCTGGCGCCGAACATGATTGTAAAGATTCCCGCGACCCGTGCCGGCATCGCTGCAATCGAGGAGGCGACCTACCGCGGCATCAGCATCAATGCGACGGTCTCCTTCGCTCTGCCGCAATGCATTGCGGTAGCCGAAGCGATGGAGCGTGGTTTCGCACGGCGAGAGAAGGAAGGCCTGGATATTTCCAGGATGGGTCCGGTTTGTACGATCATGGGCGGCAGGCTGGACGATTGGCTGAAGGTGGTTGCGGAAAAGCAGGATATTATCCTCGAGCCTGGATATCTGGAGTGGGCTGGAGTCGCCGTATTCAAGAAGGCTTATCAAATTTATCGCCAACGCGGCTATCGTGTCCGTCTGCTGTCTGCGGCATTCCGCAACCACATGCAGTGGAGCGAGCTGGTAGGTGGGGATGTGGTGATTTCTCCTCCGTATAAGTGGCAGCTCCGTTTCAATGGCAGCGACGTAAGTGTCGCCCCACAGATTGACAAGCCGGTGGACCCTGAAATCGTAGATGAGTTGTTGCGAAAGTTTCCCGACTTCCGGCGTGCCTACAACGAGGATGGTCTTTCGATGAACGAGTTTGACACTTATGGGCCCACGGTGCGCACGCTCCGCCAGTTCCTCGAGGCCACGCATGAATTAGCGGTTCGTGTGCGGGACTTGCTGCTCCCCAATCCGGATGGTTCTGCGTCTTAGCCAGGAGATCGGGTTTTGTGCCAGCCCCGGACTTTAAGTCCGGGGAGCGGGTTTTCAAAACCCGCGGAACGCTCGGGTGCGTAAATTCGGGGCTTTAGAGTCTGCGTGAATACTCGGGGAAAGAACCGCAGGTCCCTCCACTACGCTTCGCTCCGGTCGGGATGACAATTCTGTTACGGGGGCAAGTATTTTTCGCTTAAGCTCTTGCGGGCACAACAGAATTGTCATCCCGACCGGAGCGGGCCCGGATTTCCTACCTCGCACTGCTAGCAACGACCACGGTTGCGGCTCTCCGTAGAGAGAGCCGCATGCAATGGATCAACGCCACCACTCTCGACAGGAAATCCGGGGGAGCGTAGTGGAGGGACCTGCGGTTCTTTCCCCGGTACTCAACACCTTCTTTAGTCCTGGTGGCCTAGCTTAACAGTATGCGGAAACGAGGCGGAGTTCAGGCTTCGGGGAAAATATCCGGAAACACGGGTGGCGTTGCAGTTCTGTCTTGTTTGGCTTTTTGCAATGCGTTATCGGCGGCGAGGCGAAGGAGTTCGGGCATTCTGACGGTCGCGCCGGGCCGAGCCAACACTGTCGCAATGCCGATACTCACCGTGAGCCGTCCTTCCCTGGTGCCAGTTCCGGTAGTGGGGGAACGGAGATTGTTGACAGCAGACTGTACCCTTTGGGCAACTTTGGCGGCACCGCCCGGATTGGTCGAGGGAAGGATGACAGCGAGGTCTTCTGCGCCGTAGCGGGCGGCGAAATCCGTTACCCGCAAAGCCCCAATCACTTCCGCGGCGGCTTTCGCCAGGCAGCGATCCCCTTCCCGGTGTTGACGCCAATCATGAAACTGCCTGAAATGATTAAAGTCGAGCAGCAACAAAGAGATGTAGGAACCTTCCCGGAGGGTGCGGTTCCACTCGCCCTGCAGGGCGTCATCAAAAGCGCGTTGCGTGGAAAGTCCGGTAATTGAATCCGTGAGTTCCAAAGCGGAGAGCTGCTCTTGCAACATTCTGCTCTCGGTGGTGTCACGTATGACAATTACGGTTTCGGTAGGCTCTCCGGTGCCAGGATCGCAGATCATGCGGTGTTTGATCTCAACCCAGGCGATGGTTCCGTCTTTCTTTCGCATGCGAACGGTCAGGGGAGATCGATCGAGCCCCGAGACCAGACTGTCGGGAAGAAAGGAAGCGTCTGCAGAAAGGATAAAGTCATCGGGTCTTTTTCCCGTCATCTCCTCCGGCTTCCAGCCCAGGATGCGAAAGGACGATGGAGAGACGTAGCGCAGGACCATGTCCAAGGCGGCGCGGCAAATGATGTCGCTACTGTTCTCGGCGAGGAACTGGAACCCTACGTCGTCTACAGCGGTCATAGGCTCCACACGAGCCGGTTAAGCGGCAAGCTGCATTTCCCGGGTATAACCCGCAACCGATTGGTGAAGTTGAAAGTCGATTTCGTCGGCAATGGTCATCACATCCGCCAGCACGAAGCTGTAGTCGATGTTGACCAGGTTGCTTTTCAAGGTGTGGAAGATGCTGATCTGCAGCATCCGGTATTCTTCCAGCAGCATGGTGGCGGTATAGCCCTGACTGAAACGATTTGCTCCGTGCTCCGCAGCGCTCAAAGATATCAACTCGTTGGTGCCTATGGGCTTTTGGGCGCGGAGACGACAGATCATTTCACGGAAGAGATCAGGCAAATGGCCGCAGCGCTGCTCCCGGCTCATGGGGATGGCCATCAGAGATTCTTCCCGTTGGACACGTTCGTGCCAGTTCTGGATGGTGTCTTCTGTGGTCCGCTCCAGAATTGTGGCGACCGTCTCTATTTCAGGCTTACGTTGGGGACCACTCGCCATCCTCTGGTGGATGATCTCGATGAGCGAAATTAAATCCATCGGCTTCACCAGTATTTCATCGGCCTGGTTCATGATTGCTTCAGCCGCCGCCGTCATTTCAGGAAAAGCGCTGAGTAGCAAGGTCACCGCTGCAGGATTCGCGTGACGCATAGCGCTCACTACGGTGAGCCCGTCGCCCGCGCCCGGCATGTGCAGATCACTCAACAGCACGTCATATGTCTCTGGACCGGAGATATGTTTCAGCGCATCCGATACGTTGGCGGCACTGGTGACGCCAAAGCCGGACTGCTCAAGCACACCGGTGAGGGTTGCGCGCACGATTTCATCATCATCAACAACAAGAACCTTAATCTCGCTCATTATGTGTCTCTAATTGGGACTATCGGCGGAGTTTGGTCATTGTTTAGCGCCAAATGGTATTGTTCTGACAAAAAAACCAGAGTGGACGGTCTAAAGCGAGGCAGCGTTGGAGGCGCCAAATAGTTTGCCCCAACCGTCCAGGTGTCCGGTTGGGGCAAATAAGAAGACCAGTTGTCCAAGAAAAAGCGTTACCGCATTGTTGTGGTCCAGAAGAGATATTTCACCTTAAATCCCTTGGTCATCGCCGGCGGATTGATGTTTCCCCAAACTTCATGGTTCCAGGAGACTGCCTGCAGTTTATTGTGGGCGGTCTCAAACACCATCGGAGGTACAGGCTGTTCGCCTTCCAATGCATTGAAGGTGACTTTGATCTGTTTTCCGTCATCCTGCCAATGCCCAAAATAGGTGCTGGATCCCTGACCGGGGTCCTGAGTAACCGTGGCACTTCCATCAGCACCCAGGCTCACACTCATGGAAGGAGCCGTTTTCGGCGCTCGGGTTATATAGATACCGGCAAAGCTCGCGTGAATGTTGCTGTCCGCGGCCAAAGCGACCACGGGCGAAATTGAGACCATTACGCCCGCCAATAGAACACGCAGTGCGGAAGTGGCTGACTTCTCAAGTACTTTGATTGCTACACAAGGCATAATGAATCTCCATAACTGCAGGTTTGTTACTTTGCTAATAGGAATGTACCGGTCATGCCCCGTTTAGGGAATTGATCTGTGCGAAAGTTGCAGTCGAGGGTAACGCGGCGCCGATGACCATTGGTTTTCAGGGCAAAACCAAGCATCCTGGCGCGTTGTTGAGCGTCCTCCAGACCTTCTGCCGGATGACAAGGGGATGGGCGACTCCGTGGAATCAGGTTTCCTGTAACGAATGAGAGCTGAGGCGCACTAACCTGAGGAGGCTTTTTCCATGAAGCGTTTTTCCGTCTCCACGGTTGTGATTATTTTGTTTGTATCCATTGCTGCTTTGGCATAGCAACACAGTCTGCCGCGTCTCTCATAAAAGAAAAGCCGCAGACCCGCTCTGCGGCTTTGTCTTCCAGGTGATTCAGGGTCAACTTCCGAAAATTTTGCTGGCCAAACCAGCTAGTCCTCCTTGTTGCGCCGGCTGGCCGCTGTTGCCCGACATGTGAGAGACCACGAGGGGTAAAACGACAGCGATCACCGAGCTGGCGACGGTGGGAGAGATACCGGCGCGCTGGGCAATGTTTTCCATAAGGGAAGGACCGAGGCCCTGCTGGACCTGGTCGGGGCTAACAGCTTTGTTTTCTCCCGGGCTCACCCAGGATTGAACCTGTTCGCCGAGGCCGTTCTGCTTTAGCTGGTTAAGGATCCCGTCCATTCCCTGCGGGTGCTCCTGCATCACCTGGCTCAGGGCATCGGCTACGCCATGGTGTTCTGGGGACGCTCCGCCGGCAATGGATGTCAATGCATCGAGTAAGCCCATATTTGCTCCTTCTCTTCGTTTGGGTGCTTGGCTCTTCGTTTGGGTGTGGCTGTTGCCGTGCGGCGGTTCAGTTCAGCCGTCGCCATCAAGTTGCCGCTAGAGTACGCCGTTTGCGCAGCCAGTTCAATCTCCTGACGCGCTTGACCTTATCCGCATCAAAGTGCCAAGGGATCGTTCGAGGACATGCCCCCAGATTCAAGCCATCTTAAAGAACACATCGACGTAATTCTGAGGCATGAGGAAGAGTTTCTGGCGCGGCGCACAGGAGCCGAGCGCGTCGGGGATTCTTTCGGCGCGTTTGTCGGAAGCCTGCGTTTTATCGCCATACACGCGGCGTGGTTTTCGGGTTGGATTCTGATCAATACTCTGAAATTAGTCCATATTCCGCGGTTCGATCCTCCGCCTTTTCCATTGCTTGATTGCATGGTAGCGATTGAGGCGATCTTTCTCGCCAGCTTCATCGTGATGAGGCAGGGCAGGTCGAGTCGACGTTCCGATGAACGCGACCACTTGATCCTGCAAGTGTTGCTTCTGGCCGAAAAGGAAGTTACCGCCGTACTACAGATCGAGAGGCAGATTGCCGACAGGATCGGCCTGTCTGAGGTAGCGAAAGACGCTGCCATAACCGAGTTGAGCCAGACAACGTCGATCGATGATGTGGCTCAGACGTTGAAAGAATCCATGCCTCTGGAATAGGAACGGCTACGGCTTGCTCTTATCACTCGTTGCAGGGGGGATGGCGGGATCCTGTTCGTCCATCGCTTCGACTACGCTGTCATCGGTTACGGGGCGGCCGTCACGGATGCTCTGCGCCCCAAGTGAGTTTTCACTGCCGGCAGGCGCGTTGCGATCGATTTTGCTCTTCTTGATCTGGTCTGGCTGGATTGCGGCCATAATTTTCCTCTCCTGTGGTCTCAAAAGTAGGATGCACGGAATCGCCCTGGCGTACTCCTCATGCAACAGCGTCGATGGTAGGCTGATACCCGGAGTCAAACCCCATGAAAGCACTCGTTTATCACGGAACCAAGGATTTGCGTTACCAGGACTTCCCCGACCCTCATGCCGGCACGGGAGAAGTGCTGTTGAGAATTAAAGCTTCCGGCCTTTGCCATACCGATTTTAATGAGTACATCAACGGTCCGCTGTACGTTGCCTCGGATCCTCACAAAAGGACAGGGCGCTCCATACCGCTGGTTTTAGGCCACGAATTTTCCGGCGAAGTCGTTGAACTTGGTCCTCAAGTAACACGGCTGCGGGTTGGCGACCGGGTTGCGGTCAACGCGGTTGACGCCTGCAGGAAATGCGAATTCTGCCGTCGAGGGCTTTTTGTCCATTGTCCCATCGCAGCCACCATCGGCTTTGCCCGCGATGGGGGATATGCGGAGTACGCGGCTGTCCCTGAAGACTGCTGTCATGTGCTGCGCGCAAACGTCTCCTTTCGATCGGCAGCCATGGTCGAGCCGTTCTCGGTGGCTCTGCACTCTGTGCGGCGGGCAAGAGTCGAGGTGGGCAGCAGGGCGGCCATCGTGGGCGGGGGCACCATCGGATTGTGCACGCTGCAGGCACTGCGAGCTTGTGGCGTAGCGGATGTTTACGTGATTGAGCGTTCTTCCGCCAAGCGGAAGTTTGCTGAGGATTTAGGCGCCAGCGCTTTTATCCACAGCGAAATTGCGGATCCACGACAAGTCATCCTGCAAATGACTGGCGGCATGGGTGCAGACTACACCTTTGAATGCGTGGGCTCTGGCCCAGCATTGCAAACAGCCCTCAGTGTGACGCGGCCAGGCGGTACGGTTTGCCTGACTGGAGTGATCTCGCACCCAATGCAGTTCAATTGGAATGATTTGTTGCGTGACGAGAAGGCCATCACCACTACCAACGCTTACAATGACGAGTTCCCCATTGTGATTGCTATGTTAAACGACGGCAGGCTGAAGGCGGAGCCGCTGGTTTCGCAAACTTTTCCGCTCAAAGATGCCTGGAGTAACTTGACCCGCTTTGAAGAAGCCGGAAGAGCGAATATAAAGATGCTGATTGAAATGAATAGCTGACGAGGGCGCAAACCTGCTATTTCTCCCCATCCCGCTAACGACTCCAACCAGAGCCGCCCCTCTCCCCTTGTCATCCCGACCCGGATGAACATCTCCTCCCCATCAATCCGCTGCATTTTTACTAACTAACACCCAGCAACAAATCTGTGGGGTCGATTTTCGACTTTCGCCATGAGCAGCTTCTCTACACATTTGATAACAATTTTTGTTATTCAAATGTGTTGACATTCAACTCCCGCCGGAACTATCTTCCTCTTTATGAGGATTAGATCTGATGGGAAAAGGTGAATATGAAAAGGCCCTCTCCGTCGCGGAAAAGGAGCTTTCACATATTGAATGCGGAAGCCGATGCAATCGCACAACGTCAGGCGCAGCTACAGCAAACGATTTCCACGCTGAAAACCTTGACGGACGTCTCGGAGGAGGGCGAGCGCACTCTAACTGATACGATTCGCATCATCGTCAAAGCTGCAAATGGCTACATCGGCCGCTGGTGAAGTGTTGAAGTCCGCTTACTCAATGGGAGCGAAATTCTCTGGAAAGAATCCGAAGGCTTCCATCATTACGATTTTGGGCCGTTTGGTGAAAGCCGGCGAATTGGAGACGGAGCGCGGAACAATAAAAGTGCGGTTTCGCGCGAAGACCCGTGCACAAGCCTGATCATTTTCCGGGAACAGAATAAAGGCCAGCTGATCGCGGGTCAGGACTGCGAGCTGGGACGCATCCGGCGCCAGCGCGTAACCGTCGCGGCTTAACGACGGAGAACCGGCGCGCACGGAAAGCAAGCGCTTACCGTCCGCAGCCCGATAGACGCGCAGCTCCTCGGACGAGAATTGCTCGGCACTCAGCGGCGCTCCCGGAGGCACGGGCAGACTGGACTGCACGATCTTCACCACAAAGGCCTCTTGATTGGCACTGCCTTCGGCGGCATGCCCACATTCGTTCTCGGTTGAGTCGCCTTTCAGTGCGAGCTTGCCGTCACGGCGCAGCATACGATACTCGCGTCCCTCGATGCTCTTTTCGCAGCTGACCAGGAAGATAAAGTCCGGCGCGATGCTCAAAAACTCAGGAGTACAGCTGGAGGTGAACCGGGCTACGACCGAAGCATGGTTGTCCCAGGTCACCATGGAAATGCGGTAACGCATGTCCGACTTGCCGATAGCGTGACCTGCCCCTCGTTCAGCAGCGTGGGCGGCATCAGGTTCGATTGCGTAGTTGTTTTGGCGATGGTTTCAAAGTTGGAATTCAACACCAGGATATTGACATCTTCTTCCGGGTCGCCATTGAGATTCTCGCGAAGCTTGGCATGCAGTTCCGGCGTATGGCGCTCATGCAGCACGCCGATGGCGATAAAGCTTCCGTCGGGGGTCACGCGCACAAAGGCCAGCGGTCCGTCTAAAGAAATTCGCTTCTGAATCCGCAATCCCTCGCCATAGACGCGGAGCTCCGAACCGACGTGCACCAGCACGCGGCCGCCCGAGAAGCGGCCAGAGGTATTGCCACTTGTCAGGCAATGCCCAATCAACGGTGCGTGTGACCCGGCGCGTCTCTGGTATCCACGAGAGCAGCACGGATGACGCGGACAGTCGAGCCCGACCTCTGCGCATCCCTTGACACCAATTCGTGCGGGTTGAAGGCGACCAACA
>CAWBRJ010000036.1:0-48055 GCA_963790935.1 uncultured Acidobacteriaceae bacterium | reverse complement strand
TGTTGCCAGCGTCATCATCTCCGTGGCGAAACGCAGCGCTTCGGAGTAATGGCCCCTTCGTAAGCTGAAGAGCCATAGGCCATACCGAGCCTGAAGTTCAATCTCAGTGTCGCCGAGTTCCCGTGCAAGGTCCAAGGCCCGAGACCAAGCAGCTCTCGTTTCTGCCACCGGGCCTCGCACCCAAGTCAGTGATGTGCCGAGCGCCGCACGCAAAACCATTTCCTCATGCGTGCCGGTCGTTTCCGTGACTCCGTGCTTATCTAGGGCAAGGGAGACCCAGCGGCGACATTCGTCGAGCAGAGAGAACCCCACCCAAAACGGAATGGAACTCTGTAGCAGCCGCATCCCCATCTCTTTATCTCCGTGTTCGGAGAAGGCCCATTTCAGAGCAGCACGGACATCATCGACATATCCACGGTGGACCTGACGCCAATCCCCCGTCGCTTGCCGTTTCCAGTTAGCGACGTCCTGCTCACTTAATCTCTGGAAATAGGAAGCGTGACGTCGGGCCGTCAGGTCCGTTTCGCCACTATCAGCAAGCTCCTGCAATGCATAGAGGCGAATTGTTTCGAGAAAGCGATAGCGCGGCGCCGGGGCGGACACATCCAGATAAAGAAACGATTTGCCAACAAGATTTCCCAGCAGGTCAATGATTTGCCACCGATCCTCGATGTCCGGGCCGCTGACACAATGGGCCGCATCCACAGTAAATCCAGCGGGAAAAACCGCCAACCGCCGGAAGAGAGTACGCTCAGTCTCATCCAGAAGGAGGTGACTCCAGTCCACAGTCGCCCTCAACGTCCTGTGCTGGGGCAGCGCACTGCGCTGGCCTGCGGTCAGAAGCCTGAACCTGTCGGACAAACCATCGAGTACGCCGCGAACGCCGAGGGTCGGCACCCGGGCCGCTGCAAGTTCGAGAGCCAGCGGCACCCCGTCGAGTTGGCGGCAGATGGTGGCAATCTCGGAGGCAGTAGCACCGTCGAACTGGGAATCACGGGTATAGGACTGGGATCGCTCGAGAAACAATTGAGCAGCCGCATGGGTCAGCACCACGTCTATGGTCGAAGCATCTGCCGGAGGAACCGCCAGCGGGCGTATGCGGTAAATCTGTTCCCCCTGGGTGCCAAGAGGCTCTTGGCTCGTAGCACAGATATGTAATCCCTCTCCGACCCGAAGAAGGGTCTCAACCGCCTTGGCTATATCCTCGGTGAGATGTTCGCAGTTATCGATGATAAGTAGAAGACGCTGGCTCCGAAGTGCAACACGCGATTCGGCCGTGAGGCCCACACCGCCCGCTTCCACGCCTAGCGCTCGGGCAATGGCTGGCCAGATATTGTCGCGTTCTCCGATCATTCCCATCTCGACAAGGTGAACTTTTCCTGAAAAGGAGGCCAAGAGGCGACGTCCGACCTCGACGGCCAAGCGTGTCTTGCCGATTCCGCCGGGTCCGGTGATCGTCGTGAGCCGGTTTGCGGTGATTAGCTGTTGGAGATCGCTCAATTCGCTGTCCCGCCCCAAAAGCGTAGTAAGTGGGCTTGGTAGATTCGGCGATTCGATCTTTTTCGTCGCTGGACGAAGATTGGTTCTGGCTGAAGCAGGCAGCGTCAGGCGATAACCTCGACCGAAATCCGTAGAGATGAAACTACGGTCTTGCTTGAGAGCCCTTCGGATCGCCGAGATATGGGTTTGAAGGTTGTTTTCTTCAACGATGGCGCCAGCCCAAACTTGTTCGATCAGTTGATCTTTGGTTACGACTTCTCCGCGAGCCTTGACCAAAACCCATAGGACATCGAAGGCGCGAGCGGTAAGGTCAACTTTGTTCCCGTTTCTCAGAAGAAGCTTGAGTTCGGGAAAGATACGGTAGTTCCCAAACACAATCCCTTCGTCGCCTCGGGAGTCCACCCGCGTACCACCGTCCGTCGTTTTCAGGCCGAGGAAATCCATCAGAGCGGTACTCCTGGGCCGCCCAGGGGGCCTACTTCATTGCGCCTTCCCCTGGACTGCCACCGATGCAATGATACGCCCACTTTCACACTCCGATGAGGTCTCCAGAGTAGGGCGAGCCATGCGAATTTGAGTGAATTCAGACTCCTGAATTCCGCGCCCAAAGACTCTGGAATGCACCCGATGCGAGCATCGAGATCGTGGGGTCACAACAGCGAACTCCATATGAATTCCCCGTGATCTCAGGGAGCTTGCCCAAGGGGTGAGTCGTCGGATCAAGAATAGGAGAGAAGAACAATGATTGATAAAGAGAAGGAGAGTGAGCTTGTAGAGAGTCCATCACGACGGAGTTTCCTAGAAGCCGGTTCTGCCGCCCTCGCCGCAGCGACATTCGTTGGATTGACGGCAAACGCACAACAGCGCGACGACACGCGTGAGGCTGAAAGCGATCATTCTACGAGCGATCCAGGGCAGGAGAATAAGCCTCTTCTGGCCGAGAACCCGAACACCAACACACCTCCTCCGACGGATCATGGAGACATAGGCCCAATCTGGTATTCCTTCGATCTCGCGCGCAATCGCGTGCAGGAAGGTGGCTGGGCGCACCAGGTAACCCAGCGCGAACTGCCTCCCTCAACAGAGCTCGCCGGCGTCAACATGCGGCTCACCCGCGGCAGCTTCCGCGAATTGCATTGGCACACGGCAGATGAATGGGCCATTATGCTCACCGGCAATGCTCGCGTCACGGTTCTGAATCCCGATGGAACGATCTTCATCGACGACGTGACCAAGGGCGACCTCTGGTTCTTCCCAGCCGGGTATCCGCACTCCATTCAAGGTCTGGGGCCGGGGGACGGTTGCGAGTTCCTGCTTGTTTTTGATGAAGGCATGTTCTCGGAAGACAACACTTTCCTCATCTCCGCGTGGGTCGCACACACGCCGCCTGAGATATTGACAAAGAACTCCAATCTCGATCGGAGCGCCATTGCAAGGTTACCGAAAGATGAGCTTTATATCTTTCCTGCCAACCTTCCTGGATCTCTGGCTGCAGGACAAGGCAGCCGTTGGCGGGAAGAGTGTAGCGTCTTCCATCCAATACACCTTCAAGATGTCGGCGATGGCCCCCACAGTGAAAACAGCCGGAGGCGAAGTCCGTATCGTCGACTCGCACAATTTCCCGGCCTCGAAGAGCATCGCCGCCGCACTGGTCACGCTCAAGCCAGGAGGTATGCGCGAGATGCACTGGCATCCAAATGCCTCCGAGTGGCAGTTTTACCTCGCAGGTAAGGGGCGCATGACTGTATTTATGCCCCCGACGAGGGCTCGCACGATGGACTTCAATGCCAATGATGTTGGTTACGTTCCACCGGTTGCCGGTCACTACATCGAGAATACCGGCAAAACCGATCTGGTCTTTCTTGAAATGTTCAAGGCCGACCAATACCTGGACTTCTCCATGAACAACTGGATCAGACGTCTCCCTCCGGAAATGGTGACTGCACACCTAAACATCGATGAGGCAACCATCCGGAAGATCCCTGCAGAAAAGCAGGTGGTGATCGCAGGATAACCGTTCACCTTAAGGCGGTGCTGAAGGATTGAAAGTAGTCATTCCGCACCGCAGTTATCGACGCACTTATTAACACAACTCTTAAGAGGGCTTCCACAATGGAAACGCAAACATTCACGTTTGCAAGTTCTCCCTTCGTGCCGGTTGCTATTGGTTTCTTTGGCTTGGGTACCGGCTACTTTATCTGGGGTGGTCAGGCCCTGTTTGGGTTTCCTAAGACCAGTCCCGAAGTCAACCGATCTCTAGGGTTATGGGGTTTCTGGATGCCGGGCTTCATGCAGTTCCTCACCGGCATCTACCTGCTGACCGGATTGACGTGGTTCAACGTCTTCAGCAAGGCGGCTCCTTTGTATATGGCGGGCCTCGCGTTCACGGCTTACGGTATTCACTGGTTCGCGATGGCCCACCGGCGATATATCGATTCCAGCGCACAGCTGGATGGTTGGATGGCCATAGCATTCCTGTTTCTCAGCATTCTGGGCGTTGACGTTTTTCGGCGGGCCGGAGACATCCCTGTGATGATCATCTTTGTCGGCCTAACCTTGATCTATGCCACCGAAGTTCCCACCCGCTTATTGTGCTGGAAATCTGGTGACTCGCCTTGTAGGGCTGTTCCAATTTGTTACTGGTGTCTGGCTGATGTACTGCACGTACGCGATGACTGTAAATCTGGCATTGGGCGCCAAAGCCTGGATTTAGGCGATTGCAGTGCAGTTATCTCTATCCATAACGTAGTTTGTACCCGCGGTAGATGCGTATCTCAAGGAAATAGCGGTGAAGCCATGAAACAGTTCATCTACGCCCAAGCCGAGGAGATCGCCAACCAATCCGGTAGAGCTGTATTTGTCTACCGGGATGACTTAACCACAAACTGTATATGGGGTTTTCCGTCCCGATCTTCGGAGATTACATCTATACGTTTCTTCCCATGATTTAGGGAGCGCCCTGAAACATGGTGGCCTGCCCAATGAAAGGTAGAGTATGTTGAACTTCCGCCGATTCACGATCTCAACAACTGACAGAAGTGCCGCCACGGAAGGGGCAGAGCCATTTTTCTCACTGGACGCTTCAACCCCGGCCAGGCTGCATTTCTATAAGCGAATCCGTATGCTCGCCCTGTTGGGCGTCTGCATGGCGCCGTGCTTGATGTCATATGCTCAGACGCAATCCTACGCGGAGTACCCACAAACCCGAGGCAAGGTGGAGCAATGGAAACAGGAAGACCTTCCTTCCTGGCTGAGTCTGGATGGGCAGATCAGGCTCCGCACCGAAGACTTTACGTCCTATCAATACATCCCGGGCAATGACCGGATCTACGAGCTAACCCGCGTTTATGGCGGACTCACAGTCCGCCCTACTTCCTACCTCACCGGCTATATGCAGTTCATTGACGCGCACGCTTTAGGGCTGCCAGGGAACGTTGTCGCATCGAATATGCGCGATGTCTTCGATCTGCGCCAGGGCTATCTTGAATACCACGACGAAGACAATAATTTTCGGCTGTACGCAGGCCGAAAGGAGTTGCGGTTCGGCAATGAACGTGTCGTTGGAATCAGCGACTGGACCAATGTCAGTAGAACCTTTGACGGATTCTTTGGGCATTTTGGTGACTCGACCGACAAGAACAGCGTCGATGTCTTCAGCTCCTCGGTTGTTACCGTTCATCCCACTTCGCTGGACACGCACGGGGCAGGACTGACCTTTCATGGCGGCTATGGGACCATCGGTTCGTGGATTCCAAATACCGTGCTCCAGCCCTTTGTTCTGGTCAAAGCCTTCCCGCGTGTCAAGAGCCAGCAGGGGATCTACGGCTCAGAGGTAGAGACGACGTTCGGAGCTGAAACGGAGGGCCGTCTCCCTGCAGGGTTTGACTACGACATTTTAGGAGACCTGCAGCGCGGCAGCTACTCGAACGACTCTATTCATGCCGGCGCAGGTATTGTAAAGGTCGCCCATCTGTTCGATTCTCTTCCGTGGAAGCCGCGGCTCGGCGGAGAGTATGACTACGCAACCGGCAACCCGCATCAGGATCCCAACCGCATCAGCACCTACGACCAGCTGTATCCCAGCGACCACAACGCTTTTGGACTCTTTGATCTCTTTGGCTTCCAGAACATCAAGGAGCAAAGAGTCAATCTGGACCTTGGGCCGACAAAGAATCTCTCGCTGTTGTTCCAGGGGGAAGCCATTGGCGTCTCTTCACGGTTTGACAGTGTTTATAACAGCGGGGGAGGAGTTATAGTGCAATCTCCATCCCATGGCTTTGCAACCAACAAAATTGGCGACGGCTTTGATGCGTCAGCAAAATATGTGTTCCACGATTACTGGGCCGTAAATACCGGAGTTGGGCACTTCTTTCCGGGGAGCCTGATGTCGGCCAATAATCATGGCGCACCCCTTACGTATGCGTATTTCGGTATTACCTACCGTTTCAGTGTGAGTAAGTGAATTCAGACTCCTGAATTCCGCGCCCAAAGACTTTGGAATGTACCCAATGAGAGCATCGAAATCGAGGAGTCACGGGAGGAGAACTAGGCCAATGGCACAGACATACACAGATTTCACTATTTCTCGTGATCCGAGCTTACGGCGCGAGGCTTTGTCTCGCGGTCGCCATCGCAGTGAGGGGTCCGAGGAGGCGATCTTGGCAGCGACCATTCAACTGCTCTCCGAAAAGCCTTTACGCGATATCTCGATCGAGGAGATAGCTCGAAAAGCTGGTGTGGGAAAGGCCACCATCTATAAATGGTGGCCGAGTAAAGCATATGTCGCTTTGGACGCGTTCGTGAGAAAGACAAATCGAATGGCGCCAACGCCTGACACAGGTTCTCTCAGGAGCGACATCCTGGAACAGCTTCGCTCATTGACGGTGTTCTATATGAGCCCAGCTGGACATATCCTGGGTCAGTTTATTGCGGAAAGTCAGATCGATAGGGAATTTGCGTCTCTCTTTCGCGAGCGGTTCATCGAGCCCATGCACGAAGCTGTCGGAATCATTTTTGATCGCGGTGTTGAACGGGGAGAGATCGGCCAGAATCTTAACCGAGAGCTCGTGCTCGACTTGATCTATGGCCTGGCCATTTACCGAATGATTGTTAGCCATGCCTCCCTTGAAGACAAACTGGCAGATGAAATGGCGTCGATCTTGCTTGGAAGGTTTGGATTATAGATGCCCGGAAGGTCTGGAATTGCAGGTAAGACTCGCCCCGATCACACGATACGTATTGTTTCAAAATCAGCCAAGCGGACCGCCGTCTGGCTTGACTACCGGAGGGATTCCAAATGTGGATTGTCAAAGTCGCGCTGAACCGCCCCTACACATTTATTGTGCTGGCGCTGCTCATACTCATTCTTAGCCCGGTTGTGGTTCTGCGCACGCCGACCGACATCTTTCCCAGCATCAATATTCCTGTGGTTGCCGTGGCCTGGACCTATACCGGCCTCAACCCTGAGGAGATGGAAGGGCGAGTCACAACCGTATATGAGCGGGCGCTCACTACGACCGTCGACAATATCGAGCACATCGAGTCCACGACCGTAAACGGGACTGCGATTGTAAAGATCTATCTTCAGCCGAATGCCAGTATTGACCGCGCGAATGCGCAGATTACTGCCATCTCGCAAAGCATCCTCAAACAATTACCTCCCGCATCGCTCCCTCCGCTGATCGTCGATTACAACGCGTCCACCGTTCCTATTCTGCAGCTCGGCCTTTCCGGGAATGGTCTGACCGAACCCCAGCTGAACGACATCGCGCTGAACTTTCTGCGTACACAGCTGGTCACTGTTCCTGGCGCTGCGGTTCCATATCCCTATGGAGGCAAATTTCGTCACGTCATGGTCACTCTCAACCCGGGCCTGCTGCAGTCCAAGGGTATGTCCCCGCAGGATGTGTTGACTGCGCTCGGCAATGAGCAACTCATCTTGCCGGGCGGCACAGCCAAGATAGGGCAGTTCGAGTATGACGTTGACGCCAACGTAGACCTGAAGACGATATCGGAGTTCAACGATCTTCCGATCAAGAAGGTGGGTAATACCGTCATCTATCTCCGCGATGTAGCCACGGTAGGCGACGGTTTTTCACCGCAGACGAATATTGTTCGGCAGGATGGCAAACGTGGCGTGCTGGTAACGGTTTACAAGGCCGGAGATGCATCCACGCTTGCTGTCGTCAAAGGTGTCCGGCAGCTGCTTCCAAGAATCGCTCAAACCCTTCCTCCTGCGCTCAAGATTCAGCCCCTTGCCGATCAATCCATCTTCGTGCGCGGAGCAATCAATGGGGTGATTCGTGAGGCTGTTATCGCCGCCGCGCTTACCGCTCTGATGATTCTCATCTTCCTGGGAAGCTGGCGCAGCACGTTGATCATCGCTGTCTCAATCCCGTTAGCCATTCTGACATCGGTTATCTTGTTGAGCTTTATGCACCAAACCATCAACACCATGACGCTGGGAGGACTGGCGCTCGCCGTCGGCATTCTTGTCGACGACGCAACCGTCACCATTGAGAATATCGAGCGTCATTTTGAGGAAGGCGCCGAGTTGCACGACGGCATCCTGGATGGGGCCGCGCAGATTGCCGTACCGGCTCTTGTTTCGACGTTGTGCATCTGCATCGTCTTTTTGCCGATGTTCTTTCTGAGCGGTGTCGCGGGATACCTCTTTGCCCCACTTGCCGAGGCGGTCATCTTCGCCATGATCGCTTCCTACATTTTGTCCCGCACGCTGGTGCCTACCCTGGCGATGTACCTGCTAAAGGCTCACAAGCACGGCGACGCGCCTTCTCGTAATGTCTTCGCCCGTTTTCAAAGAGGTTTTAACCAGCTCTTTGAGAAAATTCGCTCGTCCTACTCCTCTCTGCTGGCACAGCTTGTTTCGGTCCGGCTCGCCTTCGTTCCATGCTTTGTTATTGTCTGCCTCCTTGCGTTCGCTCTGGTTCCGTTTCTTGGCCAGAATTTTTTCCCGGATATCGACAGCGGCCAGTTTATTTTGCATGTGCGCGCGAAGACAGGAACCCGTATTGAAGATACTGCGCGTTTGGTGGATCTGGTTGAGGGCAGCATTCGCCAAAGGATTCCATCTGCCGAGATGGACAACATTCTCGACAACATAGGTCTTCCCTACAGCAACATCAACTACATGTATAACCGCTCGGGGACTACCGGCGCAGCGGACGCTGACATCCTGGTTTCACTCAAAAAGAAGCATCATCCGACCGCGGATTATGTGCGTACTCTCCGTGATAGGCTGCCGCGGGAGTATCCGGGCGTCACGTTCTCCTTTCTCCCGGCCGACATTGCCACGCAGACTTTGAACTTCGGGTTGCCGGCACCCATCGATATCCAGATCGAGGGTGCAGACGTCACTGCGAATGCCCGCGTTGCCGACAAGATGCTCAAAGAACTCAGCCATGTCCGCGGCATCGCCGATCTGCGCATTCAACAGCAGGCTGACTACCCAAAACTTCATATTGATGTCGACCGCACGAAGGCCCTGCAAGCCGGATATACGGTGAGCGATGTAGCCAATAGCATGCTGGTCTCGTTGAGCGGAAGTTTCCAGGTGACTCCTATGTTTTACCTGGAACCGAAGAGCGGCGTGGAGTATTACCTGATCATGCAGACGCCACAATACGACATTCAGTCTCGCCAGGATCTCCAGAATATTCCGTTAACCGCCGCCAATCAAAGGCAGCCTGGGATTCTTGCTGATGTCGCGTCGGTCCAGCGGACCAGTGAGCCGGTCTCTATCAACCACTACAACATCCAGCGTGTAGTCGACATCTATGCGTCAGTCCAGGGCAGGGATTTGGGTGCGGTAGGACGTGAGGTGAACAGCATCGTCGACGCCAACCGCAAACTACTTCCACGCGGCAGCTTCGTCATCCTTCGCGGTCAATATGGTACGATGCGGACCTCCTATATAGGACTGATTGGCGGTCTGGGTTTTGCGATCGTCCTGGTGTATTTGCTGATCGTCGTAAATTTCCAATCGTGGGTCGACCCATTCATCATCATCACCGCATTGCCCGCGGCCCTTGCCGGAATCATCCTGTTCCTTTTCATTACGCGTACGACTCTCAGCGTCCCCGCATTGATGGGAGCCATTATGTGCATGGGCGTAGCAACGGCTAACAGCATCCTGGTTGTTGCCTTTGCCAAAGAACGACTGCAGCATCATGGTGACGCCGTGATCGCTGCGCTTGAAGCGGGCGCCACGCGCTTTCGCCCCGTGATCATGACGGCACTGGCCATGATCATCGGCATGATCCCAATGGCGCTCGGATTGGGCGACGGTGGCGAACAGAATGCACCTCTGGGAAGAGCTGTGATCGGCGGACTCCTTTGCGCGACCGTCGCCACTCTGGTTTTTGTACCTTCTGTTTTTGCTCTCCTGCACGGCCGGTCTGGACATGCAGATTCGCAACTGACTGGGAAAGCAAAAGATGAGCCACTTCACGCATAGTCATGTCCATAGCAACGGAGGCAAGCGATGAGCAACACTGAAACCGATTTGAATCAAGCTTCGCAAAACAGTTCTGGGCAACGGGCTCAGACCGAGAGGCAACCGCTATCCCGCTCTCTGTTCGCGGATTGGGGGTAGCAGCCGTAGTGCTTGGCGTAGTTATCTACTCGGGCATTCACCAGCGTGCGATGGCAGCAAGCAATCTTGGAACTGTGACGGAACGCGCTGCCATTAAAACGGTAAACGTGGTAGAGCCCAAATCTGGAGCGGGCCTCGAGGAGATTGTTCTACCGGGTACCACGCAAGCATTCATCGACACCCCAATCTTTGCTCGTACCAACGGTTATCTCAAACGGTGGTACTTCGACATCGGGGCGCACGTAGAGCAGGGTCAGCTGCTTGCTGTGATCGAAACTCCTGAACTGGATCAGCAACTAGAGCAGGCACGGGCGAATTTGAAAACCGCGCAGGCAAACGAGAAACTCGCTGAGATCACGGCGACACGCTGGCAGAACTTGCTCAAAACAGACAGCGTTTCCAAACAGGAGACCGACGTGGCAGTCCAGGATCTGAGCGCAAGACAAGCAACTGTAGAGTCGATGGTTGCCGACGTTCAACGTTTGCAGCAATTGCAATCCTATGAGAACGTATACGCTCCTTTTTCAGGCGTGATCACGGCGAGAGATACGGACGTCGGCGCACTCATTAACGCGGGGGCCGGCGGTGCGCAGGGGATGGCGGTGGTGCCCCAGGAACTGTTTCATATGGCGGCCGTGAATCGCCTACGCATCTTTGTCTCTGTACCGGAAGTTGACTCCGAGGCAGCGCAGAATGGCGCCAAAGTACCACTGACGCTTGACGAATTCCCCGGAGAAACATTTCAGGGGACCATCGTGCGCAACTCTGACGCGATCGATCTCAACTCAAGAACATTGAACGTGGAAGTTGACATCGACAATCGCGACGGACGTATGAAGCCAGGTGCCTATGTTTTCGTACACCTCAAGCTTCCGGACAATTCAAGGAGAGCAACCCATTCACAGGTCATTCCTGCAAACACTCTGCTGTTCAGGTCTGAAGGACTTCAGGTTGGAGTTGTTCGGGGTGATCATGCTGAACTGATGCCGATAACGATCGGACGTGACTATGGCTCTACCGTCGAGGTCACCACCGGCCTCAAGCCGACGGACCAGGTGATCATCAATCCCTCGGACTCGCTCACCACAGGCACCCCGGTTCGAATCAATGCCCCAAAAGCCGGAGGTTCGAAATGAAAGCAAGGCTGATTCCATCTCTGTTGTCGATCGTGACTATCCTTCTTGCCGGCTGCATGGTCGGGCCTAACTATGTGAAACCGTCAACGCCTATGGCGCCAGCCTTTAAAGAACTGGCCTCCGCTCCGTCTCAGGCGAGCGACGGTTGGAAGCTTGCTCAGCCGGGCGATCAAACACCTCGAGAAAACTGGTGGGAGATTTACGGTGATCCTCAGTTGAATGTGTTGGAAGCGCAGATAGATTCGGCGAATCAGACACTGAAGATGGCCGAAGCGAACTACCGCGAGGCGCGCGCTGCCATTCGCTTCAATCGTTCATACGAGGCGCCGACCATCGGAACTGCACCGAGCATTTCCACGTTGCGTGACTCTGCGAACCAGCCCTACTTTCCATCGACCCAGGTCAACAACGGCGGCGGCGATTTCGTTCTTCCGGTCGATTTGTCATGGGAGATTGACCTTTGGGGCCGTATTCGGCGCAGCGTCACCGCAGCGAGGGAACAGACTCAGGCAAGCGCGGCAGACATGGCTGCAGCGCGGTTGAGCTTACAGGCGGATCTGGCATACGACTATTTCGAGCTGCGGAGTGCCGACGCGGAAGAAAAGCTCCTCGATGAGACGGTGCAGGCCTATAGCAGAGCGTTGGGGCTTACGGAAAACAGATTCGAAGGCGGAGCTGCACCTAAATCGGATGTAGCGCAAGCTCGCACGCAACTGGAGGATGCCCGGGTTCTCGACACAGACATTATGGTCGAACGCGCCGAGTATGAGCATGCGATCGCCATCCTAATCGGCAAGCCACCTGCAAACTTCAGTCTGGCCCGCAGCCCCATTGATCTTCACACGCCAGCGATTCCCGGGATTCCACAGGTATTGCCATCCGCGTTGCTGGAGCGCCGACCCGACATAGCGGCTAGCGAGCGGCGAATGGCCGCCGCCAATGAACAAATCGGTATTGCTCAGGCCGCTTACTATCCCACGTTGAACCTAAGTGCCCTGGCAGGATTTGAAGGAACCTCGGCCACCAACTGGCTTACCTGGCCCAGCCGCTTTTGGGCAGTTGGTCCAAGCTTTTCTGAGACGCTCTTTGATGCCGGCCGGCGGCGGGCGACTAAGGAGTCAGCGATCGCAGCCTATGATGGGAACGTAGCGAATTACCGCCAGACGACCCTTACAGCTTTTCAGCAGGTCGAGGACAATCTCGCCGTACTGCGCATTCTCGCAGGAGAGTCGCAACAGCAGCACAGTGCGACCGCTGCGGCCGAAGAAACCCTTCGTATATTTATGAACCGCTATGCTGGGGGCGTAGATACCTATCTTAATGTTGTGACGTCACAAACGACTGCTCTTGGCAACGAACAGAATGACATCGATATCCGGCGGAGACAACTCGATGCGAGTGTTCTGCTGATCAAAGCCCTCGGCGGAGACTGGAACGTCAGCAAATTGCCTAAGGTCTAACGTTCTAGAGACAAGGCATTTCGCATGTTCCCAAGCCCTGATGGATCGGGTGGAATCAACCCCACCCTACGGCTTGCGTCGCGGGTCTTTGTTGATCTCGCGGAAGGCCATCCTTAATAACCGGGACACTCGAGTCGAAGGCCGTCGCAATCTGGTTAGCTAACCGGCTTCAGTTACGGGAAGAGAACCAGGCCCGTTACAGAGAACTCCATATGAATCCCCCGTGATCTCAGGGAGCTTGCCCAAAGGGTGAGTCGACCGGATCAAGAATAGAAGGAAGACCAATGATTGATAAAGAGAAGCAGAGTGAGCTCCTACAGAGTTCATCACGACGGAGTTTCCTGGCAGATCATGGAGACATAGGCCTGATCGGCGATTCCTTTGATCTGGCGCGCAAGCGCAAGTCCGAGCCCACGTCGGCCGACTCTGGCGGACTGAGTAACCTCCAACTCGCCACCATGGCGATAGCTGCTGCGGTCACTGCCGCTAATCTCTACTACTGTCAGCCACTCCTGGGTCAGATCGCTCTCAGCCTTCATATGACTACGCGTGGGACCGCCGATATCCCTATGCTCACTCAAGTCGGCTACGCCCTGGGACTTCTGTTTTTTGCGCCGCTAGGCGATATGGTCGAGCGGCGCGGGCTCGCGACGGCTCTGCTTCTGATCGTAACGGTGTCGCTCGTGGGGACCGCTTTGGCTCCAGACGCCTGGGTGCTGCTGGCAACCTCGCTGATAACTGGGCTGTTCACCGTGGTCCCGCAAGTAATGGCCCCGATGGCGTCGGCGCTGTCGAAACCGGAGGCGCAGGGGCGGGCGGTGGGAATCGTGTTGGGCGGCATGCTCGTCGGAATTTTGCTTGCGCGTACAGTGTCTGGCTTCGTCGGTACCTGGTTCGGCTGGCGCGCGATGTATGCCGGTGCGGCGGTGATGATGGTCGCCTTGGCGGCACTGCTGCGAGCGAAGTTGCCGGTCAGCCGTCCCCAGGGGCGAATCCGATATCGAGAGCTCCTTTCGTCACTCATTCCGCTTGCGCGCAAGCTGCCCGCGTTGCGCCATGCAGCGATCATGTCGGGCTTCGCCTTCGGCGCCTTTAGCGCCTATTGGACCACGCTGGTCTTCTATCTGGAGAAGCCGCCCTATCACTATGGTGCTCAGATGGCGGGATTGCTTGGGCTGGCCGGAGTGGCGGGCGCGCTGGCAGCTCCTGCGGTGGGATGGCTCTCCGACCGCGGCTACCCGCGGCTCGCATCGGGATGCGCGTTGTTGATCGGGATGATCGCCTTTGGCTTGTTGTGGGCTTTCGGACGAACGATAGCTGGTCTCGCCATTGGAGGCATTGTTCTGGACCTCGGCACCCAGGCCAATCTGGTCACCAATCAGACGCGCGTCTACAGTTTGATCCCGGAGGCACGCAACCGCGTCAATACTGTCTTCATGGTTACGTACTTTGTCGGCGGCGCGCTCGGCACCTTCCTGGCCGGCTTCGCGTGGCGCTTGTGGCAATGGACCGGCGTCTGCGCGTTGGGTGCTTCGTTCTTCGCCGCCGCGCTAATCGTATGGGCTGTCGGAAGCTGGGAGTCAGAGGGCGGAGTGCGGCGTACCGGAGCGGCCTGAGATCAGGCCATCTTGCCTCGCAACGGCAGGTAAGGACAAGTACCAGACGCCTTTGATCCCGTCTTTGGCGCTGTGAACGCCCAGATCGAATTTGGCGCGTCGCAGGGTGCGGATGCAAACACCCTCGCGCTCGGCGGCAATCTCGATTGTGGCTTGGGTTTGGCTTCCATTCTGCAAGTACTCACGCAGCCATTCGCCGGCAAACTTGCGTTGGGGAAGACCTGCGCCGGTCGGACGGTTGGCCAGCATGTCCTCCCGGGTTAGCCTGCTAAGCCCAGTCCAGTAGAAACTTCCGGCATCATCAATCGTGTAGGAGAGCGCGGGGGCGAGACGTCCGAGGTTCGACTTGATCTGCAGCAAGGCGGGTTGGGATGGTGCATCAGGGGAAGCGCCGGCCAGAAACGAATTTCGCGGTAAATAGTGCGCCTTAAGCGCCTTAAAGGTGGGATGGCGGCTCCCGGGGTCCTGGGCCGGGGAAAAAGCTAACCGAAGTGCGCCCAAGGAGCCTTAAGTGCAGTAAGTCAGCACTGCCGCTTCAGGTGGCGCGGGCCGGCAACGTGGTCCTGTTGTAGAAATGTGCGAATTAAGCGAACTAAGCGAAGTAAGTCCGGCAAAGCGCTTTTCCCCGCTTAAAAATGTTCCTCATACACTCTGCAGGAAATCGAGGCAAATAGGGCACCCAGCACTTGTTGCCGGTGCGGCAAAAATCGCCCGTTGGACTCGATTCTGTTCCTAGGGGTTTTCACGCAGGGGCTTTCGGCAGGTCCTTCCTCGCTTGATGGTTAATGTCCTTGCTACTATCGGCAGAGAATGTTCGGGAAGAACTCCCGCAACTTCAGCCAGATGCGTTGCCGGGGAGCCCCGGTGCGAAGAAAATGATCGGGAGGAGTATAAGCATGAGGAAACATGATCTATCGGAGCGCGTGAATCGGTTTTGGCTGCGCGTGACCGAGGGCATGCAACTCAACCAGCTATGGTCGCAGTTTCGGACAGATGCTCATTCCGGCTACCGCTTATATTCCCTGGAGGTCGATTCCACGCGAGTGGAAGGCGTGGACCACACCCGGCACTTTTTGAGCGTGGGCAGCCAATTCTTCTGGGCGATTGTCGAGAAGCTCACGCCGGCCCGCCGGGTGTTGTTGCTGGTTGCTTTAGTGCTGGTCTTTGTTCCGGGCGGCGAATGGACGTGGCGTACAAGATCGGGAACAGTGGAAGTATTCGGTCTCGATTTTCACTTCTACGGTGGTCTTCTGATGTTCGTCCTTTTAGTTCTGGAGGTTGCAGACCGCGTTGTGATGAAACGCGATCTGCAGATTGCGAAGGAGATCCAAACATGGTTACTTCCGGAGCGCCCGCCTGACGTGCCGGGGCTCGAAATCGCATTCACCACCCGTCCGGCCAATACCGTTGCGGGAGATTACTATGACGTCTTTGCCCGTCCAAGCGAAGGTTCAGGAAGCGGCACTTTCCTGATTGCGATTGCAGACGTGGCGGGCAAAAGCATTCCCGCTGCGTTGCTGATGGCAACATTTCAGGCGAGCTTGAAAACTCTCAGTAGTACACACGGCTCGCTCCCGGAATTAGTCGGCCGGATGAATGGTTATGCCTGCAGCAATAGCCAGAATGGCCGCCGCTTTACCACCGCTTTCATTGCCGAATTTGACCCTGCATCGCGTCGATTGACCTATGTCAATGCAGGACACAACGATCCCATACTGCGTCGTCGATCGGGCGTCATCGAGCGTCTCGGGATTGGCGGGTTGCCGCTCGGGATCATGAAAGATGCCTTCTACCTGTCAGGGGAAGTAGTGATGCAACCCGGTGATTGGCTCGCGACTTTCACCGACGGCGTCATCGAGGCCGAGAACAACGCTCAGCAGGAGTACGGCGAATACCACTTGATTACCATGCTGAACTCCGGCGTGATGCTGACTCCGGCTATGCTACTGAATAGCATCATGGTTGACCTCGACCGCTTCGTGGGGGATGCACCGCAACACGATGACATTACCTGCATACTCTTGCGTGCGAGTTAGTCACTGTCCCGGAAGTTCATGAGGAAATGTGGCATCGTGCCCATTCAGTGTTCAAAAGCAATCATTTAGTGCAATAGGTATGCTGGCGACACATTTGTCGCCCACTCATCTGCAACGAAAACGCCGTCAACCACCCCATCACACATCGAAGTATCAGGTTAGCTATCTTGGCCCTGAAGCAGCCTACCAGAATGTCGGCCAGCGATGGAGCAGGCTTGAACGGATGTAACTTATAGGTTACAATTGGATCGTGATCGAGATCCGCCGCTATACGACTGCGGAGGGCAGAGATGTTTTCGGGGAATGGCTGGCCAATCTGGCCGATCTAAAGGCACGCGGACGTATAGCTGTGCGGATTGATCGACTCGCCAGTGAGAACTTTGGAGATTCGAAATCGATCGGCGAAGGCCTGCACGAACTCCGTATCGACTGGGGACCTGGATATCGGGTGTATTACGGAAAAATCGAAACGGCTTGTGTGCTGCTGTTGTGCGGAGGAGACAAACGCAAACAGTCTGCGGATATCAAGAAAGCGCGGGCGTACTGGAAGGACTACAAGAAAAGAACGGAGATGGAATGAAACGCAAACCAAGCATTTCTCATGATCAAGCTATGGCAAAAGAGCTGCGTGAGAATCCGGAGTTCGCCGTTGAGTATCTGCGCGCGGCGCTCGAGGAAGGAGATGATCCACAGATTCTGTTGATTGCGCTACGCCGCATCGCTGAATCAAGAGGCGGGGTCGCCAAAATTGCGAAAGAGGCTGGCGTTGAGCGAGAAAGCCTTTATCGCGCGTTGTCGGCCAAAGGGAATCCACGGCTCTCGACGTTGGTTGCTGTGACCAAGGCGGTGGGACTGCGGCTTACAGTAGAGGCGGCTCACTAGAATTCTTCCTCGACCGCCACGCGAAAGCCAATAATATCGGCTTTGGCACCCTGATGCTATTGCTTGGCCACCGGCGGCCTAGTCGTTATACATACCACCCAATTCAGATTAGGGTATTTTCCGTCCGTCCCCGGAGGGGTCGTCCGTCAGCGTTTGGCTGTACGACAATATATGATTATGTCATAATGAAGATCATGAGTCCTTCCAGATCGCGCACATCCCGTGTATTCACCATTAGCTTCCCGGAAGACTTGGCTGCGCAGGTCGAAGAAGTCGCCAAGCAAGAGAGCCGGAATATCAGTGAGCTGTTTCGAGAAGCCTTTCGCACCTATCGGCTGGAGCGGGTGCAGCGAAAGCTCTCTGCGGTGCGAGGCGCCGTAGCCGCTCGCAGCGGACCGCGCTATAGGGAGGAGGACGTGGAGCAGTTGGTAGACGAGATTCGCACAGAACTGTCCTCGGGGAAAAAACGCAAGGCGTGATCGTTGTTCTCGATTCGGGTATTTGGATATCAGCTTTTCAGTTCGGTGGCACCCCTCAGGCCGCTCTCGATTCCGTGTTTAGCGACCACACCGTCGCGATTTGCGATCAGATCATTGCGGAAGTTCGCGCCACGCTTGTGCGGAAGTTCACCTGGAAGGATGAAGAAGTCCTCGCGACACTGAAGGAATACACCAGCGGCGGAACGCGTGTCGAAATAACCGGAATCGTGGATGGGGTGCGCCGCGATCCAAAGGATGACATGGTGTTTGAGTGCGCCGTGAAGTCTCACGCTGAGATCATCCTCTCGTGAGATAACGATCTTCTTAGTGTCAAAACCTATAGCGGTATCCAGGTTCTTACCGCCCGGCAATACCTCAATAGATTTACTTCGTTCTCACTGTGACCGCATCTGCGTCCATTTTGCCACGAGCTGGCCTGCAGAATGCTCGAGGGGGAATCGCCCAAAGCTGCCCGCATACAACAGCGGAACTTTTTAGGTACGTCTCGTCTGGAGGGAGCGTGCACGCGTCCGTACGAATAATGACCTGGCACCAAACTGTGACGGTTACGTTCCGTCTGTCACCGGGTTTTGTCGTCACCGGGTTTTGTCGTCACCGGGTCTTGTCTGTCACCGGGTTTTGTCGCTGCAATAGGTGTGGTGTCACCCTATTAGCCCGTCCCCGGAGGGGTCCCCTTACAGGGCCCAAGCGCTCTAGTGTTGCGGTGGAGGTCCGCCACCATCGGGACTGCCGCCTTGACCCCGCTGCTGCATACGTTCCTGCATGCTCTGGTGATCTTGTTCAAACTGCTTTTTCTGATCATCGTTCAAAATGGCTTCGATCTTTGAATTGAAGTCGCTGAGAATGCTCTGCATCTTTGCTTTCTTCTCGTCGGGGGACAGGGAGGAGTCTAGACGCAGCAACTGCATCCGTCGCTGTTGATCCATCAAAATGGGCTTGACTTGGTTCTGCTGATCGGTGGATAGGTTGTAGCGCTTGGTCATTCCAGCCAATTGCTGAGCCGGATCCATCATGCCGCGATGGTTCCAGGCCGGCCCTTGCTGCGGGGGTGGCGCCGAGGTTTCCGGAGGGAAACCGGGTTCCTGAGCGAGCACATGAGTACCACAACACACGAGGCCTGTGGCCAAGGCACCACTCTGTATAAGAGAACTTAAGAGCTTCTTCATCGGAGCATTCCCTCCATGGCTTGCCGTATACGAACACTGGCGTCTGTGTAGTCGCACGGGTATTCGACGACAGTCTACGCCTCTTGGCTATCGAGCGTCGCTGATTGGCATGGCTAAGGCGGGGGTTTCGCCCAGTTTGTTCAAATTTGTGCGTCAGACGGGCCTGGTACTTTGCGGCAAACTGTTTCCCCAGTACCGGTTCCGCCTGACGCATAAATTCGACGCATAAATTCATGACGCATAGATTCACCTCTCGGCTCACCGTTGACGCCGCTCGATCAAGGCCGCTGGCTATCGCACGGATCGATGAGCCGGAAGCGATCCCTCGCGAAATGTCCTCTCGCTCTGCCAAGGTCAGCGCTAAGTCGGAACGCCGGCGAGCCGTTGGAGCAATTCCCCCTAGGTAACAACACGCAGCGAATGCAGTTATGGGGCTTGCCACAGGCGCGCCCCATCTCATGCGATGACTCCCCGGCCTTCCATCGCCTCCAGACATCAGCTCTCTGCCCAGCAGAAAGTCTCGACTGCTTCCCTCCACTCATAAACACCATCCTTCAATAGAAAAGTCCTATCAGATGATGTTGCGTCGACCCCTCGAATGCACCCGACTTTGCAGGCGTTTGGTCCGGATCCGTTCGACTGATAGCACGAGAAAAGCGAAGGGCCTATCGCTCAGAGGGTGACGATTTGACAGTAAACAAACAAGTGTTATAGAAACTAATACACCTGTTGGAGGCGAATGCCGGGACCGAAACTGTCAAAGCTGGAACTTCAAATCATGGATACGCTCTGGGCGCGCGGCAAGGCGTCCATCCGTGAGATTCAACAGGCCTTTCCTGAAAAGGGCAGGCCTAGCTATGGGACGATCCAGACCACGACGTATCGTATGGAAGCAAAGGGGATTGTGCGGCGGACGGGAAAGATCGGGAACTTCCATATCTTTGAGCCGTTGGTTGCGCAGAATGCAGCACAACTGAGATTGATCGACGAGCTGCTTACGATGTTCGGCGGACGTTCCCAACTGATCGTGATGCACCTAGTCAAATCGGGGAAGCTACGGCTAGAGGATGTCAAAGAAGCTGAGCGCGAACTCAAGCGCTTGGAAGTAAAGGACAAACAGCAATGATTCCAGTTTCGTCCACAGTCTGGTCACCCGGCGCCCTCGAAATCTGCAATCACCTCTGGCAGTCCACCCTATTCGCCCTCGTTGTTGCGTTGCTTGCATTGGCATTGCGCAACTACCCGGCTCGCGCCCGGTATTGGCTTTGGGTGGCCGCATCCGCTAAGTTCCTCATCCCCTTCTTTCTTCTGATCGCCGCCGGAAGCCATTTCCCCCGTGTCACGCACGCGACCCCGGCCAAGACCAACAGCTATTTGGCTGTCGATGCGATGAGCCAGCCCTTTACCGACACGCCCGTCCTCGACAGCCTAATGGCCCCGCAGCCTGCATTGCTGCACCAACGTTTTAAGTGGCCTGCCGTGCTGGTCACCCTTTGGTTCCTTGGATTGGCAGCCCTCCTCACTTCTTGGGCCATCCAATGGCGTCGGATTGCAAACTTCAAGCGTCAGGCGGTGCCGCTTCACGAAGGCCGAATAGTCGAAATCCTCCGCCGTATCGAGCAGCTTGCGCATATCACTCGTCCTATCGCGGTCCTCTCGTCGCGAGGTTCCATGGAGCCAGGCGTCTTCGGCGTCCTCCGCCCGGTCCTGCTCTGGCCCGAATCCATCTCGCCCCATCTTGACGACGCTCACCTCGAAGCGGTCCTCGCCCACGAGGCAGCACACGTCCGCCGCTGCGACAACCTCACCTCCCTCCTCCACATGCTGGTTGAGGCAATCTTCTGGTTCCATCCCCTGGTCTGGTGGATCGAGTCGCAACTGGTTAAAGAACGCGAGCGTTCCTGCGACGAAGATGTTCTGCTCCTCTTCCGTCAGCCTCAGACCTATGCCGAGAGCATCCTCAAGGTCTGTGAGCTCTGCATCGAGTCCCCCCTCACCTGCGTCTCTGGCATCACCGGCGCTGACCTTAAACGCCGCATCGGCCAGATCATGACCGCGTCCGTCGCGCGAAAGCTCGGCGTCGGCGCGAGACTTTTGCTGCTTGCGGCTGGATTGGTAGTTATCTCTGTGCCGATCATGCTGGGCCAAATGAAGGGGGCGCGGGTTGTCGCTGCGGTGAAGGCATCAGCGCACACGGCGGCTGGCGCTATGAGCTTTGCAGCGCGCGTGGCGTCGCCGATAGAACCGGAGTTGTCCACTCCATCGAATACCTTGATTGCCTTGCGACCGGTGCGCGAGTTCCAAATGAAGGGGCCGGTCAAGCTGGCACAAGTAGACGCAGCCTTCGCGCAAACCAGCAAGCAACCGCTCACCAACGCCGATCTCATTGAAATGTCGCGCGGTGGCGTGCCTGAGTCGACCATCATTCTCGCTATCCAGAATAAGCCTGTGAAGTTCGACGTTTCGGCCGAGGGCATTCTCGCGCTGCACGCGGCTGGCATCACGGAGCCGGTGCTCAACCAGATGCTCCGTGCGGCAGCACCGCAGAAGCAGAGCGGCCCGTCGTTTGGCGTCGCGACTGGCAGATTTCCAGTGAAGGATGCCGCGGGTAAGACGGTACGCTTCAGCGCCTGGATCAAGACCGAACATGTTCTTAATGGCTATGCGGGCCTCTGGTGGCGTGTTGACGGTCCCGGCGAGGGTACCAACCGTCCCCAGCTCGCTTTTGACAACTCCTTCGTGCGGTTCATCGATGGCAAGCCGGACACTGGTAATGGCACTCTTCGCGGCGCAACTGGCACCACGCCATGGACCCTTTACGAGTTCGAGCTACCCGTCGGCAAGACCGCTTCCAACATCAACTTCGGCGTGCTCTTCTCGGGTATCGGAACTGCTTGGGTCGACTCGATGAAGGTCGAACTTGATGGTGAACCATACAGCAACCCGCAGTTCGATTTCGACTTTGAATCCCCCATGGCGAAGGGCTTCTACACCGGCTGCGGTGGCTACGCTGGCTGCGTTGACTACAAAGTCGGCATTGACGACACAACTTCCTACTCCGGCCACCAGAGCCTTAAAATGCAGTCCGTCGGAGACGGAGCAGCCCAAAAGTGAACAGCCTTTTTCATCAGGTCCCAGAAGCTCAACCTTTGGGCTGCGGTAAACTATCGCACTAGGTACTTTGCTAAGGGAGTGTATGCTGTCACCCTATTAGCCCTTAAAACGGTATGTGATTCTTTTTTAGCAGCTCCGCAATAAAAGTTGCAGGTCTGATCTGCGTTTTAAGCGATTGGGTGAATGCTGGGATTACCGCCTGCATCCTTCAAGAGATCGCCGTGCGGGTCGGCACCAAAACCGTAAGCGTACGGACGGTCCCTCTTGACGGGAAATAGAGTGTGCGATTGTGCACGGCGTTCGATCCATCTGTTCCCGTATTGGTCGGACGAAACGCGTTCGCATCTCTCCTGTGAGTCTTTTACATGGGGCGATTTCCGCGTGTCTCCCGAAAGGAAGACCGGCGTAGAATAGGTCCATTCTTCGGACTTTCAAGGCAGCGAGATCCTTCTTCAAGAACCGAGAGAGTCTTTCAGCCCCACATGGAGATCGCTATGACACTGCGAGAAGATCGGCAGGTTCAGATTTACGGAGTACGTACGGCCCGGGTTCCGGGAGTGCTCGGTGCAGCTCCCCAAACGGGACATTCGACCGACGCACACGGGACGGCACGACTGCCAGGACCGCTGAAAATCGGTCCAAGCATATTGTTGATGGACGCGACGATAACCAAGGTGGCGCCTAAGACGATTGCGATGCCGACTCCACTAGAAGACACCGAAAAGAAGCGCGTGAATGTGGTGACTTGGGATCCAGGCGATAATCCGCAAACCATCGACGTCGCTCAGGGAGAAGTAGGGGATTGCCCGGTTGCTGCTATTTTGGGGGCCATGGCGAATACTCCCGGCGGTTCACAACGCTTGCATGCGGCAGTTAAGAAGATTGACGCTGACGTTGTGACCGACCTTTCCGCAGTGATGCAATTTCTGGATGACGACGATTGGGCGGGCCGGCCAAAGGGCAGTCTCGCCTCGAAGCGCTACTTTACTGTCGACTTGCCGGGCGTGAAGAAGGAGGTGAGCGACGTGTTCTATACCAATGACGGGGACGAGAATTGGGATCTGCTTTACATCGGGAACCAGTCTAACCGCAGCAAGAAGGTAACGCCCGTTCTGTGGCCGTCGGTGATTGAAAAAGCGTATGCAGCTCAAGTGGGTGGCTACGAGAAACTCAACAAGATTAATGACCCTGTCGTGGCCTGGAAGGCCCTGTTAGGGCCAACTGCGCCCACGTCGGTTGCGGTGACAGACCTGAAAGATTCGGAAATCATCAAACTTGCGCAGTCGGCCACGGCTGTGCCAACGATTGCCGCCACGAATCCCGACAGGGCGAAAGTGGACAAGGAATCGGGCGGATTGTTGCACGGTCACCACGGCTATACCGTGACTGGCCTAGCCGGCAATCAAATTGCTTTGTACAACCCGTGGGGAATCCCTCTGAACGTGTCTCTGACGCAGTTCAAGAAGGCCTTCATCCTTATCATCTATGGCCCGGCATGATCGGTTGAGTAGGGCGGCGCGCGGGCTGCCGGTTTCGCGATAGTCGAAGATGGCCTCGCGATCGTTCATCGCAAACAAGGCCAATCCCGATTAGTCTTAATCCGGTTCGGGCTCGGATTGTGTCTCGTGCAGGGGACTGGGTGTGGTCAAGTGTGCGGGCGCACCTCGCCGGCGAGGCCTGGTATCTGTGCGACCTGTGCCCGACCGCTGGCCGAATTTCCCTGATTTGTTGCTGGAGGACTATGAAGAGGATTTCACTTCCTTGAGAAAGGCGGAGGGCATTGGGTGCCCGCTGGAATTTATTCGTCAGAGAGCGCCGGGATAAACCGGCACATTGTAGGGGATGAGAGAGCCCTACGGAAAAGGAGAAGCGACTTCATTCCGGCCTCGAGTCTTGCCTGTGACTCTGCGAGGAGCCATAGCGAAGCGTAGACAGAGGAACTGGCGGGCGGGAGGATTGAGCTCCGAAAATATGCAACCGAGTGCCGACCCCTTTCTGACGGCGGGAAGGCAACACTGTCAGCTGCGTTATTCGCGAGCAGCTGGCGGGCTCGGCGTAGTCGAAGACTTCAGGCACGCCAGGAAGCAATGTGCACGAGAACCGGGAGACCTCCAGAGCGTCTGCGCGAGCAGACCGGTCAGGGAAGGTGAAAGAACCACAATCCTGACATGTACGTTTTGGAGGGGTCGGACTGCGCCATAGTACCTATGAAGCTGACGAACAAAGAAGGTAAGACTTCCGCGGAGCCAGCGGAGGGAAGGGTGCAGACCAAGGAGAACGACGCCCATCTCAACACGGATCCGACACAGAGCGGAGCTACCGTGTCCCAAGGGTTAGGCGGCGTGCGTCAAACGGCGCGAGCAAGGAAGCAGGAACGGTTCACCGCTTTACTGCACCATCTTACGATCGACTTACTACGGGAGAGCTATTACGCGCTTAAGCGAAGAGCAGCACCGGGAGTGGACGGGGTAAGCTGGCAGCAATATGAACAAGGCCTGGAGGAGCGGTTAACTGATCTCCATGGCCGCGTGCATCGTGGAGCGTATCGGGCACAACCTTCGCGAAGAGTCTATATACCGAAAGCCGACGGCCGGCAACGACCGTTGGGCATCGCGTCACTGGAAGACAAGATCGTCCAGCACGCAATCGCGGCCATCCTCAACCAGATCTACGAGGTGGACTTTCGAGGCTTCTCGTACGGGTTTCGACCGGGCCGCAGTCCACATCAGGCGCTGGACGCGCTGAACGTGGGCATCCAACGAAAGCGAGTGAACTGGATACTCGATGCGGACATTCGTGGGTTCTTCGACAACATGAGCCACGAGTGGACCATGAAGTTTATGGAGCATCGAGTGGCCGATCCCCGTATCTTGCGGCTGATACGGAAGTGGCTCAAGGCCGGGGTATCGGAGGACGGCAAATGGTCAGAGACGAAAGCAGGCACTCCGCAGGGAGCGGTGATCTCGCCGCTTCTGGCGAATGTGTATCTGCATTATGTCTTTGATCTGTGGGTCGAGGTATGGCGCCGGAAAGTGGCCAGCGGAGAGTTAGTCGTGGTCCGCTACGCTGACGATCTGGTGATCGGCTTCGAGCATCGTGAGGACGCAGAGCGGTTCCTGAGAGAGTTTCGGGAACGTTTGGCGGACTTCGAGCTGGAGCTTCATCCGGAGAAGACGCGACTGATCGAGTTCGGTCGGTTCGCGCAGGGGGCTCGGCAAAAGCGTGGAGAAGGCAAACCTGAAACGTTCACGTTTCTTGGGTTCACGCATTACTGTGCGACGAACTCGAAAGGCCATTTTGTTATCCGGCGCAAGACCATGGGTCAACGCATGCGAGCAACGCTGCAGGCTATCAAGGCAGAGTTGCGTAAGCGCCTGCATGAACCGGTTAACGCTGTCGGACAATGGCTGAAACGCGTCGTTGAAGGCTACTACCGTTACCATGCTGTTCCTGAAAACCTGCGGGCATTGCGACGCTTCCGCGAGCGTTTGCGTCATCTGTGGCGGACTATGTTGGGCCGTCGCAGTCAGCGCAGCCGCCCCAGTTGGCAGCGTATTCACCCGACCTTCGCACGATGGCTACCGCTTGCCCGTGTCCTGCATCCCTATCCCGACGTTCGTTTTGACGCCATCCATCCAAGGTAGGAGCCGTGTGCGGTAGTTCCGCTCGCACGGATCTGTACGGGGGGCGGCCAGCGATGACCGTCCTTACCGTGACCGGGACTGGTACTTTCAGCGGTGTCAGTGAATACAGCCACTCTATAAGAAAGGAGGTCTCCTTCCCGTGGTAGAGAGAACAGCAAAATTGATAGAAAATTCTGGCGGACTGAGGGGTCGTCGGTCGCTACAATGGCGACAACTGGCACTTAGTCTTGTGCTTATTTTGCTCGGTGCGGTTTGCCTCTTGAAATATCTAGGTTGGGCTTGGATGTTCAGTGGGAACTATGGGCTTCCTTCTCACGCAAAAACCGTGTTAGCTGCTCGGCAGTGGAGTCTGACATATTTTGGAGCTGGCCTCCTGGTTGAAGCTGCTCTCATTGCAAATCTGACAATCAGTCTTCGTTTCGACAACACAGAACTGACCGGCCTGCTCAAAATCTTGGTTCGTGTTCTTAGCGCAGTTGGTTTAGCGGTTATCGGAACGCTGGGAACTGCGTTTCTTCTGAGTTGTGTCGGAAGAATGCTGGGGTGATCGCTCGGATGGCTTGAGTCCCCGCAGATCGCCTTCGGGGGCAGCGTTGCAGAGCGAGCAAATATTTACGCCAAATAATTCCCAAAACAACACATTGCGCACGAAATCGCCGAATCGCTTCGGTGAACGGCGAGAGTTCCGCTTCACTTCGGCACTCTTCGGCCCGAAATCATCTCGAACTCACTCAGTCCGCGCATTCTACGAACTCTTGGAACTCAATCACTCGACTATAGTGAAGAAATGGTACAGCGCGTTAGAAGGGCGGTTGCGCCCTTCCCGGGTTCGTTCTTACGTCTTGTGGCGATCAGCATCACATTCATCTTTTGTTTTGGATTTGGGAGTGCTTTTCTATCGGCCGCGGATGGGTCTCCGCAATTCGGCTATGGGGGTTCTCCGATTGCACTCTCCTTACAGGGACAATCTCCCACTGCTTCTGTCGCCCGGACCTATTTTGGTATGCACATACACAATCTTGCTGCAGACAACCGGACTCCACCCGCCCGCATCACGGCGTTTCCTCCGTTCTCGTTTGCTACGTTTCGGCTTTGGGATGTGACGCCGTGGGCCGAAATTGAGAGTTCTCCAGGGTCCTTCAACTGGACCAAGCTCGACGGTACGATAACCGCTGCGGCCGCCAACGGCGTGACGGACTTCGTGTTCACTTTTGGCAATGTGCCTCCGTGGGCTTCGTCGAGCCCCACAGGGTCTTGCAAAACGGCGCCCGCCGGAACTTGTTATCCTCCAGCGAAGCTAGCGGACTTCGATACCTTCGCCACTCAGCTCGTGCAGCGTTATTGCGGAGTGATTCGGTACTACGAAACCTGGAATGAGCCCTCGATCCCGGATTTCTGGGCTGGAACCCAGGCACAACTGCTCACGTTGACTCAACACATGTACCGGATCGTAAAGGACCCGGCAAACTGCGGGTGTGGGCACAACGTTTGCGCGCCGAAGGGGGGCGCAAACCCAAACAAAGTCTTGCTCCCATCCATTAATTCCCCTGTGCAAAGCGACGCGCAACAATGGTTGAAGCAATGGTTGGCGCTTGCGGGTCGACCTTACGCCTATGCAGATATCGCCACCTTTCATGGCTATGGCTACACCGAAAATCCGGAAGCCATTTATTTCGGAGTGGCTTCCATGCGCGCCACTCTGGCAAAGTCTGGATTGGAAAATGCTGAATTGTGGAACACGGAGGCAAGTTGGAGCCCGCTCAGAGGCCCAGTGACACAATCGTGGGAAGCATCCTGGCTGATGCGTTACCACATTATGCAGGCGGCTGCGGGCGTGTCGCGTTTCATCTGGTATGCCTACGACAACTGTGCGTGGGGCACACTCTTGGGGGCGGCATGCGGGGCGACGCCGGATCATTGGACTGGCATCCGGGCTGCAGGCAACGCTTATCCCGTCGTAGAGAAGTGGCTCATCGGGGCCAGTGTCCCGTATTGTGAAGCGCACGTCGACGGCATTTGGGCCTGTAAGCTCACGCGCCCTCATGGCTACGTTGGCTGGGCCGTATGGAATATCAAAGGAACCTCATCAAATCTTCCCGTGCCTGGCAACTGGGGGCTCGTCCAGTATCGTGATTGGGAAAATAGCAAGCACCCATTGGGAATGAGCGTGCCCGTCGACCAGATGCCGGTCTTGCTTGAGAACAAGGACGGGTTCTAAAAGAGATCGCTCCACTTCCGCTCCTGTGCAGAGTGGCGTCCACCAGCGTCGCCTCGGTCCGCGGCCGGCCGACGCTCAGGCCGTGTAGGTGTATGGCCAATCCGGTGACAGCATACCTATTCACCTAAGTTCGTGATAATTTGCCTGCATGAGCTCGCCTTGCCCGCGTGATCGTCCCGGGCCTTCCTCACCATGTGACCCAGCGCGGAAATCGTCGCGAGCAATTTTCTTGGAGGATGGAGATCAGCAGATTTACTGCGATATGCTTGCGGAGCAGTCGCGCAAGTCCAGTGTTGAGGTATGGGCCTACTGCCTCATGCCCAATCATGTCCATCTGATCTTGACACCGCATTCAAACAGACGGCATGAGCCGGGCCCTAGGGGAAGCGCACCGCCGCTACACCAGCTTCATCAATGCGCGTGGCCGATGGACCGGTCATTTATTCCAGAGCCGGTTCGCTTCGGTCGCCATGGATGAGTCCCACTTGAGGTCCGCGGTATCGTATGTCAGCCTTAATCCGGTTCGGGCTCGGATTGTGTCTCGTGCAGAGGACTGGGTGTGGTCAAGTGTGCGGGCGCACCTCGCGGGCGAGGATGACAGCCTGGTATCTGTGCGTCCTGTGCTCGACCGCTGGGCACGGCGGACTTCGTAACCGAATTAGAACGCCGGCTTGGCAGACCGATTGCCCGTCGAGCTCCAGGGCGGAAGGCTGTGCCGATTGCGGTGGGCGAGCAATTAAAAGTGCTGCAATAGGTAAGCTGTCACCCTATTAGCCTCGGCCATGAAGTTTCGTGGAAAAGAAGTTTCGTGGGGACTTAGCCGCAACTCCGGCGAAACCCACGAACCTGGTGAACCCAAGCCGCGAGCATTGCACGCAAATCCGGCCAGGCGTATTATTGGCGGCCAATCGGCAAAGCCACAAATTGCCGCCTGCGTGCACCAGCTTCCGAAAGCAAACACCGATTCTTTGCCACCGTTCCAGGCGTAGCGAGGTCAAATGAAATTGACTAGGATCTTTCCCCTCGGAATAGCTGCCATCGGCATCTTCACCTGGCTCGTTTTCTCCCTGAGCACCACCCACGCAACGCAACTAAAAAAAGATTCCATCAGTGGAACCGTCACCAGCTCCGCAGGACCCGAAGCCGGCGTGTGGGTGATCGCGGAAACCACTGACCTGCCCACCCACTACATAAAGGAAGTGGTGACCGACGACCAAGGCCGCTACCTGATACCCGCTCTACCCAAAGCGAAGTACACCGTTGGGCTCGCGGTTACGGACTGCTCGATTCGCCAAAGGTGGAAGCCGATCCAGGCAAGCGAGTGAATCTGCAACCGGTCATCGCCCCGGATAGAAATGCCGCGGCGCACTACTACCCGGCCAATTATTGGTACGCCTTACTCGAGGTACCCGCAGAAATGGAATTCGCGGCCCCCGCCGAAACCGGCATCTCCCCCAACATCAAAAGCCAGGCACAGTGGATCCATCTGATCAAGACCGACAGCTGTGAGTCCTGCCACCAACTCGGTAACCAATACACACGGACCATCCCTGCCATGTTCGGCAATCTCACTCCGCCACAAGCATGGATGCGGCGCCTCCAGTCGGGGCAAGCCGGCCCAGCGATGATGGGCGGCCTCGCGCAACTCGGCCCCAAACGGGCAACCGAGCTGTTTGGCGATTGGACCACCCGCATCAAGAATGGAGAACTACCGGCCGAGACGCCTCCGCGGCCGCAGGGAGTTGAGCGCAATGTGGTGATTACGCAGTGGGACTGGGCTGATCCCACAGCCTACCTCCACGACTCAATCTCTACCGATAAGCGCGATCCCAAAGTAAACGCCAAGGGACTCATCTACGGATCTCCTGAAGAGAGCCGCGATTATTTGCCCGTGCTCGATCCGGTCCACAACACCATAGGCAGGCTTAAGGTTCAGTATCGCGATCCGGATACGCCTGGCCAGCCCAAGCCTCTGAATTCCTCACCGGTCTGGGGCGATGAGGCCATCTGGGACAGCCACACCACCGTTCACAACCCGATGTTCGACCAGCGCGGACGCCTATGGTTCACTGCTCGTATCCGTGGCAGTGACAATCCCGCTTTCTGCAAAGCAGGTTCCAGCCTGATTTCGGCGCAGCTCACTCCGGTCAAAACTTCCGGACGCCAATTGGAAATGTACGATCCCGCAACCAGGCAGCTCTCGATGATCGACACCTGCTTTGGCACCCATCACTTGCTCTTTGCTGAGGATGCCGACAACACTCTCTGGACCACCAGCGGTGGCGGGGGAGGGGTTGTGGGCTGGTTGAATACAAAGGTGTGGGACCAGACACACGACGAGGAGAAGTCACAAGGCTGGACTGCATTGGTACTCGACACCAACGGCAATGGCAAGCGCGACCCCTATGTGGAAGGCGAGCAGAAAGTCGCGACCGCGCCCAGCGGTGAGAGTCTGGGAACCTCGTCCGCTCTCAACGCAACTGCCGACCCCACCATGACACCCGCTTGAACGCCGCCTTTTACGGCCTCGGGATTGGCACCGACGGCATGATCTGGGGCTCGGTGCTCGGTTTCCCAGGAGGGATCGTCCGCCTGAACCCGGGATCGAATCCTCCGGAAACAGCTTTGGCTGAATATTACGAGGTGCCGTGGAACGATCCCAGGGCGCCGGTGTGGGGCTTCTCCCCGCGGGGAATGGACATCGACCGCAACGGCGTCGTTTGGGTGGCCCTGGCCAGCGGGCACCTGGCAAGCTTTGACCGCAGCAAATGCAAAGGACCGCTCAATGGGCCGACCGCGACCGGGCGGCATTGTCCCGAAGGATGGACGCTCTATCAAACACCCGGGCCGAAGTTCAAGAACGTCACCGGTTCCGGCAGCGATGACTCCCATTACTACGTCTGGGTCGATCAGTTCGACACCCTGGGCCTGGGCAAAAACACGCCCATCATCACTGGCAATTCATCGGATTCGTTGGTCGCTTTGGTCAACGGCAAGTTCACCATACTGCGCGTGCCCTATCCCCTGGGGTTCTTCGCCAAAGGAATGGATGGGCGCTTCGACGACCCCAAGGCGGGATGGCAAGGCAAAGGAGTGTGGACCACCTGGGGTACTCGCACCCCCTTCCATAGTGAAACGGGAAAGGGAACCAACCCTAAAGTAGTCCACTTCCAGATTCGACCGGACCCGTTGGCAAACTAACTTGTTACGTTTCGACCCGCATCGTGCCGGCAATTTAAGTTCAACTTGAGATCAGCTGTCGAGTGGCATATTGATCCCAGTTGCACAAGTGATAGGGTTGTAAGTGTTTGCAGGGAATCCTAGGGACAGGGGATACTAGGGACAGCCGTGATAACCCTCTCCGCCAGCGGTGCGCGCCGAGAGGGTTGGCGACTTGGTAGCAAGTGAAAGTGCGGCGACGCGTTTGCTCTTTATATCTGCTGCGATCTATCTGGAAAGAAGTTGGCCTGCCGACTCTGCAACCATTGCTTCATTCTCGGTGCCAGAACAGAATCAAACCTCCAGTAGCTTGCGTGCTGCACTTAACCTCTAGACACTGCAGTTAACTTGTAGACTACTGCACTAAACTTGTAGAAATTTTCACGCTGTTGTTCTGCGCTTAGCCTCGAGAGTCCTGTACTTAACCTGTAGACGAATTTGCAATGATGTCTATGCCAGTTGTCCGCCATCGACAAAGAGCAGGACGCCGGAGACGTAGGCCGCATCTTCGGAGGCCAGAAAGAGAGCCGGGCCAGCCACTTCCTCCGGCGTCCCCATGCGCCCGAGCGGGATCACGCCCGTCTCAGGATGGTACTTCAGCTGGTAAATGGGGTCGTTGAGGATTGGCCCGGATAGACGGGTTCGGATGGGCCCAGGCCCGACCGCATTGGACCTGATACCAAATTTGCCGAACTCTCGTGCCAGCGTCTTGGCCAGAAGGAACACGCCGGACTTAGACACGTTGTAGTGCGCGAGCTGAGCCTCTCCGTCCCAACTGTTGGTGGAAGCCATGAACACCAGCTTGCCTTTCCTGCGCGCTACCATGTGCGGCACCACAGCCTTTGCGGTCAGAAATGCGCCGCGTAAGTTGATGTCGAGCGTATTGTCCCAGGTAGCCACGTCAAGGTCGACGAACGGTACGGCAGCGGCGATTCCGGCAATGTACATCAATATGTCGATGCGGCCATGCCAATCCAAAGCCTGTTTGACAGCAGCTTTCACCTGGGCTTCTTCGCGGACGTCGCAGGTCACACCTTTGCACTGACTGCCTTCGCTGCGCATTTCCTGAACGGTGGTTTCCATGGCCTCCGGATCCACGTCGGCGATGACGACGTCGGCTCCTTCACGCCCAAGACGCACTGCGATGGCTTTCCCTATTCCATGGGCTGCCCCCACGACAATTGCCACCTGGTCCTTAAAGCGTGCCAAATTGTCTGTCTTCCGATCGTCCATGCGCAGACTCCAGTCAGCAAGGATAATAAGTATAAGGCGTTGTGCGGTCTATCAAGCGGTGACGGCAAACCGGTGACAGGAAGGAACAGGGGATGGCCCGCGGCAGGTCTACGAGTTCAGAGGCGTGGGAGGGCCTAAATCGATGTCTTTGGTTTCCAAGTTTGGCGGACGCTTTGCTCCCCACGAAACCTCTGTCCACGAAACCCCTGAAGAGGATTTCACCTCCTTGAGAAAGGCGGAGGGCATTGGTGCCCCGCTGGGCACGTCGGACTTCCTAAGCGAATTAGAACGCCGGCTTGGCAGACCGATTGCCCGTCGGGCTCCAGGACGCAAGGCTGTGCCGATCTCGGTGGGCGAGCAGTTAAAACTGCTGCAATAGGTAAGCTGTCACCCTATTAACCCACCCTATTAACCCGACTGGGTCGTGCATCGAAAGAGCCATTGAGGTGGAGCGCTGAATCGTACTCGCGCTCTGTGCCGTCCCTTCGGGACTCGCCTCGAACCTTAGCCTACCCGGCACTCACGTGCCGGGCTACAGGTTGTTCCGTCCCCATTCGGCAAGCTCAGGGCAGGCTCTGCGGGACTGCTTCGCTGCTGGCGTCGGAATCCGGTCAACGTGTTGAACGTCCCCACGTTCCTCCCAGTTCCTCAGAAAGGCAAAACGTCTTCCCGGCCCATGGCCGCATTGGCCAAGGCGCGAATCAGGGAAGGAGAAAACCGCGGCTCCGGTGGATGCAAAAGAGTGCCTCTCTCCGATCTTATTCGGACTTGCGAGGCGTTGAGTTCGTAATGCTCGATACCCGTGTGGATGTACGGGACCCGCGATAGGCTTGAGGGGAAAGCCTGCGGTATCCCACATCTCGCAAAAAACGAGCGAGACCCCGCATTTCCTTCATGCAGCACTCGAAAGGACCGCGTGTGCGCCTCTCTTTAAGGAGAGGCGCATGAAGTTCAGGGAACCCACCGGAACTCCAAAGGAAATCGGCGGTGTGGGGCACCCGGCGGTTCGTTAGAGGATAGGAGCGTATGGGCGCACACCGTCTTTTTCTGGACGTTTTGGTGAACAATAATCGCGCTCGTCACGTATATAAAGCTTTCGGCTTTCGAAAAGTGGGAACCATGCGCGATCCGTCGGGCTGCAGGGCGGAAGGTTGGGCCGATTTCGGTGGGCGTCTTTTGCTGTTGCTTGCGATTCATTCTGGGGTTCCAGGTATCCTGTCGACGGAGACCAGGAAGAAGAAACTTGCTGAGGAGGGATGATGTCGACTTTTCTTCAGGATTTTCGTTACGCATGGAGGCAGCTCTACAAGAACCGAGGGGTTTCTCTGACGGCAATTCTGTCGCTGACCTTAGGCATCGGTGCAACGGTCTCCGTCTTCAGCATTATTTATGCCGTACTCATGAATCCATGGCCCTACCAGGGAGCTGACCGCATCGCCAATGTCGCACTGCTGGACAAATCCGGAAAAGAGCAGAACTATGGACTCAACGGCCCGCAGACACGTGATTTGACGAAGGCCCATTCGCTCGAATACGTCGTGGCTTTTAACGGCTGGAACCTGACCGTCACCGGCGGCGATGTGCCGGAAGATCTGCAGGCGATGTATTTCACCGGCAATGTGTTTCAGATGCTTGGAGTCCCCGCCATGCTCGGCCGGTACTACGTCCCGTCCGACGCTCCGGACGGCCAAGAGCCGCGGCCCGTCATCGTCCTGAGCTACAAGTTCTGGATGCACCACTACAACGGGGACCGGTCGGTCGTGGGCAAAACCATTCAGCTGGTGCACAAAACCTACTCCGTAATTGGTGTCATGCCACCCCATTTCGGATTTCTGGGCGCGGACGTTTATCTCCCGCTGAAGCTCTCTGGTTCGGCCAACGAACAGTACGGCACGTTCGTGAAGCTCAGAGCCGGAGTCACGCCGGAAGCCGCTGCGGCGGAACTGAAGCCCTACTTCCAGGAATTCGCAAAGCAAACGCCCGATCACTATCCAAAGGACTACACGAAGATTTCCATACAGAACCTGAGCTACTGGGTTCTGCACCAAATAAGCAAAACGCTCTATCTGCTCTTTGGCGCAGTAGGACTGCTGCTGGCCATTGGCTGCGGCAATGTCTCAATTCTGCTGCTGGCGCGAGGCACCGCTCGCCAACATGAATTTGCCGTGCGCTCTGCAGTTGGGGCGAGCGGGGTCCGCATCGTCCGCCAGCTTCTCACCGAATCGCTCATCCTGGCTCTCATAGGAGGGGGTCTGGGCGTGTTGTTCGCTTACCAGAGCCTGGGACTCATCGTCGCCCGCCTGCCGAAACAGTCTTTCCCAAACGAGGCTGACTTCCACATCCACGTGCCCGTGCTGTTGTTCAGCGTCGGACTTGCGCTGATCACCGGAATACTCTTTGGACTCTTTCCCGCACTTCAGCTTGCGCGCCCGGAAATCGGCCAGATTATGCAATCCAGTACGCGAAAAGTTGCGGGCAGCGTGCGCGGAAAGCGATTCCACTCTGTGCTGATCGCCGGCCAAATCGCCCTGACGCTGCTTTTGCTGACGGCCGCGGGAGTAGCTATCGAAGGCTTCGTGCACATGATGCATGTAGATCTCGGCTACAACCCGCACAATGTCATGTCGGTTGGGATTCCGGTTCATGAAAATACCTTCCCCACCTGGGCTGAGCGGTCGAATTACTTCACTCAGCTACGAGACAAGATCGCGACACTCCCGGACGTTCTCTCAACCGGGATTTCCACCAACGCTACTCCTCCGGACAGCGGCTGGGACCAGCCGGTTGAATTGAAAGGCAAGACGGCGTCGGAGGACCAGAGAGTCAGCATCAACTTCGTCGATTCACGATATTTCAGCGTATTGGAGATTCCGCTCAGGAAGGGCAGATTATGGGACGATGCCGAACTCCAGCACGGCGCTCTGATGGCCGTGGTGAACGAAACATTCGTGAAGCACTACTACTCCAATAGCGATGTTCTCAGCAGCTCGGTCAGAATCCCATCGCTCAAAAGCGATTCTGCGGACAGAATTGTTGTGCCCGGCGGTGACGGTTGGTTGCAAGTCATTGGAGTGACTGCAGACGCGCTCGATGATGGCCTGGATAAGCCCGCGAAACCGGCGATTTATCTGCCCTATACGGTCAATATGTGGATGTGGACGCAGATACTCGTGCGGAGCCGCGTCGATCCACATACCGTCATCCACAGCGTCAAACAACAGATTGTCGCTGTCAATCCTGACCAGCAGGCCACCCTCTGGGAGGACGGCGTTCTGGAATCGTGGATTCGAAATCAGGCGGTGTTTGCCAGAGGCCGGTTCGTTTCCATCCTCTTCGCCGCTTTTTCTGTCCTGGCGCTGATCCTGGCAGCCATCGGACTGTACAGCGTCGTTTCCTACTCTGTCGTCCAGCGCACCAACGAGTTCGGCATCCGCATGGCGCTCGGTGGACAGAGACGGGATGTGCTCAAAATCGTCTTCGTATCTGCGGGAAGCAGCGTTATCTTGGGTATCATCGCGGGCCTTGGGTTGAGCTTCGCGCTCAACCGCCTTATTGCTCAGTGGGTTGAGAATACCTCGAGCAGCCCTCTCATTCTCCTGGCCGCGTCCTTTCTGCTGCTTGGCGTGGCTGCATTGGCCTGCCTGTTACCCGCAAGACGCGCCTCCGCAGTCGATCCTATGACCGCGCTCCGAAGTGAATAGCCGATCTCGGTGGGCGAGCAGTTAACACTGCTCAACAGTGATCTGTCACCTATTAGCAGGTAGAGGTGAAAGGTCGGAATCCGCGAATACGGATTCCGCCGAGCAGTTGGTATCTTCAGAAGCTACTTACCTGACCCTGCTGACTGCCCGATTGCAAAGTTGGCGATGTCGCTGGCGGTAGAGTGACCGATATCCGGACAGATGACTGGCAAAATCTCGACTGCGTGGCAGGCGCCCATCATTTGGCGGCAACGCGCTGAAACGCCGCTTGCCAACAGCAAACGATAGAAGGCGAGGCCCTCATCGAGCAACGGATCGCACTCGTTGACGCTGATGACCGTCGGCGGCAGGCCTTCGACATCCTCTCGCTTGGCGAAGCTGGGCCATGCGAGAGGGTTGCGGGCGTTAAAGGCCTCGATGCCGTAGGCCATGGTGGCGCGGTTGTCCCCGAACTTGAGTACGATGCCCTCATTCTCGATGGAAGACGGGTACTGCGGCTGCGGCCACTCACCGGCGATATAGGGGCACAAGGAGTAGATGCCCTTGATCAGGCCGACTTCACCATCCTGCTTCAGCTTCATGCCTACGGCGAGAGCCAGGTTGCCGCCGCCACTTTCTCCAGCGACGATGATGCGCTCCGCATCCATCTTGAGAGTGGTTGCATTCGCGTGTACCCACTTGAAGCCCGAGATGCAATCGTTCAACCCGGCGGGAAATGGAGCGATTTCCGGTACAGAAGAGGGGTGCACCGAGTTGCGGAATTCAACCATAGCCACCGCGACGCCCTTAGCCGCGATCATACGGCCCCAGGTCTTGTAGTTGCCTTCATAGCAGGAACTCATCTCCATGCGGCCGCCGTGGATGTAGTAAACGCAAGGCAAAGTCTCGTCGTTGTCCGGCCGGATGTACCGGATCTTGATGGTGTTTCCATCGGGCGAGGAGGTGAGGGTCTCAGTGCGTACGCTCAGGCCGGCTGACGGGGCGATCTCCTCGCTGTCCATCGAGTCGAACAGGGCCGTTTGGCGCTCCAGTGCGGCCAGGGCCGCCGGGGAGTTTTCTTGTGCGAGCAGTTCTTCACGGCTCGAAACGTTAGGCTTTTCTGCTCCCAGAGGCATGCCTGCGAAGTATTTCTTGATCCGCGGATCAAGGCGGGTATCGAGTTCCAGCTTCGATGCTGACGGAGTCGGGATCGTTTGTGACATTGGGTTGTCTCCTATCTTTGTTGGATTACAAAAACTCCGCACTAAAGCGCAGGATCGACAAGCGCTCCGTAGATGATGGAGCGCGCTATTCCGCACACATCCGGCACCGGATAAGGACGCCCAGTCATCGGATTCCCCCCGTCTTGTTGCTGGAGCATTCCAACGACAACGATGTCATAGGTGGGATCGACCCAGAACCAGGTTCCGTGCACGCCGCCCCAGTAGAAAGTGCCCGCGCCGTTCGCGCCGCCGTTGAAATTTGCGTGCGATGGATCGAGCACGATGCCAACGTTCATGCCATAGCCAATCCCCACGAACGGCTGAGTGAAGTGCAGGGGCACGCCTGCGGGGAGCAGGTTGCTCGTCATCAGCTTGACCGAAGATGGCGACAGCATCCGGACGCCGTCGAGCGTACCGCGATTGGCCAGCATCTGCGCAAAACGCATGTAGTCTTGTGCCGTTGAGTAAAGCCCGGCGATCGACAGCAGGAATTTCGGCTTCACCCCTGGGGGGGTTCCGGCCACGGCTGGAAATGGCGACTGGTCCGGCGCAAGGATGAGCTTGAGGTTCTGGTCCAGGGCATAGCGCGGCGCGATGCGGTCGCGTTGATCAGGCGCTACGTCAAAGCCGGTATCCTTCATGCCCAATGGCGCGAAGACGCGCCGTTCGAGGAAGGTATCGAGTTGCTCGCCGGAGATGCGCCGAAGAATTGCGCCCTGCACCTCCTGCTGAAGACCGTAACGGAATTCGGTACCGGGCTGCGATTCCAGAGGGAGCTTGGCCAGTTTGGGAATGATGTCGTCGTTCGTGCCACTCCAAAGATCGGCCTTGGCGTACATCTCATCCACTTTGGGATTGGTGCTGCCGAACGCAGGACCGAAGGCGAAGCCTGCAGAGGACGCCATGAGATGGCGCATGGTCATCGGACGGTCGAGCGGCACGAGCTTGCCGTCCTGCAACACCTGCAAATCGGCGAACTCCGGGATGAACTTCGTGACGGGATCGTCGAGCTGCCACTTGCCTTCTTCATAGAGGAGCAACATTGCGACGGCGATGATTGGTTTGGTCATCGACGCGATGCGGAAGATCGCGTCCTCCCGCAATGGCTCACGGCCTGCGAGCGTCTGGTAGCCGTATTGCCGGGATTTCACGAGCTTGCCGTGGCGGGCGACCATCACGCTGATCCCGACATAATGACCGGCATCGACCTCCGCCTGCATCGCGTCGTCGAGAAGGTTAAGGCGCGCGGCAGAAAAGCCGACCGACGCTGGAGAGGCTACTTCTATTGAAGACTTGTATGACATGCAGGTATCACCGTTCCCAATTCAAAAATTGAATAAAGCGATTGCTCGATCTTTATAGCACCACACAGAACGAGTAACCCCTCTTTTTGATAAGTGTCGCCAAGGTGATGCAGTCGTTCTTCCTTGGTTTCATCGTTCAGTCAGCAATGGTCGGCGGAATTGATCCCGAGATAGCTGCAAAGGGTTTCGAGGACATAATATCCAGGCAACTCGCCCCTCGTCGCCGAAAGGTAACGACCCGTTAGTCTCAAATTAGTTTTGACGCGGCGCTGTTTCCTCAGTGCAAAGGCTGTCTATGTATGCGCAGTAACCAGGCGCCGCTTTAGCCAATATGTCTCTCTGTTTCATCCAATAGGCCCGAAGTCCTGCCTCTTTAAGCCTGTTGCGGAAAGTCTCGCTGCCTCTGGAGAATTGTTGGTCGCTTAGAAGGCCCAGTTCGTGCTGGCTGAAGTAATCCTCCATCGCAATCATCGCGATGCCGCAATGGTAGTAGAACTGGCGCTCTCGTATTAACTCTGGGGTAGCGGTGCCGCCATTGCCCTCAATCCATGTCGCAACCGCTTCGGCGTTCATCCATCCGAACAGGATATTTGTGGTTCGAGCAGCGGTTCCTTGCTGGATCAAAGCCCTTGTATGGCGCACACTCAGCCGAGTCTGAATTCCTACATAAATCAGCGATATTGTCGCGGTCAAACCGCTAACGGCACTGGCAATGGATGCAATCTCTGAAGGCGACATCATACCCCCTCTAACGGCTCGTAAATTGGCAGCCTAGCACAGATCATTGCAGGCGCTGCCCACAACGACCGAAGACGACCCGTTCTTCCAATTTCCCACATTATCAGCCCAAAAGGCCTCGTCAGCGCCGCTTACAGACGAGGTTCGCCCCCTAGGCAGAGAAGCTGTGCGCTCGTTGAAAGCATTCTGCGATACATTTGGTTGACGGTCATCTACAGCAACATTGGGTAGGTTACATGTTTACTCCTGACGAATTGCGACAGGCCGCGGTCCTTGCCTGTCTTGACGAAGCCGAATGCGCTCGCTTGGCGCATACTATCGCCGATGTGCGGCTCGAGCCGGGAGAATGGCTCTTTCGAGAGGGCGCGCCCCCTTCGTTCTATGTGCTGTTGGAAGGCCGTCTGCGGATAGTTCTAGATGTTCACGGAAAGCAGACTGAGTTTGCGGAGTACGAATTCAAACCGGGCGATTTCCTGGGTGAAGTTCCTCTTCTGATGGGCACTCCGATGTTCGGCTCATTGCGAGCTCAAACCTCGTGCCGCATAGCGCGCCTGGATAAGCAGCAGTTTCATCACTTGATCCGGGACTCAAAAGAGGCCCGCACCATCATTCTGCAAACGCTGGGTGAACGGCTTTTGCTGATCCAGCAACGCACCCTTTCTTTACCAACATCGCGGGTGCTCATCTTCGGCCGCGACAAGGATGCGGACTGCCATAACATCCGCGAATTTCTTTCCGCGAACCGTATTCCTTACGAGTGGGTCGATCGAGATTCCTCTCCGGAGCGGGTGCCTGCCGGCGTCTCCGACGACCCTGATTGCCCGGCCGTAAGTGTTGACGGACAACTTTTCATTGAGCCGCCGACAACGAGGGAAGTTGCCGAGGCCTTGCAACTGCAGACCAAGCCCAATCGCGACAGCTATGACGTGGTGGTTGTGGGGGCCGGACCGGCCGGTATGGCCGCCGGCGTTTATGGCAGTTCTGAAGGGCTAAGCGTGCTGATTGTCGAGCGCTGTGCAGCAGGCGGGCAAGCCGGTACATCATCCCGTATCGAAAATTATCTGGGATTTCCTGAGGGCATTTCAGGGGAAGACCTGACCGGCCGCGGATTCAAGCAGGCGACTCGTTTCGGAGCGGAAGTTGCGCTGACGCGCTCGGTTGAAAAGCTTACTCCCTCGAGTGAAGGCTATGTCTGCGAGTTTGACGGAGGCCAGTCGGTATCAGCCCGAGCCGTGGTATTGTCCACAGGCGTAGACTGGCGTCGGCTGCAGGCGAAGGGTGAAGACCGCCTGCTGGGGCGCGGCATATTTTATGGAGCCGCCCGTCAGGAGGCGACCAATGTAGTCGGCAAGAAGGTCTTCATCGTAGGTGGCGGCAATTCAGCAGGACAAGCTGCCATGTTTTTGTCGAGCTATGCGGCTGAAGTAAAGGTAGTGGTACGGGGCGAAGGGCTGAAGCTCAGCATGTCGCAATACCTCATTGATCAGATTGCCTCGAAGGCTAACATCCAGGTGCTCCCCTTTACCCAGGTCGTTTCGGCGGATGGCGATGATCGCCTGGAACGAATTGAGGTTCGTGTGCAAGCGCCTCATGAACTGGAGAAGATAGTTGGCTATGAAGCCGATGCCTTGTTTGTGATGATCGGCGCCGATGCCAGCACCTCATGGCTACCAGGCGAATTGGAGCGGGATCCACGCGGCTATATCTGCACCGGGCGCGACCTCACCACCTGGAAACTCGATCGCCACCCGTTTCCGTTGGAGACCAGCCTGCCGGGCGTGTTCTCGGCTGGTGACGTGCGCCATAACTCCATCAAACGAGTATCGAGTGGAGTGGGCGAAGGCAGCATGGCCATCGCTTTTATCCATCAATACTTGGCTTTGCAGTAGGTTACCTGAGAATGTTTGAGGTCCAACGTTTTTCTTTAGGGTCAATTCCGGTCTGACCCGCCTCGGTCACCGCCTCGGTCAGGTGCGATCGGGTCTTCTCCAGTCGATGCCTTCGAGCAGCATCGACAACTGAGCGTGGCTAAATTAAACCGTTCCGCTCGTGGGCGGCGGCCATATAAAGCGCCCGCGCTCCAGATGCACGCTGTTCTGAACGAGAGGGTGCGGACCGTTAGCGTGCACTAAGATTGACCGGGTTGTTTCTTCAGAAGCCTCCATAGCTGGTGCACCGCACCCGCCATCTGGTCTGCCGGAGTGGCTGCAAACCCAAGCACGAACCCATGGCGCGGCTTATTCATATAACAGGGCGACAGTGGCCATAGGCATAAGCCGTACTTTGCTGCCTGACTCGCGATTTCTGCGTCGTTAAATCCTGATGGGAGGGTTACCGTCAGGTGCATTCCGGCTCCCGCGCCGTGGATCTCCAGCATATCCCTGCAAGTGTTCTGCACGCTCTCCACCAGAGCAGTCCGGCGTTCCTTATAGAGTGCCCGCATGCGGCGAATATGCCGGGCAAATTGACCGGCACGGATGAAATCTGTGAGCACTTCCTGGAATAAGTAGGAGGGGAAGATACCTAACGAGAATCGTACTGCTATAAATCTTTCAATGAGATCGGGTGGGATAACAATATAACTCACTCTTACGGACGGAAAGATAACCCTGCTGAATGTCCCAATGTAAATCACGCGTGCGTCCGAATCGATCCCCTGAAGGGAGGAAACCGATGGAGTGTCGTAACGGTATGCGCTGTCATAGTCGTCTTCCACAACCCATGCTCCATTATCCCGAGCCCAATCCAGCAGACGCAGCCGGCGAGAAGCGCTCATGGTAACGCCGAGGGGATATTGGTGCGACGGCGTAACAAACGCGGCACGCGCTTTCGGCAGCAGATTAACCCCTGCAGACACATCTATGCCTTCGTCGTCTACCGGGACCGGGACAATTCGGCAGCCTGCCCCGAGCAGAACCGACTGTGCAAGCTGGTAGCCCGGCTCTTCGATCCACACCGGGTCGCCAGGATCCAGCAGCACCCTCGCCGTGATTTCCAGAGCCTGTTGCGATCCCGATACGATCATGATTTGCGACGGGTCGCATTCGACAGCCCTCGCGGTGCGGAGGTAAGAGCAGATTGCGTCTCGGAAGCGATCAAGCCCCATCGGGTCGTTGTGATGAATGGCGCGCAAACGTGGTCTTCGACCGTGTTCAGCCAGCAGCTTCGACCACGCTGCGAAGGGAAACTGATCGAGCGCCGGCTGGTGGACTCCGAAGGGTTCCCAGCCATGTCGCCACGGAACAGTTTCGAATCGCGGTAATAACGAGGAACGCCGGGAAAGACAGCGCGATCCTCCCGTGGTTGACCGTGACCTTCTACCGTGTCGGAGTTGACCCGGCAATGATGCCGAAACGAATGTTCCCGATCCGACTCGACTTTCGAAGTAACCCTCGGAAAGCAACCGTGCATAGGCGCCGAGGACCGGACAACGGGATACTTCCAGATCTTCCGCCAGGTGCCTGCTGGAAGGTACCTGTTGGCCGGGCTGCAAATTGCCACGCAGAATTGCGGCACGGAACCCTTCGCAGATCTGGTCGTGCAGCGGAAGCGTATCAAGGCGGTCGATAGAGATGACGGGTGCAATGCCTGACAAGTCTTTCGCCACTTCTTTAACTCCGCTGCTATTCGCCTTGAGCTGAAGAATGCGTGGATCCGAGTCGTCGCCCAGGGCCGCTCCGAAGGCGCTGGTCGACGGGCTCATGTCAGCCTTTGCTTACTGCTGACGGAAAGGTGGATTTCCCCCCAAAGTAGCACTCAATAGTCTCCACTTTCCCGTCTCTGAGCCGGAAATACTCTACATTTCGGAATGATTTACCGTTCTTTGTGTGGCAAAGATACTTCACAAACGCCTCGTTGCCACTTCCGAACACGCGCTCCAGATCAAATCGATCGATAAAGTTAACCTGTGTATCCCAGCATTGCGTTTTGAAAGCGCTCTTACTGATGTGGTCGTCGCCGGCGGCGCTCGAGAAGGTAAAGTTGTCGGCCATCAGGGCCTCAAATTGACCCTGGTCCTTTTTCTCCCATGCCTTATACCACCTCCGGACAATTTCTTCGTATGTCGTGCTCGGCTCCGTACCTGCGCGCGCCCGTGCCGTTACCAAGAGCCCCGCCGCTCCTGCTAGTGCGCAAGCTCCCGATTCGAGGGCCTTCCGCCGTGATACTCCGATCGTTGTCATATCCATCCGCGTCATGTCCATCCACCTTTTCCAGTTCTTGGGTTAGTGGCTTCTGGGGCCACGCTATCGAATCGGCAACCCCGAATCATTTCGCCCTTCGGCGCCGTTTTGGGACTTTTGGCGAAATTCCCGATGGCCCGGGCGGCGCGGAATACGGCGATGGTTGGAACAGCAGCTCGATGTATCGCCGCAGATGATCGATGCACTGCGCCGCAATCGCAGCACTACCCCGGGCCTTGGCCAGGATGAACGCGCCCTGGAGGGTGGCCTGGGTGTAGAGAGCGAGACTTTCGGCGGTCCATTTGGGGCGCATGCCGCGCTGCCGCATCGCCTCTTCAATGTCGGCCAGCAGTGTTGCCGCGTGCCCGCTGATGCTCCGGTTGCATGCCTCGCGGATCGCCGGGTGGGTGTCGTAGACCTCCTGCACCATCGTCCCCGCCAGGCAGGTAAAGTCGGGCAACTCTCCCGTCAGCAGCGCCTTACGAAAGTCCACATAGGCCAGCAACCGCTCCAGCGGGTCGGCTAGCTTGTGGTAGGACGCGGAGCCAAACTGCGCCTCCGTGCCCTGAATCCAATAGTCGGCCGCGGCCAGCGCCAGTTCGTCCTTGCTGTCAAAGTGGTGGAAGAAGCTTCCTTTGGTCAGACCAGCCGCCTCGCAGACGTCCTCAACCCGCGTGGCCGTATATCCCTTAACGCGGATCACCCGGATCGCAGCCTGCAGGAGTTTGGTTTTCGATTCGTGTCTCGCTTCGGCTATCGGCATTTTGGTACCAACCAGTGGGTACTATACCGATTGGTTGGTAGGCTGATCAAGATGAATCTCTTCGCTAACCGCCCATTTCTGTAGGTTAGGGCGCTATGTGGCGTCCATCTCTCGCGCTTTCTGCAAGTTGCGAGGAAAAACGAGGCTTGCGCCGGGGGCCTCCCGGCATCGGGAACGGCGTCAGTCGTCGATTTGCGCCCAAGACACACGGTTGTCCTTTGGTTGCGCGTGGAGATAATCCTTGACAACTTTCTATCGCGTGTTGTTATATTGCTCCCGCAATGCAATACCGACCGGTGGGTATGCTAAGACAACCGTTTGTCTTTGGAAACTCAGCCGTAAACAGCATTTAAGAGTACATGATAGCACCACTTTTCTTGGAGGTTCGATATGAAGTTAGGACGCTTGGCCATACTGGCCGCAGTATTTCTAGCAGCTTCTTTTGGGGCTACGTTCGGACAGTCCACAAACGAGGGTGACATCAGTGGAAGTGTCACCGACACAACCGGCGCCGCGATACCGGGCGCCAACATCACCGTAGCCAACATCGCTACCGGTGTCAGCGGCAGTTACACCAGCAATGACGCCGGGGTCTACGACACCGGTTCCATCGTGGCCGGCAACTACAAGATCACCTACGCAAAAGACGGATTTACCACCCTGGTCCACTCTTCGGTCACGGTAAACGTAGGAACACTGCAACTCAATGCGCAGCTCGCCGTAGGTACGGTCAACACCCAGGTAGTGGTGAATACCGATGTGCCGCTGCTGAATACTGAGAACGGAGCGGTCACCGCCACGATGAGCTACGAGACCATCAACCAGCTGCCCCAGGTGTCATCGATCGGGCAGAATTGGTCCTCTTTTAACATCCTGCAGCCCGGAGAGGCGGGAGCCCCGTCGGGAAACCAGGGGGCAACGGGAACAGGAACTTCCAATGGCACCATGCTCTCGGTGAACGGCAACCTGCCCTTCAGCACGGTGCTGGCAGACGGAGCCGAGACCACCTTACCGGCCAGCGCGAACTCGGATATCACGGTTCAGGAAGACATTCAGGAAGTACAGACCGCTAGCTCCGGCTTTTCTGCGCAATATGGCGTGGGCGGCATCCTCTACAACCAGATCAGCAAAGGCGGTGGCGATCGCTTCCACGGGTCGGCCTATGAGTACTTCCAGAACACCGCGCTGAACGCGAATAACTACACCTTCGGTTCGAGCGCGACCAAGCCGGCAATCCACTTCCACGAGTTCGGCGGCACCATCGGCGGTCCGATCATCCGCCAGAAGGCTTTCTTCTTCTTCAACTACGAACACATTATCGACAACGGAGGCGCCACGGCCAACTTCTACACCACGCCCACGGCGGCGGAACTGGGCGGCAATTTTGCCGGTCTCCCCACCATCTACGACCCCGCGACCACCGTGGTCTTTCAACAGGCGGGTAGCTTTACTTATCCCGGCGCGAGTACGCCGACCGCCTGCCCCTGCATCACCCGCACGCCCTTCCCCAACAACGTAATTCCGGCCGATCGGTTTGATCCCGTCGCCAAGAACCTGCAGACCTACTGGCCGGCTCCCAACACAGCGGGAACCGTTTCCAACGGCCAGGCGATTAATAACTACACCTACACGAATCCCAACATCAATCCGTTCACCAAGTTTTTTGGCCGCATAGACTATAACCTCACTCCCACCAATAAGCTCAACGGCACAGTCACAGAAGGAAACAATCCGGGCCAGAACTTCGGCTGGGGGGAGTGCCCGATCAACTGCCAGAGCGGCGATGTCAGCCGGGTCAACAGCCAGCTGACCGACGTGTGGAGCGTCAGCGCGCGCGTCATCAACGAGGCGAGAATCGGCTACACCAACCAGCTTAACTTCTTTGTGCCCGCGACCCTTAACAAGGGTTACCCAGCCAAGCTGGGATGGCAATTCGCCAAAGCGGATAACTTCCCCATCATCGGCATTACCAACTTCAATAGCACCCTCTTTAATCCTCTCAGCACGCTTCTGAACTCGAACATTAACGCCGTCTACAAAGAGCATGCCTATGCTCCGTCCGACGTGGTTACCATGATCGTTGGGAAACATGTGCTGCACTTCGGCGGCGAGTTCCTGATCTACCAGAACAACTCGACCGCTTGGGGAAACACAAACGCCGGACAGATGCTTTACACCGGACAATACACGCAGGCTTACATCGGTGACAGCAGCACCGGTGTTGGCTATGCGGACTTCCTTCTTGGACAGACGCAGACCTGGATTGCAAACCAGACGCCGGAGTATGGCGGCCGCGAAAAACTTCCCCAGATCTTCGTCCAGGATGATTACAAGATCAAACCCAACCTCACCCTAAATTTGGGCCTGCGCTACCAGATTCAGACCGGGTGGAGTGAAGTCAAAGGCAACGAAGCCTCTTTCGATCCAACGGTGTTAAACCCCGTCACCAATACGCTCGGCGCCATCTGGTTTGGTTCTACTCATGCGAATGGCCGAACACACCTGCAACAGCCGGTCTACGACACTTTTCTTCCTCGCGTAGGTTTCGCGTATGCCATGAATCCAAAGACTACGATTAATGGCGGCTTTGGTCTTTTTGCGTATAACTGGAGCAACGACCAGTATGGCGGGGGAATGGGTGCGGCCTTCGGCTCGAAAGGCAACGTAGTCGACCAGACGAACGGGCTGAAGCCAGTCGTGATCCTTTCTGGAAGTGGCGCTAACCTGCCGTATGTTGGGAATTCAACCGATCCCGGTGCATACAACGGACAAAGCTTCAATTACAACGCATACCACGAACCAGTTGGAGGCTCCTATCAATGGAACCTGCAGGTGCAACGTTCCATTGGAAACGACCTGGTGGCTAAGCTAAGTTACATCGCCACGCATGGGCATAACCTGCCTTTCCCGGCGGACATCAACCAGGTTCCGCAAGCATTGCTCTCCGCCAACGATCAGGCATCGCGGCCCTATCCACAATTTGGCTCACTGAACACTTCTGGATCGCCGGCGAACGAAAATGCTATCTCCAATTACAACTCGTTGCAGGCGGTGATCGAGAAACGCATGAGCCGGGGTCTAAATCTCCAATTCAGCTATGTGTGGTCCCACTTCCTGGATGACATCGACTCTGCCGGTTGGGGTAGCCACTCGGGCAGCACTTATATTCAAAACTCCTTTGTTCCTTCAGCAAACTATGGAAATTCCAACTTCGATATTCGCAACGCATTCAGGGGATATGCGATTTATCAGCTGCCCTTCGGCAAAAACAGGCCGTTCCTGAATAGCAGCAGTCTGCTCGACGCAGTGGTCGGGGGATGGCAACTTGCCGGCACACTTATCCTGCAGGATGGCCAGCCCTTTACCCCGATCATGGCCAGCAGTACTAATTCCTACTCGCTGGCTCAGAACAACTTCCAATGGTTTCCAAATGTAATCGGCAACCCCAAGCTGCAACACCCCACTCCGCTGCAGTGGTTCAATGAGGCTGCCTTTGCCGTACCGGCATCAGGAACCTTTGGAGACGAGCACCGTAATCAGCTCACCGGCCCCGGCTTCGAACAAACCAACCTTGGACTGGGCAAAACCTTCCACTTCACGGAAGGGATTAACATGGAAATGCGTGCCGACGCCAACAACGCCTTCAACCATCCGACCTTGGGACTGCCCAGCCAGACTCTCAACGTTTGCCCATCCGCCGGGCTGCTGCCCGCCGGTTGCGGTGGTTATGGCGCAATCGCGACGGGAACTTCCACGATCAACTCCCTGGCTACCGGAACGACGCAAAATGGTCGTACCCTGCAGTTGAGTGCGCACCTCACGTTTTAA